>NZ_JAMJPJ010000009.1 GCF_023555005.1 Halomonas llamarensis | reverse complement strand
TTCAATTCCATTGCCTCCTGAACCAACAACGCCAGGCCATCGATTTGCTTGCGCATGTCCACCGGTTCACGGCACAGATACACGGTCAGGTCAGTGCTTGGACGAATCACGGCGCCACCGCCACTTGCACAAACCGAGCAGGACGATGACGAGGTGGCACCGGCAAACCGCGCACATTCAACCGTTTTTCCCAGAGCAGTAGATCGGCTAAAGTGAGTCTTTGTTGCGTCGCGTACTCGCTGAGGGGAATCTCTCGAACAGAGGCGTGATAAAGATGGCCGAGCCAAAACGCCTGCATAGCATTGAGTTCTTGGACCATGAGGATCTCCTGGATAAAGAATGCCTCAGTGTGATCAGCAAAACTCAGGTTGAGAAGATGTGGTTAGTGGCGCGCTTACGTTGTTGCCACCCCACAATCGCAGTGTGGCATCGGTCGCGACAGAAGAAGGCATCTCTGACGCAACGCTGTATGGTTGGTTAAAAAAGTGTCGAGAAAAAGGAGTGCCTGTGCCGGGTTACACCCAAAGCGATAACGAATGGTCACCCGATGCCAAGCTAGCCGTGGTCATCGAAACCGCCACGATGTCGGAAACAGAGCGTGGTGCTTACTGCCGCGAAAAAGGCCTTTATCCCGAGCAAATCCAGCAGTGGAAAGCCGCTTGTCTCCAAGGGGCTGGCAGGCAAGAAGACCAGGAAAAAACGGCGCAAAAACAGCGTAAAGAAGACCGTAAGACCATCAAGCAGCTCCAAGCGGAAGTGCGGCGCAAAGACAAGGTGTTGGCAGAAACGACGTCGTTACTGGTGCTCTCAAAAAAGCTCGACGCCTTGTACGGCGAGGATCCCAGCGGCGAGGACGACTAACGCCTCTTGAGGAACGTACAAGGCTCATTGCGCTATTTGACGAAGCGGTGGCGGGTGGCGCGTCCCGTTATAAAGCGGCCGTGATTATCGACGTGAGCGAACGCACACTGAAACGCTGGCGATCTGAGTGTGGCGCTGTGGTTGAAGATCAGCGCCCCCATGCGGCGCGAGGCAGTCAGCCGCATCAGCTAACGCACGAGGAAGAACAGGCCATTTTAAACGCCTGCAATCGCCCCGAGCATCAGAGCCTGCCGCCGTCACAGATCGTGCCATTATTGGCGGATCAAGGCGTCTACCTGGCCTCCGAGTCGTCGTTCTATCGGGTACTGAAAAAGCACCAACAGCAGCACCATCGAGGTCGAATGAAACCACGCCGCCCAGTGCCCGAGCCCACCAGTTTTACGGCAACCGGGCCGAACCAGGTCTGGAGCTGGGACATCAGCTACTGTTCTTCCGTTGTGCGTGGCCAGCACTGGTATCTCTACCTGATCATGGATATCTACAGCCGCAAAATCATCGCCTGGGAAGTTCATGACACGGAAGCGGGCGAGCTGGCTAAACAGCTGCTTGAACGCGCCTTATTGCGAGAAGGCTGCTGGCATCAGCCACCGGTGTTGCATTCGGATAACGGTGCGCCGATGACGTCTTAAACGCTTAAAGCCAAGCTGACGGAGCTGGGGATGTTGATGTCTTACAGCCGGCCGAGAGTGAGCAATGACACCCCTTATTCGGAAGCATTGTTCCGCACCGTCAAATATTGCCCAGCGTGGCCCTCACAGGGGTTTGCATCGCTGAGCGCGGTACGTGACTGGATGCTGAGGTTCGAGCGAGCTTACAACGAGCAGCACCTGCACAGTGGCATTCAGTACGTCACGCCCGCTGATCGGCATCGTGGTGTCGATCAAGAACGCCTTGAGTACCGCAAAGCGGTATATGAAAGCGCGAAGGGCCGGCACCCACAACGTTGGTCGGGAAACACCCGAAACTGGGAGATAACCGGCCCGGTATCGCTCAACCCTGGAAAAGTGCACGAAATCGAACGTAATAAACAGGCTGCTTAAGGGCAGTCATTTGGACAACTGGGTTGAAAATCACCGGACTTCTGACAACCTAGACTCACTTTCGAAAACCATTGAGTCTCGCTGGCCTAGAAACTTATACCCATCTTGCTGCTAGTTTATCTAGATTGCTTTTTTATAACTAGCTCATTTAAATGATGCCATAGTGTTTTGCTTTATAGATAGCATGCTTGGCATTGCTAACGTCCAACTTATTGATAATGTTTTCAATGTGAAACTTAACTGTCCTTACTGTTATGCCAAGAATAATGGAAACTTCTGAGTACGTTTTTCCCTGGCTTGCCCAGCTCAATACATCGATCTCCCGTTCAGTAAGCTTAAAAATTACTTTACTATCATTTGTGCAAGAAATTTCTTCTTGCACAGGATTTGGAGATGGGATTAGTTTGGCTAGGGCTTCATGCGATTTCAGGAATAACATCATCAACGTGTTCATTGAACGTGACACGTTGTTTGCGAATTCCGGGTCTTGATCCCGGTTACAAATACTTAAAGCTGCAAAACGGCTTTTTGGATCATGCAGCGGAAAGCTGAAACCCGACTCAATATTGAACTCCCGAGATAAATTAAATACGGAATTATTCGTGCCATTCAAAGCTTCAGACCAAGCATAAGGTGCCACACGTTGCATCCCGAAATTGATGACTGGGTCGTGTCGATAGAGGTTGTCTCGGGAATACTGATTCACCCATTCATTAGGGTAATTTGATACTACTAGGGGCGCTCCGTTATCACGTTTAGATTTCACAAAGTAGGCATAACACCTTATGCCAAAGCGGTTTAGCTCACGTTCCATCTGATAACCAAATTCTTTCTTTATTTCATCTTCTAGATTTTTTTAATCATGATAAATATGACCTTTTGTTGACATGGGTTAATTTTTTTATTGATCATGTGGAGAGTTTGTGAAAGATGTTTTAATGGGACATAGATAGTTACTTTTTTAGTGCTAAGTTATATGTGTAATTTTAATTCGTGAAGCAGTTCAAACGCTCAGGATCTATATAAGACCTCAAGAGTCAAAAGCTTTTTGTCATGCTTAAATCTATGTCAGAGTGATTATAAATCACCCTAAATAAGATTGTGCTATGGCATCTATTGCAACATACAGGCCAGAGGCCTTGTTCCATACATTTGGTTTTTCGTAAAAATTCTCATATTTAAACCATAGCCCGTAAGTCAGATAACATAATTATTGCTGAAGAATAGAGATAAAACCCTCACGCGGATTATTTCGATAGACATCAATATAATACATTTAAACAATTCTTTTATTTTCTTCTCAGGAATGATTGCTATCTGGCATAAGTTAGTGCTAGGTTAAATCCAATCTCAACTTCAAGAAATGTGCCAATAGAAGTTCTACTTAAGTCAAATAGTACGCACTTAAGACACTTTTCTTTTTTAGAGACTATTCCTCCATAACTACTCTAACTCGCTCTCTGCTATTGCTAGCCTAACGCATACAGCTATCCCTTCTGCCGCATCATTAATTTGTGAAAGCGTGGGAAAGGAGGGGGCTATCCGAATGTTGCAGTCTTTATAATCTTTTCTGTAAGGGAATGAGGCCCCGGCAGCAGTCAAAACGATACCTGCATCGGCAGCGAGCTGTACGGTTCTGGTAGCGCATCCCGTTGGTACCTTGAGGTTGATAAAGTACCCTCCCAAGGGTTCAGTCCACTCTACTTCGTTAAGAGATCCCAAAAGGCGATGAAAGGTACTGACTACAGCATTAAATTTCGGTGCTAAAACAGATCGATGACTCTCCATTAACCGATCGAGACTACTCTTAACTTTAAGAAAGCGGGCATGTCGCAATTGATTAAGTTTATCTGGCCCTATAGACCTCAGGTCAGAATGGGACTGCCACCAACTTAGGTTTTGGTCTGATGTCGCCAAGGCGGCAAGACCGGATCCTGATAGCGTAATTTTTGATGTGGATGCAAAAACGAACGCTCTATTTTCATACCCAGCAGTAGCACTGACGTCAAGTATATCTGGAATAAAAACGCTTTTATCTGAAAGATGATGTACGGCGTAAGCATTATCCCAGAATAAGTGAAAATCCAAAGCTGCTGTTTTCATTGAACCTAGACGATGGATAGTCTCCGCCGAGTACGTGATGCCTGTTGGATTGCTGTATTTTGGCATGCACCACATGGCCTTAACCGAAGGGTCTTCAAATACCAATTGCTCTACAGTATCCATATCTGGCCCGTTTTCTATTATAGGCACAGGCAGCATAGTGATTCCGAACGACTCTAGAATGGAAAAGTGGCGGTCGTACCCTGGAACAGGGCAGATAAAGCTAATTTGCCCGGACTTTACCCATGGCTTATTCCCATTTGGAGAACCTTTCAACATGAGAAACGCAATTATGTCATGCATCAGTGCGAGGCTAGAATTTCCTGCAACAGCTATGTTTGCGGTAGATGTGCCAAGTATCCAAGAGAAAATTTGCCGGGCTTCAGATAAACCAAGTGACGGCCCTCCATAATTCCTGCAGTCGACTCCGTCTATTGAGATAAAATCGTTTGCCGATGTCCAAGACAGCATAGGTTGAGAAAACCCTAGCTGTGTAGGCGACGGCTTTCCCCTCGACATATCTAGGGATAGGCCGCGAGCTTTCAGACGGTCATACTTATTCAGAGCATCCTCGTATATCCATTGTTTCTCTTTGAGTGAAGCGAGGCTCTCGTTATCGCAAGATACTGTGATTGATTTTGGATTCGTTTTATTCATCTGAAGAATACTCTAGCTATGCTCTGCTGTGGATTCAAATCGAATGGATCTACAAAGCAGAGGGGTTGATTGGTGCCAGCAAGCCAGTCTAGTAGTAGCCCTGTACCTTTCATTTCATCCTCTAGATATACGGGGACAGCGACTGATTTCTGAAGCTCTGCAAAAGTTAAAAAACTGGCTGAACCATTTTGGTTGACTGCGGTGAGCACGTGTTGAGAAAGAAGGTTGCCGGCTCGGCTTCCTAATGTGAAGATTGCTGGGATATGCTTAAGGTCTTTTTTTTCATGAACCGTAAGTTGTATGTTTTTCTGCTGAGCTACTCTTTCTTTGCTTAAATATTGAAGGGCTATGTACTTGCGGGTTGACTCCCAAGTGACAAGTTGCATAAATGAAAGGGTCTCATCAACAATATTTTCATCTCCAGGAATGGTTACTAGCCCATCAGGTAATGATCGCGGATTTAATAAGCCTAGTATCGCTGTTCGGATCAGGTGCTGCCTGTCTTGGTTTCCTTTGGATTTGAGCCATTTGCAAAGGGAAGGGGGAGTAACAATGCCATGGGGTCTTGTATCTTTACCTCTTCCTGACTCGGAAAATAAATGTGTCCAGTCAATATTAAGCAGTACAGTATTAAACTTTGCTGAGACTTCTTCGTCCTCCACTAGCTCCATGATTGCTGGAGAAGGGTATAGAGGGTGACCCTCAGAATACTGTTTAAGTATTACTTTCCCTTCACCGCATAGAGTATCGGTCATTCTCTGCCGCTGGTTATCGTAGGATCGGCATATCATCGGAGATGTGAACAGTGCCTCGTAGTAACGCGAACCTCCAGTCAATACTGTCAATTGAACATCCTGGTGACAAATAATTTCAGCAGATTGAACTATAGTCGCAAGCGTAATGACTGCGCATACTTCCGACATATCTGCCAATGGTCCTAGTGTTTTAAGCCCCCCTGCATCACGTTTTGACTGCCCCCAAGCAATGACCAACGAAAGCTTTCCGTTTTCTTCAAGTTGTTTATAAAACTCCTGTTGTAAGTAATGAGTATCCAGCCTGCCTGCATTTTTTGAAATGGTAGGGTTTCTGAATATTTCAACCAAAGATGCGGCCATTCTCCAGCGTTTATTGTCCAAATTTCTATAAATACAACCATCTGCTAAATCAGCAATGCTGCCAATTGCTGTCTTCGCAATCTTGGAGGCATCCTGAGATATCTTTTTTTGCCATGATTTAACTGCCAAAGTCATTGCAGACGCATTAAGTTTTAAGCTGTTATAAGGTGGGGGAAGTTTCTTCCAAGTTATAATTTCCTCTAAAAGGTGAGGCGTAAGGTTAGATTCGCTGACTATCTCTCTAACGGGATTGGGTTTGTTGTTCATGTTTATTACTCAGGCTGAATGCGTTAAAAATTTGTGAACACTGTCTATTTTAGTAACATCAACTTCAGACATATACATCAGCGGCTGATCTGAATGTTGCATAAGCCATAGTGGACCGTAGTAGTCTCTGTGATAAGGTGTATCGGGAAGGTTTTCCAATAGAACAGGAATCTCTCCATTAGCCTCTCGTTCAAGACGGTATTTAAAATTCACCTTCGCTGTTTGCCCATTCAGTGACAACCCACCGGTGGAGTGTTGAGCTGTCATCGCGACATGCTTTTTGGTGGCCGAGAGAAAGTGAAGCTCTCCCTTTTTTCCATGAATAGTGAGCTTCAAAGCGTCAGGCCTAACCCGTCTAATGACCTGCAGCTTTCGATCGGTTAATGATATAGCGACATACCTTATAGCCGCCTCCCAGGCCTCGCGTCTCATGGCGATGAAAAGATCGGTATTTAGCTTCGGATCGATATAGTTTTGGAAAAAGTTAATGGAGTTTGATTTGTGACGGGCGAGCACTTGGTTCAATGATAACGTATAACCAATATAAAGCTCCTGCTTTTCATCATCGCAATAAGAGCGTGCAAGATTAGCTTCATAAATTTCACCATAGAGGCTTTTATAAAATGTTGAAGTGACAATTGACCAGTACGTATATGTTAACTGGTTACCTATGTCATCTAATGAAGCGATGCGAGCAAAGGACTCAGCTAAATTTGAGGGATCAAACAATGGTTCGAATCGAGTTGAAATATCGGAGTAGTAGTTTAAAAAAATAGGCTCTCGTTCCCCTGCCGTGTGTTCTTCAAGCCCATCACTAACCCAATCTTCATAGTCAATAATGCTCACAATATCGTCGACGTTGAGCTGGCCAAGCCAAAACTGTAATCCCTGCTGATACTCTGCCACCAAGGCAGCGGGAGTACCACAGGCGCGGTTATACTTAAACCCATCAGCAAGTACAGTCAATTTACATCCTGTAGGGCAGAGAGAATCAATTATCTGGGCTGCTTCAGCAAATCTGGTGATGGAGTGAATTTCACCAAGATCAGGTATCCCTCCTCGGTTCTTGATTGGAGATAAAGGTTTTCTAGAAAATATTGGAAAGAGCAGCTCAAGGGGCTTTCCTTTTTGTAAACAAAACTTCACATGATCTCTGACTTCAATTCGCGAAAGGTTAGCTTCCTGTACTTTATACCAACAGCTGTCGAATAAGGCCTCAGCAACGTATTCTGCTACGCCTGATTTCTTAACACCGTAAGCCCCACTATTTTTTTTTGCTCGAGCTATAGTGGCATTCAGCCGAAGAGCCATTGCGTCGTTCATTCTCATCTGCATGCTAGGAACGAAGCTGTCAAGCCAGTAGTCAGCATGGATGTATCTTGCTTTTGAAGAAACTTATTTCGCGTGTAAAGGTTATGGCGCCTATGGTTGACTAAGCGAATTAGGCGATGGCCATCAGAAATTTGAGTTCGCTGCTGCTCATATATCTTATTGTATGATAGATCCGCGAATTCTATGGCTTTATTACAGGATATATCAATGATTTTCTGTCCCATATCAACTAGCCTCCATACGCTTAGATTCTCTTTTAATAAGATTAAAAGTTATAAAATATTTTAGCTTGCGATATTTTGAGTTCTATCTTAATTAATTTTCACGTCTAAAATTAAATTAAAGATATTATGGTAAAGTAAGCTACACATAACCCTGTAAAAGCTAAGGCAAAGCGACCATGACTGGCCAAGCTCACAGTCCAAGGTGCTGCACCGATAGAAGCGGCGGCAGTCACTGCACTTATTGAAACTGGAGAAACTAGCTGTGCTACCACGAACATAGCTATCCAGATGAGATATTCCAACGCAGGGTCGGCATTAGCAAATGGGTGAAACAGAGGGAAAAATCCAGCAAATAAAATCATCGGATGAATGCCTAGTATTGTTAGTAGCGGCAGCCCCCCTATCACCACGAATGCAAAAACTGTCGTTGACGTCAGATGCTCTGACAGTGCTAGTGGAACCATCTGTTCTAAATTGTCCGCACCTAGCCTAGCTAGCGACGCCTGCAGAGTACCGCAAGCCAGAAATAAAAGGATCTCTGCTCCTGAGCGGTGGAATGTACTATGTATCGCTTTAAATGCTGATAACACTCCATAGCGATATATCATCGATCCTATACCAGCAATAGTTATGGCTAATGCTACGCTTGTGACAGTAGCTTGACCCAACACACCTTGGCTTAATACGAGTATCCCCAGAAAGAGGAAAATAGGCAGCCCCAGATTTAGTTCAGTAGTTTCAGCCGTGTGAGAGATGCTGGGCAAAGCTTTAGTATGAGGGCCAGAGCGTGTTAGAAGAGCTGTAGCTAGTGCTAGTGGTAACCCCATAAGCAGCACATGCATCCAGGGTAAACTTGGAAACATCACACTAACGGCCGCGGCTCCTACCGTGGTTGGGGCCAAAAACATAGTACCCCCGACGGCTCGCATAGCGATACGTAGATGTTGCCGATAGTCAAGAGCTGTTTTTCGAGTCAAAGTTCCGACTATCGGCACCACTGCTAAGCTAAGGAAAAAAGTCATTCCTCCATAGAGCAGAAACAGCAAACGGGGTTTATTAGATAACCATGAGTGGCCTAAAGCCTTCTCGATGATTGTAGCCACGTTCTGCTTTTCCAAATATGTACGCAAAACTCCTATGCCCAGTAGAAGTAGAATGACCGTATCGAAGGCACCAATACCTTCAATAGGAGAGAATTCCAAGTCACTTACGCTGGCGAGTCCGGCGACTATCACTAGGATCCCTACGCCAAAGCGAGCAGAGGCTTTTCTATGCCAACTGGTTGCTGTAAACACTAGAACCAGTACAAGCACCGCAAGTGTTATCCCTCTAGACCAAAATGTATCTGGTAGCCAGGTAAGATGAATGCCGATCAACCAAACCACTAGAGCCGCAGCTACGGTTGAAAGACTTCTAATCTGCAGCGTGTTGAGCCATGACAGACTACGTGTAACCCTTGTGGCCAATAAAAATTCTTTTGGCATGCCCCCGTCCCCTGATTAAGCCTTAGTCGAAGTTATACCTCGTTGATCTAAGCTTCAGACTCAAAGGGAGTGGAGTCCAATAACGATATGTGAATTCGAGTATCAGAAAATGAGATGCCTGTCCCTTGATAAATCAATATTGTGTTTCGACCATGATCACTGCTTCACGCAAGGTGTCAACAAATCGCGCCAGCGCCGGAGTCCATGTATCTGGATCGGTCGTAACGAAATACGTATCGACATCAGAAATAGGTTTCGACAGTTCCAGATAGTGAATACCAAATCTATGTTGGTGTGCTTTGACTGTCGCTAGGGGGAGCATGGCATACCCCATACCAGCAGAGACACAGCCGAGCATTGCATCTAGTGTTCCGAACTCAAAAATTCGAACTGCATTGACCCCATAAGAAGCCAGCAGTAACTCGATACGCTGGCGGTAGCTACATCCTTGTCGAAAGGCAAGAAACGCTGATGCTAACAGCTCTTCCGTGGTAGGCATGGTAGGCATAGGCTTCGGGCCTACCAGTACAAGTTGTTCGCTAAAGTAAAGGCCTTGAACACGTGATAGCGGCCATGCTCTAGGCGTCCCGCTACGAACACGCAATCAACCTGTCCGGCCAGCAATAATTTAGTCAAGTCTGCTGTGGGGCCAGTAGTGAGTTTGATATCGACCTCGGGGTGCGCGGCATAATAAGCGGTCAGAATCGGAGGGAGTCGAAGGGCTGTCGTGGTTTCCATCGCGCCGATTCGAAGTTGCCCGCAAGTCTTTTCATTAGACCTAAATAAGGCGAGCGCTTCATCATGAGTAATCAGAATACGCTCAGCATATTCCATAAGTGCAAATCCGGCAGAAGTAAGACGGGCTTGTCCCGAGCGATGAATAAGCTGGGCCCCCAGCTCTTCTTCAAGTTTTTTAATGTGAGCAGTAACGTTTGATTGCACCGTATGCAGCCGCTGAGATGCTGCCACGAAGCTGCCGGTCTCGGCTACAGCCATGAATAGACGTAACGATTTAAGTTGCATGCATTGCCCCATAAAGCAAGATTATCTTAAAAAAAGATAATTATTATCACTATAAATCGTTTTTAAGGAAGTGTCAGTAGTGCGTACGCTATATCTGCGTCTGGAACGCACTGGGGAGATTATCGGCAGGATGTCCAAACATTAGAATCAGCCGAGAACTTCATATTGCACCATATTCAGGGGAGATAGCAGCAATGCAGCGTGACTCGGTATCGATTGCCATAGTAGGACTTGGCCCACGCGGAATTAACGTGCTGGAGCGCATCACTGCGCATGCCATACATGGATCAAATACACTTCGACTTCAGCTACATCTTATTGATCCAGGCGTACCAGGGGCTGGTATTCACTATCCTTGCCAACCGGACTACCTGCTACTTAATACAGTGGCATCCCAAATTACTATGTTCATGGATCCAACCATTGAGAATGCTGGGCCACTATTGGCTGGGCCTAGTTTGTATGAGTGGGCAGTAGACAAACACTACTTAGACAATTCAGTAGGGCCTAACAGCTATCTTCCACGAAGATTGTTCGGTGAGTATCTCAATTGGGTGTTTCATTATTTACTATTACGGTTAGAGCGATATTGTGATGTTCAACTTCACCCTTGCAAGGCAGTAGATTTACACGTCGAGCCTGATAACCGTTTTATGATAACTCTGGAAGGAACTGAAACTCTTAATACTGACTTCCTATTTCTGACAACGGGGCATGCCGAAAATTATTTTGATCAGCTCGACCAAGAGAGGGAAAATTTCGTAGAGGCATATCACAAGAGTAATAACTTTCTTAACTATATAGTGGCTTCTCCAAATCCTATTGACCAACAGTTAGAAAGAATTTCTTCTGGCACTTCTGTGGCTGTTGAAGGTATGGGTTTGACATCGGTCGATACTATCGCAGCACTCACAATTGGTCGTGGTGGAAAATTTTATCGTAATGATGAAACCAACGAACTTATTTATCGCCCATCTGGCGAAGAGCCGACATTGGCTATTTACTCACGAAGTGGTCTTCCTCTCTCAGCTCGTGCGGCGAATCAGAAAGGTGTTTCAGATCAGTATCGGGCTCGTTTTTTGACTCAGGCTGCGGTTAGCAAATGGCATACTGAGAAAGTCCCTGGAGAGCTGAACTTCTCTAATGAAGTGCTTCCTTTAATTGTACGAGATATGGCTCATGCTTATTACTTAACACATGCGCGCCATCGCCATGGTGACGCCTTCGCTAACTTGTTAGATGAAGCACTTGTACGCCTAAGTGTCGAATCCGCTGATGCTGTGCTTGAGCTTTGCCTTCCAGATGTTCCTATTTTTACATGGAAATCGATTATAGAGCCGATTCCAAGTCAGGCCTTAAAGAACGAAAAGGCATACCAAACGTGGCTTTACTCATTTCTTGAGGATGACATAAAAGAAGCCCATCGAGGTAACGTCGATAGCCCATTGAAAGCTGCTTGTGATGTGCTTCGAGATATCCGTGATAATTTGCGGAATGCTATAGACTTTGGCTCTTTGTCTTCCAATTCGCATCAAGAATTCATTACTGGCTTCTTGCCTGCGATGAACCGACTTGCAGTGGGGCCACCTCTAGAACGTGTCGAGGAGTGGTTAGCACTTGCCAAAGCAGGTTATCTGATCATGACGTTTGGTCCCAACGCCTATGTGACCATGAATCCTGAAAAGGCTTCATTTGTTGTAAATAGTTCGCTGTTTCCCGAGAGTAAATTTTTTGCCGACACACTAATAAGAGCCAGAGTTCCCAAGTCATCTCCAACTATTGATAGGTCGATATTTACCCAAAAATTACTTAAACAAGGCGTTATCCGACCTTTTTTTAATGGCGATATCGAAATCGGAGGAATAGAGGTTGATGCCCACTTACATATTGTCTCATTCGAAGGCAAACCATTACACAATGCATGGGCATTGGGCACGATCTGTGAAGGTGCCAAGTTTTATACATATATCGTTCCACGCCCTTGTGTGAACTCTACTGCACTGGTCGATGCTGGGTGTACAGTTAGAGAGCTATTTGCTCAGATCCAGTCATTAACACCATTTCAAGAAAGTATTCATAGCAGTATGGCTGTATAAACGGGGCTAGGTACTTATGAATAATAGCAGAAACTTACCCGCCCTTTTAAGTGACTCTGCATAAATTATCGTGTATAAAGAACAAAGACCCATCAGAGTAAAACACGGAACCATGTCTCGGCGCTTACGTTTTGTTTCTTTAACACCTGACCAGCAACGTATCTTAAATGAAGCCTACCAGTACGGCGAAAAGAGAGCGCTACGTCGTCGGGCTCACGCCATTCTGCTCAACCACAAGGGCCATACGATTAACCAGATTCGCGATATTATCGGGGTCAAGCGCGATACGGTATCGACTTGGTTATCCCAATGGGAAGCAGACGGTATTGAAGGGCTTCAAGACAAGCCTCGCGAAGGACGCCCCCACCTTCTCAGCGAGAGTGATCTTGCTGTGTTAGAGCAACTGGTTGAAGAATATCCCCATCAATTGCCTGTCCTCCATGCCAAGTTTCAGGAGCAGACGGGCAACGTCGTCAGCCAGGACACGTTGCGGCGCGCGTTAAAAAAAAGGCTATAGCTGTAAGCGGATACGCCGTTCATTGAGGGCACAGCGTGACGAAACAGATTTTCGCCATACGCAAGAGATGATCAATGTATTGAAGGAGTGGGAAGATGAGGGTGAGTGCGATCTCTATTTCTTTGATGAAGCCGGTTTCTCGCAGTCATCGTCACTTCCTTATGCATGGAGCCCGATAGGCAAGCCCTGGGAAGTCACGGCCTACCCACACAGCAAACGGTTGAATGTACTGGGCTTTCTCACCAGAAAAGACGAGTTTTTTTACCACATGACCACCGAGTCAGTGACCACTGAGATCGTTGTAGAAGCCTTTGATCAGTTTGCGGCACATAAAGACCCTGACGCATTCGCCGTCGTGATACTGGATAATGCCAGAATGCACCGTTCCAAGGCATTCCAGCGCAAACTTATTGATTGGATGGCACATCGCATTCATCTGGTCTATTTGTCGCCGTATTCGCCGGAGCTGAACCTGATCGAAATCCTTTGGCGCGAAATCAAATACCGGTGGCTACCCTTAACAGCCTACAGTTCGTTCGATAAGCTTTGTGAAACGGTCAAAAACGTATGCAATGGTTACGGCACTAATTACTCGATAACTTATGCATAACCACTTAGAAGAGGCTGTGCTGCACTATCGAAGATCAATGCTCTAAGTGATGCTGCGGCTAAAAGTAGTTGACCTGAGTCTATTTGAAGGGGCTGCTTACCGACGAGCTCTTCATCAGAAAATGCGTATGCCGTTTTAAGAATAACGCTTAAATGGGTTCTTAGTGCTAATGCCTCTCCCCAGTCTTCTTGGCTTATATAAATTGTTTTATTATCTTTGTTTTCATTGTTCATAATTTCAAAAAAATCCTTGGTAACCTATTTCAGCTAAATTATATGAAATAATGAATTAGCTGTTGATGCCTTTTATCCCACTCACCCTCATAACCTCCCTAGTCACTGCATCATTCAATATCCCGCGCTTAGCTTCAATCAGCGTCAGCCAGTCGCGGGCGCGAGTAATCCCGGTGTAGACCAGCTCGCGGGTGAGAATTGGGTTGGGCGTTTGCGGTAGTAGCAGTGCGGTGTGCTGGAACTCCGAGCCTTGGGATTTGTGTACTGTCATCGCGAACACGGTTTCTACCGCGTGTAGGCGGGAGGGTAACACCCAGCGGATGGGTTTTTCCGGGTCGCTTGTGGGGAAGGCGACTCTAAGTAGCGATTTACCCGGCGTGCGCGGGTCGGGCACTGCTAGCGTGATGCCGATATCGCCGTTCATCAGTTTCAGGCCGTAGTCGTTTTGGGTGACGAGTACCGGGCGGCCTTCATACCAGCCTTTTTCCAGCGTGAAATCACTCCCGTACAGCAGCTTTTCTTGGCGCAATGTTTTGGCGATGCGCAGGTTCAAGCCTTCTACCCCCCACGGGCCTTTGCGCAGCGCGCATAGCAGTTGGAAGTGGCTGTAGGCGCTGAGTACCGCGCCTGCCCAGTCGTTGTAGGCGTCTGCGTTTTCCTCAAATGATTCCCCGCGCGGGCGCTGGGCATTCAGCACGTTCAGATAGTGGCGGTAGCCGGTGGGCGGGGCGATGGGCTCGCCGTTATGGTCGGTGCGGCCTTCGCCGCCGTTGATAAACTTGTCGGGGCTGCCGTGAATGACCAGCTTATCCAGCGCGGCGTCGTCGGTCAGCGTCAGGTGGTGCAGGTCCGGGTAGCCGTGGCGCAGCACCTGGTTCACTGCCTGGTGTTTTTCCTGGTCGCTTTGGGTGTGGCTTGGCTGGTTGATCGCCTGGGCCAGTTGGCCGATGCCGCTGTACTCGTTAAAGCGGTGGCTGACCCGGAGCATGGTAATCGCTTGGTCAAGCGGCTGGCCATGAGCGTCGATGTAGTCCGGCGGCAGCGGCTGGCCGGTGGCGTGTGCAAGCCAAGCGGCGGTCTCTGGCGTGTAGTGGACGGCCTCGGCGCGGCGGCACAGGTCGCCCAGTACGGCACCGGCTTCCACCGAGGCGAGCTGGTCTTTATCCCCCAGCAGCACCAGCTGCGCCTGGGCGGGCAGGGCACGCAGCACGGCGGTCATCATTTCGATATCCACCATCGAGGCTTCGTCGATCACCAGGACGTCCAGCGCTAGCGGGTTGGCGGCGTTGTGGCGGAAGTGGCGGGTATCCGGCCGGGCGCCTAATAAGCGGTGAAGCGTGGTCACCTCAGTTGGTATTGCTGCCTGAAGCTGCCCCGAGCGCGCTTCATCGCCCAATAAATTGGGCTCCCACAAGGTCGTTAGCGCTGTAAAGGGAAGTTGACTGACCTGCCCGGCGATGGATTCATTCAGCCGGGCGGCGGCTTTGCCGGTGGGCGCGGCGAGGCGGATGCGCAACGGTTGGGCATTGGGCTCTGCCAGTTGCAGGGTTTGCAGCAGGGCGAGCAGGCGCACCACGGTGGTGGTTTTGCCGGTGCCGGGGCCGCCGGTAATAATGCCGAAGCGGTTGCGGGCGGCCAGGGCGCAGGCGGTTTTTTGCCAGTCCAGGGTGGGGGTGGTGTCAAATAGAATGTTTAGCGCGTTGGCGAGTAGATCGGGATGACTGGCGTCATCCATCGCCCAATGAATTGGGCTCCTACAGGTGCCCTCTTCGCCGGTGAGGCGGTTGGCGATTTCCTGGTGGAGGGTCTGTTCGTATTGCCAGTAGCGGCGTAGGTAGAGCTTGGTGGTGTTGCCGCTGTTGCTGACCACGAGCGGTGTATTGCCGGGGCCGTCGCTTATCAGCGTGGGGTGGTTGAGCGCGGCTTGCCACTCGGCGAGCGTTAGCGTGGCGAGCACCTGGCTGGGCAGCGGCGGTGGGTCGTTTAGATCATCGCCTTCCGGCGGTAGCGAAAGCGCAAAGTCCGGCGCGCTGAGCGTGGCGTCTAGATCCAGGCACACATGGCCGCGGCCTAGCTGGTGGCTGGCAAGCGCGGCACCGAGTAGCAGCAGCGGCGGGGCGTCCGGTGCTTCCATGGCGAGAAAGCGCACCAGGGCGCGGTCCAGGTCCCGCAGCCAGCCTCGCGCCACCCAGCGCTCACAAAGCGCCAGTAGTTCGGTTGTATCGCTTAGCGCAAGGTGAGCGCTTACTTGCGTAGCATCGGCCGTGGGTGCTGGCTCGCTCGTCTCGCTTGTCTCTCTCATTTCGGCGGCGGTGTCGTCGAACAGGTCAAACGTTTGGGTGTCGCCTGGGTGGCCGTTGGTGCGTTTACTGCTCATAGCGTGGCCTCTTGCGACGTGGTTGAAACCGGCTCACCGGCAAACAGGGCATCCAGGGCTTCGATCAGTTCGACCGGGGCGGGCTCGGCAAAGACCCCGCGCCCTGGGCTGCGGCTGCCGCGCAGAAAGACCGTCATCGAGCCGCCCAGGTGCTGGTGCGGGTTGTAGTCGGGCAGGCGGGCTTTTAACAGCCGGTGCATGGCCAGCAAATATAGCGCGGCCTGTAGGTCGTAGCGTTTGGTCAGCAGCGCCTGGCGCAGAGCCTCGGGTTCGTAGGCGCTGTCATCCGGCCCCAAATAGTTGGATTTCCAGTCCAGCACGTAGAAGCGCCCCTGGTGTTCGAAGGCCAGATCAATAAAGCCTTTGAGCATGCCGTTCAGGGTGTCGGCATCCAGCGCGGGGCGCTCAACCCCTGGCAGTAAGTGCTTGCTAACCAGGGCGTCGATGGCCTGGGTATCGACCTCTTTGGCGGCGAACCAGAACTCCAGTTCGACCTGATAGCTGCCCAGCTCGGTGAGCGGTACGCTGTCGCTTTTGTTCAGCGGTAAGGGCGTGGTCAACAGCGTCGTTAGCCAACCGGCCAGCGGTGCTTGCCATGCCTGCCAGCCGCGCAGCTGCACCCGCCGCCAGAGCATATCATCAAGGCCATCGCTGTCGGTCGCGGCGCTTTCAAAGCCTTCTTTGCCTGCCCATTCCAGCAGGCCATGCAGGAAGGTGCCGGGGCCGGGGCCACGCGGAAACTTGTGCAGGTGGAAAGTCTCCGGCTGGGCCAACTGGGACAGTTCCTGAGACAGTTCCTGCGGTTCATCCAGCACCTCAAACGCCGTGGCTTCCTGGGCGGTGGTGGGTTCCAGGGGCGTGAGCACGGGGGCGGTGAGCGTGCCGGAAAGGCGCAGCGCCGAGTAGCTGGCAATCCACCAGTGTTCCTTGGCGGGGCGCGTGGGCGTGCGGGCGTGCCCCAGGGTGGTGGTTTGCTGGGGCGGGGCAAGGCGCAGCGCCGTGGGCTCGGGCGGCGCATTAACGCGAATGTCGCTGCCTTCCGTCAATTCTGCCAGCTTGGCGGCGAGTTCCTCTGGCGCGAGGGTCTTGCCGCCGTTGATCAGGTGGCCGATGGCGCTGTTTTCCAGCCCCTTGAGCGGCGCCAGCCCCAGCCAGGTGGCGTGGCGGGCGCGGGTGAGCGCGACGTAGAGCTTGCGCAGGTCTTCGCCCAGGCGCTCGCGGTCGGCGGTGGCCAGGGTGTCTTCATCGGCGCTCAGGCTGAGTTGCAGGTTGCCGTGGGCGTCGTGCCAGCGCAGCGGCAGGTCCTTGTCGCTGACCGGGCGGTGGTTGGCGATAAACGGCAAAAACACCAGCGGGTACTCGAGCCCCTTGGACTTGTGGATGGTGACCACCTTGACCAGATCGGCGTCGCTTTCCAGGCGCAGCTTGTGGCTGTCGCCGTGGCTTTCCGGGTCGGCGATGGCGTCATACAGAAAGCGAATCAGCGCGTGCTCGCCGTCCAGTTCCTGGCTGGCCTGCTGGAGCAGTTCGCCCAGGTGCAGCAGGTCGGTTAGCAAGCGCTCACCGTCTTCGAATGCCGTCAGCAAGCGGGCAGGAATGTCGAAGTCCACCATCATGCGGCGGACCAGCGGCAGTACGCCCTGGCGCTGCCACAGGCGGTGGTAGTGGCTGAACTGCTCGACCCGGGCTTCCCAGGCCAGCTCGCTTTGTTGCAGGTGGTCCAGGTCGGCCAGGCTGAGCCCCAGCACCGGCGTGGCCAGGGCGGCGCGCAGGTGGGCCTCGGCCTGGCGGGAGCTGGCCAGTGGCTCGGCGCAGGCGCGCAGCCAGCGCTCTACCTGCCCGGCCATGGGCGAGCTGAATACCTTGTCGTGATCAGAAAGGTAGACGCTTTTGACTCCGCGGCTGGCAAGTGCCAGTCGAATGGCGCGGGCTTCCTGGAGGCCGTTGACCAGTACCGCCATGTCGGAAGGCTTGAGCGGCGTGAGCGGGTCGCCTTTCTGGAAGCCGCTTTCTGCCTGTTGGCCGGCGCTGAGCAGTTCGGTCATGTGCGAGGCGCAGCGCTCGGCCATCTCGGTCTGGTAGGCGGTTTTGGAAAGCGGTTCGTCGCTTGGAAGCGCCCAGAGCGTCATGGCGGGTAGCGGTTGACCCTGGTGTACCAGCTGTTCGTCGCGGCCTTTGGCGGTCACGGGCTGGAAGGGCAGCGGGTTGTCGCCGCCTTCCTCGCGGAACAGAAAGGCCCCGGCGGGTTGCCGGTCGGCGTAGGCGAAGCAGTGGTTGACGGCCTCGACCATGGCGCGGCTGGAACGGAAATTGGTGCCAAGCGTGACGTGGCGGCCAGCGGTGTCCTGGCGGGCTTGCAGGTAGGTGAAGATATCCGCGCCGCGAAAGGCGTAGATGGCCTGCTTGGGGTCGCCGATCAGCAGAATGGCGGCGTCGCGGCGGGGCTTGGCGACCTCATACACCGCGTTGAAGATGCGGTACTGGATGGGGTCGGTGTCCTGGAACTCGTCGATCAGGGCGACGGGGAACTGGCGCAGGATCTGCGCGGCCAGGGCGTCTTTGTTGGGCCCTTGCAGGGCGCGGTCCAGGTGGCTGAGCAGGTCATTGGGGCCCATTTCGGCGCGGCGTTCCTGCTCGCGTTCCAGGCGCACCTTGCACCATTGCACGGCGTGAATCAGCAGGTCGTTGCGCGGTTCGGGCAGGGCCTTGAGGGCAGCGGGCAGCTCGGCCAGCGCTTCCCAGGCCGCTGGGCAGGGTGGCGCGCCGTCTTTCCATATCTCGGCCATGCCGTCCGGGGTGAGGCGTTTCCAGGCGGCGGGCGTCAGCGCGGGGCGTTCCAGGTCGCTTTCGCTCCATTCGCGCAGCGCGCCCAGCCAGTTGGCGCGGCTTTTGGCGTTGAAGCTTTGGCCTTTGAAGGCTTTACGCTTGGCGGCGTCTTCCAGTGCGGGCACCAGCTCGTCCAGCCAGGCGGGCCAGGGGGCTTTCAGGGTGCTCAGCGTTGCCTGGCGTTCGGCTTCGGCGGCGCTCAGGGTCTCCGCCGGGTCGGGGCGTTGGCTGCCGAGGGCGTCGCTTTCGGCGAGCAGCCGGGCGACCTGGGCGTGCAGTTCGTCGGGGGATTTCCAGTAGCGGGTAATGTGGCCGAGTGCCTCGGCGTCCAGCGGGTAGTAGAAGGTGCGCCAGTAGTCGCGCACTACTTCCTGTTCCAGCTCGTGCTGGTCGTTTTCCAGGTCGAGGGAGAACAGGCTGCCGCTGTCGAAGGCGTGTTCTCGCAGCATGCGGTAGCACCAGCTGTGGATGGTGGAAACCGCGGCTTCGTCCATCCATTCGGCGGCCAGTTCCAGGCGGCGGGCGCAGGCGGGCCAGGTGGCTTCATCGTATTGGTCGCGGAGCTGGAGGAGCAACGGGTCGTCCGAAGGCTCGGAAGCAGGCCACTCCGAGGGCGCTGTGAACCCATCCCTGGGCGCTACTTTTTCCATCCCTGGAAAAAGACCCTCTCCGTGACCTGCTTCCTTCGCGTCAGGTGCCTTACGAAAAACGCCAGCGGCTTCCACTAGCCGGTTGCGGATGCGTTCGCGCAGTTCCTGTGTGGCGGCGTTGGTGAAGGTAACGACCAGGATTTCCGGCGGCGTCAGCGGTCGCACAAAAGCGGTGTCGTCGTCGCTGTGCTGGCCGCCCAGTACCAGGCGCACGTATAACAGCGCGATGGTGAAAGTTTTGCCCGTGCCCGCGCTGGCTTCAATTAGTCTGCTGCCGTGGAGGGGGAGCGTGAGTGGGTTGAGTGGGGTGGGTTGGGTCATGCTGCACGCTCGCTCGCTATTCGCCTGTTGTGTCCCACTGAATCATGGGCACTTTAGATAATGCTAGCACGCTGTGCTAAAGAGCGGCGCATCCTGGACACTGCTTGCACTGACTTACGCTATGCCTGGGAGGGCTGGTTGTTTGAGAAGAACTGCTGTCTCTACAGTCGGATTGAGGAGATATTTATTAACCTAGGCCGCCCGGCGTTTGTTGGCCTGCTGGCAGCTGCTGGTGTCCCGCGCAATAGCGCTGCACCACAAGGCACCGATACAGCAATAAAAGAATGGCAGGCCAAACAGCCAGAGCTATTTACCAAGCGGGTAGTTAATCATCCGGGGCCCGACAGTTACTGATACTGAAAGAAGGTTGTTTCAACATTAAGGTGATATTGATCAGGTTTAGAGTTTTGAGAACGGCTTTTTTTGAAAAAGGATACTTAAATGTCAGGGTATATCAGCGATAGACGGCTTCAAGCCAGGTGTTTAGACCCGCATGCAGGGCACTCTGCTCATCCAGGAGGCCGGCCTCAACGGCATAGTACAGCCCTTCACCAGGGCGCCCCTGCCAAGCCAGCCAGGTCGCTACCTCGGCCTTAGGGCGCCGTAGCGCTTTGAACTTGGCAGGCCAAGGCAGCTCATCGATCACCCGAATGGCATGATCGAACCACGGTCGTTCGGCTGCCGTCAGGCATTGGGCCATCCAGTGTTCCAGCATGCCTTCATCGGCATTGTTGGGCATAACCCAGAGCCCCAGATCGTTCAAGCCATCATCATGACTGAATAGCAGTCCGTCCGGCGACCGTGCCCCAGTGGTTCTTCGTCGATAGCCATACTCACCCACAACATCAGAGAACTGCCTAACGGTCCGCTCGAAGCCACCGCCATGCACATGGCTATCGGCATCCAGCACCACGGCCAGCCTACCATCCTCGCGATCAATCAGGTTCTCGAGCAGCGTCGGCAGGGTATGGAGTGCCGCCTGCTTGGTGTCTTGATTGGCACCGAATCGCCGCGGCGGCGATACTTCCACATGGGTATCTAGATCCAGTGAGCGGCAAAGCGCCTCGAAGAAGCCGCGGTCCGCTTCGCCCTCGACCAGCAGGATATGATCACTCACCGCCATCACCGCACCTCGATATCGGCTTCGGTGATCTGGTAGAGCCGATCTTCATCGAAAACCGTGGCGATGGTCTTGCCGGCATCGCTCTTGCGAGCGCTCTTGCCCACCCGGAACAGCACGCCCTCAGTAGATGAGTGATCCAGAGCAGACTGGGCGAAGGTCTGGATGCAATCCCAACTGTGTGTCGTCGCAAACACCTGGATATCCAGGCGCTCGGCCAGTTCGAACACCAGATCCCACACCTTCTTCTGCACACTGTAGTGCAGCCCATTCTCAAACTCGTCAATCAGCAGCACCCCCCCTTTGGCAGGGAACATCTTCAGCACCAGTTGCAGCAGGCGCAGCATGCCATCCCCCATGCTGTTGAGCGGCACCGGCTCCTCGAAGCCCTGGAGCCTCACCTTGGCCGTGCGCTGAGCCTGTCGGCGCCGCTGCCAGTTACCCGAGGGCTCACGGCGTGAATAGCGGTCATCCTTGCTGACGAACGCCAGGTCCTCGAATTCCGGTGCGATGATCCGCAGCACGGACTTCAAGGTTTCCTCATGATCGGTCAGGGCCACCTGATCCCACTCGGCCGCCAACTCATCCATGTCCACGAAGCGGGTTGGGATATAGCTGCAGGGCAAGGTGTCCGCTAGCTCCGGGCCACGCATGCGCGATCCGATGAGCCCATTCATTTTCTGGAAATCCAGAAGGGTGGACTTCTGCCCCTTGTGCAATAAAAGCCCCTGGCTGACAAGCGAGTCGATCTCCTCATCGGCCAGCTGGGCGGGAGGCACGGCACGACGCCGGTTGCGTGTGACCGTGGCACCGTCCTGGTCAACCGTCTGCTCTTCGTACTCCAGAATCAGCACATGCTGAATGGTCAGCCTCTGTCGATCGGGCAACTCACCTATGTCGATGGCGTCACCGCCTTGAGGAAAGCGCCGTCCGGTAAACAGGTGCTCGAAGGGCAGCTCCCCTGCCTCCGCCTCATCGTCGAGGAAGAAGCGCTCATCGTGATCCGCGGCGATCTGCTCCAGCACCGTGCGATGGCCGCTGGTGGCATAGAGCTGCAGGGCCTCCAGCACGGTGGACTTCCCAGAATTGTTCCTGCCGACGACGAGGTTCACCCGTCCCAGCTTCTCGACCTGGAAGTCCTCCAGTGCACGGTAGTTCTTGATCACGAGTGACTGCAGCATGCGGGAGTCTCGATGGAATTAAGTGTCAACTTATCTAGCTGAGACTATCATTTGACGGCGAAAAGTGCACGGCGGGGTGCGACATGCGCGCGATAGGCCAAGGTATTTCATCTCATGGCCCCAGACCTCAGTAGTTGGAAATCACGCACTAGATCCCTGTTTCTCTCCTCGCTGACTGTAAGCAATGGAGCACCAGGCGCACGTATAACAGCGCGATGGTGAAGGTTTTGCCCGTGCCCGCACTGGCTTCAATTAGGCGGCTGCCGTGGAGGGGGAGGCTCAATGGATTGAGGGGTGCGGGCTGGCTCATAAGAAAATATGTTTAAACCCTGTTGGGAAATCTTGGCTTGCTGAGTAAGCGTCGCTCACTAGGTATTCTTGTCATCAATAGGGCAGGCTTCGGCTAAAACCCTTGCCTGGGTGGGGGTTGGCTCATCAGTTGATGTATAGGTCTCTATATTGACCGGCAGCTTTAGGTATTCTTCAAGTACTTCATTCAGTTCGGCACAAGCCTGAGGCGGTATGTTTGTCTGAGAAATGAGCAGTAGATCAACGCCGCCGCCTTGCTTGGTATCATCAAGCCGCGAACCGAAGACACGAACGTCCACATCAGCGTCAATATACTCTTCCACCCCGGAGAGAATGATTGCTCGATGTGTTTGAGTAATACGCATAAGACAGCTCCTAAACTGTATGAGACCCCCGCCACCCGATAATCTTGTCGCCGAGCCACGCTTGGTACATTGAGTTTACGCTACCGGCCGCTTCGGTTCACTCTAGGTCGGCTCTGCCGGAAAACTCGCCGCGCTCGCTGACGCTTCAGGCCACGTGTATTCATCCCTTTACCGCATAAAACAGCGGCGCGTAGAGCGCTTCGGTCAGTGCGGCGAAGCTGTGTGCCTGTTCGCGGTGGTCATTGAACAGCCGTTCGAATCGCGGCCATTGGTGGGCCAGATAGGCACTTTGCGCAACTTCGCCGGTTTGGAAGCGGCCGCCGTCATAGGCGGTTTCGGCGGCGGCGTAGGCGTCGCTTTCCCGGCCTTTTTCGTCTGCCATCTCCGGCGTGCCTTGCTTGGTCAGCCAGGCAAAGGCGGCCTGGGGCGCCAGCGGCAGTGGGGCTTTGAGGCCTGCTTGCCAGGCTGCCATCTGGGTTTCCAGGTGGGCGCGGGCGGTGTCGGCGGCGATGGGGCCCAGCGTGATGTTGCCCGCCTTGGATAGCAGCTGAGTGGTCATCGGGCCGCTGAGATTGCCCGCCAGGTGCGCGACCCAGGGGCGCAACAGGTGGGTCCAGCGGTATTGGCCGCGTCCGCTGCCCTGGCTGATCAGGCTGCTGCTGAGTAGCAGCAGGCGGCAGCGTTCGCCCGCTTCGTTCTGGCGCAGCTCGTTCAGCCAGTCCTCCAGCACGATGCCGTCGGCGCTTTCTACGCGAACGGGTTCAGGCGCGGTTAAGGCGATGGGCCACTGGGCCAGTGCTTCTTCGTAGGCGCTGAACAGGTCGTCCATGGGTTCGGCCAGCGATTCACGCATGCGCTCGCCAAAGGCGCCCATGGCGAGCACGCCCTGGCCCTGAAAGCGTTCCAACTGGGCGTCGAGGGCTTCCAGGCGCGGCTCGCCGTTGTCCACCGCGTGGCGCTGGGCGGCGATTAACCGGTCCTGCAGCTGCCAGTTTTGCAGGCCGTCCAGCGCGAAGGGTTCGGCGTCCAGCTCGGCGATGGCTTCCTGCTCGAAATACACCCCCAGCCGGGTGTTGAAGAAGCTGCGCACCGGCTCGCGGAGAAAACCGCCGAGCTGGCCGAGGGACAGGCTCGCTGGGGCGTTTTCCAGTGGGGGCAGTTTTTCTGGCTGAGACGGTGGCGTTCTCGGGGCGTGAACGTCGCGCCATTCGTGTGCCCCACGCCATTCGTGTGCATAGGTAAACAGTCGGTCGGATTCAGCGCTGTCTTCGAAATAGCGGCGGCTAAACGGTTGCAGCGGATGTTCGGTGGTCAGGGTATCCAGCAGCGGCGCGTCGTGTTCAAAGTGCCAACCAGCGTCTAAGTGGTCGCGCAGTTGGCCCACCAATACCGAGGGCGGCAGCGGGGTGTTGTCGATCTGGCTGCGGCCGACCCAGCTAATGTAGAGCTGGTCGCGGGCGGAGAGCAGCGCTTCGAGAAACAGGTAGCGGTCGTCTTCCCGTCGGGAGCGGTCGCCGGGGCGGTAGTCGCTGCCCATCAGGTCGAAGTCCAGCGGCGGCTGGGAGCGCGGGTATTCGCCGTCGTTCATGCCCAGCAGGCATACGCGCTTGAACGGAATGGCGCGCATCGGCATCAGGGTGGCGAAATTGACCGCACCGGCCAGAAAGCGCTGGGAAAGGCTGTGTTCGTCAATCTGTGCCAGCCAGTGTTCGCGCACCAGGGAAAGCGGCAGCGGGTCCTCCAGCCGGGCTTCTCGGCTGCTTTCGAGGATTTGCTGCAGGCCGTTTTCCAGCTTGGTGAGCATCACGCTTTCCTGGGCGTCGTCGGTCAGGAAGAAGGTTTCCAGCAGCGTGCGCAGCCGCTCGACCCAACTGGCGGGATCGGTGGGCTGGCGGAAGGTCTCCCAGGTGGCTTCGAGCTTTTCCAGCAGGGTCGCCAGCGGCCCGGCAAGGCCCGCCTCCAGCCCGCCGATATCGTCAAACGGCTCGATGCCCTGCCAGGCATCGCCTTCGCCTACCGTATAGCCGAGCAACAGGCGGCGCAGGCCAAAGGCCCAGGTGTTCTGGCTAAGCCCGCCGGGTAGCTCCAGGGTCTGGCGCTGCCTGGCATTGAGCCCCCAGCGGATGCCCGCGCCTTCCATCCAGCGCTCGAGCACCGGCAGGTCGCGCTCTTCAAGCCCGAAGCGCTGGCGCAGGGCGGGGACGTCGAGCAGGTCTAGAAGGTCGCTCACGGAAAGGCGCAGCTCCGGCAGGCGCAGCAGCTTTTCCAGGGCAATCATCATCGGCAGGCGGTGGCGGCTGGCCTGGTCGGAAAGCGTGTAGGGGATGTAGCGCGGGTCATCGCTCTGTAGCTGGCCGAACACCGCTTCGATGTGCGGCGCGTAGCGGTCGATATCCGGCACCATGACGATGATATCCCGCGGGCGCAGGTCGGGGTCGGCGCTGAACGCGGCGAGCAGCTGGTCGTGGAGGATCTCGACTTCCCGCTGGGGGCCGTGGGCGATATGAAACACCAGGGAGTCATCCGCCGGGTCGAGCGCTGGCCAGTGGTTTTTTGTTTCGGCCACCGGGCGCAATTCGCGAATGTCGTCCTGGAGTTGTGTCAGCAGGCAGCCCTGTTCGCTTGAGAACGGCTCGAACATATCGATGCGCAGCGCCTGTTGCTCAAACAGGGTCTGGTAGTCGCCGGTGTCGTCGTGCTCATCCAGCAGGCGCAGGTAGTCGCGGCCCTGTTTGCCCCAGGCGGCGAGCAGCGGCTGGGCGTGGAGGTGCAGGGCATCGTCTGCGTCGCCGGTGCCGAGTACATCCAGCGCTTCGGGCATGCCGGTCTTGCGCCGTTGGCGGTAGCGGCTGGCGCGGAGCAGGTCCTTGTGCTCGATGATATCCGCCCAGTAGTACTGGCAGGGGTTGTGTACGCATAGCACCACCTGGCAGCAGCGTGATAGCGCCGCCAGGGCTTCCAGGGTTTGTTGGGGCAGCGACGAGATGCCGAATATCATCAGCCGCCGGGGCAGGCCCGGTGGGCAGGCCTGGCCGTCAAGCTGTTCGGTGGCTTTCAGGAAGCGCCGATGCACCTGGGCGCGGCTGCTGTTGAGGCCCGCATCGCCCTGGGTGGCGCCCACGTCGTCACGCAGAATGCGCCACAATGCGGGCTGCCAACGCTGGTGGTCTTCCAACGGGCGGGCTTCGCCGCGGGCGGTGATCAGCACGTCCTCGCCGTTGGCCCAGGCGTCCAGCCAGTCGGCACGATACACCTGGTACTGGTCGAACAGGTCCGCCAGCCGCTCGGCCAACTGGTAATGCTTGCGCTGGTCACGGTCGACTTCCAGGAACTGCGCCAGCGGGGCGAAGACGTCTTGCTCGGCAAGCGTCGGCAGCAGGCGTAAAAGCCGCCAGACCAGCCGCGACTTATCAAACGGCGAGGTTTCCGGGACGGGGTCTTCATTATGCCCTACACCGTTCTGGACAGTGTGAGTCAGCACCGTGCGGTAAGCCTGCCACAAGAACCGCGCGGGCAGCATCACATCAAGCGCTGCGGCGATGCCCGCGCCGCCGTTTTCCGGGTCTTCCGCCAGCGCCAATTTCAGCCACTGCCCGATACCGTTGCTCTGCACCAGAATGGTTTCATTTTCCAGCGGCCCCAGCGGGTGCAGACGCATCCACTCCACCGCTAGCCCGCGCAAATCTTCCAGGCGGTTGCCGTGAACCACCATAAAACCGGGCGTCAGTGGCGTTTGCGAAAGCAGCAAGTTTGCAGGCATGCACGAGGTTCCTTCACGGCAGTGGTGGTGGCTAAGTGCATGGTGCCATAAGTTAACGTCTTGCGGGATGCGCGATATATCGCCAAGCTATGCCGATACCGTGAACAAAGCTGAGAGATATTTTTCCATGACCGAGCCGACTAACCATTCCCGCCGCCATTCTGCCACCGTGGTTGATGGCCCCGGTAAAGCCGCCAGCCGTGCCATGCTGCGTGCCGTGGGTTTTAACGACGACGATTTCAAAAAGCCTCAGGTGGGTGTTGCCTCGACCTGGAGCATGGTGACGCCGTGCAATAGCCACATTGGCGAGCTGGCCGAGTTTGCTCGCGATGGCGCTGACGCGGCAGGCGGCAAGGGCGTGATTTTTAACACCATCACTATTTCCGATGGTATTGCCAACGGCACCGAGGGCATGAAGTACTCGCTGGTATCCCGCGAGGTAATCGCCGATTCCATCGAGACCGTGGCGGGCTGCGAAGGCTTTGACGGCCTGGTGGCCATTGGCGGTTGCGACAAGAACATGCCTGGCTGCGTGATGGGCCTGGCGCGGCTCAATCGCCCCAGTGTGTTTGTCTATGGCGGCACCATCATGCCCGGCGAGGGCCACACCGATATCGTCTCGGTGTTTGAGGCCATGGGCGCCCACTCGCGCGGTGATATCGACCTGATCGAACTCAAAAATATCGAAGAGACGGCGATTCCTGGCCCTGGTTCCTGCGGCGGCATGTACACCGCCAATACCATGGCCTCGGCCATTGAGGCGCTGGGCATGAGCCTGCCGGGCAGCTCGGCGCAGAACGCCATTTCCCGCGATAAACGTGAAGACTGCCAAGCGGCGGGTGAAGCCGTGCTGGCGCTGCTGGAAAACGATATCAAGCCCTCTGATATCATGACTCGCGAGGCATTTGAAAACGCGATTACCGTCGTGATTGCACTTGGCGGCTCGACCAACGCCGTGCTCCACTTAATCGGTATGGCGCGCACCCTTGATGTGGAGCTTTCGCTTACCGACTTCACCGAGATTGGTAAACGCGTGCCGGTACTCGCTGACCTGCGTCCTAGCGGCCACTACATGATGAGCGAGCTGGTGGCGATTGGCGGCATTCAGCCACTGATGAAAATCCTGCTGGAGGCGGGCCTGCTGAATGGTGATTGTCTGACGGTTACCGGCAAAACGTTGGCTGAAAATCTGGCCGACGTCGAGCCGTACCCGCTGGATCAGCAAATCATCGCGCCGCTAGGCAACCCGATTAAGGCCGAAAGCCACCTGCGTATTTTGTTCGGTAACTTAGCGCCGGAGGGCGCGGTGGCTAAGATTACCGGCAAGGAAGGCACGCGTTTTAGCGGTTCGGCACGGGTGTTTGGCTCTGAGGAAGAAGCTCAGGCGCGGATTAACGACGGCACGGTGGTCGCGGGTGACGTGGTGGTGATTCGCTACGAAGGCCCCAAAGGCGGCCCCGGCATGCGCGAAATGCTCACGCCTACCTCGGCGATTATGGGCCGTGGGCTTGGCAGCGACGTGGCGTTAATTACCGATGGCCGCTTCTCTGGCGGTAGCCACGGCTTTGTGGTCGGTCATGTCTCGCCGGAAGCTTTTGAAGGCGGCCCGCTGGCGCTGGTCGAAGACGGCGACGCGATTACCATCGATGCGGTGGCCGATACCATCGAAGTGGATGTTGCCGATGAAGAGCTGACGCGCCGCCGCGCGGCTTGGCAGCAACCCGAGCCACGTTATCGCCGTGGTGTATTAGCGAAGTATGCCAAGTTAGTGAGCTCCGCTAGCACCGGCGCAGTGACCGATATCGAAGAGTAAAGGACAGTAAACAGTAAAGAGTAAGCTGTCATTGGCATGTCAAACGCCAGGGATAACCTGGCGTTTTTATTGTGGTGAGGGCACGTTTCAATGACGACGCAACCGCACTCCAAAACGTCGCGAATTAGCGAGGTCTTCAAGGCGTTTTTGCTGCTGGGGGTAACGTCCTTCGGCGGGCCGGTGGCGCACTTGGGTTACTTCCGCACCGAGTTCGTTGCGCGCAGAAAGTGGTTGAGCGAAAGCGCCTACGCTGATCTAGTCGCGCTATGCCAGTTTTTACCCGGACCCGCCAGCAGCCAGGTGGGGTTTGCCCTTGGGCTGATGCGGGCGGGCCCCTGGGGCGCTGCCATGGCGTGGCTGGCATTCACGCTGCCGTCGGCCATTGTGCTGGTGTTGTTTGCCTTTGGGGCGGCGGTGCTGGACGGCCCCATCGCCAGCGGCATTATTCACGGTTTGAAGGTTGTCGCCGTGGCGATTGTTGCCCACGCGGTGTGGGGCATGGCGCGAAATCTGTGCCCGGATAAAGCCCGCGTGGGCATCGCGCTGGTGGCGGTGTTTGCCGTGGTGGCGGTGAGCGGGCCGCTAGGGCAGGTGGCGGCCATCACGCTAGGCGGCTTAGTCGGGTTGGTGCTATGTCGTGATAGTGCCGCTGCCCCGGTAAGCGAGTCGCTTTCATTCCCGGTTTCCCATCTCACAGGGCTGGTCGCCTTAGGCCTATTCGGCGGATTGCTTATTCTACTGCCGCTGATAGCGGCGGTGTCTGACGTACAGGCGTTAGCGGTGGCCGATGCGTTCTACCGCGCTGGCGCGCTGGTGTTTGGCGGCGGGCACGTGGTGCTACCGTTATTGGAAGCGGAGGTGGTGCAGTCCGGCTGGGTGTCGGCGGAAGAGTTTTTGACCGGTTACGGTGCCGCCCAGGCGATACCCGGGCCATTGTTTACTTTTTCGGCCTATCTTGGCGCGCTGATTCCCGCAGGCGGTAGTGTGCTGATCGCCTTGCTGGCGCTGCTGGCGATTTTTCTTCCCGGTTTTTTGCTGCTGGTGGGCGTGTTGCCGTTCTGGAGCCGCTTTCGTCAGTGGGGGAGTGCGCAGGCGCTGATGCGCGGTGCTAACGCGGCGGTGGTGGGTATCTTGGGTGCGGCGCTCTATCAGCCGGTATGGACCAGTGCGATTCTCGGCCCCTACGAGTTTGCCCTGGCACTGACCGGTTTCTTGCTATTAACCGTGTGGAAGTTGCCCGCGTGGGCGGTGGTGATCGTGGTGGCATTGGGTGGTGTTTTTATCGCACCCTAAACATGCTTCGCTAAATACTCATCTTAAACAAAGCCCGGCATAAAAAAACGGCCCCAAAACGCGTGAGGTGAACTGCGTTTTGGGGCCGTTTGTTTTAACAGTTTATTTATGTTCGATAAAGGGCTCTTTTCAGGGCGCGTTAATGCAGTGGCGCCTCCGTCTCTAAGGTGCGACGCAAATCGTAGAGCTCGTCTACGTTAAGGTGCTCAAGCCTTCCGGCGAGAAGATCGCTTACCTTCTGTACCGGTAGCCCCGCCCGCTGGGCAATTTCACGGCTGCCGAGTTCGGAGACGGCGATAAGGCGGATAATAATACGCATCAGGCGCGTACGTTTTTCTAACTCCCTGACGTCAAGTTCGTCAGGGCAGCTTCGCGGAGGGTCGGTCAATTCCGCATTTGCATATGAGCGTGCCGTACTCATGAGGCTCCATCAGGTCTGAAATGACACCGATACAATGCCGCTAAGTGACGGGCTTTTCAATACCTGTGCGCGGTAAATTTGGTGGTACCTCAAAGCGCCCGCATGGGGGTGTGCTCTGGTAGACTATCGGCCTTATTTTTAACGTGGCGTTGAAATCGCCGAGGAGAAAAGCATGTCGTCAAACAGCGCGCCCAAAGTGGGGGTGATTATGGGGTCTAAGTCGGATTGGCCCGTCATGGAACATGCCGTTGCCATGCTGGAGCGTTTAGGCGTGGCGTATGAAACGCGCGTGGTGTCGGCCCACCGCACGCCTGATCTGCTGTTTGACTACGCAAAAGGCGCGGCTGAGCGGGGGCTGCAGGTCATTGTGGCCGGTGCCGGCGGTGCCGCGCACCTGCCTGGCATGGTCGCCTCGCAAACGCCGCTGCCTGTGTTGGGCGTGCCGGTGGAGTCGAAGGCGTTGAAAGGGCTCGACTCACTGCTTTCTATCGCGCAAATGCCTGGCGGTATCGCCGTGGGGACGTTGGCGATTGGCAAAGCGGGTGCGACCAACGCAGGCCTGCTGGCGGCACAAATCGTCGGCCTGCAAGAGCCTGCCGTGCGCGAGGCCGTCGACGCTTTCCGGGCTGAGCAAACCCGCACCGTGCTCGATAACCCTGACCCGCGCCCTGACGCAGAGTAAAGGAGGTGAACATGAATATTGGCGTCTTAGGTGCAGGCCAACTCGGGCGTATGCTGGCATTAGCGGGCTATCCGCTGGGCAATCGCTTCACCTTTTTGGACACCACCGGCAAGCCAAGCGCCGGGATCGGTGAGGTGATCATAGACCCTGATAACCAGCATTTGGCGGAGTTTCTCGCCAACGTCGACGTGGTGACCTATGAGTTTGAGCATCTGCCGGTATCGCTTGTGCGCGAAATCGAAAAGCACAAGCCAGTCTACCCCAACAGTCGTGCGATTGAGGTGTGTCAAAACCGTGTAGAAGAGAAAGCGCTGTTTGATCGGCTGAATATTCCCACTCCCGCCTACCGTATCGTCGAGAGTGCCGAGCAGCTTGAAGCCGCCGCCCACGAGCTGGGTTGCCCGGCGGTGGCGAAATCGGTCACCGAAGGCTACGACGGCAAAGGCCAAGCGGTGCTGAAAGCGCCGGAACAGGCGCGCGAGGCGTGGGCAAGCATCGGCCACACACAGCTGATCGTTGAAGCGTTCGTGGACTTTGTCCGTGAAGTCTCGATGATTGCTGTGCGAGGCCGTGACGGCGAGGTCAAGTTTTACCCCATGGCGGAGAACCAGCACGTTGATGGGATTTTGCGTTACTCCATCGCACCGCTGCCGGATCTCGATGCCACTGTACAACACACCGCCGATAACTATATTCGCGCCTTGCTGGATGAGCTGGACTACGTCGGTGTGCTGGCGCTTGAGCTGTTTCAGGCCCGTGATGGTGGCTTACTGGCCAATGAGATGGCACCGCGTGTCCACAACTCCGGCCACTGGACCATGAATGGTGCGGTGACCAGCCAGTTTGAAAACCACCTGCGCGCGGTTCAAGGCTTGCCGCTGGGTGAGACACAAGCGATTGCGCCGACCTGCATGGTGAATGTGATTGGCCGTGAACCGCAAAGTGCTGAGGTGTTGCGCCTAGGAAATGTACACTTGCACCGTTACGACAAAAATGAGCGCGCCGGTCGCAAGCTTGCGCATATTAACCTGGTGGCAACAAACCATGCCGAGCTTTTGAAAAAGGTTCAGGCGTGCGTGGCACTGCTGCCGGATGCTCCGGCGCCCGCCTTTCATTTTGTGCCCTAACGAGCATGCCGCTGGCACTTTTTTCTCTTTTGTACTAAAAATAGTGGGTTGTTTATTCAGGCCGCCAACGAGCGGCCCGAACAGTCTGAGGCGCTTTAACTTATCGGTTTCACCTAAAACAATTTCTTAATGCTTACAGTATTGGGTACATAACAAAAAGCCACAACCGAATACTGGCACCCAACGTCAGCGCATAAAAACGGAGTTTGCATGCCTAACGCTTCATCTACCGTTCCACCTACCGCGGCAGCGTCGGGGCTGCGCAGTGACTTTCGACGTGATCACTACGTTACGCTCAAACGGCTGCGCAGTGAAAAAGTGCGCTTACTTTACGACAAACTGTGGCAACCGGTGCTGACAAGCGTTATAGCGGCTATGTTATTAGTAGCGGCGCTGTGGCCTGTCGTGTCAACTGGTATATTGCTTGGCTGGTTGGCGGCGGTGATCGTGGTGTCTGCTGTGCGCCTGGGTATTGCGTACCGTTACCATCAGTTGCCAGTTAGGCAACAGCAGCGCCAGCGCTGGTTGTGGCGTTTTACTGCGGGGGCCATCGCTGGAGGCTGTGTGTGGGGAGCGGGAAGCTGGCTGCTGTTTACTCCGGAACATAGCAGTCAAGTGGCGGCACTCTCTATTGTGATGGCTGGCATTACCGCAGGGGGCGTCACTACGCTTTCCGCCGTGTGGTGGGTAGCGCTGGGGTTTGTGCTGCCGATTCTGCTGCCTTTATTCATGCGGTTTATATGGCTCGGTACGCCCTTGGCGATGTTGATTGGGGTGGTGCTGGTGTTGTTTTTGGGGTTGATCTTTGTGGCCAGCCGCCGCTTCAGCTGCATTATCCACGATAACATCGCCCTGCGCGTTAGCATGGCCGCGCGTGAATCCATGCTCTTAGAGAGTGAAAACCGCTATCGCTCGATCTTTAACCATTCCCCGCTTGGGATGTTGCACTTTGACTGCGACGGTAAAATTACTGATTGCAACGATAAGCTGCTGATTATCTTAGGTGTGGAACGCGGACAAATGATGGGCTATAACATGCTGGTGCCTTCCGCTGATCAGGCCGTAGCCAAAGGGGTGCGCGATGCGCTATCGCGTGGTACGGGCTACTACGAAGGTACCTATGTATTGCCTAAAGCCGAGCAGGGCACGCCGCTGCGGGTATTTTTCAATGCGGTGCATAGTGCTGGGGAAGAGCAAGTCGGCGGCGTGGCGATCATCGAAGATTTTACCGAGCGCAAACGCTACGAGGCGATTATTTACCGCCAAGCTTACTACGATGCGCTAACTGACATGCCTAATCGGCGGCTATTTATCGAACGTCTTGAGGTCCTGTGGCGTTCCCAAACGCCATGCCGTGGCATGCTGATGTTTATGGACCTGGACCGCTTCAAGCTGATCAATGACACGTTGGGGCATGCCGCAGGGGATGACTTACTGGTGCAGGTCGCCCGTCGGCTAAATAGTTGTCTCGGCGATAACGACACTGCAGCGCGTCTAAGCGGCGATGAGTTTGTGCTGCTCGCACGTTTTGATGATGCCTCAGATAGCGCTATAAAGACCCACGCCGCGACGTATGCCGAGCGTGTACAGCAGGCGTTATCCGCGCCGTACCAACTGGAAAGCCGCTGGGTCGATGTTACGCCAAGTATTGGGTACACCTGCATTGACAGTGCTGAGTGTGATCATGAAGAGGCGCTCAAACAGGCTGATATTGCTATGTATCGGGCGAAAAGCGCAGGGCGTGACCGCATGTGCCGTTATCAGGCCGAGATGCGCGATGATTTTCAGCGCGACGCCGAGCGGGATATCGCCCCTTATCATTAATTAAAGCGTCGCTAACGCAAAAGCCCGGCAGGTGCCGGGCTTTTGCGCGCATGGATAATGCTTTCGTGCGTATTCTTTTACCTTCTTACCTGATTTCTTACTCTTCGCCAAAGTAGCGCTGGTGAATGTCGTCGTAAGTGCCGTCTTCTTGCAGTGTTTCAAGCGCGTCATTGAACTGCTTGGCGAGTGCGTCATCGCGCTGGCGGAAGGCGATACCAAAACCATCGCCAAAGTACGCTTTTGGCTCAGTGATCATTTCGCCGATCACTTTGTAGTCGCGCGTCTCGCTGTCGAGCAGCGTGGCTTTGCCAACCGGATAGTCGAGGAAAAGAATATCGAGACGCTGGGCTTCCATATCGAGCACCATATCGTCGGCGGTCGCGTAGCGGTTAACGTCGGCGACATTGCCGTACATGTCGGTGACGTAATTGTCCTGCAGCGTGCCGCGCTGAACGCCGATGGTGAGATCTTCAAGCGATGCCTCTGTGGTTTCTGCTAGCTCGCTGTTAGTGGGTGCAAACCAGGCAGAAGGTGGCGTGAAGTAAGGCTCGGAGAAGAGCACTTGCTCACGGCGCTTATCATTAATCGTCATCGACGACATAACAGCATCGTACTTGCGTGCCATTAGGCCGGGGATGATGCCGTCCCAACCTTGTACCACCCACTCGCACTGAATGCCGATTTCGGCGCACAGGGCGTTACCCAGGTCGATATCAAAACCGGTTAACTCACCGTCGGGGGTGCGGTATTCCATCGGTTCGTAAGGCACGTCCACGCCGATGCGAATCTCATCGTAATCGCGCGCTTGAGCGCTGGTGGCGGCAACGGCTAAGCCGAGAAGCGACAATGACAGCACTCTTTTCATGGTGTTGCTTTGCATATGAAAACTCTCCAAAAATGATGGGTTCACCTGATGGTGATCGCCTTTAACTTACCCTAGCAAAGCGTTGAGAGGCAAAGGCACCTCCTGACACCTGTCACCCTGAGCGTGTCGCAGGGCGTTATGTCATTGGCCGCAAATGGGCGAGCAGCTTCTTTTCTAAATAGCGGAAGAAGTAGAGAATCGCAAAGGTGAGGCAGAGATAAATCGCTGCCACAAACAAAAACGCATCAAACGGGGCATAGAAACGGGCATAAACAAAGCGGGCGGCACCGGTGAGGTCCATGATCGTAACTACGCTTGCGATGGCGCTGGCATGGAGCATAAAAATCACCTCGTTACCGTAGGCGGGCAGGGCGCGGCGAAAGGCGCTGGGCAACACGATACGGCGTAGGGTGAGTGCCGGTGACATGCCGTAGGCGCGCGCGGCTTCTATTTCTCCTTTGGGGGTCGATTTGATGGCGCCGTGAAAAATTTCGGTGGTGTAGGCAGCTGTGTTGAGGGTGAACGCGACCAAGGCGGGCACGAAAGGCTCTTTCAAAATCACCCACAACCACGTCTCTTGAATTCCATCGACAAATACCACGCCGTAGTAGATCAAATAGAGCTGGATCAAAAGCGGCGTGCCGCGAAACACATAGGTGTAGGCAAAGATGGGCCACTTGATAAAGTGCCGCTTGGACCCTCGGCCAATGGCCAGCGGTACGGCAGCAATTAGCCCAATCAGCAGCGAGAGAAAGACCAGCTGAACGGTCGTGGACAATCCCTCGCCGTAATAGGAGAGCGTTTGTAGGGTAAAAATGCTGTTCTCAGCGAGCAGCGATTCCACTTGATTAATGAGCGCTTCCATTAGTCCGCCTCCCCATAGCCGATGTTATAGCGCTTTTGCAGGCGAGCAAACATCCATTCGGACACGCTGGCAATCAAAAGGTAAATCACCGCGACGGTCATCATAAACACAAACGGCTCGCGGGTGGCTTTCGACGCTTCAGCGGCCACGCGCACCATGTCTGATAGGCCGATGACCGAGACAAGCGCCGTGGTTTTTAATAGCACCATCCAATTATTGGAAAGCCCGGGAAGCGCATGGCGCATCATCTGGGGGAAGCGAATACGCCGGAACACCAGCGCGTCACTCATGCCGTAGGCTTTGCCTGCTTCAATCTGGCCTTGATCCACCGCCATGAACGCGCCGCGAAAGGTTTCGCCCATGTAGGCACCAAAAATCAGCCCGATGGTGACAACCCCGGCAACAAAGGCGTTGATATTGATAAAAATATCAACATCAAACTGGTAATAGAGAAAGTCAGTAATGACATTGACACCTATCTGGCCGCCAAAGAACAGCAGCATCATCAGCACAAGATCCGGCACGCCGCGAATTACCGTGGTGTAAAACGTAGCGGTACGGTGCGCGAGCCAACTGCGCGACATTTTGGCACTGGCGGTCACAAGCCCCAGCACAATTGCCAGCGCCAACGCGAGGAGGGCTAGCGAAATCGTAACCCCGGCCCCCTCAAGCAAACGCGGGCCGTAACCGTGTAGGTCAAGCATGGTGAGCCTCGCAAAACATATCAGTATTTAGGCGCAAGAAATTGCTTTAAGCGCGGCGATTGGGGGTTGCCCAGCACATCGGCGGGTGCCCCAGACTCTTCAACCAGGCCTTGATGCAAGTAAATCACCTGGCTGGACACATCGCGGGCAAACCCCATTTCATGGGTGACCACAATCATCGTGCGGCCCTCGTCGGCCAGGTCGTGCATGACCTTGAGCACATCACCGACCAGTTCTGGGTCGAGCGCGGACGTCGGCTCGTCGAAAAGCATGACTGCCGGGTCCATGGCCAGCGCTCGGGCGATGGCGCCACGTTGCTGCTGCCCGCCGGACATTTGCGCCGGGTAGGCATCGGCGCGATGAGAAAGCCCCACCCGCTCAAGCAACGCATTGGCGTGTTCAATGGCCTCTTTCTTGGGCTTACCCAGTACGTAGATAGGTGCCTCGATGATATTTTCCAGAAGCGTCATGTGTGCCCAAAGGTTGAAGCTTTGAAACACCATCGACAGACGAGCGCGCATCCGCACGACCTGTTTCCAATCGGCCGGCTCGCGCCCACGCTTGGTAGTTTTAAAGCGAACTTCTTCACCGTGAACGATCAAATCGCCTTCGTTGGGCTGCTCTAACAGGTTCATGCAGCGTAAAAAGGTGCTTTTACCCGAGCCGGAGGCGCCAATCATCGTGATGACGTCGCCCTTATGGGCGTGGAGAGACAGGCCTTTGAGGACTTCCGTATCGCCAAAGCGCTTTTTTATATTGCGCACTTCAAGGGGAATAGGCGTTGCGGCCATAGCAGGGCTCCAAAACATTGGCTCTAAAAACAGAGGCTCCAAAACGTGAGCGCCAAGAACGGGATGTCGCGCAGCTGGCGCGATTATTCTCGTGAAATAGCGCTCAGCGCGAAAAAGGGAGCGATTCTATCATTGATTATCATTATGTGGGGCGGCGCTTGATGTGACTAATAAGCCAGCACGGGCGCCAATGTCTACGTTGGCATTGGGGAAAACGACGTGTAGTGGCGCCTCAAGAACACGGATGTCTCCTTGTTTTCCGTCGTGCGCAAGAAGCGTGCCGGGTGAAAAGGCGGTGAAATTGGGCGTTTCATCGGCAAAGTAAAACTGAAAATCCTCGGATTGGCGTCTAATTTCATGCGCGACGCGGAAAAACGCCATCTGCTCGGGGGGAGCTTGCGCTGGGGCTTGACCACTCGCCAAGGCGCTAAGGAGTTCAAGCATCGGTGCGAGGGATGCAAGGTCGTTTTGCCCAAAAGGGGCCACGCGCCCGAGTTCAAACGTGAACGCCTGCGCGCCGTGGTAGTGCTTGCTGTAGTGAGAAAAGGTGTCGCTAGGCCCGCGTTGGTGCAATACCGCTTGCATATCGGCCGCCGCCAGCCAGCGCCATTGATGTGGCTTGGTGTCGGTGTCGGCATACGGCTCGACCACAAAGCGGGGGTAGCAGCTATCGCGAATGGCGGTGTGTAAGTCGTAGTGCAGTGGGGATAGTGTGTCGTGGCGAGCGTAAAATGCATCCACTTGTGCCATGAGCTCGCGGGCGCGAGCTGGCTCATGCCCAGTGGCGGACATGCTGCGCTCGAACAAGCGGTTAAGGTTGGTGGTCATAAAGCGCTGGCCTGCACGCAGCGCAGGCAGGTTGCCGAGTATCACCAACACCGGCGCACCCAACGTTAGTACGTTGGCCTCGATGCGCGCGAGAAGTTCACCTACAAGCTCAACCGGCGCGGTTTCATTGCCGTGAATCGCGGCGGAAAAAACGCAGGCCTGAGCGTTCTTGGTATAGGTAAACGGCGTAAGCTCTAGCACGCCAGGGGCGAGCAGTGTGTAGTGACCCGAAGAGAGCGAGCCTTGACGATGCGACGTCGGTGCGCCTTCAAGCGTCCAATCAAGCCATTCGTTCAGCATGGCCAACTCCTGTGAAGTAATTCGATGTTCTTTGTCGAAATCATTCGCTTTTATCTGCTAATGGCTCGGCTATTGTGTCGTGCATACGTTTTATTGAGCGATCACCATTGTAAAGGAGGTCACGATGACAAAGATATTGGTGCTTGACTACTCCATGTATGGCCATATTGATGCCATGACGCAGGAGCTGGCCACAAAAACGGCGAGGCTTTTTTATAGCGATTATCCGGCAATACGTTCGGCAATCGCATTGCCCAGCGTTTTTGTATTGCCCTGGCCACCCATATCACGCGTTAACACCTCCGGGTTTCCTTCGCCAAGCACGGCTTCGATGGCGTCGACCACCGCCTTTGCGGCGTCTTGATAGCCACTGCCTTGAAAGCCTAAGTGCTCCAGCATCATCGCGCCCGACCAGATTTGCCCGATGGGGTTGGCAATGCCTTTGCCGGCGATATCCGGCGCGCTGCCGTGTACCGGCTCAAACAGGCTCGGGAAGTTGCCTTCCGGGTTGATATTGGCCGAAGGCGCGATGCCGATGGTGCCGGTACACGCAGGCCCTAAGTCGGAGAGAATATCGCCGAACAGGTTGCTGCCTACCACCACATCGAACCAGTCTGGGTGCAGCACGAAGTTGGCGGTTAAAATGTCGATGTGGAATTTATCCACCGCAACGTCTGGGTATTGCTTGGCCATGTTGGCAACGCGCTCATCCCAGTAGGGCATGGTGATGGAGATGCCGTTGGATTTGGTCGCCGAGGTGAGTTTTTTGCGCGGCCGCGTCTGCGCCAGGTCAAAAGCGTACTTCAGCACGCGGTCCACCCCGGTACGGGTCATCACCGTCTCTTGCATGACCACTTCGCGCTCGGTGCCTTCAAACATTTTGCCGCCGACGCTTGAGTACTCGCCTTCGGTATTTTCGCGCACCACGTAAAAATCGATATCGCCTGGCTCGCGGCCTGCCAGCGGGCTTTTAATGCCCGGCATCAACTTGCACGGGCGCAGGTTGATGTATTGATCGAACTGGCGGCGGAACTGCAACAGCGACCCCCACAGTGAGATGTGATCCGGTACCGTGTCGGGCCAGCCCACCGCGCCGTAGAAAAGCGCGTCAAAATCTTTCAGCTGCTCAAACCAGTCGTCCGGTAGCATCTGGCCGTGTTTGAGGTAGTAATCGCAACTGCCAAAGTCAAAAGTATGAAAGTCGAGATCAAGGTTGAAACGCTTGGCGGCGGCTTCAAGGGCGCGCACGCCTTCGGGCATCACTTCGGTACCGATACCGTCGCCCGCAATGACAGCAATACGCTGTGCCATGTCGCTCTCCTGGGATAAATAAAATAAATAGGATAAAAAGGTAACGTTAGGCTGACGGACAGGCTTCGCCGTGCGCTACATTGATGAGTTCATCGGTGGGAAAGTTAAGCTCAGCGGCGCGCTCGCGAAGTTGCGCTTCAGTATCGGCGGCCATCTTCGGTGTACGCGAAAGAATCCATAGATAGTCGCGGTTAGGGCCTGCCACCAGCGCCCACTGATAGTCGTCATCGAGCGCCAAGATGTTATAGCCGCCAAAGAAAGGGCCAAAAAAGCTCACTTTCAGCCGACCAACACTCTCACCTTCAATAAAGTACGCGCGCCCTTCGGCTTCATCCCACGTTTGCTCTTGTGTGTTATAGCCGCGGTTGATAACCCGAACGCCGTCGTCACTGCGCAGGCTGTAGGTGGCGGTTACACAATCTAAGCCGCGCTCAAAGGAGTGGTCTAAGCGGGCGATTTCATACCACTGGCCGAGGTAGCGGTCGAGTTCAAAGTTTGTCACTGGCTCAGTGCCAGAAGGGATACCGGTACAGCCAATAAGTAAAACAGTCGCGGCAAGGCCGCTGCCAAGCAGTTTAAGCATGGTGCATCCTGGTGAGCGGTTGCTGATTAAAGTAGCGACAGAGTAACCCATACAGGTCAGGGTACGCATCGGCGAGCCGCTCGGGGGCTGAGAAAAATGTCTCACAGCAAACGGCAAAGCACTCACCTGGGTGGCTCGCGGCGTAGTCATCGATAGGCGTTGGCCGGGCTTGGACGCCCGCTGCGCCGGGCGGTCGAAAGGTGTTTCTTCAAGCGCTGGATGAAGCGTTATGCGTTTACGCACAAGAAACTGCCAGGCACGCTGGCCCAAGCGTTCAGCCTCCTCCTCTGAGAGTGAGCGCAGCAGCGCCATGCGCTGGCACGCCGCGTGCCAGTCGGCCGCCGGAACGTGCCAGATGAAAAGCGAGAGCTGAACCAGCGAAACAGCAAAAACGGATTTAGCCAGTGTTTGTTACCGTAAAAAATGAATGTTGCCAATTTTCTTGCCATTTTGGTGCAGTCGTGAAGAATGATGCGCCTTCAATGTATTAAAAGGCGTACAAAACCATGGATTTTACTCTTCCACCGGTGTTGACCGCGATGATTGATCGCGGCAACGGTCTGCTCTGGGGTAGCGTGCTGATTTACCTGTTGATTGGTGCAGGCCTATATTTCACCGTGATGACGCGTGGTATTCAGATTCGCTACTTCGGTCACATGTTCAAACTGCTACGTAGCTCCCGCAAGTCCAACGGCGGTATCTCGTCGTTCCAGGCGCTCTCGACAAGCCTGGCGGCGCGGGTGGGTACTGGTAACCTGGCCGGGGTGGCCGTGGCGATTTACTTCGGTGGCCCCGGCGCCATCTTCTGGATGTGGATGACCGCGATGGTCGGGATGGCGACCAGCTTTGTGGAATCCACCCTGGCTCAGGCCTACAAGACAGATCATGGTGACAACACCTTCCGTGGTGGGCCGGCACGCTACATTGAGCGTGGCTTAGGGCTGCGCTGGTTGGCGGTGGTGTTCTCGATTTGCTTGATTATCGCCTTTGGCCTGGCGTTTAACAGCGTGCAGGCAAACTCCATTGCCCAGGCGATGGAGCAAGCATTCGCCATTCCTACTTGGTTGGTGGGGCTGGTGCTGATGGCGGTGGTGGCCCCGATCATCTTTGGCGGGGTAAAGTCGATCGCTAAAGTCGCTGAGTTAGTGGTGCCGCTGATGGCGCTACTATATCTGTTGCTGGCGCTGGTCGTTGTCGGCATGAATATCAGCGATCTTCCCGCCGCCTTCATGACGATCATTAAAAGTGCTTTCGGGTTTGAGCAAGCCGCCGGCGGTGCGATGGGGTATGCGGTGTCGCAGGCCATCATCAACGGTATTCAGCGCGGGCTTTTCTCTAACGAAGCGGGGATGGGTTCAGCCCCCAACGCCGCCGCCACCGCGACCACTCAGCCGGATCACCCGGCGGCACAGGGCTTTATCCAGATGTTAGGGGTGTTTCTCGATACGTTGGTGATTTGCACTGCGACGGCAGCGATTATCATCATGGCCGGGCCGGAGCTATTGGCGAGCGATGAAGCCAACGGCATTCAGCTCACTCAGGCGGCGCTTTCCAGCCATGTCGGCGAATGGGGCGGCATGTTCATCGCTGTAGCGATTCTGCTGTTTGCGTTTACCTCGGTCATCGCCAACTACTCTTACGGTGAGTCCAATATCGAGTACCTTGCCGGTCGCAAAGCGCCATTGGCGGTATTGATCTACCGCCTGGCCGTATTGGGCATGGTGATGGTTGGTTCGGTGGCAAGTCTTGGCGCTATCTGGAATTTCGCCGATCTTTCCATGGGTATGATGGCGCTCATTAACTTAGTGGCGATTCTGCTGCTGTCACCCATTGCCTTCGCGCTGCTCAGAGACTACGACGAGCAGTTGAAAGCGGGTAAGGAGCCGGTCTTTGACCCCGCTAAATTCCCCAAATTAGCGAATAAAGTGGACCCTACCGCCTGGCCGAAGCGAAAGTAAGCAAAGCAACCCACAGTATGTCCCCACCGCGCACCGTTGCGGTGGGGCTAAATGGAGGCAATGTGATGCCACGCGCTGAGCGACTTGAGCAGATTTACACCATCGTCGATCAGATTCCCGCCGGGAGGATAACCACCTACGGCCGCATCGCGGCCATGACCGAGGGCGCCACGCCGCGCATGGTAGGCACGGCGATGCGCAAACTGCCGGAAGGGCACACGCTGCCGTGGCATCGGGTGATTTCAGCCACTCGACGCGTGGCCGATCACGGCGGGGCGGCGCGCCAATTGGAAATGCTACGCGAGGAGGGCGTGGTCCCCGATGCCAAAGGCCGTCTTCCCGCGCATCTTATGTGGCCCTAGCCGCCGGTTTGCTACTGCTCTTCGAGATTGGCGCCAGATTTCCACGACCAATCGCGCCAGCGCAGATCAAACAGATCTTTACGACGGTCTTTTAAGTTAGTTACCGAGCCTTCGGCGCGCAGAACCGTCAATCGCGTTAAGTCGAGATCGGAGAACAGCACCATCTCGGTATTGGGGGTGGTTTCGGCGAGAACCGCATCGTGGGGGAAAGCAAAATCGGAGGGCGAAAACACCGCCGACTGGGCGTACTGAATATCCAAGTTCTCAATTGACGGCAGGTTGCCGACACTGCCGCACAGCACCACGTAACATTCATTTTCGATGGCGCGTGCTTGAGAGCAATGGCGCACGCGTAGGTAGCCGTTCTTGGTATCGGTCCAGAAAGGCACGAACAGGATGTCCATGTCCTGGTCGGCCAGCAGCCGACTCAGCTCAGGAAATTCGGCGTCATAGCAGATCAAAATCCCCACGCGACCGGCGTCGGTATCAAATACCTGCAGATTGTCGCCGCCCTCGATAACCCAATCGCGGCGTTCCTGCGGCGTAATATGCAGCTTAGCTTGGTGCTCGACGTTGCCGTCGCGGTGAAAGAGATAGGCGATGTTGTAGAGGCGGTCATCCTCGCCCACCTCAATCATTGAGCCGCCTACAATGTTGATGTTGTAGGAGACCGCCATGCGCGACAGTTCGGTTTTGAACTTCTCGGTGAAACCCGCTAAAAAGCGAATCGCGCCCATTTGGTCTTGCTGCGCGGCGCGGTCTTGCAGGCCCATCAGCGGGGCATTAAAAAGCTCCGGAAAGACCGCAAAGTCGCTTTGATAGTCGGAAAGCGCGTCGACAAAGTACTCAATTTGCTGAAGGGCTGCGTCCACTGAGTCGAACTCGCGCATTTGCCACTGCACGGCGCCAACGCGCACCTGCGTTGGGCGAGTATCCAGCACATTGTCTGCCGGCTCAAAGAGGATGTTGTTCCACTCTAGCAGCGTAGCGTAGCCTTTGGATTGTTCGTCTTCGGGTAAGTATTTGCGCAGCAGGCGCTTGACCTGAAAGTCATTGGCGAGCTGGAAGGAGAGAATGGGATCGTGAATCTCCTTGCGCGAGACCTTTTCGATGTACTCGGCGGGGCTTAGCTCGTGAGCGTGCTGATAATACTCAGGAATGCGCCCGCCAGCTAAAATGGCGCGCATATTATGCGAACGGCACAGCTCCTTGCGTGCTTCGTAAAGGCGACGGCCGAGACGATAGCCACGATAATCGGGATGAATCAATACATCGAGCCCGTACATGGCATCGCCATCGGCATTATTGAGAATGGTCTCGCGATGGCCGATCAAGTCATCGTATTTGTGCGGGTTGGAGAACTCATCGTAATCCACTTGCACGGTGAGCGCGACGCCAACAATGATGCCGTCGTCTTCGATCGCAATCTGCCCGTCGGGAAACGCTTGAATCAGTTTGTCGATGGTGTGCTTTGGCCAGGCGCCGCCAATGTCGTGATAAACAGCATCCATCAGCATTTTTAACTGAGAGTAATCCTCAGAGGCTAAGTTGCGCAGGTTTAAATGCAGGTCTTCTAAGGACATATCAGGGGTTCCCGTTAATCATTAACATTGCCGCTATCTTAACATTGCCGCTATCTTAACATTGGTGTGCGTTTACTGCTGAGCACGCTTGACACGACGCGTAGCAAGCACCTGTTTTAGCGGCTGGGTTAGCCGCTGCGCCATGACGACGCCGGCTAAAATCAAAAGCCCTCCAAGGACATGAAAAACGGCTAAACGCTCGACCAAAAACACCATTGCAATAACCGCGCTGAAAAGCGGCATCAGGTTAATGAAAATGCTTGCTTGGCTGGCGCCGATCTGGCGCACGGCGCGCATCCACAAAAACGTGGTAATAATCGAAGCAGGAATGCCCGCGTACAGAATTAGCCAAACATTGTGGCTATCGATGGGCGTCATCGGCCCGATTAGGTACGGCGGGAGCAGAAACAGCACCGCAAAGCAGACTTGCGCATAAAGCATGACCCACGGCGGTAGCCCCATCTGCCAGCGCTTGAGCATCACGCCATAAAGGGCGTAGCAGGTGGCGGCGAGGACCATCAGCGCATCCCCTGGCGAAACCTCAAGGCGCATAAGCGACAGCGGGTTGCCTTGCCCCAACAGCACGGTGACACCAAAAAACGCCAGCACACCGCCGGCAATGCCGCCAAGCGTCGGCGGTTCACGAAGAATCAGCGCGCTTAAAAGCACCGTGAGCAGTGGCACCATGGCAGCTAAAATGCCCATGTTGGTAGCAGATGTCGTTTCTGCTGCCACGTAAGCGAGCCCTTGCCAAAGCCCCATACCGAGCATGCCGAGCACCGCAAGCTTTGGCCATTCGCGGCGGATATCCGCGCGGTAGCGCCATGCAGCGGGCAGCACAAACGGTGTTAACACCAAAAGTGCGAGCAGCCAGCGTAAAAAGGCAATGCTACTCGGGGCAATCGTCCCCACGGTAAGCTGATTGATGGTCATATTACCCGACCAGATCAACACTGTGGCCAAGGGCGGTAAGAAGTAAATGAGCGGCATTGTGTCACCTGTTTTGTTAGCCGGGTAATGTGACGTGTCTTGCGTCAGACAGCAAGGGGTGTACGCAGCGCGTCGGATGTCATACGCTTGTTTTAATCAAGACCAAATAATACCAATTTTCTCGTTAGGAGGCCGTGATGACCGCTTATCCACACCTGTTTCAACCGCTCACCTTAGGACCGCTGTCGCTGCCCAACCGCATGCTGATGGGCTCGATGCATACCAATTTGGAAGAGGCACCGGACGGTTTTACCCGCCTGGCGACGTTTTACGCCGAGCGTGTGCGTGCGGGCGTGGGGTTGATTGTGACCGGCGGTATCGCGCCCAATGCCCAAGGGGCGGTGTTTCAGGGCGCCAATGCGCTCACCGATGAGACGCAGCTGGAAGAGCATCGTCACGTAGTGGACGCCGTGCACCGCGAAGGCGGGCACCTGTGCATGCAGATTTTGCACGCCGGCCGCTACGCCTACTCGCCGGACTTAGTCGCGCCGTCGCCGATTCAAGCGCCGATTAATCCCTTTACCCCGCGCGAACTTAGCGGCGATGAGGTCGAACAGCAAATTCACGATTACGTGCGCTGTGCGCGGCTGGCCCAGGCAGCGAGCTACGATGGCGTGGAGATCATGGGGTCGGAAGGCTACCTGATCAATCAGTTTCTCTGCCGTCGGACCAACCATCGTGAAGATCAATGGGGCGGCGATTTTGACAACCGCGCCCGTTTTGCCATTGAGATCGTTCGCCGGGTGCGCGAGGCGGTAGGGCCTGATTTCGCGCTGATTTTTCGCCTCTCGATGATCGATTTGGTCGATGAGGGCAGCAGCTGGGACGAAGTGGTGACCTTGGCGAAAGCCATTGAGACTGCCGGGGCGGATGCGCTCAATACCGGTATCGGCTGGCACGAAGCCCGCGTGCCCACTATCGTGACGAGCGTGCCACGGGCCGCGTTTACGCAAGTGACGCAAAAACTGCGCGCCGAGGTCAAAATTCCGCTGATCACGACCAATCGCATCAATATGCCCGAGGTGGCAGAACGCGTGCTTGCCGAAGGGCACGCGGACATGGTCTCCATGGCGCGGCCGTTTTTGGCCGACCCTGAGTGGGTGGCTAAGGCGCAAAACGGTAAGGCGGACGAGATCAATACCTGTATCGCTTGTAACCAAGCATGCTTGGATCACACCTTCGCTGGGAAGCTGACCTCTTGCTTGGTTAACCCACGTGCGTGTCATGAAACCGAATTCGCCCTTGAGCCTGCCGCAGCACCCAAGCGCGTGGCGGTGGTCGGTGGTGGCCCGGCGGGGTTAGCCACGGCCGTGAGCGCCGCTAGTCGTGGCCATCAGGTGACGCTATTTGAGCGCCATGCCGAGCTTGGCGGCCAGTTTAACTTTGCGCGTAAGATCCCCGGCAAAGAGGAGTTCAACGAGACGCTGCGCTACTTCCGTGCAATGCTCGATAAGTACGCGGTGGAGGTGCGTCTCAATACGGCAGCGAGCGAAGATCAACTGGCGGATTTTGATGATGTCGTGCTAGCCACCGGTGTGCGCCCGCGCGAACTTGCGCTGCCCGGTGCTGACCACCCCAAGGTGCTTTCTTACGCCGAGGCGATTGCTCAGCCAGAGCGTGTGGGCCAAAAAGTGGCGATTATCGGCGCAGGCGGGATTGGCTTTGATGTGGCCGAACTGTTGGTCACTCAAGAAGCGACGGCGTTGGATCTCGCGGCCTGGTGCGACGAATGGGGCGTGGATTTAAGCGTTAGCCAGCGTGGTGGTCTTAAAGCACCCGAGCTGCCCCAGGTGCCCCGCGAGGTCACCATGTTGCAACGCAAAACCTCAAAACCAGGCAAGCACTTGGGCAAAACCACCGGCTGGGTGCATCGCGTCTCGCTCAAACAGCACGGTGTGGCGATGCTTGCCGGGTGCGAGTACGTCAACATCGACGACGATGGCCTGCATATCACGCATGAAGATACGCCGCAGACCTTAGCGGTCGATACGATAGTCGTTTGTGCGGGGCAGGAATCAGTGCGTGAACTGCTGGCGCCCCTTGAACAGCGCGGTATCAACGTGCATGTGATTGGCGGCGCTGACGAGGCATCGGAGCTTGATGCCAAACGGGCGATCGACCAAGGTATGCGCCTGGCGGCGGCTATGTAAAAACCAGTGTGCGGATGACGTCAAAGGACAAAGCGCGCTAGGCTTAGTATGCGGCTCTCTCAGGAGAGCCGCTCGCGCTTTAGGTACGAGTCATCTTCAGATAATAAGGATTTTGCCCATGACGTCAGAATGTAGCCCGCGTTTTTTGGCCAGTGACAATACATCCGGCATGTGCCCGGAAGCGATGGAAATGCTGCTGAAGGCTAATCACGAGGATGACTTAGCGTACGGCAATGACCGCTGGACGGCCCGTGCGGCGGATCGCTTTCGCGAGATGTTCGACTACGACTGCGACGTGTTTTTCGTCTTTAACGGTACGGCGGCCAATTCGCTGGCGCTTTCCGCTATGGGGCGCAGTTATCACAGTGTGATCTGCCATGAGTTGGCGCATATCGAAACCGACGAGTGCGGCGGGCCGGAGTTTTTCTCCAACGGTGCGAAGCTGCTCACTTCGCCTGGCGCTAACGGTAAGCTGACGCCAGAGGGTATCGAGGCACTGGTGACCAAGCGCAGCGATATTCATTACCCCAAGCCCAAGGTTATTTCGCTTACTCAGGCAACCGAGGTCGGCACGGTTTACTCCCGTGAAGAGCTTATCGCCATTCGTGCCATGGCGGATAAATACGATCTGCGCCTACACATGGATGGTGCCCGCTTTGCTAACGCCTGTGTGGGGCTCAATGCCACGCCGGCAGAGTTGACGTGGCAGGTCGGCGTTGATGTGCTGTGTTTTTCCGGTACCAAAAACGGGTTGGCCTTTGGCGAAGCCATTTTGTTTTTCAACCGCGACCTCGCCGAAGACTTTGCTTACCGCTGTAAACAGGCAGGACAACTTGCTTCCAAAATGCGCTTTATCTCTGCACCCTGGCTAGGGCTTTTGGAAAACGACGTGTGGCGGCATAACGCCACGCATGCCAATGCGATGGCGCGTTATCTGGCTGATGGCCTGGCCGATTTCCCCCGTGTTTCGCTGATGTTTCCCGTCGAAGCCAATAGCGTCTTCGTTGAATTACCCGCGGGCGCGATTGAAGCGTTGAAAGCAAAAGGTTGGGCCTTCTATACCTTTATCGGTGCGGGCGGTGCACGGTTTGTGTGCTCTTGGAATACGTCGACGGCATTGCTGGATCAGCTTTTGGACGATATCCGCGCGACCTTGAACGTATAAACCTCCCCGCCTGGCTCGCGTCGTCGCTATGGCGAGGCGGGCGCTGCGTTCAATGTGCCATGTCATATTCAACGCAACTTACCGACGTATTGGGTTCTCTTAAGCATTAGCAACAGGCCACTTTACGCTGCGTTGAAGGAAATGCCATCACGTTTCGCTAATGCTGGCTAAGCTGATAGAGCGATACTTGGAAGTGAATCAACCCGCTGGGTTTTTTAGCTTCCGAGTTTGGGCTATAGGAGAGTTCCATGAGCATCTTTGACCACGTTCAAGACCGTTTCGCCCGTGTTCAGCAAGAAGACATGAGCCTGGAGGAATACCTAGCGCTGTGTAAGCGCGACCCTAAGGCGTATGCCAGCGCGGCGGAGCGAATGTTGGAAGCGATTGGTGAACCCGACGTCATCGATACGGCAAAAGACCCTCGGCTTTCGCGGATTTTTTCCAATAAGGTTATCCGCCGGTATCCGGCCTTTGCCGAATTTCACGGCATGGAAGAGGCCATTGAGCAGATCGTGTCTTACTATCGCCACGCGGCTCAGGGGTTAGAGGAGCGCAAGCAGATTCTTTACCTACTGGGGCCGGTAGGCGGGGGGAAATCATCGTTGGCGGAGCGCTTGAAGCTTTTGATGGAGCGGATGCCGTTTTATGCCATTAAAGGCTCGCCAGTGTATGAGTCACCATTGGGGCTTTTCTCGCCTGAGGAAGATGGCGAGCTCCTGGAGAAGGAGTACGGTATTCCGTATCGCTACTCAAAGAGCGTGATGTCGCCCTGGGCGGCCAAACGGTTGAAAGAGTACGGTGGCGATATTTCGCAGTTTCGCGTGGTGCGGCTTTATCCGTCGCGGCTTAATCAAATCGCCATCTCCAAAACCGAGCCGGGCGATGAGAATAACCAGGATATCTCGTCGCTGGTGGGCAAGGTGGATATCCGCCAGCTGGAGCTTTACTCACAAGATGACCCTGACGCCTACAGCTTTTCCGGCGGCCTTTGTCGCGCCAACCAAGGGGTGATGGAATTCGTTGAGATGTTTAAAGCGCCGATTAAGGTGCTGCATCCGCTGCTCACGGCAACGCAGGAAGGCAATTACAACCCCACCGAGGGCATGGGCGCGATCCCGTTTGATGGCATTATTCTTGCCCACTCCAACGAAAGCGAGTGGCAGGCATTTCGCAATAATCGCAACAATGAGGCGTTTCTCGACCGGGTGTATATCGTCAAGGTGCCTTACTGCCTGCGCGTCTCCGAAGAGATCAAAATCTACCAGAAACTGCTGGAAGACTCCTCGCTACGCCACGCCCCCTGCGCGCCGGATACACTGCGCATGCTGGCGCAATTCTCGGTACTTTCGCGCTTAAAAGTGCCGGAAAACTCCAGCATCTACTCCAAAATGCGGGTCTACGACGGCGAAAATCTCAAAGACACGGATCCGCGGGCGAAGTCGATTCAGGAGTACCGCGACGCGGCGGGCGTGGATGAAGGCATGGAGGGGCTTTCGACCCGCTTTGCGTTCAAAATCCTCTCCAAAGTCTTCAACTTCGACAGTACCGAAGTCGCCGCTAACCCGGTGCATCTGCTGTATGTGTTGGAGCAAGCGTTGGAGCGCGAACAGCTGCCGTCTGAGGTTTTTGAGCGCTACCTGGGCTTTATCAAAGAGTTCTTGGCGCCGCGCTACGTCGATTTCATCGGCAAGGAGATTCAAACCGCGTATTTGGAATCGTACAGCGAGTATGGCCAGAATATCTTTGATCGCTACGTGATCTACGCCGATTTTTGGATTCAAGATCAAGAGTACCGCGACCCGGAAACCGGTGAGCTGTTGGATCGTCAGGCGCTCAACGAAGAGTTAGAGAAAATCGAAAAGCCAGCGGGTATTTCCAACCCCAAAGACTTTCGCCACGAAGTGGTCAACTTTGTGTTGCGGGCGCGAGCGCAAAACAACGGCATGAACCCGAGCTGGCAGTCGTACGAAAAACTCAAAGGTGTGATTGAGCACAAGATGTTCGCCAATACCGAAGAGCTGTTGCCGGTGATTTCGTTCAATGCCAAAGCGTCGAAATCCGATCATAAAAAACACGAAGATTTCGTCGAACGGATGAAAGAGCGCGGCTACACCGAAAAGCAGGTGCGCCTGCTTTCTGAGTGGTATCTACGCGTGCGTAAATCACAGTAGGCGCGGTTTGCGTGTTTTACGCTTGATGCCTGTTTTAGGAGGTCATATGACCTACTTTATTGATCGACGCCCCAATGCCAAGCACAAGAGCGCGGTAAATCGGCAGCGTTTTTTGGAGCGCTATCGCAAGCATATCAAGCGCTCGGTAGAGGAAGCAGTCAACCGCCGCTCCATTACCGATATGGAGCGCGGCGAAAAGGTGTCGATCCCCGCCAAAGATATCGCCGAGCCGGTGTTCCAGCATGGGCACGGCGGAGAGAGAAGCATTGTTGCGCCGGGTAACAAGGAGTTTGTTGAGGGAGACAAAATCCGCCGCCCCGACGGTCAGGGTGGCGGTGGTGGTGCCGGCGAAGGAGGGGCGTCGAATCAGGGCGAAGGCATGGACGAATTCGCTTTCACCCTAAGCCGGGAAGAGTTTCTGGAATTTGTCTTTGACGGCTTGGAGTTGCCGCATCTGCAGCGCAAGCCGCTGAAATCAATGGAAGAAGTAAAAATGGTGCGGGCGGGGTTAGCGCGCGAGGGGGTGCCGTCGCGGATCAGCATTACCCGCTCGATGCGCGAGGCCTATGCTCGGCGTATCGCGATGCGCGCTCCAATCAAGCGTGCTCTGAGAGAAGCAGAAGCGGCGCTAACGGCAGAAGAGCGAAAAGACCCAGTATTACGCAACCCTGCCCGCATCAGCGAGCTAATAGCGGAAATCGAGCGGCTGAAAAAGCGTATCGAAGCCGTGCCGTTCATCGACACCTACGATCTGCGCTACCACCAGTTGCAAGCGCAACCGCAGCCTTCCAGCAAAGCCGTGATGTTCTGTGTGATGGATGTGTCCGGTTCGATGACACAACACCATAAAGATATCGCCAAGCGCTTTTTTTTGCTGCTGTATCTCTTTTTGGAGAAACACTACGAAAAAGTGGAGCTGGTGTTTGTGCGTCACCACACCACGGCCCGCGAAGTCGGCGAGGAGGAGTTTTTCTACTCTCGCGAAACCGGCGGAACCATCGTGTCGAGTGCCTTGACGCTGGTGAATAACATTATCGAGACGCGTTACCCGCCGAACCAATGGAACCTTTATGTGGCACAGGCCAGCGACGGCGATAACTGGGACGATGATTCCGGCACTTGCCGCGAGTTACTGGTCAAAGAGCTGATGCCACAGCTGCAGTATTACACCTATGTGGAAATCACGCCCCACGACCATCAATCGCTGTGGCAGGAGTATGAAAATGTGGCGGCACAATTTCCCGAGCGTTTCGCCATGCGCAAGATTGTCGAAGCGGGCGAGATCTACCCGGTGTTCCGCGAGCTATTCAAGCGCCGCTTGAGCCAAGCCGGTTAAGGAGGTTTTGATGAGTGCTCATGGGAGTAAAAAACGCCAGCCCATTGCGACCGGCTCTGACTGGAACTTTGCCGTGTTGGAACGCTTTGATGCCGAGCTTGCAAGGCTTGCCGACGAGTATCGCCTGGATACGTACCCCAATCAGATGGAAATCATCACCACCGAGCAGATGATGGATGCTTACGCTAGCGTTGGCATGCCGGTGGGCTATCACCACTGGTCCTTCGGTAAACAGTTCTTGGCCGTCGAGCAGGCGTACAAACGCGGGCAAATGGGATTGGCGTATGAACTCGTGATCAACTCCAACCCTTGCATTGCCTACCTCATGGAAGAGAACACGTTGATGATGCAGGTGCTGGTCATGGCACATGCCTGCTACGGTCATAACTCATTTTTTAAAGGGAGCTACCTGTTTCGCACGTGGACAGATGCCGACTCCATCGTCGATTACCTGGTGTTTGCACGTAAGTACATCGCCAAGTGTGAAGAGCGTCACGGGGTGGCGGCGGTAGAGCAGCTGTTAGATGCCTGTCACGCGCTGCAAAACTATGGTGTTGATCGCTACAAACGTCCCTCGCCCATCTCCGCACAGGAAGAGGCCAAGCGCCAAGGGGAGCGCGAAGCGTATCTGCAAACCCAAGTGAACCTGCTGTGGCGAACCATTCCGGATGCCCCCGACGGCAGTGAACCGCTGCCTGGCTCGCTATCGCAGGAGGACGACCCGCTTGGGCTTCACGTCGGCGGTGTATACCCGCCGGAGCCGCAGGAAAATCTACTCTACTTCATCGAAAAGAATGCCCCGCTTCTCGCACCCTGGCAGCGCGAAATGGTGCGTATCGTGCGTAAATTAGCGCAGTATTTTTACCCTCAGCGGCAAACGCAGGTGATGAACGAGGGCTGGGCGTGCTTTTGGCACTATACGCTGATGAACCGCTTGTATGACGAGGGTAAGGTAGACGAAGGGCTGATGTTGGAGTTTTTGCAGTCGCATGCGGCGGTGATTAATCAGCCCGATTTCGATAGCCCCTATTACAGCGGCATCAACCCTTATGCGCTGGGGTTTGCGATTTTTATGGATATCAAACGTATCTGCGAAGCGCCAACGGTGGAAGATCGTCAGTGGTTTCCAGATATGGCAGGAAGCCCTTGGCGAGAAACGTTGGAATTTGCCATGCGTAACTTCAAAGATGAATCGTTTATTCAGCAGTTCTTATCACCCAAGGTCATGCGCGATCTTAAGCTTTTCATGGTGGTGGATGACGATCAAGAAGAGATGCTGAATGTAGCGGCCATTCATAACGAGCGTGGCTATCGTCGCGTACGCGAGGCGTTGGCGACCCAGTACGCGCTATCGGTGCGCGAGCCCAATATCCAGGTGGTTGAGGCGGCGATTCGCGGCGACCGCTCGCTCACCCTGCATCATGTTCAAGATAGCCGCCGACCGCTTGCGCGTAGCGTCTACCCCGTTATTCGTTATCTTCACCAGCTGTGGGGGTTCCCGGTGAAGTTGGTGTCGATGCAGGAGGGCCGTGTCATGCGACATTACCATTGGCCGGTTGAAGACAATCAGGAATAAAGGGAGTGAATGTCGGTCTTTGGCTTTTTAAGCATACCGCATGTTAAACACGACGCTAAACACGAAGAAACCCGCATGAGCGGGCTTCTTTGTGTTTAGCGTCGTAGTGGCGCTAGTTTTAACCTGCTGACGTCCAAGACTGGCACCAGCCAGCGGGTTCGACGCTGTTCTGCGGGAACAGCTGACATCCTTGATTATCTGCTGTATAGAACATGCAGTTATCGCAGCGTTCACCTTCTTCATAAGCCGGGTGGTCGCTGGCTTCACTGGCGACTTCTACGTAATTAAGCGCTTGGGCGTTGGCTGCAGATGGGTCCAGGCGCGGCAGGTCTTGGGCAAAAGCTGTCTTCGACAGGATGCCAGCACCAAGCGGCAAAGCGGCAAGGCCGAGCACGCTGTTACGCATAAAGTCACGACGACTATAATTAGCCATGATATCTCCTTTCTCGTCACGGTCTGACGTTTGGTCACGGTGGTCGGGTGGTTTTCCACCTCTTCAATGCTCCGACACGACCTGCTTTGCGGAGTTCGTCTTCATATTAGCGGAACGCACACCAGAGTGCGAATAACCTTAGTGCGATAGCGACAATTCGCCACGCGCGGTATGTGAAGGATGGCTTTCTTGTAAAGCTACGCGGCTTGGCAGGGCACTGTTATACTTCTGAAGCTGCTTCTACTTTTTATGTTTTTTCTGCGTGTAAGTGAGGTTGTGAAATGCAAAATGCTGTGATTTTAATTAATACCGAAAAGGGCCAGGTCAAAGCCGTGGCAGAGCGTTTAGCCGATGTTGAAGGGATTAGTGAAGTCTACTCGACATGTGGTCGCTACGATTTGGTCGCGATTGCACGTACCCGTGATTTTGAACGCTTGGCCGACCTTGTTACTGAACGCTTGAATTCCGTTGAGGGAATTAGCGATACCGAAACCCTCAATGCGATGCAGGTTCACTCTCGTCACGATCTTGAGACGATGTTCTCACTCGGTTGGTAAGGCGCATCGCCTTGTTGAGGGATATGGGCTGAGCGATCGGCTCACTTAAATTAGCGTTGTGTATCTAAGTGTTAAGCGGTTCGTTATTTCATGATAGGGAGTGTCGTCGTTTGGGTATGTCGTTTTTGCGCTGGCGTCGTCAAGGGCGCCGCTTAGGGGTGTCGTTGCTTTTTGTGCTGATGGCGTCCGGGCTTTGGCAGTATCAGGAGCGCCAGTACCGTGATGATTATACGTGGATGGGGGTGCCCAGTTGGGAGAGCTTAACGCCGACTTCAATACACCGTGTTTTGCGTAATAATGGCTACTTAGCGGGATGGTCCGACGTGCGGGCAGGCGCCCTATGGGTCAGCTACCAAGTAGAGGCGGTGGAAAATACCAGCATTGGCTCTCGCCCTGGCTTTAAAGCCGATTGGCGCACCCTGTGGCCGATCGGCACCGGTAGTTATGCCGGTAGCGGTTATGATCGCGGCCATTTGGCGCCCAATTATGCCATTGCTGCGGTGCATGGTCGTGATGCGCAAGTTGATACGTTTTTGATGAGTAATATGTCGCCGCAGCGGCCAAACTTAAACCGGCAACTTTGGCAGCGTTTAGAAGAAGCGGTGATGGACCACTTCGCGCCTCGTTATGAGCGCCTGCAAGTGGTAACAGGGCCTATTTATCCTGAAAATTTTATGGATAACGCCTTTAACCGCCTTGGCTTTATTGAGGTGCCCGAGGCGTTTTATAAAATCATCGTCGCGCCGCACCCGAAAACACCGCGTGCGTTGGCGTTTATCATGCCGCAGAACGTGCGGGGGAATGAGCCATTAGACGACTATTTGGTCTCCATTGACGAGGTAGAAGCACGCACGGGGCTTGATTTTTTCCCCGAGCTTTCGGCCTCGCAGGAATCAGCACTAGAAAGGCAAGTTCACACGCAAGGCTGGGCCGTTGAGCAAGTGGCGAATCGGCCGGGGCGATTCCAGTAACGTCAGCAGGGTGTGGGGATAGGTATAAGTGTATCTAGCGCGGCGCTGGTCGGTCGCGTTGTTTAATGATAGGGACGTAATAATAGAGGGAATATCGATGTTGCCTTGGTGCCCAGGAGAGGACTTGAACCTCCACAACCATACGGTCACTAGCACCTGAAGCTAGCGCGTCTACCAATTCCGCCACCTGGGCATGTCACATACGGTCTTTTAAGCGTTTTTACAATTTGCGTTCGCGTGGTGCCCAGGAGAGGACTTGAACCTCCACGACCATACGGTCACTAGCACCTGAAGCTAGCGCGTCTACCAATTCCGCCACCTGGGCGAACACAAATCTTACTTTTCTTGCTTTTGCACTAACAAATGACGAAGCATATGCACCGTCAATTATTGGTGCCCAGAAGAGGACTTGAACCTCCACGTCCATACGGACACTAGCACCTGAAGCTAGCGCGTCTACCAATTCCGCCATCTGGGCAAGTGGCGCGTATGATACCGAGGCAGCGATGAAATGCAAGACTTTTTGCGGCGCTCAAGACACCTCGTTTTGAGGCTGCCAGGCCATAAATTAAGCCTCTCTAAAACGGAGCGGCGCACTATTTTCGCTCCTTAGACGGTTGGGTGATTGATCCGGCGGCGCTATACTGCAGTCATGACCAAACAAAACTCCGATATTTTTAGCGTTTACAGCGCTGAACCTGCCCGTTCGCGGCGTATTTCGTCTGCGATATGTCACTGTTTTTTAATAACGCCATCAAGGATGTTGACTGTATGAAGCACTGGTCGTTAAGTGATGATCCGCACGCCAGCCGCGAAGCGCACAAGTACGATAACCCCGCGCCAAGCCGGGAATATTTGCTAGAAGCGCTGGAAACGTATGGCAGGCCGATTACCCATGAGGATATGAGCCGCCTACTGGGTCTTGAAGATGAAGACCTGCAGGAGGCGGTGCGCCGTCGTCTCGCTGCCATGGAGCGCGATGGCCAGGTCCTGCGCGACCGGCGTGGTGCCTATGCCTTGATTGATAAGCTAGATTTGATCAAGGGCAAGGTATTAGGACACCGTGATGGCTTTGGCTTTTTCTTGCGCGACGATGGCAAAAAGCCTGATCTCGTTTTGCCTCCCAGACAGATGCGGCGCGTATTTCACGGCGACTATGTCCTCGTGCGGGTTAGCGGTCGTGACCGCCGTGGTCGTGATGAGGCCACAATTGCAGAGGTGCTGGCGCGCAACACACAAACCATGGTGGGGGTTTACCGCAGCAACACGCCTGAATTTGGCATCCTGATCCCGGAAAATCCACGTATCACTCAAGAAGTCATCATTCCGCACAGTGCTTGCGGTGGGGCAAAAGATGGTCAAGTGATTTCTGCCAACATTACCCAGCAGCCGGCGACACGCGTTCAGCCGGTTGGTGAGGTAGTGGAAGTGCTGGGTGAACGTATGGACCCTGGTATGGAAATCGATATTGCGATCCGCAGTTATGATATCCCTGCAGAATTTCCGCCGGAAGTGCTGGACCAAATCGCCACGATCTCCGCAGAAGTAGAAGAAGATGATAAGAAAAATCGCGTTGACCTGCGTGATGTCCCGCTTGTCACCATCGACGACGAATCAGCCAAAGACTTTGACGATGCCGTCTGCGCGTGGAAAACCAAGTCAGGCAGTTGGAAGTTGCTGGTAGCGATTGCTGATGTCTCCCATTACGTACGTCCCGGTGCGCCGTTAGATGATGAGGGGCGCACGCGTGGCAACTCGGTTTACTTCCCCGGTCAAGTGGTTCCCATGTTGCCGGAGCTACTTTCTAATGGGCTCTGTTCGCTGAATCCGCAAGTGGATCGCTTGGTAATGGTTTGCGAGATGAATATCTCCAAGACCGGGGCTATCAGCCGCTACCGTTTCTACGAGGCGGTAATGAACTCTCACGCGCGTCTGACGTACAACAAAGTCGCGGCGATCCTGGATCAGGAAAGCGAGGAAGGTAAGGCGTTGCGCGAAGAGCATCAAAACCTCGTGGCGCCACTTAAAGACCTGCATGAGCTCTATTACCTGCTGCGTAAGGCGCGGGAAGAGCGCGGTGCGATTGACTTTGATACCACCGAGACGGCGATTATCTTTAATGATGAGCGCAAGATCGAAAAAATCGTGCCGCGTACCCGTAACGATGCGCATAAAATGATCGAAGAGTGCATGCTAGCGGCGAACGTGGCGACAGCGCGCTTTTTGGACAAGCACGACCTTCCGGCGCTGTACCGGATTCACGAAAAACCCACGCCCGAGCGGTTGGATAAATTACGCTTGTTCTTGAACGAGCTGGGGTTAACGCTGCCAGGTGGTGACGACCCAACACCGCAGGATTTCCAAACGCTGCGTGAAACCATCGCGGGTCGCCCCGACGCCGACATCATCCAAACGGTGATGCTGCGTACGATGAATCAAGCGGTCTACTCGCCGCAAAACGAGGGCCATTTTGGTCTGGCGTATCAAGCATATGCTCACTTTACCTCGCCGATTCGTCGCTACCCTGACTTGCTCGTGCATCGCGCGATCCGTTCGGTGCTGCGTGGGCCGCGGCAAACCAATACGGTATTGCGGGTCGAAGGTGCGCCGGTGGAGCCGCCGAGTAAGTGGTGTCCTTACACCTTTGAGCAGATGGTCGAGTTGGGCGAACACTGCTCAATGACCGAGCGTCGCGCAGATGATGCGACCCGCGACGTCGAAAGCTGGCTGAAATGCGAGTTTATGTCGGACAAACTCGGCGAAACCTTCGAGGGAACGGTGGCGTCCGTCACGCAGTTTGGCCTCTTTGTGCGCCTTGATGAGTTCTTCGTCGAGGGGTTAGTGCATGTCACTTCTTTGCCGTCTGACTACTATCATTACGAAGCAGAAAAACACCGCCTTAAAGGCGAGCGCACCGGAGCGTCGTATCGCTTAGGCGATGGGGTGACGGTTCAGGTAGCGCGCGTCGATATGGATGATCGCAAGATTGATTTCAGTCTCGCCGATGAGAAGCCGCGCCCACGCCGTCAGCCGCGCAAACAGCGTAGCGAGCAATCGGCTAAACGTCATAATAATGACGGTCAGCGCCGTTCTCGCCGCGGGCCGCGCAAGTCGTAACCTTGCGGTGGGGTGTTTTGTTATGGCTATTTTCTGCGGCTAAAAGCAAGCAAGATTGGCAACGTATAAGGATTAAGAGTGAAATCAGCGTCATCACGCCGTGGACCGCGTCCACCTGAAGGGTTAGATCAGGTGTTTGGGATTCATGCACTGGAAAGTCTGCTAGAGCGCGGTGAATCGCCTAAGGTGCTATGGATACAGCAAGGTGCGAGCAAGCGGCTTCATGCGATCATTGCACAGGCACAGTCCGCTGGTGCCAGTGTAAAAGAGCACCCGCGGGAGGCGTTGGATCAGCTAACCCAAGGGGCTGCGCATCAGGGGGTGGTGGCTTTTTGCCCGCCACTGATGCCTGAGGGTGAGGAGTCGCTATTGCTTAAGCTGCGCACATGGCAACCGGCGGCAGCGCCGCTGTTTCTTGTGCTTGATGGCGTGACCGATGTGCATAACTTCGGCGCCTGTTTGCGCAGCGCCGATGCGGCTGGTGCCCATGGGGTGATTGTGGCCAAGGATAAAGCGGCACCGCTGAACGCCACTGTGCGCAAAGTAGCGTGTGGCGCGGCGGAATCCGTGCCGGTTTACCAAGTCACCAACTTGGCGCGTACACTGGGTAAACTTAAAGATGCCGGTGTGTGGATTACCGGTGCCGCCGGTGAGGCCAGTGCCAGCGTGTATGAGATGGATTTTATCGGCCCTGTTGCGCTAGTCATGGGAGCTGAAGGTAAGGGGATGCGTCGCCTAACCCGTGAAGCGTGTGATCACTTGGCCAAGCTGCCGATGGCAGGCCAAGTCTCAAGTCTCAATGTATCCGTTGCCACTGGCATCTGTTTGTTTGAAGCGGTGCGCCAACGTCAGCTTGCAAGTCAGCCAATGTCCCACTAAAATGCTTTCGCTTGTTTATCTTGTAAACAAGCATTTGTTATACCAACTGGTTTTACCAGATCTGCTTGATGCCTTGGCACTGCCGATTAGCACGGCGGTGCTGAATGCATTTCAGTTAACTCCTTGCTTCCTTGTGAACGTATTGCCAATGGCATACGTCTCAGTGAAGCTGCCAAACCGCAAGGAGATTCCATGCGTCATTACGAAATCGTGTTTATGGTCCACCCGGATCAGAGCGAGCAAGTGCCGGCAATGGTCGAGCGCTACACAGGCATCGTCACCGAAAATGGTGGCACGGTGCATCGCTTAGAAGATTGGGGGCGCCGTCACATGGCCTACCCGATCAACAAGATCCACAAAGCCCACTACGTGTTGATGAACGTTGAGTGTGCCGGCGAGACGCTCGAAGAAATCGAGAACATCTTCCGCTTCAACGACGCTATCATCCGCAGCCTGGTTGTTCGCTGCAAAGAAGCCATCACCGAAGCGTCACCGATGATGAAGCCAGCTGAAGAAAAACGTCCGCGTCGCGAAGAAAAGCCGAGCGCTGAAACCGCGTAATTCACCCTCATTGCACGTATAAAGGAGCTCATCCATGGCACGTTTTTTCCGTCGCCGTAAGTTTTGCCGCTTCACTGCTGAAGGCGTCAAGCAGATCGATTATAAAGATCTGGATACGCTGAAGGCTTACATCACCGAAACCGGCAAGATCGTTCCGAGCCGTATCACCGGCACCAAAGCACGCTATCAGCGCCAGCTAGCAGGCGCCGTTAAGCGCGCTCGCTACCTAGCATTACTGCCCTATACCGATAGCCACCAGTAAGCCGTTAACGTGATGCTGGCACTTGCCCGATGGCTGATGCAGGCGACGCCTTATGCTGTAGGCGTCGCAGCACTTGCGTCACTAATCCCTTGGCTATTTTGGCTGGGGGCGGCGATAGCCGGGCTTGTCACACTACGTAAAGGGTTTGCCCCTGCGCTACCCGTGATTATTGCCGCCGCACTCCCCGCCGGGTGGTGGTGGATGCAAGGCGATGTGGTACCACTGGCCAGTGTTCTCCTGGTGACTTTGATGGCGGTTGTCCTGCGCGAGCGTATGCGCTGGAGTGAGGCGCTGATACTTGGCGCTATCGCAGCCTCCGTGATGGTGCAATGGGGTATTTTTACCCCGCCAGGAAGTACCGAGGCAATGCTTATGCAACTGCGCGAGAGCTCGCCAGAGGTCGAGCAGGTGCTAAGTGAGTTGACCCAGCAGGGCTTTGACACGCAAACGTTGGCTGAGCTAGTGGTTGGCGGCGTCACGGGGTTAGTGGTTTTAATCGCCGCGGTTGTCTGCTTAGTGTTAGCGCGCAGTTGGCAAGCCGGGCTTTACAACCCGGGGGGCTTTCGCGAAGAGTTCCATGCCTTATGCTTAGCACCAAAAGAACTTGCTGTTCTGTTTGTGTTGGGCGTTGTGAGTATGCTCTTTGATTTGCCCGCGTTTTCGATGCTTCTCTGGGTGCCACTGCTGATTGCGGGTATTGCGTTGGTGCATGGTGTTATTGGATTAAAGGGGATGAACGGGCTGTGGTTGGTGGCATTTTATCTATTGCTGATCACCACTTGGCCCACGATTCTCATTGTGCTGCTGTTAGGGTTAATTGATACATTCGTGAACGTTCGCGCACGCCTTGCCCGCAGCAATTGATAAGAGGTTTACGAGATGGAAGTCATTCTGCTCGATAAAATTGGTAAGCTGGGTAGCCTGGGTGACAAAGTCACCGTTAAGCCCGGTTACGGTCGTAACTATTTAGTGCCTTACGGTTTAGCCGTTCCGGCCACTAAAGAAAATATTGCCGCTTTCGAAGCCCAACGTGCTGAGCTTGAAGCCCAAGCCGCAGAGCGTAAGGCGGAAGCCGAAGCGCGCGCTGAGCAGCTCAACGACATTGAGTTGTCGCTGGTGTCTAAAGCCGGTGATGAAGGTAAACTGTTTGGCTCAATCGGTCCGCGCGATTTGGCAGACGCTATTTCCTCTGCCGGTATCGAAGTGGCGAAGAGCGAAGTGCGCATGCCGGAAGGCCCGATTCGTCAAACTGGCGAATATGACATCGCCCTTCGCTTGCACGCTGAAGTGGATGCCGCGGTTCGTATCGTCGTCGTCGCAGAGTAATTCTGCACGCCGTATACGGCTGGCTTAAAAGGCGCGGGAAATCCCCGCGCCTTTTGCTGTTTATAGTGATCCAATTTCCGTCTCGCTAAGACAGACGTTCCGGATGGGTTACGATATCGCGTTATTACGTCTGATTTTCACGCCTGCTTTTATTACGCTGAGCTAAGGAGTTCGTTATGCAGGACATCGCTGATCAAGAAACGGCAGCGCTGAAACTGCCTCCGCACTCCCTTGAGGCAGAGCAGTCGGTGTTAGGCGGGTTAATGCTCGATAACCAGGCGTGGGATAATATTTCGGACCGCTTGGTCGCTGACGATTTTTATCGTTACGAACACCGCCTAGTGTTCAATGTGATGAATCATTTGGCCGAAGCGGGGCAACCGCTTGACGTGGTGACGCTGTCTGAGGCGCTTGAGGGGCGTGACCAGCTTGATACCGTAGGCGGTTTAGCCTTTCTCGCGGAGCTTGCGCGCAATACACCTTCGGCCAGTAATATCCGCGCTTATGCCGATATCGTTCGCGAGCGGGCGACACTGCGTAAGCTGATTCGTGCGGCGAATCAAATTGCGGAAGGGGCGTTCGCGCCGCAAGGGCGCCCAGCGGATGAGCTTCTGAACGAAGCAGAAAGCTTGGTTTTTCAAATCGCCGAAGAACGGCCGAAAACCGGCGGCCCCATCGGTATGAGCGATCTTTTGACCAAAGCGGTTGATCGCATCGACGAGCTTTTCAACCTCAAAGGCGAGATGACCGGCCTCTCTTCTGGATTTCGCGATCTCGATGAGATGACCTCAGGTCTACAGCCTTCTGACATGGTGATCATTGCTGGAAGGCCCTCAATGGGCAAGTGTTTAATGAGTGGGTCGCGGTTGGTAGACCCTAACACTGGCGCTCTGGTCACTATTGATGAACTAGTGGCTCGTCAACAAGCGCCGCTTCTGACGTTAACCGATGATTTTAGGCTCAAGCAATCGCGTGCATCGGCGTTTGTTGATGATGGTAAAAAGCCCGTTTTCCGTGTTCGCACCGCGACAGGGCGGGAAGTGGCAACAACGCTAACGCACCCGTTCTTAACCGGGGAGGGCTGGCAGCCGCTGCAGAAAATAGCCGTTGGCGAACGCATTGCGGTGCCCCGTGAAATACCCGTATTTGGCCATGAAGCAATACCCGAGCACCAAGTGAAAACCTTGGCGTTTATGTTGGCTGATGGCGGCACAACACAAACCTGCCCCATGTTCACCAACAGTAGCTCGAAACTACGCGCTGATTTCACTCAAGCGGTGAGCCACTTTCCTGGCGTAACGTGTCGCTTGGTTGAACGAGACCTAAAAAGCGCCGATCGAACGCCTGCGTTGCGGGTGAGTCGGGATGCAGTGCGCTTACACCCTTTGAGAGAGCAATTTTCACAAGCGTTGCGTGAGAAGCTTCAGGCGCAAGGCATGACCGGGGAGGCGCTCGCCTCGTTGCTAAACGTGAGTAAAGCGGCGGTTAGTGCTTGGTGCAATGGGACGTCTGTTCCCGTTCAGCCAACGTTTATGCGCCTTTGTGAGACGCTGAACATGCCTTTAACGAGTGACTACTCTGCGTCTGACTATAGCGCTGTGGCAAAAAACGCCCCAAACCCTGTAAGGCATTTTCTTGAAGCGCATGGCGTGTGGGCAAAAAAGGCATTACACAAGCGAGTGCCAGACTGCGTATTTCGGTTACCTAAACAGCAATTAGCATTGTTTCTAAACCGTCTCTTCGCCTGTGACGGCAGTGCCTTTGTGCAGGCGAATGGTCAAGGGCGTATCAGCTATGCGTCATCAAGCCGTGAATTGATCCGTGATGTGCAGCATTTGCTATTACGTTTTGGAATTTTGAGCAAAATTCGTGAGAAGCAAAATCGCTACGCCAATCTGCGCCAATCACCTTGGGAACTTGAGATACTCGACCAGGCCAGTCAAAAACGTTTCATCCGCGACGTTGGTATCTTGAGTAAAGAGCGGGCATTAGCAGCGCTTAGTGTCTGTATTGACACTAAGCGCACGCATAGTAACCGTGATAGTTTGCCTAAATCGGTCAATCGCTATGTACTCGCTAAAAAAGGAGAGCGTTCACGGCGCGAGCTTTTCGAGCAATCGGGTAAAACCTTACCGGTTGGTTATAATCCACATTTGTCAGGAAGTAGTGAACGTAGCCTATCGCGCCACCGAGCTGCCGAGTTTGCCCAGCTGTTAGATGTCGATGTTTACCTCGAAAATTTAGCCTCATCCGATGTTTATTGGGATGAGGTTGTCGCCATCGAACCGCTCGGCATGCGGCAGGTCTACGACTTGACTGTGGATGACACGCATAACTTCGTCGCGGAAGATATTTGTGTCCATAACACCACGTTCGCTATGAATATGGTTGAGCATGCGGTGATTTCAAGTGATAAGCCGGTCATGGTGTTCTCCATGGAGATGCCGGCGGAATCCTTGATGCTCAGGATGCTGTCCTCGCTCGGGCGAATTGATCAAACCCGCGTGCGTACCGGTCAGCTAGAAGACGAGGATTGGCCGCGTCTGACCTCAGCGGTGAATTTGCTCAAAGATAAACAGCTCTTTATCGATGATACCGCGGCACTTTCGCCCAACGAGATGCGTTCGCGGATTCGCCGTGTGGTGCGCGAGCACGGCAATATGGCCTTGATCATGATCGACTATTTGCAGCTCATGCAGATTCCTGGCTTCTCGGAAAACCGCACCGGTGAAATTTCCGAAATTTCACGCTCACTCAAAGGGTTGGCTAAAGAGTTTAATTGCCCAGTGGTCGCGCTTTCTCAGCTGAACCGCTCGCTTGAACAGCGCCCTAACAAACGCCCGGTGATGTCAGATTTACGCGAATCCGGCGCGATTGAGCAGGATGCTGACGTGATTGCTTTTGTGTATCGCGATGAGGTGTATAACCCGGATAACCCAGATAACCAGGGGTTGGCAGAGTTGATTATCGGTAAACAGCGTAACGGACCGATTGGAACGGTTCACATGGCGTTTATCGGTAAATATACGCGTTTCGAGGATTTGGCGCCGGATAGCTATGGTGAAGCATTTGGCGGCTAACTTGAGCCTTGGCGGCGAGCCCGTATAATGCGCAGCCTTTCACGCTTATTTGTGCATTTCATCATACGATAGGGGATTAGCGATGGCAGGTGGTTTTAAACGTGGTAATCGGCAGCGTACACCCAAACTTCAAGGGCGGGGGGAACTTCAGGCGCTGGAGAGAGAAGGGCCGTTTAAAGAATGGCTGGGGATGCCGGATCTGTACCGCTATTTTCTTACTGTCGACGGTGAGAAATACAGCTATCAGACCGAAGACCCGGAGGTGCCGGTGGCTATCGGTGACAACGTGGTATTTCGCTATAAAGAAACCAAAGCGGGGAATTGGATTGACCGCAATTCCTTGGGCAAAGCCATCGACCCTTCCGAGTACCAATAGGGAAAGTGAAAGGCTGTGATGTTACTTGCACGGATGCTTTCTCGCCGGGTATGAGTGAACCAGGTATGAGCGAGCCGAGTATGGATGAATAAGTGAGGAACTCTCTTATATTGCGATCGTCATATGGCTGACATATAAACGCCATTGGAATGTCATTGGGTGACGTCATGCTAACCTGTGTAGGTAAGGGCCTGCACCGGCACACCCAGTGACACGACGTGAATAGCGATAAGGTTGATAATAGGAGGGACCCATGGAACTTAAAGCATTTAAGGCCTTTGTTGAAAAACACGATAATTTCGAAATTCGTGTCATTACGCACGCAGGAAGCCATTTTTATCAAGCCGAGCTGGAAGACGTGGAAGGCGAGCGCCATATGCTAACCCAACGAGGTAAGCCAATGCTCTTTCGTTCGCTTGACGACGTTTACAATGAACTCAAGCGCGCTGGCATCCATCGCGCGTATTTGGTGCAGCATGTGCCTCATGACGAAGTGATCGGCCGCGATGCTCACTATAGCGAGCCATTGACGTCGCGCATGCCACTGGTTTTTTAAGCGCCTATCTTTTAAACACCTATCTTTTAAGCGCCTACCTCGCTCGCGATTGGCGTTTTTCCCACCATTGCCCCAGTTTTACCCGCCGGCGAGCAAAAAAGCGATAACTGGCGTCCATTACGGCGCACGCAACGGGCAAGCAAGAAACCCATACCAGCCGCCGGTAGCCCAGTACCGCATAGAGGGCCCGGCTGGCATCCATACCGATGTACCACCTTCCTTGGTTATCCAGCACGTGCAGTTTGCCCATCATGGCATCAAAATGAGTGTTGTAATCGTCTGCGTAAAAATGCTCATCTTGAATGTCGACCAGTTTAACGCGCTCGCGGTGGCGGTGTTTGCCAAGCCACTTGACCTCAATACGGCAGAAGGGGCAGTGGCCGTCGTGAAACAGCGTCACCGGTGCTTTGGCGTCTAACGTGCGAAAACGGCTCATGATGCTGCCTCTGGGTTTCGATGGGTTTTGTCATAGTAACCGTCGGTGTGGGTGGCATCGCCGTAACCGGGTGCGGTGTCGAGTTGGGCGAGAAAGGCGTCGGCTTGTTGGCGCATGGCGTCACGTTTTTCCGTTTTCATTCTGGCGAGTGAGCCGTATATCAGCTTCATGCGTGGGTTTTGGCTCAGCTCACTCTCATGTGTTTCCAGAAAGTGCCAGTATAGGCTGTTTAACGGGCAGGCTTTGGCCCCGGTGACTTGCTTAGGCGAGTAACGGCAGTGTTGGCAATGATCTGACATCCTGTCGATATATTTACCCGACGCGCAGTAAGGTTTAGAGCCCATCAAGCCGCCGTCAGCGTGGAGTACCATGCCGAGCGTATTGGGCAGTTCAACCCACTCGCAGGCATCGGCGTAGACGGCGAGATACCAATCGCACAGGGCTTCTGGCTTCACACCGCACAGCAGGGCAAAATTGCCCGTCACCATCAGGCGTTGAATATGGTGGGCGTAGCTGTTGTCGATTGTCATCTCAATTGCGCGCTGTAAGCAGCGCATGTCGGTGTTGCCATCCCAATAAAATGCTGGCAAATCGCGAGTAAAGCCCAACCGATTTTCGCGCTTATAGTTCGGCATTTGCGTCCAGTACAAACCGCGCACGTATTCGCGCCAGCCGAGAACCTGCCGAATAAACCCTTCCACTGCGTTAATCGGTGCCGACCCTGTGTCATAGCAAGTGGTAGCGGCTTCGCACACTTCGCGCGGTGAAAGTAGGCCAATGTTCATCGCGACCGCTAAACGCGAGTGAAATAAAAATGGGTCGGTATCGCTGATGGCATCCTGATAGCGGCCAAAATCGGGCAGGCAGTGGTCTAGAAAATGGCGTAGCTCTACCAGCGCCTGGCGCCGTGTGACCGGCCAGTTAAACGTCTCCAGCGTACCCATATGCTGACTAAAGTGTTGCTGTGCCACAGCCAGTGCTTCGCGCGTTAGCGCATCGTGTTGGTGTTGTGGGGGGCGAGGTACTTCAAACGTTTCCGGCAATGGCTCACGGTTATCATGATCGAAGTTCCACTTTCCGCCAGCAGGTTCGCCATTCTCCATCAAAAGGCCGGTACGTTTACGCTGTTCGCGATAAAAATACTCGAGCCGTAGCTGTTTGCGTCCTTTAGCCCATTGGGCAAAATCCTCGGGCGTGGTGAAAAAACGGTCATCTTCAAAAAGCTGCCACGGTAAAGCGGCATCTTCGCGCTTTTGTATGGCGTGCCAAAGTCGCCATTCGCCGGGTCTTACCGCTTGAATATGGTCGCAGTTGTAAGCATTTGCTAACCGCTCGGCTTCACTGAGTATATCGTGCGTGTTATCGGCGTCGCCCAACGCGCTATAGTGAACGGTGAAACCTTTTTCGCGCAGCGTTTGGGCAAAATGTCGCATTGCCGCCAAAAAAACACCGATTTTGTGGATATGGTGAGGGACGTATTGCGCTTCATTTGCCACTTCGCACAGGGCAATGACAGCGTTTTCCGGGGCCTGGCGAAGCGTCGGCAGTGAAAGTGTCAGCTGGTCACCTAATACGACAATAAGCGGCTGGGACATGAGTTTGCCTATAGTTATACAAATTGTACTGATAGTATAACTTCATGCTGCCCATTTGCGAAAAATGTTAAAATGGATTCATACATTACGTGTTTGCCCACGTGGCGCGTTTGCGAGAGGAGATTTGCATGACCACAGAAGTTGCGATGGATCAGCCGGGAGAAGGCCGCCTAGCCCACGCCCAAAGTGACCACCCCCCTATTCCGCGAGCAAAAGTGGGGGTTGTGCTGGCGAACCTTGGGACACCGGATAATACCGACTACTGGTCAATGCGCCGCTATCTCAGTGAGTTTCTTTCTGACAAGCGTGTCGTCGATTATGCCAATTGGAAGTGGCAGCCGCTTTTGCAGTTAATTATTTTGACCAAGCGCCCGTTCTCTTCTGGCGAGGCCTACAAAAGCATTTGGAACACAGAAAAAGACGAAAGCCCGTTGTTGACCATTACCCGCGCACAGACAGAAAAAATGACCGAACGTCTCAAAGCGCTTTACGGCGATGATGTCGAAGTCGATTTCTGTATGCGCTATGGCAACCCATCGACGGAAAGTGTGCTCACACGGATGAAAGAGAAGGGCTGCGAGCGTATCGTCTTCTTCCCGCTCTACCCGCAGTACGGCTCGCCCACGACCGCCACGGCTAACGATCAGGCCTTCCGCACGCTGATGAAAATGAAGTGGCAGCCTTATATCCGCACGGTACCGGCTTACTATGAGCATCCCGCCTATACTCAGGCGCTGGCGAACTCGGTTCAACAAGCGTATGACAGTTTAGACGGGCGACCGAGCAAACTCGTGGCCAGTTACCACGGTGTACCGGAGCGCTATCTGCTCGAAGGCGACCCTTACCACTGCCAGTGCCAGAAAACCACGCGCTTGCTACGTGAAAAACTTGGGTTTAGTAAAGAAGAGGTCGATACCGCGTTTCAGTCGCAGTTCGGGCCCGAGAAATGGGTAGGTCCGCAAACAGTGAACCACGTTGCGGAGCTCGCCAAACAAGGTCATAAGCATATCGCGGTGTTGTCACCGGCGTTCTCCTCGGATTGCGTGGAAACCTTGGAAGAAATCCAAGAAGAGATCCACGACAGTTTCATGGCAGCTGGCGGTGAAACATTCACTTATATTCCCTGCCTAAATGACCGTGATGATCATATCGAAGCGCTGACGCAAGTGGTTAATAATGAGCTTCTCGGCTGGCTTGGCTGATACGCTTGATACAAAACACACGGTATCTAACGGCGAGCATAATGGCTCGCCGTTTGCCTTTCTGCTATGTCTATAATTCATTACCACTTTTTGGTACAACAACACCAGATAACAGATGAATACAACAAATAGCGTCATATAGCATGGCCTGTATTGAGACTAATACGCTGACCGGTATAGTTCCATTCGTTGCCGATAAGGAGAGTCCCTTGATTCAACTGGCTGTGCTGCTGGGGTTTGTATTAGCGGCAGTGTCACCGCTGCTGCACCGTTGGTGTGGGGATCGAACAAGCTTGATGCTGGCTTTGTTTCCAGCGCTTTTGTCAGTGTGGTTACTCCTGCAAGCGCCAACGGTCATGGCCGATGGCGCTATGCTGCTGCAGTGGGCTTGGGTGCCATCGCTAGGTATTAGCCTGTCGTTTTTGCTCGACGGCTTATCGCTGCTGTTTGGCTTGTTGATCACTGGCATCGGCGCGTGCGTATTGGTGTATGCCGGTGAGTATTTGAAAGGCCACCCGGATTTAGCGCGCTTTCACATCGCGCTGATGGCTTTTATGGCGTCTATGCTGGGTCTGGTGATGGCGGATGGGCTATTAACGCTGTTCGTGTTTTGGGAACTTACCAGCATTACCTCCTACCTCTTGATTGGCTTTAACCATAGCGATATCGAAGCGAGAAAGTCAGCACGGCAAGGCCTCTTCGTGACCGTTGGCGGCGGACTAGCGTTGATGGCGGGGGTGACGCTTTTAGGCGTTGCCACTGGCAGCTGGTCGCTTCACGAGATTCGGGCGTTAGATACCGATTTGCGTGAACATGCCCTGTATACGCCGATGCTGGTCTGCTTGCTTCTCGGCGCCTTTACCAAGTCGGCACAGTTTCCGTTTCACTTCTGGCTGCCTAATGCCATGGCGGCGCCCACGCCTGTATCCGCGTACCTTCACTCGGCGACGATGGTGAAAGCAGGGATTTATCTTTTGGCGAGGCTGCAGCCGGAACTTGGCGGCACAGAGCTTTGGGTGGGCACGCTAACGTTAGTGGGCGGTGTCACGATGTTTACTGGCGCTTTTATGGCGATTCAGTTTACCAACATCAAAAAGCTGCTGGCATACTCCACCATCATGGCGCTGGGCACGCTGACGCTGCTCCTCGGCATTGGTACCCAGGGCGCGATGGTGGCGTTTGTGGGGTTTTTGCTCGCCCATTCGCTCTATAAAGGCGCGCTCTTTATGGTGGCAGGGATTTTGGATTACGAAACCGGTACCAAAGACGTGACGGTGATGGGCGGTTTGCGCCCCTTGATGCCAATCACGGCGGGGATCGCTCTGCTTGCGGCTTTGTCCTTGGCCGGTGTGCCGCCGCTGCTGGGGTTTATTGGCAAAGAGCTGATGTTTGAATCCGTGCTTGATGCCAGCCGCTTTGGCGGGTTCCTGATTTTGCTGGCGTTTGTCTCGGCACTTCTGACGATTGCTGTCGCGGCCGTCGTTGCGTTGCGTCCGTTTTATGGCAAGCGCCACCAGACACCGCGTGTGCCCCATGAGGCCCCTCTCAGTATGCTGATAGGGCCGGGGCTGCTTGCCGGGCTGTCACTGATCATCGGCGTGGCGCCTTCGCTTGTAACGGGGATGGTTACCGCGACGGTGTCCGCCATCGCGGGTGAGCCTGTTGAAGCGTATTTGTCGCTCTGGCACGGGGTGAATTTACCCCTTGTGATGTCGGTGGTGAGCCTGGGCTTGGGCTACTGGCTATTCCGGTACTGGGATCGCGTGCACGGTAAATTGTTGTTGCTGGCACCGATTATGCGAAATGGGCCGGAAGCCGGTTATGAGGCCATCATGGCAGCGTTTGTGCGCTTTTCTGAGTGGCAAACGCGTCTGCTGCAAAATGGCTACATGCGTAACTATATCCTCGTTATGCTGCTGACGCTGATTGGGTTGGTGGGCACGTCGCTGCTGGTGCGCCATTCCCCGATTATTGCGTTTGAGTTCGATGTGCGTTTCCACGAAGTGGTGGTGGTCGGCACGATGGCCATGGGGGCGCTGTTTGCCGCGATTGCGCGCTCACGCTTGGGGGCGGTGGTTTCCGTCGGCGTGATGGGCTTTTCGATTGCGATGATTTTTATCCTCTTTAGTGCGCCCGATTTAGGTATTACCCAGCTGCTGGTGGAAACGCTCACCGTCATCCTGTTGGTGTTGGTGCTCTTCCGTTTGCCACGGTTTTCCAACCTATCCACCAGCCTTGAGCGAATTCGCGACGGGGTGGTGGCAGCCACCGTGGGAATATTGATTTGTCTGTTGATTCTCACGGCGTGGAGCATCCAGCAGTTTGAGCCGATTTCAGGTTACATGGTGGAAAACAGCGTGCCGTTGGGTCACGGGCTGAATATCGTCAACGTCATTTTGGTCGATTACCGGGCGCTGGACACCCTCGGTGAGATGTTCGTGCTCGCGCTTGCCGCGATCGGCGTCATTGCCATGTTAAAGCTTCGCCACGACGCTTCAGCAATACCTCCATCAGCCACTGGGGGTAAAAAAACGGTGGCCAAGGAGTCCTACGATGGTTAAGTCAGGCACGCTGATTCTCAATACGGCGGCGCGTTTTCTCATGCCGCTGCAGCTTTTATTCTCGGTGTTTTTGCTCCTGCGCGGCCACGATGAGCCAGGCGGAGGTTTCATTGCCGGTTTGGTCGCCGCTGGCGCATTCACGCTTTACCTATTCGCGTTTGGGGTGACGGCCACTAAAGAAGTGCTGCGCATGGTCGACCCGCGCGATTTGATCGGTGTTGGACTCCTGCTGGGGATGATTTCGGTGTTTCCAGCGTGGTTTCTTGATCAACCCTTTTTAACCGCCCAGTGGTGGACGATCCCGGTGATCGACTTTAAAGCCTCCACTCCGCTGATATTCGATATTGGCGTCTATTTAGCGGTGCTAGGTTCCGTGACGGGCATGGTAATGACGCTCATGGAGGTGGATAAAGATGAGCCATAAACCCCAGGTCACAATACGCGTAACAAAACGGGGAGGTTACCTATGGAGCCGTTAATGGCGATTGGGGTCGGGCTTTTATACGCCACCGCTATTTTTCTTATGCTGCGGCGCTCGATTGTTAAACTGGTTATCGGGTTGATGCTGCTCTCAAATGCCGCCAATCTGCTGATTTTTACCACCGCAGGGATGACCCGAGGTGCTCCGCCGCTGATTCCCAAAGGAATGTCCGCTCCGCTGGGGGACGTGGCCGACCCTCTGCCGCAAGCCGTTGTTCTCACCGCGATTGTCATTGCTTTCGGGGTGCTGGCGTTTGCGGTAGTGCTAATTCGGCGGGCCTATGAAATCGTTAAAGCCGATGATTTGGATAAGATGAAGGATACCGACACGTGAGGCCTGAAGTCGCACTCCCTGTCCTACTCCCTTTGCTTTCCGGCGCTATTTCACTGCTATTTTGGCGCTCGCGCCCGATGCAGCGTTTTATTGCGGTCAGCGGCAATATCGCACTGTTCGTGGTGAGTGTGTGGTTATTTATCGCGACGCTTTCAGATGACTACATCACGATACAGATGGGCGGATGGCCGGCACCGTTTGGAATCACGCTCATCGCCGATATGCTCAGTGCCGTCATGGTATTGATGACGGCGATCATCGGTTTGGCGATGGGTATTTACTCGCTAGCGACGACAGGGCGAGAGCACGAAAAGTTTGGCTACTACCCGCTGATGCACTTGTTGTTGGCCGGTGTGGCCGGAGGGTTTTTGACCGGCGATATCTTTAACCTCTACGTGTGGTTTGAGGTAATGCTGGTCTCCTCCTTTGCGCTTTTGATACTCGGCGGTGAGCGCCCGCAGATGGAAGGGGCGATCAAGTACGTTACCCTTAACCTGTTCGCTTCAGTGATTTTTCTCACCGCTATCGGCCTAACATATGGCACCGTCGGCACGCTGAACATGGCTGACATTGCGCTGCGTTTCGATGAAGTTGAGCACAAGGGAATGCTCGAAGTCCTTGCGGTGATGTACATGATTGCCTTTGGTATCAAGGCGGCCGCCTTTCCATTGTTTTTCTGGTTGCCCGCCTCTTACCACACTCCGCCGGTGGCAGTATCGGCGCTATTTGCCGGGCTTTTAACCAAAGTGGGCGTCTATGCCCTGTTTCGTGTTTTTACGTTGCTGTTCGATCAATCTATGGGGTATGTGCAAACGATCTTACTGTGGGGCGCTGGCTTTACGATGGTGACCGGCGTGCTAGGAGCTGCGGCACAGCATGAGTTTCGACGTATTTTGTCGTTTCACATCGTCAGCCAGATTGGCTACATGATCTTGGGGCTAGCGCTTTATACACCGCTTGCGATCGCTGGCGGCGTGTTTGCCGTCGTGCACAATATCGTGGTTAAGACTAACCTTTTCTTAATCAGCGGTATCACCTATCGGCTGCAAGGTACCTACCAGCTGAAAAAAATGGGTGGACTTTATCGTGAACGCCCTTGGCTGGCCGTTGCCTTTTTTATCTCAGCGTTTTCGCTGGCGGGTATTCCTCCGCTGTCGGGTTTTTTTGCCAAGTTCGTCATTGTGCGTGCGGGTATCGAAGCTGGCGCCTATGTCATTACGGCCGTCGCATTGGGGGTTAGCCTGATAACGCTCTATTCGATGGTTAAAATTTGGAATGAGGTCTTCTGGAAATCGTTACCCGATGACAATGTGGTGCCCGAAGAAACCACTCCCAGTGGAGACGACGGCCGCTTGGTTAAGCCAAGTCTATGGATGATGTACCTGCCGGTGGTGGTTTTGGCGCTTTTTTCGCTCCTTATCGGTGTGTTTGCGGAGCCCGTTATGCAGGTGATGAACCTCATTGGCAGCCAGTTATTTCACCCGGCGGGTTACATTGACGCCGTTTTGGGTGAAGCGGTTCGCTCTGCCCCTGAGGAGGCAAGCCCATGATCGGTGCCATCTGGAATTTGTTGCTGGGGATCGCTTGGGTACTGCTGAGCGGGGACTTTTCTGGCTTGAACCTACTCGTCGGGATGGTGTTTGGTTATATCACGCTGGTACTGATTGAGCCGCACCTGGATTCGCTTAAAGGCTACCCGGCGCGCATACCGCGTATGGTGGGGTTTCTTGGCTTTTTTATTAAAGAGCTGACCCAAGCGAACTTGCGCGTTGCGTTCGATATTATTACCCCGCCTTGGCATATGCAGCCGGGGGTTATTGCGATGCCGTTGGCTGCGCGAACAGAAATGGAAATCACCCTCGTGGCCAACTTAATCTCGCTGACGCCGGGGACGCTGAGCCTAGATGTCTCTGATGACCGTAAAGTGCTGTATATCCATGCTATGTTTCTCGACGATGAAGAAGAACTACGGCGCAACCTAAAAGAGATGGAGCATCGGGCCTTGGAACTATTTCGCTAATGGAACACGTCATACTCATCAGCCAAGTGATCATGAGCTTGGCGCTTATCTTGGTGTTCGTCCGCGTTGTGCGCGGCCCAAGCCTCCCTGATCGTGTGGTGGCGCTGGAGCTTTTTTCCACCACCATTGTCGGCCTAGTGGCGGTTTATACGATCAAAACAGGTGTGGCGAGCTTTCTTGATGCGGCGATTGTGATTGCCCTGATGGGATTTCTCGCCTCCATTGGCTTTGCGCGCTTTCTGGAACGAGGAGGGCCTCGGGATGATTGATTTTATCAAGGGTACGTTGATCATCGTTGGTGCGCTTTTGATGCTGCTTGCCGCTGTCGGATTGTTGCGCCTGCCTGATCTGCTCACACGTATGCACGCGACCACCAAAGCCGCCGCTTTGGGCGTGATTTTGATGATGCTAGCGGTGGCCATGCACTTTGCCGAAGTGAGCGTGGCGGCCCGCGCGTTTGCCATCATCGTCTTCATTGTTTTAACGGCGCCGGTTGCGGCGCATGTGATTGGTCGTGCCGGTTACTTTGTGGGTTCTAAACTCTGGAGCGGAACGGTAAAAGACGAGCTTCGACCTAACTACGACCCACTGACGCACGAACTTAAAAGCGGCATGGAAACTCAGGAAAACGCCAAGCGCCAGCCGCGAGATGCGGATCCTGATTAACCGTTCTTATTTACCCACATGGCCAATAAAAAAGCGGGATGCTAAATGCATCCCGCTCTATATCTTTATAAGACTTTCTCGATGGCCTGCTCAAGTGCGTCTACGCTGCGATTAGTGTGGTGCAACTTATCGAGACCAAACAGACCAATGCGGAACGTCTGGAAGTTGTCGCCCTCATCGCACATCAGTGGCACCCCGCCTGCCACTTGTACGCCTGCCTGGGCGAGTTTGCCTACCAGGCCGCTATCTTCTGTATAGCACACCACCACGCCGGGAGCTTCAAAACCTTCCGCCGCGACGCTTTTAAAGCCATGGCGGTTGAGCATGGAACGCACGCCGTAGCCAATCGCCTTCTGTTCCTCTTTCACCTTGGCAAAACCGTAGTCGCGGGTTTCTTGCATGATGTCGCGTAGGCGGCGCAGGCCATCGGTGGGCATGGTGGCGTGATAGGCGTGCCCGCCGTTTTCGTAGGCTTGCATAATGCTATGCCACTTGCCGAGATCGCAGGCAAAGCTGTTGCTCTGAGTCTCGGATAGACGCTGGGTTGCACGGTCCGAGAGCATCACCATGGCGCAGCAGGGCGAGCCGCTCCAGCCTTTTTGTGGCGCGCTCACGACGACGTCGATGCCTAAATCCTGCATATCAACCCATAAGGTGCCGGCCGCAATAGCATCAAGGACAAACAAGCCGCCGACCTCGTGGGTCGCTTGGGCGACGGTGCGAATATAGTCGTCTGGAAGCAGCAGGCCCGCTGAGGTTTCCACTTGCGGTGCGAATACGACGGCGGGTTTTTCGGCGCGAATGCGCTCGGCCACTTCTTCAGCCGATACCGGTTCGAAAGGCGATTGCGAGTTTTCCACGTCAAGGCGGCGTGCTTTCAGCACCGTGTGTTGATCGGTTAACCGACCCATCTCGATGATTTGCGTCCAACGATAACTAAACCAGCCATTGCGGATGACCAGCGTTTTTTGATCCACGGCAAATTGGCGCACAACCGCTTCCATACCAAAGGTACCGCTACCGGGCACAATCACCGCCGCGTGAGCGTTATACACGTCTTTCAGTGTCGCGGAAATATCCCGCATCACGCCTTGAAACTGTTGAGACATATGATTGAGCGAGCGGTCTGTATAGACCACTGAGTACTCAAGCAAGCCGTCGGGGTCGACGTTGGGTAGCAGGCCAGCCATGGCGTTCTCCTAATGGGTTGTTAATCACGCTAAAGACGCACTTTTATCATAAACAAAAAAACATGATGTAAGAATACGAGTAATAGAGCGCCAAGGCTAAAGCGGGAGAAATATCGCTATCCGCGCCGTGCTGGAACGAAGAACCCCCGAATCAAAGCGCGGCATGATTCGGGGGGTGTACTCACCGGAAAACGGTTTATTGCGTCAGCATTTTGTAGAGTTCGTCTTTTAGCGCGAGACGCTCTTTCTTTTTCTCCTCAATCGTAGGGTCGGAGACAGGCAATTCTTCCTTTTCGAGACGTTCAATGTCCGTAGTGACCGTGTCGTAGCGTTCAAATTGTTTACGAAAATGCGCATCCTGAGTTTTCAATACATGTATCTGTTCTTTCAACTCGGGAAATTCGTGGGCTAGGTCGTGGTGCTCAATATCCATGTTCGTGCTCCTAATGTTGAGTTGGATGTTTTTTGGATCATCATGAAAGATGAACCGGGTTCTAGAAGTTGGCTATATATAGTAATGGGAGCATTAATCGCTAAAATAATCCATGTCTTACGTCAATAATGAGTCCTTAATAAATCATGTTTTATGCACAAAGGCACACCGGCCTGGCTGCCGCGCAGCCACGTAACCTCGCTTTTTACGCTTAGCGCGGTGGCAGGTTCTCTGGCCCAAAGGCATCGGGCAGTAGGGTGTCGATGGTGTAGGTCTTTAGGACTTCGCCCTGGTGAGATAGGACGAAGATACGCGTGTTGGGCGTGGCAAACTCACGAATTCGCTGTCGGCAGTCGCCGCAGGGTGTGCACAGGTGATCGCCCGGGCCCATGACGTAGACGGTGGCCAATTGGCGCTGCCCAGCGGTGATCATCGCGGCAATCGCTGACGCTTCCGCGCAAAGCCCTTTATAGTGAGCTACCTCCACGTTGCAGCCGACAAAGTGCTGGCCGTCAGCGCTTTCCATTACCGCTGCCACCGGGTGGTGGGAGTAGGGCGCATAGGCGTTTTCACGCGCGTGAATCAGTGTTTGAACAACCGGCTCTGCTACTTGGTTCATGCGTTTTCCTGGGGCCTTTAAACGTGGTCGGCGTTGTCGCGCAAGACGGTATCCAGCGCAATGGTCATCATGTCGTTAAACGTGGTTTGTCGATCGGCGCTGGAGAGCGAATCACCTTTCAAGATATGGTCCGACACCGTGCAAATGGTTAGTGCGCGGGCACCAAATTCCGCCGCGACGCCGTAAAGCCCCGCTGCCTCCATTTCGACACCGACAATGCCGTAGCGTTTGAGCAGCTCAGCCATCTCGGTTTGCGGGTTATAGAACAAATCCGCTGAGAAGATGTTGCCGACTTTCACGGGTACGTTTTGGGCGTTGGCCGCGGCGACCGCGTGCTGGGTCAGGTCGAAGTCGGCGATCGCGGCAAAGTCGTGGTCGTTGAAGCGCATGCGGTTGACTTTGGAATCGGTACACGCGCCCATGCCGATGACTACATCGCGAACGTTGACGTCATCGCGCACCGCGCCGCAAGACCCCACGCGGATGATCGATTTGACGCCGTAATCGGTAATCAACTCTTTGGCATAAATAGAGACCGAGGGAATCCCCATGCCGTGCCCCATTACCGAAATCTCGCGGCCCTGATAGGTGCCGGTGTAGCCGAGCATGCTGCGCACATCGTTCACTTGGCGCACGTTGTCCAGATAAGTCTCGGCGATGTATTTTGCGCGCAGCGGGTCGCCGGGCATCAGCACGGTATCGGCGAAATCGCCGGGGGCGGCGTTAATGTGTGGGGTTGCCATCTAGAATCTCCAAAAACGATGATCAATCAGTAACGCGACTCACGCGATTCACGCGGCGTTAGATAAAAAGCTGTCGCCATCGGCCATGGCGGGAAGCGTGAAGAAGTCGGCGAGCGTTTGGCCAATATCAGCAAAGGTGCCGCGCTCGCCCAAGGGGCCGGGGGCAAAGCCAGCGCCGGAGACCATCACGGGTACGTATTCGCGGGTATGCTCGGTGCCTTCCCAGCTGGGGTCGCAGCCGTGATCGGCGGTAAGCAGCAGCAGGTCGTCATCGTTGAGGGCGGCAAAAAGCTCGGACAGCTTGGCATCAAAATCTTCCAGCGCGGCGGCATAGCCCGGTACATCCCGGCGGTGGCCGTAAACCGAGTCAAAATCGACGAAGTTGGCCATGATCATCGTCGGGCGGTCGCGGGTTTGCGTAGCGGTACGCACGACCTCGGAAATCGTCGCTTCCATCAGCGCATCGTGGCCGCTGGCTTTCACCTTGTGCGTGATACCGCAGTGGGCGTAGATATCGGCAATTTTACCAATCGAGACCACTTCGCCCCCGGCCTCGGCGAGCTTTTGCAGTACGGTGGGGCTTGGCGGTTCGATGCTGTAATCGCGGCGGTTGCCGGTGCGGGAAAAGTCAGCGCTGTTGTGGCCGATAAAGGGGCGGGCAATCACACGGCCAATGTTGTAGGGCTCGAGCAGTTCGCGCACGGTTTCGCACAGTTCATACAGCCGCTCAAGGCCGAAGTGCTCCTCGTGGGCGGCAATTTGGAATACGGAATCCGCCGAGGTATACACAATCGGCTTGCCGGTGTTGACGTGCTCTTCGCCCAGGCGTGCGATGATTTCGGTGCCGGAGGCGTGGCAGTTGCCGATTACGCCGGGCAGGTTCGCCTCTTCGACAATCTTGTCGAGCAGCTCTGCGGGAAAGCTAGCGGTTTTATCGAGAAAATAGCCCCAGTCAAAACGGACCGGCACGCCAGCAATTTCCCAGTGGCCGGAAGGGGTGTCCTTGCCGCTGGAGATTTCTTTGGCGTGGGCGTAAGCGCCGTTCAGTGTTTGAGGAAGGGACACGTCTTCGGCGACGCTGCCCGTGGCATCGCGGTGGGCATGAAATAACCCCAACGCGGCCATGTTGGGCAGTTTCAGCGGGCCTTGGCGTTCGGTGGTATCGGCCTTACCACGCGCACAGGCGGCGGCAATATGGCCTAGCGTGTCAGCCCCGGCATCGCCAAACTCAGCAGCGTCGGGGGCGCTGCCGATGCCGAAGGAATCGAGCACAATCACAATGGCACGGCGCATTAGGCCTCTCCTCGGAAGGTATCTTGAAGTAGTGTATCGGCGGTTGCGGGGGCGTCACCCAAGGTGACAGCATCTCGCAGCTGGGCCGCGGCACGCGCGGCGGCATCTTCGCTCCGGGCGTGTACGATAGCCAGCGGTCGCTGATTGTCGACTCGGTCGCCCACTTCGGCAATCTCGCTAAAGCCTACGCTATGGTCGACGCTGGCGTCGTTGCGCAGACGGCCACCGCCCAGTTCCACCACGCTCATACCCACGGCGCGGGTATCGATGCACTGCACAATGCCGCTCTGTTCTGGATAGACCGCTTGGATGACCGGTGCGGTGGCCAAGTAATGCTCTGAGCGCTCCATGAAATCAGCGGGGCCACCGAGCTCGTGGACCATGCGGGCGAATACGTCAGCCGCGGCACCCGAGGTCAGCGCTTTTTCCAGCTTCGCTAGGGCCTCTTCACGGCTGGCGACCAGCTTGCCCGCCATCAGCATTTCCACCGCCAGTTCGCGGGTTACCTGCATGACGCGGCTGTCAGGCCGCTCGCCGCGCAGTAGCGCCAGAGTTTCGACGATCTCGACGGCGTTACCCGCGCAGGGAGCCAGCGGCTGGCTCATGTCGGTGAGCAGGGCGGTGGTGGGTGTGCCCGCTTGAGTCGCGACGTTCGCAATGCTTTTGGCCAGTTCGCGGGATTTTTCTGGGGTGGGCATAAAAGCGCCGCTGCCGACTTTGACGTCCATCACTAGGGCGTCCAGACCCGAGGCTAGCTTTTTCCCCAAAATTGAGGCGGTAATCAACGGGATGGATTCTACCGTGGCGGTCACGTCGCGCACGCCATAGATGCGTTTATCCGCCGGTGCCAGGTTGCCGGTCTGGCCGATAATCGCCACACCGGTGGATTTGACCACCTTGCTAAAGCGCTCCGGCGCGGGGTAGGGGTTGTAACCCGGTATCGACTCCAGCTTATCCAGCGTGCCGCCGGTATGGCCCAGGCCGCGTCCTGAAATCATCGGTACGAACGCGCCGCACGCCGCGACCCATGGGCCAAGCACTAAAGACACCAAATCGCCCACACCGCCGGTGGAATGCTTATCCACAATCGGGCCCGGCAGGTTGAGCGAATCCCACTGCATAACGTGGCCGGAGTCGCGCGTTGCTGTGGTAAGCGCGACGACTTCTTCACGGCTCATGCCATTTAAAAACACCGCCATAGTGAAGGCGCCAATTTGCGCATCGCTAATACGGTCGTCGGCAATGCCCTGCACAAACGCCTCGATTTCTTCTAACGGCAGCGGCTCGCCGTCGCGCTTTAGGCGGATCAGCTCTTGGGGGAGCAGGGCGTGGTGAGAAGCGTTCGCCACCATTAGTACCCTCCTTGTTCGGCGACGGAGGCGTTGCCGGTCAATGTCGCCATTACATCCGCTAAAAGGCTCGACGCGCCGAAACGGAAGTGTTTAGGCGTAACCCACTGGGCGCCCATGATCTCAGTGGCCAGGGCAAGGTATTCAGCGGCCTCTTCAACCGTTTTGACTCCGCCGGCGGCTTTAAAGCCGACATCTTTACCGCTGTCTTTGATCGCCTTCAGCATAATCTCAGCGGCTTCGAGCGTGGCGTTGACCTCGACTTTGCCCGTGGAGGTTTTGATGAAGTCGGCGCCGCCCTCGATGGCGATTTCGCTGGCGCGTTTGATCAGCGCCGACTCTTTGAGTTCGCCGGACTCGATGATGATCTTTAACAGCGCTTGGCCGCCGCATGCTGCGTGGCACATTTCCACTAGCTCAAGGCAGGTTTCTTCGTCGCCCGCCATGAGCGTGCGGTAGGGGAATACCACGTCGACTTCATCGGCCCCTGAGGCAACGGCCTCGCGGGTGGCGCGGGCGGCCGCCATGATGTCATCGCCGCCGTCGGGAAAGTTAGTGACGCTGGCGATTTTGACCTCACCGCTAAGCTTGTGGGCAATGAGCGCGCGGCGTGCCGTCACGATAAATTGCGGGTAGATACATACCGCCGCAGGGTGGCCAAAGGGCGTTTTTGCCTGCTTGCACAGCGACTCAATGGTGGCGTCGGTATCGTCAGCGTTAAGGCTGGTTAAGTCCATCAGCAAAAGCGCCTGACGCGCGGCTTGGGTGAGGTTAATCGAAGCAGTCATGGGCATCTCTTGGGTTAAAAAAGTCAATAGTAAAACGTTAGATGGCGTCAAGCACTGGCACTGCTTAACGCCAGGAAAAAGCCAGCGATGGTCGCTGACATCAAATTAGACAGCGTCCCGGCGAGCACCGCCTTTACGCCGAAGCGGGCAATTTCATGGCGGCGCGAAGGCGCGATGCTACCCAGCCCACCGAGCAAAATAGCAATCGAGGACAGGTTAGCAAAGCCGCACAGCGCAAAGGATAAAATGGCCATGGTGTGGGGCGTCATGACTTGGCCGGTCGCGGCAACCACTTTCTCGCCATCAAGGTAAGGGGCCAAGTTGATATAGGCGACGAACTCGTTGACGACCAGCTTTTGACCGATAAACGAACCGGCAAGATTGGCTTCTTCCCATGGTACACCGAGCAAAAACGCCAGCGGCGAGAAGAGCCAGCCGAGGATCAGCTCCAAGCTTAGTGATTCCATGCCAAACCAGCCGCCGATGCCGCCGAGCATCCCGTTGATCAGCGCAATCAGGCTGATAAACGCAAGCAGCATCGCCCCGACGTTCGCGGCCAGTTTCAGCCCGGAGGTGGCGCCACTCGCCGCCGCGTCGAGAACGTTGCTGGGTCTGTCGTCATTGTGTTCCTGCTCTTCTTCGATCTTCGAAACACTATCTTCCGGCTCTTGGGTCTCCGGCATGATCAACTTGGCAAACAAAAGCCCGCCCGGGGCGGCCATAAACGACGCCGCGACCAAATACTCCATGGGAATACCCAGCGCTGCGTAGCCGGCCAAAACAGAGCCTGCCACTGAAGCCAAGCCGCCACACATTACCGCGAACAGCTGTGAAGGCGTCATGCGGGCGATAAACGGGCGCACCACCAGCGGTGCTTCGGTTTGGCCGACAAAGATATTCGCCGTGGCAGAGAGCGACTCGGTCCGTGAGGTGCCAAGCGCTTTTTGTAGCGCGCCACCAAGAATCCGGATGACCCACTGCATGATGCCAATGTAGTAAAGCACGGCGATCAGCGAGGAGAAGAAAATAATCACGGGCAGGACTTTGATCGCGAACACAAACCCGACGTTTTCCACATCGGCGAGCCCACCAAACAGGAACTCAATACCGTCGTTGGCATACAGCACGACTTGGCTCACGCCGCTCGATATGGTTTGCAGCACGGTTTGCCCAACGGGCACGTAGAGCACAAACGCGCCGATACTCGCTTGAATCGCGAAAGCACCGATCACCGTGCGCAGCCGGATGGCTTTACGGTCGTAAGAAAAGAGCAGGGCAATGGCAATCAGCGTCACCATACCGATCAAACTCATTAGCATTGTCATAGAGGGAACCTTTTACCCTGTGCGGTACCATTGTCGTCGGCGTGCTGAAAGCGTAGCAAAAACGCTCAAACGCTAGGCGTTCGTCGTATGTTCGTCAAGCGCAAGAGAATCACTTAGTCGAGTGGGAGCCTGGCAAGGCATGCTTAAGCGCTCTGCTGCGCCGACTGAATCGCGGTTAGCGCGATGGTGTAGACGATATCGTCCACCAGCGCGCCGCGGGATAAATCGTTCACCGGCTTGTTTAAGCCTTGCAGCATGGGCCCGACGCTGACCACTCGCGCGCTACGCTGCACTGCTTTGTAAGTGGTGTTGCCGGTGTTGAGGTCGGGGAATACGAACACGGTGGCGCGACCTGCCACCGGGGAGTCCGGGGCTTTTTGTTTGCCCACGCTTTCATTCGCGGCGGCGTCGTATTGCAGCGGACCGTCAATGGCGAGATGTGGCGCGCGTTGTTTGGCGATGCGCGTCGCTTCGCGCACTTTCTCTACTTCCGCACCGCTGCCGGAATCGCCTGTGGAGTAGCTGATCATCGCCACCCGCGGCTCAATGCCAAATGCTTCGGCTGAGTGGGCGCTTTGCAGGGCGATTTCGGCCAACGTCTCGGCATCCGGGTCGGGGTTGACCGCACAGTCGCCGTAAACCACGACCTGCTCGGGCAGTAGCATGAAAAAGATCGATGATACCTGGTTGTATTCAGGCGCGGTTTTGATCAGCTGAAACGCCGGGCGCACGGTATTGGCGGTGGTGTGGACGGCGCCGGAGACTAGGCCATCTACTTCGCCAAGCTGCAGCATCATGGTTCCCAGCACGACATTGTCGTGTAGCTGGGCGTCGGCGGTGATGTCGTTGAGTTTGCCACGGCGCAGCGACACCATCGGTTCGATATATTGGGCGCGGGTGCTCTCCGGGTCGATGATGGTGAGATCCTCTGGCAGCGTAAAACCGCGATGACGGGCGACGTTCACGATCTCTTCACGGTTTCCTAGCAGCACGCAGTTAGCGATGCCGCGGCGCTGGCAAATAATGGCCGCCTCGATGGTGCGAGGCTCGTTACCTTCCGGCAGCACAATGCGCTTGTTCGCCTGTTGCGCGAGCTTGACCAGCTGATAGCGAAACGCGGAAGGCGAAAGCCGCCGGGTAAAGCCGCGATTGAGGTGGTTTTTAAGGGTATCTTTCAGCCAGTCCAAATCGATGTGGGCGGCGACAAATTGGGCGACGCGTTCGGCACGCTCAAAATCATCCACGGGGATTTCCGCGCTGAGCTGACTGAGATGCGTTGCCGTGGTCAAGCTGTTGGTGTCGACGGAAAGCACGGGTAAACCAGTGTGCAGGGCCGGGCGGCACATCTCAATCATATCCGCGTTGGGGGTAAAGCCGTTGGCGAGGAGTACACCGGCCAAGCGCGTGCCGTTCATGGTCGCGAGTGCCGCAGCCATCACCACGTCATCGCGGTCGCCGGAAGTCACAATGAGGCTTCCGGGGGTAAAGATATGCAGCGCATTGGCCGCGCTTCGGGCACATAGGCTGGTAGTAAGTACGCGACGTTGGGTCGCTTCACCTTCGTTAAGCAGCGTCGCGTTTAATGCGCGGGCGACATCCAATGTGCGCGGCGCACTCAGTGCCTTGCTGTAGGGCACCACGCCAATCAGGTGGAAGCGCTCGGTGGCAAGCGCTGGCGAGTGACGGCGCAGCTCCTTGAGTACCGGCTCTTCAAGCTGCGGTTTAATGGCGCCTGGGGTGGCCGTCAGATCATCCAAGTGACCATCATCTTGCGCGTAGGGAAGGTTGCGCATACGCATGAGAATACACCCCAAGGTGCGCGACGAGCGGATGCCGCCAAAGCTTCGGGCGTGCATATCCAGCTCTTCTGCGAGCTGCTGCGGTGCCTCAAGATCGCCGGTACCCACCAAAATAATGCGCGCATTGAGCGCGTTCGCTAGCTGGGTGTTGGTTTGGGTGGCGTAGGTGGTGTGCGTGGTCGGCACGACCCCCTCCACCACGACCAAGTCTAGTGCTGAGCCATCGCGCTCGGCCTGTTGTGTCACTTGGTCATAACGCTCGATGACGCTTTCCATTAAGTCATCGATCTGGTTGTCGCGCAGCAAACGTTCCAGGCGTGCTTGCGTGATCGGCGAAGGAGGGCGTTGTGGCAATGTGCGCGATACCAGCGCGGTCGAGCGGTCAAGGCCGGGGCCGTTGAGCTCGTCCTGCATAAACGGCTTGAGAAAGCCGGCCTTCAGGCCAATGGTGTCAAGCGCCTGAATGAGCCCCAAACAAGCAGAAGTTAAGCCTGCCCCTTCACTGGTGGGTACCAAAAGAATCGTTTGTGGCGCGGTTTGTGTGCTCATGCGCGGGTCTCCAAGCAGTGGCGGGTTTCGGCGGCAATGCGGCCTTCTTCATCGGTGGGGATGACCCATACCTCGGGGCCGCTGCCAGCATCAATACGGTCTTCGCGGCCGCCGCGGGTAATGGCGTTCCTGTCGTTATCCAGCGCCAAACCAAAGTGGGGCAGCAGATGGATAACACGCTTGCGCACCTGAGAAGAGTTTTCGCCGATACCGCCGGTGAATAGCACACCGTCAAGCGTGGGCAGCGCGCAGGAGAGCGCGGCAAGCGACTTCGCCACGCGGTAACAGAACACGTCAAAGGCCAAGCGTGCGCCTGCGTGCTCCCCGTCGGCAGCGGTTTCGATTTCGCGCATGTCGTTGGTGAGCCCGGAAAGCCCATAAAGGCCGCTCTGTTTATTTAATACACGGTCGATGTCATCCAGCGACCAGCCGAGCTGACGGTGCAGGTGGGCGTGTAGGCCAGGGTCCACATCGCCGCTGCGTGTGCCCATGGCAACACCTTCCAGCGGCGTTAATCCCATGCTGGTATCTAGGCTCTGGTTTTGCCACACCGCGCTGGTGGAGCAACCGTTACCCAGATGTGCGACCAGCCAGCCACCGGCACCGCGCTCGCTTATGTCGCCAGCGCGCTGGCTAACGAACGCGTGGCTGGTACCGTGAAAGCCGTAGCGGCGAATGCCGTGCTGCGTATACAACGCCTCTGGCAGTGCGTAGCGGTACGCCTGTGGCGGCAGCGTTTGATGAAACGCCGTATCGAATACCGCCACTTGCGGCAGGTCAGGAAATAATGCCCGCGTCGCGGCAATGCCCGCTAGGTTCGCTGGGTTATGTAACGGGGCCAGCGTAGCGGTGGTTTCAATCGTGTCGATGACGTTTTTATCAATCAGTGCCGCTTGCGTGAAGTGCTCACCGCCGTGTACCACGCGGTGGCCGATTGCTGCTGGGGAGCGCTCCTCTAATCGTGCAAAGATAGCTTGCAGCGCTTGAGCGTGGTCGGCCCCGGAAAGCGGCTGTTGAAAGCTCTCGCCGCGGCTGTTGCTTCCCTGGAGGCGCGCATCGGAGCTGTCTAACCGCTCGGCGAGTCCGGCAAGGCGTGGTGCCTTGGGGTCACTATCAATCAGGGCATATTTAATCGAAGAAGAACCGCAATTAATCACGAGGACAGGTGCGTTCATAGGGGCCTTAGCTCAGCGTAAAATTAGACCTTAGGTTAACATTCTGCAGCGCAGAAAAGCAGGGTTAGTACGGGGCTGTTAGCGAACCTGATGAGTGCAAATCGACATGGTGGGTGCCGCAGCGGGAATTGATATACCACGTGGGCTTTGTCTGCGCGGAAGTAGCTAAGGCTTCGTTAACACGTGGCTGTTCGGTCTAAACGGGGTGTCGACGATAGAGCCACCACATGTCCACACCGAAGGAGTAAACCAGCGTGATGAGCGCGCTTAGGGCGAATAACGCGGATACGTCGCTTGGGGTGAGCGGGGTTAGTGCCAGCAGTAAGGCGGCTACCTGCCAGACGCATACCGCTTTGCGTCGCCAGCTGGGAAAAAGCGGCGCTTTTAGCCACGGATAAATGTTGCTGGCCAACACAAAGCCGTAGCGCATCGCCCCGATCAACAATACCCAGGGGGCAAGCTCGGCGGTTGTGATCAACGCCAGGCAAAGTAGCAGAATCAGTAGGGCATCCAGCTCCATATCAAAGCGTGCGCCGAAGTCGGATTCGCAGTGGGTGCTCCGCGCGACAAAGCCATCGACACCATCGAGCAGCAGGGCAGCGGCAGCGATGCCTAACCACTGCCATTGGCCAACGACGGAAACGTTGGCGATAAGTCCACCGGCGATAAGCGCTATCAGCGCACTGCGCACCAGCGTGACGCGGTTGGCCCACCCTAAGGCGCCGTGCGGCCAGAAGCGCACGATAAGCACCCCAATCAAGCCATAGACCAGAAGCGCCACCGCCCATTCGCCAGTGCCTTGTATCAGGCGGGGGAACCCATGGCCTGCCAACACCAGCACCAGGCCGACGAGCACCACTTCCACCGCCGTATACAACCGCTTAGACAGCGCTAAAGTGGACGGGTCATTGCGATACAAGAACATCGCGACGCTCCCAAGAGTCAATAGGGTTGGCTGTTGCAAAGTTATTTCCATGTACCATTCTTGTAGAAGAAGGTGGCGTTGTCGAGTAAAGTCGCTTACGTTGGAATAATACCCAAACACGCTGACGAAGAAAGGATGATGCATGGCAAATCAAGGTGCCACGGCTTTCTGGCTAAGCGCTCCCGGTAAAGGAGAACTGCGCCAAACGCCGCTGCAATTATCGGATATCGAAGCCCCAGTGGAAGTGAAGGCGTATTACAGCGGGATTAGTCGCGGGTCCGAATCGTTGGTCTTTCATGGGCGCGTGCCTAGCTCTGAACATGAACGTATGCGCGCCCCATTTCAGGAGGGCGATTTTCCCGCGCCGGTTAAATATGGTTATAGCAGCGTCGGTGAGGTGGTCGCCGGCCCCGCGGCACTGAGAGGTAAAATGGTATTTTGCCTCTATCCGCATCAGGATCGCTACGTCGTTCCTGCCAGCGCGGTGCATGTATTGCCTGAGGGCACCCCGGTTGAGCGCGCCATTCTTGCGGCCAATATGGAAACCGCATTGAACGGCGTATGGGATGCAAGGCCGCTTCCCGGTGAGCGTATCAGTGTTATCGGTGCGGGGGTGGTGGGAGCCCTGGTGGCGTATCTTTGCCAGCGCGTCATCGGCACCGACGTGCAGCTGGTGGATACCAACCCACAGCGTCAAACAGTGGCCGAAGCGTTAAACGTTTCATTTGCTTTGCCCGACAACGCCCAGGCGGCGCAAGACCTTGTGATTCATGCCAGCGGCCACAGCGAAGGGCTGAATACAGCGTTTTCGCTTGCCGGAATGGAAGGTCGTATCATCGAAATGAGCTGGTATGGCGAAGGCAACGTTCCGGTGTCGCTCGGTGGGGCGTTTCATTCGCAGCGGCTGACCCTGCGCGCTAGCCAAGTCGGCCGGTTACCCACGCACCAACAGCCGCGTTGGGATTTTGAGCGGCGTCTTACGTTAGCGCTGCGCTTGCTTAGCGACCCGGCCTTGGATGCGCTGATTAGCGGTGAATCCGCTTTTGCCGATTTGCCCCAGGTGGCGGCCGATATTTTTGCCCCAGACAGCGGCGAGCTCTGCCACCGGATACGGTATTAAACCAAATGTGTGATTGAGAAATATGTCACTGATTGAAAAAAGGAGCTTTTATGTACCGTCTTTGCGTTCGTGATCACCTGATGATTGCCCACAGTTTCAACGGCGAGGTGTTTGGCCCCGCGCAGCAAATGCACGGCGCAACGTACGTGGTGGACGTTGTTTTTCAGCGCCCCGAGCTCGATAGCGACGGCTTGGTAATTGATATCGGCCTGGCGAGTGAATCCCTCAAAGCGATGTTGGCCGACTACAACTACCGCAACTTAGACGAAGTCGAGTCGCTTAAAGGGCACAACACCACGACCGAGTTCATGGCCAAGGTGATTTTTGACCGTATTGCTGGGGCAATCCAGCAAGGCGAGTTAGGCGAAACGGCAAAGGGTATTGAGCGAGTGGAAGTCAAGCTCCACGAGTCGCACATCGCTTGGGCAAGCTACGAGGGCGCCCTGTGAACCAGCGCTTGACCTTGGTTGTCGCGGGCGACCCGGCTCAGCGCACCGGCGGTTATCTTTACGATGCCCATATCACCTACGCGCTGCGCGAGGCTGGCTGGCAGGTAGATGTTGTCGGGCTTGAGGGCCGTTTTCCTGACGCGGATAGCGTCGCAGAAAAATCCTTAGACGTTGCCTTAACGGCCCAGCCCGACGGCCGCCAGGTGGTTATCGATGGCCTCGCCATGGGCGCGCTGCCCGAGGTGATAATACGCCACCACGCGCGGCTCGATATCACTGCGTTGGTGCATCACCCGCTGGGCGATGAGCAGGGGCTAACAGCGGCCAAACAAGCGCAGTTCCACCACAGCGAAATGACGGCGCTGGCGGCGGTGGCGCGCCTTATCGTGACCAGCCACTTTACTCGGCGCCGCCTGGAGATACTGGCTGCCGAGGTAGGGGTTAGGCTGGCCCCCATCAATGTCGTGGAACCCGGCGTGACGCCTGCGCCGCTAAGCGAGCCCACGCGCGACGGGCGCTTGAACCTACTTTGCGTTGCCACCGTCACACCGCGTAAAGGCCAGGATATCTTGGCCAAAGCGCTTGGGCCGCTGTCGCAGCTTAATTGGCAGTGCCACTGCTACGGCAGTAACGAACGTGCCCCCGAGTTTGCCAATCGCGTGGCGACACTAATCGATGAGCATGGGCTTACCGACTCGCTACGCTTGCACGGCGAATGCGATAGTGCCGAGCTTGAAGCCGCTTACCAGCGTGCCGATGTGTTGGTGCTGCCGTCTTGGTACGAGGGCTATGGCATGGTGGTGACCGAAGCGTTGTCGCATGGCTTACCGGTCATCACCACAACAGGCGGCGCGCTAAATGACACCTTGCCCGATGCGGCTGGACTGAAAGTGCCACCTGGGGATAGCGACGCGTTAACCGCTGCACTGACGCGCTTTATCACCGAACCTTTGCTGCGCGAGCGCCTTCGCCAAGGGGCTAAGCAGGCACGCGAGAAGCTAAACGATTGGCAAGCAGCGGGTGAGCAGTTCGGCCGAATTCTCGAATCTTCCACGTCAGACGGATATTTTGCTGCCGATTGGCTCGCGCTGCGTGAGCCGGTGGACGCCAAAGCTCGCAGCCAGCATTTGGTCGACCTGGCGGCTACGTGGTTAATGACAGATCGGCCGTCGGCACGCAGGAAGCCGCTTGAGATAGTGGATCTCGGCTGCGGCCGGGGCAGTAACGTGTGTTTTCTCGCTCCGTTCTGGCACGGCCCACAGCACTGGCAGTTAATCGACCATGACCCGGTGCTACTGCAACAGGCACGCAAGCGTTGCGCCGTATTACGCGACGGTGATAGTCAATCGGTTACAGTGAAAACGCTGACTTGCTCGCTTACCGAGCTTTCTTCACGCTGGCCGGTTCAGGCGGATGTGATCAGTGCCTCGGCGCTTCTGGATCTTGTTTCCGCCGAGTGGCTCGATGTTTTGGTAGCGCGCTGCGCTGAGTATCGCCAGGCGCTGTTGATCGCGTTAAGTATCACCGGTGAATGGCATCTCACCGATGCCCGCGACGCGCCACTTAAAGACCCAGACGACGCGTATATTCATGCGTTGTTCAACGCCCATCAGCAGCGCGATAAAGGCTTCGGGGCGGCACTCGGCGGCCGGGCGCATTGTGAGCTGGTCAAGCGCCTCAACGCCGCTGGCTTTTATGTGGAAGAAGCCGCATCGCCTTGGCGGCTAAAAGCGGGCCAAGCCGAACACACCGCACTGCTTCACCCGCTAATCGACGGCTGGGCCCAAGCGGCAATAGAACAGGCCCCAGAGGCACGTGAGCGGATTAACGCCTGGCGCGCCCAGCGTTTGGCGCAGGTGGAGGCTGGTGATCTAGGTGCGTTTGTCGATCACCGGGATATGTGGGCGAGGCCTGCGCATGGCTAAGTGCACAGCCGTGAAGCGGCTTGCGATTAGCGTCGGCGTGTTGTTGGCCGTGGCGCTTTTGCTTGACCCGCGCGCGATTATCCGTGAGGTGCAGGCGTTTTCGCTGCCCTGGCTTGTGCTTGGATTGGCGATTAGCGTCTTGCAGGTGCTGCTGTGTGCTTGGCGCTGGCGCCTAACGGCGGGATTGGTCGGCGTGCCGCTGCGCTACTGTTACGCGGTGGCGGAGTATTACCTGTCACTGTTCATCAATCAGGTGTTGCCCGGTGGCGTGCTGGGGGATGCCGGGCGTGCGTTACGCCACGCGCAGCAGACATCAAAGCGCGGTAACGCCTGGCGGGCGGTGATTATCGAGCGCGCTTCGGGGCAGCTGGCCGTGGGGCTATTAACGGCGCTGGCGCTGGTCAGTTCACCTTTGTGGCACGCGGTGCTGGGAAAAAGTGGTTACTTTTGGCTGGCGGCAGGCGCGGTTAGCGTTGCGCTTGGCGTTGGGTTAATCGCGGTGGTCATGCCGGAGCGGGTACACCTGCAGGGCTGGGTGAGCGCTTTGTGGGCGGATATTCACCGTGGGCTCTGGCATGGCGGGGTGTGGGCCTGGCAGCTGGCGTCGTCGATGCTGATTGTCTTCAGCTACGCTTTAGTGATGCTGTGCGCGGCGCGAGCGATCGGGGTCGATTTACCGGCCAGTGTGCTGTTGGCGCTGGCACCGCCGCTGTTACTCTCCATGCTGATTCCGCTCTCCGTGGCGGGCTGGGGGCTTCGCGAAGGTGCCGCCGCCAGCGTCTGGGCGTGGGTGGGGTTAGCGCCCAGCCAGGGCGTGGCGGTGTCGCTGGCGTACGGGGTGATCGTCTTGGTCGCGACATTGCCCGGGCTTTGGGTCGCACTTTCGCGCCGCCGCCGTGCTACGCCTGCCGGGTCAGGCTGTATCGGGCCCGTTCAGACAGAGGTCAAACAGGGTGTCATCCCCACAGCTGAAACGCCGCGCACGCGGGCGCAGGGCCGTGGCCAGGGTGTCGATTGGCGTCATGGCAAGGCCGGGGCGGCCCGATCCAATCAGCAGTGGCGCGACGAGCAGGTGCAATCGCTCAACCACACCGGCTTCGATGAACTGCGAGACGGTTATCCCCCCGCCTTCGACCAATATGCGCGCGTAACCCCGCGTCTTCAGGTGGGCGATGACCGCCGCAGGTGAGAACTGCCCGTTAGCCATCAGTGGCAATGGTTGCCGCCGAACATGCGGGGCCGGGGCGGGCAGCGATACCTCAGGCCCGAGCAAATGCAGCGTGGGGGCCGCGTCGTCTTGAAAGAGCGTCAGTGTCGGCGGCACGCGGCCACGCGGATCGAGAATGACACGCACAGGATTCGCGCCGCTGGCATGGCGTACGGTCAGCTGCGGGTTATCGGCGCTGGCCGTGCCCGCGCCGATAATCACCGCATCGCACAGCGCGCGCAACCGGTGCAGATGCACCAAACTCTCGTGGCCGTTGATGTAGTGCGAATGGCCGCTTTCGGTGGCGATGCGCCCGTCAAGGCTTTGCCCCAGCTGAGCGATCACCCACTCTTGGCGCGACACCAACGGGGTCAAGCCGTCGAGAAGGTCGGTGGTGTCGGGCGTCGCATTATTGTCGGACATGGTGGTGTTATCAGACATGGCGCCTCCGTGCGGTGCAAGAGGGATTTATCATGCGCGGGCGTCAGCGGCCGTGCAAGCACCAGTTTTTTTGAATCAAGGCGAGCCTGAATAAAAAGCGAGGAAGCTTCTATGTACCACGTTGAACGTGCCATTTTCGATATTCGCCGTGGGCTACCGGTGGTGATCCACACCGGTTCGCGCCCGCTGCTGGTGCAAGCCTTGGAAGGCAGTGATTCGGTGGAAGGGTTGGCTGCACTGTCAGGCTCGCGCCCGACACTGGTATTAACGCGTCACCGCTTAGCCGCGATGGGGCACTCGATCAGCGCCGAGGCGGCAAGGCTACCGTTGGCCACCGAAATGAGCACAGTAACCCTGCATGACTTAGCGGTGGCAAAACCGCACGGGGAGAAACAGCGCTTAATTGGGCTTTCCCCGGCGGGGCCGGGCGAGCGCAGCGCACTGGCGTTGATGCGTCGCGCACTGCTGTTGCCTGCGGCTTTGTGTGCCGACGTGGATGAGGCGCAGCAAGGCACTATCGAGGCTAAGATTTCGCAGGGTGAGCTTTTACGCTTGGACGCCGGTGACGCCTTGACAGCGCTTCACGGGGCGGCGGGGATGCTCAAGCGCGTTAGCGAAGCGGATATTCCGCTGGAGAATGCCCAAGCGTCGCGGTTTGTGCTGTTCCGTGAGCCCGATGGCCTGCGCGAGCACGTGGCAGTGGTAATTGGGGCCGTGGAAAACGCCGAGGTGCCGGTGCCGATTCGCCTGCATTCCGCCTGCTTGACCGGGGATCTGTTTGGTAGCCTGCGTTGCGACTGCGGCGAGCAGCTGCGCAATGCCGTGGCGGAAATCAGCGCCATGGGCGGCGGGGTGCTGCTCTATCTGGCGCAAGAAGGCCGCGGCATTGGGCTTGCGAACAAGCTTCGGGCTTATACCCTGCAAGATGCTGGGCTAGATACGGTCGATGCCGATCAGGTGCTTGGGTTTGGCGACGATGAGCGCCGCTACGGCGTCGCGGTGGATATGCTGAATGCGCTGGGGATTACCCAGGTGCAGCTTTTGACCAATAACCCGCTGAAAATGGCGGCACTACGCGACGGCGGTATCGAGGTGGTCTCTCGGCAAGCGCTTTACGGCAGCGTGACCGATCATAACCAGCGTTATCTCACCGCCAAGGCGAATCGCTCGGGCCACTACCTTCACGACGCCCTGCGCGACGTGCTCAATGACGCGCAGCCCAATGGCTAAACCACGTATGTCATCAGGCTAATGGCGGTAACTGTGCGGTTTCTTCCACCACTTGAGCGAGCAGGCGCCCGTAATGATGCACTAAGCGCTCGCCAAGCGCTGCCGTGGCCTGAGTGGCGTTACCCGCAATGCCCGTGGGCGATAAATCCTCCGCCAGCCAGGCAAACGGCGCCGCTCCTTCAGGGCCTACTAGCGCGCTGGGATACCGGGCTGGAGATAGGGCGTTCGTTGCCTTCTGCATGTTGACCTGCTCCGGTGCCAAGTAAAGCATCATCGCGGTTTCCAGCGCGCCGCCGTGCAAACCACGGCGAAGTTCCTCAGCATCGAGCGCGGCTTCCAAGGGCGGCAAACGCGTATACGTGGCTTTGACCACGCGCATGTCATGGCGACGGCGCAGCGTTAGCGCCGCAAGGTCCATCACCGCTTTGTTGCCGCCGTGGCTGTTGATCAGCACCAGCCGCTGGATGCCCGCTCGGGCGATGCTGTCGCCGTAGGCCTCTAGGATTTCGATGGCAAGCCTGGCTGGCAAGCTCAAGGTGCCGGGGAAACTTGCGTGCTCGTCGCTTGAGCCAATCGTCATGGGGGGCAGGCATAGCGCCATCACGTCATCCGATAGCGCGTCACACATGGCCTGCTGTAGGCCGAGGCCAATGGTGGTATCCGTGCTTAGCGGCAGATGCGCGCCGTGCTGTTCGGTAGCGCCGAGAACCAATACCGCCACCGGATCGCGGTTGGCTATGGCGTTTAGTTCAGGGGCGGTTAGGTGCTGCCAATCAAGGTGCATATAGAGCCTTAACGGTGAAACGGGTTAATTCAGTAAGGTGTGATCGGCACGACAGGCGTAAATATCGCCGGACGCCAGCCTATCTGCGCCCGCCGCAAGCCACGCGTGTACCTCGGCGTCACTTTTCCAGCCTGACCAGCGAAACGTGCGCTGTTCGCCAGCGACAATATTGTAACGGTAGTCACCGAGCGCGCTTAAACGCTTGACGCAGGCGTGGCTGACCTCCAACGCGCCGCTAACAAATTCAACGGATAGGGCGGCGACCGGTTGGCTAAGCCCGGCTAAAACGTCGGCTTCAAACCCTTCCACGTCGATTTTAATAAACGCAGGTTCGCCATATTCGGCAATCAGCGCATCAAGCGTTGTAACGTTCACACGCTCACGCTCGGCCCAGTGGAGGTGAGCAAACCCCGCGTTATGGCGACCAATCTGCTCGCGCCACTGATCGGCGAGTGTGGAAACGGTTAAGTTGGCTGGGCTGATGGCGAGTTCAGCGTGGCCGGGGGTTGCTCCTGCCGCCAAAGGGAGCAGTATGACATCGTTACCCACTATGCGGCGACACCAGCGCGTTAACAGCGGTTGCGGCTCCAGTGCTACCACGCGGGCGCCAAGGGAGTGGAATGCCGCGCTGCGATCACCTAAGTGGGCGCCGACATCAAAGGCCAGCGTGCCGGGCAATAAAAAAGGTCGATACAGGTTTTTAAGCCCGCGCTGACGGCCTGGGCGCCAGTAGATCAGAAGCGAGCGCGCAATGCCAAAAGCGCTTAACCAGCGCGCTTTGACGGCTTCTCGCCTGGTGGTATCGCGCATTAATAAGGCTCCTTAAGCGCTGAAGCTAGCACACGACGGCGAGCCGGTGTGAAGCAGGAAAATGACTGGATGGGCATATCGCCGGGCTGTTCCGGTGGCGGTGGCGTGGGGGTGCATGCAGGTGGTGGCGGGCAGGCACGTGCGGCTTTTAAGCGCCGCGCGTAGTCGCTGAGTAGCGCCACCTCGCGTTGATCAGGGGTGTCGAGTAGCTGCCATCGCGCAAGGCGCTCGCCGATGCGGATACTGCTGGTCAGCTTGACCAGCAAGGTAGAGGCTACAAGGCCGAGCCAAACGGGCGCCAGCCAACCTAGTGCCGCTGGCGAGAGCCACCCTAACGCGATAACCCAAGCGCCCCCAGCCAAGGTAAATCCGCGTGTGCGCAGCCACGCCTCCTGCCACGTTAACGAGCGTTCACTTCTGGGTTGGGTATGCCACTCGATAGCCCGCCCGCATAAGATATTGATGATAAATACGCTGTGCCACGCCATCATCAGTGGGGCGAGCAACGCGGCAAAGCTGATTTCCAGTAACGTACTCGCCGTTAGCTTCAGGCGGCCGCCAAAATTCTTGGGAGTTTGGTGAAGAGCAAGCGTTAGCCCCATGAGCTTGGGGGCAATCAGCAGCAAAAGCGTGGTGCCCAGCAGCCCCCATGCAAGCGGTGTGGTATATAGCGTTTGCGTGTTGGTTAATGTTGTATAACCGATTAGCCCACTAGTCCATAAGAGCAGGGCGAGCCATACCGGGGATGAGAGGTAGGCAAAGGCGCCGAAAAAGAAGTGCCAGCGACTCAACGGGTGAAGCCCGGCGCCGGTGAGTAGCCGCAGATGCTGCAGGTTGCCCTGCAGCCAGCGCCGGTCACGCTTGGCGAAGTCGAGTAAGTTGCTCGGCATGGCTTCAAAGCTTTGGGCTCTCCTTGAGGGCAGCGTCGTATCCAGCAGCACCTTCCAACCGTGGCGGCGCAGTAATGCCGCCTCGACAAAGTCGTGGCTCAATAGCTCGCCCCCCAGCGGCGGCTTTCCCGGTAGCGTAGGTAGGCCGCTGCTCGCCATAAAGGCACGAGTACGCACGATGGCGTTGTGGCCCCAATAGTTGGCGGTATCGCCCTGCCAAAAACTCTGCCCGGCGGCGAGCATCGGGCTGTAAAGGGCGGCGGCAAACTGAACCAAACGCCCGAACAGGGTGATTTGCCCCACGGGTATCGGCACGCTCTGAATAAGCCCGACATCGGGTTGCTGCTGCATTTTTCGGACTAAGCGTAAAAGCGTGGTGCCACCCATGATGCTGTCGGCGTCGAGCACAATAAAGAAATCGTAACGACGCCCCCAACGACGGCAAAAATCAGCGATATTGGCCGCCTTGCGGCCGTGATTATTCGCCCGGCGACGATAATGTAGGCGTAGCTGTCCTTTCAGGCGACGCTGAAGGGCGGCCACGTGGGCCGCTTCGCTGGCAGCGGTTTGCGGGTCTTGCGTATCGCTTAATATAAAAACCTCAAAATGCGCGTTGATGAACGAAGCGGTATGGCCAGGCTGTGCTAAGAGAGAGCGGCAGCTGGCTTCTAGCCCCGCGAATGTGGCCTCGGGCGGCTCCTGAAAAATCGGCATGATCAAGGCCGTGCGGCTGGCATCCTGTAGGTCGGGCGTTTCGGGTGCGTCTTGATGGCGAGCCAGCGTTAGCGGGTCTCGTTGCAACAAGCAGACAAGAAAACCGCATAGCGCACTCCAGAAGGCGAGCGCAATCCAGGTAAAGGTCAGGGCAAACAGGGTAAGCAACACGGCCTGCAAGCCCCAAGGCAATCCACCCGTGACGCGCAGCATGGCCGTGCACCCTGCAATGCTGGTGGTCAGCACCAGCACAGTAAGCCCCCAACGGCGCAGGCGCAGCCCCGGTATGAAAGGGGAGGCTGGGGCGTTAGGCATCCTCGTCTCCATGCTTGGGAAGCGGGTCAATCACGTAGTTCCAGGTTTCGCTGAGCGTTTCCCCGTGCAGCGTAAGCGCCAGGCGCACATCCAACGGTGACGCCGTGGGCTTAACGCGAAAGGTGGCACGCCAGGTGTTATCGGGCAAGGCTTTCACCTGTGGCAGCGTAACGGCATCGTCGGGCGCATCGAGTCGCAGCGCTACCGGCTGGTCGGCGGATAACCGCGCTAACTCGCCGCCGGCAAAATCGACCACCCATTGGCGCTGATCGGCACTTTGAGAGTCGGCCTCGCCGGGCACTGCCGCGCTGCCTTGTCGGGTGCGGATGACCTGGGCAAGCAAGGGGTCAGTCGGTGCTTGCTGGCGTGTTTGGGTTTGGTAGCGAAGGCTTAAGGATTCACCCGCTCGCAGCGGCGTCTCACTGACCCAGTACGCGACGATGTTATCGTGGGTTTCATCCGGAGAGGGCAGCTCGACAAGCTCTACATGCCCTTTGCCCCAATCGCCCTGCGGCGTGACCCATTGGCTAGGGCGACGGTGGTACTGCGCTTCTTCGTCTAGGTAGCGGGAAAACTCGTGCTCGCGCTGCATGAGCCCAAACCCCTGCGGGTCTGTGTCCAGAAACGCCGATACTCTGACCCGGCGAGGGTTATTTAGCGGCCGCCAGATCCATTCGCCGCGGCCGGTTTCCAGCAACAGCCCGTCGGAATCGTGCACGCGGGGGCGCACATCGTCCGGGCGATTGCGGCTCATATCGCCGTAGGCAAACATGCTGGTGAGCGGGGCGATGCCGAGTTTTGTCACGTCATCGCGCGCATAAAGCGTAGCGTCTACGTCAACCTGGGTTTGGTGACCCGGCTCAAGGCGGAAATGGTATGCGCCGCTGAGCGAGGGGCTATCCAGCAGCGCCATCACGTGCACGGCGGTGTCATTTGCCTCAGGCGTGAATAGCCAAAATTCGCGAAACGCCGGGAACTCTTCACCGTCCGTATCCTCGTTGCTCGATAAGGCGGTGTCGATGGCTAACCCGCGGGTGGAAAGGCCGTACACCTGATCGCGCCCTATCAGGCGAAAGTAACTCGCGCCCAGAAATACCGCGAATTCGTCTCGGTAGCCTGACGTGTTGAGCGGGTAATGAAGGCGAAAGCCTGCGTGCCCCGTGCCTTGTAGATCGGACGTCTGAAGTTCTTCCGCCTGGCCTTCGTAGATGAAATCGTCGGAATCGAAGGTAAGCGACGTGGTTTTTTCACCCTCGACGAGGTGCAGCATGACCGGGTGGGGAAACAGAAAACCGCTATGAAACAGCTGCAAAGAGAAGCGGCTATCATCGCCCCAATAGGCGCGCGCCGGATCAAAACGAATCTGCCGGTACGTGTCGTAGTCGAGTGATTTCAGCGCCTGGGGAAGCGCGTGGTTTGGCGGGGAGTAGGATGCTTCAGCCAGTGTCTGAGCGTGCTGACGGAGCGTACCCTGCCATTTGCTCAGTTCGGCGTCGCTGGGCTCGGCCATCGCGGTAGTGCTGAATATCAGCCATCCTAATGTCAGTAAGCGTTTCAGCACGTCGCGCTCCTTGAAGTAAAAAAATAGAAAATTAAACAATACTTGTACGCGTATTTATTACAGTACACGATAGACGTGTGTTTCAGTGCTGTTTTTAGTGCCTAATAGGAGTTTTATTCATGCCCGCTTGCGTTTCGTCAGCGTTAAAAACACCATGCTGCGACTTTTTATAACCGCAGCGGCGCTTAACGTGCTGCTGGTAGCGCCGCTTTGGTGGCGGTTTAACGACATCGGCGCCCGGCTGATTGCCTGGGAGCCTTGGCTTGTTGTGCCGCTTTTGCTGTTGTTGCCACAAGGTATTTGGCGCCGCTGGCTTGTCAGCCTTTGGCTGTTGTGGCTGGCGCTGATAAGCGTGGCTAACATCGGTGACGGCGCGACCTACGCGGCCTTTGGTCGATCGTTCAACCTCTATCTCGACCTGCCGCTTGTGCGCTCGGTATTTCACCTGCTTGAAGGTAATGTAGGTCAACTGGCTGCGTTCAGCCTCATGGGCGTGGCGATTGGGCTGCTTGTCGGGGTATTTGTGGCGGCTGTGCGTCTGCTTTTGCCGTCGCGCCCTTATTCGCTGCGCGAACTCCGAGGCAAAGTGGCGTTGGGGGTTGCGGTGCTGAGTGCTTTGCTCATTACGTTAGAGCTCAACGGGCAGCGTCTTGTGCCGTTTGCGCGAGTACCGATGATCAACACGGCGATGTTTCAATGGGAGCAGGTGACGCAGACTCATGCTGCTCGTCAGGATTTCGCCCATACGTTGGCGCAATCGCCGCTGACAGTTAAGCCGCTCCCGGGCCTTGCGGGGCGCAATGTGCTGCTCACCTTTGTCGAGTCTTATGGTATGGCGGCAATCGAGAGCCCGCGCTATCGCGATGTGCTGCGTCCTACACTGGCAGAAATGCAGACGCGGCTTGAAGCGCGGGGTATTCATGTGGTGTCGGGGCTTCTGGCGTCGCCTATCCGTGGTGGTCAGTCGTGGCTCGCTCATGCCACGGCGCTTAGCGGGCGGAAAGTGGAAAACCAGATGTGGTATCGCCTGCTGTTGGAGAGCGATCACGGCACCCTGGTGGATGACTTCAACGCCACTGGGCATCGCACGCTGAGTGTGATGCCCGCGATTACCCGCGCCTGGCCGGAGGGGCGTGCCTATGGTTTTGATGCGATCTACGCGGCGGATGATCTGCCCTACGCCGGGCCGCCGTTGCACTGGGTCACGATGCCGGACCAATACACGCTCGATTATACCGCGCGCCATTTGCTGAATGATGGACCCTTATTTGCGCAGATCGCGCTGATTTCAAGCCACGCTCCCTGGACGCCGATCCTCCCCGTGCTGGATGACTGGTCGTTGATTGGCGACGGCACCATTTTTGCTCCTTGGCAAAACGCGGGCGATCCGCCCGATGTGCTATGGCAAGACCTGGAACGCATCTGCGACCACTACGCCTGGTCGGTCGACTACGCGGTCAAGGTGGCCGGGCGCTTTGCCGAGCGCGTGGTGAATGAACAAACGCTACTGATCATTTTGGGCGACCATCAGGCCGCGCCCTTGATTACTGGCGAAAACGCCAGCAACGCCGTGCCGGTGCATGTCATCAGCGCCGACCTCGCGCTTTTAACGCCCTTCATCGCGCGTGGGTTCGTGCGCGGGACACAGCCGCCATCGGTGGATTCAGCGGAAAACATTGCGGGCATGCAACAATTACGCCGCTGGCTACACGCCGATTTTGCTGCCCAAACGCAAGAGAGCTCTCCATGATTCAGCCCGGCATTCTAAGCGGGAGTAGCGGCACTACCATAGCCAGCTGCCAGGGCGAGCGGGCGGCTCACCTTTGCGCAGGGTGAGCCAGCCAGTCACGCAGCGCACAACGAGCCAAACGGCCAGCAGCAGCCCGAGCAGTGACCCCACCACCGTTAATACGCTTAAAGTGAACACAATACAGAAGTAAAGCAGTCCGATCCAAAAGGTGCGGATCAGGTAGCGATAGTGTTCCTTTAGCCAGGGAGCGGCTTCTTTGCGGTAAACGTAGGCAAAGACAACGCCGATTAAGGTGGTTAAGTTGGCCGTGATTAGCCCCGCTAGATACAACGCATAGAGAACCTGCGGCATGCGGGTTTCATCGCGCGTTACATCGCTATCAGGCCTATCGGTATTTGATACATCGGTATTTGACATAGTGAACTCTCAGGTGAGGTGTAAGAGGGAAAACGCGGCTTAGAATCGCCTTAATAGAGGCGAAAATCGCGATAATTGGATAGCTTCTGCTGCTCTTCCACGACTTTACGGTAGCGCTTGTACTCCCACTGGTATTGCGCAGGGTCAAGGCTAATTGCCGCTTCCACGCAGGCGTTGACGCCGGTGGCAGAGGTGGTGTCCTCATTGCTATATACACGCTCGTCGGCATTGAGAAAGTGAATCTCAAAGCCTTGGCCCGGCACGCGCTTGGCAACGCCTGTCACCACGCGCGCCTGGGTGCGAGCGACCAGTTTGGGCAGGAGGGTGCCGGTGTAGGCATCGCGATGGAAAAACGGCGCAAACACGCCGCTTCCCCAGCTCGGTTCTTGATCGGGTAGAATCCCAATCGCTTCAGAGCGTTTGAGCGCTTTTAACAGAGCCGCAACACCGCGAGGGTTGGTGGGCACTAACGTTGCCCCCATGCGCTCGCGGCCTTGGCGAATGTCCGAGTCAAGTGCGGCAATTTTGGGCGGCTCGTACATCGCTGTAAACGGAAAATGGCTCGATAGCCAGAAGTTGAGCACTTCCCAGTTGCCAAAGTGAGGCGCGAGCACAATCACGCCACGGCCCTCTGCGCGGGCGTCATCAAGTTTGTCGCGGCCGTGAACGTGAATAATGCTGGCCTCAACGCGCTCAGGCGGTGCCATCCAGGCATGACCCAGCTCTAGCATGGTAGCGGTGGAGTGCCGTAAGCTATCGCGTGAAAGGTGTTGACGCTCGCAAGCGTTAAGATCCGGATAAACGGCATTGAGGTTGATGTCCGTCACCGAGCGTTCGCGTTGGCTGAAGCGATGTACCAGCGGGCCCAGCCGACTCGCCAGCCACCACAGCCGCGTTAGTGGCCAGCGGGAGAGCCGCCGCCATAGCCAAGCAATGGCCCCGGCACGAGAAAAGAGCGGAGGGTCGCTTTTTTGCGCGTCACTAGGTGTTGGGGCCATAAGTCAGAGCAGCCAAGTGTCCACATTGCTTGGCACGCGTTTCTCCTGCAGACCCTTGAAGCCTTTAACGCAGCGTACAATCAGCCACACCGCGAGGGCTAATAACAGCGGGAAGCCGATCAGCACAAAGGTGAGCAGGGAAAAGAGCGTGGCGTAGAGAAGGCCAATCCAGAACGTGCGGATTTGGTAGCGGAAATGCTCGTCTAGCCAGTGAGGGCCCTTGCCGCGATAAACGTAAGCAATGACCACCCCAATTAGCGAGGTAAAACCGACCACAAAACTGGCAAGGAAAAGCGCATACACCACCAAGGCCATAGTGGTGTCCGGCCCTTGGCCCGTTTTGCTAATGATGTCACCCTCAGCGGGCGTTGTATTCTCTTCACCTTCGCGCATACGATGTCGTCCCTAGTAACGTGCTGATCAATGGCGTATTGCGCACTATGATAACGCGCCGTGCGGTACTTAGCATTAGCGCAGCGGGGCATTAGCGGGCTGGTCGGGAGACTTCCAGCAGGTTGCCATCCGGGTCGCGTAGGTAAACCGACTCAATAGGGCCGTTGGCGCCTTGGCGCGCGACCGGGCCAAGCTCAATCTCGATGCCCAACGCGTCAAGGTGCTGTTTGAACTCGGTGAGGGGCAGCTGGCAGCGCAGGCATAAATCTAAGCTGCCAGGCGTTGGTGTGGCGGAAACGGGGGCAATGTCGGTATCGGTTTGATGCAGCCGCAGGGCGGTATCACCGAGCATCAAGTCGACCCGCTGGGCGTCGCGGTAGCGTACATCAAGCCCCAACACACGCGAATAAAAGTCCACCGCGCGCGCCATATCGGTCACAGTAACGACAAGATGGTCCAGACCTGAGAGCATGCCACAATCCTTAACGTATGAGATTTGTCGAGAGAATACGATGATGTGGCGCTGTCCGCTATGCCTTGACCCAAGAAGCGAGCTTTATCACCGCGATCAGCGCCGTGAGTACCATCAGTGTGCCACGTGCGCGCTGGTTTTTGTGCCCAAGCCGTGGCACTTATCCGCCGCTGAAGAGAAAGCGGAATACGACCGTCACGAAAACTCTCCTTATGATGCGGGTTATCGTCGCTTTCTGAGTCGCTTGTTCACCCCGCTCAATGAAAAGCTGGCGCCCGGTGCTGAAGGGTTAGATTTTGGCTCAGGCCCAGGGCCAACGCTTTCCGTGATGTGCGAAGAAGCGGGCCATCCGATGGCGATTTATGACCCTTTCTATGCGCCAGAGACTTCGGTGTTAGAAAATAGCTACGATTTTATTACCGCCACTGAGGTGGTGGAGCATTTATCTGCCCCCGGTGAGGTGTTGGCTCAACTGGTTGCCTGTCTGCGCCCTGGTGGCTACTTAGGGCTTATGACCAAACGCGTGAAAGACCGCGCGGCCTTTGCTCATTGGCATTATATTCAAGACCCGACCCATGTAGCGTTTTTCAGTGAGTCGACGTTTTGCTGGTGGGCGCGGAACGAAGGATTTTCGGTGGAGTTTCCAAGCGCCGACACGGTGATCATGCAAAAGCATTGACTTTCCTATCAATAGTTTGAACAGTTGCATGACGTAATAGCGCCGTAGTGACACACCTCCTCAAAGTCGGGCCGGGATTTTATGCGATTGAAGTCCAGACCCAAGTAGGAAGAAAAGCGTTCCAGCAGGCGATA
>NZ_JAMJPJ010000099.1 GCF_023555005.1 Halomonas llamarensis | reverse complement strand
TAAAGGTGTAGTCTTTCAGCATCGCCGAGGCGGGGCGCACCCGGCTGACCTGGCGGAGTTTACGCACATGGCGTCGGGGCGGCGTCCCCCCGGCGCGGCCGTGGTAGGTGCGCTCACCCACGCTGGGAAGCACCACGGTGGCGTCGGCAAACACCAACGCGTGTTTACCCCCTTCGGTATTTTCAAACTCATGAAAATAGAAGCAGCCCTCTTCGGCGGCCACGCGCTCGATAAAGGCCAGATCGGTCTCCCGGTACTGGACTAAATACTCTCGATCCAAGGGCGTGCGGGTGGTGGCAAAGCCGATGTCGGTCAGACCGCGCTCGCTGGCTAAGGTGGTGATGGCGTCATAGGGTGAAGTGTCTTGAAAAATGCGCGCGTTGTGGCGCAGCGATAGTCGCCACAGCGCCGGACGAATCTCGACCCGATAGAAGCTGCGCCGATGTCCCCTATCGCCGCGATGCAGCGCAGCGACCACCCCATGCACGCGGCGTAGCGGCTCGCCGTCCTGCCAAATGGTCAGCGTCGCCTCTTGATCCAAACAGTCGCTGGGCGACAGATCATGGGTGCGGCTGGCAACGTCAACGGAGAGGGTAAACGGC
>NZ_JAMJPJ010000098.1 GCF_023555005.1 Halomonas llamarensis | reverse complement strand
GGTACGTCTTCGAAACATTGCCCACGCTCAACGACGACGAGCTCACCACGCTGCTGCCCTGGCACTGGAAGGACACATTACCCGGCTGAGCGACGCCTGCCCAGATGTGGTTAATGGCTCGCTTACGCAACAACTTTTTCAGGACAGCTGCTTTACGCTCTTCAGAATAACGTGGCACACGTGCTCCATGCCGCTCCCTCTGGATTTGATTTAGGCGATATCACCAACCGGACAACTAGGCTGACAGAGGGGGTGGTGCTCCAGTAGGTGATGCCGGATCAGACCTCTCAATTTGTCGCGCTTCTCGCCCAGTTCTTTGAACGTGCCAGACCACTCTTTTGAGGCATCGGAGGACATCTTACAGCCGTCAATCGCAAAGAGTTCGTTACCCAACAAGCCTTGTTCGTGGCACACCAACAACACTTGCTCGAACAGCGCTTCAATCTCATCAGCATGGCGGCTGACGAAGCTTGCCAGGGTCGTGAAGTGGGGTACGGTATCGCAGGAAAGCGCTTTGAAAATGATGTTGGTCTCGCAACACCATTGCATCTCGCGGCTGGAGGTGATGCCTTTTGAGTAAGCAAACAGGATGATCTTGAGCAGGATGG
>NZ_JAMJPJ010000097.1 GCF_023555005.1 Halomonas llamarensis | reverse complement strand
TGGACACGCCGGTCAGCAGCACAAAGTGCAAGTGGGGGTCGGCGTCCTTAATAACGCTGTAAAGGTTCTTTAAACCCTCGCGCAGTTCCCGGGCACGCTCGGGCACCAGGATATTATCCAGAATCGGCTTGTCGTACTCGTCAATCAGGATAACCACGGGCTGGTTGTATTCGCGACGCGCCACCTCGATAAGCTCAGCAAAGGCGTCTGGGATGTCGTGATAGCTTGTCGCCGGTAAGCCTAGTCGCTCGCTATTCTTGGTGAGTTGATAATGAATTCGACGATCCAACTCACTGCGATCTTTAATGACACCATTAGCAAAGCTAATACGAATCACCGGATAGCGCTGTTGCCAGTCCCACTTGTCGTGAATATAAAGCCCGTCAAACAGCGTTTGGCGGCCTTCAAACAAGCAGCGCAGGGTGTCCAGCAACAGGCTTTTGCCGAAGCGGCGTGGCCGCGAAAGGAAGTAGTATTTGTTCTGGTTAACCAGGCGTTCAATATGCGGGGTTTTATCGACGTAGTAATAGTCGCCCTCGCGGATATCTGAGAACGTCTGAATCCCGATGGGGAGCTTACGGCGGTGGGTATCCGGCACGGCTGGCCTCCAGAACAAA
>NZ_JAMJPJ010000096.1 GCF_023555005.1 Halomonas llamarensis | reverse complement strand
CGACATCGCCCGCTACCGGCTTTATGACGAACACGCATCCGACCAAGTGCAGAAGCGCTACGACGATGCAGTGAAGTTCCTACGCAGCGTTTCACGCGGCGATGTGAAGCTCGGCATTTCAACCGGCTCAGCAGCCAGCAGCGCGGGCAGCGTGCAGATGAACTCAGGCCGCCAGGTGTTTAACGGCGGTGGCTTCTAGCCCGCCTTAACGGAGACAACAGACATGAGTGCCAAACAGACCACGAAAGCAGCTGAGAAGAAAGCCCCGCCAACGCCGCGCAAAAGCGTAAAGGTCCGGGTAAAGACCAAAGACACCGGTGCCAAGCGCACTAGTAGCGGTGTGATTTTCACCAACGAATGGAAGCACCTGACGTTGGATGACAAAGGCAGCGCCTACAAGGCAATCAGTGCTGACCCGGCCCTGGTGATGGAGCATGCGGCGCCACCTGCGAAGGCTGTGGTCACTGATGAGCCAACAGGCAAAGAGGCCACGTAGTGCTCTCGCTCACGCCGTGGCTTGATCGCCTAAACGCCCTGGGCGGCATGCCCACTGTGCAGCTGGCAGCGGATGTCGAAGCCGCCAAGAACAACACCCAGCTCCCCAACATGATGCTGGTGCTCGG
>NZ_JAMJPJ010000095.1 GCF_023555005.1 Halomonas llamarensis | reverse complement strand
TCTCGGCGATCGACGCCACCAAAGGAGAATAAATCCGTGAGCCAGCGTAGCCATTGTAGGCACTGCCGCCCTGATGGCCGAAGACCTCGATAGGCAGTCCATCAATATCGAGCGTCATCGGCGTATCAGCCGCGTATGGCGTAACATCAGGTAGGCTGCTCAAACGCCAGATGGCCAACCGCAACAGGCCTTCGTGCACGGTGTCGAGATTATCTGGATCACTCAGGCAGGTGATCAAGCGAGAGAGCGTGGCTTGTGACGGACGTGCTTCCGCTAACGGCGCCAGACTACGCGCATCGCTACAGGCGAGTTGCCAAAGGGGATCATCGTAGAGGATATCGGTATCGCTGAGATCTTCCCATCCCATGGCCCGCTGCAGCACCACGGTCCGAAGCTGGCTGGCCAGCGAGTGGCGTACGCGCAGGGGGTCACGCGCATCGACCAGATGGTACGTTAGCGCGTCGATCACGCCACTGGTATCGAGCGCTTCGCGGAGTACCAGTCCACCCGCGTCGCTGGTGGTGGCATCGCCGCTTAATTGCACATGAACGGACCCGTTGCAGGACGGCGACCAGGACGTTACGCTTTCACCCATAGTGGATGGCCTCTTGGAATCGTGTTCTTG
>NZ_JAMJPJ010000094.1 GCF_023555005.1 Halomonas llamarensis | reverse complement strand
CGGTACGTCTTCGAAACACTGCCCACGCTCAACGACGACGAACTCACCACGCTGCTGCCCTGGCACTGGAAGGACACATTACCCAGCTGAGCCACGCCTGCCCAGATGTGGTTAATGGCTCGCTTACTTACCACGTCCCGTCACCTGCCGATTCGTCGCAGCATAGCCGACTATGTAACCGCTACCACCGTAAGCGATCCACCAACCTTGCAATTACCCACAAGTCGATGATGCATTTGGATTGGCAGCTTGGAATCCAGCAACGAGATCAGCTAAGCGGATGAAGTCTCGCCATAGAACGGTTGTTCCTGGGGGAGGGTCACTGGAGCGATCCAGATAACCACCCAGACGAGCGACAGCGGTCATGTAAAAAGCTATATCGCGTCGTGTGCCGTGTTTATTTGACGGCATTGATCGGTCGAGAAGCGTTCTTTCTGTATCAGTAAAAACAGCTGCAGGAGAGGTTTTTGAGGATTGGCGCCGCAGTATAGTCAACCATGATATTCGCCAAGATACGACACAGCAGAGCACAATACAGTTGGCAAGTCGATCTGCTGTAGCGAGGCGTATATCCTCAATACGGCAACCTGTTTTCAGCGTCTTGAAGAATGTCTCGATATTCCAACGCCGTGAATACCAAACAAGCTTTTGCACGGC
>NZ_JAMJPJ010000093.1 GCF_023555005.1 Halomonas llamarensis | reverse complement strand
CGTTACGCTTTCACCCATAGTGGATGGCCTCTTGGAATCGTGTTCTTGGCGGAACATATTGATTACCTTAGAGATTACCATCCACTTTCTTTGTTTTCAGGCCTGCCTCGTGAATAAGGGGGGTTGAAGTCTGAATTCAAGTAATCAATGCAGCACCTGCTGTGTCCAAGGCTTTAAGCACTTGCTCAAACGTTAATTGCGTGATCTGGTCCGTATACACCAACATAAGCAGTGGGCTGGACTTCTTATCACCTAAACGGCATCGACGTGCCAAAATGATGAGACATTGGTCAATCTCATCGTGAAGATAAGAATAAACCCAGATAAACATTATGCTTGTCGGTGTTGACATTGCAAAATCGTTCCTCCAGGTGCACGGTGTAAACCGTCTCGACCAGACCCAGTGACACAGGCCAAATATTCCCAAACCAAGTAGTTGGAGGCGCTGGGCCAAAAGTTACTCACTGGTGATGAAATTGGCATGGAAGCCTGTGCTTCGGCTCATTATTGGGAACGGGGGCTACAAAAACGGGGTTACCACGGTAAGCGAGCCATTAACCACATCTTCTCACGTTGAGTTTTGCTGACCACACTGAGGCTTTCTTTATCCAGGAGATCCTCATGAACCACGAACTCAATGCCATGCAGGCTTTCTGGCTCGGCCATCT
>NZ_JAMJPJ010000092.1 GCF_023555005.1 Halomonas llamarensis | reverse complement strand
GCTCAATGCCGACCAGAACCCCATAGCGCCGTCGCCAATCGCAAGTTTGGGGGCGTTGGTCAGCCCGCGCTCCCGTAACCCCGTGAGCAACTCTGTCCAACTGGCTTCCGATTCACGTCGTCCATCCTCGACGGCGACCAACTCTTTGCGACCATGTTCAGTGACGCCGATAATGACCAGCAAGCACAGGCGGTCATCCATGCGGACATTGCTGTAGACCCCATCAACCCACCAGTAAACATAGCGCGGCTCCGACAGGTCGCGTTTCTGCCAGTCAGCATGCTCGTCCTCCCACTGCTTCTTGAGTCGAGACACGGTGTTCGCCGAGAGGCCTTTGGCCTGGTCACCCAGCAGCGCCGCCAGTGCCTCCTGGTAGTCGCCGGTGGAGATCCCCTTCAGATAAAGCCAGGGAATTAGCTCCTCGATACTGCGGGCACGCTTCAGATAGGGCGGCAATAACGCGCTACTAAACGCGGCTCCTTGGCCACTGCGGTCCCGCACTCGGGGCACCTTGACCTCAACGTCGCCGATACCGGTCTGTACAGTACGTTCTGGCAAGTAACCGTTGCGAACCACGGCGCGTCGGCCATCGTCTAGTGTCTTGTCGGCGTACTGTTCAAGAAACATTGCCAGCTCGGCCTCTACGGCCTTGGTGATTAAGTCTCGCGCTCCCTTGCG
>NZ_JAMJPJ010000091.1 GCF_023555005.1 Halomonas llamarensis | reverse complement strand
ACCAGGACGTTACGCTTTCACCCATAGTGGATGGCCTCTTGGAATCGTGTTCTTGCCGGAACGTATTGATTACCTTAGAGATTACCATCCACTATTTTTGTTTTCAGGCCTGCCTAGTGAATAACCCGGGTTAATCGTACGATGAGGTAAGTGCTGGGCCTGAAGTTCTTTAAACGTCAAATCGCTATGATGGCGCTTAAGCAGCTCCATTTCTTTTAGAGTCCACGGAGGGAACCCCCTGTTATCACGGCTGCGACGCGAGCGTGGTGCTGCCATATTGCCCTCCTAAGTTGCTACTTGGCTCTCCATCACGACGGCGCTGAGGCACCAATACCTCCTGACTTATGGCCTACCCGAAATAAATATAATAACCATGCACTGCGGGAGATGACACTTTTTTGGCAAACTCAGTCTTTGTTCAGCCTTTCTTTTTTTAGCAAACCATGGCTTAATTTTTGTGCTGTAAGCCATGGATTACAAATTTGTAAGATATCGCTGAAACTTGCCAAAACGGCCCTAATTTTTTTTGCCTAGGTTGTTATTCGTACTTGGTTCGCTACCCTAACCCATTCTCATTTAGCAGATAACGATCCAAGGAGCGGCACAATGGCAGACGGGACTGGCCTGCAATTTACCCTGACCCTACCCGGGGCCGATGACACCGCCGTGGTGCGGTTTACCCACCGCGAAGCCCTCTCTGAGCCGTTTACCCTCT
>NZ_JAMJPJ010000090.1 GCF_023555005.1 Halomonas llamarensis | reverse complement strand
TGTGTTTGATTTGCGCCAGCGCCGTGCCTTCCGGCAGTTGCTCCACCACCTTGAACTCAAACAGGTAGATATGCCCGCCAAAGTCCACGCTCATGTCCACCTTGCCATGGTGGCTGGCGTCTTCCACTGTCACATCCAGCCCCAAGGCCGCAAAGTGGCTGTAAAACACGCTGGCATAGTGCCCTTCGTATCGAGCAATCGGATTATTGCGGTACCAGTCATGGGGAAGTCCCGCGTAAAGCGCCTTTAAGTGCGTTTCTAACCCGTCGAGATCGTGCTGGCTTAAATGACGGAACAGCGTTCGGCGCTCGCGTGGGGCGTTCTCGACCCCCAGTGAAGGCAGCAGCGCATGGTTGAGGCTGGTTTCGACTTCGCGATTCGGAAAGCCCAGGGTGTACTGGCGGTAACCCAACAGGGGCTCTTCTACCTGCTGAATGGTCAGATAGCCGGTTTGAAACAGCAGGCCTTCGGTGCTGATCTGGTCAACATCAAACTGGCTGAGCAGTTCGTACTCGGTTTCCCAATGATCCAATGAAGGGGTAAACACCCCGCGTTGCTTAAGAATGTCGACCAAAAACGTGGGCGTCGCGGACTCAAACCAGTAAGGGCCGAATTCTTGTTCTTGGAACAGTAACAGTACATCGAAGGGATTGTAGACGGACGTTACCTCACGCCCCCCCCAACGATAGCCGTTATACCACTGTTTGATTTCCTGAC
>NZ_JAMJPJ010000008.1 GCF_023555005.1 Halomonas llamarensis | reverse complement strand
TGAGGCTGGACATCTGCTGCAAGACCGTATTGACTATTTCCATGAAAGCCTGTGCTCGGGTGGTGATGTTGTCAGAGACCCCATTATCTGAGCATCAGGCTTTCTTTAAAACTGTCCGAACCATTGTATGAAAGCGCTTATGAGAAGCGCTTGGGCATATTGTCAGTGCTTGTTAGGCTTAGGGCAATTAAGAACAGTTGACATCCCTCAGGAGCGTGATAGAAACAAGGGTGGCATTTATCCTTTCATTTAAAATGAGTCAATAAGATGGTTACCCGGTACCGATGGTTAGCGACGCTTCTTTCTCTAACACTCGTGGTTGCGGTCGACGCCACTGCGCAAGAGCCTACCCGTGAGGCCGAGGCGATTGAAGCACGCATCCAAGCGCTCAACAGTGAGTTAAGCGCCCTAAATGCCGAGCTTGACGCCTTAGAAAAGCGTCAAGAAGATAGCACTCGCCGCGCATTTTTCGAACGAGCGGATATGCAAACACCCTCTGAGGCTCAAGCGACCGCCATTGAAAATATCAACGAGCGGCGTGAGCTCGAACAAGCCTCAAACCGCAACCCTTTTTCAATTACCACGCATCGCACCAATTATTTGCTGCCCCTTAGCTATAACGCCAACCCAAGCCGTGACAATTTTCGCTCTATCGGAACCGACGCGCCGCCTGACAATGCCGAATTAAAATTTCAGTTCAGTACCAAAGTGGGCATCGCAAGTGGATTATTTCTCGGCCAAGGTGATCTGTACTTTGGATACACCCAGCGTAGCTGGTGGCAGGCCTTTAACACCGATGCATCCTCACCGTTTCGCGAGACGAATTATGAGCCGGAGCTTTTTATCGATTTCGATAATGCCTGGAATATTTTCGGTTGGGTCAATGCCCGTAACCGTATTGCCCTTAATCATCAGTCTAACGGGCGCTCTGATACCCTATCGCGAAGCTGGAATCGGATATATGCCGAAAGCATTTTTCAGCGCGGTGAGTGGGCGATCGTACTCTCTCCCCATTGGCGCATTCCCGAAGCAAAAAGCGAAGATGATAACCCCGACATTCACCACTATATGGGGTATGGCGACATTCGCCTGGCTAAACGCCTAAATCGCGATCACGAAATCATGGCGCAGTGGCGCGGCAACCCCAAATATGGCAATTACGGCACTCAAATTGATTACAGCTGGCCCACGTTTAATAATCTGCGTGCGCATGTGCAATACTATTATGGCTACGGCGAGAGCCTGATTGATTATGACCACCGAGTGCACCGATTAAGCATAGGTTTTAGCCTTAACCCGCTGTTTACCCCCACTGGCTTAAACCGCTAGTGATCTCCCCTTTCTTGTCTCCTTCGCTGTGACTGCTATGCTGACAGTGAAATCCATATACATTTATCGTCAAAGGAAGACCTCATGGCTAAACGTCCTTCTCATTATTCCGAACAGTCTGAACAGCTCAAAGAAGACTTGCGTCAACTCAGCGACACCGTTGAGGAGTTGGTTAACGCCACGGCAAAAGACGCAAGCTCTGAAATGAACGACTTGCGATCGCGTGCTGAACGCCGACTAAAAGACACCCGCTCACGCCTAGAAGCTCGGGGTGAAAAAATCTATGCCGAAACTCGCGATTCGCTCACACAACAAGCTGATTGCTGTGACCGCTATGTGCATGACAACCCGTGGACCAGTATCGGCATCGGTGCGGCGGCTGGTGTTGTCGTAGGATTGTTACTTGGGCGTAAATAATGGCGCTAGGGCCTAGCCAGCGCGTCTTTTCCGCCGCTAAACGCTTGCTCCAAACGCTGCTCGCTAATGGCGAAACGCGGCTGCGTTTAGCGGTGTTGGAGCTAGAAGAAGAGCGCGCCCGATTACTCACCTTGGTTCTGCTCGCTGGCGCAAGCCTATTGTTGCTGCTGTTAGGCGTAGCAACATTAACGGCCTTGGTAATTATTCTTTTTTGGGACAGTTACCGAATTGCCGCCATTAGCATCAGTGCCGGTGTGTTGATTTTCACTAGCTTACTGCTGGGTATTATCGCTATTCGCCAAGCGAAACGGCATACACTGCTTAAAGAGACGCTGAACCAATTTTCCACGGATCGAGCGCTAATGGAGCTAGACGACGATGCCGAGCCCGATGAAAAACACTGATACCAAGGTTTTGTCGCGCGCTGAGCGCAGACGTGAGCTGTTAAGCCGCTTGGAGCAGCAGCGCATTGATATGATGGTGGAAAGCTTGCGCCTGCAACGTGCAGGCGCCCCGCTAGACGCCACTTGTCAAAGCATCGCCCGATATAAAACCCCGCTCACCTTGTTGGGCGGCATCGTGGCGTGGAAGCTTTTGCGTCAACCAAACCGGCTACTTTATGTAGGCAAACGCGCACTCACTGGGTATGTCGCGTTGAAAAAACTCCGTCGGCTAACGGATTAACACGCCTGCCCGCATGCCACACCGCTGGCCCATGCCCATTGAAAGTTGAACCCGCCAAGTTCACCGGTGACATCGAGCACTTCACCGATAAAACGAAGCTGGGGTAAATCTTTCACGCTGAAGTCTTTTGAGGAAATCGCCGCGGTATCCACGCCGCCAAGCGTAACTTCTGCGGTGCGCCATCCTTCTGTGCCTGAAGGCTTGAGTTCCCAAGCGTTAAGCCGGGTCGCCCAGGCGTCAAGCTCAGCATTGCTGTACTGCGCCAACGGCCGACCTTCCTGCGTATCGACGTACCAGCTCATTAGCGCCTGAACCAACCGTTTGGGAAAACGCTCCCCCAACCACGTTGAAAGCTGGCGTTTAGGTGTGGTTTCGCGAGCGTATCGTAATGCCTCGCCAGCGTCTTCACCTGGCAAAATATCGAGGGTCAAGGCATCGCCCGGCTGCCAAACGCTAGAAATCTGCAACATCGCCGGGCCCGAAATGCCGCGATGGGTGAAGAGCATGGGGTCAAGAAACGACTTGTCGCGGCAACTCACCGATACTTCCACGCTAACGCCGGCAAGTTCGGCAAAGCGCGATTTCCACGGCTCGCTCAGAGTAAACGGCACCAGCGCCGGTCGCGTGGGCAACACCTCAAGCCCAAATTGGCGGGCAATATCATAGCCAAACCCCGTCGCTCCCATGGTTGGTATCGAAAGCCCGCCGCTAGCTACTACCACCACGCCAGCATCGATGCATCCGCTGGAGGTCGTGAGGCGCATCCCCTCGCCATTACGCTCGACACGATCAATCCGTGTTTTTAGCTGCACGTCAACGCCCGCCCAGTCACACTCGGTGAGCAACACATGCACAATATCTTTTGCTGAGGTGGCACAAAACAACTGCCCAGGTGCTTTTTCAACGTAATCAACGCCGTGACGTTCGACAAGTTCCACAAAGTGCTCAGGGCGGTAACGCTTAAGCGCTGAGATACTGAAATAAGGATTTTCCGAGTAAAAATGCTGTGGTGTCGTCGCGAGATTGGTAAAGTTACAGCGGCCACCGCCGGACATCAGGATTTTTTTACCCGCTTTATTCGCATGGTCGAGCAATAGTACGCGGCGCCCGGCATAGCTAGCTTGTGCCGCGCACATAAGGCCGGCGGCACCCGCGCCGATGACTACCACATCAAACGTCATGTTGGGCATCCCTGTAATAAAGCGCCTAGGGTACCAGCTGCAGGGTGAATCGCCAGCGTAACGGGCTATCTTGCGTTCTATGTACTTGCGTCAAAAACCATAGGGCTTATGTACAATTAATCATCGACTAAGCAGACATTAAGACGTCACCGCTACCCACTGAGAGACTCATGGAGCATTAGCAGTCGCCTACGCGTTCGCCTTCAATATGGGTGTTCATGGTCATTTCGCCCATCGGTGACTGGGTGAAAATTTCTACATCGCCTTCGACACGCTCACCCATAAAGCGCATTTCGCCTTCAATATTCGCCTCACCGCCGTCGGCGCGGCATACCATGCTGTAAGAGAGGCCATCAGCACTGATGTCTTGGTTGAGAAGCTCGCAGCCTTCTTCTTCTTCGATAAAACCAAAATCAGCGCTATCCAGCTCTTCTTGGGTAATGCACTGGCGATCCGTATCCGTTTGATCCGGAATCTGCATATCCGCCTCAATGCTCGTTACGCTGACAAATTCCCAATCACCTGGCGTCAAATTGGGTGTTTCGGCCTGGGCGGCCAGCGGCAGAACAAAAACAGCTGCAATGGCTAACGGGCGTAAAATCATCGTCATTCTCACTATTGGCTATGGGTGGACGACATTATCCTAACCGATTCGCTACTCAGATACCTGGTTAGCCCTTGCTCTTCTTAACTGGGCTGTATCTTGCGCATCCGCTTCGAGTGTTACGCGGCGCTTATTCTCATTGTGGCGCATCAAATACCACGCGACAAACGTGGCCAGTGACACGGTGAGTATGATGAGTGTGGCTAACGCATTGATTTTTGGCGAAACGCCCATGCGCACCGATGAGAACACCACCATCGGCAAAGTGTTAGCCCCAGGCCCAGAAACAAAACTTGCGATCACAAGATCATCCAGCGAGAGCGTAAACGCTAACAACCAACCCGCCGCCAGCGCCGAGAAGATCACCGGAAGCGTGACAGAAAAAAACGTTTTCATCGGTGGCGAGCCCAAATCCATCGCCGCCTCTTCAATCGAGCGGTCCACCTCGCGCAGCCGCGCGGCAACCACCACTGCCACGTAGGCGCTACAAAAGGTGGTGTGGGCGATCCAGATCGTCGTCATACCTCGGTCTGTCGGCCAGCCGATTAGCTGCGCCATCTGCACGAAAAGCAGCAAAAGCGACAACCCCGTTATCACCTCCGGCATTACCAAGGGCGCGGTCACCATGCTTGAGAGCGCCGTCTTGCCACGAAAGTGACCAAAGCGCGTCATCACAAAGGCCGCAACCGTGCCCAAGCACACCGCCATGCTGGCGGAGAAGAACGCAACGCGAAGACTCGTCCACACCGCTGAGAGAATTTGTTCGTCTTCAAACAACGCGCCATACCACTTAGGCGAAAATCCCGCCCAAACGGTGACAAGCTCGGAGACGTTAAACGAATACACCACCAACACCACCATGGGCAGATAGAGAAACAAAAGCCCTAGCACCAGCATCACGGTGGAAAAGTTAACGCGGTGGCTGGCGATCATGCCTTCATCTCCTTCGACTGGTAACGGTGAAACCACACAATCGGGATCAGCAAAAGTAGTAGCATCACCATTGCCAACGCCGATGCCACGGGCCAGTCGCGGTTTTGGAAAAATTCATCCCATAACACCTTCCCAATCATCAGCGTATCCGGCCCACCCAAGAGCTCAGGGATCACAAACTCCCCTACCGCGGGAATAAACACCAGCATCGAGCCAGCGATAATCCCGCCCGTCGACAGTGGCAACGTGACTTTCATAAAGGTATTAAAACGCCGCGAGCCAAGATCTGACGCCGCTTCCAGCAGCGAGTTATCCAGCCGCGCCAAGTGCGCGTAAAGCGGCAACACCATAAACGGCAGGTAGGCATACACGATGCCGATGATCACTGCAAACGGGGTATTCATCATGCGCAGCGGTGTGTCGATAACCCCCATCCACAGCAATAAATTATTGATCAAACCGCTATTCCCCAGAATGCCCATCCAGGCGTAAATGCGGATCAAAAACGAGGTCCACGACGGCAGCATTACCAACAGCATCAGCACCAGCTGCCAGCGTTTAGGCGCGCGCGCCATGGCATATGCCATTGGGTAGCCAAGCAATAGACACGCAAGCGTTGCCGTCACCGCAATTTTGATGGACCCCCAGTACGCCGCCACGTAGTACGAATCACTCAACAAAAAGAGATAATTACTTACGTTAAGCAAAACATGCAGCGTTTGGTTGGCGTACTCCACTAGCGGGCCGTAGGGCGGCACGTTAATCGCCGCCTCGGATAAACTGATTTTGAGCACCAGCACAAACGGCAGCAGAAAGAACAGCGAAAGCCACACCAGCGGTAACGCAATAATCGCTCGGCGGCCTAATCGCAAGCGCTTGGCCCATGCCGTCACTTGACGTTGCATTATGCCTACTCCCCTTGCCTAGCGATTAAGCACAATAGCGCTGTGATCTTCCCAGTACACATAAACCGCATCCTCCCATGTCGGCCGGTCGCCTCGGCGTTCAGTATTGGCCATCCGGACTTTGATCAACTGCCCACGAGAGGTACGAATGTAATAAAGCGAGAAACCACCTAAATAGGCAATGTCCTCGACCTCGCCTTGCTCCCAATTACACATACCCTGTGGCTGCTCACGCGTTAGCCAAACCTTCTCAGGGCGAATTGCCGCCCATACACAGCGCTCATCGGCTTGGGTGGTAACGCCATGATCGATATAAATCGGCCGCGCCAACATAGGCGACTCAATCCGGCAATGGCTCGCCGCATCTTCGGTAACCTCGCCTTCAAACAAGTTCACTGTGCCGACGAACTCCGCCACCATACGGCTCACGGGGCTTTCGTAGACATCCACCGGCGAGCCAACTTGCTCGATCCAGCCATCGGCCATAATTGCCACGCGATCGGCCATGGTCATGGCTTCTTCCTGATCATGGGTCACCATGATGCAGGTCACGCCTACCTGCTCGATGATCTCCACAACTTCTAATTGCATCTCGGTGCGCAGCTTTTTATCCAGCGCGCCCATCGGCTCATCGAGAAGCAAAAGCGTGGGCCGCTTTGCCAGCGAACGCGCCAGTGCCACCCGTTGGCGCTGACCACCAGAGAGATGATGTGGCTTGCGGTTGGCAAAGCGCTGCATGTGCACCAGCTTGAGCATATGCGCCACGCGTGCCTCAATCTCGTCCTTTGCCAAACGATCCTGTTTCAACCCAAAGGCGATATTTTGCGCCACGCTTAAGTGGGGAAACAGCGCATAAGATTGAAACATCATATTGATGGGACGCTTATGCGGCGGCATCTGGGTAATGTTGATGCCATCTAACACAATGCGCCCTTCGCTGGGCGTCTCAAAGCCAGCCAGCATACGCAGGAGCGTCGACTTTCCCGACCCCGACCCGCCTAGCAAGGCAAATATCTCGCCGCGTTTGACCTGAAGATTGACGTCATCTACCGCAACGGCCTCATCAAAACGCTTAGTCAGACGCCTCACTTCCAGTACGATATCTTCGCCAAAACGCGGCGTCTTCCCTGGCGCCCTGTCGGCAGTAGGAGCAGAAGCACGAGAAGATGCGGAGGGTTCGGGCGGCAGCGATTTTGAAACCATTCGCACTCCCATCGGTAGGCTCGCAAAAGCGAAAAGACAAAAGACAAACAGCGGGCCGTTAAAGGCCCGCTGATATTGGCATCCAAAAAAACTTAGCGCCCAGATTTCACCCGGTTCCAAATGCGTGTCCGGATACGCTGTACGCCTTGCGGCTTCTCGTCCACGACGTACAGGTTCTCCATTACCGCATCGGTTGGGTAGATAGCGCGATCATTTAAGATCTCATCAGGCAAGTACTTGTCCGCCGCTGCGTTAGGGTTGGCATAGTTCACGTATTCGGTGATATCAGCAGCGGTTTCAGGATCAAGAATAAAGTTGATAAAAGCGTGGGCGTTTTCTGGGTTGGGCGCATCCGCTGGCACCGCCATCATATCAAACCAAAGCTCAGCACCTTCCTTGGGAATAGTATACGCCACGGTGAAATCGCGCCCCGCGTCTTCAGCACGGTCCGCCGCCTGAAACACATCACCTGAGTAACCGGCCGCCACGCAAATATCACCATTAGCCAAATCAGCCACATAGCGCGATGAGTGGAAGTAGGTCATGTCATCACGTACCGAGGCGAGCAAATCTCCCGCCGCTTGAAGGCCTTCGGTATCATCACTGTGCGGGTCTAAACCAAGGTAAGCCAGCGCAGGCGTCATCATTTCAGCGGCGGAATCCAACATGGAAAGACCGCAGCCGGCTTCATTTAGCTTCGCGGTGATTTCCGGGTCAAACAGTAGCGCCCAGCTATCCACTGGCGCATCATCGCCTAAAATTTCCTTCACACGATCAGCGTTATAGCCTATTCCGTTGGTGCCCCACATATACGGCACGGAGTAACGGTTGCCTTCGTCAACCACGTCTAAATTTTCCAGCAGGACGTTATCCAAGTTATCCAGGTTGGGCAGCAAGTCATGATCTAATTCTTGGTAAACACCGGCTTTAATTTGACGCGTCAAATAGTAGGTGGAGGGCACCACGACGTCATACCCGGAGCGACCGGAAAGCAGGGCAGCATCAAGCACTTCATTGCTATCAAACACGTCATAAACCACATCGATGCCGGTACGCTCGGTGAACGTATCTAGCGTCTCGGGGGCGATATAATCCGACCAGTTATACACCCGCACTTCTTCTGCGTGAGCCGTTGCCGCCGCTGTGGCCAATGAGACGGCCACAACGGCCGCGGAAAGTTTGTGCATATTCCCCATCAAAACACCTCTTGGTTGACTGTTTTCGCATCTCGCCATGTCGGTTAAATTTTGCGGCGCGGGGTCAACTATCGCAAGTTAAAGCGGATAAAATGTTGTATTTCGCTCGGCTTATCCCCACCTGCAGTAAGTAACAGCGCATAAAATGCCGCTTGCGTTGTTTAACATAGCCATACCCTATCGTTTACATGGCTATTATTAATTTTATTAGCGTAGTATCTACGACTAAGATATTAGTACATTTTAAGCCATCACGTATTTCAATCATCAGGAGATCATCTTAATGTCCCTTATCAACACCGAAGTTAAGCCGTTTAAAGCCACTGCCTTCCACAACGGCGAATTTGTTGATGTCACTAGCGATAATCTAAAAGGTCAGTGGTCAATCTTTTTCTTCTATCCGGCCGACTTTACCTTTGTTTGCCCGACTGAACTCGGCGATTTAGCCGACAATTACGAAGCGTTCAAGAAGATGGGCGTTGAAATTTACAGCGTTTCTACCGATACACATTTCACCCACAAAGCATGGCACGACAACTCCGAAACCATCGGTAAGCTACAATTCCCGATGATTGCAGACCCAACGCTGACGATTTCGCGCAACTTTGAAGTGCTGGTTGAGGAAGATGGCTTGGCCGAGCGCGGCACTTTCGTTATCGACCCCGATGGCAAAGTTCAAATTGTCGAAATCAATGCTGGCAACATCGGCCGTAACGCCGAAGAACTGCTGCGCAAAGTAAAAGCCGCGCAGTACGTTCGCGCCAATCCGAACGAAGTATGCCCGGCTAAGTGGGAAGAAGGCGAAGCGACGCTCGCACCGTCTCTCGACCTGGTAGGTAAAATCTAAACTCGCCTCACCGTACGACAAAGCCCCGTCTCAATTGTTGAGACGCCTAGCTGGCTTTGCAAAACACCCGGGGCTTCCCGGGTGTGCTCTTTAGAATTCGTGTTTTACCCCACGTTTATCTTATTTGTTCTTTGCCATTTGCGAGGAAAGCACTGTCATGCTGGACGCTAATCTAAAAAATCAGTTGAACGCTTATCTGGAAAAAGTGACTCAACCGTTCGAGATCGTTGCGTCCCTCGATGACGGTGAAAAATCACGTGAGCTATTGGGCCTCTTAAACGACATTAACGGCCTTTCCGATAAGATTTCGCTATCAACCGACGGCCAAGACACGCGTACGCCGTCGTTTGCAATCAACCGCCACGGTGAAGAGACCGGCGTGGTGTTTGCTGGCATTCCCATGGGGCACGAGTTCACCTCGCTAGTGTTAGCTCTGCTGCAGGTAGGCGGTCATCCACCGAAAGTTTCCGACGAGGCGCTTGAGCAGATCAAAACCCTCGATAGCGAGATGCAGTTTGAAACCTACTACTCGCTGTCGTGCCAGAACTGCCCTGACGTGGTACAGGCGCTTAACTTGCTGGCGATTTTCAACCCGAAGATTCGCCACACAGCAATTGATGGCGCGCTATTCCAAGACGAAGTGGAAAGCCGCGAGGTCATGTCGGTACCGAGCATCTTTTTAAACGGTAAGCCGTTTGACCAAGGCCGCATGACGTTGGAGCAAATTCTGGCCAAAGTTGACACAGGTGCCGCCGAGCGCGATGCCAAAGCGATGAGCGAAAAAGCCGCCTTCGACACCCTTATTATTGGTGGCGGACCAGCTGGCGCGGCGGCGGCGATTTACTCGTCGCGCAAAGGCATCAACACCGGTGTTGCCGCTGAGCGCTTTGGCGGCCAAGTCTCGGATACCATGGGTATCGAGAACTTTATTTCGGTACCGAAAACTGAAGGCCCGAAACTGGTTGCCGCGATGGAAGAGCACGTTAAAGACTACGACGTCGATGTCATGAACCTGCAGCGCGCGGTAACGTTTACCCCTGCGGAGCACGAAGGCGGCCTACATCAGATCACCTTCGAATCGGGTGCCACACTCAAAAGCAAGACGCTGGTCCTGGCCACCGGCGCCCGCTGGCGAGAAATGAACGTGCCCGGTGAGCAAGCGTATCGTAACAAGGGCGTGGCGTACTGCCCTCACTGCGACGGCCCGCTGTTCAAAGGTAAGCACGTGGCCGTTATCGGCGGCGGTAACTCCGGTGTGGAAGCGGCCATTGACTTGGCGGGTATCGTCGGCCACGTCACGCTGATTGAGTTCATGGGCGAAATGCGCGCCGATGCCGTGCTGCAGAAAAAGCTTAACACCCTGCCGAACGTCGACATCATCCTCAACGCTCAGACGACCGAGGTCACCGGCGACGGTAGCCGCGTTAACGGCCTAAACTACAAAGACCGCACTAACGACGAAATCAAATACGTTGCGCTAGACGGTATTTTTGTGCAGATCGGCCTCGTGCCCAATACCGAGTGGCTCAAAGGTTCGCAGGTAGAAATGTCTCCGCGCGGCGAGATCATCACAGATGGTCATGGTATGACGTCAGTGCCTGGCGTGTTTGCCGCCGGCGACGTCACCACGGTGCCCTACAAGCAGATCGTTATCGCCATGGGTGAAGGTGCTAAAGCCTCGCTCGGCGCTTTCGATTTCCTCATCCGTCACTAGCGACTTGGCCCTGAATGTTTCCCCTAGACGTTGCTTTTAACGTCAGCCCGCTCATTGAGCGGGCTTTTTTTGGAAAGTACGGCGGGTTCACTCTTGGCTAGGTAGAACGCTACCGTTGACGTTCGCGCCTTCATGACATGTAAAACTGTTGGTTGAAATTGCCCCTCGCACCTTGGCGCCCGACATCAATGTTACTCGCTGACTGGCGTTGATATCGCCTTCTAAATGGCCATCGATAAAGATATGAGCGCTCTCCAAACTGGCATTGACCACGCTGCTTGAAGAAAGCTGAATAAACTGATTTCTCGCAATGACAGCGCCTACCACACGCCCTTTGATCGACACACCCTCGTTGGCGATGATCTTGCCTCGAATTTGCGTGGCAACGCCTAAATGACTGCCATCCCGATGGCTCCCAAACGCCGAGCAGACATCATGGGCAAGACGGTTAAACGTATCATCAGGTGAAAAAGCCGCGTTGGACGCCAATTCATCATCATTCTCGGCATTAAGAGACATTGGTGTGTCAGCACTCGCCATCTGATTCCTTTTCTTTTTGCGTTTACCGTCAAATATAATCATCGTCATTACCGTAACGCCGATAACGATAAGCCATGATTCAATCGCCATGAGATGCAATGACTCCCAGCCTTTAAATGCCCAATGTCTGTTATAGCCGTCAAGTCGATAGGCTAACGCCAAGAATACGCGTGAAGTAGCCGTACATTTTTAGGCTTTGATCTAGCGGTACGCAGCGTAAATTAAAATACGAATACACTTGCGCAACGACAAAGGTATCCATTTCGTCGGCGCCTGTCTCCAAACCAACAGGATTCCCCATGTTCAGTAAAACCAAGTCCCCTGAAGCCAAATCCCCTAAGACCCAGTCCCCTGAGACGAAGCAAAACACGGCCTACAACAACACGGAAACCTCCCCCCTCAAGCCGACTAAAAGCCTGCCTAGCGCTTCGCGTCAAAGCGCATCCGTGATTGGTAGCAACACTCAGGTTCATGGTGATATCAACAGCGACGAAGACCTCACCATCGAAGGTCAGGTCATCGGTATCGTCACCTGTAAGCAACACACCGTCACACTCGGTAGCGATGGCAACCTACACGGAGATGCTTACGCGCATACTCTGCGTGTGTCGGGAAAAGTCGAAGGGAATTTGGTCGCGCTGCATAAAGCTATCGTTCATGAAGGCGCGGATGTCTCCGGCACCATTACAACTCCCTGCCTAGTGCTGGAAGACGGCAGCATTTTCCAAGGCAATATTGATATGAATCCCAATAACGACATATTCACCAACATTTTCACATCGCAGCAGCAAAAAAACACGACCACTAAGACGTCAGGCGATCAGACGCACACAGACGTTGCAAACGAAAAAGAAGACACTGCCCGCGTTACCGATGCTGAAAGCAACCCAACCAACGCGAGTGGGGCAAACTAAGTTAGCAAGAGCATACCGGGCAGGCGGGGTCACGGGGGACTTGAAAGTGGCGCCATTGGCCACTGAAACCGTCAAAAGTGGAAAGCCCTGTATGAACTCGGCCGGCGCCGCTTAACAACTTGAAGGCTTCCACGGCTTGGAAGCTTCCTATCAAACCGACCAGCGGCGCCATTACCCCACTTTCAGCACAAGAGAGCGCTTCATCGCCGCTCTCATCGGGCGGATACAAGCAAGCATAGCAAGGGCACTTTGGGTCACGTGGGTCAAACACCGCGAGCTGGCCGGAAAAACGGATAGCCGCGCCAGAAACCAGCGGCACCCTCGCCGCTTGGCAGGCCGCGTTAATCGCATAGCGGCTAGAAAAGCGATCGGTGCAATCGAGCACCACATCCGCCCTTTCCACCAGCGTCGTGAGCGCTTCGCCACCGACGTGCCCACTGATAGCAACGGCTTCGCACTCAGGGTTTAACGCCTTGGCACTTTGGCACGCCGAGTCGGCTTTGTTGCGCCCCAAGTCTGCCTGCTGATGAGCAATTTGGCGCTGCAGATTGGATATTTCGACCTCATCGGCATCGGCAATCGTAAGGTAGCCAACGCCAGCAGCTGCAAGATAAAGCGCTACCGGAGAACCGAGCCCGCCAGCGCCTACCACGAGCGCATGGGCGTTGAGCAACCGCTCTTGCCCATCAATTTCAACCTCGGGCAGCATAAGTTGGCGGCTATAGCGCAGCAGCGCTTGGTCATCCATCATCACTTACACACCCTCACGCTTTCTCTTCAAGTTCGCCGATATCTGGCACATACAGGCTAAAGCTCTCTTTTACTTCTTCCATCACGACGTAACTTTTCGACTCTTTCACCCCGGGTAGGGTCAACACAACATCGCCGAGCAACTGCCGGTAGGCAGACATCTCCGGAATCCGGCATTTTAAAATATAATCAAACTGGCCGGAGACTAAATGGCACTCCTGAATCTGAGGCAGTGCCTCCACGGCGCGGCGAAACTCATCAAACACCGACGGAGACTGGGTTTCCAGGCTAATTTCGACGAATACTAACAAATTCGCCTTAAGCGCCCGTGGGTCAAGAATAGCTTGATAGCCACGTATAATACCGGTGCGCTCTAACCGCTTCACGCGCTCTAAACACGGTGTAGTGGAAAGCCCCACTTCAGCGGCCAAATCAACGTAAGAAATACGGGCGTTTTCCTGCAGGCAGCGCAGAATTTTTAGGTCAATGCGGTCCAGCGTTCTGTTTTTGGCTTTCATAGCGGGATCCATTACGGTCATTAAATCGGCTTATTAAAACACCCAAGCGTAACGCGTTCGTGCCCGGCCAAGTCACGCAGGCTTTCAACGTTGTTATAACCGGCTTGACTGAGCGCAGCGCGAACGCCACCGGCTTGCGTGTGGCCATGCTCTAACATCAGCCAGCCGGATACGGCTAAAAACGATCGTGCATAGGTCACTACGTGAAGCAAATCGGCCATGCCTTCGCTTTCGGCCACTAGCGCTGAGCGTGGCTCAAAGCGCACATCGCCCTGCTTTAAATGCGGGTCATCGGCGGCGATGTAGGGCGGGTTACTAACGATGATATCAAAGACGGGCGTGCTTACCTGTGAGACAAACGCACTAAACCAATCACTCTCTTCAAAATATACATTAGTAATACTGAGGGCTTGAGCATTGCGCTTCGCAAGCGCGACAGCCGCAGGCCGAACATCCACGCCCTGTACCTGCCAATGGGGCCGTTCAAAAGCAAAGGCGAGCGCAATGGCACCGGTGCCAGTGCCGAGATCAAGCAGTGTGCCACCTGGGGTGCTGGCACGCGCGAGCGCCGCTTCGACGAGAGCCTCGGTGTCGGGACGGGGAATGAGCGTATCCGGTGACGTCTTCAGCGCCAACCCCCAAAACTCACGCGCGCCAACCAAGTAGGCGACCGGCTGGCCTTGCGCGCGAGCGGCGACAAGGGCGGCAAAGCGCGCGCGCTGCCAGCGCTCACCATCGCGGTCACCCCAGGTATAAAGCCAGGTGCGGTCGCGCCCAATCACGTGGCAAAGCAGCACTTCGGCATCAAGGCGTGGCGTCGTGGAACCCGCTTGGGTTAGCCGGGTCGTTGCCTCAGCAAGGAGCGCATCTAACGTCATTCGCCGCCCTGTAGCGCCGAAAGCTGCTCCGCTTGGTATTCGTGGATCAGCGGGTCAATCACATCATCAAGCTGTTCGCCGCTGACCACCTCGTTGAGCTTATAGAGTGTCAGATTAATGCGGTGGTCAGTAATCCGCCCTTGCGGATAGTTGTAGGTGCGAATGCGCTCGCTACGATCACCCGAGCCCACGAGCGAGCGCCGAGCATCCGCTTGCGACTGACGCTGGGCATCCTCAGCGCTTTGCTTAAGCTTTGCCGCTAACAGCGACATCGCTTTGGCGCGGTTTTTGTGTTGGCTGCGTTCTTCTTGGCACTCAACCACTACGCCGCTGGGCAAGTGAGTGATGCGGATGGCGGAATCGGTGGTGTTGACGTGCTGCCCGCCCGCACCGCTAGAACGGAAGGTATCCACACGCAGATCTGAAGGATTGATATCGACATCCCCCACATCGTCGACTTCGGGCATAACCGCCACGGTGCACGCCGAGGTGTGAATACGGCCTTGGGATTCCGTCGCCGGTACGCGCTGCACGCGATGCGCGCCGGATTCAAACTTTAGCCGCGCGTAAACGCTGTCACCTTTTACCCGCGAGATAATTTCTTTATAGCCGCCCATTTCACCGTGATTAGCGCTGATCACTTCCACGCGCCAGCCGTGCTTTTCGGCATAGCGTGAATACATGCGAAAAAGGTCGCCCGCAAACAGCGCCGCCTCATCGCCACCGGTGCCGGCGCGCACTTCTAAGAACACGCTGCGGCCGTCATCGGGGTCTTTCGGCACCAATAGGCGCTTGAGTTCGATCTCTAACGCGTCGAGTTTTTCGCGTCCGTCTTCAAGTTCCATTTCCGCCAGCTCGCGCATCTCAGCGTCACTGTCGCGCACCAGCTGTTCGGCCCCCTGCATGTCGTTTTCAATGCCACGATAGCGCTGCCAGGCTGCCACGAGTTCGTCTAATTCGGCGTATTCGCGCGAGTAGTCACGAAAACGTTTCTGATCGGTGATCACGTCAGGCTCCGCTAGCAGCAGCGCAAGCTCTTCAAAACGTTCGACAAAACTATCTAGGCGTTGGCGCAGCGTCTCTTTCATGCGGGCGTATTATCCTTATGGCAGCGCGGGGTCGCAGGTGAATGGGTTTCAAAGGCAGGTTTGGGGGGCATCAGTAAGCGCGGCACCGCATCAAGCAGCGCGTGCTCTTCTTTTGAGGACGCATCACGAATGGCTTGGGTTGGCTGGTGCATCAGCCGGTTGGTAAGCTGGTGAGCCAGGCGCTCCACCACGGCGGCGGGGTCTTCGCCGCGGGCTAGGCGCTCAAGTGCCTGCTCACGCGACAAATCCCGCAGCGCTTCGCCGTGACGACGGTACTCGCGAATCAGCTCACCTCCGTTACGGATGCGCCGCTCGTGCTGCCAATGGCTAACGCCGTGTTCAATCAACGATTCGGCTTGATCAGCGGCGACTTGGCGGTGGCGACGATTCTCTTCGATGACTTCTTGCAGATCATCAACGGTATAAAGGAAGACATCAGCAAGTTCACCGACTTCGGGTTCAATATCCCGGGGAACGGCAATATCCACCATGAACACCGGTCGGTGACGGCGTTTTTTCAGCGCGCGCTCCATCATCCCCTTCCCCACGATCGGCAGCGGTGAAGCGGTCGAGGAAATCACGATATCCGCCTCAACCAGCGCCTCGGGAATTTCCGTCAGGGTAATAGCCTCACCACCGAGGGCGACGGAGATACTTTCGGCCCGTGCGCGGGTACGGTTGGCAACCGTAAGTTTGCGAACGCCAGCCTCGTGTAAATGCCTCGCCACCAGCTCAATCGTTTCGCCAGCGCCAACCAACAACGCGTGCGCGCGACTGAAGTCATCGAAAATTCGGCTAGCCATGCTCACTGCCGCATACGCCACCGACACCGGATTTTTGCCAATACCGGTTTCGGTACGTACCTGTTTGGCGATGGCGAAAGTATGCTGAAAAAGCCGCTCAAGCTCACCCCCCAAACCGCGCCCCTGGCGTGCCTGCTGGTAGGCGTCTTTAAGCTGCCCAAGTATTTGCGGCTCACCCAACACCATCGAATCGAGCCCCACCGCCACGCGCATCAAATGGCGTGCCGCATCGTTATCGAGATAGTGGTAAGCGCAGCGGGCTAAGTCGTCCACACGCAGGTTGTGAAAACGCCCCAGCCAGTTAAGCACGATTTGCTCCCCTGCTGCGTCGGTGACGCAGTAGAGCTCCGTGCGGTTACAGGTCGACAGCACTGCGGCTTCGCTGATTTGTGGCAGGCTACATAATTCTTCCAGCGCGCACTCTAACTGCGCCGGTGTAAAAGCCACCTGCTCACGCACGGCTACCGTGGCGGTACGATGATTAATTCCCAGGGCAAGAAGCGTCATGCGTTATGCGTCTTCGCTCGTGTGTCAGTCTTAACGTATAGGTGTCGGCTTGCTCAGCAAGCTAATCGGTCCAATATTCTATCACAGCCCACCTTGATCTGACGCGTACCACTTTGCCATCTCCGAGCAAGCCGCTATGCTGAGCATCCGGCCACCGAATCGAGACACGCATGCCACTTCGCTTGAGAGCCTTGAATATCGCCCTACTACCGCTTGGGGCCGCGACAATTTTACTCAGCGGCTGCCAGCTGGCGCCTCCTTTTAGTGATAGCAGCGTTGACAGCGCGCATGTAAGCGACCCCATGAAATCGGCACCGCCTATTACCCGTGGGCTAGATGCAAAGGGGTTAAGCACGCTACTCACCGCGGAACTCGCTGGCCAGCGCGGCAATTACCAAGCCGCCGTGCAAGGCTACATAGATGCCTCTCAGCGCTACCCCAGCTCAGCGCTTGGCAAACGCGCCACGTTTGCCGCTCGCTTCAGCGAATCGCCCGAGCTACTGCAAGCAGCCGCCGAGCGCTGGCGCCAACTAGCCCCCGGCGATACCGCGCCTAACCGCCTGTTAGCCGCCATTACGCTACAGCAAGGGCGTTGGGCAGAAAGCCTCAAACAGCGCTTAGCGGTGACCCGTGCCGGTGACAACGGCGAATTGACCACCCTTGCAGAGCTTGCCGTGGCCGATAGCGCCCCACTTGAGCCGCTGCTCATCCGCCTGCGCGAGCACCTTGCCACCCCAAATGCTGAGGCCCTGCCCCATCACAGCGATGTCCTAATGGCCACCGCGCTTATCGAGGCAAGCCTCGGGGAAATACAGGCCGCCCGGCAACGTTTAGAAAAGGCGCAAGCGTTAAGCCCGGACGCCCTCCCCCTTTGGCTTGCCAAAGCGCGCTTGGCATTAGAGACCGCAGCGTACGCCGAGGCTCGCCAAGCGGCCAAACACGGGCTTGAACTGAACCCCGGCGATGTTCGCTTTATTTTGCTCCTCGCCCAAGCAGAAATCCGTCTTAACAATATCAGTGCCGCAGAGGGGCAAACCGATGCACTGCTTGCAAGCCATGGCGGCAGCCATGATTTGCGTCTTGCACTCGCTCAGCTGTATTTAGAAGAAGGGCACGGCGCCCCGGCAAGGCGCTTGCTTCAGCCGCTGATCGGCCAAGGCGACATCCCCAATTTGGCCTACTACCTGCTCGGTGCCATCGCCGAGGCTGAAGGCGAGGTGAATAACGCCCTTCTCTACTATCGCCAGGTAAGCGAGGGGGAAGAGTTCATCCCCGCCCGCGCTAACGCCGCCCGCATGCTTATTGCAGAAGACCGCCTGCTGGATGCCCGCGCCTTTTTGCGTATTGAGCGAATGCGCTTTGATCAGCAGTTTAATGTGCTACTCATGCTAGAAGTCCAAATGCTCGATGAGTTGGGTCGCACGGATGACGCCGATGCCCTACTTAATCGCGAGATTGAGCGCACACCGGACGATAATGCCCTTTTATACCAGCGGGCGATGCGCGCCTGGGGAGACGGCGACCTCGCGCAAATGGAAGCCAACATTAAGCAGATTTTGCAAAATGACCCCGGCGATGCCATGGCCCTCAACGCCCTGGGCTATACGCTTGCCGATGAAAACGCCTCCGGTCGTCTAGACGAAGCGCAGGAGATGATAGAGCGCGCGCATGAGCTCGACCCCGATAATCCGGCGATCATGGATAGCCTCGGCTGGGTGTATTATCGCCAAGGCGACCCAGAACGCGCCTTACCGTGGCTCGAGCGCGCCTACGCCCAAATGCCCGATCAAGAAGTGGCCGCCCACTTAGCCGAAGTATTGCACGCACTAGGGCGCGTGGAGGAAGCCCGGGCGATTCTGATGGAGGCGATGCGCTATACCCGCGAACACTCTGTTATTGACGCGTTGTTAAAACGTCACCCGGAACTTGCCCCGCACGGCTATCAGCCTTAGACCCTCTTTTCTTAGAGCTTTTTTCCTTAGACCCTATTTTCTTAGCCCCATTTAAGGAGTCATTATGTTTTTATCCACACGACGTTCACGGACAAGACTTCCATTGATACCTGGCTTTACATCACGCCTAAGCGCCGCAGCGCTCACTCTCTTGCTGCTCGCTGGCTGTGCGACACAAACTCCTACCGATGAAAGCGGGCGCCAGCTAGGCCAATGGGAAGCCCAGCAAAACGACGTCGAAGCGCTACAAACCTGGTCACTTGCTGGCAAAGCGGGCTTGCGCACGCCAGAAGAGACGACCAGCGCCAATCTTGACTGGAGCCAATACCCGCACTATTTCCGCATGTTGATCAGCGGCCCCTTTGGCGGTGGTCGCACCGTGCTTGAAGGCCGCGAAGGACGTTTCTCGCTCAGCAATAACGATGGCCGTTTTGAAGCAGAAACACCCGAGGCGCTGATGGAGGCGCAGATGGGCTGGTCACTGCCCATTCGCGCCCTGCCCGACTGGGTGCGCGGTTTACCCAATGACGAAAGTGCCTATCAGCTCGAAACAGACGAATTCGTTTTCCCACTACATCTAAAGCAAGATGGCTGGGAAATCGACTACCGCGATTGGGAGCAAGTCGACTCGCTTTGGTTACCGCGCCGCTTGGTGATGCAATACGGCGAGATGCGTATCACCTTAGTGGTTAACCGCTGGCAACCTGGCTCGGAGTAAGGGCGCCACCATGGCAAAAACGTTTCATCTCCCATCGCCAGCCAAGCTTAACCGCCTGCTGCATATTACCCGGCGCCGGGCAGACGGCTACCACGAGCTGCAAACGCTGTTTCAGCTTGTGGATACAGGCGACACCATCAGCTTCACTCCGCGTGATGACCGCCGCATCGTGCTCAACGAAGGCATCGACGACGTCGCTTATGAGGACAATCTCGTTGTGCGCGCCGCTCGCTTACTTCAGGCCACAACAGAAAATTCCCGTGGCGTTAATCTCTCGATAGAAAAGCGACTGCCCTTGGGCGGCGGGTTAGGCGGCGGCAGTTCCAACGCAGCAACGACGCTACTCGGGCTTAATCACTTGTGGCAACTTAACGCTGGCACTGACCAACTTTCTGCACTGGGTTTGCAACTCGGTGCGGATGTCCCGGTGTTTATCAAAGGCCACAGCGCCTGGGCGGAAGGCGTGGGAGAAAAGCTCACCAATGTAACGCTGGAAACGCCTTGGTTCGTGATTCTTCACCCCGGTGTGAGCGTCTCCACGGCGGCGGTCTTCCAAGATCCCGAATTGACACGCAACACCCCGCCCATTACCATGGCGCGCGCACTGCAGGGGGGAGCGCCGACATGGCGCAATGATTGCGAAGCAGTGGTCAAAAAGCGTTATCCGCCGGTTGCGGCAGCGCTTGATTGGCTGAACTGTTTTGCGCCCAGCCAACTGACGGGGACCGGCGCTTGTGTCTTTGCTGCGTTTGAAACGCATGAAGTGGCAAAGCAAATTGCACGCGACGCTTCTCAACACTGGCCAACATGGGTAGCGAAAGGCCTTAATCGCTCTCCTCTTCATGATGCTCTGGGTGGTTAAACGCCCCCAACTGTTAGATTTTTTGATATTACTGGGGTATAGCCAAGTGGTAAGGCACCGGTTTTTGGTATCGGCATTCCCAGGTTCGAGTCCTGGTACCCCAGCCAATCTAACGGCAAACCGCGTTTTCTCCCATGATCCCCAACACTGCAAAGGTGGCTGCGCGTGTCAAAATTGATGGTTTTCGCCGGGAACGCCAATCCCGAGCTTGCTCATAAGATTGCCGAAAGCTTGGACAGCCGAATGGGTAATGCCACGGTGGGTCAATTCAGCGACGGCGAAATCGCGGTCGAAATCAATGAAAACGTGCGCGGTAAGGATGTATTTATCCTGCAGTCGACCTGTGCACCGACCAACGACAACTTGATGGAACTTATCCTGATGGTCGACGCACTGCGTCGCGCCTCAGCGACCCGTATCACAGCAGTGCTCCCCTATTTTGGCTATGCGCGCCAAGATCGCCGCGTGCGCTCAGCTCGGGTACCGATCTCTGCCAAAGTTGTCGCCGATATGATGGTCAAAGGCGGCGTTGACCGTGTCATGACCATGGATTTGCACGCCGATCAGATCCAAGGCTTCTTTGATGTGCCGGTCGATAACGTCTATGGTTCGCCGATTTTGCTCGATGATATTGAGCGTCAAAATTATAGTGACCTCGTCGTTGTCTCCCCGGACGTAGGCGGCGTCGTTCGCGCCCGCGCCATTGCCAAACAGCTCAATGCGGATTTGGCGATTATCGACAAGCGCCGCCCTCAGGCGAACCAAGCGCAAGTCATGCACATCATTGGCGAAATTGAAGGCCGCACCTGCGTGGTGGTGGACGATATGATCGACACCGCCGGCACCTTGTGTAAAGCAGGTGAAGCCCTTAAAGACCACGGCGCGAAACGCGTGGTTGCTTACGCGACTCACCCAATTTTGTCTGGCCCGGCGGTTGATAACATCGTCAACTCCGTGCTTGATGAAGTGGTGGTGACCGACACCATCCCGCTCTCAGACGCTGCACGCCGCAGCGGGCGTATTCGTCAGCTAAGCGTTGCCGGTTTGATAGCAGAAGCCATTCGTCGGGTGAGTAACGAAGAATCTGTCAGCGCGATGTTCCACTAATCGCCTGGCAAACACGGCTCGCAAAGAGCTCCTGGAAACGTCGTTGCCTGGTCGCGGGCGGCGGCGTTTCCTTACTTTAACTAAGAGGCAACCTTAATGTCTGATTTTATCCTTAACGCCACCGTTCGTAACGACCTGGGGAAAGGTGCGAGCCGCCGCCTGCGTCGTGCGAACCAGCAAGTCCCCGCCGTCATTTACGGTGGTGAGAAAGCGCCGCAATCTATCGCCGTAGAAAAGACCGCTTTCTACAAGGCAATCGAAGACGAGTCGTTCTTCTCTTCTGTCATCAAGCTCGTCATTGAAGGCAAAGAAGAGCAGGTTGTTGTTCGTGATCTGCAGCGCCACCCCTTCAAGCCGCTTTTGACACACGCTGACTTTTTGCGTGTCGACGCCACGCACGAAATCAATATGAACGTGCCGCTGCACGTGGTGGGCGAAGATACGTGTGTTGGCGTTAAAGACCAAGACGGTGAACTGCACGTACTGGCCAACGAAGTCGCTATCAGCTGCTTGCCGAAAGATCTGCCGGACTTCTTGGAAGTCGACATTTCTGCACTTGAGCTTGGCACAACACTGCACCTATCTGACCTTACCCTACCGGCCGGCGTCACCTCAGTTGACCTATCTCACGGTGAAGATCACGACAACGCCATCCTCAGCATCACCAAAATGAAAGTGCGTGCTACTGGCGAAGATGAAGAAGGTGAAAGCGACAGTGAAGGTGAAGAAGACACCAGCGCCGAATAAGCACTACCGCGCACCTTGGGCCATGCTCGCATGGCCCTCGTAATGCTATGATCAAGCGCTTCGGCGCTTGATTTTTTTTGCCGTGCTGTATGTAAAGAGGGGATAAAATGAGTCAGGTGTCAGCGATCATCGGCCTAGGCAATCCCGGCGCTGAATACGCCACCACGCGACACAATGCGGGCGCATGGTTAGTTGAAGCAGTTGCCCGAGACGTCCATGCAGAATTACGGCCAGAAAAAAAATTTCTTGGCCTTTATGCCAAGGTAATTTTCGGCGACCATACAGTACACTTACTCAACCCTACGACCTTTATGAACCGCAGCGGCGCCTCTATCGCCGCGCTATGCCAGTTTTTTAAGCTCACGCCGGAACAGCTTTTGGTGGCCCACGACGAGCTTGATTTACCCCCCGGCCAAGCGCGCTATAAAGCCGGTGGTGGTCACGGCGGGCATAATGGTCTTCGCGACACCGTTAGCGCCCTGGGCAACCAAAATCAGTTCCATCGTTTGCGAATCGGTATCGGCCACCCCGGCAATGCCAAGCAAGTGATTCACTACGTACTAGCTCGCCCCGGCAAAGTTGAGCAGAACGCCATTGAGCATGCCCTTGATGAATGCCTCGCTACGCTGCCGCAGGCGCTTGACGGCGACTGGGCGAAAGCCATGAACCGCCTGCATAGCGTAAAATAACCACACTGTTCACTTGCGTCTCTTTAACGCCTTTTCTTTACTCTTATTTTTACAAACGTTTTTTACTAACTTTTTCTTGGGTAGCGCTGGCGCCCTATGTACGCCACCGCGCCCCAAGCGGCTAGGAATGAATCTTATGGGTTTTAACTGCGGCATCGTCGGCCTTCCCAACGTCGGCAAATCCACTCTGTTCAACGCGCTAACCAAATCGGGTATCGACGCGGAAAACTTTCCCTTTTGCACCATCGAGCCGAATGTCGGCATCGTGCCTATGCCTGACCCGCGACTTGATAAGCTTGCCGAGATCGTCAAACCGCAAAAAGTCCTGCCGACCACCATGGAGTTCGTCGATATCGCCGGCCTGGTGGCCGGTGCGTCCAAAGGGGAAGGTTTGGGCAACAAGTTCTTAGCTAACATTCGGGAAACGCAGGCGATTGCGCATGTGGTGCGCTGCTTCGATAACGACAACGTCATCCACGTGGCCAATGAGATTGACCCGCGTGCAGATATCGAAACCATCAATCTCGAGCTGGCGCTAGCGGATCTCGACACCGTCGAAAAAGCCAGCCAACGTTTGGTGCGCGTGGTGAAAGGCGGCGATAAAGACGCCATCGCCACCAAGGCCGTACTAGATAAGATTCAGCCGCACTTAGCCGAAGGGCAACCGCTGCGCAGTTTCGGGCTAAGCGACGACGAAAAACAGCAGGTAAAAAGCTTTGGCTTTTTGACCCTGAAGCCCACGATGTACATCGCCAACGTCAACGAAGACGGGTTCGACAATAACCCCTACCTCAATGTGGTCAACGACATCGCCGCAGAAGAAGGCGCCGTCGTCGTGCCAGTGTGTAACCAGATCGAAGCCGAAATCGCCGAGCTCGAAGATGAAGAGCGCGCTATGTTCCTCGATGAGATGGGCATGGAAGAACCCGGGTTAGACCGTGTCATTCGCGCCGGCTACGCGCTACTTGGCCTGCAAACCTACTTCACCGCAGGCGTAAAAGAAGTCCGCGCGTGGACGGTGAAAGAGGGCGCGACAGCACCGGAAGGCGCTGGCGTCATTCACACCGATTTCCAAAAAGGCTTTATCCGCGCCGAAGTGGTGGCTTATGAAGATTTCGTGGCACTCGGCGGTGAGCAAGGCGCCAAAGACGCGGGCAAATGGCGCTTAGAAGGCAAAGAGTACATTGTCAAAGACGGCGATGTGATTCACTTCCGTTTTAATGTGTAACCTGCGGGGCATCTTCTGACTATGCTTTAGCCTATCTATCGGCATGCCTAGCGCCGTTTAAAGCGCTGCCTTCCGGGCAGCGCAAAAGCCTGCTAGGGTTTACGTCATGCCTATCTATAGCTCTCCTCATCATCAGGATATTGGCCCTAAATCTCGATCCCACTTATTGATCGTCACCTTGCTGTTGGCGCTACTCATGCTGGTGGGCTGCGAACAGAGCGACCCGCCGATCAACCCCGTCACGCAGCTCGACCCGCCTGAGCCGGGTGGAACGCTCAAGGTCGCCACCCGCAACAGCGCCACCACCTACTACCTTGATCGTGATGAAACACCGGCGGGCCCGGAGCACGACCTAGTCGAGTCGTTCGCCGACGCCCACGACTGGGCAGTCGAGTGGACGCTGCTCAATTCCACCTCCGAGGTGCTTCAAGCCCTGAAAGACGGCGAGTTTCATTTGGCCGCCGCTGGCCTGACCCACCGTCCCTCACGCGATGAGCACTTTACCCAAGGGCCCACCCACACCGATATCGTTGAGCAACTGGTCTGTCATCGCGATATGCGGCCCCTGCCACACCAAGTAGAAGACATGGCCGGCGTCGATATTCGCGTAACAGCGGATTCCAGCTACGCGGAAAAACTCCAAAGTTTGGTCAATCAGCAAACCGGCATTGCCTTCGAGGAGGACCCTCGCACCACCGAGATACTGTTGGCCGAGGTAGCCGAAAAACGTATCGACTGCACCGTGGCCGACTCCAATATCGTGCAGATGGTGCGCCGCCACTTCCCACACCTTGAGGTCGCCATGAATCTCACCAGCGGCGACAAGCTGGGCTGGTATCTGCCCGCCGGCCACCAGGCACTGGCCGACATGGCCAAGCAGTGGATGGGAAGCACCGAGGGTCAGCAGCGCATCGCGACGATGAAGGACCGCTACTACGCCTATATTGGTGAGTTCGACTTTGTCGATCTACGCGCGCTCAATCAGCGCATCGACGAGCGCCTGCCCAACTTCATCGACCTGTTCATAAAAGCCGAGGAAGAAACCGGCATGCCCGCCGACCTGCTCGCCGCCCTGGCCTACCAGGAGTCGCACTGGGACCCCCAAGCGGTTTCCCCCACCGGCGTGCGCGGCATCATGATGCTCACCCAAAACACCGCTAAATCCCTCGGTATTAATAATCGCCTGAATCCGGCAGCGGCTATAGATGGCGGCGCCCGTTACCTCGCCGACCGTCATAAGCGCCTGCCCGACACCCTTCCCGAACCCGACCGCACCTACTTAGCTCTCGCAAGCTACAACATTGGCCGTGGTCACGTGCTAGACGCGCAAAAACTGGCCCGCGAGTTGGGCAAGGATCCGCACTCTTGGGAAGACATGAAAGAGGTGCTGCCGCTCAAGGCTGACAAGCGCTACTACCCACAGACCCGCTACGGCTACGCGCGAGGCTACGAGCCGGTGCACTACGTACAGCGAATTCGCAACTACCAGGACGTGATTAGTGCTGCGATGGTGTGGTTGCCGCTGAAAGAAGGCTGATGGCCTGCGTCTTTGAGCAACAAATGCTTGACGGGCGACGCGTCGCTGAGTAGTATTCGCCCCCGTTGAATGGCTACGTAGCTCAGCTGGTTAGAGCACATCACTCATAATGATGGGGTCCCCTGTTCAAATCAGGGCGTAGCCACCAACCGAATGTCGAAAGCCCGCTGATTGTATCAGCGGGCTTTTTTCGTTTAACGCTTTTTACGTATAAAGATTCTTGCGATTAAAAAACACCGTCAGCGCATTGGTCAAATAGCCCACGTCACGGGTGCCCGCTGTTTCGCGTATCGAGTGCATCGCCCATTGTGGCGCCCCCACATCAATAGTCGGCACACCAATCTCAGTGGCGGTAATGGGCCCAATCGTGCTGCCGCAGCCCATATCGGCGCGGGTCACAAACGCTTGCACAGGCACCTCGGCCTCACGACACACATCGCGAAACAAGGCACTCGTTGCACTGTTGGTGGCGTAACGCTGATTGGCGTTGATTTTAATCACCGGGCCTTCGTTGATCATTGGGCCGTGACGGTCATCGTGCTTATCGCAAAAGTTGGGGTGCAACGCATGGGCGTTATCACAGGAAATCATGCACGATGACTGAATCATCTGAATCAACGACTCTTCGCTGCCGCCACCCACCTGCGTATTGACGCGTTTAAGCACATCGCCTAAAAACGGCCCTTGGGCACCACAAGCACTGGCGCTACCCACTTCTTCATGATCGTTGGCGACCAAAAGCGCCCCCTGCTCACCATCGCTTGCCAACAGCGCTTCCAACCCCATAAAGCAAGACAGCAAGTTATCCAAGCGGGCGCTAGCCACAAGCTCCTGATTGACTCCAATGAGTGACGGCGCTTGCAAATCATAAAAACTCAGCTCGAAATCCACGACCTCAGCATCCGTTAAGTCATGCTGCTCGCGCAACCACGTAGATAATAGCGGCGCCAGCTCGCCGGTCTCGCTTTGCATCAACACTGGCACCATTTGTGTTTGCGGGTTGATGGCACGGCCGTTATTGGCCTCACGGTCGAGGTGAATCGCCAGGCTTGGCACCATCGCCACAGGCTGATCGACGTTAAGCAGCACGCCTTCTAAGCGCCCATCGGGGTGGCGCACATGCACACGCCCGGCAATACCCAAATCACGGTCAAACCACGGCGCCAATAACGCACCGCCATACACTTCCACACCCAGCTGTAACCAACCGGCGCTGTGTTGCGAGGCATTCGGCTTTAACCGCAGGCCGGGGCTATCGGTATGCGCCCCCATCATACGCAGCGTCTCTACACGGCCTTTTGGTAACTGGAACGCGATAATTGATGAGTCATTGCGGGTGACATAGTAACGCCGCCCCGGTGCTAGCTGCCACGCTGCGGTTTCTTCTAAGCACTCAAATCCCGCCTGCTCCAGACGCACCGCCATATTGCGTGTCGCGTGCCAAGGCGTGGGCGAGGCACGTAAAAACTCACACAACCGCGCCAATAGGTGAGTATCAAAAGCGTTAGGCATAGCGTTCCTTTATATGATGATCGTGAGGCAATACGGTGATTAACCAACACGGCGATGAAAAATACAAACGGATTGCGAAATCACGATGAAGTAGTCTCAGCCAAGCAAACGACCTGCTACAATGCGCTTTCGGTCAACGTCACTGTTTTTCACAATGCGGTTCACGCAACTCCATCGCTGATAGCAGGTCTAGAACGCATGAGCCGTCTGTATGTGAGTGTACACAAATCCGGGAGAGCTTGATTGATGAGCTTGTTTGCTACCCTTTCGCGCTCAATCGCCTTGACCATGATGCTAGTTATCACTAGCCCAACTGTCATTGCCCTTGAGCCGACTGATGAACAACGTCAGGCCGCCATAGAAATCGCGGACTCTTTGCGCTATGGCCATTACGCTAACGTTGACTTTGATGCAGCTTGGTCTGAAAACGCGTTTAACCGTTATTTAGATCTCCTCGATGGTCAGCGTGCGTATCTTTTACAGCGCGATATCGAGCCCTATCGGCATCTTGAAAATGGCTTCGCTGACGCGTTATTCGATGGCGAACTCGCCGATGTTTTTGCGCTTCACGAAAAAGCCGAAGCGCGCCGCAAAGCGCGCTTAGAATGGTTACTCGCACGCTTTGATGAAGGCCTAGACCTCAACTTCAGTGGTAATGAACGCTTAGAAGTTGAGCGCGACGATGCGCCCTGGGCACAAAGCGAAAGCGAGCTAGATGCACTTTGGGAAAAGCGACTCAAAAACGCTGCGTTAACCCTAGCCTTAAGCGATCAAGATAACGAACAAATCAAAACCAATCTCCGCCAACGCTACGAAGGGCAGCTTTCGCGTATAGAGCAAACCGAGCCCGAAGATGTGTTTGGTCTTGTGATGGCCGCTGTCACCGGCACCATTGACCCTCATACCAGCTACCTTTCCCCCCGCCAGGGCGAATCCTTTGATATCCAAATGAGCCTCTCGCTTGAGGGAATCGGCGCCATGCTGCAAGCCGATGGTGAGTACGTCAAAGTCGCGAGCCTTGTCCCTGGCGGCCCTGCGGACCGTGCAGACGTACTGGAGCCAGCCGACCGAATTATTGGCGTTGGCCAGGAAGACAAAGACGAAATGGTCAACGTCATCGGTATGCGACTGGATAATGTCGTTGACCTCATCCGTGGCCCTAAAGGCTCCGTTGTGCGTTTGGAAGTGATTCCCGCGCAAGCGGTGGATATGACACGCTCGCATACGGTCAAGATTACCCGCGATACGGTAAACCTGGAAGATCAAGCCGCGCAGAGTGAAATCATCGACGTGGAGCGCGACGGCAAACCTCGTCAAATCGGTGTGGTGACGGTTCCCACGTTCTATGTGGATTTCGACGCTTGGCAAGAGGGCGAAGAGGATTACCGCAGCACTACCCGTGATGTGGCCCGGGAAGTCGAAAAGCTCAAAAGTTCAGGCGTTGAAGGTATCATTTTAGACCTGCGCAATAACGGCGGCGGCGCGCTGCAAGAAGCCAATTCGTTGCTGGGACTATTCATCGACCGAGGCCCCACTGTGCAGGTTCGAGACGCCGAAGGCCGCATTCAGCTTTATGGCGACAGCAAAGCCGGCACACTATACGACGGCCCTCTCACGGTATTAGTCAATCGCCTTTCGGCATCGGCCTCAGAAATTTTCGCCGGCGCCATTCAGGACTACGGCCGCGGCCTGGTCGTTGGCTCACCGACCTTTGGCAAAGGCACCGTGCAAACCCTTAACGACTTGAGCCACGGCGAAATCAAGCTCACGCGCGCCAAGTTCTACCGTATTTCGGGCGATAGCACACAAAACCGTGGTGTTGTGCCCGATATTCACTTTCCCAGTCTGATTGACCCCGAGCGGATTGGCGAAAGCAGCCTGGATAACGCACTAGCGTGGGATACCGTGCAAAATGTGCAATACCGTCGTTACGGTGAGCCAGAAACTCATCTCGATACGCTCGCTGAGCGCCACCAGGTCCGTGCCGATAACAACCCCAATTTCCGCTTCCTGGCGCAGCAATCGACGTTAGCGCGGCAACTTCGTGAACAACACGTCAGCGTCAGTTTGAACCGCGAACAGCGCGAACGCGAAATGCAGGCGCAAGAAGCCGAGCAGCTAGCCTTGGAGAACCAGCGCCGTTTAGCACTCGGCAGGGAAGCATTGGAAGAGTGGAGCGACGCCCGCGAAGAGGGCGAGCAAGGCGAAGATGATGACGAGATAATGACCGCAGAGCGGGCTCACGTGCTCGAAGCCGCTGAAATTTTACTCGACTATGCGCAGTTAAAAAATTCACAGCGCTTGGTTAAGCGCTAAGTGTTTCACTAACCAAAAATAAAACCGAGGTCTTCCGGACCTCGGTTTTTTTATTTCGCTCACTTTTCAGCACAGCATCGCGCGTCGAGAAGGCCGGTCGCCCATATCTGCTAAACGCTGAGAAAGCGCTTTTAGTTTCTGGAGACTCCCTTCACGGCCAGCGGCAATCGCCGTATGCCCCCAAGCAGGCAAGTCACGCGCGATACGGTAATAAACCCACTGCCCTTCGCGCTGGTCATGGAGCAAACCGCACTGACGCAACTGCGCAAGATGACGTGACACCTTCGGCTGTGATTCCTGCAATGCATGGGTCATTTCACATACGCAAAGCTCGCCCTCTTCCGCAATCAACAGCACCAAGTGGAGGCGCGTTTCATCGCTGAGGCATTTAAACGTTTGCAAGGGAGATAGCGGTATAGAAGTACTCACAGGGTTTTCCCTAATCACGCATAAAAATTAATCGCAAAAAATGCGGCGGCTGAGAGTATACCTGACCAAAGTGGGGAGAGAAATCAAACAAGAAGGCTGTTGCGGCTGGCTCCCCGAGCAGGATTCGAACCTGCGACCCAATGATTAACAGTCATTTGCTCTACCAACTGAGCTATCGGGGAATTACCGGAATTGATGTAGCTATCAACAATGTTGGCGATAACCGTACAAAGATAAAAAGTGTACCGTTACGCGTTGGCTCCTCGAGCAGGACTCGAACCTGCGACCCAATGATTAACAGTCATTTGCTCTACCAACTGAGCTATCGAGGAACATTTTAAACTACGTGTTTTGGCTATCTTCTATTGGCTCCCCGAGCAGGACTCGAACCTGCGACCCAATGATTAACAGTCATTTGCTCTACCAACTGAGCTATCGGGGAACTGCCGAAACACGGAACGTAGTATACGGATACAAACGCGCTGGTCAAGTATCGATTTCGACCAATGCTAGCCGGGGGTTTCCTGTGTCCGTATAATGCGTCTATTCACCCACGCGGCCCCTTCTTTTTTTACGAAGCCTAGCCGCGCCACCATTCATCCTCGTCCCCCGACGACCCATAGATGACAGGTACCGATGGCGAAGAAACTCTTCATCAAAACGCACGGCTGCCAAATGAACGAGTACGACTCCTCGCGCATGGCAGATTTGCTCGGCGAATCGCACCAAATGGAGCTCACCGACAATGAGCGGGAAGCCGATGTCATTTTATTAAACACCTGCTCCATTCGTGAGAAAGCGCAGGAGAAGGTTTTTCATCAGCTGGGACGCTGGAAAAAACTCAAAGATGCCAACCCTGACCTGGTGATTGGTGTCGGAGGCTGTGTCGCCAGCCAAGAAGGCGAAGCCATCCGCAAGCGTGCCTCCCATGTGGATATGGTGTTTGGGCCGCAAACCCTGCACCGCGTGCCGTCCATGCTGGACGCCCGCCAGGATAACCAAATCGCCGCGGTGGATGTCACCTTCCCCGAGATTGAAAAGTTCGACCACCTGCCCAAGCCTACCTCCGACGGTGCGACGGCGTTTGTCTCGATAATGGAAGGATGCTCTAAATACTGCACGTTTTGCGTTGTGCCTTACACCCGCGGTGAAGAAGTATCACGCCCGTTTGAAGCGGTGATGGATGAAGTCATTCATTTGGCCGACCAAGGCGTGCGTGAAATCAACCTGCTCGGCCAGAACGTCAATGCGTACCGGGGCGAAAACCAACTCGGCGATGAGATTGATCTTGCTGAGTTAATTGCTTGCGTTGCAGCGGTGGAAGGCATCGACCGCGTTCGCTTCACCACCTCGCACCCGGTAGAGTTCACCGATAGTCTCGTCGACGCCTACGCCGATATTCCAGAGCTTGTTAGCCACCTCCACCTACCGGTTCAATCCGGCTCTGACCGTATTCTCAGCGCCATGAAACGCGGCCATACGGCTGACGAGTATATCGAGAAAATGGAGCGCATCCGCGCGAACCGTCCGGATATCAGCTTCTCGTCGGATTTCATCATTGGTTTTCCCGGCGAAACAGAAGAAGATTTCGAAGCGACGATGGATTTGATCCACCGCATCGGTTTCGATCACTCTTTCAGTTTCGTTTTCTCAGCACGCCCCGGCACACCGGCGGCTTCGCTACCGGACGAAACACCGGAAAGCGTCAAAAAACAACGCCTGGCGATTCTGCAAGAGCGTATTATCCAGCACACCATGCAAATCAGCCGCCGTATGGTGGACACGACGCAGCGTATCCTGGTGACGGGCTTTTCGCCGAAAGACCCCGGCCAGCTCTCAGGCCGTACGGAGAACAACCGCGTGGTGAACTTTCGTGCTGCCAACCCCACAGAGCTGATTGGTTATTTTGTCGATGTCGACATCACGGAAGCTCTGCCCAATTCGCTACGCGGCGAACTTGCCTCTCCTGAGCGCTTCTGACGATTGCCCCGACACCGGTCGGGGCAGTAAGCTTGGCAATACATTTACTAACAGACGAGTTCTTCTCTCTTGAGCCAGCCATCCTCTCAGGCCAACCGCATTATTACGTTAAGCCTTGAACCGAATGACCCTCAGCGGCTTGCGAGCCTTTGTGGCCAGCAAGATGAGCATCTGAAACTGATTGAAAGCCGTTTGGATGTCACGCTGCGCAACCGAGGCAACGTTTTCCAGCTTGCAGGCGCGGCCAACCGCATCAAAGCGGCGGCCAACGTGCTAGAACACCTCTACCGTGAAACCTCAGCAAGTGAGCTTGAGCCTGATACTGTGCACCTGTTCCTTCAGGAATCGGGACTTGAAGCACTCGACGATGAAGACGACAGCGAAGACGGCGATGTCGTCATGCGCACCCCGCGGACCATGATTAAGCCTCGCGGCTTGAACCAACAGCGTTATGTCAACAGCATCCGCGAACACGATATCAACTTTGGTATCGGCCCGGCGGGCACCGGCAAAACCTATCTTGCTGTTGCCGCCGCTGTCGAGGCGCTCAACCAACAAGAAGTTCGCCGTATTCTGCTGGTTCGCCCAGCGGTAGAAGCGGGTGAAAAATTGGGCTTTCTGCCCGGCGATTTGGCCCAGAAGATTGATCCTTACCTGCGCCCGCTGTATGACGCTCTCTACGAGATGATCGGTTTTGAGCAAGTCGCTAAGTTGATTGAGCGCCAGGTAATCGAAATCGCACCGCTGGCGTACATGCGTGGCCGGACGCTCAATAACGCCTACATCATTTTGGATGAGAGCCAAAACACCACGCCCGAGCAAATGAAAATGTTCCTCACCCGTATCGGCTTTGGCTCTACCGCCGTTATCACCGGTGACGTGACTCAAGTCGATCTGCCACGCGGGCAACGCTCAGGGCTGATTCAAGTGCTAGAGGTACTCAAGGGAACGCCCGGCATTGGCGTGACACACTTCGCCGCCAAAGACGTGGTCCGTCATCCGCTGGTGCAGCGTATTATTGAAGCCTACGACGCTTTTGAGTCGCAGCAAGAAGCCGAAGAACGCGAACAACGTGAAAAGCGCCAGCAGGAGCGCGAAGCCCGCTTACAAGCACGCGAGGATAATACCCGGTGAGTACGCCAACGGCGCATCAGGCAAATCGAGACCCCGCGATAGTCGACCGCCAGGTCGCCGTCGACGCCAACGCCCTGCCCAGCGAAGCCGAGCTCGCCGACTGGGTTGGCCGTGTATTGGCACACCACCCAGCGGAAACGCGCCATGAAGTCACGGTTCGACTGGTGGACGTATCCGAAAGCCAAGCACTTAATCGTGATTATCGCGATAAAGACACGCCGACCAATGTGCTATCGTTTCCCTTTGAGGCACCGCCCGAGGTGCCGATTCCGTTACTAGGGGATCTCGTGATCTGCCACGCGATCGTCGATCAAGAAGCCCAACAACAACACAAGCCGCTCGCACAGCATTATGCCCACATGGTGATTCATGGCACCTTGCATTTGTTAGGCTACGATCATATAGAAGACAACGAGGCCGAGGTCATGGAGCAGCTGGAATGCCAGATCCTAGCCGATCTTGGTATTCCCGACCCATACCGAGCATCTTAAGCGTTGCCTTCGTCATCCAATGGCTAATGTCCGCAAACAAGTGTCCGCAAATAAGAGAAGATCAACCGCATGAGCGAAGACCGATCGAGTACGCCCCATCAAAAAACCTGGATCGAAAAACTCTTAGGCGCCCTCTCTGGCGACAGCGATGAGCCTAGCTCCCGCAATGAGTTAATGGCATTTTTGCGCCACACCGCCGGGCGCTTGAAGCTGGACCAAGATGCCATGATGATCATTGAAGGGGCGCTACAAATCAGCGATCAGCAGGTGCGAGAAATCCTTATCCCGCGCTCTCAAGTCGCCGCCATTCCCCTTGATCAATCTAGCGACGATTACCTACCGCTCATCCAAGAAACCGGGCACTCGCGCTACCCGGTGATTGGCGAGAACCTTGATGAGGTGAAGGGGATTTTGCTGGTTAAAGATTTACTGCCGCTTTTATCGCAAACCCAAGCTCAGCGCGATGCCTTCAAATTGGACGACATTCTGCGACCCGCGATGTTCATCCCCGAATCCAAGCGCTTAAACAGCCTACTCAAAGAGTTTCGCGACACCCATAACCACATGGCGGTTGTCGTTGACGAATACGGCGGTACCGCTGGCATCATCACCATTGAAGACATCCTTGAGCAAATCGTCGGCGATATCGAAGACGAACACGACACCGATGAAGAAGACGATATTCGCGCCTTGGACGATGACCGCTACGCGGTGCGCGCCCTTACGCCTATCGAAGACTTCAACGAGCGCTTTGGCACTCACTTTTCCGATGACGAGTTCGATACACTGGGCGGCTTGGTGATGCAGCAGTTTGGCCACCTTCCCCGCCGCGGTGAAGAAACATCGCTGGGCGGCTGGCACTTTAGCGTGATGAATGCCGACAATCGCCGCATTCGTCTGCTAGAAGTCTACTACGACGGTAGCGACGTAGAGACCGACGACTAACGCCACCGGCCAGACGGCTCATCACTTCGATAGGATATCCGCTGATGAAGACGGGACTCTCTTTCGCGCTTGGCGCACAGTTTATTATCGCCCTTGTGGCCGGTGGCTTCACCACACTAACCGCCTCGCCTTTTGAACTCTGGTGGCTTGGCCCTGTGGCAGCGGGCCTGATGTACCTCGGTGTTCATGTGTTAACGCCCGCGCAAGCCGCGTTTAAAGGATGGTGTTACGGGGTCGGGCTTTTCGCCAGCGGCACTTCGTGGGTATACGTATCGATTCACGACTACGGCTACACCAGCGTTCCACTGGCGACGTTTTTAACCGTGCTGTTCGTGGTTATCCTCGCCCTCTTTTTTGCTGGCACTTTTTGGCTCTACCGGCGCTTTACCACCCCCCGCTTTGCGCTATTAACGTTTGCCGGGGCTTGGGTGCTAGGCGAAGTGTTGCGCACCTACCTCTTTACCGGCTTCCCTTGGTTGCTGCTCGGATCAAGCCATGTCGACTCACCGCTCGCTCCCTGGGCGCCGATTGGCGGCGTTTATCTGCTCTCGCTCTTTGTCGCCTTTAGCGGCGCGCTTGGCGCGGAGCTACTCTTTAGCCGCCGCATCTGGACACTAGCCCCTCTTGCCGCTATCTGGGTGACGCCCTTCGTCTTGCCAACGCAGTGGACAACACCCAGCGATACCCCCACTCGCGTGGCACTTTTACAGGGCAACCTCCCCCAGCTTATCAAGTGGACACCCGAAGGGCAGCGCAAGGCGGCTAACACCTATATGGAGCTGACCCGCGCGCTCGATGACGACATCGACCTGATTCTGTGGCCGGAAACGGCGCTCCCCATGGTCGAGACACAAGCGCGGCCGGTGCTAGAGCGTGTCCAAGCAAACCTTGCGACGGACACCGCACTGCTCACCGGCATTGTTCAACGCGATGAAAGCGGGCGCTTTTTCAATAGTGTGATTGGCGTGGGTAACGTCGAAGGAAGCTACCACAAAGAGCATCTTGTCCCTTTCGGTGAGTACTTACCGCTTGAAAGCGTACTGCGCGGGGCGATTAATTTTTTCGACCTTCCCATGTCGACCTTTACACCCGGCGAGAGTGGCCAAGCGCCTATTCAGGCAGCTGGCGTTACGCTGGGCAATGCTATTTGTTATGAAATCATCTACCCACAATTAGTGGCCAAACGCGCTCGCGAGAGTAACGTGCTGATGACGGTCTCCAACGATACGTGGTTTGGCGCTTCTATCGGCCCGCATCAGCACCTGCAAATGGCCCGGCTGCGCGCGTTAGAAAACGGCCGCTATGTAGCCCGCGCCACTAGCAATGGAATTACTGCCATCATCGACGCGCAAGGCCGCATCGTGGCGCGCGCGCCGCAGTTTGAAGCCGCCACCCTTACCGGTGACGTGTATGCCATGCAGGGCTTTACGCCGTTTACCCGCATGGGGAGCTGGCCTACGTGGCTTCTTGCCGTGCTCTTAGTCCTACCAGGTTTGCGCGTACGCAACCCTGCATAGGGCTCTCTACACATCCCGCCTCGGGTCAGACAGCAGAAGGGCGCCATTAAAGGCGCCCTTCTGCTGTCTAAGTGTTAACAAGGCTACCCCTGTCGTCAAAAACTTCACGCTTGTGTTTTTGGATGACTGCTGTTGGCCGCTGCGGCACTTTTCATTGCATCTGCCGCTGCCTCGCCTAACACCTCAGGAATGGTCTGGCGCACATAGCGACCCGGCGCGGGCTCGATAATAGAGAGTTCGCCTTCGCCTGGCTGGCGCACCGGTACCATTTTGTCGTTATCGGCATAGCCGTTTTCGGTCATCCACGCCTGCCAATGCGGCCACCAAGAGCCCTCATTAAAGGTAGCCCCTTCAAACCACGCGTCGTGCGTGTCCGGAAGCTCGCTGTTGGTCCAGTAGCCATACTTGTTCTTATGCGGCGGATTCACGATCCCCGCAATATGGCCCGAGCCGCCGAGCACAAAAGTTACCGGCCCTTTGGGTAGCAGTGCGCCGTAGTAGGTACTGTTCCACTTGGCAATATGATCTTCTTTCGTAGAGATGAAGTAGCTTGGTGTCGATACCTTGCGTAGATCAATCTTTACGCCATCCAGTTCAATACCATTTGGCTCGACCAAACGGTTTTCTAAGTACATGTGGCGCAAATACCACGCATGCGTCCCTGCCGGTAGGTTGGTACCATCGGTATTCCAATACAGCAGATCAAACGCTGGCGGCATTTCGCCTTTCAAATAGTTGCCGATGTAGAACGACCAAAACAAATCATTTTCTTTCAACAAATTAAAGGTATACGCCATGGAGCGGCCATCTAAATAGCCTTTGTTTTCTATTGTGCGCTCAATACCTTGCACAACCTGCTCATTGAGGAACACCCCGACATCTCCAGGGTCGCGGAAGTCCTGCAGCGTGGCCATATAGGTCACAGACTTTACCTTGCGACCGCGTCGTGTGCTAGTGAGATACGCCATCACCGATGCGGTCAGTGTCCCCCCGATGCAGTAACTCATCAGGTTGACGGATTTTTCACCACACGCTTGCTCAATGGCCTCAATCGCACTGATTGGCCCCATTTGCACGTAGTCCGCCCAGGTGAGATCGCGTTGTGCAGGCCCAGGGTTGCGCCAGGAGATCAAAAACACGGTATGGCCTTGATCCACCAACCATTTCATAAGCGAGTTATCCTGGCGCAGGTCCAGAATGTAATACTTGTTGATCCAGGGAGGGACGACCAGAAGAGGTGTTTTGAACGTTTTCTCCGTCGTCGGCGTGTACTGGATTAGCTGAATCAGTTCGTTTTCGTACACCACCGCACCCGGCGTAACGGCAATGTTGTCGCCCACGCCAAAAGCGCCGCGATCTGTCATACGTACGTTAATGCCTTCTGCCGAGTTTTCCAGGTCTTCACGCAAACGGGTCAGCCCATCGACGAGATTTTGACCGCGTGTTTCCAGTGTGCAGCGCATCACTTCCGGATTAGTGGCCACAAAGTTAGTCGGCGCCATGGCGTTAACCATTTGACGTGCATAAAACTGCAAATGATGCTTGCGAGTTTCATCCAAGCCGTCAAGGCTCTCGATCAACTCTTCCACCAGCTGAGAGAACAGCAGGTATTGCTGCATGATGGCGAGATAGTAAGGCTCTTGCGTCCAAGCTTCGTCTTTAAAGCGACGATCCCCTTTTGCAGGCTGGATCAACGGTTCGACGTCTTCTCCCGCCATGGAGCGCACACCTTGCTGCCATAACAGCCATTGGTCTTGCACTAAGCGCGCTTGGGTCTGCCACAGCAGCGTAGGGTTTTCCGCCAGTGCCTTGGCCCCGGCTTCGAAACTTTCGCGCATATCGCTGTAAACGGAGTCTGCTGCTTCGCTTGGCGCTAGGCGTGCGAGCAGATCCTGCATCAAGGCTTGGTACTGCTCACCGATCTCTTTCAGCTGAGCGTTCCAGGCATTCGTATCTACCTGAGATGGCATTTCCCACCCTGATTGCATACTTACTCTCCCTTAATACATACCCGCGCAAGCGCACTTAGCGCCTCACGCTTCGGGCTAAGCTTGATAACAAGCCCACAACGTTCACGTAATGATGAAACAAAAGTGCGGCGCTCTTGAGGCGCCGCACTTATCTACTGCTTAGCTTTTGGTGCTATTAGAGCTACGCGATGACTGGCTTGATGCCTTCGCCGTTGGGTCGGCTTTTGCCGCAGCGCTTGCCTGCTCGCTCATCTGCTTACCGGCTTCGCTGAACAGCTTTTCCATTTCTGTCTTAAACTCAACGCTCATCTCGCTCATGGCACGAGCATCTTCCTGCATTTGCTGCGAAAGCTCGTTGAGCATTTCGGCTTGCTTGGCACCGAATTCTTGCAAGCTTTCCGCATCCTCAATCTCGCTCGCACTACGCATGCGCTCAGTCCCCATATGGCTGTAGCGCTTCATGGCTTCCAGCTGGTACTGGGTCATTTTTTCCATGTTGTTGAGCATCAGCGAATTGACTTTGCGCATCGGCTCAAAAAGTTGGCGTGTCTGCGTGTTGAAAGCGTCCATCATTTTATCTTGCATGGTATCTACTCCTTGGTTGAGTCGTGACATGCTTACATTGTTACGTGCTTAGTATGTTGCGTGCTTAGTATGTTGCGTGCTTAGTATGTTGCGTGCTTAGTATGTTGCGTGCTGTCAGTTTTGCTGCAGTGCAAAAAGAATAGTCAACCCCCTATGTCTTTGCAACTCCACCTTTACAACTGCGCCTTTGCAACTGCCAGTACGGGTGGTTTACTAGCTGTTCTCGCGTTTGGTACGGGAGCGGGCGGATGCTGCCGTCGATTTTCTACCGCTGCTGCTAGCATTGCTATCACTGTTGCTGGAACTGTTTTTGCTGGCGCTGCTACTGGATGTTTCTTGACCCGAGCTCTCCGACGTCGCATCGCGCTTCGCTTGCGATGAGGTGCTGCCATGACTCTCTTCCGAACCCTCTTCCGAGCTTCCGGTTGAATAACTGGCATTACCCGCTTGCTTTAGCATATCCATCATCATTTGCTGGTAAGTGCCAAAGTTAGCTAACCCTTGTGAGAGCCCCTGCTGCATCATTGGCTGCTGCAAATACGGCTTCATTAGACTCATCGGATCATAGCCATCGACCCCTGACTCCATCTGTCGTTGAATGTTATTCAAAAGGTTTTGTTGAAACGCCTCAATATCCGGTAAGCCCAGCGCGCGGCGAAACTCATCTGGCGTAAGGTCAAATTCTACGTTTATTTTCATGGCTCTCTCCTCATCGCGCTACCTTGAGTGTAGCAGTCATTTCACCCTTTCACCGTGAACGGCTAACGCCTTTTCGCGGACACTCGTCAGTGCTCTTTTTAGCATTATCTCCCGCGTTTTTTTAAATACTATTTTTAGTATTGACTTTCAGCACTGACCCAGCCGCGGGGTGGTAACGCTAACATCCGCATTTTGGCCACGATGACGCAACCAGTGATCTACCAAGGTGATCGCCATCATCGCCTCAGCAATGGGGGTGGCGCGAATGCCCACACAAGGGTCGTGACGCCCTTTGGTTACGATCTCAATCGGCTCGCCATAAACATCAATGGAACGTCCCGGCGTCGTGATGCTCGAAGTCGGCTTGAGCGCTAAGCGGGCAGTAATCGGCTGCCCACTGGAGATACCGCCAAGTACGCCACCCGCGTGGTTGGAGAGAAAACCGTCTGGCGACATTTCATCGCGGTGTTCGCTACCGCGTTGGGCTACGCTGGCAAACCCGGCACCGATCTCAATGCCTTTGACGGCATTAATGCTCATTAAGCCATGAGCGAGCTCTGCGTCCAAACGGTCAAACACCGGCTCCCCAAGCCCGACGGGCACGCCTTCCGCTACCACGGTAATCTCCGCCCCCACGGAGTCTTGATCACGGCGCAGCTGATCCATGTAGGCCTCAAGCTCGGGCACTTTATCCGGGTCAGGGCTAAAAAACGCGTTCTGATCAACGGACTCCCAGGTTTTGAAGTCGATCTTGATCGGCCCTAGCTGGCTCATATAGCCGCGGATCACCACGCCTTGAGCCGCGAGAAACTGCTTGGCGATGGCCCCCGCCGCGACGCGCATGGCGGTTTCCCGGGCGCTGGAGCGCCCGCCACCACGGTAGTCGCGATGACCGTATTTGTGATGGTAAGTGTAATCCGCATGCGCCGGGCGAAACTGGTCTTTGATTTTGGAGTAATCTTTGGAGCGCTGATCGGTGTTCTCGATCAAAAGGCCGATTGAGCACCCGGTGGTTTTGCCTTCAAACACGCCAGAAAGTATGCGCACTTGGTCGGGCTCTTGGCGCTGCGTGGTATGGCGTGAGCTACCAGGGCGGCGGCGGTCCAGGTCGCGCTGAAGGTTTTCCTCTGAGAGAGGCAGCCCCGGCGGGCAACCATCAACAATGGCACCCAAAGCAGCGCCGTGGCTCTCGCCAAAAGTCGTAACGGTAAATAGCTTGCCAAACGTATTGCCAGACATGGGCGTTATTTCCTCACGCAAAAGACGCCGCATGGGCGTCGAGTTCAGCGGCGGAAAGGGCAAACACACCCTGGCCACCACGCTCGAATTCTAGCCAAATAAAAGGCACCTCAGGGAAAGCCGCCTCAACGTGGCTATCTGAGTTTCCTACTTCCACCACCAGCCAGCCGTCATCGGTTAAATATCCGCGCGCCTCACGCAGGATTCGCCGCACGATGTCCAGGCCATCGCTGCCCGCCCCGAGCGCCAACGTAGGCTCATGACGAAACTCCGCCGGCATGGTGGCGACATCACGGGCATCCACATACGGCGGGTTGGAAACGATCAGGTCAAAGCGGTGCCCCGCTATACCACCAAACACATCGGATTCAACCGCACGCACGCGCTCGCCCACGTCATGACGGGTAATGTTCTCTTTTGCTACGAAAAGTGCCTCCTGGCTAATATCGGCCAAGATGACCTCGCTGGTGGGGAGATAAAGCGCGGTGGCAATACCAATACAGCCCGAGCCAGTGCAAAGATCCAGCACCCGTTGGGGCGGCTCCTCTGGAAACCACGCCGCAAAGCCATCTTCAATAAGTTCCGCAATCGGCGAGCGCGGAATTAATACCCGCTCATCGACGTTAAACGGGAACCCCGCAAAAAAAGCCTCGCCCAGCAGGTATGGCAGCGGGCGGCGAGTCTCGATGCGCGCACGGGCAAGCGCCACGATACGGGCGCGCTCCATGAGCAAAAGGCGCGCCTCCAATACCGCCGGATCAATATCCCACGGCAGATGCAGCGCGCCCAAGCAAAGCGCCACGGCTTCATCCCACGCCGAGGTGGTACCATGACCATAATGCAGCCCCGCAAGATGAAACTCGCTAGCGACCCAGCGCAGATAGTCGCGCAGGGTGTAAAGTTCTTGTGTAACGTCCGTATCGCTTAGCGTAAGCGTTGACACCGCGGGTGAAGCGGCTTGAGACTGAGAAGAAAGCGTGGTGGCCACAGTGGCTCCTAGTTAGCAGGCGGTCATTAAATCCGTCGATACGGTATAAAAAGGATTGTACCTTTCACATTGGCCGGTTCACAGCGGCGCTAAGGCCGCTATACTGTGCGCTTTTGTGATCATTCCACTAACGTTTCCCGCCTTCCCATTCGAGTTTGCCATGACACGCCGTCCCCATCCGCCCAACGATGACGATATCAGCGCCTTTCGCCAAGCATTGGAAGCGGCAGGCGTGCGCCGTATCGACAGAAACCGGGCTGATCCGGGCAAACCCAAGCGCAATACCGCCAACCAGGCAGTGCGCCGTCAAGCCGCCGTTGAAAGCCAACGCCTACAAACCACCGGGCGCACGTCTGATGGACGTGTTGAAGCAGTGCGTCCGTCGGAGTATTTGGAATTTTCCGTGCCTGATCTGCCATGGCGCACGCTCAGCCAACTCAAGCGCGGCCACACCGCTTGGCAGGCGGGGCTGGACCTTCACGGCTATACCTTGGAAGAGGCCCGCGCCCAACTAGAAAGCTTTTTGCGCGACGCGGCCACTCAGCACATGCGCTGCGTGCTGATCGTCCACGGCAAGGCATGGGGCACCACGGCAGACTACCCGGTGCTAAAAAGCCACACCAACGCGTGGCTTCGCGAATGGCCCGGCGTGCTAGCGTTTTGCTCCGCTATCGAGATCGACGGCGGCACGGGCGCGGTCTATGTTCTGCTGCGCAAGAGCGGGCGGTAGCGATGCATCCAACGCCTTATCGGTTAAGTGGCGCCCTAAGCGAATCAGTTCGTTGGCGCGGTGGAATTCGTAAGCACTACACACGGTTTTAGGCACTTCGATCAGCACATCCGGCGGGTAGCCGGCAATCTTATATTTCGCCAGCGCTGCCTGGGTAATATCGAACGACTCCAGCACCATGTCCAGCTTGCTCCATTCGCGCTTACCGAGTTCCTCGACGCTTTCGTTGCTGGCCTTTTCGCCTGCCAAGTTACCCACCCCTTCCCATAACCGGCGGGTGGCGTTTCGTACGTCGTCAAACCATCCGCCGATGCGTTCTTCGTCATCACGTTTGCTATCGCGGCGGCTATCTGCGTTTTCTGCTGGCGGCAGCATGTCCTCCAGCGACACCGGCTGCGGGCTGTGCGCAGTCACGTTGACCGCCACGACCCAATCCGCCTCGTGAGCCGCCACCGCAGGCAAAATCGGCAATGGATTCAGCAGACCACCGTCGACCAACACTTGATCGCCCGCGTGTACCGGGGTGATCACACCCGGCACGGCGATAGACGCGCGAATCGCACGCAACAATGAGCCCTTTTGGAACCACACCTCACGCTGACGCACCAAATCAGTCGCCACGGTGGTCACCGGAATCGACAGGTCTTCGATCTGCATATCACCGACCAGGCTTTCGAGCTTCTCCATCACCTTGTTGGCGCGCATGGCGCCCATCGGGCTCCAGGTCACATCCACCAGTTTGACCACATCAAGATAATCGAGCTTGCTCACCCAATCGCGGTATTCAGGCAGCTTTCCCGCCGCATAAACGCCTCCGACCACAGCGCCCATTGAGCAGCCGGAAACCGAGATAATCTCAAATCCGCGGGCTTCTAACGCGTCGATCACCCCGATATGGGCGTACCCCCGCGCGCCACCGCTGCCCAGCACCAAGGCGACTTTATTGCCCGAATGTGCTGGCACTGATTGAGTCAGTTCATCCATGCGTTGCCTCCTGATTGTCTTGGCGTGCCACTGTTTGTTGAGTGTCCGAATGCTGAGTGTCCGTGTGCTGAATAATCGTATGCGCGACGGACGCCACCGCAGCCGGTTCCAGATGCAAATGATGGCCACCGGCCAATACCTGCCGAGTGAGCGCTGGCACTGCCTGGCGGGCTTTTTTGGCCCACGCGCGCTCGCCTAGAATGCCGCCTTCGCCTTCGATCAACAGCACCGGGCAGCGAATATCACCCAGCAGTGACAGCACCTGCGCCGGGGTAAAACGCACCAGTGATGGTTTGAGCAGACGGCCATCGGTGCGCAGTAACACATGGCCGTCGTCATCAAAACGGCTGTTGCGCGCCACCAATGGCTTTGCCGACTCCGCGTCAATCGGCGTGACGCCCCCGGCTACACGCGCGGCCACGGCGCTGTCGATATTCACATAGCGCGGCGGGCTTGAGCGCGGGCGCCGGTGGGCAATCAGCCCCTTGCGCAGCTGCGCGGCTGTCTCTTCTGGCGGTGTGGTGATCGCCCCCAGACCATCGATAAGCAAAAGCTGTGTGACGCGTTCGGGCACGGAGGCAGCGAGCAAGCAGCTGACGGCGGCGCCCATGGAGTGCGCCAGCAATGTGACTTCCGACAACGCCAATTCCTCCATGGCATCGAGCACATCGTGACAGTAGTCCCAAAGGGCATAATCGTGTTGAATCGCTCCCTCGCCTAACGACTCACCGTGGCCACGAAAATCGATTGCCACAATGCGAATATCCAGCGCCTTTACTAAATACGGTGCCAGCCGGGAAAAGCTCGCGGCGTTATCCAACCAACCGTGCAGCGCAAGCCACGTGGGCGCATCGCGCCGACCCCAGCTCAACGCGGCCAAGCGTCCGTTAGCCAACGTTAACGGCTCGGCGGGCGGCATCGTGTCTGCTTTTGGTGTTTTTGACGCTGTTGTCATCTCAATTCCTTCACCCGTTAAGCGTAAGTCGCTACCATCACAACGCTTCATCCGTCATATCGTTAGCGATACTGGCGCCTATTCCCCTTTAGATTACAAGAGGTCTGCATGAAACCCCACCGCGATACCCGCACCCGTAACTGGATCTTTTTTATCACCGTATTAAGCGCTGTAGCGGTAGGCATGTGGCTTGCCCGCTAGCGAGACTGGCGTAATCTATATGATCCATAAAAGCACAGAAATGATGCCTTAAGCGTGTTATGGCCGGGCAGGGGTAGTAAGTGCTTGGCGCAAGCGCGGGCTCAGCCCCTCACCCACGGCGACCATCACCACCAGAATCGCCAGCAGCCACGGCCAATGTGCCGCAAAGGTGACCGAATAAATCCCCAGGGCATCGGTAAAAACCACCAGTATGCCCAGCGGGGTTACATAACGCACCATGGTCAGCCACAGCGTGTAAAGTAGCGGTGACAGCCCCAGTTCCTCACGAAAGGCGTCAGATTTGAGCACAAAACCGGCCAGCACCACCGTGCCCAACCCGCCCAGCGGCATCATCCAGCGCGCAGTAAGATAATCAAGCCAGTCGAACACGTTTTTTCCCGCCAGCATCCACTCGGCCCCCAAGTTGAATGACAGCATAGCCAAGGTGCTAACCAGCCACAGCACGATACCGGTGCCCCAGGCGGCCGCCCGACGGGAAAGCCCTTTATTATCGCACAGCCAGGAAACCGTTGCTTCAACCATTGAGATCGACGAGGTCAGCGCCGCCATGGAAAGCATGGCAAAAAAGAGAATGCCAAACAGCGTGCCAAACGGCATGGCGTCAAATGCCAGCGGCAGGCTCATAAAGATCAACCCCGGCCCTTGGCCCGGGTTCATCCCGTTAGCAAAGATGACCGGAAAGATCGCCAATCCTGCCATCAGCGCGACCACGGTATCAGCCGCCGCCACCCCCAATGTGGTTCGGGCAATCGAGGCGTTTTTGGGTAGGTAGCTGCCGTACGTCAGAATGGCCCCAGACGCCAGCGACAAAGTAAAAAACGCATGCCCCAATGCGGCCAGCATCCCCTCGCTTGAAAGACTCCCGGCGTTAAAGGAAAAAAGAAACGTCACCGCTTCACCAAAGCCACCAGAAAACATACCGTAAACGATCAGCACCAACAGCATCACCACCAGCCCCGGCATCATCCAACTGACGTTTTTTTCGATCCCTTCTTGCACGCCTTTGCCCACGATGAACATGGTTAACAGCGCCACAAGCGTGCTCCAAAAGCCCAGATTGAGCGGGTTTTCGTTATTAGCAACAAACACCGCCACCATGTCATCCACGTTTTCGCCGCTTAAGCCGCCGCTAAGCATCTTCCAAAGATAGGAGAACGACCAGCCCGCTACCACGACATAAAACGACAGAATCAAAAAGCCGCATAGCATGGCCATCCAGCCGATCAGCGACCATGCTGAGCCGCCACCGGATTCATTGACCACGCGACGAATCGCATCGATCGGGCTGCCGCGCCCACGTCGACCAAAAGCGATTTCCGTCATCATCACCGGCACACCAACGGCTAAGATACACGCCAGATAGACCAGCACGAAGGCACCGCCGCCGAATTCGCCGGTGATATAAGGGAATTTCCAGATATTGCCCAGCCCCACGGCGGAGCCTGTGGCAGCCAGCAAAAAGCCCCAGCGGCCAAGCCACTGAATTCTTGGTTGAGTGGCAGACGTCATATCGTTCTTCCTATGGGGAAAAACGCGTCATGCTAGTCGATTTTGGCGCAAATGCCTAAGCCCACCGGGAAAATTGTCGGTCAGCCGTTGTAAGAATGTACAAGTCATTAACCACCCGCTGTTAAGATGGGGTGTTAACACAAGCTTTTATCACAGCACCATCAAGGAGCACCTTTAATGAGCGATAGCACAACTCACGACACGACCCCCTGGACCCAGCCAATGCCCGACGCGCAGTTTAAACTGATGCGCGACATTCTTGCCGCCCCGAGCCCCGTGGGCTTGGAAGGCGCGATGACGTACGGTGTGCTCAAGCCACATTTTGAGAGCTTTGCACCCAGCGACTGGCACCTACACCAGTTCCGCGGCAACGCCGGCGTTGTACTCGACACCCACCCCGGCCGCGATGATATGTTCAAGCTGATGATCATCGGCCACGCGGACAAGATCCGTATGCAAGTGCGCTCAATCGGTGACGACGGCAAAATCTGGATCAACACCGATTCTTTCTTGCCGACCGTGCTGATCGGCCACGAGGTTAAACTGTTCAGCGAAGACCCGGAGGCACCGGGCAGCTACCGCAGCATTGAAGGTGGCACCGTTGAAGCCCTCGGCGCCATCCACTTTTCCGACCCCGCGATGCGCGATGGCAGCAAAGGCTTAAAGAAAGAGCAGATCTACTTGGATTTACAAATCCACGGCGAGAACAAAAAGCAGCAGGTGCTGAATCTAGGTGTAAAACCCGGCGATTCGATTATCTTCGACCGCCCGATTCGCCACGGCTTTAGCCCCGACACCTTTTTTGGGGCTTACCTAGATAACGGCTTGGGCTGCTTTGTCACCAGCGAAATTGCCCGGCTCATTGCCGAAGCAGGCGGCACCGAGCAAGTACGCGTAATGTTTGCGATTGCCAGTTATGAAGAAATTGGACGCTTCGGTAGCCGCGTTTTCGCTGGCGAACTCAAACCCGATGCGCTGATTGGCGTCGATGTGAACCACGATTACGTCGCCGCCCCGGGCATCGGTGATAAGCGCATGCAGCCGTTAGAAATGGGCAAAGGTTTCACGATGGCCGTCGGTTCTATCGCCAGCGAACAGTTAAACCGTGTTATCGCCCAGGCCGCTAAAGCACACGACATCCCCATGCAGCGCGATATCGTCGGCGTAGATACCGGCACCGATGGCATGGCGGGCGTATTGGCCTCGGTGGATAGCGCTGCCACGTCTATCGGCTTTCCGATCCGCAATATGCATACCATCTCGGAAACCGGCAATACCCAAGACGTTCTCGCCGCCATTCACGCGCTCACGCATACCATCCAGTCGCTAGATAAATTGCCGGATATTAAGCGTGAGTTTCTCGATAACCACCCACGCCTCGATCAAGCCAGCCCGCTTAGCCATCAAGGCAGTGAGAAACCCGAAAGCGAAAAAGACGACGATAAAGACAGCTAACCGTTACCGATTGGCTTACGCTTTATCGACAAAACCCCGTTACAAAAAAGCCCCGTTTTGAACGGGGCTTTTTGCGGAGATGGCAACGCTAACTCGTACTAAGCGCGTTCAAGCCAAGCAATCAATGCCTCTGCCGTCGGCGCGGAAGACGGCGGGTTCTGGCCGGTAATCAGCTGGCCATCTTCACGCACGTAAGGGGTAAAATCGCCTGCCTTACTGTACTTGCCGCCACACGCTTGCAGTGCATTTTCCACCAAGTGCGGCACAACCTGTGTGAGGCCTACCGCCTCTTCTTCACCGTTGGTAAAGCCAGTCACTGCTCGGCCTTTGACAAGCGGCTCGCCTGCGGCGTCTTTGGCGTTGATCAGCACAATCGGCGCGTGACAAACGCTGGCTACCGGCTTGCCCTGGGCGATAAAGGTTTCAATGAGACGAATGGAGTCCGGGTCATCGACCAAATCCCATAGCGGGCCATGGCCGCCAGGATAAAAGACCGCATCAAAATCATTGGCCTTCATATCGCCCAACCGATGGGTCGCCGCCAGCGCCGCTTGTGCTTCTGAATCCTGTTTGAAACGACGCGTATCGTCGGTTTGGCTATCTTCCGCATCGCTGGTTGGGTCTAGCGGCGGCTGCCCCCCTAGAGGAGACGCTAGCGTAAGTTCAGCCCCGGCATCTTTAAACACATAGTAAGGCGCCGCGAGCTCTTCCAACCAGAAGCCCGTTTTATTACCGGTGTCACCTAGCTGGTCGTGCGAAGTCAGCACCACAAGAATACGTTTGCTCATTGAGAACTCCTGTTCGGTATAGGCATGCATGTCAGGTTATTTCGCATAGTGCCTTATACACTTAGATGGAGACGTGGAAGGGAAATACAACCCTCACCCCTCAATAGCCACTTACGATTTGGCAAGACCAAGACCGCCAGGCATGCTTAAATTCCCATTCTGAATCGGGGAAGAAAGATACCGCTAACACGCTGATTCAAAACTGCGACCTACCACTTTTCATAATGGAGGCGCTCACCCATTCCACTCGCTGCGCGCCACCGCATTGTGAGCATGAAGACTCTCGGCATGCACGACTTTCAGCTTGAAACCGGCTACCCCCGGCGCTTGCCGCAGAGCTTTATCCACACGCCTTGCCGCGTCTTCGCAGAACATCAGGTTTTGCCCATTGGCAAGGGCAAAGGCCTGCTCGTCGATGCGCTTCACGGCGGTTTGCAGCGCTGTGCCGAGTGTTTCCTCAATACGATTGATCAAATTGTCCATCAAATCCGCTACGGGTGATTCAATGTTTTCGTCCTCGGATAATCGTAGCGAGCACTCGACAAAACTACGCTGGCTGTGGGGCGTGGCTAATATGCCCTCTTCGCTGCCCAGCCAAGCCGATACCGCCGATTGGGTTAGCGGGATTTCTGAAAAATCTTCTTCAAAGGCTTGCTGGATAGACTGCCGCGCCAGCGCCGCCGAGCAGGGGCAAGTAGACGAATAGCCCACCGTCAGCTCCAGGTCAGCTCGAAAACCATCGGGCGTTAATTGGCAGCGCAGTGAAAAGGGGTAGTTTTTCCACCCGGCGAGCGGACTAATCAAGGCTTGCCGCTTAAGCGGCAGTTCGCCTTCCACATTCAGGTACGCATCTTGGGACAACCCATCCTGGCTGGTTAAAAAAGCGTCTAATATATCCTTGACCGTTGGCAAGGTAAGCGGTGCGTCTTCAAGCGGTTCCAGCGCCAAATAGAGCCGCGACATATGGATACCGCGCGCTTCGCTCTCATCGAGGCTAACCCCCGCGTCCAGTTTGGCCGTGACACTGTGAGTGCCAAGCTGGACAGGTAGCGCAATGCCCTCCATGCCCACCCAGGCCAACGTACTCGATAAGCGAGTGGTTTGGCTGGCAATATCCGGTAAGGTTAAAACGGTCATTAGTCTACCTCTTTAGAAGAGTGAAAGAAGTTGTAAAGCTCAGCCACGGTGTCAGGCGCAACGTTTTGGGTAATAAACACAAAGCGCGATACGCGGTCGCCCACACTGTTTGCCGGCAGGGACGCAGGCGGGTGAAATATATGTTGCACACCATGTAACGCTAGCGGCGCCTCCCGGTCAGTGAGGTGCACAATAGCTTTAATGCGCAGCATTTTGTCGCCCATTAATGACATCAAAATATCCAGCCAGCTTTCTAGGGCATCAGGCTCAATTAACTCGTTAACGCTAAAGCAGAAAGCATTAATGCCGTCGCTGTGAGGGGAGCCACCGGGCGGATGGGTACTCAATGGCGAACGGTTCAGCGGCGCGGAAAAAGCGTCTGGATGAGTGTCTGCTTGATGTACAGCGTAGCTGCCCGCTTTAAGCCACTGCTCCACCTGAAAACCCTTGGTGTCGCCACCATATAATCCTGCCCCCACCAGCAAATCCGCCGAAAGTTCGCCGTTGATCACCTGCCACTGCTCCGCCGCTGGGTTTAACTTGGCCAATTGATTCGCCAGTTGGGACACACCCTCTTCGCTCGCCAGGTCGGTTTTGGTCATTAGCAGTTTGTCGGCCACCGCGATTTGCTGTTGCGACTCCCAGTGGGCGTCGAGCGTTGCTAAACCATTTGCCGCATCAACGCAGCACACCACGCTATCAAGCTTAAAGCGGTGCGCTAGCCAGTGATCCGTCATCAGCAGTTTCAGCAAAGACGTAGGCTCCGCTAGCCCAGTGGTTTCAATGACGACTCGGGAAGGCTGGGGTTTGTCTTGTGCCGCTATATCGTCAAGCGCTTCTTGCAGCGTCCGGCTCAGATCACCACGTAGCGTGCAACATAGGCAGCCGGTACTCATTTCGATGACCACTTGTTCATCGCTGTGAGTGATCAGCTGATGATCCAATCCGATATCACCAAACTCATTGATCACCACCAGGGTATTGCGCATAGAGGGTTGGTTAACCCATCTGTTCAGGAGTGTGGTTTTTCCACTCCCCAAGAACCCAGTCAATACATTGATCGGCAGTAACGATTGACCTTGCATCATAATCTACTCCCACTTCGCCTTGCGGTAATGGTGCTCCTAGCGCTCTTGGCGTGCCTTGGCCTCAAAACTTAAACTTGCAGTAGGTCTAAATACGAGTCATGGAATACCTCTCGGTTCGCTGTTTTCTCCGCAGTAGCCGTTCCCAAGCGTTGGTCACCTATATGTAAACCTCACTTAAAACACGATATAACATATCATTTTAGGGCAAAAAGCCACTTGGTAACGGCGCATCGCGTCCGTTGCCATGAACTGGAGAGTTCGAAAAAAGCTGCTTTTTTACCTATCTCTCATGAATAACCCTAAAGAATGGTCGGGTTGGGTAGATCCCCATATATCTGTTTTGGATCAAACGTTTTTGAGGGCTCCACATATATCAATGCGCCGCCTGGCTGCCACTCAAAGCCGACCGGAATGCGACGATAGAAGCATGAACGGTAGCCAACATGACAACTGGCTCCCGATCCTGCCACGCCGACACGTAACCACACCGCATCTTGGTCGTCGTCAACACGTAACTCTTCCACTTTTTGTACCAAGCCGCTGGTCGCACCTTTATGCCAGAGCATTTGCCGTGATCGGCTCCAATAGTGAGCTTCTTTGGTTTGAATAGTTTTTGCCAAGGCGGATTGGTTCATATAGCCCACCATAAGCACATCACCCGTTGTGGCATCGGTGGTAACGCAGGTAAGCAAACCTTGTGCGTCAAACTTGGGGGCTAACAAGTCACCCTCTTCTACCTGCTCAACGGAGACTCTCGACGAAAATATTGAACCCGCTTGCCCAATATCCTTTTGGGCGCGCAATTGCTCAAAAAGGCGCTGCTGAGCGGCTTGGTACTCAAGCGCGTCCGGTGCTTGAGTATGCTCTGACAGGTAAGACATAGCCTGATCAACAGGCAATACACCCAGGTCATCGCCCTCCCGAGTGCGCAATGCGATGGTGCCCGAGTCACGCTCTTTGGCACCGGCCACCAGCAGAAAGGGGATGCGCTGCAGGGTTTGTTCGCGAATTTTATAGCCGATTTTCTCGTTGCGCACGTCAGTCTCGGTACGTACGCCTGCCCCATTGAGCAACTGTGCCACAACCTGAGCATAGCTGGCATGTTCTTCGGTGATCGACATTACCATTGCCTGGACCGGCGCCAGCCAAGTTGGTAGCTTGCCCGCATAGTGCTCAATCAGAATGCCGATAAAGCGCTCTAGTGAGCCAAACAGCGCCCGGTGCAGCATCACGGGGCGCTTGCGCTGGCCGTCTTTAGCCACGTACTCCAGGCCAAAACGCTCGGGCAGGTTCATATCCACCTGAAGCGTGCCGCACTGCCAGTCGCGGCCAATGGCGTCACGTAGCACAAACTCAAGTTTCGGGCCGTAGAAGGCGCCTTCGCCGGGGTTGAGCTGATAGGCTAGGCCCATACCCGTCAACGCCTGCTCCAGCGCGCCTTCCAGCAGATCCCAACTGGCATCGTCACCCATGCGGCTCTCTGGCCGAGTAGAGAGTTTGATACGCACATCCTCAAAGCCGAACTGGCGGTAGATATCCAGCACCAAGGCCACCACATCTCGGCACTCGGCATCCATCTGGCCCGGGGTGCAGTAGATATGGGCGTCGTCCTGGGTAAAGTGGCGCACCCGCAGCAGCCCGTGGAGCGCGCCGGAGGGCTCGTAGCGGTGCACCTTGCCAAACTCGCCCATGCGAATGGGCAGGTCGCGGTAGCTTTTTAAACCGTGGCGGTAGAGCAGCACGCTGCCGGGGCAGTTCATCGGTTTGAGCGCCAGCGAGCGGCCATCCTCGGTGTCGGTAGTGAACATATGCTCGCGGTAGTTGTGCCAGTGGCCGGAGATTTCCCACAAGCTGCGATCCATCACATCGGGGGAGTTGACCTCCACATAGCCCGCTGCCTGCTGGCGGCGGCGCATATAGTCGATCAGTTGCTGGAAAACCGCCCAGCCGCGGGGGTGCCAGAACACCGCGCCCGGCGCATCTTCCTGAAAATGAAACAGATCAAAACCCCGGCCCAGGCGTCGGTGGTCGCGTTTTTCCGCCTCTTCAAGGCGCTGCAAATACGCTTTCAGTTGATTTTTATCCGCCCAGGCGATGCCATAGATGCGCTGTAGCTGCTCGTTGTTGGCATCGCCCCGCCAGTAGGCGCCGGCCAGCTTGGTCAGTTTGAACGCTTTGAGAAAGCGGGTATTGGGCACGTGGGGGCCACGGCACATATCCATATATTCTTGGTGGATATAGAGTCCCACGCTGGTGATCTCCTCAGGCATCTCTTCGATGAGGCGCTGCTTGTACGTTTCACCGCGCTCTTTGAACAGCTTGGCCGCTTCATCCCGCGGCGTCATGCGTTTTACAATCTCATACTCTTGGGCGATCAACTCGTGCATCCGCGCTTCGATGGCAGCGAGATCACTCGGCGTAAAGGAACGCTCAAAGGCGATATCGTAGTAGAAACCAGCGTCAATCACCGGGCCAATCACCATCGTGGCGCTGGGGTAAAGCTGCTTAACCGCATGGCCGACCAGATGGGCACAGGAGTGGCGGATAATCTCAAGCCCTTCATCATCCTTGGGGGTAATGATCTGCAGCTGGGCATCGTGATCAATCACCTCGCAGGCATCGACCAGGCGACCATTGAGCTTACCGGCCAGGGTCTGTTTCGCCAGCCCAGGGCCAATGGCGTGCGCCACCTCGGCGACACTAACCCGGTGATCAAAATGGCACTCGGCGCCATCCGGCAGCGTTATAGTCACTGTCTTTTCCAAAGTAGGCATTGTCATCGTTTAGAACTCGTTATGGATTGCCTTATAGCCGCGCACCAAATCATTGTTAGTGCGGGCAACATTTTCAGAGAACTCACTGGCTTCGGTTGAGACTTGTGGTAAAAGCGCCAAATCGGTTTCGGGGCCAATGCGTTCAGTAGAGTGAACATAAAACCCAGCAGGAAGATGGCAGCCATCAACCACTGCGTTATAGCGCACCACACATCTATCTTCGATCGCGCAGTTGAACAACACACTGTTAAAACCGATGAATACATGACTGCCTACCGAGCAAGGGCCATGCACGATTGCTCGGTGAGCGATTGACGTATGTTGGCCTATCGTCACTTTGGCGCCGGATTTTGAATGCATAACAACGCCATCCTGAATATTAGAATGAGCACCAATAACGATGGGATCGATATGGCCATCGGCATCGACTTCATCAGCCCGGATGACGGCATAGGGGCCAATAAAGACGTTCTCTTCAACGATCACTAAGCCGCAAATAATGGCGGTAGGATCAACAAAGGCACTGGGCGCAATTTTAGGCAAATCGCCACGCGGATTTTTTCTGATCATAAAAGGCCTTTAGGTAAATAGACGTCAATTATAAGGACGTCGTGGTTAACCACTATTACGACGGTGGAGCCATCGGGAGGGATAAGGGTGACGTTCGAGCACTATTAGCACGCGCCTTAGCAGCGTCAAGTGAGGAAACTCCACTAACATACCCATCACCAGGGCGGCATAGATAAGCGGCTGGCCGGGCAGCACCGTCATGGTCACCGCCAGCATCAGCGGCGCATTACGGGCGGCGATGGTCATGGTGAGTAGCGCGTGTTCGGGGTAGTCCAGACAGCACCCGCGGCTGAGCGCTTCGCTAAGCAAGAAGGTCAGCACAAAGAACACAAACACCGACAGCAGCAGCCAGGCAAACACATAGCGGTGCGCGAGGATTGAGGCGATATTACCGGCGAAGATTTGCAACACCAGCAGGGCAATCACCCAGGGGGTGGCGCGGTCTGCAAAGGTTAGGCACTGTTCAAAACGTTGCTCGCCAAGCATAAAGCGTAGCGTGTAGTGCAGCGTTAGGGCGGCGATCGCTGGCAGCAAAAACCAGTGCAGCAGCGTGGTAGCGATTAACTGGGGATCAATCGCGCCCGTATGCGGGGTAAACCACTGCAAATAGAACGGGTAAAGCAGCAGCTGTAGCGCCATATTAATCGGTATCAGCGCCATCCCTAAGGCGACATTGCCTCCTGCCAGGCGGGTAAAGCCCAGAAACCAGTCGGTGCAGGGCGACACAAAGTAGATCACTAGCCCCACCATCAGCAGTGGGTGCGCCGCCATAAATAGCGACGCCACGCCATAACCAATCAGGGGCACGAAAATGAAGTTAGCCACCACGGCAATGGCGATAAAACGTAGGTTGCCCGCCTGTTGGGCAAGCACGTCCAGGCGTACGCTGAAAAATAGCAGGCCAATCATGGTGAGCAGCGTGGTATCGACGTTATCGCCCAGCCACTGACCACGGTCGGGGGCAAAGTGGCCGAGTAGCGCGCCGATAATAATCGCCATCACCAGCAAGCTGGAGGTCAGCGTGGCAGCGGGTAAGCGGTCGCGGGAGCTAAGGGTCAGCATTGGCAATCCTCACAGCACTCCTGGTTACCGAACGCGCCCCACACTTGGTTATCCTCTTCCAGTACCCAGGCATCAATGTCCAAGCGCTCGGCCAAACAGGTAGCGATCATGCTGAAGCGCTGACGAAACTTGTAAATAAAGCAGTAGATTTGCGGGTCGTGACGCACCTGAGGGCCGACTAAAAACAGCCCTGGCGTTAGGGTGGATTCGTCCAGCTCGGTGAGTATTACCTGCCCCTTCGCATCCCACTCCCACCATTCATCAATCTGGGTGGCGCCGCCGCCGCTGAGAAAGCCGGTGCCCAGAATCGGCGGCTGTTCGCAGGTCCATTGGCGGCCATCGGCGGCGTGGATGCGAAAGCCGCTGGCCGCATTGGCGGTGACTTCGACAATATCCGCGCCGAAGACAATCTCCAGCCGCCCGGTGTTGACCGCCGCTTCCAGGCGACCCCGGGTGTAGGGCGACAGCGACAGGCTGGGGTCGTGGGGGCTGCTGGGATCCCAGGAGGATTTGCGCGCCAGCAGGCGCACCGAGCGCCCCAGCTGCACCAGGTTGACCGCTGCATCGACGCCACTTTCGTAGCCGCCGATCACCGTATAGCGGGGGGCGCTGAAGTCTGCCCAGTTTTCCACTTCGGCATAATGGGGACACCAACTGGCCCCGGGGAATGGCGCCAGTTCAGGAAACTGATACTCCCCGGTGGCCCATACCAGAAAGCGCGTGTGCAGCTCGCCCTGTTCGCCACTGACAAAAAAGCCGCCGTCCGCCGCAGGCGCTACCTGCTGAACTTGCCAGCCTTCACGGATGGGTAGCTCGTGCTGCTGGGCAATAAAGTTTAAGTAGTCGGCGTACTGGGCGCCGCTGGGGTGTTCTACACCGCAATAGAGTGCGGGCGAACTGAGTGCATCCACGGCATTGAGATCGGCCAGGCCGAAGGGGTTGCTGTAAAACGAGGGGGTGATAAAACGCGTTTGCGCGGGCCAGCGGCGCAGCGATTCACCAATACGCCCGCCTTCCAGCAGTACATAATCGAGATCGGGCAGTTTTGCTAACATGGTAGCTAAACCTACCCCGGCCGGGCCCGCCCCGACGATAATCACATCATAGCGTTGCATTTCGCGCCTCCCTCTTCATACCGTCACCGCGTCGGCGAACTGCCACTGAGTGCCTTGTGGAGTGTCATTTATCACCACACCGGCCATTTCAAGCGTTTGGCGCAGGGCATCTGCCTGGACAAAATCGCGCTGCTGGCGGGCCTGATGGCGTTCTGCTATCAATGCCTCAACCCGGCTGGCGGGCAGCCGCTGTGGCGAGGCTTGATCTGGCAGTTCCCGCAGGGCGTTTAAGGCGCTTGCTGCCGGTTGCTGTAATAAGCCGACCAACGCGGCAGAGGCACGCAGCCGTTGGGCGGCTAAGCGTGCATTTTCTTTATTGGTAGCATCGCTAATCGCGCTTGATAGCGCGTGCAGGCGGCTGATGACGCGGGGCACATTGAGGTCATCGCGCAGGGCTTCCAGCACCTCGACATCCGGCGCTACGCTCTTCCACGCATTCTGTTCTCCTTCAGCCTGCTCATCCCCAGTGACAGCGGCTAGGCGGCGGTACCAGCGCGCCAGGGTTTGCCGCGCCTGGGCCAACCGCTGGGCATTCCAGTCCAGCGGGTGGCGGTAGTGGGTCGCCAGCAGTGCAAAGCGAACCGCTTCACCGGGCGCCTGGCTGAGCAGATCGCGTACCAGCAGTACGTTGCCAATGGACTTGGACATTTTCTGCCCCTCGACGGTGATAAAGCTGTTGTGCACCCAGGTATGGCAGTAAAGCGCGCCGTGGGCGCAGGTGCCCTGGGCAATTTCGTTCTCGTGGTGAGGAAAGATCAGATCCTGGCCGCCGCCGTGAATATCGAGGGTATGCCCCAGGTGCTGGCCGATCATCGCCGTGCACTCCACGTGCCAGCCGGGTCGCCCGCGGCCCCAAGGGCTCCGCCAGCCGGGCATTTCTGGTGTTGAAGGCTTCCAGAGCACGAAATCGAGGGGGCTACGCTTGTAGGGGGCAACTTCGACCCGGGCGCCGACCAGCATGTCATCAGGACGGCGACCCGACAGCGCCCCATACTCGGGGTAAGAGGCCACATCAAACAGCACATGGCCCTGGGCTACATAGGCATGACCGCGGGTGATTAATGTGCCGATCAGTTGGATAATGTCAGGGATATGCCCGGTCACCCGGGGCTCTATATCCGGTGGCAGTACGTCCAGCGCCTGCATATCCTGGTGGTAGGCCTCAATATAGCGCTCGGTGATCGCACCAATCGGCACGCCAGCGTCTGCCGCCGCGGCATTAATCTTGTCATCCACGTCGGTAAAATTGCGCGCGTAGACGACCTCGGGGTAGTCATACCTTAACAAGCGCGCCAGCACGTCAAAAATCACCGCCGGGCGGGCGTTACCAATATGCGCAAAGTTATATACCGTGGGGCCACAGACATACAGGGTCACCCGGTCGGGGCGTTCGGTGCGGAGCGGTTCTTTAGCGCGCGTCAGCGTGTTATAGAGGCGAATCGTCGCTGTCATGGCGTCTCCACGGTGGGCATAAGCGAGCGGTAGTTGGGGGTTCAGATGCACATCAATATCATCAATTCTATTATTGTTACATTATAACATAACATTTAGCTACCCCTATGAAGCAACTTGCGCCGACGAATTAGCTACAGTGCGTTTACAAATTGAATGGCGCTACTATTCCAGATAAGAACTACGGGTTGGCGAACCTCTCGTGCAGCCACTTGAATAGTGACGCAGTTTTTATATTGACGCTTCCGTCGAGCAGGACTTCCAATCGCGCTGGTACCGTTGACAACTTGTTCCCGTCATCTACAAGCCCCCAACGAACCGTCATCGGTTCAATTACGCTCTCCTCACCTTCACCGCCGTACCTGTAGCAACCAAGAACAGCATCGACTTGCCGCCGCCTGAAATCTCGCTGTAATCAAGATCAATGCCAATCACAGCGTTGGCGCCCATTTGAGCTGCCTCTGTACGCAATTCATCAAGGCAAGCAATACGCGCATCACGCAATGCGTTCTGAGATGATTTATTGCGGCCGCCAAAGAAATCGCGAAAGCCCGCGAACATATCCTTGAGCACGTTCATGCCGAATACACACTCAGACGAAACAATGTCGACATGCTCGATGACTCGATAGCCTTCAAGATGTGACGAGGTAGTAAGGACAACTTGCTGCGACATAGGTACCTCGTGATTGGTTAATAAGTCCTGCATTCGCAATGAGAACGCTATGCTTTGGCTGTCGGGTAATATGCAGGGGTGGCCGCTTGGTGGCAATGGGAATTTTCTGAAATGGCGATGGCCATCTCATCACGCCTTAACACCTCGTATCCGCTGCCTATTCGGCTAGGCGCTCTCGTCGAGCCAGCGTTTTGCCTCAGGCAGCCTAGAGATCACCCCTGCTAGGGCCTGCTACTTCGGTATCGAAGCAAAGTTGCCGAAGACGCTCACGAATGTCATTATCACCGATAGCTCAAATGCGATTACATTTATCATCAGACAATGCAATGTCCATTTCTGTGATCTTCAATAGAAACCTGCTAAAGCCTTGCCACCAAGCCAAATAGACATAGCGCCGGGTAGGCACTGATAGTGTAGATGCAGAGTGTATCAGCAACAGAACATGTCGCTACGAAACCTTAACCCTAAGGAAAATGATCAATGAAACGCCTTGGATATGCCCTGGTTGGCGCGGCTTTGATCGCAGTCGGCGCCGCTTTATACTATGCCCTACCGCAGGTTGATGTCGTGCGCCTGATCGGTACCGATGTTAAGCGGGTAGATACCCAGAATAACAACGAGAACAGTGAATCCGGTAGCTCTGTCAGCACTATGGACGTGTACTTTATCCTGGCAGAAAACCAGGAAGGTGATCCGCGCAATTACCGCAACGAAGATGCAATTTTGTACGGAAAGTTCGATAGCTCCGACCTGCACACTCGTGCCCGCTCGATTTCACAGGACGAAAATAACTTAGTGGCCGTTCGGCATTACGGCTGGCGTGTTCCAATCTTCTCGATGTTTCCGAACGCAGTGAAGGCCTGGCAAGTCGAGCCGGGCTACCGTCACTTTCCGCTGTTCAATATCGTTGTCCTAACCTTGCTGGCGTTGGGGGGTGCCTATGTCGCCTGGCGGGTTCGTCGCGCTGCCCGGCAACTGCATGCCCGTCGCGAGGCAGACCGCGCCGAACGAGAAATTCAAGCAGAGCAGGCACGCATTACCAGCCGCAACAACGATGACAGCCAACGCATTCGCGATGAATTCCTGTCGGACAATGGCAGCTCCGGGCACGAGGATGACAAAGGACCATCGTAAAATACACCCATACGACATTGTCGTAGCATCAATGACCATTCGCCACAAGCTGTGCAACGTATCCGCCTCGCGGACCTCAAAGGCGCTTGATAGGCTATCCGATCAAGTCCGCTAAATTTCAAAATGGTTCATTATCAGACTGGAGAAGCAAGATGGCACTTAATTGGCTAAAAGAAAACGTTACTAAGGCACGTGAAAACCTGACAGCTGAGGTAGCGAAGTTCAAAAACCGTACCTTTATGGAAGCAATCGTCTCTGGCTGCGCCCTCGTCGCCGCGGCTGACGGCACCGTCGATGCCTCGGAAAAGCAGAAGATGGCAGCGTTTTTAGAGCGCTCGGACGAGCTGAAGCATTTCGACATTCGGCAGGTGATTGAGGTGTTCAACAAAGCCGTTGGCGATTTCGAATTCGATCATGAAATCGGCAAGGCCAATGCCCTGCAGACCGTCGGCAAGGTACGCGGCAAGGAAGATCAAGCCCGGGTCATTGTGCGTGTCGTGTGCGCCATTGGTGCGGCCGATGGCGATTTCGATGACGACGAGAAAGCCGTGGTGCGAGAAATCGCACAGGAGCTTGGTCTCAAGCCTGAAGAGTTCGATCTATAACCCCTTCAACGACAAAAACCGTCCTCTCTTTTCGCCGTTTTTTATTCTTCTGGAACCAACATGCACGAACTCAGCACTTACCAACTTTCCCTGATTGCATTCGGCGCAATTGCGTTTGGCGTTTGGCTGCTGATCAAGGGAGGAGATTGGACGGTCGATAACGCCGTGACGGTCGCCGGACGGTCAGGATTATCAAAGCTTTTCATTGCCGCCACCGTCCTGGCGTTTGGCACCTCTGCGCCGGAACTTTTCACCTCTGTCAACGCCAACCTGTCTGGTTTTCCCGGCATTTCGGTCGGCAACGTGATTGGCTCAAACATTGCCAACGTCTTCATGGTGATTGCGGTGTCAGCCCTGATTGCACCTGTTGTCTTCAGCCGCGCCGACGTGGCTCTAGACACGGTCGTCATGCTGGCTGCCACGGCCGGTATGGTGGCGGCGGTAGTCGCCGGTATCCTGCCAGCCTGGGGAGGTCTGGTGATGGTCATCGCGCTTGCTGGCTACGTGTTCTACCAGTACAAGGCTAGCAAGCTCGACGTAGACGAAGTGGAAGAGCACGATACCGGTAGCCGCTTTCCAGGACTTATGCTGCTTGTCGGCATCTTAACCCTGCTGATCGGGTCCGAGATTCTGGTTCAGGGAGCGGTTGCTGGCGGTGTTGCACTCGGCGTGCCCGAAGCCGTGATCGGTATGACCCTTATTGCCTTTGGCACCTCGCTGCCTGAGCTGACCGCCTGTGTAGCTGCCGCTCGCAAGGGCCAAAACGACATGATCGTAGGCGGTATCATTGGCAGCAACATCTTCAATATTCTGTCGGTCCTGGCGCTTTCTGCCGTCGCCAAGCCTTTGTTGATTGATCCACGTTTTACATCCTTCGACATCTACGCGGTCGTCCTTGTGACCCTCGTCTTTGCGGCCTTCCTGCTCTTTGTGGGCAAGATCGGACGCATAACAGGCGGCATAATGGCAGCGTGCTATATCGCCTTCATCATCGCGCAGTACACGCTGTCAGACAGCTTACTGGCTGTTAATCTCTGATCTAGCGTATCGACAGATTTCGCAAACAAGGCAATCAGATGGCACTGTCGCTTGCCAAGGGCAGTGCGATCTGGGTGACAACTCGCCAATACCGATAACCCTCGGAGACACCTCTATACCATCTGCAGATAGAACAACCGGCTACCCGGTGACTTGCCGGTGAGCAGCTGTAGACCGTCCTCCAGCTCAACCTTGCCGCCAATTGGCACGGCATCTCCTGTCACGGCATTCTTCAAATCAGGCATGTGTTCGTTGACCAAGAACCACCGCTGCTGGTGCAGCACGAAGTAGCCCACACGCGATTTATGCTCATCACCAAGCCGTTCGTTAGGTATAATTGTGCGATCAACGTGCCAGGGGAAAACGCTCTGATTTGAGTACACCATCAAGCGATGGTTATCCGGCCGATAACGATCTCCCCGCGAGGAATAGAGGTTAATCACCGGCAGCTTTTCCTGGTACCGAGTTTGGCAGAAGGGGCAGCGCGGCGCCGTGGTGTTATCGAACACAAACCAAGCTTGCTGGCAGGCGCTATTTTGGCAGGGCTGAATTAGGTCTACCGTTTTAACCAGGGCAACCTCCCACTCATCCGCGCTGGGACGACTACGGGGGTCATGCAGCCCGTCGATAAAGGCACGATCGAACAACGCCGTTAGGTAAGGACCGGTGACGGTGTAAGGCAGCTTTTGAGGATCTTTCCAGGGCAGTTCAGTTGATTTTGTCGCTTCAGTAGGGTTGAGGCGATTACGGTTGTCGCTGGGATGCTCTACGAACAGCGCCTGCTCGCCCATCGTGAGGCGCTCATCTTCACTGGGGTCATCGGCATGCACTTTTTGCCCACGCAAGGGATGGCGTAACAGCAGCAGCGAATAGACCATAACGGCCAGTGCGTGCCGGTCAGTAAAAATACTGGGTAATACCCGTTGTGGGTCAGTCTTAGGCAAGTGGCTCGTTGCGATGCATTCAGGCGCAATAAAGTCGGGGGTGCCCACGACCTCTGGGGGGAACCGGTCGGGCACGACCAGGCCATCCATATCGATGATACAGACGTTGCCGGTCGTCGGTGCCAACAGTACATTTTTGTAGCTCAAATCACTGTGGGCGAGCCCTGCCGCATGCAATCGGCGAACGGCGCGAGACAGCCGTAAGCAGAGCTGCAGGTAGTTAAGCCAGTTGCCACGCTCCCGTTCGTCCAAAAACTTGAATTGGTTGTTGGGCGACGCAAACCACTTGCCTTCCTTGTCCTTGCCCTGAATCTTGAGCATGTCGTCGTTGAATGAACCATGCTCAAAAAAGAAGTGGTCACGATAAAACGGTGCCACTACCCCGGTCCGCCCGTTGTGCTCCACCGTTGCCGTGGGCCAACAGTACAGTTGTTCCCAATAGGCGCCCTGCTCATTGTCAAAGATACGCTCACGGTAGGCACCGGTAATCATCTCAAGGCGCTGTCGGGCTGCGTCATCTAGCTGGGCGCGGTAAAAGGCAACCACATAGCGTTTGTCTGGGCTGGCGTAGACATCTTTCATACCGCCGCTGGCGATGATTTTGTCACGAAACTGGACTTGCTCACCGTTAGAGGTGGTTAGCGTAATGATGGGGGCGCTCATGCCGTGATCTCCGCGCCGCCCATAACCGCTGAAGCGACGCTGTCACGATAAAGCACTGCCAACGTCCGGTCGTCGTGATGACGCTCAACAAAAAAGCTCAGGTAGTCCTGTAGCGGGTCGCGCTCAGAATCATCGTTGGGGGCTGACAGGGCCGGCGCCAGCTCATCATAGAGCGTCCACCAGCTTTCACCGTCGTGCATATCATTATCAGACGTGAATTTTGGGTCGGTCAGGCCATCAGTGGCGACAATGAGAGCCTCCAGTGAAGAGAAAACGTTAATCTTCACCCGCTGGTAAAGCCCCTCAGCCTCTTGGAAAAGTGGCGCGTCAAGAAAACGAGTTTGCCCGGCATGCTGGCCTGAGTCCGCCGTGTTCAACATCTGGGCCTGCCGATCCTCGTAGAGCGCTGCCACCGCGCCGTCGCCAATCCCAAACGTCACGACGATATGACCATCAGGCGTTTCTTTATGCAGCGCGAGCAGCAAGGTTGTCGAAAACGCTTTCGCCGGGTGACCAGAGGCTTTGGCTTCCTCGGCAATCGCTCGATGGCCCGCATGCACCGCGGTAATCATCGTCTGCTGCAGGGGTACCAGTAACGCCTGCGACATGCGAGAACGATCACCCCCTTTCCACCACGCAAGCGCAGCAGCTTCCAAAGCGGCCCCCTCGTTTGCCGCCAATGAGCTCAACAGCTTATCGCGAGCCACGGTCGTTGCTAATAAACTTCCCTGGCGAGCGTAATCACACGACCCCGCGCCATCCCCCACGATCAACACATTCCAGCCTGTCGTTGCCCGGGCGATAGTGCCATGATCATCACGCTGCCCTCCCCTATGGGCATGAGACCGACCGCGCTGGGAGCCCATGGCCATTTGCCATCCATCGCCACCGCTTAGACGATCAACCTCTTCATCGGGCTTGGCATAGGGAACGTCGGGGTCTGACGGCAGATTTTTCCACAGGTCGCGAGAGCTGGGGATCAGCGCCAGCTTGAGCGTGAGCTGCAGTATCGTTTCGCCCTGCTCATCAAGACCTTGCACTTCCAATTGGTGAGCCCCCTGGGCAGTCGGTGTGCCCTGCAGCCGACGGTCATCGGACAATGACAGGTTACTGCCACCGTCATCTTCAAGCTGCAGCTTCGCGGGCAAGTCATCCAGCAACTCATCAAGGCAAACGTCATAGGGCTGCCCCGAACGACCATTCGGGAGGCTCTCGGCACGAGACGCGACTATCGGTACTGGCGCTTCTGCAGGCGCCTCGGAGGGGATATCGCCCGGCTGGATGGGTGCGTCCGCTGACCGATCTTGGGGAGCATTGCCAGAGTTGGCATTGTGATGTTCGGACACTTCGCATTCCTCGCTATTGCAGATGGGGAGGCCTGGCGTCGAGGCGTGACCCGCTTCTTTTGCTTTCGTGCCATCCTCTTTTGCCTGATTAAAATGCACTAGCATGACGTCATTAAAGCGGTCGTAAAATTCATCTATTAACGCTGCAGCCTCCGTCTCGTTGAGCACCTGATCCATCACGTGATCTTTCACCCGCTGCCCTGGCACTCCAAACAAGCTGTTAATGACACGCCGGTAGTAGTCTTGTGAATGCTTCACCCTTGTCCCCTGCCCACATCAAAACCGGTGCCCCCGCTACCTTGACCAAACACTACGTTAGCGTCACACCAAGGGCACGTTTGCTGGCCGGGACCGTTACAACACATCAGTTTGCCGCAGCCGCATAATGCAAACGTGGTGACCGCACCACAGTGGGGACAAGGCGGCACCCCTTCTAGTTGGTCGCTGCTAACCGTTGCGTTCGTGCTGCTCTGTGACGACCACTCGAAATACTCTTCGCCAAGCGGATAGACACCTTCAAGCCCATAAATACCCTGGGCGGCTGACGCGCCAAAATTACCCGGTACCGGCGGAACGGCGTTGTATTTGAGCAGGTACGGCTTCTTGTGGCGATGGCAGCGGCCCGTGAACACCACAACTTGATCGTCGACAGGCGCCGCGTCACTGTCCTTCACCAAGCTGATCCCCACATCGCTCGCTTTGGCAAGTGATATCCCGGGCGCGTTTTTACCCACATCCAGCGCTTGGCTCTGGGCGGCGACCGACGCGGAAACCCAGCGAGCAAAGCGGCTCAAATCTTCGCCGCTACCGTTGTCCAGCGACACCGCGTCATCGGTCAGCTGCTTGAGCACTTGGGTATCCGCAGCACCACCAAGAGTAACGGCAATCAAATGCGCGCGGCTGGCGTAGTGTTGGCGCCAGCGTTTGATAGCGGCATCGGTGCGATCAGTTGGGCGGCCATCGGTTAATAGGTAGATGACCGGCTCCCAGTCTCCGCGCTGATTGGGCGAGGTTTTTTTCACGTCCACCTCAATGCGGGTCATCAGTTCATCCAGGGCTTCCCCCAGGGCCGTCCCGCCGCCAAGCGGTAAGCGCGGGGGATAAAAACTTATCAGATCCACCATAGGCACCACGGTACCCACCTGCCCGGCAAAAGCGATGATCGAAATATGCACGGTCTCCAGGGCGCTTGGGTCTTGGCGAAGTTGCTCAACGATAGACTCCATCGCCCGCTGCAGTTGAGCATGAGGTTCACCGGCCATGGATTCCGAAACATCCAGCACAAAGAAAATGGGTAAGCGTCTCATTAATACCTCGGTTACAGGACGACCTGCACTTCATCCGGGGGTGGTGGCAACGTGATGTCGTCACCCGCCCCGTTTTGTTGGCCGCTGGCATTAGCCGCAATGGACGCTGACACCCATTGGAAGTAATTCGCAAAGCCCGCGCTGTCCATGTTTTCCAGACTGACCGTTTTGGTCGCGAACTTTTTAAGGTGCTCTTGTTTCGCCTTGGGGCCAGCCGCGCAGGCGATGATCTCGGAAAACTTCATACCTTTGATGCGCGCTACCGCCGCGTCAAACTCCATCAGATCGGAGGGCGAGCCATCGGTCATCACAAACAGCATCGGCCGAAAGTCGCCCTTCTGGTCGGACGTGGACGTTAGGATATCCCGCTCTACGCAGTCACAGATCTTATTGAGGCCTTCGCCCATGTGCGTTGCACCGGAGCGTGGTAGTTCGATGTCATTCACCTGGGCGCTTTCTAAGGCCTGCAGGGGGAGCAGCTCTTTCACTTCGTGATCAAAGGTGATGATTGATAGGTAAACCGTTTCGAGGGCATAAGGGTCCTGGCGCAGCGCCGATAGCATGGCAGTCAAGCCGACGTTGACTGACTGTATCGGCTCGCCGCGCATTGAACCCGACGAGTCGATAAGTAGGTAGATAGGTAAACGACGATCCATTGTAGCTCCTTGCTCAGTGTTTGCTCAGATTGAAATGGGCAACGTTATGTCGTTACTTAGTGCCGGCTTTCCACTGGAAACCAAAGCCATAATGGTTATCCGCTGGCTTATGACTACCGAAGTAGTTCACCTCTTTAGAAATATTCAGGGCACCGTTTTGATTCTCCAGCATCGCAATCACACAGAAGTTCTCGTTTTTCCCGCTGGCGTCCATGCGAATTTCGATTTCAGGCTGGTCAGGGGCTTTAATCGATACGCGACCATTGGTCTGTGCCCAGTTCGCAACCCCTTCATAAATGAAGGCAAAGACCATCACACGCTTGATGTCACCCCAATGCTCGCCATTCAGATACAGATTCTCACCTTGATTCACTGACCCCGTGCGATCGTCGCCATCCAGGAAGATATAGGGCGCTTTTTCCAGGCTGCCGAAGTTATTGCCAAGGGCTTGAACAATCCCTTTGGTACCGTCTTTAAACTCGAACATACAGCCAAGATCAAGATCGATCCCCCCTTGCTTGCCGCCCAGTAACGATCCGAATAGGCCTTTTTTGCTGGCGCCCGCCCCCTCGGTTTGATCCCAATTGAGGTTCACATGAATTTTGCCGAAGGTGGCTGACTTTTTCTCAAGCGAAATAGTGTCGCCCTTTTTATCAAGGGTGATCTTGCTAAGATTAATCGATGGCTTCTCCTGGGGCTTGGGAGGGGCTGGTTCCGGGGCCGGTGTTGGCGAGGGAGCTGGCTTAGAATCACTGTCGACATCAACGCCAAAATGCTCGGCAAGCGGCGCCATGCCACCGGCAAAGCCCTGGTCAACGACTTTCACTTTCCAATCACCATTGCGACGGTACAATTCGCACACAATGAGCGACTTCTCCTGACGCCCAGCGCCTTGACCAATGAATTCAAACTGTTCACCAGCCCCCTTAAGGTCAAAACGGTAGCCGCTCGACAGCGCGGATAGCCCAGGATCAACGGTGAGGACGAAGGCTATGCGCTCAAGGTGCCCAGGCACCTTGCTCAGATCGACCGAAAACGTCGACCCGTCTTTTTGTTCTACGCCACCTGACGGGTGCTTGGGTTGGTTGAAGAAGATAAAGTCATCATCGCTCGACACCTTCCCTGTGTTAGCCAGCAGAATGACTGAGGCGTCTAGGCCAGCCCCTTGGTCGTTTCCCACATCAAGACTAAACGTCAGCTGTGCGTCATTGAGTTTGGCGTTTTGCCCTGCAATCAGTTCGGTACCCATCACTTATGCTTCCCTTAACAGCGTCGACAATCATCTGATTAAATGTTGTCGAGTGATTGATTAATTTTTACGTTGAGTGACTGCACCACCCTAGCAACATACAAACCTACTTGCCCCATCCTTCATCTTATTGGGTAGGGGCGTATTAAAAACACCTTACACCTTACGATGCCTCGGGGTTTTTAAAATTCGACTTAAACGCTGAGTTCAACGTACCAGGGAAGAACTGATGAATTGCCGCCCCTGCTCATTAACTCTCGCTTGAGTTAACAACATACCCTAAGTTCAGACACTCTTCTTATCTGTGTGTTTCTTGCCCACTCCCCGCCCTTTGGGCGAAAAGCAGGGGTTCGCCGCCGATCATTGCTCTGGCGCCGGGCTAGCTCGAGGTAATAAACATCATTCGTCGCGTTACGACGCAACTCACGACTTATTTTGCTGTCATCAAGGCCAGGGTGCTTGGTGGCCTGTCGCTGACTCAAACCTGCCCCAATACAAGCGTGAATCTGATATCGTTGGGGGTGGATCAGTCATCGGTATTCCATGGTCGTAAGTGAGTTTTACAAGGAAGGTCGCTAATGACGTTTTGCAGCCAAGGCCAATAGCTTTACTGGTAGCTTAGCTTGAGGGCATTCCTACCCAGTTACGGCCTGCCAAAAGGCCTTTACTAGGGCTAAGCGGGTGCTTAGTCTGTTTTTCTCGCAACTAATGATGAGGTATTAACACATGTCAATTTCGCTCTCCAAAGGCGGCAACATCTCGCTGAGCAAAGAATCACCCGGTATCAAGCAAATCCGTATTGGCCTGGGCTGGGACCCTCGCGTCACCACCGGTCAAGACTTTGATCTGGATGCCAGCGTCTTTATGGTCAATAGCGATGGCAAGTGCCGCAGTGATAAAGATTTCATTTTCTACAATAATCTAAAGTCTGCCGATGGCTCTGTTGAGCACACGGGCGATAACCTCACGGGTGAAGGCGAAGGCGATGATGAAGTCATCAAGGTCGACCTTTCCACGGTGCCCGCTGACGTCGATAGAATTGCTGTCGCGGTCACCATCCACGATTCCGCTGCACGTGGCCAGAACTTCGGTCAGGTTGAAAACGCCTTCGCTCGCGTTATCAACGAAGACAATAACCAGGAAGTCGTGCGTTACGACCTGTCAGAAGATTACTCGGTAGAAGATGCCATGATTTTCTGTGAGCTCTACCGGAACAACGGCGAATGGAAATTCCGTGCCATCGGCCAAGGCTTTAGCGGTGGCCTGGGTGACCTCGCCTCCAAGTATGGGTTAAACGCTTCTTAAACGAGCGCAAGAGTGGGAGCCTCGGCTCCCACTCATCATGACACCAGCTTCCGATGCTGGGCGATGTTTGTTCTGAAAAGCTGTTTCTGGTGCGATCAGTCGGTTTTTCAGAGCCTATATACTGATTGGAATACTGTTCTATGAGCACGCCAAGATTGATTAAAGACATCCAGGCCGGACGGCTGACGCTTACATTGACCGAAAATGGCCACCGCCTTGACGAATTAATCGCCTTTGCGTCTCGGCTAAACCCGCGTCGCGGCTATCTGTTCGTTTCCCGCGTGCTGGGCAAGCATGTACCGGTGCGGCCTTCCAAAATGGACGCTATTCATGCCGAGTTAGCGCAGGCCATCAAGCTGCGTGGCAGCACCGCTTATGTGGTCGGCATGGCGGAAACAGCCGTCGGTTTGGGCGCCGGCGTTGCCCGCCATCTTGGCAGGCTGCATGAACATAGCGTCTTTCATCACACCACCCGCTTTTTGGTGCCTGATCCCTGGTTACGCATCCGCGAGGCACACTCGCACGCTGATACGATGCACATGGCTCGACTGGAAGGCGATGCGCTGCACGCCGTCAAAACGACTGAGGATCTTGTGCTTGTCGATGATGAGATATCCACGGGTCGCACCTTGGCTCAGTTAGCCCATGCGCTAATCGAGCAGCCCGAGCTCTCACGGGTTAAACGCCTGCACATTGTGTCGATCGTTAGCTGGCTAGATGAAGCAGCGCGAGCACAACTGTTGTCACTGCTACCGTCAAATATCGAGATTAACTTCGTACAGCTGATGGCGGGGACCTTTTCCTTCGCGGCCAACCCAGAGTATCAGGCCACCCTGCCTGCTAATGTCGATGTCGATTTCTGCGACGCACTATCGGCGCAGTCAGCGCCGCTGCCACTGGAGCGGCAGGGTCTTTATGGCATGGTATTTGGTACCTACGAGACATTACTGGAAGACGAATTTTTCTCACGGAACCTGCATGTCAATAAGCCCCATGTGGTGTACGGCATGGGCGAGTTCTTAGATACTCCCTTCCGTGCTGCGCTGGCGTTAGAAACAGCCGGAATGGATGTGTTGTTTCAAAGCTCAACACGCTCACCCATTGCCTTGGGTGATGAAGTGGCCAATAAGCTTGAACACCCCGCTCCTGGCGACAGCAGCAAAACCCACTTCCTTTACAACGCACCGCTACAGCGTGTACCACTGGCCTTTGATGGCATCGGCTTGCCTCATTTAAGCCAAGCGCTTGAAGCCGCCCACCGCCTGCATGCTCACAACGCACAAGGGCAAGTAGCATGAGCCGTGGCCGATTGATCCTACTGACGGATCTCGACGATACGCTGTTCGCCAGTGAGCGGTCATTACCTGGCAACGCTGAGCGCGTTCAGCTCGCCGCTGTCGATAGAGACGGCGCTGCGCTTTCGTTTCAGACCCACCAGCAACGCATGCTGTGGGAGCTGTTCAGTGGCGCGGCCGACCTGATTATTCCGGTAACGGGTAGAACCAGCTATGCGCTGGATCGCGTGTCACTATCCTTCCCACGGGAATATGCCGTGGTGAGCCATGGCGCACTGGTCACGTTTGAAGGCCAAGTGTTACCGGCGTGGCAATCGCGTCTGGCGCCGCATATGGATGATGCGCACCTTGCTATCGGCCGGGCCTACGCTGACCTTAGCGAGGCACTGCCACGGGTAGTGCCGCACCTGCAGTTTACGCTGCGTCAGCTAGAAGACCTGTCAGTGCCGGTCTATTTGTCGATCAAGGCAACGGGGGAGCTGTCTATCGAGGCTCACGCGCTACTCAACGAGGTGGCTCAGGCACATGGATTATCGCTTCATACCAACACCCGTAATGCCGCGCTGCGACCTTTCTACACCTGCAAATCAGAGGCTTGCCGGTTTCTTCTCGAAGAGGTGCTTAAGCGTCAACCAGAAGACACCATCATCGCGCTTGGCGACAGCCTATCGGATCTACCTTTCATGACGCATAGCGATATGGCCGTAATGCCCACGCGTAGCCAAGTTTGGAACGCAGTAAAGGAACTCGCCCAATGACCGCGCTCGCGCCCTTTTACGGTTCTTACCAGCCGGATGACTGCCAGTTTCTGCTCACTCCGATAGCGCCAGAATATCTCTCGATTGAAGAGAAAGAGCGCCGCATTCAAACAGGCCAAGCCCACTACAGTGAAATGATTCATCGTGAAGAGGCGCCAAGCCCTCGATACCTGACGTTATTTGAGATCCTCTGCGCGCGCTACGCCCCAAGGCTAGCGCGTGAAGTGCGCCAGCTGGCCCATCAGTTGGTAACCGACTTGGGGGGTAGCGCCTCACCCATTACGCTGGTCAGCTTGGTGCGTGCTGGCACCCCAGCGGGCGCACTGCTCCGACGTGCCCTAGTGAATTATGAAGATCAAGCATGCCAGCACTACAGCGTCTCCATTATTCGTGATCGAGGCATCGATACCGCGGCGCTGGATTATCTGCTGGATGATGTCGGCGTAGAGGCTAAGCGCATTGTATTTGTCGATGCATGGACCGCAAAAGGTGTGATTACTCGTGAATTGCGTTCAGATATGGCGCGCTACAACACTGCCCGACGTGCCCAAGGTAAAAGCACCGTTTCTACCCGTTTGGCGGTCATTTCTGACATTGGCGGTACGGCTGATTACGCGGCAACGTGTGAGGACTATGCCATTCCATCGGGCATTCTCAACGCCACTGTTTCAGGGCTTGTATCGCGCTCGGTCCTCAACCACCAAGTACCCAAGGGCGCTTTTCATGGCTGTGTCCTATATGCCGACTTGGCGCCATACGACCAATCACAGGCGTTCATAGAGCGCGTCGCCGTCTATTTATCGCAGCCGTTTGACAACACGCCTCTCCCAGCGGAGGGCGAACTCACGCGCCAGCGGTTCTTGATGCAAGAAATGCTCGGACAGATCCAACGCGATTATGGCGTTGACGACATCAATCACATCAAGCCGGGAATTGCTGAGGCCACACGCGTCATGCTGCGTCGCGTCCCGGCCCTGTTAATGGTGCGTGATACCGCTCACCCAGATGTCGAGCATCTCATACTGCTGGCAAAAGAAAAAAACGTACCGGTGGATGTATGCCCTGATATGCCCTTCCATGCCTGCTCATTAATCAAAGCGCTTTCCACAGTGGAGGCTATCTAATGGCGACACCCCATTATGGCCAACTAGGCGCATCGCTCTATGTGCCCGCCACCCACAAAGCGCTCGATCAGATTTTAGCCGTTGGCTGCCATGATGCACGATCGATCATCCTGTGTACGGAAGACGCGGTGACACCCGACGCCGTCGCCTGGGCCGTGCAACGATTGATAAAAGCGTTGAAGGCGGCACCACAAGACGTATCGTTCCTGCGCTTTGTCAGGCCGCGTAATCCCTTTGTGCTGCGCCAGCTATTGGAGTCGTCTGACGCGATGGCACGTATCGATGGGATGGTCATACCCAAATTCGACGATACCACCATGTCCGCATGGCGCGAGGTACTGAATCGCCACAAGGAGCTCGCCATTATGCCAACGCTCGAAACCCCGGCGTTGTTTAGTGAAAACAGCGTGATCGCCACCCTTAAAGCGGTGCAAGCCCTATGTAACCCGATCATCGCGCTACGTATTGGTGCTAATGATCTTTTAGGTGCCCTGGGCCTTAAGCGCCAGCCCGGTCAAACGCTTTACGACACTCCTTTGCGATCAACTATTGAGCGGCTCATTACCGTTTTCAGGCCTGCCGGCTTCGAGCTGTCAGCCCCCGTGTGTGATTTAATTGGGGAACCCGACACCCTATCTCGTGAAGTAGCCCAAGACATAGCCTGGGGATTTTATGCCAAGACCTGCGTTCATCCTGCGCAAGTAGCGCTGATCGAAGAGCATTTTACTCAAGCCATGGCCCGCCAGCAGCCTCAGGCCCACGCCCTGCTCAACAGTGCGGAAGCGGTGTTTAAAGACAGTGGCCAGATGCTAGAAGCGACGTGTCACGTTAGTTGGGCCAAACGGGTCGTCGCTTTGCAAGCCACTGTTTAATTACCCAGCCAGCGAGAATCCAATGATCAACCTGACTAAAGCAGACCAGACCGCCACTATTAGCCTACCCAACATTCGTTAAACCCAATGCCGATACACGGCAATCACTTAAAAAAATGGAGCATTCACTATGTCTATTAACCTCGCAAAAGGCCAACGCATCAGTCTTGAAAAAGAAGATGGTGATACCTTGGATTACATTGAAATCGGTGTGAACTGGGGCGCAATCGAAAAGAAAGGTTTTTTTGGCAAAAAACACGTTGCCGTTGACCTAGACGCCTCTGTGGGCATGTTTGATGCCCAAGGCAATCTGGTCGATACCGTATGGTTTCGTCAGCTAAAATCTAAGTGTGGCTCTATCAATCACAGTGGCGATGACCGGACAGGTGACACTGGCGGCGATGATGGCGAAGATAATGAAGTCGTCCAAATTAACCTAAATCAGGTACCAAGTGAGGTTACGACACTAGCCTTAGTGTTGAATTCTTTCTCACAGCAGAACTTCGGTGAGATCCCGTTTGCTGGCATTCGTATCCACAACGGCAAGGCCGGTACCGGCAGCGTATTTGCAACATTTGACGTGGCTAACGACCCGACGTTCGGGGGCAAAGTGAGCATGATTATGGGTAGCTTGTATCGCCATAACAGCAATTGGAAGTTCCGTAGCATTGGTGCCCCGATTGCGGAGAAAGACCTGAAAGCGTCATTGGCCGCGTTCTCGCGTGATTACGCCAACTGAAGTTTGAGATAATGGCGGTTTCAGATCTGAGGCACATGGTATTTTGGTATCCGATAACCCGTAAGTGACGACGATTATGGCGAAAAAAAAGCGTAAAGGGCATCTACGGAGTAAGACACCGGCAACACTCCATCACGCGGACAGTGAAACGTTAACGCAAGAAGCGCAGAAAGCGCTTGAGGAAGGGCGCTTTCGCGAGGCGATTTCCACTCTCAAGTTGCTTTTAAAGCAGACAGATACTGTGCAGACGCGTCAATATCTTGCCCAGGCCTATGAAGGACGTGCGATGGCACTCGCCGACAAAGGCATGGATAAAGAAGCCCTAGTGATTTGGCATAACCGACGTATGTTAGGCAGTGATGTCGCGCCGGTGCGCTTGCCCTATGCGGACGTGCTGCTGCGTTTGGGAAACACCAATGAAGCCGTCGCATTATTAAACGGATCCGCTACTGAGGGGATTTCCCGTGCTGAGCGCGATGTGCTGCGTACGAAGTTAGCCGCCCACAGCCTGGCGGGGAACGCCGCGATACGCGACGCGCTGCCTGATGATGACCCGTTACATCAGCACCTCCTGGCAGCAGAAACGGCGCTTGAAGCTTATTGCAATGGCGATGACGAGGCGCTGACACAGGCACTGGCTGGGATTCCGTTTCGTTCACCCTGCCGCGACTTGGTACACATTCTCAAGGCGCTCCAGCGCGTAGATGAAGCGCCGAAAGACGCGAAAACACGATTGGCCAAGGTGGCTGATACCTCTGCTTTTGCCTCTTTGCGCCAGGCCGCCGAACTGGCCTGTGTGCCAGAAAATGAAGCCGCCGCCCAACTGGCGGGAATGGGCGAGGCAACGCGGCGCTTTGTGCTGACCCTGCGTGGTTGGGATCGGTCACGTCAGTCAATGCAGCAGGCGCTGCAAAAGCTGGGGCCGACTCCATCTAACAAGGCGCTTTTTAAACTAATGTATCACCATCAGACAACGCTAGGAAAATCCTGGGTTGATGAGCATGCCCTGCGTCTGTTGGTAGAAGAGTTCCCCGACAGCGCGCAATGGCTGCGTCAACAACGCCCGGTTCAACCGCCCAACTACGATCTATTGCGCTTGTTAACGTGGTATCTAGAAGACCAAAAAGCGGATCCTTGGGAGCATCACGATAGTTTGGAAAGATTGGCGGATGAGCTCTTGTTGTCGGTGCCATTGCCCGAGAGTGACCACGCTCTGCGAATTGCGCTGACCCTTAGGCGCACGGATGCACTATTCCACCTGCTTGACGAAATACCTTCCAAAGATCCCGAGGCCTTGGATAGGCAAGTTGCTGCCTTCGTTGAAGAAAGCCTGGATTATGATCCGGATGACCCTGAGCCTTATCTGCGCTTACACGGCTACTATTTACGCGGTAAGCAACTCAAGCAGGCGCGCGTCTTTGAACAGCAGGCATTGCAGCACTGGCCGAACGATGTGCGGGTATTAACCGCGGCATTGGATACCGCCGTGACCAGTCAGGCGTTTAAAAAGGCGGCCAAGCTGGCACATCAGGTTCTCGCCATCGACCCGATCAATCGCGGCGCACGCGAGCGCCTCGTGAAAGCGCACTTGGCCCATGCGGCTAAGCAGTTGCGCGCCAAGCGCCCCGACCTGGCAGACAATGAGTTAATGCAAGCCAGGCAGTGGGACACCGGGCGCTTTAGTGTACGCTGCGATATCGTCGCCGCACTGACGCAAATGCAAAACGATTCGTCAGCCGGCATTGCAAGTCTCCTTGAGATATACGAGCAACAAGGCGGTGGGCTCGCCGCGCACTTCAATATCGCGCTAGAGCTGCTGGCGGCGGGAGAGTCGCCGACGCACATGGGGAAACGCTTCGGCATCAAAAAACCTCAGGCACAGGACACGGCCGATCTGGACGCTTTTGTCACACGTCTGCAAGAGCAACTGACATCAGAAAAACTGCCCGAACCGCTCAAACGCTATTTTACGCAACCGCTTAAAACGGCCGCGCATTTGCCCCTCACGTTTGATGCCATGGTACAGCTTTGCGAGCTACTCAAGCGTTGCGACTGGCAAGAACCGAGGCTGGCGATAGCCCGTGCAGCCTTGAAGCAGTGGTCGAAAGCCCCAACCTTCGTGCTACATGCATTCGAGGCCAAGTACCCAAGACAGAAATGGCAAGCGAGTGATCAAGAAATTCGACGTCTGGATGCTGCTGAGGCAAGGGCTATCGAGGCCGGCGATATGCGCACGGCAACGCGATTGCGCGAGATTCTGGCGCACTTTCGCTTCTTGGAAGCGCCGTTGTTTGGTGGTTCTTCCATGGCCTTTGACGAAGACGAGCTTGACGACGAAATGGCTAACCCCTTCGGGCATGCGTCGGAGAGTAGCGCCGTGCTTGCAGATTTGCATGAACACGGCCTGGAAGCGCTGTGTAATGACTTGGGTTTAGATAAAAAAACACAGCAAGCACTGCGTGCCATGGAACGCGATTTCGGGCTTGAAGTTGTGGCTGAATTTGTGAGTAATATGCTGATGAACATAGGGGAGTATGAACCGTGAGAAACCCTTATCTGGTATTGGGCGTTGACGCCACGTCAGATGACACCACGATTGCGCGTGCCTATCGCGAAGCCATTAAGCGCCATTCGCCGGAACGCGACCCCCAAGGTTTTCAGGCGGCTCAAGCCGCTTATGAAAAGATTGCCACACGGCGTAAGCGTTTAACCTTTGAGTTGTTTGATGCCCAGCCGCCGACGCCAGAAGATTTGCTCGATCGCACCTCACCCGTTAAAGCACCGCAACGCCCTTCGCGTGCGCTCTTTAGTGCATTGCTGCGCGGTGAAACCTAACGCCCACGTGCGACCAACGAAAACAGGAATGTGCATGGACAAGGACCAACAGGAACAACTGCTGGAGCGCTTTCGTACCTATCTGCAAACCCCCGGTTCGCAGGAGACTGACGAGCAAGCGCTGGATGCACCCGATCTGTTCTCGCTACTGGCCGAACTTGCTGCGCTCAAAAGTGAAGTCAAAATCGAATCACGCCAGTTCAAAACCGCGTTGGAGCAGTTTCGTGAGCTCTTTGATAGGCTTGAACAGGATAAATCACGGCTTGAACAGCAGCTGTCTCAGCAAAGCGCACAGCACCAGGCTCAGCAGCGCGAACAAGAGCGCGATCTGCTGTTGGAGATGATTGATCTGCGCGATCGTCTGCAAGCAGGTCACACGCAAGCCCAACGTTACACACCCGGGTGGCTTGCTCGGCGAAGCGATGCGACGACCTTTGTTCGCGGTATGGCGCAGGGTATGGCGATGAACCTTGAGCGCTTAGACGGTATTTTAACTCGCCGTGAGGTGCGTCCCGTCCAGAGTCTCGGTCAGCCGTTTGATCCGCATACCATGCAGGCCGCGGATATCGCGTACGACGTTGATCGGCCTGAAGGCGAAGTGCTTGACGAACTGCGTCCCGGTTACTGGCACGGCACGCGGTTGCTGCGCCTGGCAGAGGTCATCGTGAATAAGCCACCGGTGCCTGACACCCATACGTCACATTAAGGACCCGTTATTGTGAAAACACCTATTATCGGTATTGATCTTGGAACCACAAACTCCGAAGTGGCCGTGGTGCGCGATGGCCAAGTACATGTTATCGAAGTGGATGGTCAATCCCTGCTGCCCTCCGTCGTTGGGTTGGCGGATGATGGTGCCTTGCTGGTAGGACAGACCGCACGCAATCAGTATGCGTTGCACCCGGAACGCACCTTGCGCTCCATCAAGCGGCGTATGGGGGAAGACACCCACGTTGCTCTGGGTGAGAAGCACTACACTCCCCAAGAGATATCAGCGTTAATCCTGCGCCGCCTCAAGGGCGCCGCCGAAGCCTTTCTTGGCACGGAGGTGAAGCAAGCGGTCATTACCGTGCCTGCCTATTTCTCGGATGCGCAGCGTCAAGCCACGCGTGAAGCAGGCGCACTGGCAGGCCTTGCTGTCGAGCGTATCATTAACGAGCCGACGGCGGCCGTGCTGGCTTATGAGGCCCATCACAGCGAAGCGAAAAACGTCTTGGTCTACGACCTGGGGGGCGGCACGTTCGACGTCTCCGTCGTACGTCTGGCGGAAGATATCAACCAGGTTCTCGCAAGCCACGGTAACAACTGCTTGGGCGGCGATGATTTTGATACGTGTATCGTCAATCACCTCGTTGCGCACCTAAGAGAGGCGCATCAGGTCGATCCTCGTGATAACCGCGCTGCCATGGCGCGCATTACCCGCGCTGCCGAAGCGGCGAAGATTGCCCTGAGCGATGCGCCCTATGCCCGTATCGATGAAGAGTATCTGTTGGAGCACGACCGTCAGCCGGTACACCTTTCCCTGGAGCTTTCACGTGACGACTATGAGGATATGATCGCACCTTTGGTCAACGACACGCTGGAGGCGGTGCATGTCGCCCTGGAGGGAGCAAGACTAACGGTGGCTGACCTGGATGAGGTGCTGTTGGTGGGCGGTGCCACGCGCACCCCGCTTGTCCAGCAGCGTCTGGAAGAAGTGCTTGGTATGACGCCCCGCGCCGAACTCGACCCGGATTTATGCGTGGCCCATGGCGCCGCCATCCAAGGCGCGCTCGTCGCCGGTGACAACATGGCTCGCGTATTGGTTGATATCACGCCGTATACTTTCGGCACCAGTGCACTCGATGAGCTTGATGGCGAACCCTACCCTTATGTTTATGTGCCGCTCATTCGCAAGAACACCCCGATTCCGGTGACAAAAAGTGAGGCGTTTAGCACCGTGCATGACGGCCAGCAGATTATTGACGTCAAGGTCTTTCAGGGTGAAGAGCGCGATGCGCTCAATAATACCCAGATCGGCGATTTTCGCGTTGAGGGCTTAAGTGATGCGCCAGCAGGCAATATTATCGTGACCACTTTCACGTTGGATATCAATGGTATCCTGGAGGTCAGCGCCCGCGAGAAACGCACTGGACTGGAAAAACGTATCACTATCAAAAATGCCACCTCACGCTTTGCCAACGAGGAGCTTGAAGAGGCCCGCGAGCGGCTTTCAACCCTGATCGAAGGGGAAGTGGCTGAAGGGCAGTCCGAACAGCGCCACGCTGTGCAAGCCAGGGCGCTGATTGAGAAAGCGGAACGCCTATTGGAAAACGCATCACCAGAAGACAGCGAAGACTTGGTGGATTGTATGGAGGAAGTCCGCGATACCTTGGATCGTGACGACGACGTAGCGCTTGCTGAAGCCGTGGATGCGCTAAGTGATCTGATTTATTACCTGGAGTCTTGATGCAGCGCTGCCCTAATTGCCGTGCTCGCTACCGCGAAGGCAGCACATGCCATCGCTGCGGGATGGAGCTGGCGCCGCTACTTAAGGTTGAGCAGGCGTCGCAGTATTACCTGGCGGTCGGCATCAGCGCCTTAGCTGCGCAGGACCATTCTATTGCCGTGACGCACCTTGAGCAGGCTTATCGGCTCAACCATGACCCGTTGGCCAAGGTACTCTTGGACTTTTGCAATAGCCAAGGGCGAGCGGTCTGATTATTGGCGCCGTCGACTAACGGCAAGTGGCAAAACGCCTAAGCCTCACATAGATAGCTATCACTAGCTTCCCAATATTTGCAAAACCAGGGGAACCAAGGGCAAAAACGCGGATTTCTCAAAGAGAGGATAGTCAGCTATTGTGCTAATGGCGTCCCTGGCAGGATTCGAACCTGCGACCTGCCGCTTAGGAGGCGGCTGCTCTATCCTACTGAGCTACAGGGACGTGGAAGGTTGCATAGTATAACGTTTGACTTGCTAAGGCGCCAACTCCCAGCCAGAACGCGAAGGCTTCGGTGATTAGATCCAACCGAGGCCGCGCAGTACGAAAATCCCCAACGTGACCGTCACGCTAGCCATCAATGTCGTCATGGCGATAATATTCGCCGCAAGGGCGGTGTTACCGCCCAAGGCTTTCACCATCACAAAGCTTGCCGCGGCGGTGGGGCTGGCGAAAAACAGAAACAACAAACCAAGCTCACGGCCGGAAAAACCTAGAAGCCAGGCGGCTAACGTCGCTAACCCTGGCAACACCACCATTTTCAACGTGCTTGCGCCAAGTGCCGCCTGGCTATCTTCTCTTAACGAAGAGACCGAGAGTGTCGCACCAATACAAATCAGTGCCAGCGGCAGCGTCAGGGAGGCGAAATACTCACCTGACGTCATTAACCAACTTGGCAGAGGAAGATCAAATGCGGCAAAGGGCACTGCCGCCATCACCGCGATAATCAATGGGTTGGTCACAATACTGCCCAACAGATGACGCCAATCGGTGGATTGGCCAGGCTGAAACGTGGCCAGCACAATCACTGAGAGCGCGTTATACGTCAAAATCACCACGCCGAGTAAAACGCCCCCGGCAGATAGCCCGTAGCTGCCGTACATCGCTGCCGCTAACGCAAGCCCCACGATTCCACAGTTACCGCGAAAAGCCCCTTGAATATACACACCGCGATCAGCATAAGGTACGCGGTAATGCGCCCATGCCCAGCTGATTAAAAACTGCACAAGCGTGGCGAGAGCGAAAAAAAGGAGTAATGGGGCATTAAGCGCGACAGCAAGGTCCGCCTGAATGAGGCTCATAAAAATCAGCGTAGGCAGCGTCGCTTTGAATACCAGCGCTGAGGCAGTGGAGACAAAAGCGGCATCTATCCAGCCCACCCGCTTAAGCCCTAGGCCAACAAACACCATCGCAAACACGGGTAGCGTGACATCCAACGTTCGCGCAAAAAGCGCTAGTAAACTCACAAAAGGCCTCTCTCATAGCAAACGCTAGACAACCAACCGACTAAATAAAAACGTTCAACGAACGCTTAAAAGACCTCAATGGCTAACGTGGCTTGCGAAAGCCGCTTTTAATCAAAAAGCGCATTAACATTGGAGGTGTCAAGCACACTAATAACCACGGCATTACACCCTTGCGCCTTAGCGTCATAACTGGCGGCATCAGCGCGTTTCATCGCATCGTCCACTTCATGGTCATCTTCGCTAAATGCCGTGACACCCATACTTAGCGTGACGCAATACTCTTTGCCTTCATGTGTCACTGAGATATCAGCGACCGCTTGCCGTAGCGATTCTGCCACTTTCTGTGCTTGGCTTAGCGTACAGCTGGGCAGCAATACGCCAAATTCGTCGCCCCCCTGCCTAGCGACGTGGTCACTGCGGCGCACCTCCCAGGCCACCACTTGCGCAATACGGCGCAGCATTTCATCACCCAGGGCGTGGCCACCTTCATCGTTGATTGGCTTGAAGTGGTCTAAATCAAACATCATCAATACCGACGGTGTACTGGTCTTTTGGAATTCGGCAAAGGCCTCATCCAAGCGCCGATCAAAACCGCGGCGATTTAAAAGCCCGGTGAGCGGATCATGTTCCGCCTCCCAACGCTGGATCGCTTCCTGCTGACGTCGTTCAGTAATATCCTTCACCATGCCAACCATCCCAAGCGAAAATTCCGCTTGAGATACCATCACTGCCCGCGCGTGCACCTCAAGCCAGAGGATTTCTTTGCCCGCATTTTGATCGGACGTACCATGGCGAATAAAGCGTAGCTGACGCACAAAATCACTGTGGGTTTTTAAGCTATGGCGCCACATATCCAGGGCACCCTCGCGATCATCCGGGTGCACCTGCTTAATCCACTGCGACGTGGGTATGGTCGAGGAAATGCCCAGCAGATCAAGCAACGCCGGGTTCATGTAGGTAATCTCGCCGTCAAAGTTGGCCACAAACATGCCTTGCGGCGTGGCCTGTAGGATTGAGTTTAAAAACGCTTCACGTTCATGCAGGCTATTAAGCAGCGCTTGGCGCTCACCCTCAACACGGTTGAACGTAGAAGCCACCTGATTGAGCTCTTGCATGTTGGTTGCCAATGCCACTTTCTGGCGCTGGCCAAGGCCCACTTCACCAATCTGGGTTTCCAAATAACGCAGCGGGTGTAGTAAGCGGCCCAATAGCCACCACAGCAGCGGCAGCATTAGCACCGCTAACATGGCCCAAATCCACCACAGTTTTTTGATGTAATCAGATAGCGGTAGATCTGCTTGTTCTCTGGTTAAATAACGCCCCACAATCCATCCGGCAGGCCATACTTGGCCGTAAGCCTGCATGCCGGCCTCACCATTCATAAGCGAACCAACGGCAGTGCCTTGCCAGCCATCCAGTGCCTCGCTCAGCCAACGGTTATTAAATTGCGATAGTGCGTCTGACATGATTTTTTCACGCTCGGGGTGATACAACACAGTGCCCGCGGCGGTGAAAATCACTGCGTAGCTGCCTTCGCTTTGCTGCATTCGCGAAAGGCGAGAAAATAAGCCGCTGGTTCGCAAACTCACCACGCCGCCGATAACGCCATCGAACTCTCCCTGCGCGTCAAACCTTGGCACGTTAACCAACACCATGGGGTATTGACTCGCCCGGCCTATAAACGGCTCGCTCACATAGGGGTTTTGCGTGCCTTTCAGCATACGAAAAAATTCGGTTTGCGCTGTATCAAGCCCTTGCCAATCAACGACCACGGGCCAATCGGCGACGACTTCGCCGTTTGCGTCGATGACGACGATACCGTCAAACCACTCTAATAGCGCATTATTGCGGCGAAGCTCATTTTGCAGCCACAACGGGTTATCTCGACCTTTGACGGTCTCAGACACCTTCTCAAGCGCGCTAATACGGGAATTCATCTGCTGCGAGATTTCATCCGTTAGCATATTCGCTTCGTAGCGCAGGTTCGACAAGCTAGTACTCTGCACCATCGATTGCCCCAAATACCACGCCATACCCAGGACAAGCGCTACCACCAGCAACCACGTAAGTGCTAGCCCAAATACGAGGCGCCCTTGTAGCGTGTGAAAAAAGCGAAGTAGATTCCAGTTGGAGGATTGAGCCAAGCGGTATCCTTCTTATATCTCAGGTCTCAGGTAAAGACGTTATACATACTAAGCGACGTTAAATAACTCAATAGCTTTTCATAACTATGCCATATCACAAGCGTCGAAGCCTCCCTTTTCCTTTAACGCTACGATAGCTTGGGTACGATGACACAGCGTGTGGTTCGTTTTCGCTTACCTGATTTTATTCGAAAAACACTGTCTTCCTCGAAAATGAGCCACTACGGCAAAAGTTCCTCGTTCTTTGGTCGCAATCTATCGATTACACGATTGTCACTTATGCGCGGCATCGCTATGTTAGGCGTGGATAGCAAGCAGCGTTCACACGCTAAAGACTATCTGATTGATGTACGACCACTACAATAATGATCCGCTGGCCGACAGCGGTCCAGACATCGAAAGGAATAGCACGTGACAATTCAAACAACCTTTAAAAAAGCATCGCTTTTTTCCGCAAGCGCTCTCGTCCTAGCCGTGGCGTCTGCCTCACACGCTTACGAGTTTGAGGTTGGCGATGTGACCGTCAACTACGGCGGTTACACGAAACTTGACATGATTTATAACGTCGAAGAAGATCTTGGCGATGCTTTCAACATCGGCTCAATTAACACCGGTGCTGCCGAAGATAACGAAGTCGAGGGTAGTACGCGCTTCCACGCTCGCCAGACACGTTTCGGCTTTGGTACCGATGCAATGGTCTCGGGCAGCAACCTTAAAACCTACGTTGAGGCCGATTTCTTCTCCGGCAACGCCGACTCGGGCTTCAACCAAGTGGTCAGCAACTCCACACAGCTGCGCCTGCGTCACGGCTTCGGCTCCTGGAATGGCATTCTCGCCGGTCAAACGTGGTCCAACTTCATGCCGCTGGTTGCGCTGCCTCCGACGCTGGATTTCAATGGCCCAGCCGGCTACATCTTCAACCGTCAGGCCCAGCTGCGCTACACCACTGGCGGCCTCTCAGTCGCCCTTGAGAACCCTGAGTCCACCGTTAATAATAGTTTAGATGATAATGACCCGCTCCCCGATTTAACCATGAAATACAAAGGAGCGGCTGGCCCACTCAACTATTCCTTATCGGGTGTTGTTACCTATCTGGAAGTGGATGATGGGAACACCGATGCATCCGAGAACGGCTACGGCGTGATGCTTGCTGCCTCCACCACTGTCGGCGGCGTCAAGCTAGGCGGCAACTTCGGCTATAACGATGGCGCCAACCGTTACATTTTCAACTCGGTCTCTCCGTTCCAGAACGGCTACCTTGATGCAAACGGCGATATAGAAACCGTTTCTCAGGTCGATGCCATGGGCTTTGTCGATATGCCTCTAACCCCAATGCTCAACGGCTTAGTAGCGGTCGGCTATAGCGGTGGCGACGCCGATGACGAGGCGGCAGCCCAGGCTTCTGGCTTCCGCGACAGCACCATGAGCGTACATGCCAACCTGCGCTATAAGCCCGCAGAACGCATCATGTACGGCCTTGAGTACCAGTACGCCGCCGTTGATGAGTACGACGGCACCGATGGCGACGCCAGTCGCGTTCAAGCCAGCGTAAAATACACGTTCTAAGGCTTCTCCAACGCTGAGTTACTATTTTTATTAACAGCAAACACGTTTTCGATCTTTGAGCCCTGGCAATATGCCCGGGCTTTTTTATGGTGCGCGACCCAAAAACAAAGGCCTGTTGAAGACAGGCCTTTTTAGCTGACGGATGGTAGTAAATCAATCCAGCTACTGCACCTTAAGCTCATAATTATTAACACCATCGCGTGCGTTACCGAACTTTTGGCCATTCACACGAATCGTATAACGCCCTGGCTGGAGCTGGGTACGCAGATCCACATCACCATCAAAACCTTCCCCTGCCCCTTCAGCAACGACACGGCCTTGAGCATTCAGTACGTCGAGCTCAATGCGATAGGTGTCCTCATAGCCGCTCGGGTACGTCGATGTCGTAATCGCAACATTTGATGATTCTGCCATATCGAACGTTAACACTTCACCGTGCGTACGAATTTTCACATCCGTCACTAAGGTGTTGAAAGCCGGGGTCTCAGACGTATCCGTAGCACGTTTATCACGTTGTGAAGAAGCGGCTCGCTCCTTCACCTCAGCAGAACCTGGCTGCTGGGTTTCTGCTGCACTGCTAGCTACCACACTAGCATTGGCAGCTTTTTTCTCACTTTGCTCGCTATTGCCTTGGCGACGATTGCCAAGTGAAACGACAGCATTTTCACTGCGCACAAAAACAGAGTCGTCACTTTCGCGGGTTTTCCCGGAAAACACGATACCGCTGCCGTCGTCGACTCCGTCATCAACGGCTTGCCCTTTCTCATTAAGGGCATTAACCAAGACGGAGTAGCCATCTCCCGCCTTTCCGCGGCGACCAAAGCGCTGAGCTTCTACGCGCAGCACATAACGGCCGGGGTCAAGCCGTTGTTGCATTGCCAACCCGCCGTTTTGGCCTAACGCCTCGGTACGCGTAATGACATTTCCTTTATCATCTTCAAGCACCGCCGCAATTTGGTAGTTATCAGAGTAGCCGGCCGTAGTGCGACTATCAAAACGGTAAATCCCCGAGCGCGTCACATTAAAATCATGCTCGTTGACGCCACCAAAGTGAAAGCTACGGCTACGGGCATCCGTTTCCGCATTAAAAAAACCGGTTAAATCGAGCCCACCGCCCTCTTCACGAAAGCGATCCTGCATTTCGCTGGCGTGAGATACTGTTACCAACGTCATACTCAGCGCTAACAGGCTGACGGCAAATAATGGCGTTTTCATAAAACCTCGCTCACAACACTTTCAATAAAAAAAGCCGACCCCTGAGGATCGGCTTTCGTATTCTGTCCTTCAGGCAGGAAACCCTGCAAGAAAGTTTAGAACAAGTAAGTTACACCAACACCTACGCCGTCATCTTCGTCGTTTTCACGATCATACATGGCGACTTCAGACCAAACGTACATGGCATCAGAGACATTGTAAGTCGCGCCTAAGATAACTTCGTTGTAAGTTTCGTCGCGGTCTTGATCACCCTGGAGTGACTCATCTGCTTCGGATAGGAAGGTACCTGCACCAACATCAACGTACTGGTAGGCGCCGTAGATATCGCCATTACCGTAGCCGTAGCGTGCACCCAACGCGTAGAAGTTAGTGGAGTCGCCATCGGTAATATCGGAGTCAAAGCGCTCAAGCTTCGCTGACAGGCGGAGCGTATCAACAGTGTACTGAGCGGTAAAACCGTACTGGTCGCCAACGCTATCAGCCGTGCCGTTGTTGTTGTAAAGCACGTTATCTAGGTTGTCATAGACAGCAGCGATGGAGAACGCACCGGCGGTGTATTTAGCGCCACCGAAGAAGGACGCGTTACTGTCACCTTGATCAACGCCGCTATCAGCAGAGTCAAAATCACCTTTATACTGAGTACCTACCGCGAACTGCATGCCGCTGAACGAAGGAGACGTATAAGTCACCTTATCGGTCTGCTGATCGCCACCGCTACCATGTGCCTTGGTAGAGTCAGAAACGTCAAAGCCTTCGTTGTTGGTGATCGGATCTTGAATCCAGTCGTCGATCAGCTGGTCATAAGAACCCAGGCGAACATCACCAAAGTTGCCTTTCAAGCCAATATAAGCCGTATCGCCTGCATCATCGTCATCAGTCGCAGTCGCCATTTCGTCTGCTTTGATGTCATCAATTTCAAGTTTCAGGTAACCGGCCAGATCACGGGTAATCATGTGCTCGGCAGCAAAACCAAACGTCGTACCGTTATCGGTAATTCCGTCTTGTGCGTCGCCCGCTGCATCATCAGTGCTGTAATAAGCAATCTGGATGTTGCCGTAAATGTCTAGCTTGGTGCCGTCTTCGTTGTATACGGTAGCGGCTTGTGCGCCTGAAGCGAAGGCCGCACCGGCGATAGCAGTTGCTAAAAGTGTCTTTTTCATGAGTCGTTTCCTTAACTAGCTTATTGATTCGATCGTTTGTCAGGCTTTCGCCTGCTATTGGTTTGGCGGCATGCTCTTTTTGACTCCTCGTTAGTGAGGAGGGCATGTCCTGCGCAAACCTTGTTATAGTCCAATGCTCGCAGGTAGAACCTTATACCGGGATTTCAGGGAACGCAATAGAGAAAAACACTGTTTTTTAATTATTCGCGCTTTTTATATGGAACGCCCCCGAATAAAGCCTGTCTCAGGGGCGCTCAAATTTGGCTTGCAGGCTGGCCAACTTCTCTTCCAGCGAGAGGGGTCGCGCTTCAACCTGCTGATTACCTTCACCGCTTGCCCCTTCTTTGGGCTTTTGACGCGGCTTATGCACGTTTTTAGGGTGCTTTTCATCGCCATTTTGCTCTGCCTTTGGCGCCGCCTGCGGTACGTTTTTTGGCGCTTTTTTATCGGCAGGCGCGTTATGTTGGCGTTTCTCCGCAGCAAACTGTGCCGCCTGCTGGTCAACAACACCAACGGCATTGCCGTCTAAATCTATCCGCTTAACCCCTGCGTGCATGGCTTTGGCGTAGCGCGGCAAATTGACGTAGTTGGCAAGCGCACGGCGAATCAATTTGTTTGACCATGGTTCGCGTTCGGCTAAATCCTGGTGAATCCCGACTTTTAAGGGTTTGGTATGGCCTTTGAAAAACGCGTTCGGGTAGCGCTTGTACCACTGCTGCAACAACTCTTGAGGAGACGGCGGCTTAGCGCTTTCCACACCTTCCACACTCTCTACGGACTTTTCCGCGACGGGTGTGCGCTCAACGGCAGGCGACGTAGATGGAGCTTGCGGCATAGATGGAACTTGAACTGGTGCCTGCATTTCTTCAGCGGCGCCCTGCTCTTCAAGCTTTTGTTTAAGCCGTTGGTTTTCTTCCTTCAACACGTTGATTTCACGCTGAGCGTGTTCTAAGCGAGCTTCTAGGTCATCCAATAACTGCATCACGCGGGCTGCCATATGCGTTGGCTCCTTGTTTAGCAGCGTCACACACGCTGACGGCGCTCGTAGACGACAAAATCGTAGGCAGGCTGGCCGTGCTGGGGGGTACCTGGCACGCGCTGCACTTCTTGCCACCACTGTGGGTCAATCTCGGGGAAGTAAGCATCGCCCTCCACCTCGACATCCACCTCAGTGATATAAAGTCGCTCAACAAACGGCATGGCGTCGGCGTAGATCTCACCGCCGCCCATCACCATGATCTCTTCCGCTGCTTCGATAGTGGCTTGTTGGTCCGCCAATGCGAGGGCATCTTCCAAGCGGTGGCACACGCGCACGCCGTCTTTATGCCAGCGAGTATCGCGGGTCACCACGATATTGAGGCGGTTTGGCAGCGGCTTACCGATGGACTCAAACGTTTTACGCCCCATCACCAAGGGCCTGGCTTGCGTCATACGCTTAAAGAACTGTAAATCCTCAGGCAGGTACCACGGTAGCTTGCCATCAACGCCGATGACGCGATTTTTTGCCATCGCGGCAATCATGGCGGCTGGCACCAACGGCTCGGGCTGTGAAGTCATACCGCCACCTTTGCTTTGATATGCGGGTGCGCGTCGTAATCATCGATGCAGATATCATCAAACTGAAACGCGAAAAGGTCCGTCACCTCGGGCGACAGCACGAGCCGCGGTGGGGCTTTTGGCGTACGCGTCAGCTGTTCGCGCGCTTGCTCAAGATGATTGCTGTACAGGTGGGCATCACCCAGCGTGTGAATAAACTCGCCCGGCTTTAAGCCGGTGACGTGGGCCACCATACTGAGCAACAGCGCGTAGCTTGCGATATTAAACGGCACCCCGAGGAAAATATCCGCGCTGCGCTGGTAAAGCTGGCAGGAAAGGCGCCCGTTGGCGACGTAGAACTGAAATAAGCAGTGACACGGCGGCAGCTGCATTTCATCCACCTGCGCGGGGTTCCACGCAGAAACAATCAGGCGTCGCGACTGTGGGTTGGTGTGGATCTGTTCAACCACGTGCTTGATTTGATCGACGCTGCCGCCTTCCGGGCGCGGCCAACTGCGCCATTGGTAGCCGTATACCGGCCCCAAGTCGCCATTTTCATCCGCCCAGGCGTCCCAAATTTTCACCCCGTTTTCTTTCAAATACGCGATATTGGTATCGCCGCGCAAAAACCACAACAGCTCATGAATGATCGAACGCAGGTGAAGTTTTTTGGTGGTTAAAAGCGGAAAGCCACGAGACAAGTCAAAGCACATCTGATGACCAAACACCGAGCGCGTCCCCACGCCGGTACGATCCTCACGATCCACACCGTGATTCAGCACGGTGTGCATCAACTCAAGATAAGGCTGCTCAAGTGCAGGCTGCGTTGCCGAAGGCTGTTTCAAAGGCTCTGTCGCCGTCACGGTATATCCATTCGTGGTTGAAGTTTGAAGTGAGTTTAGCGTCAATAAAGCTATTTTTCAGTGTCTGTAGGCAATCTAAGCGGCTTAGGAAGATTACTTAAATTCATCGTATTTTCGGCATAGCGTTGTAGATGGTTATAGGTTTCCAGCACCATCACACTGGTGGACATCGCAACGTTTAATGCCTCGGCAAAAGCGACAGGATCTTGCATATATTCATGCACGAGCTGATTACGCAATTTTCGAGCGGCAAGCCACGCTTCAACACTTTCAATGACACCCAATCGTTCAGCACGATTCAGCGTTTCAATTTGGCTACCTGGTCTTTCTGCCAATGCCATTAACCAACGCGGTAAGAGTTTATCTGCAAGCGTATCTTGCATGCGTCCATAACGTGAGACAAACGCTTCTAGACGGACAGCCTCTTCCGGGTTGCGCTCTAGGCCAATAACCCACTCCGCGTCTATTTTCTGCCCGTCACCGAATAGTGTCTGCCAGCTGTAAGCTAGATGCACGCCTTCGCGCTCAACAACCTCTAAGGTTGCAATAAAACGATTAACTGGAAGCAGGTCATCGAATTTCAAAGTGTTTCTCCCGCTCTTAATGCTTGGCGATGAACGGCAGTCAATGCTGTTTCAGGATCAACCACAAGCACATCAATAGGTTGGTCGCCAAGCTTAACCTGAAGGCGCGCCACCATATAAAGGGCTTTTTGTACCTTGTTTTTAATTAGCGCTTCGCTAACGACTAACAAGTCAATATCCCCACCTTTGGCAGCGTCATCTAGTCGAGAACCAAATAATTTCACCTCCGCGTCGCTTCCAAACAGCTCTTTGGTCACGCCTTTGATGGTTTCACGCTGAACGTTAGTGAGCCGCATCGCGCCCCCTTCTTTCTTTCCCTTATACCTGCTTGGCTGCTGTCTTCACATCCACCGACTGTTTTTGCGACCACGCGATGAGTAATGCACCACACAGCATCATCGGCAGCGTGAGGAGCATGCCCATGGTGATCCAGCCAAACGCAATAAAGCCAATATGGGCATCCGGCAGCCGAACGAACTCCACTAAGAAACGGAAAGCGCCATAAGCAAGCAAAAACACCCCTGAGACAAGCCCACGCCTTTGTGGCTTGGCAGATATCCACCATAGCAGCACAAAGAGCACCGCGCCTTCGAGTAGCGCTTCATACAGGGCTGACGGGTGACGCGGTTCTGGCCCCATGCCGGGAAATGGCATACCCCAGGGTAGGGATGTCACGCGGCCGGGCAACTCATGATTGATAAAATTACCTATTCGCCCGGCGCCCAAACCAATCGGCGCCAGTGGCGCAATAAAGTCTGTCAGGGTTAAATAGGCGAGGTTTTTTTTGCGTGCGAACCACCACGCCGCTAGTGCGACACCGAGCAATCCGCCGTGAAAGCTCATGCCGCCATCCCACACGCGGAAAATCCACAGCGGATCGGCTGCGAGTTGCTCCCAGCCATAAAAGAGCGCATAACCCACGCGACCACCCACCACCACGCCGATAGCCGCGTAGAAGAGCAAATCGCCAATGTCATCGCGCGTGAGCCCGATACGTGCGGCACGTTTACCACCCAGCCACCAAGCCGCCACGAACCCAACCACGTACATTAGCCCATACCAATGCACCTGAAAGGGGCCGAGGGAGATAGCAACAGGGTCAATCTCGGGATAAGCAATCATCACACTCTCGCAAATTTTACAAAAATAGACACGGCTTCAATGCGAATCAACCGAAGACAAAACGTAACCCAACCAACGTTAATAACGTGGAAAACGCGTAGCGCAGAATATGGGCTGGCAGCACATGAGCAAGCTTCACGCCAAGGTGCGCGAAGGGCACGCTCGCCAGCACAATACCCATAAACGCTGGCCACATCACAAACCCCGTCGCGGTGGAAGGCAGTAGCGGGTGGCCCCACCCAACGATGATAAACGTCATTGCGCCGAAAAAAGCGATGGGTAACCCGCAAGCGGCAGATGTGCCTACCGCTTGTGTCATCGTGGCGCCACAGCGTGACAGCCACGGTACGGCCAGCGTGCCCCCACCAATACCAAAAAGCGCGGAAATAGCCCCGATCACCGTACCGGCAAGCACCATCGCGGGCTTACCCGGCGCGACACTGCCCGGCTTGGGTGCAAGCCCCAAGATCATTTTGACAGCCACTAACAACACAAAAATACCAAATAGCGTTCCCAGTAGCGTGCCGGATAAGCTTCCGGCGACAAAAACGCCAGCGACCGCTCCTAGCATCAACCCCGGCAAGAGCGCCATAAACCACGGCTGATAAATACTCCCTTTCTGAAAGTGGGCAAAAGCGGATGAGGCACCGGTGACGACAATGGTGGCAAGCGATGTTCCCACCGCCAAATGCATCAGCACTTCAGAGGCAACGCCTTGCAGTTCAAACGCAAACGCGAGGGCGGGGACAATAATCAAACCGCCACCAACGCCAAAAAGCCCCGCCATGGTGCCAGCTGCCGCCCCTAATGCCAGATACCCCAGCAACGTGATTAACACTGTCATAACGGCGAAGCCTCCGCCACATCATCGGGGAACCAGGCGGCAACTTTATTTATCAGGCTTTCGGGTTGATAGGGCTTAGCGATCAAGTCGTTCATTCCCGCCTGTAGGCAGCGTTCGCGGCCGGCGGTATCGGCATTCGCCGTCAGCGCGACGAGAATCGCACTTGCCTTGCCGTAGGTTTTCTCATAAGCGCGCCAGCGACGGCTTGTCTCTAACCCATCCATCTCGGGCATAAAAATATCCATAAAGACCAAGTCAAACGCGTGGGTTTGCTGAAGCGCAAGCGCATCTTCACCGCTACTGACCGTATCCACCTCAAGCCCGTGCTTTTCCAGCACTTGCTGGGCCAACATTAAATTAACGGGACCATCGTCGACCACCAACACCCTACGTGGGTGTGCTGGCGATGCCATCGTCGACATCTCGGGCATCTCTTCTGCCACATTGGCCAACAGCGCACGAATATCGGCCAACCGCTCACGGCATTCTTTCAAGTCTGCTTCACGCGCATCCGGCGCCGCCCTTAAATCCCCCAAACACTCAAACAACGCATTGGTTTCGCGCTGAAGCAGGTGCAAATAGCTGGATTTTAATCGCGACTCTTCCCGGGCGCGCTCACGCCCTTGTAACAGCTGATCGAGCTGTTGCTGTTTATGCGCCAAGTCATCGAGCAATGTTTGCTGGGCACTATTAGCAGCCGGTGACTTGTCCAAAGAAGGCGCTAAGGTTGCCAGATACCGCCCAAGCTGGGCCAACTGCACGATGACATGCGAAACGCGGGCATGAGGGCGCTGCGTTTTTACTTCTTGCGCCTCCATGGGTGCAACGGTGGCAAGTCCACTGCGCTCACAAAGCGTTGAAGTGTGCTGCTCTAATTCACCTAATACTTGATCGAACGTAGATTCAAAACGTCGCGCCCGCGCACGCACGAGAACGACAACCGCGCCAACGTTAAGACTACTGCCCAGCAACAGCGCTGCCATCAATGTCACCACCGTGCCCCACGAGGCTTGTTCGGGGTTCATCCCCCATATAACGAGCCCCACGATCAAGCAGAGACCGACGAGCGCAAGCTGCGCCAGCAGCCAAGGCCATAGAATCGGCCAGATAACGACATTCCAGAAATGCTCCTTACGATGATAACCTTGCATGGCTGTGCCTTTCCGTTGGCCTTGCGCCCCTGTTTTGGTCATAAGGGTTGTAAGCGCGTTGCGATTGATAAAAGCAGTGCTAAGTGTACGTGGCGGTCGCGTCGCTGTCATATGAACCACGTTTATTGAACATCTATTGAAAAAGGTATGATGGCATGTGTTTACTCGCCTTCGATTGGCAACCCGGCGCGCCAACGCCCTTGAGGCTCATTGGCAATCGCGATGAATTTTACGTGCGCCCGACGGCAGGGCTGCACGACTGGGATGATGCGCCGATTCTCGGCGGACGCGATCTCGAAGCTGGCGGCACATGGCTGGCGGTTAATCGCCAGGGTGTGCTTGCCACGCTAACCAATGTGCGTGACCCGGCGCTGGTAGCGCCACCCGGCACACCCAGTCGGGGTGAGCTGGTGGTGCAAGCGCTTACTTGCGAGGATCTACCTACCTGGCTTGAGCAACTGACCGAAAGTGCACCGCGCTACGCGGGGTTTAACCTGCTTGTCGCCACCCCCACCCAGATGTGGCATCTCCATCGCGGTCGAGAACGCACAGCGTTACGTGAAGTACCTCGCGGTATACATACGCTCTCCAATGCCGACCTCAACACACCCTGGCCTAAAACGGTTAAGCTTCACCAAGCGATGGTACGAGACACCACGCCACCCATCACTTGGCCGGAAGCCTCGCGCCACGTCATTCAACAGACCGACGAAGCCCCCGCCCAAGCGCTGCCCGATACCGGCGTGGGGCTAACGTTAGAACAGCGCTTATCCGCCGCGTTTATTGTCGGGGAGACGTACGGTACTCGAGCGACCACATGGGTAACGCTCGACCGCCAAGGCAATACCGCGATGACCGAGCAGCGCTTCGGGCAGAACGGCCAGTTTCAGGGCGAAACCGCCCTCTTTGACGGTCAACATGTATTCAGCGAAGCACAGCGTTAATCTTTGGGCGGCATTAGGTGCGAAAGCTCCCACGATTCCATGCGCGCTTCCAGGTGTGGGTGCACCTGAGCAGGCGTATCGAGGCACATAACCTCGTCGAGCAATATTTGCGCGTCGCTAAACGACACACGCCGGATAGCGGCACGCACTTTGGGCAAGCTGGGTGCATTCATCGAGAGACTGGTAAACCCCATCGCCATTAATAACAGCGCTCCTGCAGGGTCGCCCGCGAGCTCGCCACATAGCGAAATAGGCTTATCAAGGCGCCTCGCATCTTGGGCAAGCTCGACCAGTGCGCCGAGTAGCGCCGGATGTAGCGCATCATAAAGATCAGAGACGCGTGGGTTGTTTCGATCAACGGCCAGCAGATATTGGGTTAGGTCATTGCTGCCCACCGAGAAGAAATCGACACGCTTGGCGAGCGCATCCATTTGGTAAATCGTCGCCGGGACTTCAATCATCACACCGACATTCGGGCGCTGAACCGTGATGCCCTCTTCTCCCAGCTCGACGATCGCGCGATCCAAAAGCTTAAGTGCTTCATCCACCTCTTCCACATTGGTGATCATTGGAAAGAGCACGTATAGGTTATCCAGCCCCTGCGACGCCTTGAGCATCGCCCGCAACTGCACCATCAACACTTCGGGGTGATCAAGGGTGACACGCATTCCCCGCCAGCCTAAGAAAGGGTTAGCCTCTTCGATAGGAAAGTAAGGCAGGTCTTTATCACCACCGATATCCAGCGTGCGCATGACCACCGGCAACGGTGAGAAACCCTCTAGCTGATCGCGATACAAACGTGTTTGCTCTTTCTCGCCGGGAAAGCGCTCGGTGATCATAAACGGCACTTCGGTACGGTAAAGCCCCACCCCGCTGATTCGGCTTTTCAGCAAGGCAGCAGCATCAACGGCAAGGCCGGTGTTCACCATCAACGGCACTTCATGGCCATCGGTCGTTTCGCTGGGCAAATCCTGCTCATGCTCAAGCAATGCGGTAAGCGCTTCTTCTTCCGCAATGATGGTTTCATAGTAGCGACTCAACTCAGCACCAGGGCGCACGAAAAGCCGCCCGCGGTGGCCATCAAGTACCACCTGGGCGCCCGAGAGCCGCGGTAGTGGCAAATCCACCATCCCCAGCACAGTGGGAATCCCCATCGCACGCGCCACTATCGCCACGTGAGACGTACTAGAGCCGCGCACCGACACAAGCCCTTTCAGCTTATCGCGGGGCACCTCCCCTAGCATGGCCACACTGATTTCATCACCGACTAAAATGGCGTTATCGGGGTAGGTTTCGGGTGTGCTGGGGGAGTCTTCTTGCAAATGTGCCAATACACGGCGACCGAGATCACGAATATCCGCCGCACGCTCGCGCAGATAGTCGTCATCCACCCGTTCTAAATACTGCACGTGGCGACGCACTACATCGGCGAGCGCCCCCGGCGCCCACTGCCCTTCACGGATGCGTTTTTCAACTTCTTCAGAAAGCGCTGTCTCGCCCAGCATCTGCTGGTAGACATCAAAAAGCGCTAACTCCTGGCTGGAAATACGGTTTACCAAGCGCTCAGCCGCCGCGCGAATTTCATCGCGGGTCTTGGCAATGGCTTCTTTTAACCGTGAGATTTCAAAGGCTTCATCGCTTGGCACCAAGTCTGGCACGCTATTGAGGTCTGCTGGCGGGGCGATCACAACGGCCTCGCCCATGGCGATACCGGGTGACGAGGCCACCCCTTTAAACATCGCCTGGCTCCCGGACAACGAGGGCCGCGTGAGATTACCGGTTGCCAACGCATGCGCTAGCACGCCCGCCAGCTGCGCCGCCATGGTGACCAGAAACGCTTCATCTTCATCGTTATAGCGGCGCTTTTCGGCCTGCTGGACCACCAGCACCCCGAGCATCCGGCGTTGATGGATAATGGGTACGCCAAGAAAGCTGGAGTAGCGCTCTTCTCCGGTCGCTTCAAAATAACGAAAATGCGGATGTATGCGCGCATCTTCTAAGTTTAGCGGCTCGCTACGCTTGGCCACCAACCCCACTAGCCCCTCGCCGAGGGGTAGGACCACGCGGCCAACCGCCTGAGTACGCAGACCAATGGTCTCCATCAACACCAGCGACTCAAGCTCTTTATCGTAAAGATAGAACGAGCAGACATCGGTCAACATCGCTTTGCGGATCCGGCGCACCATCGTTGAGAGCGCCGCGTCAAGATTGCGCGCGCCATTCACTTCCTGAATAACGCGTCGCAGCACCTCAAGCATGGACGTTTTACTTTTCACTATATTGGCCTCGCTGAGGAAAATGAAAGCTCACCTGGGTGACCACGACGGCTCTGCGACAGAGTGAACCAGCGACGCTTCGCCTTCCTGGGCCATCCGCTGGAGGCGAGGAGAAAGTTCGCGTAGCGCGCGGCGATACACTTCACGCTTAAAGGGCACCACCTGCCCTAACGGATACCAATAGCTTACCCAACGCCAACCATCGAACTCTGGCTTAGGGGTTGCCGTCATACAGATTCGGTTCTCTTGGCAACGAATCTGAAGTAAATACCACTTCTGTTTCTGGCCGATACACACCGGCCGCGCATGGGAACGAATCATGCGTCGCGGTAGGCGGTAGCGTAGCCAGCCCCGGGTGCAGGCAACAATATCAACGTCCTCGGCGGTCAGGCCGATTTCTTCGTGAAGCTCACGAAAAAGAGCTTGTTGCGGAGTTTCGCTAGCTTTGATGCCTCCCTGGGGAAACTGCCACGCGTTTTGCCCTACACGACGCGCCCAAAGCAGCTGCCCTTGGCCGTTGGCAATAATGATGCCAACGTTAGGGCGAAAGCCGTCAGCGTCGATCACGGACATCACCTTATTAAATTTTCAGTTATCGCCATTTTTCCACAACGGTGACAAGCGTATCAATACATTCTCCGCTTAACGCCCAAAATGCCACCATAACGTCGAAATCAAGGCGCTAAACCGGGTCAATTAGTAGGAAAGGCAAAATGACTCTGCGATAATTACACCAACGTTAACGACCACGACTAACGAATGCGATAAGGGGAGTGCTGTGAGCCTGGCCATTTTTGACCTGGATAATACCTTGCTATCCACTGATAGCGATCACGCCTGGGGGGAGTTTCTGCTCGAACAAGGTGCGGTCGACCCGGTTGAATACCGCCAAGCAAACGAGCGCTTCATGGCCGATTACAACGCCGGTACGCTAGACATTAACGCTTTTCTCGCCGTCGCGCTGAAGCCGCTGGCAGAAAACACACCTGAACAGCTTGCTGCTTGGCACCAGCAATTTATGGCCAGCAAAATCGAGCAGCATATTCTGCCCAAAGCGGAAGAGCTGATCGCTCGTCACCGCACCCGTGACGACACACTCTTGATTATTACCGCGACCAACCGTTTTATTACCGGCCCCATCGCCGAGCGTTTGGGGATCGACCACTTAATTGCCATTGAGCCCGAAATGGTGGATGGCCACTACACCGGCAACGTATCGGGTGTGCCGAGCTACCGCGAGGGCAAGGTCACGCGCTTACAGGCTTGGTTGGAAGATCAGGAAATCACACTGGACGGTGCTTGGTTTTACAGCGATTCTCACAACGACATTCCACTGCTGGAAAAAATCGATAACCCCGTCGCCGTTGACCCCGATGACACGCTGCGCAAGGTCGCCGAAGAGCGCCAGTGGCGAATCATGAGCCTACGCGATTGAGCTTGTGTCAGTCGCCTGAAAGTGAAAAACCCCGCCGTGGCGGGGTTTTTTGTGCTTCGAGATCACGGCAAATACTTAGCCAAGCAGGTGTTCAACCGCCGCACGCTCTTCGCGCAGCTCTTTCTCGGTCGCCTGCATTTTCTCTTTGCTGAAGTCGTCAAGCTCAAAGCCTTGGACGATTTCATACTGACCGCCCTGGCAACGCACCGGGTAAGAGTAAATGATACCTTCCTCAATCCCGTAGCTGCCGTCAGACGGGATCGCCATGCTGACGATGCCGTCGCAGCCCAGCGCCCAATCACGCATATGATCAATGGCGGAGGACGCCGCAGACGCCGCAGAAGATGCACCGCGTGCCTTGATGATTGCCGCGCCGCGCTGCTGCACGGTGGGAATGAAGTCGTTTTCGTACCAGTCGCGTTCAACCAGATCAAACGCTGCTTTGCCGTCGACCTTGCACTGGGCCAAATCTGGGTACTGGGTCGCGCTGTGATTACCCCAAATGATCAAGCTTTCAACGTCAGTCACGTGCTTGCCGGTTTTTTGTGCCAGCTGCGTCAAGGCACGGTTGTGGTCCAGCCGCGTCATCGCAGTGAACTGCCCCACGTCGAGATCCGGCGCGTTACAAGACGCAATCAAGGCGTTCGTGTTGGCCGGGTTGCCGACAACCAGCACGCGTACGTCACGGCTAGCGTTATCGTTAAGCGCTTTACCTTGAACAGAGAAAATCGCCGCGTTAGCTTCGAGTAGGTCTTTACGCTCCATGCCTGGGCCGCGCGGACGTGCGCCGACAAGCAAGGCGAAATCGGCATCTTTAAACGCCACGTTCGGATCGTCAGTTGCCACGATGTCCTGCACCAGCGGGAAGGCGCAATCGTTGACTTCCATTACCACGCCACTCAGCGCGTCCATTGCCGGTGGGATTTCCAGCAGCTGGAGAATCACAGGTTGATCTGGCCCCAGCATGTCGCCAGCGGCAATGCGGAAAATAAGAGAATAGCTGATCTGGCCGGCACCGCCGGTAATCGCAATACGTACGGGATCTTTCATCGTAGCTCCTTGGTTGGGTGGACTCACTATGATCAGTAAGCCAAGAGTAGGATGCCGCAGACAGCGCGGGGTGCCATCGTCGACGCAACTCAAGACGTCAAGATGGTATGCGCGCTGCAACAAAAACTCAATCAGACCTGCGGCTAGTGATCACACTCGCCTCGTAACGCTTGCACTTAAGTGGCGCTTTAACGCAGGCTGAAAAATAAGCGCACAAGCTTAAATAGGCGAGGTAGCTTCTTTTTGCGGGCTGTGCGCAGCGTGCAGCCGGGCAATCAACTGGTCTTCCAGCATAAAACGCTCGTTCAACCCTTTAGCGAGGCGATCAATCCACGCCGGAAGACGCGCTAAGTTCCGCTGGCAGCGTATCGGGGTGGCAAAATCGGTCTCAAACTCAAGCGCCAACTCCGTCGATAACTCCAAACGTTCCAAAAGCTTGGACGCGATGACTAACGCAGATTCATCGCCGAAGGCTTTTGCTTCTTCTGCTAGCTGCGGGTACACCTCGAAATGGCCAGCGCTGATGTAATCCATCAATAGCTCGCTAAACGTATCGACTCGCGTCTTATTTACGGCGTCAAGCTCCGCGTCGCACGTCTCTTTGAGCTCAATAAAGCTCACCAACAACGTTTTACGCTGTTCAAGCCAGCGATCAATTAGCGTATGCACGCCGCCCCAACGTTCCAGGGCGTTTTTACAATCTTCAAGCATGGGGCTTCTCCTTGCTGGTCGCCGCCGTCAACAAAGCCAGCGTCGCTTTTCCACCCCACCCTGTCAATCCTCAAGAAGCTCACTTCGAGATAGAACCATACTGACGGCTGAAGAATAAAAATTTTCATTTGCCTGCTAAAAATAATGTTGATATTAAGCAATTCTATAGAAATTTTTCTGGCACGATTGCGTTACGTGTGATTACACTGAAGGCGCTTAACGTGTTTTCGACGCTCTAGGCATTGACCACCATCAATAACATTAACTGCATGAAAAGGTCTTACTATGACGCTCTCCGCATTCGTGAAAAGTGCTCTTGCCACCTCCGTCGCCGCTTCCGTGCTAGCCAGCCAAGCGGTCTACGCGGATACGGTGCGCTTGCGCATGCATACGTTCTACGGCACCGAAGTTGACTCAATCGCCTCAGACCTTCGCGAACGTGTCGAAGAAGCCAGTGATGGCTCTATCCGGCTGCAATTCTTCCGTGGTGGCGCCCTCGTCGACAGCGATCAGTTCGTTGAAGCTGTCGCCCGCGGCAGCATCGATCTTGCTCACGGTGTGGGAAGTTACTGGCCCGGCACAGTCGGTATTGGGACGATCGAAGGCGGCCTTCCGGGAGCTTGGGTCGATGTCGAGGAAGCACGCGATATTTTTGCCAACCAGGGACTGGATGAACTGGTCGCTGAAGCCTACGAAGAGAAGGGCGTTAAGCTGATCGGCCGCGGTTTTGGCAGCGATTATGGACTGGTAACCACCGAGCCGGTCGATAGCCTAGAAGACCTACAGGACATGCGCATCCGCGCTACCAGCTCAATTGCCACGGTGCTGGAGAAATTTGATATTCCGACCGCCTTCATTCCGGGCGAAGAGCTTTATGTCGCGCTCTCCACCGGGGTCATCGATGGCGCCGTCTACGGCGGCCCAATTGAGTACGAACAGCTACGCATCGACGAAGTCGCGGGTTACTACACCGATATGAACCTGATCAACCCTGGCTGGACGGAAAACGCGTTTATTAACCCGAATACCTGGGAGCGCATGAGCGAAGAGCAACAGCAGATTCTCACCACAGAAATTGATCAGTACCTGCGTGATGTGCACAACTGGCTCGAAGAAGGGAACCATCGCCTGATCGAAGAAGGTGAGCTATTTGAGTTTTCCACTCTGCCAGAAGAAGATTCGCGCCGTATGGCCGAAGCGTCCCTCCCTATCTGGAAAGAAGAAGCACAGCGCTCTGAGCGCAACGCCAAAGCAGTCGAAATTCTGATCGAAAATGCCAAAGCGAAAGGACGCATCAGTGAGTAAGATTACCGGCTATCTACGTTTTCAGGATGGGCTTTCCGACTGGGTCGGCAAAGCTACTTCCTGGCTGACGCTAGGTATCATCGGTGTACTGCTCTATGAAGTATTTGCTCGCTATATCTTCAATGCCCCCACGGTGTGGGGGCACGAGCTGGCAACTATGTTCTTCGGTGCGCTGAGCATCCTAGCCGGAAGCTATACCTTACGCCATCAGCAGCATGTACGTAGCGACGTCATCTACCGTTTATTGCCGTTTCGTGTACAGGCATTCTGCGACGTGATCGTCTTTGCCCTGGGCATTCTCGTTTTGGCTATCTTTTTTAAATTGGCGGTGGAGTTCGCTTACCGCTCATGGCTCATCGGCGAGTACTCCAACAGCAGCATTTGGCGTCCAGCGCTATGGCCCATCAAATCGACGATCCCTATTGCTGTTGGGTTTTTAATCCTGCAGTGCGTAGCTGAGTTTGTCCGCGCCGTCGTGCGCTTGTTTGGCATGCGCTATGACGACCCGCGAGATGACATGAGCGATGCCGACTATTAAGGCGCCCGCGCTAAGACAGGCAATACGATGGCATTTATCGTGGCGCAATAAGAAACACACCCCGGTATATCCTTGAAGGTATGCCCGAGAAAGGGTTTTTTCATGGCGAATTTAGATCCACTTACCACCACTGCCATCATGTTTATCTCCATGATTATTTTGATGGCAATGGGTGCCCCGCTGGCATGGGCACTCATGATATCGGGCATGGGCAGTGCCTATGTAATGTTCGGCCCTGGCGGGCTGGATTTTCTGCTCTCGTCGGCCTACAGCACCATGGACAACTTTCTGTTGGTCGCGTTACCGCTGTTCATCTTCATGGGGTTGGTACTAGAACGTTCAGGGATCACCGACAACCTGTTCGAGATGATACACAAACTAATGGGCCGACTGCCCGGCGGCCTTGGCGTCGGTACCATTCTGATCTGTGCGCTTATCGCCGCGATGGCCGGTGTCTCGGGGGCAGCGACTGTCAGCCTAGGCATCATTGCCCTACCCGCCATGCTCAAACGTGGCTATGACAAACGACTGATCACCGGCACTATCATGGCAGGCGGCGCCCTCGGTTTTCTGATCCCGCCGAGCGTACTGATGATCGTCTATGCGTTTCTCGCACGTGAATCAGTCGGCAAGCTGTTCGCTGCGGGCTTAATGCCCGGTGTGATGCTGGCGGGCATCTACATGGTGTATGTGCTGATACGCTGCCGCATCAACCCGGCACTCGGGCCTGCCGCCCCCAAAGAAGAGCGCTTCACCGCCAAAGAGAAGCTGATCTCACTGCGCCACGTGATTGCCCCCGGCATATTGGTCACAACCGTATTGGGCTGCATCATTGGTGGCGTCACGTCTCCCTCTGAAGCCTCTGCCGTTGGGGCGTCGGGCGCGATGCTCATTGCCGCCATGCGGGGTAGGCTCAATTGGGATTTGCTGCGCTACGTCATGCTCAGCACGACAAAAATCACCGGCATGCTGCTCTGGATTGCGATCGCGGCGGTGTTCTTTAGTAAGATCTATATGGGGTTGGGCGCTGGCATGATCGTCAGCGACCTCATTGATGACTTTGCGCTATCGCCCTACACCGTCATTATCATCATGCTGGCTAGCTTCTTCGTACTCGGCATGTTTTTGGATGATTTTGCCATTCTGTTCATCACCATCCCGCTTTACGTGCCGATTGTGCGCGACCTAGGCTTCGATACGACTTGGTTTGCGGTGCTGTTTATCCTCAGCATGCAATCCGCGTATTTAACGCCCCCTTTTGGCTACAACCTCTTTTACATGCGGTCAGTCGCGCCAAAGTCCATCACCATCGTGGATATTTATTACTCGGCACTGCCTTACGTGGCGTTGCAAATTCTCGGCCTGGCTCTGATTGTCGCTTTCCCAAGCATCGCGCTGTGGCTACCCGGTCTATTGTTCTAGCAACGGCACAGCCTATCCATTAACAACGCCCGTCAAAACGCGCCAGCCATCGGGATGGGGCACCCTTCACGATAGCTGGCGCGTTAAGCAATGCCTTGTTGCTGCATTACCGACGTAATGATCGGGACGGGCGTCATCAAATGGTCGCGCATCATGCGCTCGGCGTCTTCTTTGCGGTGCGCCAGCGTGACCTCAACGAGGGCATCGTGCTCTTGGCGCTTTTTATCCAACGCCTGCTCGGAAAAAACGGTTTCTTTGAGCCAAAAATGGCGATAGCGCTGGACCTTATCAAAGAGCCCATCGCGCACTTTCATCAGTTGCGGCGAACGACAGCCACGAACCAAAGCGGTATGAAACGCACTATGGCGCGCATCCCAAATTTCCAAAAGCGAGTCAGGGGTATTGGCTTCGCTCACTTTGGACAATTGATAAGATTTCGCCAAAATATCCGCTTCCCAGGCATCGCCTCCGCGCTCAATCGCCAAGCCAAGCATCATCGCTTCGAGTTGCGCACGCGCATCATAAATATCGTGAAGCTCGGCCAGCGACATCGGCGCCACGCGATAACCTCGCTGGCTGATCGCCACCACTAGGTGCTCGGCTACCAGTTGCGACAACGCTTCACGCAGTGGCCCAATGCCCAGGTCGTAACGCTCCTTGAGGGCGCTCATACGCAGCTTTTCGTCGGGGCGAAAAGCGCCCTTGATGATATCGTTCTTTAACTGCTTGTATGCGCGAACTCCCAAGTTCTCTTTGGCATCTGCCTGCTCGTCACTGCCCGAGGCCGGGGTGGCGACATGTTCATTGACACTATTCATAAAAAAATCCTGAAAGAAGCGCATGTCCTGCGAACCTACGAAGCGGCAGCACTCCTTGCATTAGGGCGATCTGAAAAATGATGAAAAGCATAGCATAATTCGAAACACCTGTTTGACGATGCCAATGTCTTGAGCGACGACAGACGCATCGAGCCGATGCCGTTTTCTTGCATCGGCTCGTGTGACTTAATCGTTGCGCACCGCAGAAATCTGGCTGAGTTTCTCCGCCACTTGGACGCAGCCTTCGTAGGGCATGACCGTCTGGCAAGTGTGCATCACCCGGCCCGCTTGCGCTCTGACGGCGTCGACGACCTTCCGGTGGCAATGGCCGAAAAGCGCTTAAAGGCCCCCCACACAGACGTATTTCAACTCGGTGAACTCGTCCAACCCGTGGCGGGACCCTTCACGCCCAAGCCCGGATTCCTTCACGCCGCCAAACGGCGCCAATTCGGTCGACAGAATGCCTTCGTTAACGGCCA
>NZ_JAMJPJ010000089.1 GCF_023555005.1 Halomonas llamarensis | reverse complement strand
CCGTGCGTCACTACCGCCCCAGGTGCGTTATCTGGTGGCGGACGGGTATTACAGTAAAACCCGCTATCTCCAGGGCGTCGTGGCGCTAGGATTACATCAGATCGGTAAGCTACGTCATGACGCCAACCTGCGTTGGCTGTACCAGGGAGAACAGAAACCTCGGGGGCGCAAGCGCCGTTACGATGGAAAAGTCAGCGTTGAGGACGTGAGCCGATGGACGCTCGCCGGCAACATGAACAAGACGCAGGTGTATACCGCGATCGTGAACAGTGCGCATTTCAAACGCGACTTACGGGTGGTGTCTCTGGTTAAGCGCTGTGGCAGCAAGGTGAAAACCGCCTTGCTGTTTTCGACGGATATGTCGCTGGACGCCATGACATTAGTGACGTACTACAAGGCGCGTTTCCAGATTGAGTTTCTGTTTCGCGATGCCAAGCAGTTTCTGGGGCTGAACGACTGTCAGGCACGCAAGGAAAAGGCGCTGCACTTCCATTTCAACGCATCGATGACCGCGCTGAACCTGCTTAAGCTTGAGGATCGGCAGCATCAGTCAGGCGATAGGCGCGTGATTTCTATCGCCCGCTGGCGAACCCGCAAAGCCAACGCGCATCTGCTGGAGCGCTTTTCTTTCTACTTGGGTCTGGACTTCAATTGCATAAAATCCCGACCCGACTTTGACGAGATGTGCCACTACGGTGCTATCGCGTCATGAAACTGTCCGAACCATTG
>NZ_JAMJPJ010000088.1 GCF_023555005.1 Halomonas llamarensis | reverse complement strand
TGCACCAGAAGTGGTTAGCCTAACGCAAGAGGGCGATCACCACGGTGTGGTTCATGACTGGGGTGAAGTCGTAACAAGGTAGCCGTAGGGGAACCTGCGGCTGGATCACCTCCTTAAACGATGCATCCCCCTCGCAGTAAGCGTCCACAATGAATTACCTGATCACGTGATAGAGCAAACGGTAGCTCATTGAGTTATTACACCAATCTCACGATCTGTAATGGCTGAATACCGGGTCTGTAGCTCAGTTGGTTAGAGCGCACCCCTGATAAGGGTGAGGTCGGCAGTTCAAGTCTGCCCAGACCCACCAAATTCCTGTGATACTGCGTTAAAATGCTCCTCGTATAGCACAGGCTATACGTCGTCGCATTTTGCCTTGTCTCACAGAAATTTGTGAAGTAATAGACGTATACGATGGGGCCATAGCTCAGCTGGGAGAGCGCCTGCCTTGCACGCAGGAGGTCAGCGGTTCGATCCCGCTTGGCTCCACCATTTATGCAGTACGTTACCAACCGTTTGTTGATGTTTTGTGACCATTGATAAGTCAGATGCGCATACTGCGTTGCCTTATCACTGTTCATTGAACAGCTGCTCTTTAACAAGATATATCATGCTGACAGGAACGTTGTTTACAACGTTCCTACGTAAATTGTTTTGTGATACGTCTCAAGCGTATCCGGCAATCGTTATCATTGTGCGATCCAGACTCCTTCGGGTTATAGGGTCAAGCAATGAAGCGCACACGGTGGATGCCTAGGCAGCCAGAGGCGATGAAAGACGTGGAAGCCTGCGATAAGGCTCGGCGAGGTGGCAAACAACCTGCGACCC
>NZ_JAMJPJ010000087.1 GCF_023555005.1 Halomonas llamarensis | reverse complement strand
CAGTGTTCATCCGTGAGCATTTGTCGGGGCATCGCAAGCTCGCAGTTTGTTGGCGTGAGAACCTCTATTCTGCGAGCTTGCCCCTATCCTGCCAAATCATCTTCGATCAAACGTCAACACGCCCTAACCGATAAAGGCACTCGCCGGGGAGATACGTCGGCATCTGCGCCCCGCGAAGTGGATAGCAGTGAGTTACTCGGCCGTTCAGGGCAACTGATTATCCACCATGAAGACCGCCGCTACGTATTGCGCCGCACGAAAAGCGGCAAGCTAATCCTTAACGCCTAAAGCGCTTAACATCCAAGCAGCACCTGATTTAACGATTGATCAAGCAACGCCAGCCAGGTAGCCCATCGCACCCAGCCAGCGACCTCTTCCACTTACCTCTGTTGGAACTCTCTGGCTTATGAACCACACACGCGCTTTTGGTGGCCTCTTGTTAACCTGTCTTCCGCTGTTAGCCGCTCAAGCAGATGAGGCCGAACTTAACCCAGTAACGGTCACCGGTACTCGAGTGCCTACCGACCTTTCCCGGGCACCGCTGATTATCGATACAATCGACCGCGATGACGCCGTGCTGGGCACCGCCAGCCGAGTGGAAGACGTGCTAAGCCGTCAACCCGGCCTGCATGTGGCTGGGCAAGGCCGCCGCAATGGCCAAACCTTAAGTATGCGCGGCTTTGGCAGCAACGGGGTGCTGGTGCGCTTGGAGAGTTATTGTCAAATTTTGTGTATGACCGTTTAGGCGGCGGTCCTATCTGACTGATCTGTTAAGGGCTCCCCATCCTGGAATTTCACGTTATTCACGACCAGTTCCAGTTTGTTGAACCCCGCTATT
>NZ_JAMJPJ010000086.1 GCF_023555005.1 Halomonas llamarensis | reverse complement strand
AGGCGCGCACCTTAGTGGCTGAATGCCGATATTAGGATGACTCAGCCAGATGAGTGGCTGAGTCAAAAAATCAGGACGACAGGCGATAGACATGGCTCGAAATCGGGTTTTTCTACAGCCTCGTTAGCCCTTTGAGAGATGAGTATGGACTACTTCCTTGACAATATTCTTCCGATATTTAGCTTCGTCGTGTCACTCCTTGCATTAGGGAGCGTTTTATTAGCCTGGATGCGGATAAACCAAGTTAATAAATGGAACAAGGTAAAAGTTACCGCTGAGTTTGTTGATACTGAACGCGCAGAAAAGCTTCTAGACGAAGTGGATGCGAAACTTACGCGCCTCCAACTTCCCCTGAAGGGTGAGGTGTCGAGTACAGAGGCTGAACAAATCCGAGCCGATGCTGACGCTTGCAAGGCATTGAACCGCTACCTCAAGTATCTCGAACAACTTGCAGCCGTTATCAATATAGGAGCGATCGACGAGGATCTCGCATACCAATTCATGGTCTGTGAGGTTATCCATGCGCAAGAGCGGTTTGCGCTTTTTATAAGGCAAAGTAATGCGATTAATAACGACGCTGAAATTATGGTAGAGCTAGAGAAGCTAGCGAATCGGTGGAGGCAGTCAAAGAACGCCGCGCGTACCAGCTACCAAGAATTACACGAGAAGCTCGGACTTCGCCAGAGGCTGTAGGAGATGGCTAACAATCACATGCACCCGGACAGCAAAAAGCGCCGCTCGTACTGAAGTGGTTGAATAGATGTGACCACCCCAGTTAAGGAATAATGCCCTGAAACTGGAGATGGATCATGACCACACGAAAGCAGTACTCGAAAGAATTTAAACTGGATGCGATTAGCCTAGTGCT
>NZ_JAMJPJ010000085.1 GCF_023555005.1 Halomonas llamarensis | reverse complement strand
GGCAGTTGCTCCACCACCTTGAACTCAAACAGGTAGATATGCCCGCCAAAGTCCACGCTCATGTCCACCTTGCCATGGTGGCTGGCGTCTTCCACCGTCACACTCACCCCCAGGGCGGCAAAGTGGCTATAGAAGACACTGGCATAGTGGCCTTCGTATCGAGCAATCGGATTATTGCGGTACCAGTCATGGGGAAGCCCGGCGTAAAGGGCCTTGAGGTGAGTTTCAATCGCGGCAAGGTCGCCCACTTTTAACAAGCGCGGTAGGCGGATGGCCAGTTCATCGAAAACGGCATGGCTAACGCCCAGTATGGGGAGCAGCGCCTCGTTAAGACTGATTTCCACTTCCTGGTTGGGCAGCCCCAGCTGATAAAGGGGGCGGTGAGGCACTTCTTCGCGAATACTTTTAAGCGTCAGGTAGCCTGTTTGAAATAGCATGGCGTCGGTCGAGATATCATCCACATCAAAGCGGCTCAATAATGTGGGCCGACTGTGCCAAGCAGTGAGTGCGGGGGTATATATGCCGCGCTCTTTCAGCAATTCAACCAAAAACGTGGGTGTCGCCGACTCAAACCAGTAAGGGCCGAATTCTTGTTCTTGGAACAGTAACAGTACATCGAAGGGATTGTAGACGGACGTTACCTCACGCCCCCCCCAACGATAGCCGTTATACCACTGTTTGATTTCCTGACGGTCTAACCCGGAAAGTTCGGGTTCAAATACGGTATCGATGTCGTCATCGGTATAGCCGCAAAGGGTCGCATAGTCGGGCGACAGGGTAATATCACGCAGATTATTCAGTCCCGAAAACAGGCTGACCTTACTGAATTTGGACACGCCGGTCAGCAGCACAAAGTGCAAGTGGGGGTCGGCGTCCTTAATAACGC
>NZ_JAMJPJ010000084.1 GCF_023555005.1 Halomonas llamarensis | reverse complement strand
CGGTGCCCGCGTTCTGGGAGATCTCGAAGTAGTTCTTGGTGCTTACACCTGGGTCTTCGATGGTGAGCTGGCCAGACGGCGCACGGCCGGTGATCTGGATATCGTTGCTGCCGACCAACTTGCGGTGAACCACCTCGCCAGACATATCGAGCGAGAACTGGTTGAACGGCACCGTGGCGCCCATGAAGTTGAGCGGCTCGGTGTTCATGGTGTTGACCGCCAAGGCGTCACGCCACTGGCTGAGCGTGACGCTGGGCAGCTGCTCTTGGGTCACGGGGCTAATCAACCCGCGCAGCGTGAAACGAATCACGGGCATGTTTTCGGCATTCACGGTGAACGCGGCGGTGCCATGCACCCCCCGCCCTTTGTGCAGGTTGCCGTCGACGTGGGCGAAGAACACGCCGCTGTCTTCGTTTTCGGAGACGGGGGCGTAGGTGACGCTTTCGTTATCGACGGTGTTGTCGATGACTTCGGAGAAGCCGCAGCAACGCAGCATCTTGCCCCAGGGCGGGGCGGTGCCAGCGGTACCGCTGGTGTTCAGCTCGACCTCGACTTCCACCTGCACGTGCTTTTCACCCGGTGCGCGGGGCGAGTTGCCGTAGTACGGCCGCACAAAGTTGCGCTCGATATCGTTACCGCTGAGCGGGGTAACGGTGATCTCGCGGGTCAAGATGGCATCCGTCGCCGCTTCGGGCGTGGTGGTGCCATCGTTGTAGTCGGCTTCCAGGGCGAACAGCATCGCCCGGCGGTTGGTTCTCATGCTCACGGTGTCGTCTCCAGTAGGGGCCACCAGTATTCGGCGGTTAGCACATCGGCCCAAAACAGGGCGTGGCTTTGCAGGGCCAATAGCTGGCCGCGTTGCCATTTCACGGGGATGTCGCCGCCTGGCGGCATCCAGTTAATCAATTGCG
>NZ_JAMJPJ010000083.1 GCF_023555005.1 Halomonas llamarensis | reverse complement strand
AACACGTTCCCCAGCGAGATCTTGGGCTGACGTTCATCGCGCATCTCGAAGCGCCAAATCGCTTGCTCACGTTCAGCGGCGGATTCCGTAAACAGATCGAAGTCGAGCAAATGCAAGCCCACCGAAGCGCGCAACTCTTCGTAGTCCTCTCCGACACTCAGCTGGTTGCCCAGCGTGCGGGTTAAATAGAATAATCCCCTTTTGTGCCAGGCCCCGTAACGGCGTACCTGTACCTCAACATTATAGCAGTTGCCTTCGCCATCGCGGGCCAGCACGTCGAGGATGATGTATTTGCCGGTGAGTTCGGTCGGCTCGCCAGAGCGCCTTGGTGCGTCAGGCGGGGATAGACAGGAATGAAAGCAGGTCAGTGCTGCGTTTCGCCGCGCAGCTTTTCAACGTCTTCAACCGGTAGCTCTTCGATTTCTGCAATCGCCTGGTCATCCATTTCGGTACGGGCGATCAGCTTACGGGCCGCATTGCGCTTGCTCTCCAGCGCGCGATACTCGGCTTCCTTTACCCGCTCTTCTGCCTCTTGCAGGGTTTCCTGGCGGCCTTTCTCTATACCCAGCTTCTCACCTTCCCGCTTCGCATCATTCAAAAACGACACTTCATCCCGCAGCGCTCGCTCCCGCACAAACGCAAGACGGCGGGTCTCTTCATCCGCGCTGAGTTCGCGAATACGGCTCATGGCACGCTTGACGGGTTCATGGGCGACATTGGCCATCGTTAATTCCTCCTGCCAGTGCTTGAAGAAGGTGATCCAGGCGCGCAGTGGGCCTTCTGGCAAGCCCAAACGATCCGCCTTGTTGAGTTCGATCAGGTTCATTTGTAACACGTTCCCCAGCGAGATCTTGGGCTGACGTTCATCGCGCATCTCGAAGCGCCAAATCGCTTGCTCACGTTCAGCGGCGGATTCCGTAAACAGATCGAAGTCGAGCAAATGCAAGCCCACCGAAGCGCGCAACTCTTCGTAGTCCTCTCC
>NZ_JAMJPJ010000082.1 GCF_023555005.1 Halomonas llamarensis | reverse complement strand
GGTGGGCGTTCCAGCAGTTGATCCAGCGCCGTGATCCATACTTTCAGCGGTGCCTCGCGCGTGATGCCTTTGCGCTCAATCACGCCGCTGTTAATGGTGTCTTTCAGCTCATTGAGTAGCCGGGCGCTCTTGGCGCTGGCAAGCGCCCGGCTAGCAGGCCGGAACAGGCCGAGGTAGCGCACGATTCGGCTGCTCAGTAGCGAGGGCATTTCCAAGGCAGCAGCCAGCGCTTGGTTGTGTTCGCCCTGGGTGACGAAGGCGGCCATGTCGCCGGTCATACCGCACTCGGGGCACGTGGCTTTCAGGGTCATTGGTCGCCTCCGTTGACCTTGTTCAAGGCCGCTTGAAGTTCACGCTGCATGTTGCGCACTTGCTCGTCGGTCATGTGCAGTTCGACTTGGGTCTCCACGGTGACGCCAATAATGTGCAGGGCGACGTTGGTAAAGCCCGGCTCTGGGTCTGGCAGCGGCGCTGCAAAGACGCGGTACATCTGGGCGTTCTTATCCAGAACGCGGAAACCGTCCGGCTGGGGCGGGAAGAGGTTGGTAACGGTCATTGTTCTTCTCCCTGCTGGTTGTCGGGGTTGTGGGGGCAGCGCTGGCAGTGCTGCCACATGCGCATGGCCATGGGGTTGTGGGTCGGCGCGGGGCGTGCGCGGTAGTCGCGGCACTGCTCGGCGCTGATGGTCATGGCCAGCGCCGGGCAGTCGAAGCCGTCCAACGCTTCCAGTACCCGCTTTTCAATGTTGGCGGTAGACGGGCTTGGGTAGCGGTTGGCCAGTGCCAACGACACCGCACTGCGCGAGACGCCGATGCGCTCGGCGGTGATCTTGCGGTTGGTGGCGCGCACCTCATCGGCGAGCAGGACGATCCAGCGGGGGACGTCGTCTCCCCAGTTGGAAATGTCGACGGTGCGGGTGCGGCGGATCACACCGCTGGTCATCGAGCGGCTCATGGCTCACCCCCTTCGGTTTTGGTCACGCGGCTGTACACCACTTCGCCGGTGTTGGGATCAAAGAG
>NZ_JAMJPJ010000081.1 GCF_023555005.1 Halomonas llamarensis | reverse complement strand
AGATGGCCGAGCCAGAAAGCCTGCATGGCATTGAGTTCGTGGTTCATGAGAATCTCCTGGATAAAGGGAGCCTCAGTGTGGTCAGCAAAACTCAACGTGAGAAGATGTGTTTGGTGGAGCGCTTACCGCGAAACAGGAACTCAATCTGGAAACGCGCCTTGTAGTACGTCACTAATGTCATGGCATCCAGCGACGTATCCGTCGAAAACAGCAAGGCGGTTTTCACCTTGCCGTCACAACGTTTGACTAAATACACCACCCGTAACGATCTGATGCAACCCCAGCGCCACGACGCCCTGAAGATAGCGGGTTTTACTGTAATAGGCATCCGCCACGAGATAACGCACCTGGGGCGGTAGTGAGGCACAATCTTGCTGGAGGGGATGAAGATAGCTATCCACACGCGACAATTCACTCTCAGAGCGATCTATCGTTTGTCGTGTAGACGCCGTATTCTCCGTCATGTTCACCACGGCGAGCGTGGATATTTCCAGCCCCTTTTCGGCCCTGCCTGTGCCGCCACTGTAGAACTTACCCAACCCCTCGGTGTGTCGGCCACTTTTCGGAATGAAGCTGCCATCCGTGTCAGCAAACTCAAGCGATTGAACTTGGTAAAATCAAAATCACGCCGATACCACCGCGAAAAGGTCTTCTCGTGATAGTCACTGTAACGGCTGAGGTTGCGAAAATTGACGCGGCCTCTCAAGCACATCAACAAGGGAAGCAAGGCGAGATAAATCGCCGCTGAGGCTTTTTGAGACTGGACATCTGCTGAAAAATCGTATTGATTATTTCCATGAAAGCCTGTGCTCGGGCCGTGGTGTTGTGAGAAACCCTATTATCTGGGCATCAGGCTTTCTTTAAAACTGTTCGAACCATTGAAATAGGTAAGTGGATACAAATGGCAAAGTTAGGCTCAGAGAAAAAGCCGGTTATTGTTCGAGTTCATTCAGAAGCGAAAGCAAAGTAAGCGAGCCATTAACCACATCTGGGCAGGCGTCGCTCAGCCGGGTAATGTGTCCTTCCAGTGCCAGGGCAGCAGCGTGGTGAGCTCGTCGTCGTTGAGCGTGGGCAATGTTTCGAAGACGTA
>NZ_JAMJPJ010000080.1 GCF_023555005.1 Halomonas llamarensis | reverse complement strand
TGGCTTGGAGGGTAGAATCTGTCATGGCGTATCCATTTGTGTTGGTTGAAATCTTGGTCGTGATCAATCAACAGGATACGCCACCCTTCCTTCTGTCCTCCATACACAACATCCGACTATATCTCAAGATCGCCCAAGCCAGAGCCTATGATCAGCGTGATGATGAGCATTGCAATGATGATCTTAATAGGGTGCCCGGTTACCGCGTCGGCGTAGCTGTCTCTGATGCTCATGCTCTTACCTCCATGTTGTACTGCGTAAGCATGGTCTCGAGGGACTGTTTGAGATCACTTTGGTTTGTAACCATTCCGGCAATGTAGGCATCGGGCCTTACCAGAAGATAATTATTGAATTCAGCTGTTGATGCTTTCTGCAGCCCCGTGTAGTGAGAGAGCTTTTCGTAGAAATCACCCGCAATAAAGATGTTGACCCAATTCGATAGGTGGCCAAGGCTCTTTTCGATATCGGTCTTGTCGAGCGCTTCCGTTCCCGGCATTACCAACACAAATTTCCCTTCCCGTAGCGCGTTGTACAGGTTTTGCGCGCGAGGCCCGGTGCGGAAGTTGATATTGCCAATCCGCTTGCCTGCGTATTTAGTGCCATTGCTAAGATTTTTGGGGGGGTGATAGGCAATGGCATAGCCCGATAATTGCGCTATCAGTTTATTGCTAACCGCTTTCCTTGCCTGGACTTTCCGGATGATAAAATCGCGGATAAATGCTCGCGCCCTATTCTTTGTGACGAACATGTTGTGCATTCTGTTTGTTATTTTTAGAACACGTTTAGCGACAGGGCGCCGCTCGTGCTCGTAGTCGCGCAGTAATGCTGAGCTACCTTGGCTCTTGGCTAAAAACGCTAATCGCCACGCTAGATTAAACGCATCCTGAATGCCCGTATTGAGACCTTGCCCACCCACCGGGCTGTGGATGTGGCAAGCGTCGCCCGCCAGAATGATATTGTCGACGTGGAGTGGTCAAGCAATTTGTGACAACCCAGTTAAGCCGCTTTCTTCAGTTCTGCCATTGCTGATTCGTAATCATTGGGGCTGCTGTAATCCAGCGTCGAATGCCGCCGCCGACTGTTATAAAACA
>NZ_JAMJPJ010000007.1 GCF_023555005.1 Halomonas llamarensis | reverse complement strand
CCGTCAGCTAGCACTTCCCCTTGCCGGGCGTGCAGGGGACTTTCACCCCCAAGTCATCCTGAGGCACCACCCCCAGGAACAGCGCCGGTCAAGGCGCTGCGCGCCATGCCTGGCGCACACAAAAAAACGGGCAGCTCACAAGGAGCTGCCCGTTTTCTGTCTTCGCCCGTAAAACCTTAGCGGCGCAGACCCAGACGCTGAATCAGCGACTGATAGCGTTCGAAATCTTTACGCTTAAGGTAATCCAGCAGCTTACGACGCTGGTTAACCATGCGGATCAAGCCACGACGGGAGTGGTGATCCTGCTTATTGGTTTTGAAGTGATCCTGCAGACCGTTGATGTTGGCGCTCAGCAGGGCCACTTGAACTTCCGGTGAACCGGTGTCACTTTCGCCGCGACCGTACTCATCGACGATTTGGGCTTTTTTTTCAGCAGTTAGTGCCATCTTTCACTCCAGTAAGCAATATGCCTAGTATAAATGAATGGGTGAGACCACGCATATTTGCAGTCTCAGTCGTGCATTGTGCGCAAACATTACACTTACGCGGCGGCTGTGTTCAACAACCGTTTGGGTGCCACTTCGTCGGCACCTTTGACCACGCCAAGGCCAATAAAAACCTCGCCGTGATAAAGCCGTGTCAGTGTATCCATCGCCATTTCCGCGACATTCCGTCGAGCGGACTGCCCGTGGATCAAGCGCTGATAATCGCTTTCGGCCACGTTAAGCGCCGGTAGATGATCGACCAGTGCATCAACGGGCATTAGTTCAGCTTCTTTTGCATCTTGGCCATCGAGCGCCTCAAGGGCTTCCAGTGTCCACATGCCATGCGTACCAAAGTTATCAGCGCCAAACGGCCCTGTCTTTAGCCTTCTTAACGCACTGATATGCGCGCCAGCACCAAGCGCTTGGCCAATATCTTCAGCCAGCGTGCGAATGTATGTGCCTTTGCTACAGCTGACTTCCAGCTCAAAAGCGCTTCCATCTCGCGACAGCAGGCGGGCATCATACACGCTTATGCGCCTGGCTGCACGCTCAACGTGCTTCCCTTCTCGGGCAAGTTCGTAAAGCTTTTTTCCTTGGTGCTTTAGCGCCGAGTACATAGGCGGCACTTGATCAATCTCACCGCGAAACCGCGCAATCACTGCACCAATCTCAGCGTCTGACAAATCCGGTACCTGTCGGCGTTCTAGCACTTCGCCTTCGGCGTCGCCGGTATCGGTGATAACGCCTAACTCGACACGCGTTTTGTATACCTTGTCTGCCTCTAACAGGTGGGCTGAAAACTTGGTAGCCTCACCTAAGCAAATCGGCAACATGCCAGTAGCCATCGGGTCGAGTGTGCCGGTATGCCCGGCCTTTTGCGCCTGATATAACCGGCGTACCCGCTGCAAAGCGTGATTGCTGGACATGCCCTTGGGCTTATCCAGCAAGAGTACCCCGTTGACTGGCAAACCACGACGGCGACGCGCCACTAGCGCGCCTCCTCGGTGTCTTTCCCATCGTCATCGTCTTGACGATCACGGTCGCTTGCCACCGCCTCCTCAATAAGCGATGACAGATGCTGCCCGCGCACCACGCTTTCATCGTAATGAAAGCGTAATTCCGGCACGTGGCGTAGCTTAACGCGCTTGGCAATTTGGCTGCGCAAGAACCCCGCTGCACGCTTGAGCACCTGTAGGTTCTCTTTGATTCGCTCCGGCGTCTGCTCTCCCAACAAGGTGATATAGACATCGGCATAACCCAGATCACGGCTAACTTCCACGCCGCTGACCGTGACCATTCCCAAACGCGGGTCTTTGACCTCGCGCTGGATGAGAACCGCCAGCTCCTTTTGGAGCTGGTCGGCTACTCGGTCGGTACGCTTAAATTCGCGCATGCAAAACTCCCGGCAGCCTTAGAGGCTGCGCTCGACCTTCACTTGGTCGAAGACTTCAATTTTGTCGCCGACCTGGACATCGTTGTAGTTTTTCACCCCGATGCCACACTCGATACCACTGCGCACTTCCTGAACGTCATCCTTGTAGCGACGTAAGGACTCAAGCTCGCCTTCGTAGATCACGACGTTCTCGCGAAGCACACGGATGCGTTTGTTACGGTGGACAGTACCTTCGACCACCATGCAGCCAGCCACCGCACCAATTTTGGGCGCCCGGAAGACATCACGCACTTCGGCAATACCGACGATCTCTTCTTTCCACTCCGGTGCCAACATGCCGCTCATGGCTTGCTTCACTTCATCGACCAGCTGATAGATAACGCTGTAGTAACGTAAATCTAAGCCTTCACGCTCGATAATCTCACGTGCGGCCGCATCGGCACGGACGTTAAAGCCTACAACGATGGCGTCGCTGGCAAGTGCCAAGTTGGCATCGGTACCAGTAATACCGCCTACGCCGGAAGAAACGACCGCGACTTCGACTTCACCGGTCGAGAGCTCTTCGAGTGCGCCCTTGATAGCTTCCAACGAGCCTTGCACATCGACTTTGAGGACAATGTTGAGCTTGGCCACTTCGTCTTGGCCCATCTGGCTGAACATGTTCTCAAGCTTGGCTTTTTGCTGGCGAGCAAGACGTACTTCACGGTATTTACCCTGACGGAAGTTAGCCACTTCGCGTGCCTTCTTCTCATCCGCCAGCACCATGAAGTCATCACCCGCATCCGGAGTGCCGTCCAAGCCTTGGATTTCGACCGGCATGGCAGGGCCAACGTCATCAACTTGCTTGCCCAACTCGTTGGTTAGGGCGCGCACGCGACCGTAGTGAAGGCCAGCTAGAACGATATCGCCCTTGTTCAGCGTACCGTTTTGTACCAACACGGTAGCTACCGGGCCACGACCTTTATCCAAGCGTGACTCAACCACGACACCTTTACCCGGCGCTTCAGGCACCGCTTTGAGCTCCAGCACTTCAGAGACCAGTTGGATCGCTTCGAGCAGCTGATCGATGCCTTCGCCTGTGTGAGCGGAGACATGCACAAATTGGGTGTCGCCACCCCACTCTTCAGAAATGACACCGTGCTGAGACAGTTCGTTTTTAATACGATCAAGATCAATGCCATCTTTATCGATCTTGTTGACCGCAACGACCATAGGCACTTCGGCAGCTTTAGAGTGTTCGATCGCTTCAACGGTTTGCGGCATGACGCCATCGTCTGCTGCCACGACCAGGATCACCACATCAGTGGCTTGGGCACCGCGGGCACGCATGGCGGTAAACGCCGCGTGACCGGGGGTATCCAGGAAGGTGACGCCGCCATGCTCGTCTTCCACATGGTACGCGCCAATGTGCTGGGTAATACCGCCAGCTTCACCCGTGGCAACTTTTGCCTCACGGATATAATCGAGCAGCGAGGTTTTACCGTGATCCACGTGACCCATGACCGTGACGACCGGCGAGCGAGTAATCTCCTCGCCTTCATAGGAGATCCCTTCCAGCACTTCGGTCTCCAGCGCGTCATCTTTGACCAGCTTAGCCTTATGGCCCATTTCTTCCACGACGATCGACGCGGTATCTTGGTCGATGGTCTGGTTAATGGTCACCGCTGCCCCCATGTTGAACATGGCCTTGATGACTTCGTTGGCCTTGATCGACATCTTATCGGCCAAGTCGGCTACGCTGATCGATTCGGGAATCGAGACTTCGCGCACAATCGGCTGCGTCGGCTTTTGGAAGCCGTGCTTGCCGTTGCCCGCTTGGCTAGCGCCGCCACGACGGCCACCGCGACGTTCCGAACGTTTAGCTTTCTTCGCGGCACCACCGCGCTTGCGCTCTTCGCGATCGCTACGAGCGTCCTCATTGTCGCGACGACCCTTTTTCTTTGCGGCCGCTTTCTTCGGTGGCGCCGTACGGCGGTCACTGCGACCCTCTTTCGGCGGTGCCGGCGACTCTTCTGCCGCAGGCTCGCTTGTCTCTAGCTCCGGCACAGGGATTTCAAGCTCAGTCGGCGCTTCAGCCTTTTTCTTCGCTTGCTCTTCCGCTTGCTTGCGCTCAGCCTCTTCCGCTTTGCGCTTGTCTTCCGCGGCTTGGCGCTCTTCAGCGTCGCGCGTTTTGCGCTCCGCTTCCGCAACGGCCATGTCCCCGACTAGCTGGCGCGGTCCAGAATGCTTGGGTTCCGGCGCTTTCGGTGTCTCCTCTTCGGAGCGCTTTACGTACGTTTTTTTCTTACGCACCTGCACTTCGATCGTTTTGCCGCGCTCGCCCGTTTTGATTTTGCTACGGGTTTTGCGCGTTAGCGTGACACGATTTTTGTCGCTATCACCCTCACCGCCGTGGCTTTTTTTCAAGTAGTTAAGCAGAGTGCGCTTATCCTCTTCGGAAACGGCATCGGTTTCTGAGCGATGCTTCAACCCGGCTTCTTTCATTTGTTCCAGCAGACGGGGCACATCACGCCCGACCTTCGCTGCAAAATCTTTAACTGTCATATCTGACATCTTGACCCTCCAAAGCCCGTGACCTGTTTACTGTGTGTTCGAATCGGATGTGGCGTCGTCTTCGAACCAGGGCGCACGGGCAGTCATGATCAGTACCGCTGCGCGCGCTTCGTCCAATTCCTCAATATCGACCAGATCGTCGATAGACTGCTCGGCGAGATCCTCCATGGTGACGATGCCACGGCTAGCCAAAATAAAGGCCAGGTGACGTTCCATACCGTCCATTGCTAACAAATCGTCTGCCGGCTGGGCACCGTCTAACACTTCCTCTGAGGCAATTGCCATCGTCAGCAGCTCGTCTTTTGCCCGCGCACGTAGCACTTCAACTAGCGTTTCATCGAATTCTTCGATTTCCAGCATCTCGTCAAGTGGCACGTAGGCGATTTCTTCCAGTGTGGTAAACCCTTCATCAACCAGTAAGCGGGCAACGTCGTCGTCCACATCCAGATGTTGAATAAAGGTGTCAACCAAGCTATCAATCTCTTGTTCACGCTTCGCTTCAGACTCGGCTTCGGTCATCACGTTAATGCGCCACCCGGTCAGCTCAGAGGCGAGGCGAACATTTTGGCCACTGCGGCCAATGGCTTGCGCGAGGTTATCTTCTGCCACCGCCACATCCATCGCGTGGGCATCTTCGTCAACCAAAATCGAGGCAACATCGGCGGGTGCCATGGCATTGATCACTAACTGTGCGGGGTTATCGTCCCACAGCACGATATCCACGCGTTCGTTTTGCAGCTCAGAAGAGACCGCTTGAACACGCGAGCCGCGCATCCCCACGCAAGCACCTACCGGATCGATACGCCGGTCATTGGTTTTCACCGCGATCTTTGCGCGTGACCCCGGATCGCGAGCCGCCCCTTTGATCTCAATTAACTGCTCGGCGATTTCCGGCACTTCGATTTTAAACAGCTCGACAATGAGCTCCGGACAAGTACGCGACAGCAGAAGCTGCGCGCCGCGCGCTTCCGGGTCAACCTGAACCAGCAGTGCGCGAACGCGCTCATTCATGCGGTAACGCTCGCCGTGAATCATCTCATTGCGTGGCAAGAACGCTTCCGCGTTGTCGCCAAGATCAATCACCAAACCATCGCGGGTGGTCTTTTTGACAATACCCGCTACCAGCTCACCTTCACGCTCAGTATATTGACGCACGACTTCAGCACGCTCAGCCTCGCGTACTTTCTGCACGATCACTTGTTTCGCTGTTTGTGCGGCAATGCGGCCGAACTCGGCGTTCTCAATCTTCTGCTCAACCACATCCCCAAGCTTCAAGGGCGGGTCACGCTGTTCGGCGATGCTCTCTTTGATTTCGTAGTCGGGCGTTTCAAACTCGTCGTCTTCTACAACCGTCCAGTAGCGGATCGTTTCGTAATCGCCGGTACGCCGATCAATGTGAACACGTACGTTCGCTTCTTCTTTATCAAAGCGTTTACGCGATGCGCCAGCTAGCGCCGCTTCCACCGCTTCGAAAATGACATCGCGGGAGACGCCCTTCTCATTAGAGATCGCGTCAACGACCATTAAAATTTCTTTACTCATGCGTTTGCCTCGCCAGAAAACCTGTCCTTATGTGCAAAAGCCCGGCATCTCGCCGGTCGCGTCACCCGTTCAGTCATCAAATTGAGGCACGATGCTGGCCTGATCTATGCTTTCAATCGGGAAACAATACTCCTCCCCATCAAGCTGGAGCAGAATTTCATCGCCCTCAACCCCGGCTAGCAACCCCTTATACTTGCGTCGACCATCAAACGGCATGCGCAACTTCAGCACCACATGGTGACCTTGAAAGCGCGCAAAGTGATCAAGCGTATAAAGAGGACGCGCCATACCCGGCGAAGAGACTTCCAGTCGATACTCACCGGCGATAGGGTCTTCAACATCTAACACGGCGCTGACTTGGCGACTGATATCGGCGCAGTCTTCGACGCTAACACCGCTTTCGCGCTCAATGTAGATCACCAGACGTGAATGCTTACCCTGGGAAAGGTGGTCAATACCCCATAGCTCAAAGCCCATGGCAGTAACAACGGGTTCGATCAGCGCATAAAGCGCAGCGTGTTTTGTGGCCACAGACAAAGCTCCTATAGCCGTTGCATCAGGCACCTGGCCAGGAGGTAAAAATAAAGCTAGGTGGCTGATTGGCGTTACCCGGAAACGTGTCTCCGGGTAACCCGGTAGACATCCGCTAGTGAGATACTGTCGTCAGCAGCCATAACAAAAGTAGCTGCTAACAAAAAGCCCCTTCACAGGAAGGGGCTTTTTAGAGAAACCTGTAATACCATCTTTAATATCAGTGCCTTCGATATATGCTTAGCAACGCTAAGCGGCACTGACTGAAATGGTAGCGGGGACCGGATTTGAACCGATGACCTTCGGGTTATGAGCCCGACGAGCTACCAGACTGCTCCACCCCGCATCAATCTAGGTAGAAGAGAGTAGACGCTTAACACTGCTTCGTCAAGGTCTCTTTTCGTCTATGCCACCTTTTCTGGTCTGGTAAGCTGGCGTGCCAGCGAATCAGATGGTGCCGAAGGCGGGACTTGAACCCGCACGACCGTAAGGTCACTACCCCCTCAAGATAGCGTGTCTACCAATTCCACCACTTCGGCATTAGGGGAGCCTATTAAAAAGCATTGGCGCATTACTCACTGCTGCTTTCCTCTAGCACTGGCGCGGCATTATCCATGCTTTGACTGCCTTCGTCAAGCGTTGGAACACTTTGTTGTTGCTCAATTAATTGCGCGTCAGGAATGCCCGCTTCGGGCGCTTGCCCGGCCTGGGTAGCAAAATACGCCAGCGCCATAGAGGTCGCGAAGAAAGCAGCCGCCAGGATGCCCGTAAAACGCGCCAGAAAGTTGCCACTACCGCGCGAACCAAAGACCGTTTGCGAGGCACCGCCGCCAAAGGCCGCGCCAGCTTCAGCGCCTTTACCCTGCTGGAGCAGGATCAAAACAACCAGGGCGATCGCAATCACCACGTGAACCATTAAAATTGCAACTTGCATGAAGTTATCCTGCTGACTGACAAATAGCGTGGAAGTCGTCGATCTTAAGTGAGGCACCGCCCACTAGACCGCCGTCGATATCTGGCTGCGCGAGTAGCTCAGCCGCGTTTTTGGCATTCATGCTTCCGCCATAGAGTAAGCGCAGCTGCTGTGCCAATTGTGTATCAAATTCACCTTGATACGCACGAATGCCGCTCATAACGTCTTGCGCCTGCTCGGACGTTGCGGTACGCCCCGTACCAATCGCCCATATCGGCTCGTAGGCAATCACCACCTGCTCGCGCTGCTCGGTCTCAAGGCGCGCCATCACATGGCCGACTTGGCGCAGCACCACGTCCATGGTGCTGCCGCCGTCACGGTCTTCAAGGGTTTCCCCTACGCACAAGATGGGCGTAATCCCCACATTAAGCGCTGCCAGGGTGCGCGCGTAGACATCGTCATCCGTTTCCCGGTAGAGCTGCCGACGTTCCGAGTGACCAACCAACGCATAGGTGACGCCAAACTCTTTCAGCATTGGCCCGCTTACTTCGCCGGTATGCGCACCGGAATTCAGCGGGTTTAGTGTTTGTGCCCCTAACGTAAGCGGCGTGCCTTGAAATGCCTGATACGCGGCATGGAGATAGGGGAATGGTGGAATTACCGCGATATCCAACGCTGCGGGCAGTGCTGCATCACGAAAACGCTCACCGAAGGCGTGAACCAGCTCGGCGGAGCCATTCATCTTCCAGTTTCCGGCAATTAAGGGCGTACGCATGGGGGCATCCTCACTCATGATGGGCAGAAATGGTATAGGACCGGCCTGATCAAAACAACCGTTGTCAAGCCGTTGTGTTAGGCCCTAGAAGCGCCTGTACCTGATCGGCCAGCGACTGCGCCAGCACATCGACATCCAAGTGCGCACGCCCTTCCACCATCACGCGGATCAAAGGCTCCGTCCCGGAAGGTCGCAAGAGCACCCGCCCTTCGTCACCAAGTTCGGCTTCCGTCTTTATCACGGCCTGCTGCAAGGCATAAGACGCCATGAGCGTTTTGGCGTTACTACCGAGGGGCAGTCGCACGTTCACGAGCGCCTGCGGCACTTTCTCCAACCCGCGGAGCAGCATTGGCAATGTTTTATTTTCCCGCACCATCATGCCCACGACCTGTAGTGCAGCGACAATGCCATCGCCGGTCGTTTGTGTATGGCCGCATACAATATGGCCTGACGGCTCCCCGCCAAGCTCCCACGCGTTTGCCGCCATACGCTCCATGACAAAGCGGTCACCGACCTTGGCACGCTCAAAAGGAACCGCCATTTTCTCCAATGCCATCGCTAGACCAAAGTTCGTCATCAGCGTCCCCACAACGCCACCTTCGAGCAAGCCTCGCTTGTAACGATCCCGAGCAATCAAGTAGAGAATATCGTCACCATCGACTTCTCGACCGTCAGCATCAACTATCAACACGCGGTCGCCATCACCGTCAAACGCAATGCCCAGATCCGCCCTCTGCTGAATCACCGCTGCACGCAGCGCAGCCGGGTACGTCGAGCCAACTTGCTCGTTGATATTCATCCCGTCGGGCGTGGCGCCAATGGCGCTAACGTCGGCGCCAAGTTCACGAAACACGTTAGGCGCAATGTGATACGTCGCCCCATGCGCGCAATCGAGCACAATGTTCAAGCCGTGCAGGCTTAAACGATCCGGCAACGTGGATTTACAAAATTCAATATAGCGGCCAGCGGCGTCATCAATGCGCATGGCCTTACCCAGCTGAGCAGAATCCGCAGTGGTCAAAGGCGTATCCAGCATTGTCTCAATACGGCCTTCGATCTCGTCGGGTAGCTTTTTCCCCGCTGCCGAGAAGAACTTGATGCCGTTATCGGCAAACGGGTTGTGCGAGGCCGAAATGACGATGCCCGCATCGGCACGGAAAGTACGGGTCAAATACGCAATCCCCGGCGTAGGCATTGGCCCAAGTAGCGCTACGTCAACGCCAGCGGCGGAGAGCCCCGACTCTAATGCAGACTCAAACATATAGCCCGAAATACGCGTATCTTTACCGATCAATACGCGCGTGCGCCCAGACTGCCGACGCAGGACTTGCCCGGCCGCCCAGCCCAGTTTAAGCATAAAGTCGGCGGTGATAGGCGCCTGCCCCACCGTGCCACGAATCCCATCCGTGCCAAAATAGCGACGTGCCATCACGCCTCCTCCTTATTGTCTTGAAAACAGCTATCTTGGAAACAGCCTTCGTGGAGCACTGCCCAGGTCATGTTCACCGCATCCACCGTGGCGCCCACATCATGCACACGCAAAATTTTTGCGCCACGCTCAACAGCCAACGCCGAAAGCGCAAGCCCGCCATGCAGTCGCTCTTCAACCGGGCGACCTAAGACTTTCCCTATCATGCTTTTGCGCGACATCCCCACCAAAAGCGGCAGCTCCAATGCTTGCAGAGCATCCATATGCTTTAGCAGGCGCAAGTTATGCTCTACCGTTTTGCCAAAACCAAACCCCGGATCAATCAGCAAGCGATGACGCCTAATCCCGGCGGCTTCGCATTCCGCAATGCGCCGCGCAAGGTAATTAACGACCTCCTCCTCAATCGCGCGCTCATAGCGTGGCGATTGCTGCATGGTCTGCGGCTCACCTTGTCGGTGCATTAGACAAACCGGCAAGGCGCTCGACGCTGCCGCCGCAAGCGCTCCTTCGCGCTCCAGCGAGCGCACATCGTTAATCATACCGGCACCCATGGCGCTGGCTTGACGGATCACTTGTGCGCTGCTGGTGTCCACCGATACCAAGGCGTCTAGTTCACGCACTAACGCCTCTACCACCGGCGCTACCCGGTCAAGTTCTTCCTGGTCGTTGATCGCATCGGCGCCTGGCCGGGTCGATTCGCCGCCGACATCAATAATCGCCGCGCCCTCCGCCAGCATTCGTTCAGCGTGGCGCAACGCGTCATCTAGCGCATTGTGCTGACCACCATCGGAAAAAGAGTCGGGCGTGACATTAAGAACGCCCATGACACGGGGAAAAGAAATATCAAGCAGATGGCGACCGCAGCGCAGGTGAGAAACCTCTTCGGTCGCGTGGTGAGAAGCCGCGTTTGAAGTCATGCAAAAACCTAGTATGAGTAGCGTCTGTGATTACGCCTGCCAGGATAACAAAAAGGCGCCCGAAGTAGGGCGCCTTTGCTAGGCAAGCGTTGGTGTTGCGCTTACGCTGAAGGGTCGGCTTAAGAGCCTGCTGGGCCGCCCAGTGGGTCAGACGGGCGGCGACGCGGCTTATCTTCTTCATCATCGTCGCCGTCAGCACCATCATGTGTGTCTTTTGGCGTCTGCTGGGTAGATTTACCTTCGTCCACTGCCGAATCACCGCTTGAGGGCGCCCCGCCACTCGGATCATCCCAACCCTCGGGCGGACGTGGGTCACGACCCGCCATGATTTCCTTAAGTTGAGTGGAATCAATGGTTTCGTACTTCATTAATGCATCGGCCATGGCATCAAGCTTGGCGCGATTGTCTTCGAGTATTTTATACGCCTGCTCGTAGCAGCCATCAATGATCTTACGCACTTCTTTATCCAGTCGCGTGGTAGTTTCACCCGACTTCATCTTGGCACCGCCCTGGCCTGAGCCGAGGAATTGATGCGATTCATCCTCGTCATACAGCACGGGTCCCATCTCATCCGACAAGCCCCACTTGGCAACCATGTTGTGGGCGAGCTCAGTCGCGCGCTTGATGTCATTCGAAGCCCCAGTGGTCACGCCATTCGGCCCTAGCGTCATCTCCTCAGCAATACGGCCGCCGAATAGAGAACAAATTTGGCTAATGATCTGCTGACGCGACAGGCTATAACGGTCCTCTTCCGGTAGGAACATCGTCACGCCCAGCGCTCGGCCGCGCGGGATAATCGTGACCTTGTAGACTGGATCGTGCTCAGGCATTACCAAACCGATAATGGCGTGGCCCGACTCATGGTACGCCGTATTAAGCTTCTCTTTATCGGTCATGACCATGGACTTACGCTCAGAGCCCATCATGATCTTATCTTTAGCCTGCTCCAGCTCTTCCATGCCCACCAACCGCTTATCACCGCGCGCGGCGAATAAGGCGGCTTCGTTAACCAGGTTGGCCAAATCGGCACCGGAAAAACCGGGCGTACCACGGGCAATCAATTGCGGTTTAACGTCATCGGCCAACGGTACCTTACGCAGGTGAACACCAAGAATGTGCTCACGGCCACGAATATCGGGCAAGCCAACGGTGACTTGGCGGTCAAAGCGACCTGGGCGTAGCAGCGCCGGGTCTAGCACATCGGGACGGTTAGTTGCAGCAATCACAATGACGCCTTCGTTAGCTTCAAAGCCGTCCATCTCCACGAGCAGCTGGTTGAGCGTTTGCTCACGCTCGTCATTACCACCGCCCATGCCAGCACCGCGCGAACGACCAACGGCGTCAATCTCGTCGATGAAAATAATGCATGGCGCCTGTTTTTTAGCTTGCTCGAACATGTCGCGTACGCGCGACGCCCCCACACCGACAAACATTTCGACGAAATCTGAACCCGAGATCGAGAAGAACGGCACTTTGGCTTCGCCAGCGATCGATTTCGCTAATAGAGTTTTACCGGTACCGGGCGGCCCCACCATCAACACACCGCGAGGAATCGTCCCCCCGAGGCGCTGGAACTTGGTTGGGTCACGCAAGAAGTCGACAAGCTCCTCGACTTCTTCTTTAGCTTCGTCACAACCGGCCACATCGGCAAAGGTGGTTTTAATCTGGTCATTTGAAAGCAGCTTCGCCTTGGATTTACCAAAACTCATCGGGCCACCTTTGCCTCCACCGGCACCACCCTGCATCTGCCGCATGAAGAACATAAAGATGGCCAGAATCAACAGAATCGGGAAGCTCGCGATCAGCAAACGCATCCAAATACTTTGTTGGTCGGGCTCCTTACCCACAACGGTAACGTCATTGGCAAGAAGATCATCCATTAGCTTAGGATCTTCAGCCGCTGGGCGGACCGTTTGGAACGACGAGCCATCAGTACGCTCACCACTAATGGTGTAACCATCAATAGTGACACTGCGCACTTGCTGGTTTTGCACCTGCTGCACGAACTGAGAGTAGTTCATGGCTTGAGGTGAGCTTTCCGTATTAAAATTGTTGAACACTGTCAGCAGCACAGCCGCAATGACCAACCACAGAATCAGGTTCTTTGCCATATCGTTCAAGGGGCTACCCTCATTACAAAAATCTGTCAGTTAACGTTCAATACTGAGACCATACACCAGCATCAAGCGTTCAACCATTGCCAAAGCACATACACTTTGGGCCAGTAATGCCACGCGTATAAACCTTGTGGCTTCATAGGCATACTGTGACATACATTGCGATTACCCGTCTGGCAATCGCGCTGATAAAACATCGCTATTTGAAACATAACGCAACGCACACCGCATGTTTTAGCCGTTAAATCCATCAGCGAGCAAATACACTTCTCTGGAACGTGCCCGAGAAGCCTCCGGCTTACGCGTGACAACTTTGTTAAAGTCGCCACGCAGCGCTTTTAAGTACGCATCGAACCCTTCACCTTGAAAAACTTTGGCCAGAAAGCGCCCGCCGGGTGAAAGCGTATCACGCGCAAGCTCCAGTGCCAGCTCTACCAAATACATGGCCTGAGGCTGGTCGATTGCTGCCATACCACTCATATTGGGGGCCATGTCCGACATCACAAGGTCTACGGGACGATGATTAAGCCGCTCAAGTACAGAATTAAGCACGCTCTCTTCGGTGAAATCACCTTGTATAAAGTCAACGCCAGCTAACGCGTCCATTTCCAGGATATCCGAGGCAATCACCACACCGCCGGGGCCGACCTTTTCTGCGGCGACCTGGCTCCAGCCACCCGGGGCGGCACCTAGGTCGATTACCGTCATCCCAGAGCGAAACAGTTTATCTTTTTCGTCCAGTGCTAGCAGCTTATAACTCGCCCGAGAGCGGTAGCCATCCTGCCAACTCTGTTTGACGTAAGGGTCGTCAAAATGCTCTTTCATCCAGCTACCGCTGGCTTTACTTGCTTGGCGTTTACCGCCTTTGGGCTTTTGCTGCATGGGGGAATCTAATCGTATAAGTCGGGATGAGCGCTTTCACCTGAAAGCATTTCGCCGTAAGATGGAGCGTTAAGCGCAAACTGGGATACCGCAAGATACCATGAGCTTGTCACAGGCACAAAAGAAAGCATTCCGTAGCATTGGCCACCACCTTAATCCGGTCGTGACCGTCTCGGAAAACGGCGTTTCGGAGAATTTGCTCGCGGAGCTCGGCCGCGCCTTACGCGACCATGAGCTAATTAAAGTCAAGCTCGCCTTGCCCGAGCGCGATGATCGCACCGCCATGCTAGAAGCGCTAATTAACGCAAGCGAAGCCGAACCGGTTCAGACCATCGGCAAGGTCGCGCTACTTTATCGCCACAATCCGCAGGCGAACCCGAAACTTTCCAACATCACGCGCTTCGAGAATCATCACGGGCGTCGATAACGCCACTTCTCACTAAGCGTGCAAGCCGAAAGTAAACGCCCCGCTGCCAACAACAGCGGGGCGTTTTACGTTAGAGGGCGTCATACATTTCTAGCACTTACTTAGATGTGCTCGACACTCTCAATCTCATACTCCACGTCGCCGCCCGGCGTTTTCACCGCAACCACATCGCCCACTTCCTTGCCAATCAGCGCACGCGCAATAGGCGAAGTGACGGAAATGCGTCTCTGCTTAATATTTGCCTCGTCTTCGCCGACGATGCGGTAAGTCACTTCGTCGTCAGTATCGAGGTTTAAGAGCTCAACCGTAACACCAAAAATCACCTTGCCGGTTTTCGGCAGCTTGGTCACATCAATCACTTGGGCGCTGGAGAGCTTGCTTTCGATCTCTTGAATACGCCCCTCAATAAACCCCTGCTGCTCGCGCGCGGCATGGTATTCGGCGTTTTCCTTAAGGTCGCCGTGCTCACGTGCTTCAGCGATGGCCGCAATCACCTGAGGACGCGCCTCACCTTTAAGATGATTCAGTTCATCACGAAGACTCTTTTCACCCGCGACAGTCATCGGGACCTTGTTCATTGACTTGCTCCTGCATGCAATTCCTGAAGGCGCCGCACCGTAATCTCCCGTCCGTACTCTAGCGCCATGCAAACAGCATTAGCACCCGCCAAGGTGGTCGCATAGGGCACCTTGCGCGCGAGAGCAGTACGGCGAATCACTGAAGAGTCGTTAATCGCTTGGCGACCTTCAGTGGTGTTGACGATGTAGGCGATTTCGTCGTTCTTAAGCAGATCGACGATATGGGGACGGCCTTCGTAGACTTTATTGACGTGCGTGACGCTCAGCCCAGCTGCTTCCAATGCGGCAGCCGTACCGCGCGTTGCACATAGCGTAAAGCCCAATGTTAGCAGAGAACGCCCCACTTCGATAATCCCTTCCTTATCAGGCTCACGTACCGAGAGAAACGCTTTGCGATCGCCAGAAAGCGCCGGGATCGCTTCGCCCGCGCCGAGCTGCGCTTTAAAGAACGCCTCAGCAAAGGTATCGCCCGAGCCCATCACCTCGCCGGTCGACTTCATCTCGGGGGAGAGAATCGGGTCAACGCCGGGGAACTTGTTGAACGGGAACACCGCCTCTTTGACGCTGCAGAAGTGCGGCACGATCTCACGCTCAAAGCCCTGCTCGGCAAGGGTTGTACCCGCCATGCAGCGCGCGGCAATCTGCGCCAGCGAGGTGCCAATGCATTTGGACACAAACGGCACGGTACGCGAGGCGCGCGGGTTGACCTCGATCACGTAGATTTCGCCATCCTGCCAGGCCAGCTGCACGTTCATCAGCCCTTTAACGCCGAGCTCCACCGCCATACGCTTAACCTGATTGCGCATTTCATCTTGCACGTCAGCCGGCAGCGAATACGGTGGCAGCGAGCAGGCGGAGTCACCCGAGTGAACACCGGCTTGCTCTACGTGCTGCATGATACCGCCAATCACCACTTGCTCGCCGTCCGATACCGCATCGATATCGATCTCAACCGCCGCGCTCAAAAAGTGATCCAGCAGTACCGGGGAATCATTGGAAACCTTGACCGCATGGGTCATATAGTTCTCAAGCTCCGTGGCGTCGTAGACAATCTCCATGGCGCGGCCACCGAGCACATAGCTTGGGCGCACGACCAGCGGGTAGCCGATTTTCTCGGCCTTAGCAAATGCCTCCTCAAAGCTACGCGCCGTGGCATTAGGCGGCTGCTTGAGGCCGAGCTTGTCAATCATTTGCTGAAAGCGCTCGCGGTCTTCGGCGCGGTCGATGGCATCGGGTGTGGTGCCGATAATCGGCACCCCAGCGGCTTCAAGTTCACGCGCAAGCTTGAGCGGGGTCTGGCCGCCAAACTGCACAATCACGCCAACGGGTTTCTCTTTGTCGGCGATTTCGAGCACATCTTCGAGCGTCACCGGCTCAAAGTAGAGACGGTCAGAGGTATCGTAATCGGTGGAAACGGTCTCAGGGTTACAATTAACCATGATGGTTTCATAGCCGTCATCGTGCATGGCGAACGCGGCGTGAACACAGCAGTAGTCAAACTCGATGCCCTGGCCGATACGGTTGGGCCCACCACCGAGCACCATGATCTTCTGGCGATCAGACACCTCCGCCTCGCACTCCTCTTCATAGGTGGAGTACATGTAGGCGGTATCAGACGCAAACTCCGCCGCACAGGTATCGACCCGCTTATAAACCGGACGAATACCGTGCTTTTGGCGCGTTTTACGAAACTCTTTTTCCGATACGCCCAACAGGCGGGACAGGCGCGCGTCAGAGAAACCTTTACGCTTAAGCTGATACAGCTCGCGGGCAGAAAAATCCGAAAGTGAGCGCTGACTCACGGACTGCTCGGTGAGCACCAAGTCTTCCATCTGAACCAAGAACCAGCGGTCGATATTGGTCAGTGTAAAGATTTCATCGACGCTCATGCCCGCACGCATAGCATCGGCAACGTAGAAGATACGCTCCGCGCCCGCGGCCTGCAGTTCGCCCTGAATAACCGTCATATTCTCTGGGGTAAAGTCGGTAATGATCGGATCAAGACCATCGTTACCGGTTTCCATGCCGCGCAGGGCTTTTTGCAGCGATTCCTGGAAGGTACGGCCAATCGCCATCACCTCCCCCACTGATTTCATCTGGGTCGTCAGGCGATCATTCGCCTGAGGGAATTTCTCAAACGTGAACCGCGGAATTTTGGTGACGACGTAATCAATCGACGGCTCAAACGACGCCGGGGTGCGCCCGCCGGTAATATCGTTCTGCAGTTCATCCAGGGTATAGCCCACCGCCAGCTTGGCGGCGATCTTAGCAATCGGGAAGCCGGTCGCTTTCGAGGCCAACGCCGAGGAGCGCGACACCCGCGGGTTCATCTCAATCACCACCAAGCGCCCGGTGTCCGGGTCCATGCCGAACTGTACGTTGGAGCCACCGGTTTCTACGCCAATCTCGCGCAATACCGCGAGGCTGGCGTCGCGCATGATCTGGTATTCTTTGTCGGTCAGCGTTTGCGCCGGGGCCACGGTGATGGAGTCACCGGTATGCACGCCCATGGGGTCGAAGTTTTCGATCGCGCAGACGACGATGCAGTTGTCGTTCTTATCGCGCACGACCTCCATCTCGTACTCTTTCCACCCCAGCAGCGATTCGTCGATCAGCAGCTCGTGGTTGTTGGAAAGCTCGAACCCACGGGTACAGATTTCCTCGAACTCTTCCTTGTTATACGCCACGCCGCCGCCGGAGCCGCCCATGGTGTAGGAAGGGCGAATAATGGTCGGGAAGCCCAGTTCAGCCTGAGTCTCCCAGGCCTCATCCATGGTATGCGCCACTTTAGCCTTCGGGCATTCCAAGCCGATACGTTTCATGGCTTGATCAAACAGATCACGATCTTCCGCCATATTGATCGCATCGGCGTTAGCACCGATCATTTCGACGCCATACTTTGCCAGCACCCCATGCTTTTCCAGGTTAAGCGCGCAGTTCAGCGCCGTCTGGCCGCCCATGGTCGGCAGAACCGCATCAGGCCGCTCAGCTTCGATGATCTTTTCAACCGCCTGCCAGGTAATCGGCTCGATGTAGGTGGCATCCGCCATCGCCGGGTCGGTCATGATGGTGGCCGGATTGGAGTTAACCAAAATGACGCGGAAGCCCTCTTCGCGCAGCGCTTTACACGCCTGGGCGCCGGAGTAGTCAAATTCACAGGCCTGGCCAATCACAATCGGGCCAGCGCCAATAATCAGAATGCTTTTTATGTCGGTACGCTTAGGCATATCGGTTCCCGCAAAAATGGTGACGAATAACGACGAATCTGGAACGGCTTAACGGCGCGCCCACATCATGGAGACGAAACGATCAAACAGCGGCGCGACATCGCGCGGGCCAGGGCTCGCTTCCGGGTGGCCCTGAAAGCTGAAAGCCGGACGATCAGTGCGCTCGATCCCCTGCAAGGTGCCGTCAAACAGCGAGCGGTGAGTGGCGCGTACATTCGCGGGCAGGCTCGCTTCGTCAGTGGCAAAACCGTGATTTTGGCTGGTGATCATGACCGTGCCAGTGTCGACATCCTGCACCGGATGATTGGCCCCGTGGTGGCCGTGGCTCATCTTCACCGTTTTGGCGCCACTCGCCAGCGCCAAAAGCTGATGGCCGAGGCAAATACCGAATACCGGCAGCTGGGTTTCCAGCATTTCCTGAATCGCCTTGATAGCATAGTCGCAGGGCTCCGGGTCGCCGGGGCCGTTGGCGAGAAATACGCCATCCGGGTTCATGGCCAGCACCTCGGCAGCAGGGGTTTGCGCTGGCACCACGGTCAAACGGCAGCCACGCGAGGCCAGCATGCGCAAAATGTTGCGCTTAACGCCGTAATCGTAAGCTACTACGTGGAAGGGGCGTTCGATGGTAGTCGTATCTTGATAGCCTTCGCCGAGCGCCCATTCGCCTTCGCTCCACTCGTAGGGCGACTGGCAGGAAACCACCTTGGCCAGGTCCATGCCCTTTAGCCCAGGGAACGCCTTGGCGGCGGCCAGCGCACGCTCAACGGCATCATCACCTTCTGCTTCAGCGCCCGCCAGAATCGCCCCGTTTTGCGCGCCTTTATTGCGCAAAATGCGCGTTAGCCGCCGGGTATCGATGTCGGCAATGCCCAGTACGTTTTGGCTGGTTAAATAATCCGACAGTGTCTGTTCACTGCGAAAACTGCTGGCGAGCAGCGGTAAATCGCGAATCACCAGCCCCGCCGCGGCAATCGCGCCGGATTCTACGTCTTCGGCGTTAACACCGGTATTGCCGATATGGGGGTAGGTCAGGGTGACGATCTGGCGGGTGTAGGAGGGGTCGGTGAGAATTTCTTGATAGCCAGTCATGGCCGTATTGAACACCACCTCACCGCTGGTTTTTCCTTCGGCGCCGATGGCGATGCCGTGGAACACACTGCCATCTTCTAAAGCCAATATCGCGGGTTTGCTCAATGCGGGGTTATTCAAGACATATCCTCCCATGCTGGATAAGCGCTCTTGGGCGCAGGTGCAGCGTTCCGGTAACGGCGTTTGCGGGCAAACGTCGGGTCGTAAAAAAGCGGGACGAAGCCGATTAAAAAACCGGTCTCATCCCGCTTGTTGTTCCTTTCCATGATGCGGCCATGATGCTCCATCACGCTGATGCAGCGGGCTGCTTTGTTCGCCACCCGGCCAAAATTTTTGGAATGTTACAGGATTTTGGCCCCAGCGACTAGCCCCTATTACCCTAGTTGCATTGAACTACGCCTCACGCCCCAAGCCCAGCACGTCTTGCATGTCGTAACGGCCGCTGTCTTTATCGGCGACCCAACGCGCAGCGCGAACGGCGCCTTTGGCAAAGGTCATGCGGCTTGACGCCTTGTGAGTGATCTCAATGCGCTCGCCTTCAGTGGCAAACATCACCGTGTGCTCACCGACGATATCGCCCGCGCGAACGGTGGCAAAGCCAATCTCTTTATCGGTGCGCGGCCCACACTGCCCCACTCGTTCAAATACGCCGTGCTCTTTAAGATTGCGACCCAGGCTTTCGGCCACCACTTCGCCCATTTTAAGTGCCGTGCCTGAGGGCGCGTCGACTTTATGACGGTGATGCGATTCGATCACCTCAATATCGTAGCCTTCATCGCCCAGCGCTTTAGCAGCGGTCTGCAAAAGCTTCAGCGTCAGATTCACGCCCACACTCATATTGGGGGCAAATACCATGGGCACGTGGTCGCGGAAGCCGTCAAGCTGGGTAATTTCGTCATCGCTCATACCGGTAGTGCCGATTACCATGCGTTTGCCGTGCGCGGCGCAGAACGCCAGATTGGAAAGCGTAACCTGAGGGGCAGTGAAGTCGATCAACACTTCGACGTCATCCGCTAGCGCTTCCAGCGAATCTACCGCGGCCACGCCTTTTTTGCCGACACCCGCTAACTCGCCAATATCCACCCCGGCAAGCGAACTGCCAGGCTCTACGACGCCACCGGCCAAGGTGGCGCCGGCATCCTGTTCCACGGCGTTGACTAATGTACGGCCCATACGGCCAGCCACGCCTACAATGGCAATTCGGGTCATGGAAACTCCTGCGTGTTTCGTTAAGCGTCAAATGAGCGAAATTGTACCAGAAACAAAAAAACCCCGATGACATCCGCCACCGGGGTTTTCCTGATACGTGCCCTTACGGCTTCATATCTTCAAAGAACTTTTTCACGTTGTCGAAAAAGCCGGTTTTCTTGGGTGAGTGGCTGTGGCTGTTGCTGCCGTCAAAGCTCTCTTGTAACTGGCGTAACAGGTCTTTTTGCTCGTCGTTGAGATTGACGGGGGTTTCTAGCACGACCTTACACAAGAGATCGCCGGGGGCGCCGCCACGAACCGGTTTCACGCCCTTGCCCTTGAGGCGGAACATTCTGCCGGTTTGCGTTTCCGGCGGAATCTTCAGTTTCACCCGGCCATCAAGCGTGGGCACTTCCAACTCACCCCCAAGGGAGGCATCAACAAAGTTGATCGGCACATCGCACTGCAAGTGCCTACCTTCGCGTTGGAAGATATGGTGAGGCTTGATGTTGGCCTGCACATAAAGATCACCCGGCGGGCCGCCGTTGATGCCGGCTTCGCCCTCACCGTTAAGGCGAATACGATCACCGGTATCCACACCGGCGGGAATCTTGACCGAGAGGGTGCGCGTCTCGCGAACACGCCCTTCGCCATTGCATTTATGGCACGGCACTTTGATTTGCATGCCGGAACCATGACACGTGGGGCAGGTTTGCTGTACAGCAAAAAAGCCCTGCTGCATGCGCACCTGGCCGTGTCCATGGCAGGTGGGGCAGACTTCTTTGGTCGTACCGGGCTCGGCGCCCTCACCATCGCAACGGTCACACTCGATATGTCGCGGCACGCGAATATCCACGGTGGTGCCGGCCACGGCGTCTTCCAGATCCAACTCTAGGTTGTAGCGCAGGTCACTGCCGCGCGCGGGGGCGTTAGGACCGCGACGGCGTCCGCCGCCGCCACCAAAGATATCGCCGAACACATCGCCGAAAATATCACTGAAATCGCCAGCACCACCGCCGCCGAAACCGCCACCGCCAAAACCGCCGCCGCCTTGACCGTCGACACCAGCATGACCAAATTGGTCATAAGCCGCGCGCTTTTCGCTATCGGTTAAGACTTCGTACGCTTCTGACACCTCGCGGAATTTCTCAGCGGCGGAGTCATCGTCCGGGTTTCGATCGGGGTGATACTTCTGCGCCAGGCGGCGGTAAGCCTTCTTGATCTCTTTCTGATCGGCCCCTTTATCGACCCCCAGGACTTCGTAATAATCGCGTTTGGACATGGGTCCTACGCCTCCTGGTTAGCTACGCATCTTAGCTGTGGAAACAGCAACGCGGGAGTTGTCTCCCGCGTCACCGCTTTCCTTGGCAGAAAGGGGGTGATTACTGCTTTTTCTGATCGTCGTTGACTTCTTCGTACTCGGCATCAACCACATCGTCTTCCGGCTTGGCGCCTTCGGCACCTTCACCACCCGCTTGCTCACCTTCCGCTTGCTCGGCGTACATCTTTTGCGCCAGCTGGCCTGAAGCTTCGGTCAGAGCATCCAGTTTCTTCTGGATATCGTCCTGGTCATCCCCTTTCGTTGCTTCTTCAAGCTCGGAGATGGCCGTTTCGATGTTCTGTTTCTCGTCATCGGTTGCCTTATCACCGGCTTCTTCCAGCGTTTTACGGGTGGCGTGAATCATGCCATCCGCCTGGTTGCGTAGCTGCACCAGCTCTTCGAATTTCTTATCTTCGTCGGCGTGTGCTTCAGCATCGCGCACCATCTGCTCGACCTCTTCCTCGGACAGACCGCTAGACGCCTTGATAACAATCGACTGCTCTTTACCAGTCGCTTTGTCTTTCGCTGACACGTTCAAGATACCGTTGGCATCAAGGTCAAACGCCACTTCGATTTGCGGCACGCCACGCGGTGCCGGCGGGATGTCGGCAAGGTCAAAACGGCCCAGCGACTTGTTCTGCGAGACCTGCTTACGCTCACCCTGTACTGCGTGAATGGTCACGGCGGTCTGATTATCATCCGCGGTGGAGAAGGTTTGCGTCTTCTTCGTCGGGATGGTGGTGTTCTTCTCGATCAGCGGTGTCATCACGCCGCCCAGGGTTTCGATACCCAGGGTCAGCGGTGTGACGTCAAGCAGCAGTACGTCTTTCACGTCGCCGCCGAGCACACCACCTTGGATCGCCGCACCGACTGCGACGGCTTCATCCGGGTTGACGTCTTTGCGCGAATCCTTACCGAAGAAGTCAGCCACTTTCTGCTGTACTTGCGGCATGCGGGTCTGACCGCCGACCAGGATGACTTCATCCACTTCAGATGCTGATAGACCGGCATCTTTCAGCGCGACCTTGCACGGTTCGAGCGAGCGCTGCACCAGGTCTTCTACCAGCGCTTCCAGCTTGGCGCGTGTCACTTTGACGTTTAAGTGTTTCGGACCGGTGTTGTCTGCCGTGATGTACGGCAGGTTGACGTCAGTCTGCTGAGCGCTTGAAAGCTCGATCTTGGCTTTCTCAGCGGCTTCTTTCAGGCGCTGCATAGCCAGATTATCGCCGGAAAGATCAATACCGCTGTCAGACTTGAACTGGTCAACCAGATAGTTGATTAGCGCCAAATCAAAATCTTCGCCGCCCAGGAAGGTGTCGCCGTTGGTAGCTAGCACCTCGAACTGGGTTTCGCCATCAACGTCAGCGACTTCGATAATGGAAATATCGAAGGTACCGCCGCCCAGGTCGTATACCGCGATGGTTTTATCGCCGCGCGACTTGTCCATACCGTAGGCCAGTGCGGCGGCGGTCGGCTCGTTGATGATGCGCTTAACATCCAAACCTGCGATGCGGCCGGCATCTTTGGTTGCCTGGCGCTGGCTGTCATTAAAGTAAGCCGGCACGGTGATGACCGCTTCGGTGACTTCCTCGCCGAGGTACTCTTCGGCGGTTTTCTTCATTTTCTGCAGGACTTCCGCGCTGACCTGCGGCGGTGCCATTTTCTTGCCTTTCACCTCAACCCAAGCGTCGCCATTATCAGCTTCGGTGATTTTGTACGGCACCATTTTGATGTCTTTCTGAACGACGTCGTCTTTAAAGCGACGGCCGATCAGACGCTTGATAGCGTACAGGGTGTTTTCCGGGTTGGTCACGGCCTGGCGCTTTGCCGCCTGACCTACCAGTGTTTCGCCATCGTCAGTGTAGGCGATAATAGACGGCGTGGTGCGGCCGCCTTCGGCGTTTTCGATAACCTTGGCGCTGTCGCCGTCGAGCACTGCGACACACGAGTTCGTCGTGCCCAGGTCAATACCAATAATGCGTCCCATAGTAGAAACCTCAAATTAGTTAGTTAAACGTGAATAAACGTTATGTCTTTACGTTAGCGGTCGTTATGCAGCGGCGTTTGCGAACGTTACTGATAGTGACCGCATGGTTGTCCCTTTATTTGGGGGTGGCTTGCGGCATTTCAAGGGCTTTTTATGCCTATCCGCCAGCTTTTTGACTTACCACCACCATCGCTGGACGAACCAAGCGGCCATTAAGCAGATACCCCTTCTGCATGACTTCCATGACGGTATTGGGTTCTACGTCAGGGTTAGGCACCATCGTGATCGCCTCGTGCACCTGCGGGTCAAAGGGCTCGCCGTGAGGCTCTATTGACTCAACACCGAATTTATTCAGCACATCGAGCTGCATCTTCAGTGTCATGGAAACGCCTTCACGGTGGGCCTCGGAGGCTTCCTCCTCCATCGACTCCAGCGCTTTTTCCAAGCTATCCACCACCGGCAGAAGCTCTTTGACAAATTTTTCCAGGGCGAACTTACGCGCCTTTTCTGCCTCTTGCTCTGCACGACGGCGTACGTTTTGTGCCTCGGCCGCCTCGCGCAGCGACTGATCTTTGGCCTCAGACAAACTCTGTTTTAGCTCTTCCACTTGCGCTGCCAAGACCTCCGCCTCTGGGTTATCCGATGATGTTGCGACGGTATCGCCTTCATCTTCAATCAGGCCTTCTAGCTCGCCTTCTTCAAGGCGCTCTTGTGCCTTTTGCTCCGGCGTCTCGGCTTCCTGTTCTTGCTCTTCACGCGTGAGCTCTTCATCTAGCGGGGTTTGAGGTTCTTTAGCCATGCGTTACTCCTAAACGGAAAACATTGGTCAGTTACGGTTTGCAGGCTATATGGGGGCCAAGACATTCAACTCAAGTGGTCAATGCATTTCTCTTGAGAAAGCTGCCTAACCACAAGCATTGCAGTGTGATATCGGCTACTGTATAAATTATCCACTGTATATAATTTCAAACCCGCATAGCCCGGCGCCAGGAGGAACCATGCTGACCCAGTTAGCCATCCAGGATTTCGTCATCGTTGACCACTTAGAGCTCGATCTCACCGGCGGCATGACAGCGATTACCGGCGAGACCGGTGCCGGCAAATCGATCCTTCTCGGCGCCCTGGGGCTCTGCCTTGGCGAGCGTGCCGACGCAGGCAGCGTGCGTCACGGCTGCGAGCGCACCGATCTGTCGGCCCGTTTTGACATCCACCACCTCCCGGCGGCACAAGCTTGGTTGAGTGAACGCGAACTCCCCAGTGAAGAGTGCTTATTGCGCCGTGTCGTCACCGCAAACGGCCGCTCTAAAGCGTGGATCAATGGGCAGCCCGCCACCGTGAGCGACCTTAAAACCCTGGGTGAGCATTTGATTCAGATTCACGGCCAGCACGCTCACCAAGCCCTGATGCGCGAAGAGACACATCTTTCGCTACTTGACGACTACGCGGGGCTCAATGGCAAAACACACCAGCTTGGCGAAACGTTTCGTGCCTGGCACAGCGCCCGCCGACGGCTGAAAAAGCTCAGCGAAGCAGGTAGCGAAATCGAAGCCAAACGCCAGCTACTGCGCTATCAGGTCGAGGAACTTGACCAACTCGCCTTAGAAGAAGATGAGCTACCGACGCTTGAGGACGAGCAGCTTCAGCTCGCCCACGCCGAAGAAATCTTGCGCGAAACACAGTTTGCCGCTGACTGCTGCGCCGACGATGACGGCGGCGCGCTATCACTGTTACACCGCGCCCATCAGCACTTGAGTGCACTGCCCGGCAGCAACAAAGGCGCCCTGGCCAACACGCTCACGCTGCTAAGCGACGCGCAAATTCAAGTGGAAGAAGCCGCAAGTGAACTCGCGCGGCTATCCGGCCACACCGAGCTCGACCCTGAGCGTTTAGCCTGGATAGAGGACCGCTTAGGCGATATCCATCGCTTAGCGCGCAAACACCATGTCTCCCCCGAAGAACTTTACGCACAGCACCAGCAATTGAGCCAAGAGCTTGACCAGCTCGACGCCAGCGATAGCGACCTGGATGCGCTAAGCGCGGAAGTCGAATCCTTGCGCGCGCGTTACCGCGGCGAGGCCAAAGCGCTCAGCGACGCTCGGCAAAAGGCCGCGACGCGGCTGGGTAAAGAGGTGCAGCAGCAATTGGCCTTTTTAGCCATGGACAAGGCAATCTTCAAGGTTGCCCTGGAAAGCCGTGACACCCCGGCACCTGAAGGGTTAGACCGCGTACAGTTTTTGATCAGCGCCAACCCTGGCCAACCCGCGCGCGCGCTGGCGAAAGTTGCCTCGGGCGGGGAGCTTTCCCGCATTAGCCTGGCGATTCAAGTCGTCGCCGCAAGCCATTCAACAACCCCGAGCCTCGTGTTTGACGAAGTGGATGTGGGGGTATCCGGCGCCACGGCGGAAATCGTCGGCCAGCTGCTACGCAAGCTCGGCGACAATGGGCAGGTCATGACGGTGACGCACTTACCGCAAGTCGCGGCCCAAGCTCACCAGCACCTACATATCGAAAAGCGCGCCAAACGCAACACCACGCTCACCCACATGGCGCTGCTCGACGAGGGCGGCCGCGTGAGCGAGTTGGCACGTATGCTCGGCGGGGTTAATCTCTCAGACCAAACGCTGGCCCACGCTCGCGAAATGCTCCACGCCAGCCAACGCCCACCGCACTGACTGCCAGCAAAACCTGCGTAAAAAATGCCCGCCCCGTTTCCACGGCGCGGGCATTTTTCTTTTATAGCGCTAAAGCACGCTAACTCGGCCACATACGCGTTACAGCGAGAGCACCTTATCGCCGCGGGCAATGCCCGATACGCCAGTACGCGCCACTTCAAGAATGCCCAGCGGCGACATCGCGTTGAGAAACGCATCCAGCTTCGTCGCGTCACCGGTAATCTGCACGGTGTAGAGGCTCGGCGTGACGTCAACGACCTGCGCCCGGAAGATATCCGCCGTGCGCTTGACCTCGTCACGCGCGGCCCCCAACGCTTTCACCTTCACCAGCATCAGCTCGCGCTCGATGTGGTTACCTTCGGTGAGATCCACCAGCTTGACCACGTCAATCAGCTTATTGAGGTGCTTGGTAATCTGCTCAATCACGCGGTCGTCGCCTACCGTGGTGACGGTCAAGCGCGACAGCGACGGGTCTTCCGTGGGCGCGACGTTTAGCGTTTCGATGTTGAAGTTACGCTGCGAAAACAGACCGACCACACGCGACAGAGCACCCGGTTCGTTTTCCATCAGAATCGAGATGATATGACGCATTAGGTACGCTCCGTTTTAGACAGCAGCATGTCACGCATGGCGCCTAACGGCACCTGCATTGGGTAGACGTGCTCAAAAGGGTCAACCTTCACATCGAGGAACACAAGCTCGTGCTTATCGGCGAAGGCCCGCTCCAGTGCCGGCTCCAGCTCGTCAATGGTGTTCACGGTAATGGCGGTAAAACCGTACGCTTCGATCAGCATATGAAAGTCGGGCAACGACTCCATATACGAGTGAGCGTGGCGGGATTTGTAGTTCAAATCCTGCCATTGGCGCACCATGCCAAGCGAGGCGTTATTGAGATTGACGATTTTCACCCCCACACCGTACTGCTTACAGGTGGAGAGTTCTTGCATCATCATCTGAAAACTGCCCTCGCCGGTGACGCACACCACGTCTTCATCGGGGAAGTTCTGTTTGATCCCCATCGCCGCCGGAAAGCCAAACCCCATCGTGCCAAGCCCGCCGGAGGTAATCAGGCGGTTGGGTTTGTCGAACTTGTAGTACTGCGCCGCAAACATCTGGTGCTGGCCCACGTCGGTGGTGACATATGCCTCGCCACGCGTCACACGGCATAAGGCTTCGACCACTTCCTGCGGCTTTAACACCTCACCCGGTTTGGAAGGCTCGTAGAGTTTGCCTTCGCGATCAGCGCGCCACGTATCGATCTGCTGCCACCAGTCGGTAAGCGCCTCGGGGCTAGCGACCGATTTTCCCTGCACCAAGCTGATCATTTCGTTAATCACGCTGGAGGACGGGCCGACAATCGGCACATCGGCCCGTACCGTCTTGGAAATCGAACTGGGATCGACATCGACGTGAATGATCTTGGCCGTGGGGCAAAACTTCGAGGTGTTATTGGTCACGCGGTCGTCAAAGCGCGCGCCGATGGCAATGATCAAATCCGCATGGTGCATGGCCATGTTGGACTCATAAGAGCCGTGCATCCCGAGCCAGCCCAAGCATTGCTTGTCGCTTTGCGGATAGGCGCCAATGCCCATCAGCGTGGTGGTAATCGGGAAGCCAAGCTGCTTGACCAAGTCGGTCAGCCCTTCGCTTGCCTTGCCAGTGACCACCCCGCCGCCGGTGTAAAACACCGGACGTTTAGCTTTGAGCATCAACTCCACGGCTTTCTTGATCTGCCCGGCATGCCCACGCGTGACCGGATTGTACGAACGCATCTTGACCTTTTTGGGGTAGACGTACTCGTAACGCTCGGTGGGGGCGGTCATATCTTTGGGAATATCAACCACAACCGGGCCGGGGCGGCCAGTCGCCGCGAGGTAGAATGCCTTTTTCAGCACCTCAGGAATTTCAGACGGGTGGCGAATCGCAAAGCTATGCTTCACGATCGGGCGGGTCACGCCCACGATGTCGGTCTCTTGGAAAGCATCATCGCCAATCAGGTGGCTCATGACCTGGCCGCACAGCACCACTAACGGAATCGAATCCATATAGGCGGTGGCAATGCCGGTGACCGCATTGGTCGCGCCGGGGCCGGAAGTCACCAGCACACAGCCGGGCTTGCCCGAGGCACGAGCAAAACCATCAGCCGCATGGGTAGCGGCCTGCTCATGACGCACCAAAATGTGCTTCACTTTGTCTTGGCGGAACAGCGCATCGTAAATATGCAGCGCGGCACCACCGGGATAACCATAAATGTACTCAACGCCCTCATCTTGCAAGAAGCGGGCGATCATATCTGCGCCGGAAAGCAGTTCCACAGTATTTCTCCCCTGGAGGTCTCGAGTGCCATACACAGGCCGGATGCCTGCTTTCTTCGAGTGCGGCGGTATGCCGCTGCCGGTTACGCCGGCACCTGATGCCAAACCCTGGCATTAGACCCGGTTAGGGCCTGCACTCTCTCACGGCAGATCGCCGCGTCGGGGCGTTGGCCAGGTCGGGCGGTTAGCCCAAGCCCGGAAGTCCTTCGGCGGGTAGAGGCATTCGCCTACCCTTCACGCGGGGATTGGGGATTGCCCGTTGGTTCCGCGCCCGCAAATCAGGAAGTAACAAGATTCCATTAGCGCCCTCGGCATGTCAACCTCTCGCCGCCCTTACGTGACGAAATGACAGCCAAACCCATCAAAATGCGGCCTCCTGCGACCCCAAGATCGCTAATGCCAAGCCAAATTCGTTCAAAAGGCACTCACTTTGGCTACGCTGAAGGGTGGCGATAACAAACACAACCCTCCCTCATTCAAGGAAACGCTATGACGCTTACGCAACGGACCTCTTTACTCACGGTTTCGACATTCGCCGGACTCACGCTATTGGCCTCCTCATCGCTAATGGCCTGGGACGGCGTGGTCGAGAAACAGACCTTCGAGATGGAGAACTTCACCACGCAAAGTGGCGAAACCATTCCCGAAGTAGCCGTGGGCTGGGAGGCCTACGGTGAATTAAACGACGCCCGCGATAACGCTATTCTGATTACCCATTTTTTCTCCGGCACCAGCAACGCCGCAGGCCGCTATGAGACCGATGGCGAGCCAACCGGCTACTGGGACGCCATCATTGGCCCCGGCAAACCGCTGGATACCGATGAGTACTACATCATTGCCTCCGATACGCTGGTCAACCTCAACGCCCACGACTCGAATGTCACCACCACCGGGCCTGCCTCGATCAACCCGGACACCGGCGAACCCTGGGGCATGGACTTCCCTGTGGTGACGATTCGTGACTTCGTCGAAGTGCAGCGCGAGCTGTTGGAAAGCCAAGGCATTGAATCGCTGCATGCGGTCATGGGCGCCTCGATGGGCGCGCTACAGGCCTTTGAATGGGCCAGCGCCTACCCAGACCGGGTCGAGCGCCTGATTCCCGTGATCGGCGGCGGGGTGGCCGACCCCTGGCTGTTGGCAACGCTGAGCGCCTGGGCCGCGCCGATTCGCCTGGATGCCAACTGGAACGAAGGCGACTACTACGGCGGCGAGCCGCCCACCGACGGGCTCAAAGAAGCGCTCAAACTGGTCACGCTCAATGCCAACCACTGGGCGTGGGCCAACGACATCTTTAACCGCGACTGGGCCGACGAAGACCGCGACCCGGCCCAGGATATCGACGCCCGCTACGCGATAGAGCAAACGCTGGACGACATTGCCGCCGCACGCGCTGAAACCTCCGATGCCAACCATCTGCTGTATCTGGTACGAGCCAACCAAGCCTTTATGACCGGCCACGGCGACTCGTTAGAAGAAGGGCTTGCCGCCATCGACGCGCCCACGCTGATGCTTTACAGCGAGAGCGACCTCGTCTTCGCCCCGGAAGGTGTGCGCCACACCGCCGAGCTGATCGAGGAAGGCGGCAGCGAAGTCACGCTTGAAACCCTGGAAGGCGATCGCGGCCACCTGAATGGCGTACTCTTCATCGACCAGGCCAGCGATACGCTGCGGGCGTTTTTGGAGTAATTGATTGAGCGCTGGCTTTGCGTCTTGAAGCCAGCGCTTAAGACGTTGCGATATGAACCAGCCTTATTGGTAGCAACTCAGGCCGGAGCCTCTGAAACATTAGCGGTTCGCGTTTTCCTCGGCCACCTGACGAAGCGCATCGACAAGCACGTCGGCGGGCTGGGCACCAGAAATCAGGTAGCGCCCTTTGAGAATGAAACCTGGAACCGCGCTTACTCCTGCTTCCATGAATCGCTGCTCTGCCGCTCGAACGTCGTCCGCGTATTGATCGGACCGGGCGATAGCCTCGGCAGCGTCCCCGTCAAGCCCAGCCTCTATGGCCTTCTCTCGCAGAACAGTGGGATCTGAAGGGTTTTTCGCCTCACCAAAGTAGGCATCAAACAGTGCCAACTGCAGGGGCGTCTCTAGGTTCTGCGTTGCGGCCCACGTAAGCACGCGGTGGGCCGCGAAGGTATTGTTCGCCCGACGCTCAAGGGCGCCGCGGAAATTTAGCCCCAACGCTTCGGCCTGGGCCATAATCTCGCGCTGGGTCTGCTCCATGCTAGCGGCGTCCTTGCCGTACTTGCGGCACAAGTGCTCTAGGATCGGCTCGCCCTCGGGCGGCATATCCGGGTTGAGTTCGAAGGGCTGCCAGTAGAGCTCAACGTCGATCCCGCCATCAAGGGTTTCTAACGCTTGCTCCAAGCGCCGATAGCCGATCGCGCACCACGGGCATGCGACATCGGACACCAGGTCAATTCTCAACGTCTGCATGATTCATCTCCTCATCGGCTTCGGTCATCAGGGCTTAAACAGCGCCAAGTACTGGCTTGTATTTGAAGATCAAGAAGCCACGGCTTTTTAACCGTTCCCCTGCGAACTCAATATCAATCCCTTGCTTCAACTGCCCCCACAACGGCCCTCTCGGAATCCCCTTTTGCGCCAACTTATCGACGTCTAGAGCAGCGTCCACCTTTCTTTCCGTAAACTCATAGGCGTAGGACGGCGAGCGGTGTGAAAGCCTGTAGGTGGCAACCGCGATGTTCTCAAACTCAACGCTTGGCAAGTCATCAGAGGCGACAAACTCCAAGGTGAAGGATAACGATAGCTGGGTGGCCTCATAGGTGGCATCCAGCCATGCCTTGATGCCTGCGGGCGCCACAATGGTCAGTGGCGCTGTCCGGCCATTCATTGCCGCACTCGCCAGTAGGCCCGGAAAGCCATAGCAGTGGTCGCCGTGCACATGGGTAATCAGGATAGCTTTCAATGAATTAAGCGACAGTTTCGTGTGCAAAACCTGATGCTGAGTGCCCTCACCACAATCGATCAGGTACCAGCCCTTCCCCTTACTCTCGCGCAACGCGACCCCGGAGACGTTTCTGCTTTTGGTGGGTACACCGGCTGAGGTGCCGAGGAAGAGTAAATTCATAGTTTGCTCGTGGTCTCTCTTGCAACCTCATTAGCCGCTGTACTCATGAACAATAAGTCATCTGTGGATTCTGACTCGACGATAAAAAAGCCAAGGCTTGAATACAAAGAACGAGCGGCATGATGTCTCGATAGACGCGCAGCGTCACCGTCGACGCACCTGTTGATTGTCTCGCCTGTGCTATCAGCTTTTCGCAAAGCAAGCGGCCGGTGCCCTTTCCTCTTGCCTCTGGCGAAATAATAATCCTGCCGATATGCACGGCGCCCTGCTTTCCAGGCCAGAACTGACCAAAACCAACGCAGCGGTTATCGCTATCGGATAAACAATAGCTTGAGCCTCCCTGAATGGCGAGCAGCTCAGGCAAATCGGTTGCAGCAAAGGGAAACGGCACTGATGGCCCCGCCCAGCGGGAGCAGGCCTTCTTATCACTGATCCAAGCCGCAATAGCCTCATAATCGGCTTTTTCTGGTGTTCGCAGAGTTGTTTGCATATGTCTAACGCCAGCCATCACCCGACGCGGAAGGAGCGGCGGCGACTGTAGCGGTCGGGTGCATGGCTTTGTTATGTGTTTCTGCCCACTGAGCTATTGTAAACTCAAGCCTTTGTATCAGATCATCATACGTAATGATATCTATAACGTTTTTGTATTTTCTTTTAATGACTTCAAAGTCTTGCTTCTGGACAGCAGTCATTCCTTTGTTGCGACCCATGATAATTATTCCGCTTGGATTGGTAATCCGGATCTGAAAATCATCTGCCATATCATCTTTGTAGTATTTCGTTAATTTTTCTTCACCTTTCCGCCCCCACTTGTTCAAGTAAAATATATACTTCTCAATCTGCATCACAGTCCCAGAAAGCTCTCTTAAAGGAATATGGTTATCTCTATAGGTTCGCTCAGTAATAATACACTTATCAAATGGTTTTTTTATTTCTATGATATCCGCACTTCCACTTGAATCAATTAACAAATAGTCGATATTTCTATTGGCATTGTTGTATACATCTCTTACAGGTGCCTCTTTGAAAACGTATATATATTTTGGATAAAGCAGAAGGATAATCTGCAGCAACTCTTCTTGCCATTGAGCTTCTGAATATGAAATCTCATCATCAAGCATGGATTTCAACTTCTCTAGCAAGATGGAATATTTTAATAGCTCAAGCTCAGAAAAATTAATCTTTAGGTTCGCACCTTTTTTGCTTATCTTTTTATTTAGATATTGTTGGTATTGTTCTTCGTAGTCTTCCTTTTCATCCAAGTATGACGATAAAATACTACTGATGCGAGCCGACGCATACCTGTTTAATTCATATGTATTGGGAAATTTTTTTAGCAAGTCTCTAAACACTGATTCTGGAATTGCATTTTCATTATCGCCACCCACATATATTGACCGCGAAACCATTCGATCAATTTTTGGGAAAATTGATATGTTGCGTTCTGCTATAAACAGCTTCCTTTCCAGACTAACGCCTTCATGAATATAAAGATCGTGATCAAGTGACAAGACATTCTTTGGAAAGCAATAGTATTCTCCAATCCTGCTAGCTACCTCAAATTCAATAGGTGCATCCTCATTATCTTTTTCCTGCGAGGAAATCAGTTCATTGCGGGTGAATGAGAAAGCCTTAATTATCGTTACCTGTCCGCTATCATCCAACTCGCGATACACCCACGCAGGCCCTGGATACTCGCTTGAGTAGGAAAAAATAATCTTGTTGTTTATCTCTCTGAACTCAATCATCTCAATTAGCCATCCTTAGACATATAACGCCGCCAACACACACGGCTTTGTAGTGGAGGCGAAGCCGCAACGCAAAAGCTGTCGCCGTGCTTGGCCTAGTTAGCTGTTCCGTCACTTATTCTAGTGGTTTCAAACGTAATAGAGACTCAATTTTGGCTACGCGCTTATTAATGACTTCTATATTTTCGTTAGCCTTGTCGCTTTTCTCATGTACATAGGTAGAAAATCCGCGAAGCTGAACAGCTGCTGCTCCTACATCTCTTGTATTTGGTAGGGCACCAAAGTACAAATGCCGAACGATGGTGAACCCAGGAACCGCGTGCAACTTAGCTATCAGATCGCAGGAGCTTTTCATCAGTGCTTGACGAGCGGCTTCCGAGATCTCCTCAGAACGACCAATGGGTGTGTGAATCGTAGGTGCGTGAAACGCAAGATTGAACCGTACTTCGCCAGCGGCCTTTCTCAACTCATGCAGAGGCTCGATAAAAAACTTCGAGAGCAGTTGACCAATGACATATACGGTTATACCCGCCAAACCACCCCATACAATTCTTTCAACGTCTGTCGTGAGCGTACCTGTCATGTTAACCAGCTAACGTGCTGGGTGAAGCAAAGCGTAACCCAGTCACGTTGAGCGCCGTGTTAGATGTGTACGAGTAGAATTAGCGCACACTACTGAGCTTGGTATTTCCATGCGCAACGGATCCATCTTTGTGAAGTACATCACAAGTGTAGCCGGGATAGTTCTGCTGGAACCGTCCCTTCCATGAAACGACCGTCATGTTCCCCGGGGCTTTTCGTTGATAGCCGTAGCCGGGCAAGCCTTGCGCGTCGAGGTTGGCCGGATTACCGAATCCATCGAAGATTTCAATTTGAAACCCCTCAAGGTCTTCGATTTGCTTCTTTCTCGTTGCGAGTTTCGTCATGACTTCCTCCGCTCGTTATCAGGTTTTCCTGAAATGCATCTACATCTAACGCCTGCAGCATGCGCGTCCTTGGAATGGAGCCGAAGGCGCAATGTAAAGGGCGTCGCGGTGCCTGCACTGGTTAGAGCTCATGACTCACGGTATCCCGTCAATTGCTCGAATCGAAGCCGCTCACTCTCGTGGGCCCGGCGAAAAGAGATAATCCGTACAGTTTCATCAGAACGCATTGTTGTGACCATGAGAACCACTATCCCATCGTCATCAACACTCATATGCATGTGCCGCACTTCTCCATTTTCGTGAAAGGGATCACTTACTGCGTAATGCACTTTGCCACCTAGTGGAAGCATGATCCGCTCGAGTAGATAAACGGCGCTTTCAAGGGAGTATCCATGCTTTGCCCGATTGGCAGTTTCTTTGGTCGGATCGTAATCGATCTTTGTTCGGCCAAATACGACCCTAAAATCCTGATCAGCCATCCCTTCCATTTAACCTCCCTGGGCTCTAACAGTGAATCAACGCTACGCCCCGCTACAAAACCTCAATAAACGCGACGGCGCATTGATCGAGGCTTTGCAGCCACTTCATTTGACTCTACCCCATTGATTCCCTTGAGAGCAAAGCCAATTTCGGCGGCATAGCCAGAATTCGCGTGCCTGTGCGTTTTGCCGGTTTCAATCATCACGCCAGCGCCACCCTCTCCAGTTGTTTGCCCAACCACTGCTGCCTTAGCCCGCGCTGCTGGTCGAGTAGTAGCGTTAGATACGGCTGTAGCGGATGTGCGATGGGTAATTGGTCGCGGTGGTGCTCAATCCGACGGCGGTGGTCGAGTTGTTTGGCGGGGTCGTGGAGTGTAGTGGCCTGCTCGGTGAGCCATGCTAGCGGCGGGAGTAGAAGGTGCGTGGCGCCGCTGGAAAGCGCGATGCTGACGCCTTTTATATCGAAGTCGCCTGCATAGAGGTGCGGCTTTTGGGTCGCGTTCCAGGCGCTGGCAAGTTGCTTGAAGCCGCCGCCGTAGTGGCTGTCGCCGCGGTAGACCACCAGCGGCTGTTTGTAGTCGTTTAGCGCGGGGATTTGCGGTGAAAAGGCGTAAAAGCTGTCCAGGTTTTCGACCTGGATAAGCACGTCGCACGCTTCCAGGTTTATATCTCGCCAGTCGACATCGTGCATTGAGCGCAGCTGGGCCGACAGCCAAGCGGGTGGGCTGGCGGGTGTGTTCACCAACACCCGCTGGGCGCGCGGGCCTTCGCGGTTGGTTTTATCTTCATCGATGCCCTGCTCCGCTTGCGCCGCACTGGTCAAGCCGCTTTGCCATTGCTCAATGGTGGTCAGTCGTTGGCTTTCGAGCGCAGCGTTCACCTGCTCGATAAGGGCGCGATCAAAGCGCAGCGATTGATGGCTAATTCTGAGGCCAAGCTCAATATGCTGCGCATCACACCAGCGAATGAAGGCCGCCACCCACTGTTGGCTGCGCTTCTTGTCGACCCACGTCTGCTTACGCAGTTGGCGATCCACGTCGCTTAATTTGCTGTAGACCTTAGCGGTTAGCGTCTGGTCATCCATCGTTACACCGCCAGGCCTAACGAAACGTCGCGGATTAGCTTCACATCGTTGTAGGCGCTCGCCCGTTCTTCCTGCTGATGAAGATGAAACGCGCGCTGCTCGCTATGCGGTAGGCCCTGGTGCTCGGCGATGACCTGGAACAGCCAGATTTCGGCAGGCCACTCCAGCTCGCTTTGGTTGAGGTAGTCCAGAGCGCTGATGGGGTCGTGCTCGGCGCGGTCCACCACGTTGAGGTAGAAGGTTTCGACGTCATCCTTGAGGGCCTGCTGGCGGGCGGCGATGAGCGTGTCTTCAACGTGTTCCGCCGGGCGTGCCGCGGTGGCCGACTGGGCGGCACGTAACGGCGTGGGCACATTTTGCAGCAGCGCGCTGATGGTGGGCACGTCTTGGGCGCGGTCCAGCGCCACGGCCCCGGCGGCGGTGAGGGGTGCTGCGTGGTTGAACAGCGCCGGTACCTCGCTGCGGCGGGCGTAGTTGCCGGGGGTGAAGCCGGGGTGCTCGCGCAGGAAGGCGGCCATGCCGGAGACCAGGCGGCTGCGTGCCTGCATGCGGCGAAAACGCGCCATCAACTCGATCAGGCGGTGCTGCACTTCGCGCAGGCTGGTGTAGTGCTGGCTGAGCTGTTGCTGCAGTTGGCTGATCAACACCTTGCGCAGGGTGCCGTCGCTGCCCACCAGCTCAATCAGCTCGTCAAAGTCGATCAGCGCCAGCCCATCGAGCAGGCGGACCACCTGCTTTTGCGCGCGGTCGTTTTCACGCACCTTGTCGTTGAGCTGGCTGACAAAACCAAAGTCACTGTTGAGCCGCTGCCACAGGCTGTCGATGGCGTCGGCGAAGCGGCCGTTCATGTCATCCACCGCCTGGCGCAGGCGCAACAGTTGCTGCTCCTGCTGCCAGTAGTCGCCGCGGCTGCTAGAATCGCGATAGCTCTCGATCAGGCTGCGGATCAGCTCCAGCGCTTCGGCTACATCGGCGTTGACGTGGCGCCGGGCTTCATCGGCCACCATTTCGGCGATCAGCTCGCGCACCTTAGGGGTCAGCTTGAGGCCGCCCTGCTCGTCGGGCCGCCAGACAATCCGCGCGCTTAGCAGCTTGCGCAGCGCGGTGTGGCTCAGCCCCTCAAGGGGGACTTGATCGTTGGCGTAGCCCTGCATCAGCGCGTCAGCGTGGCGGCCCAGCAGGGCCAGACGTTCCACCCCGGTGGTGACCAGGCGGCTTTCCAGCCCTGGCGTTTCCGCGTCGTTCACAGCAGCGCCTCCTGGGTGTCCTCGCCTTCGTCGTCCACCGGCAGGTGCTCTTCATCGCGAATAAAGCGCACCAGTTCGAGCAGGTAGTCGACCTTGCCGGTGACCAGGAACACCTGGCGGTCCGAGTGGGGCTGCAGCAGGTAGCCGTGCTCTCTCAACCGCTTGAACACCTGCTTGACCTGGGCGTCCAGCTGGTCGCTTTGGGAGCCAAAAAAGCTGTCGGTGGCCAGGCGCTCAATGCGTTCGCGCAGGCTGGGGTTATCTTCGCTTTTGGCCTGTAGCTCGCCAGGCTTAAGCACATCGCCGGGGGATAGCACGCTGTCGCGGCCCAGGGCTTCCTGCACCAGCTGTAGCCATTCCAGCAGCGGCAGCAGGCTGTTGACGGTGTCGCCCAGTTGGCGGGCGAGCTGGTCCCGCGCGCTGTCATCCAGCTGACGCCAGGCAAGAAAATAGACGCCTTCATCCTGGCTGCTGGCCACGCGGCGATTGAGCGGGCGCAGGTAGTCATCGATGGCTTCGCGCGTGGCGTCATCCTGCAGGCGCTTGAAGGCGCTTTCGTCGCTCACCGCGCAGATAAACTCGCCCGCCAGCAGCCGTTCCAGCAGCGGGCCATGGGGTAGAAGACTCATATCGCTCATACCGGCGCCTCCTCATGGCGGGCTTTGAGCCGTTCGGCCAGGCGGCTTTGGCGGGGCTCGATGCGTTTTAGCCGTCGTTTGGCGGGGTCGTCGGCATCGCGGTCGATCAGGTAGCGATTATGGAACAGCAGCAGCACGTCGGATTCCGGGTTGGGGAAAGCGCCGACAATATGAATCTGGTTGCTGTCGCAGGCGTCAAACAGCTTTTCGACGTTGTGGTAGGCCAGCGTGCCGATCTCATCGATGGGCCAGTGAATGGCGATCGCCGCCCGGCCGCGCAGCAGGCGGGTAAAGGCGAGCAGGAACTTGCACAGAATCAGGTACGCCATGCCGTGGCTGGACGATTCGAGCAGTTGGCGGTCGTTCTTGATGATCAGGTCGGTGCCGCCTTCATTCAAGTGCAGCTCTAGACGCAGCAGGCTTTCGAAGCTGTACTGCTGATCGCTGCGCAGCAAATCGACCACGTCCGCCAGGGCGTTCAGGTAGTCGTCGCTGGGCAGGGTCTGTTCGGAGTCGCGCCACGCCTTGTAGCGCTGGGCGAACAGCTTGAGCGGCTCCCAGAAGCCGAGTTCGTCGATGGTCGACTGGATGCGCACCTCGGCCTTGCTGATGCCATCCAGGCGCAGGTCGTCGGCCACTTCATCGGAGAGGCGCTTGCTCTGGGCGCTGATGCGGCGGTTGAGGTCGCGAAATACGGTGAAGAACTTATCCAGGTCGTCGCTGAGGTTGCGCCCCTGCTGAATCAGCTGTTGCTGCTGGTCTTCCAGCAACTTGAGCATGCCGCCGAGCAGCGGCAGCAGCGCCCTCGGGTCGTCGGGGTCGGCCAGCTGGGCGCGCTCGCTTTCCAGCGCGTCGACAAAGCTGGTACTGGCGCCCTTGATCAGTTGGCTCTCCGCCTCCTGGCAGCCCTTGCGCAGCGTGTCGCGTTCCTGGGCTCGGCGCGAGAGCGCCTGGCGTGTACGCGCCAGCCGCTCGGCGACATCGCCGGGGGCCTCCTGCTGGGGCGTGGCATCCGAGGTCAACGTGAGTTCATCGAGCTGCTTGAGCAGCGGCTTCAGGTCGTTGAGCACCTCGTGGCTTTCCCGGCGTTTAGTTTCAAACGCCGCGACGTGTTGCTGATGAGCCGCCTTGGTGGCTTTGAAAGCCTGCTGATGCTCCTCGCGTTGTCGCTGGGCGGCGTCTATCTCACGGCTTAAACGCCCTTCCTGCTCGACCAGCTCCGGTTTGCGCTGGCCCCAGCTCACCCGCATAAAGCGCTTGTAGGCATCCAGCTCGTCCTGGCGGCCAGCGGTGTGGCGGATGTGTTCGTCCAATTGCTGCAGCCGGGTGCGGGTATCCCTGAGTTTTTCCGGGTCGACGCCCTGGGCTTTCAGTTCCTGATCGAACGCCTGCTCCAGCTCTTCGCACTGGCGCTTGTGCTCGGCCTTCTGCTCGGTGAGCTGGGTCTTGTACTGCTGAATCTGCCGGTCAATGGACTCCAACTGGCTTTGCGCGTCCGCTTTGAGCTCCAGCAGCTCTGCCTGATGGGCGGCGTTTAGCTTGTCCAGCGCAGTCTGGCGTTCGTCGCGCAGGGCTTGCTGCTGCGCTTCCTGCTCCGCCAGGGCGGCTTCGTGGTCGGCCTTGCGCTGGCGTTGCGCCTGGGCATGGCGCGCCTGGCACTGGCGGCGGGCCTCCTGGGCGTATTCGACTTCTTCATCGGCGCGCTTCACCGCCAGTTGGGCCTGGCTTAGCGCTTCATCGGCGGCCTGGACGCGCTCGTTATGCCGTTTGAGCTGCTTTTCACTGTTGCCTAGCTCGGCCTCGGCGCGCACCACGGCGTCGTCCGCCGCTTCAATGGCGGCCAGCAGGCTGGCTTCATCCTGGGCGTAGTCCGGCGGCTCGATCAGTTGAGTATCCAGCACCAGGCCGTACAAGTCGTCGCTTGGCTGCTCCGTCAAGGTCGGCGAAAGGTCCCGCCGCTCCAGCAGCTCGGGGGCGATCACCTTGCCCAGCCGCTGCTCCCATTCAGGCAGGTGGTAGCGCAGGAAATGCCGCAGCGACCCTTGAGCGGGGTCGCGCTGGCGGTGCAGCGCCTGGCTGGTTTGCTGGGCGCGGGTGAGCGTTCGGCGCGCATCCGCGTGGGCCTGCTCGGCGCTATCGCGTTCACGTTTGAGGCTATCCAGCTCGCGGCGTTGGCTTTCCCGCTGGCTGCTGGCGGCGTTGTAGTCGCTTTGCGCCTGGTCGATCCGCGCCTGAACCAGCGCGGCTTCTTCGCTTTCCTCCGCCGTGGGGCCGCTGTGGCTAAGCGCGGCTTTCAGCGCCGCCAGCCGCTCAACTCCTTGGTTGAGGCGTTCCTGAAAGTCGGCTTCTGCCTCTTCACGCTGGGTCTGGTAGCGGGCGTCCAGGTGGCGCTGGGCCTCCCAATGGGCTTCCTGATGCGCGGCTTTTTCTTCGTTGAGGGCATCGACCAGCCCCTGGATCTCTTCGCTTTGGCGGGCCAGCGCTTCGCCCAGCTCGCGCAGCCGTTCTTCCTTGCGGGCCTGGCTGGCCTGGACGGCCTCTTGCAGGGCGGTCAGGTGGCTTTTTAGCTGCTCGAACTGCTCGCGTTTTTGGGCCAGCGCGTTAAGGTCGCGCTCAAGGGCGGGCATGTCCGCCGCCTCATAGGCTTCATACTGTTCCTGCAGGTCGCTCAGATCGCGCTGGGTTTGTTTGAGGCCGCTTTCGAGCTCGCTAAGCTGTTCATTCAACTGATCACGGGCCGCCTCGTAGGCGTTTTTCTCGGCGTCGAAGGCCTCTTGGCGCGTGTTCATATCGGCTTCGGCATCGGCCAGGGTGCGCTCGATATGGTGACGGTCGGCTTCCAACTGCGGTTTCAGCTGCCACAGCGCGGCCTCCACATCCGCCAGCTCGCGGTCGACGTCATGCAGCTTGGCAAGCGAGCGTTGCAGCGGCTCCAGGCGCATCGACTGGCGCATCTGGTCAATCCACTCGCGCGCCTTGGCACTGCGGATGCGGGTCACCGGCAGCTCGACGCCGTCCTCTTCAAAGATCGCCGCCAGCATGGTTTTGAGGGTGTCCATCTTGCCCTCTTTGGCGTGCACCGCGGAGACCAGCTTTTCGATATGACGGATACGGTGCTCGGGCTTGACCAGGCTGAACTGCGCGGCCAACTGGCGCAGCTTGAGGGCATCCTTGCGATTGCCGTGGGGCATAATGCCGGGCGTGGGGGTAAAGTCGTTCTGGATCACGGCGCGGTATTCAGAGGTGGCCGTGAGCTTGGGCGAGACGTTGATGTTCTCCCGGCGCAGGCCGTTGGCCCACTGGGCGTACTCCAGCGCCACGGCGCCCCTTTCGCCCTCGACCAGATAATCCTCTGGCCGATACGGGGCGGCGACAAAGCGATACTCCACCCCACCTTCCGATTTGCGGGTCAGTACCACCTGGCAGATATTGCCCGCTTCGCGGCGGTATTCGTAAACCAGGTAACTGTTGCGGTGAGGCAGGTAAAACGCATCAAACTTCATGCGCGTTTTGGGGACGACTTTATTGGGCAGCTCGCCGTAAAACACTGGCACCAGCCGCTGAAGCGTGGTTTTACCCGAGGCGTTGGTGCCGCAAATATTGGTGTGGCCATCCACACTCAATTCGACCACGCCTTCCAGGTGGCCGTGAATCATCACGATGCGTAGCAGGTGGGCCATGCCGTGTCCTTTCGATGACGATTTCAAGGGCGATCCGGATCGTTTGCTGATCGCTGAAAGTGGCTATAGTGCCAGACACTGATCCAAGCAGCATCTTCTGGCAGCGCTGGATGGCCTGGAGTTTGAAAAACCTAGCTTCATGGCGTTTTCTTTCTGCATTCTTTCTGCATTCCGCATACTTCAACTTTTTGCAGAAAGAAGTAAGAAATTGATTTTTAAATAATTAAATTCCTTTCAATGCTGCTTTCATTCTGCAAGCTTCCATTCTGGCTTACCTCTCGACCCCGTATTAAGAATGCGCTCCCGCCGCCTCAGTTTGGTCAATAGGTTGCCTATCTTGCGCTGTTTTTGTTCAGGTGTGAGCGCATCACTGAGCTTATCGATTAATAACTTATCAATCTCTGCGCGGCTAGCCTGGCCAAACTGATGCAAGTAATCGATGACCAGCTTGGCGTAGAACTCATCATCCTGTGCACGTGTACGAATGTAGTCCGCTTTGCTTGCAGTCGCCTTAGCCACGCTGGCTGAAACATAGAAACGCGGCTTTCGCCCCTCTACAAGGCCAGCGCGCTTTAGGCGAGTGACCGCCTCGTCGGGAATCGGCAACTGCTTTTGAACTCGGTCTAGTGCCAACACATCCGCAAGCGGTAAATCAGTTTGCTGGATCAGAAGCCGACTATAGGCCGGATCAACGACACCACCATAGATAGTCAGCCTGACCGCACCCGATTCGCCAAGATCATAATCAGGCATGGGGAGATAACGGCGGGCTTGACGGGCAAACATGTCATGAATGCCGTAGCCCATGGTGTCGATCATATTCAGCTCCGCCATGGCCTGGGCTAAAAAGGGATTGCGGTAGCGGCGGGGTATACGATTACCTTCCAGATAGTCACCAGGTGCGCCCTCATAAAAGCTTCCCTCATTTTCAAACACCAGACGATCCGGGTGTTCTATTACCACCACCCGACCCTGGCGCATGTAATCCTGATGGGCGATGCAGTTATGCAGAGCCTCAAGCACGATTTTCTGGTCATACTTCGATACTTCAACAGGTAACAGCTCGTCCTGTGGGAGCAGGCGCAACTGTACATTACGAATGCGTTGGTACAGTTGCGAAGTGGCCAGCAGAAAAGGGGGTGCGAAGTGCTGGTAGGCACGCTCCGCGCCTTCCAACTTCCAGGTCATCTGGGCTGGATGAGGCGACAGATGCCAAGCGGCTTCAGCCTTGCCCAGCAGTAATAGCGTGGTTCGCGTAATCTTACCGTTCTGAGTAATACGTGCCCGATCAAGAAAGGTAGACAAAGGCCAGCCCATTACCTCGTCGCTACTAAAACGATTGGCGTATTTCTGGGCAAAGGCATCACGGGCCTTATGCAACGCAGTCTCGTCCAGGTCGGCTAGACTGGCGGCTAAAACCAGTTGCGCGCTCCAGTCCTGTGCAAGAGTTTGTTGACGAATCTCATCTTGTTTGTCCAAGCCTAAGGATCCCAGACTTTCACCCGCGCGGGCGTGATAGTGTCCCTTCCATGCTATGGGAATGCCACGTGGTGCCGCGGGTATTTCAAACAGCAACACCCTACCGTCTGTATGTTGCAACTCATGGATATCGCGGAAGGTGACACTGGGCTCAGTGCTTTGTGCTACTTGCTGTTTCAAGTTATGCAGACGCTCAGGGTCTTCGCGGTAGCTGGTTCCCACTACACCACGAGTTTTATTACTTACGCCAAATACCAACCAAGCACGTTCCAACCCACGCAGATTGGCTTCATTGCTAAGGGCCGAGAAGTATTCACCAATCTTGTTAGTGTCGTAGTCGTTACCAGCCTGCTTAAATTCCACTACCTCGTTCTCCCAGGTGTGGATTAGGTCCTCAAGCAGCGTATGCAAGGCTGGCTGGTTCATGCCGTTCCCTTTCAATGACTATCCGGATCGTTTGCTGATCGCTGAAAGTGGCTATAGTGCCAGACACCTTGATGGCTTGTCTTACTGATTACGCCTTGCCGAGCAGCCCCTCAAAAAAACGCACCGCATTGGCTTCAAGCCCCTCCAGGTAGTAACCGCCTTCCTGTACCACCAACGTGGGTAGATTCAGGTCCGCGACTGTTCGGCCAAGCTGACCAAAGCCTGATGTGGAGACGGCGACTTTCGCCTGGGGGTCTCGCTCGTCGATATCAAAGCCCAGCGCCAGCACGATCGCGTCCGGTTCACACAGGCGAATGGCCTGGCAGGCTTGTTCCAGGCGTTCAAAAAACACCGATTCCGGTGACCCGTGGGGCATCGGCAGGTTGATGTTGTAACCCAAGCCTGCGCCCTGCCCGCGCTCGTCTTCAAAGCCGGTAACCGCCGGGTAGAAGTTGGTGGTGTCGCCGTGGATCGAGATATACAGCACATCGTCGCGCTGGTAGAAAATTTCCTGAACGCCCTGCCCATGGTGCATATCAGGGTCCAGCACTACGATGCGGGGGTAGCGCGAGGTAAGGTGATGAGCAGCAATGGCGGTATTATTGAGGAAACAAAAGCCACCGGCGGTTTCGATACCCGCGTGGTGACCCGGCGGGCGCGTTAACGCGTAGGCGAACCGCTCGCCGTTAAGCAGGGCCTCGGCACCGGCGACCGCGCTTTGCGCTGACCAGTACGCCGCCTGCCAGGTATGCTGACCTACCGGCGCGCTGCCATCGGCCAGGTAGCGCGCGGCTTCCGCCAATATGCCGCGCAGAGCGTTGGGCGAACGCACGAAGATGTTGGAGATAACTTCGTCTCCCCAATCTTCGCCAAGGGCATGCCAACGCCGATAGGCACTTTCCAGAAAGCGCAGGTAGGCCAGCGAATGCACTGCCCTGAGCGGCGCTACCCCATAATCGGCAGGTGGTTGAACGTCGAAGCCAAGCTGCTTGGCCGCCGCCAGCAGATGCGTGGCGCGTTCGGGTACTTCCTGGGGCGTGCGCATCATCCCTCGTGAGAAGTAGACTTGCGGCCGGTGAAGCAACTGGTCATCGTGGAAGAAGGTTTGCATAAGCACCGCCCTTATCAATGATGAAAGTACTTGCACACTAAAATCTTAGGTTAATCATTAACCGTATTGCCAGGAGCCACCATGCCCCGCTACCCCGACCACTTAATGAGCGAAGGCCCCGCCAACCCCTTTCCCGGTATCAAGGTGCTGGAGCGCCGCATTGGCCAGAATATCCCTCATCGGCTGGGCTCCAACGAAGGCCTGGACATGCCGCACCGCGCGCTGCGCGAGCACTTTGGCGATGCCCTGGCCGAACACGTTTACTGCTACGGCGATGCCGAGGCGCTGGGTGTTCGCCAGCGCCTGAGCAAACAGCAGGGTATTGCGCTGGACACGCTGCTGGTGGACGCTGGCGCCGACAGTTTGATTGCCCTGGCGCTGCGCACCACCTGCGAACCGGGTGAAACCGTCGTCAGCACCGCTGGCACCTACCCCACCTTTGGCTATTTCGCCAAGGGCCAGGGCTGTCTTGTGGTCGAACCCCGCTACCATGAAGCCCCCGGCGTGCTGGCTCCCGATTTGGAAGCCCTGGCCGCCGCAGCCCATGAGGAAAACGCCCGCCTGGTCTATCTGGCCAACCCGGATAACCCCAGCGGCCACTTGCACAGCGACAGCGCCATCCTAAAACTGCGCGACGCGCTGCCCGATACCTGCTGGCTGCTGTTAGACGAGGCGTATGGAGACTTCCGTGATGATGCGGGCAGCGAGTTCGCTGCTAAAGCCATACCAGGGGTAATTCGCCTGCGCACACTCTCAAAAGCCCACGGTTTGGCCGGCCTACGCATTGGCTACGCCATCGCCGAGCCAGAAGTGCTGGCGATGATGATGAAGGTGCGTATTCATTATGCCGTCTCCACCTTCACCCAGGCGGCCGCCGAAGTGGTGCTCGACCATCCTGACGAGGTGAACCAGCATGTCACCGACGTGAAAGCCCGACGGGAAAAGCTGGCGGAGCACTTTCGCACGCTAGGGGCCGACGTACTGCCCAGCGCCACCAACTTTGTCGGCATTCGCCTGCCCAGCGCCGAGCTGGCCGCCGAGGTGCACCAGCAGTTACTCGCCAAGGGCGTGCTGGTCGCTCGCCTAGCACACCCGGCGCTTGCCAATGTGATACGCATTACCGCCGTGCAGGCCGCACTGGAGCCAGGAAGATTGGCGGCGCTAGAGAAGGCAATCAAGACTTAGGCTGGCGTCAGCCAGTGACGGAAATCATCCAGCTCACCGCGCACCGCCTGGCGATATAAGCTCTGCAGTTGGGCCGTGACACTGTTTGGGCTGATGGGCTCGTTGACGGGCGGGGCGCCAGCGCGCCCACCGATACGCCGCCCATCCAGCTCGCGCAGCGGCAATATTTCGGCGGCGGTGCCGGTCAAGAAAGCTTCATCGGCGGTGTAGAGTTCGTCGCGGGTCATCCGCCGCTCGCGAACCTCAATACCCAGCCCCTTTTGCGCCAGCTGAATAACGCTATCCCGGGTGATGCCTTGCAAACACGAAGTCACCTCCGGGGTATGCAGCACCCCATCGCGCAGCAAAAAGACGTTCGCCGCCGAGGCCTCGGCCACATAACCTTCCGGGTCGAGCATGATGGTTTCATCAAACCCGGCTTTGAGCGCCGTATTCAGCGCCAGCATGGAATTGACGTAGTGGCCGTTGGTTTTGGCGCGGCAGAGGCTGATATTGACGTGGTGGCGCGCCCAGGAAGAGGTCAGCGCCCGCAGCCCGTGAGTCGCCGCCTGAGGGGAAATGTATGGGCCTAGATCCCAGGCGGCGACCATCACATGGGTGGTGAGCCCCTGGGCACGTAGCCCCAAGCCTTCAGCCCCGAAAATACCGTGGGCTTCAGGTAGGCATTACTCAAATTATTCTTGGCCAGGCACTCGCGCTGGGCCTCGATCAAGTCAGCTTCGCTGAACGGCAACGGCATATCCAGCGAATGAGCGCTCTCCACCAAACGGCGGGTATGCTCTGCCGCGCGAAACAGGTGCGTTCCGCTGGGTCCAGCGTAGGCGCGCACACCTTCAAAGCAGCCCATGCCGTAGTGCAGCGTATGGGTAAACAGGTGCACCGTGGCGTCGCGCCACTCACGCCATTCGCCGTCCTGCCAAATCCAGCCGTCGCGATCATAAAGCGGTGTCATCGGATTGCTTGCTCCCACTGTTGGCGCCAGCTATCGATAAGCGTTTGCTGGTGCGGTTGCAGGGCCTGGTAGCCCCAGGCGGCAATTTCATCGTTTTGCGGGTCGGGCACGGCAATCGCACTGCCCGCCAGGGTTTGGATCACCGCGTGGCCGCATAGCGGCGCATAGCCTTCGGAGTAACCACCTTCGTGGACAAACACCAGCTTGCCATCGCAGCAGCGCTCTGCCAGCGCTTTAAGCTGGGCGGTCATGGCGGCGAACGCCTGGCTGTTGAGCAACATTTTGCCTAATGGATCTTTGGCGCAGGCATCAAAACCACAGGCCACCACAATGAGTTCGGGATTGAAGACCTCCAGCGCGGGCAGCACCAGTCTTTCCATGGCGTAGTCGTAAGCCCCCAGGCCGCACCCCGGCGGCAGCGGTAGATTGAGGTTGGCACCCAAGCCTGCACCTTCGCCCTGCTCGTCAAAACCGCCGGTTTCCAGCGGGTAGTTGGCCGCCTGATGAATCGAGACGGTCAGCACATCCGGCTCATTATAAAACGCCGCCTGCTGGCCGTTGCCGTGGTGGACATCCCAATCGAGTATCGCCACGCGCTTAACCTGACCCAAAGCGCGGGCGCGCATCACCGCCACGGGAATATTGCCCAGCAGGCAGAACCCGCGGCCCTGATCGGCTTCAGCGTGGTGGCCCGGCGGGCGGCACAGGGCGTAGGCGTTGCTCACCTCGCCCAGTGCTACGGCCTCAACAGCCGCCACGCCTAGCCCCACTGAATGGGTTGCCGCTGCCCAGCTACCCGGCATGTAAGGCGCGCAGTCGCCGCCATTGCCGCCTCGCGCGTTATCCCCCGCCTGCAGCTCGTCTAAATAGCGCGGGGTATGAAAGCGCAGCAGGTCATCAAGCGTCGCGGCAGGTGGTTTAACCACGCTCAGCTCATCAATCAGCCCGCTGACTTCGAGGATATTTTTCAGCCGCCGCTTGCTTTCGGGGCTTTCCGAGGCGGCCTGGGGCTGTAAAAATTCGCCGGGCGCAGAGAACACACCTATCGCACCCAGATCATGCCAGAAGCAGCGTTCATGCCAGTAGAAACCGGTTCTGTTCATGCCGTAAAGCCCTGCATAAAGGCGGCCAGGTTGGCGCTTAGATGCTCGGTGGGATAGCCGCCTTCTTGAACAATCACCATCGGTAACGCAAGTGCCGCTAGGCGTTTGCCCACCTCAATAAACGCTTCGGTTTCCACCGTTAGTCCCGCTAGCGGGTCATCTTTATGGGCATCTAACCCCAGTGCCACCACCACCGCATCCGGCTCGTAGCGCTGCAGGTGATCAATTAGCACCGCCAGGGCGTCGAGATACACCACCTCGTCGCTGCCTACCGGCAGGGGCAGATTGACGTTAGCGCCTACGCCCTCATCAAAGCCCTCTTCATCAGCGCCACCCCAAAAGAAGGGGTAGAAGTCACTGGGGTCAGCATGCAGCGAGCCCGTCCAGACATCGCGGCGGTGGTAGAAAATATCCTGGGTGCCGTTGCCGTGGTGCAAGTCCACGTCAATGATCGCCACCTTGGCAAAGCGTTCGCGCAGCACCGTGGCCGCCAGCGCCGAATTATTCAGCAGGCAAAAGCCTCCGGCGCGCTCAGGCCCGGCATGGTGACCCGGTGGGCGGCACAGCGCATAGGCCGCTGGCGCCCCATTAAGCACCTCTTCAGCCGCCGCTTCGGCGCTTGCCGCCGAGGCCAGCGCGCCTTGAAAGCTGGTGGCACTTAGCGGGCAGGCCATGTCATGCAGGTGCCAGCCCGCCTGCCCAATCGGATGGCGCGGGTAGTGGTGGCCGCCACCGCAGGGGTGAATATTGGGCGCAACAAACTCTGCTGCATCCGGCAGCGCCTGCCAGCGAGCGTAAATGGTGTCCAGAAACGTCAGGTAGCGCGGCGTATGGATCTTCTCCAGGCGCTTGCGCAGCGTTGGCGAATCCGCCTCTCTGGGTGCGGTCAGGGTCAGTCCTGCGTTCGCCAAACCTTGGGTGAGCAGTTCGGCGCGCACCGGCCCTTCCGGCGAAGGCACGGGCTGGCCGCGCAGCAAAAACGTTGGCGGCGCATGGAATTCCTGATCAAGGTGGTAAAAACATTTCATGGTTAAGTGTTGGCAGCCCGTTAGAGTAAAGAAGGAATCCAGGTGGAGAGCGCTGGGAAAGCAGCCAGCAGCACAATCACCGCTAAAAACGACACGTAAAACGGCAGTGACGCCACAATCGCCTTTTCATAGGGCACCTCGGCGATTCGCGCGGCGGTCATCAGCGTCATCCCCACCGGCGGGGTCACATTGGAGATATTGAGCACCACGATCATCAAGATGGCGAAGTGTAGCGGATCGAACCCCAGTTGGATCATCGCGGGCACCAGCACCGGCGCGATCACCACCAGCGCGGGCAGCACATCCATCACCGTGCCAATCACGATGAGCAGCAGGCAGACCAGCATCAATTGCACAAAGGCGGCATCGCTCACGGTGGTGATCATGCTCGCCGCATCCCTGGCTATGCCCGAGCGGGTGACAAACCAACCCAGCACCGCCGAGGTGGCTAACAGGAAGAACACCACGCCAGAGAAGCGCACCGTGGTCACCAGCGAATCCCAGATTTTGCGCCAGGTTAGGTTGCGGTAGAACACCACGCCAATCGCGATGGCGTAAACCGCCGCAAAGCCCGAGGCTTCGGTAATCGTCGTCAGCCCTGAGAGAATCCCGCCGAGGATAATCAGCGGCACGACCATGGCCGGCAGCGCGACGAGAAAGGCGACGATTGCCGCTTTAAAGGGCGTTGGCGCTTGTTTGGGGTAGTTACGCTTCCAGGCCAGGAAAAAGCTCACGCCCAGCAGCGCCAATGCCATGATCAAGCCGGGAATAATGCCCCCGGCAAACAGGTCAATCACCGAGATATCGCGCAGCAGCGTGGCGTAAACCACCATCACCACGCTTGGCGGGATAATCGGCCCAATGATCGAGGAGCAGGCGGTGACCGCGGCGGCGTAGTCGGCATCATAGCCCTGCTTTTTCATCTCGGGGATCATGATCTTGCCGATCGCGACGGTGTCGGTGACCGCCGCGCCGGTTAGCCCGGCAAAAAACACCGAGACCGAGATATTCACATGGGAGAGCGAGCCGCGCACCCGGCCAAACAGCGCATTGTTGAACGCGATCAGCTTATGCGTCAGCCCACCCTGATTCATCAGCTCGGCGGTGAAGATAAAGTAGGGCACGGCGATCAGCAGAAAGCCCGATACGCCGGAGAACATGCGATCAGCAATGATCCCCAGCATGCGCTCGCCGCCCAGCGCAAAACCGCCCGCCAGCCCCGACATGGCCATCACCACCGCCACCGGCGCGCCGATCAACAGCAGCAATACGAATACCACGATTGCATGCGTCATGAGCGGGGCTCCCCATCGGCCGTTTCAATCAGTTCATCGATCACATGACTGTCATCGATAAAGTGCTCCAGCAGGGCGAAACCATGCACCAGGTGAAGCAGCATAATGACGCCGCTAATGGGCAGTACAACAGCGGTAAACTTGCTGGAAATTTGAATTTGCGCGGACACCATGTAGACCTGAGTGGCGCTGGTGAAGTACTCCCAGCCGTACCAGGTCAGCATCAGCGCAAACAGCCCAATCACCGCCAAACAGAGCCCGGCAGCGATTTGCACCATGATTCTGGGGAGGCTGCGAACCAGCAGGGTCATGGCCACGTGTTCGCCGTAGCGCAGCGAAATGGTCATGGAGAGAAAGCCGATCCACGGCAAAAAAAGCCGGGCCAGTGAATAGGTCCAGCTTAATGTACTGCCCGTTACCAGCTTGTAGAGAAAGGCGGTAAACGAAATGCCCAGCATCGCCAGGATACAGCCCACACACACCACGATAGCCACCTGATTGACACCATCGCTCAGGCGGCGCAACGGTTGTAATACGCCCATAACACCCCCTCATGACAACGCCCGCTAATCACGTCTTACGCCGGGGCGGTAAGCACCACCCCGGCGACGGTCAGCAGCGCGTCGCTATGGACATGTGTTTATTGGCCATAAACACGGTAGTCTTCCTCGGCAACTGTTTGGCCGACGCTTTCGACTTCGTCCAGCAGCCCCTGTACACGGTCTGCGTCCATGCCGAAGTCATCGACGATCCATTCCTGCCAGGCAGGGCGGGCAATCTCGGCCATGCGTTCGCGCTCGTCATCAGGCATCAGGTAGCATTCTTCAAAGCGCTCGCAGGATTCCACCCAGCTGGCGGTCGCCAGTGCGCCTGACATGCCGTGGCTCATCTGGATCGCTTCCCGCGCGGAGCTAATCAGCACTTGCTGCTGCTCTTCGGGCAACGACTGGTACCACGACTCACTAACGACCCAGGGGGCGCTGTTGTAAACGTGCCCGGTAAGGGTGGTGTAGTCGGTCACCGCATCGAAGTTGAAAGTGGTGTTAAGTACGGGCGCATTGAACTGGCCGTCGGCCAGGCCGGTTTCCAGCGCGGTGATCAGCTCGCCCCAGGGTAACGGTGTGGCAGACGCCCCGAGGGCTTGCATGATGGCAACGTGGGCAGGGTTCTCTTCGGTGCGGATGTTGAGCCCTTCCAGGTCTTCGACGGTCTCAATCAAGCGCACGTTATTGGTAAACGCCACAAAGCCGCCGCCATCGTCGAAGGTGCCCAGGTAGCGCATATCGGCGTCTTCAATGGTGCCGGACATGAAGTCAGCGAACCACTCACTGTCAAAGAACGTCCAGGCTTGGCGCCAGTTAGTGAACAGGAATGGCGCCGTGACGACCTGATAGTCTGCATAGAAGGACGACATCGCCCCGGCCGACATGATCGTCGACTGCAGCGTACGCCCGCCCTGTACTTCCGAGCCGTTTTCCACCTCGGCGCCTAACTGGCCGCCACCGAAGATATTGACCGCAAGATCCCCGTCGGTACGTGCCTCGACAAGGTTTTTGAAGTGCACCAGCGCCGGATAAATCGCGTTATTGCTCATGTCCTCCGGCAGTTGGGTGGCGATCACCATTTCATTGGATTGCGCTTGGGCATTAGCACTGGCAATCGCCAGCGGGAGCGCTGCCAGGGCGGCAATCAATATGGATTTATTAGCGTTCATAACATACCTCGTTTTGGTTGTTGGTCGGTCTTGGTTATGACTGGCGTTACCACCTCATCGGTAGCGATTTTTTTGTTGTGTGGGTTATTCGGGAAGTGACTCCCATACCTCAATGGCGGCGGCGAGATCTTCAAGCGACGCACCTACCGACTTGAACAGCGTAATCGCCTCCTCTCCCGAGCGTCCGGGCTTAGCTTCAGATAGCACTTCGGCAAGCTCCGCCTGAATCTGGTCAAGCTGAAACTCACCTTCGTCAATCGCTTGCAGAATATCCCCCGCCTCGCCTTTGGCACCGGCGTAGGTATCCACAAATACCTCTGAGCGGCGCAAACACAGTGCATCGGTTTCGCGCATTTGTGGACGAAACGCGCCGATCAAGTCCAGATGGGTGCCGGGGGTCAGCCATTCACCCTTGATCAGCGGTTGGGTGGAAAGCGTCACACAGCTGATGATATTGGCCTCGGCCACGGCGTCGGCCAGCGCTTCCACCACCTGGGTCTCGAAGCGCTCGGCGTAATCGTCGGCTATCGCTGCCGCCTTGCTCGGGTTACGCCCCCAAATCATCACCCGCTTGATAGGCCGCACGCTGGCGTGGGCTTCAATCACCATCGGTGCCAGCTTGCCCGTACCCACGACCAGCAAGGTCTCTGCGTTTTCATTCGCCAACGCCTGGGCGGCAAGCGCCGACGCCGCAGCCGTGCGACGACGGGTGAGCTCGCTGCCATCGATACATGCCAGCGGCTGGCCATGTTTGCCCTCGCTGAGCAGATAAAGCCCGGAGATAGCAGGGACACCATGGTCGGCGTTTTGTGGAAACACATTGACCATCTTGACGCCGATATACCCCGCTTCTTCCCAGGCGGGCATCAGCAGCATGGTGGCTTCGCCATCTGGCCGGTGCATGGCGTGATGGTGGCGCGGTGGTGACTCAACGCCATTCACGAAAGTAGCATGTAGCCGCTTGACCAAACCATCCCAACTAAGCGTTTGAGCAACGTCTTGTGCAGATAACACCCGCATATCAGGCCTCCGGCAGCGCGGCAATCACCATGATTTCCACTTTCCATTCGGGCTTGGCGAGTTTGGCTTCGACGGCTGCGCGCACGGGCGGGCGACCCGGCACGACCCAGGCATCCCAGGCGGCGTTCATATGGTCGAATTCTGCCATGCTGGTAACCCAGATTTGCGCTGAAAGCAGATGTTCTTTGGAGGTGCCGGCCTGGGCCAGCAGTTGATCGATGCGCGCCAGCACTTGTTCGGTCTGCCCGCGCATATCTGCCGAGGCATCCGTGGGTACTTGCCCCGCAAGGTAAACGGTGCCGTTATGAACCGCCACTTGGCTCATCCGCGCATTGCTGTCTTGGTAGGTAACGCTCACAGGGTCTCTCCATCAAAAGGGCTTCTTCAGAGACTAGAACGCTATGTGGCAAATTACTTGCCCGACACTGCGGCAAGTTTGCCCGTAAGTCATGCAGACGGTTCTCAGGATGGGAGCCGGTTTCAGGAAACGCCTACCTGTCAGACGAGGGAGAAATATCGAAATAGCGCCGATACGCGCGGGAGAAGCTGCCCTGGTCGCGAAAACCGACCAGCATGGCGACATGCCCCAGGCTAAGCGTGCTGTGCCGTACCAACGAACGCGCATGCTCCAGGCGCCGGCGCTGGACATAGGCCAGCGGCGTCACGCCGGTCAACTCGCGAAAGCAGGTGTGAAAATGCCCTGGGCTCAAGGCACAAAGGGCGGCTAGCTGCTCCACGCGAATTTCGTCGGCAAGGTGCTGATCCAACCAGGCATCCAAACGGGCTAGGTCGAGGCGTTCACTGATGCAGTGCTGACCCAACTGCTCAGCCGCTTCAGGTGTGGCGTCATGCAGATACATCGTCAGCGCACGTAACAGCAGAATAGCGATCTCATTCTGCAGCGCAGGGCACTGCTCAAGCTGACTGGCCAGGGCGTGGGTAAGTTGGTTTAACGCTGGGGGCACGCTGAAAAAACGCGGCTTATCGAACAAGCGCTCAATCTCACTGCCTTTTTCAAGCGTAGCCAGTTGAGCAACGGGAACATCCAGCACCAGGGTACGGTTGCTGCCGTCGCCCTGATACTCATGATGGCGCGACGAAGGAATCAAACACCCACGGCGGGCAGTTACCCTTTCCCCCTGCCCTTCCATCGCAAGCTCCGTGACACCACAGGTGGCTAGTATCAGCTGATGGAAATCGTGGGTATGGGCCACATGCTCTTGGTCTAAATTGCGGCTTTGCAGCTCAAAAAGGGCCATGGTGGGTTACCGTCTTTCGTCGAATACTGATCAAACACTATAAGACGGCGAGGCAACAAAATGCGAGGGGGTAGTCAACTTTGGGCTAACGCTCGGTTGGCACTTTAGAAAAAGGATCACGCATTAAAAAGCCCCACCAGCCATGCCAGTAGGGCTTTACGCGTTGCATTTCGGCAACGGCCTAGGGCGCAAGGTGCTGTGTGCTGCGCCCTTAGCCGTCAGTTAGCTATTGTTTAGCTATTGAAGACCAGCTTGCCGTCTTCTGCGCTGACGCGGATGATGCTGCCAGGGGCAAACTTGCCGGCTAGCAGGTCTTGGGCCAGCGGGTTTTCAATGCGGCTTTGGATCGCCCGCTTGAGTGGCCGCGCGCCGAAGACCGGGTCAAAGCCCACTACGGCCAGCTGCGCCATGGCGTCGTCGCTGACCTCAAGCCCCAAGTCGTGCTCGGCTAAGCGCGCCTTCAAGCGCTCCAGCTGAATCGCGGCGATGGCCTGAATCTGCTCTTGGCCGAGGGCGTGGAACACCACCACCTCGTCGATACGGTTAATTAGCTCCGGACGGAAGTGGTTGCCCACGACTTCCATCACGGCATTTTTCATGCTTTCGTAGTCGCTGTCGTCGCCGCCCATGCGCTGGATAATGTCCGAGCCCATGTTGGATGTCATGACGATCACGGTGTTACGAAAGTCCACCGTGCGGCCTTGCCCGTCGGTTAAGCGGCCATCTTCAAGCACTTGAAGGAGGATATTGAACACGTCAGCGTGCGCTTTTTCCACCTCGTCCAAAAGCAGCACGGAGTAGGGCTTGCGCCGCACCGCTTCGGTCAGGTAGCCGCCCTCTTCGTAACCCACATAACCGGGAGGCGCGCCAATTAGCCGTGCCACGGAGTGCTTCTCCATGAACTCCGACATATCGATACGCACCATCGACTCTTCGGTATCGAACAAAAAGTTCGCCAGCGACTTACACAGCTCGGTTTTGCCCACCCCGGTCGGGCCGAGGAATAAAAACGAGCCGCTGGGGCGGTTCGGGTCGGCAAGCCCTGCGCGCGAACGACGCACGGCATTTGCCACGGCTTCGACCGCTTCTTCCTGGCCGATCACCCGCTCGTGCAGTGCTTCCTCCATACGCAAGAGCTTGTCACGCTCGCCTTCCAGCATTTTCGCTACCGGGATGCCGGTCCAGCGAGAGACCACCTCGGCGATTTCTTCTTCGGTGACGTTGGAGCGCAGCAGCTGGTGGCTGGCGGTATCAGCGGCTTCGCCCTCGTTACTCTCGGCGATTTTCTTCTCGATTTCGGGAATCTTGCCGTACTGAATCTCCGACATGCGCCCGAGATCGCCCTGTCGACGCGCCTGCTCAAGGTCAATGCGCGCTTGCTCAAGCTCGGCTTTGAACTGCGCGGCGCCCTGAATGCTGGCTTTCTCTGCTTTCCAAATTTCATCCAGGTCAGCGTATTCGCGGTCCAGCTCGTGGATCTGATTATTCAGCGCTTCCAACCGTTTTTTCGATGCCTCGTCGGTCTCTTTCTTCAGCGCCTCGCGCTCCATTTTGAGCTGAATCAGGCGGCGGTCGAGCTTATCCATTTCTTCGGGTTTGGAGTCGAGCTCCATGCGAATACGCGAGGCCGCCTCATCGATCAGGTCAATGGCTTTGTCGGGCAGCTGACGGTCGGTAATATAGCGCGTGGAGAGCTTCGCCGCGGCAATGATCGCCGAGTCGGTGATATCCACGCCGTGGTGAACTTCATAGCGCTCTTTCAGCCCGCGCAGAATCGCCACGGTGTCTTCTTCGGTGGGCTCGTCCACCAGGACTTTCTGGAAGCGCCGCTCAAGTGCCGCGTCTTTTTCGATGTACTTGCGGTACTCATCCAAGGTGGTGGCACCCACGCAGTGCAGCTCGCCGCGCGCCAGCGCTGGCTTAAGCATATTGCCCGCGTCCATGGAGCCCTCGGCTTTGCCCGCGCCGACCATGGTGTGCAGCTCGTCGATGAACAGAATCACCCGGCCCTCTTCCTGAGAGAGCTCTTTCAACACCGCTTTTAGCCGCTCTTCGAATTCACCACGGAACTTGGCCCCCGCCAGCAGCGCGCCCATATCGAGCGACAGCACGCGTTTGTCCTTAAGTCCCTCTGGCACCTCGCCGTCGACAATACGCTGGGCCAAGCCTTCAACGATGGCGGTTTTGCCCACGCCCGGCTCCCCAATCAGTACCGGGTTATTTTTTGTGCGGCGCTGCAGCACCTGGATGGTGCGACGGATCTCGTCATCGCGCCCGATCACCGGGTCGATCTTGCCGCTAGCGGCTCGCTCATTAAGATCCAGGGTGTACTTATTGAGCGCCTCGCGCTGATCTTCGGCGTTAGGGTCGTCGACTTTCTCGCCGCCGCGCACGCCTTCAATGGTGGTTTCCAGTGCCTTGCGCGTCACGCCAGCGTCTTTTAAGGCCTTAGCAACTTGGCCCATTTCAAGGGCTGCCAGTAGCACCAGCTCTGAGGCGATGAACTGGTCACCGCGCTTTTGCGCTTCGCGGTCGGTCAGGTTGAAAAGCTTGATCAAATCTCTTGAGGGCTGCACTTCACCATCGAACTGGCTGACTTTGGGTAAGTCGTCAAGCTGTTGGTTAAGACCCTCGCGCAGCCGCGAACTGTCGCCACCGGCTTTCTGCACCAGTGCTTTGATGCCGGTATCTTGATTGTCGATCAGCGAAAGCAGCAGGTGAACGGGCTCTAGTTGGTTGTGCCCGTGGCCCACGGCCAGCGACTGCGCATCGGCAATCGCGTTTTGCAGCTTGGCGGTAAACTTATCAAATCGCATAAAAATCTCCTCCGGGATGACGGCGCGTTTGGACGCACCGTTTTGCCCCTAAATCATGCTTGCGGCCACGTGTTGAGCCGCGCCTAATATAATTTATGGTGCCCGTTCTCAGCACTTTCAAGAGGAGACCTTAAAGAAGGGAGAGCTACTTGAGCCAGATCACGCTGGCCATGCGCCCCGTGTGGCCATTGTCGCGACGATAAGAATAAAAGCGCGACTCACACGCTGTGCAAAAGTGACCACCGCTAACATGATGGATGCCCAGCGCTTCAAGCCGCAGCCGCGCCAAGCGATACAAATCGGCCATTTGGTGCCCTAACCGATAGGGGCTGTGATCAAACGCCTCCGCCGCTTCGGGATTCACGGCAATAAAAGCGTCGTACACTTCTGGGCCCACTTCGAACTGCGCGTTAGAGATGGCTGGCCCCAGCCACACCAGCACGTCGTCGGGCGGCGTGTTGAGCGCAGCCACGGTCGCTTCTAATACACCGCCCGCTAGCCCGCGCCAGCCTGCATGGGCAACCGCCACACGTGTCCCGGCACGGTCGCAAAACAGCACCGGCAAGCAGTCAGCGGTCAACACCACGCAGGCGTAGTCGCGGCTCATGGCCAATGCTGCATCCGCTTCGGGCGGGGATGTTTGGAAGTGTTGCTGCACCCGCGCCCCATGCGTTTGGTTTAGCCACATCAGAGGGCGCTCATCGCCTAGCTCTTTGTGTAGCTGGCGCCGACACAGGTCGACATGATCTGAGTTATCGCCAACGTTATGCGCCAGGTTAAAGGCGGCAAAATCGCCCTGACTGGGGCCGGTCTCACGCGTGGTGACGAAAGCTCCTACGTTAGGCGGCGCTGGCCAGTCGGGCGTGATTAACGTGGGACGAAGGTCAATGGCGTCGCTCATGACAGCTCCTTCAGGCGTTTTAACGCATGGTCGCGTGATCTTCGCGCAGGTAATCCAGCAACATTAACAGATCATCTGGCAGCGGCGCACGGAAGGTCATGGTCTGCTCGGTGTGCGGGTGAACAAAGGAGAGCTTGCGCGCGTGCAACGCCTGTCGCGGAAATTCGCGCAGGATCTCTTTTAGCGGCTCGGCAGCTCCCGGTGGCAGTTTGGGCCGCCCGCCATAGACCGGGTCGCCAATCAGCGGGTAGCGTGCATGCGCCATGTGAACGCGAATCTGGTGGGTGCGCCCGGTTTCTAGCTTGCAGCGCACGTGCGTGTGGGCACGAAAGCGCTCCACCACGCGAAAGTGCGTCACCGCCGGTTTACCCGAGGCATTCACGGCTTGGCGTTTGCGATCCTTCGGGTGGCGGCCAATCGGCGCGTCAACGGTGCCGCCCGCCACCGGCGTGCCGATCACCACAGCGTCATACTGGCGTGAGACCGTGCGCGCTTGCAGCTGCTCAACCAGCGCGGTTTGCGCTGGCAGCGTTTTCGCCACCATCATCAGCCCCGTGGTGTCTTTATCCAGGCGGTGAACGATACCGGACCGCGGCAGCTGGGCGATTGCTGGATGGTAGTACAGCAGCGCGTTGAGCAGCGTGCCATCGGGATTGCCCGCCGCCGGGTGAACGACCATGCCAGCGGGCTTATTGATCACCATCACGGCGTCATCTTCAAACACCACGTCCAGTGCTATCGCCTGCGGCTCAAAACGTCCTTCTTCTTCCAGCGTGGCGCAGAGGTCTAACGTTTCATCGCCATAAAGCTTGGTTTTAGGCTTAACATGGGCGCCATCGACGGTGAGTTCGCCAGCGTTGATCCACGCTTTCAAACGCTCACGCGAGTAGTCGCTGAACAGCTCAGCCGCTGCTTGGTCTAAACGCGCGCCGACAAGGGTTGCCGGTACCCGCTGCGTGGCTTCAACAGTACGGGGCATAAAGGTTCCTTTAACGCACCTCAGTTTTCGACAACGTTTTTAGCAACGTTTTTAGCAACGTTCTTAACGACGTTGTTAACAACAATGGCTTTACGCCTGCGTTTTGCGCTGAGGTGATTTATAGTGGGCTATCAACAACTCATTCTAACATGGCCGCTATCGCTTTTCGGCGATTGGCTGGATTGTCACGAGGATCTCCATGCGCGTTTTTTCTGCTGCGACCTATTTTGGCGCACTTACCTTAAGTCTGGCCCTATTAACAGGCTGCGCCAGCAACGGCTCAACCGACTCCGTTGACGAGGGTAAATATGCTGATGTCGCAGAACGGGAGCTATATGAGAGCGCCCGCGCTGCGCTAGACAGCAGTCTTTACCCGACCGCCATTGAACGCTTGGAAGCGCTTGACACTCGCTTTCCCTTTGGCGCTCACGCCGAACAAGCGCAGCTTGAGCTGGTTTACGCTTACTATGAAAACGATAACTGGGAAGAGGCACGGGCAGCGGCAAGCCGCTTTATTCGCTTGCACCCCGATCACCCGCAAGTAGATTACGCCTACTATCTGCGCGGCCTTGCCGCTTGGCAGGCGGGTCGCTTTAGCCTTGAGCGCCTGCGTTTAATCGACATTTCCAAACGCGATCTGGGTGCGACCCGCGATGCTTACAACGATTTCCGCGAGCTCATCCAGCGCTACCCCAGTAGCGAATACGCCGCCGATGCTCAGCAGCGTATTATCTACTTGCGCGAAATTCTCGCCCGCCACGAACTGCACGTCGCCGATTACTACCTGCGTCGCGGGGCCTATGTGGCGGCGGTGGAACGCGGCCGTTGGGTGATTGAGAACTATCCCGAGTCCAACGCCTCTCACGATGCCCTCGCTACCATGGTAGAGGGCTATATGGGCCTCGGAATGAATGACCGTGTACAAGAAGTGCTTGCCGTGTTGCGGGAAAACGCTCCCGATCACGAGCAACTTAACGGCGGTGAGTTTCAACCCAAGCATCATTAGACAAGATCTTTATAAGCTATACAGATGAACTAACCACTTAAACCACGCTTCGGCGTGGTTTTTTATCGTTACCAGGAAAAGTTCCTAAATAACTGATAAATAATATTTTTCTATGCACCAATAAGGAGTATAAAAAAGAAAACGCCTCAATAGTTGTACAAAACTCATACTTAGGGCTAATATCTGCGCACACACATTATCAAGCATATTAACGGTGCCTTAAGGAGAATGCATGTCTTCGCTGTATGCCCGCCTCGCAAAAGCCCGAATTGGTACCCGCCTCACCATTGGCTTTGCCATCCTTCTTGCCTTACTCGTCATTATTGCTGCCGAAGGTATCTACGAAGTTAACCAGATTGATCGTGACCTAACCACCATCAACGATGTTAACGGTGAGAAACAGAGTTTTGCGGTGGATTGGCGCGGCAGCGTCCACGACCGTGCCATCGCCCTTCGCGATATCGTCCTAACCCAAGATGAAAGTGAGGTCCGTGCGCTTAAGAACTTGATGCAGCGCCTGAGCAATAATTACGTCGAAGCAACTTCGGGCATGCAGGGCGTAATCTCCGAATATGCCGCGAGTGAGCAGGGGGAGCAGATTATTGATAGCATCAACGCACAGCAACAAACCGCGCTTGCGCTTACCCAAGAGGTACTTAACGCTCGCGAATCCGGCAATATCGAGAGGGCACGCACTCTACTTCTTGAACAAGCAGGCCCAGCCTATGCTGAGTGGTTAAACCGCATTAACCAGTACATTGATTTACAGGAAAAGATCAATAACGCGACCACCGCCAGCGCACGCGACACGGCTTCCGGTTTTCAGATAAAGATGTTGATCTCGACTCTCGTCGCTCTACTGATCGGCGTCCTTATCGCATGGTTCCTCTCACGCCAACTGCTACGAGAGCTTGGCGCCGAACCCTACGAAGTCAAAGCCTTTGCCGAAGCCGTTGGTCGCGGTGAGCTAACCACTCAAGGGCACCTAAAGAAGGGCGACAAGCGCAGCATCATGGCCGCACAGGTCGAGATGGCCCGTGAGCTGCAAGGCATTGTAGCGCAGGTGCGTGCCTCTGCTGAAGCGGTCGCGACTAACAGCGAGCAAATTGCCGAAGGCAACAACGATCTTTCTGCGCGCACCGAGCAGCAAGCCAGCGCACTGGCTGAAACCGCCTCGGCGATGGAACAGCTCAACAGCACCGTCAAACAAAACGCCGATAACTCCGCCCAAGCAAGTCAAGAAGCCTCCAGCGCTTCCAGCACAGCCAAGCAAGGCGGAGAAGCGGTGCATCAAGTCGTGGCAACCATGAACGAGCTAAACCAGAGTTCACAGGAAATCGCTGGCATCATTTCCACCATCGACTCCATTGCCTTCCAGACCAACATCTTGGCGCTGAACGCTTCCGTGGAAGCGGCTCGTGCCGGTGAACACGGCCGTGGCTTTGCGGTAGTGGCTGAAGAAGTACGCAAGCTTGCACAGCGCAGCGCCGATGCCGCTCGAGAAATCAACACGCTGATTTCCAGCAATCTCGACCGCGTTAATCACGGCAATGCACGCGCCGAAGAGGCGAGCAAATCGACCGAAGAGATAGTCTCGGCGATTTCGCGCGTGACGAGCATCATGCAAGAAATTAGCAACGCCAGCGCCGAACAAAGTGACGGGGTGCAGGAAGTTGGACAAGCGGTGACCGAGATGGATCAAGTCACCCAGCAAAATGCCGGGCTGGTGCAAGAAAGTGCCAAGTCTGCCAATAATCTGCGCCAAAACGCGCACCGCCTCATCGACGCCATGTCACAGTTCAAACTTCCTCACGCAAGTAACGAACGCCCTCAGCCGACGATTGCCAGCACGTCAAGTGCGCCACGCAGCGAGCGCTCAACCCCCGCTCCTGTGGTGCGCAAATCTCAACAAGACGAGCCCGAGTGGGAAAGCTTCTAGGTGTCTAAGCTAATCTTAGTAGATACGCTCACTGTATCGCGCTGATAACGGACTAAAGCCAAAAAAGCCGCCTTTTTTAAGGCGGCGTTTGCGTTACTGGCTTTATCGACTCATCGCTACCCACACTGACGTCGCAACGGTAGGCGGGTTACTCTCCCGGCTGCCAGCCATTGACGATCGGATAACGGCGATCACGCCCAAAGCCACGCGGGGTGACGCGCACGCCAACCGGCGCTTGGCGACGTTTGTACTCGCAACGGTCAACGAGCTTGACGATCTGGTACACGTCGTCGCGCTTAAAGCCCGCCTCAATCATCGCTTCTGCACTCATATCGCCTTCAATATAGCGCACCAAAATAGCGTCCAGCGTGTCGTAGTCGGGCAACGAGTCGCTATCCTGCTGATCGGGCGCCAGTTCCGCGCTTGGGGGGCGTTCAATGACCCGTTCGGGCACTGCGGGCGACTCGGTATTGCGCCAGCGGGCCAAGCGGTACACCCACGTCTTGTAGACGTCTTTAAGCGCATTGTAGCCGCCCACCATATCGCCGTAGAGCGTGGCGTAGCCCACCGCCATCTCGCTCTTGTTGCCGGTAGTGAGCACCATCAGCCCCTTCTTATTGGAGATCGCCATCAGCAGCACACCACGGCAGCGCGACTGCAGGTTTTCTTCCGTAGTATCCCGTTCGGTGCCAGCAAAGCTTTCCGCCAGCGTGCTCATAAAGGCGTCCACCATCGGCTCAATGGGCATGATCTCGTACTCGACCCCCAGCATCTTGGCCTGTTCGGCGGCATCCTGTTTGGAAATATCAGCGGTGTAGTGATACGGCATCATCACCGCCTGCACCCGCTGCGGGCCGAGGGCATCAACGGCAATTGCCAGCGACAGCGCCGAATCAATCCCGCCGGAAAGCCCGAGCACCACACCTTTAAAACCGCTTTTATTGACGTAGTCGCGAAGGCCCGTCACCAATGCGCAGTAAAGGCTTTCCTCTGGCTCAACCTCTGGTTCAATCTCGCCGGGCTCCGGCACCCAAGCCGAAGCGCTTTGCTGCAGAAATTGCACGGGCATCAAACCCGCTTGCCAATACGGCGCCAACACGCTGAGCTCGCCCTGGGCATCCACGCAGCATGAACCACCGTCAAACACTAGCTCGTCCTGGCCGCCAATGGTATTGACGTAGACAATCGGCTTTTGCACGTCTTTAGCACGCGCTTCAAGTAAACGCAGCCGTTCAGCGGGCTTATCGTGATGATAGGGCGAGGCGTTGAGGCTGATGAGCAGCTCCGCACCAGCGTCGCAAGCGGCGTTAACCGGTGCGCCCTCCCACAGATCCTCACAGATCAAAAGCCCCAGCTTCGCGCCCTTGTGCTCGTAAACCAACGGCTCAGTGCCCGGCGTGAAGTAGCGCTGCTCATCGAAGACTTGATAATTCGGCAGTGCTTGCTTGGCGTACTCGGCTTCCCACCGGCCGTTATACAAAACGCCGGCGAGGTTATAACAGCGCCCTTCGCGCACGCCGGGGTAGCCGATAATCACCAGCACATCGCGGGCAATTTTTTCCGCCATCGTCGCACGAGCTTCGCGCAAACGCGTCTCCATCGACGGGCGCAGCAGTAAATCCTCCGGCGGATAGCCAGAAAGAAACAGTTCCGGAAAGACAACAATATCGGCGCCGTGCTCAATACGCGCCTCGCGCACCGCTTCAATCGCGCGGGCAGCGTTGCCGGGAATATCTCCGACCAAAGGGTCGAGTTGAGCCATGACCAGCGTTAAGTCTTGCATGGGCGTTCAAATCTCTTGAGAATCGTGAAATCGCAGTGACGCGTTACTCACCCTATTGTCCCGCAAGGGCCAGCGGCTGGCAAAGGTCGCACTAACACCCCTGGGAGTTTTAAAGGATGAACCTATTGATCATTCGTTTCATTATTTTCGCCGTGCTGTTTTTTGCCGGCCTCAAACTTTATGGCATGTACCGCGAATGGAAGATTGACCGCGAAGCGCTGGAGCAGAAACCCGAACGCCGCGATGGCGGCCAGATGGTGCGCTGCCAGTGGTGCGACGTTCATGTGCCAGAACAAGACGCCCTGCGCGAACAAAAACAGTGGTTCTGCTCAAGTGCCCACCGCGACCGCTTTCTCCAAGAGCAGCGCGATGACATTACCGAAAGCCAAAAGAAACATGAGGACTCCAACAAGCGCGACTAAATCGAGCCGACTTAGGACAAACGCCCTTCCAGCCGGTATGGCGACGGGTCAATCAGCGCCTCACGCCCCAGCAACTTATCCACCAGTAAGTGCGTGGAGGCTGGCGCTAACACCAAGCCATTGCGAAAATGCCCGGCGTTGACGTAGAGCCGCTCAAAACCCGGTACCAGGCCGATAAACGGCGTACCATCGGGCGAGCCGGGACGCAACCCCGCCCAGTGGTGCGCCACCGGGTAACCTGCCAAGGCGGGCACGATGGCTTCCGCGCTCTGCTTCAATAGTGCCAGCGCTTCAGCGTCGATGGTTTTATCAAAGCCGACGTCCTCCAAAGTCGAACCAGCCAGCACTACCCCATCGGCACGGGGAATCACGTAGCGCCCATCTTTCAGTATCACCCGGTTGACCAGCCCCGGCGGTGTTTGAAAGGCAATCATCTGTCCTTTAACTGGCTTGACCGGGAGGATTACCTCTAACGTTGCCAGAAGCCCCGCCGCCCACGCGCCGCCGCAGACAATCACGTGTTCGCCGTAAAGTGGCCCTTGTGCAGTTTCAACGCCGTTAACGGTGTTTCCTTGGCGTATAAAACGCTGCACCTCGCACCCTTCGCGCAAGGTGACCTCAGGCATCGCGCTCAGGCGCGCTTTTAGCGCCTGAGCCAAGCGCGGGTTGCGTATGCTGCCGAGTGTTGGCATCCATAGAGCTCTGTCACTGGGTGCCGCTTGCGGCTCTTTCTCGGCTACAAAGTCGCTACCGACGCGCTTAAGCGGCTTACCCATGGTGCGCGCCCAGGCAAGGGCTCTCGCCTCGTCGTCAACGTTAAGGTATAAAAGCCCTTTTTGGCGATATTCTGGGTCGATGCCCGTCTCTTCCAATAGGCGCAGAGAAAGCGCGGGGTAAGCACCTTCTGACCAGCGCGACAGCTGTGAAATGGGCGTAGCGTAGCGCCATGGATAAAGCGGCGACACAATACCACCGCCGGCCCAGGAAGCCTCTTGCCCACACTCACCGCGCTCGACCAGTGTGACTCGCTGACCGGCATCCGCCAACTGAAGCGCCGTCATCATGCCGATGACCCCGCCGCCAATAATTAAGAAATTGCTCACACGTTTTGTCCGTTTTGGCTTACATAACGTTGGCCAGCATCGTCTAGCTTGATAGGTAGCATACCTCCGTCTGGCCGCCGACCTTGAGCATAACCGCGTAGCCAGGCGGGTCAAGCAGCATTCATCACGGCCAGGGAGGCTTGCCTGTGGAACACCCACCCCGAGGATTTACCCTGCTGGAGTTACTGGTGGTCATCTTGCTCGTGGGCATTATGGCGACGCTCGCCATGCCCAGCTTTCTCGCCTTTGGCGAGCGCAACGTCCGCAGCGCGGCAGTTAACCAGCTACAGAGTACGCTGGCATTTGCCCGCAATACGGCGATTACGCAACGCATAGAGGTCACGGTTTGCCCGACGGACGCTGAGCGAAAAACATGTACTAAACAATGGAGCGGCCCGATTCTCGTGGTCGCGGGAGATAAGCAGAAGAGCCTCGATGCCGATGATATCGTGCGGGTATTTCCTGCCACGCAAAGGGCCAAAATCACCTATAGCAGAAATTGGAAGCGCATTAAATTCACTCCGCTGGGGCATAACAGCGGTTATAACGGGCGCTTTTTTGTGTGCCCGGGTAAGGCTGAGAAGGGAAGTGAACTCGTACTTAGCCAGCTCGGTCGTTTACGAGCCAAGGAGCAGCCTTACGACTGCTCCTCACCGTGAGTGCTTGAGTGATAGCGGTGCCCTTAGCTCAAGCCATCCAAATAACGCTCGGCATCGAGTGCGGCCATGCAACCGCTGCCAGCGGAGGTGATCGCTTGGCGGTAAACGTGATCCATCACATCGCCGGCGGCAAACACACCCGGCACGCTGGTCGCGGTGGCATTGCCGTCAAGGCCCGATTTCACCTTGATGTAGCCGCCGCCCATTTCCAGCTGGCCTTCGAACATCCCTGTGTTCGGGCTGTGGCCAATGGCGATGAAAAGCCCCGGCGCGTGCAGCTCTTTGCTGCTGCCGTCTTGAGTCGACTTCAACCGTACCCCGGTGACGCCGGTGTTATCGCCTAGCACCTCGTCGACTTCTTGGAACCATTCGACGGCCATATTGCCGCTTTTCACTTTCTCGAACAGCTTATCCTGGAGAATTTTCTCCGCACGCAGCGTGTCGCGACGGTGTACCAAGGTCACCTTGGAGGCGATATTAGATAAATACAGCGCCTCTTCCACGGCGGTATTGCCGCCGCCGACCACAATCACTTCCTGTTGGCGATAGAAAAAGCCATCGCAGGTTGCACAGGCCGACACGCCTTGGCCCATAAACTTTTGCTCAGACTCAAGACCCAGATAACGCGCGCTGGCACCGGTGGCGATAATCAGCGCATCGCAGGTATAAATACCATTATCGCCTTTCAGGGTGAAAGGTTTTTCACCTAGCGTCACCTCGTGAATATGATCAAACAGCACCTCGGTATTAAACCGCTCAGCGTGCTGCTTCATCCGCTCCATCAACTCAGGCCCTTGCACGCCCTCGGCATCCCCCGGCCAATTATCCACATCGGTGGTGGTGGTGAGCTGACCGCCCGCTTGGATACCGGTAATCAGCAGCGGGTTGAGGTTGGCACGCGCGGCGTAAACGGCGGCCGTATAACCGGCAGGGCCGGAGCCGAGAATGATCAAGCGTTCGTGACGTGTTTCCATGCAGGCACCTTGGTGAGATGAAATGTGATCGCCTTTCGACAAGCTCAGGGCGATCAAAATATTTGCGTAGATAAATGGTACCAGCTCAGCGTGATTACAAGGGTCTATCTTAGCGATTAGGCGAATATCGCCTTGAAATTATTTATCCACACACCCATGTGTTATTAGTGTATTGAAAAAGCTATTGCTGGGGCATTAAAAGAACAAGCAGTAAAAAAGACACAGATCGTCGCTCTGCGAAACGGCTGCTAAGCTGAATCGCTAAAAGGAGAAACCTATGAGCAAGAATCCCGAATCGCTACAAACCGAGTCGTTACAAACCCTCGAGGTGGGCAGCCAAACGTATCACTACTACAGCCTTCCTCACGCTGCCAACACGCTAGGCAACATCGACCGCCTGCCCAAGACACTCAAAACACTGCTTGAAAACCAACTGCGCTTCGCTGATGACGAAAGCGTTGCGGTGGAAGATATGCAAGCGCTGGTCGATTGGCAGAAAGAAGGCAAATCGAGCCGCGAGATCGGCTACCGCCCGGCGCGCGTGCTGATGCAAGATTTTACCGGCGTGCCCGGTGTGGTGGACCTTGCTTCCATGCGCGCCGCCGTTGCCAAGCTTGGTGAAGACCCGGCGCGCATCAATCCGCTTACACCGGTGGATTTGGTCATTGACCACTCGGTCATGGTGGATAATTTTGGCAACGTCACAGCGTTCCAGGATAACGTCGATATTGAGATGCAGCGTAACCGCGAGCGCTATGAATTTCTGCGCTGGGGGCAGGAAGCGTTTGATAACTTCCGCGTGGTGCCGCCCGGCACCGGTATCTGCCACCAGGTCAACCTGGAGTACCTCGGCCAAACGGTGTGGACGAAGCAGGAAGACGGCAAAACCGTTGCCTACCCCGATACGCTCGTGGGTACCGACTCCCACACCACCATGATCAACGGTTTGGGCGTGCTCGGTTGGGGCGTTGGCGGCATCGAAGCAGAAGCCGCCATGCTTGGCCAACCGGTCTCCATGCTGGTCCCCGAAGTGGTTGGCTTCAAACTTACCGGTAAGCTGCGCGAAGGTATCACCGCCACGGACCTCGTATTGACGGTCACCGAAATGCTGCGCAAAAAAGGCGTCGTCGGTAAGTTTGTGGAGTTCTACGGCGACGGCCTGAAAGACCTGCCGCTGGCCGACCGCGCCACCATCGCCAACATGGCGCCAGAATACGGCGCCACTTGTGGTTTCTTCCCGGTTGACGATGAAACGCTCAACTACATGCGTTTAACCGGCCGCGACGATGAGCAGGTCGCACTGGTGGAAGCCTACAGCAAGATCCAAGGCCTATGGCGCGAACCGGGCGACGAACCGGTCTTCACCGACTCGCTGCACCTGGATATGAACGAGGTTGAGGCCAGCCTTGCCGGGCCGAAGCGTCCGCAAGACCGCGTTGAACTGAAAGACATGCCGACGGCTTTCGCCCAAGTCATGAAAGACGACGGCAAGACGACGGAACCCCAATCATCGCCAGATAAACTCGACTCTGAAGGCGGCCAAACCGCCGTAGGCGTCGAGCGCAGCTTTGATCACGACGACAGCCAAAACGTCAATTTCAAAGACCAAGACTTCAAGCTCAACCCAGGCGCGGTGGTGATTGCAGCAATCACGTCTTGCACTAACACTTCCAACCCCAGCGTGATGATGGCGGCCGGCCTTGTGGCGCGCAATGCCCGCAAGAAAGGCTTAACCACCAAACCGTGGGTCAAAACATCGCTCGCGCCCGGCTCCAAGGTGGTCACCGATTACCTCGAAGCCGCCAATCTGAACGACGATTTAGACGCACTCGGCTTCAACTTGGTGGGCTACGGCTGCACGACGTGTATCGGTAACTCCGGCCCATTGCCGGAAGAGATCGAGAAAGCCGTCACCGATGGCGATTTAACCGTTGCCTCGGTGCTCTCCGGTAACCGTAACTTTGAAGGCCGCGTTCACCCGCTGGTGAAAACCAATTGGCTCGCCTCGCCGCCGCTAGTGGTGGCCTACGCGCTCGCTGGCAACGTGCAGTGCGACCTCACCCAAGACGCGCTAGGCAAAGATCGCGACGGCAACCCGGTGTATTTGAAAGACGTTTGGCCGTCGCAAGCGGAGATTGCCGAAGCGGTGGCGCAAGTAAATACCGAGATGTTCCGCAAAGAGTACGGCGCGGTATTTGAAGGAGACGACACCTGGAAAGCAATTGACGTGCCGCAAAGTAAGGTTTACCAGTGGCCGGAGTCTACCTACATTCAGCACCCGCCGTTCTTTGAAGACATGGGACGTGAGCCCGACGCCATTGACGACGTGAAAAGCGCGCGTGTGCTGGCAATGCTGGGTGACTCGGTGACCACCGACCATATCTCGCCAGCCGGCGCCATTAAGCCCGATAGCCCCGCTGGTCGTTACCTGCAGGAGAACGGCGTCAAGCCGGTCGATTTCAACTCCTACGGCTCGCGCCGCGGTAACCACGAAGTCATGATGCGCGGTACCTTCGCCAACGTGCGGATCAAAAACGAAATGCTCGACGGCGTGATTGGCGGCGAAACCCGCCATGTGCCAAGCGGCGAGCAGATGGCGATCTTTGACGCGGCGATGAAGTACAAAGAGGAAGGCAAGCCGCTTGTCGTCATTGCCGGCAAAGAGTACGGCACGGGATCCTCGCGCGATTGGGCGGCCAAAGGCACGCGGCTTCTCGGCGTGCGTGCGGTGCTCGCCGAATCATTTGAGCGTATTCACCGCTCCAACCTGATCGGCATGGGTGTGGTTCCGCTGCAGTTCCCCGAAGGCGAGAGCCGTCAAACGCTGGGGTTAACCGGCGATGAAGAAGTCTCTATTGAAGGGCTTTCCGAGCTAAGCCCGGGCGGCAACGTTAAGGTCAGAATCTTGAAAGCTGACGGTGAAGTGCACGACCTTAACGCCAAATGCCGAATCGATACCGCTAATGAGCTGGCGTACTACCGTCATGGTGGTATCCTTCATTATGTGCTTCGCAAGATGATTGGCGCAGCCTAGTCGGGTAACCGACCGGTCCAATGCTTGCAGCCCCCACTACGGTGGGGGCTTTTTTTGTTTGAGATTAAAACGCGCGGCGACGATAAACGCGGTACTCCGGCGACCAACAGTTGCGCTCGATGGACTCGCGCAGCTTGGTGCCGTTTGTTTTCAATGCGACGCCGTTTTGCTGCGCTTGAGCAGCCACTTCGAAGGCAATGGACTTACTGATCTCATTAATGCGTGAAAGCGACGGCAATAGCGCCCCTTTACCCTCTTTTACTAGCGGCGCTTCGCGCGCCAGTGCACGCGAGGCGCTCATTAGCATTTCATCCGTCACTCGCGAGGCATTAGCGGCGAGCACGCCAAGCCCAATACCGGGGAAGATATAGGCGTTATTGCACTGCGCGATAGGATAAGTACGGCCGTTATGCACCACCGGCGCGAAGGGGCTACCGGTTGCCACGAGTGCCTTGCCGTCCGTCCAGCGGATGACATCTTCTGGCACCGCTTCAGCGCGGGAGGTAGGGTTGGAAAGCGGCATAATGACCGGGTTCTCGCAACCGGCGTGCATGGTGCGAATCACGTCTTCGGTAAAAATCCCTTGTTGGCCGCACACGCCAACCAGCACGGTAGGCTTGATTTGCGCGATCGTCTCTTCCAACGCCTGGCCGTTCCACTCTGCCACCAGTGTTGGGTCGTGGGCTAAACGGCGCTGAAAATCGCGCTGCCATGTTTGATCCGAGGTCATCAGCCCCTCGCGGTCGACCATGTAGATACGCGAGCGAGCTTCCGCTTCGCTTAAGCCTTCCGCCATCATCGACACCACCACTTGCTCGGCGATGCCACAACCGGCCGAGCCCCCGCCGACAAATACCACACGCTGACCCGCAAGGGTCTCTTCCCGCGCTTGGCAAGCCGCCATCAAGGTGCCCACCACGACGGATGCCGTTCCCTGCACGTCATCGTTGAAACAGCAAAGCTCGTCGCGATAACGTTCTAACAGCGGGACCGCATTGGCTTGGGCGAAGTCTTCAAACTGCAGCAGCACGTTCGGCCAACGACGTTTCACCGCCGCGACAAACTCGTCCATGAAAGCGTCGTACTCTTCCTGGCCCACCCGCTCGTGGCGCCAGCCCATGTACATAGGGTCATCTAGCAGCGCTTGGTTATTGGTGCCCACGTCCAACATGATCGGCAGCGTATAGGCCGGGCTAATTCCCCCGCACGCGGTATAAAGTGCCAGCTTACCAATCGGAATACCCATCCCGCCGATGCCTTGATCGCCCAACCCCAAAATGCGTTCGCCGTCGGTCACCACGATGACTTTGACGTTGTCTTTGGTGGCGCTGCGCAACATGTCGTCCATGTGCTCGCGATCCGGGTAGCCGATAAAAAGCCCCCGGTGATTGCGGTAGATATTGGAGAATTCTTGGCACGCCTTGCCCACGGTGGGGGTATAAATAATCGGCAGCATCTCTTCCAAGTGCTGAGAAACCAAGCGAAAGTAGAGCGTTTCATTGTCGTCTTGAATTGCGCGAAGATGAATATGGCGCTCAAGGTCGCTGTGACACTGCTGATACTGGCGATACGCGCGTGCTAGTTGGTCCTCAACCGTTTCGACCTTTTGCGGCAAGAGCCCAATCAAATTAAACGCCAGACGCTCCTGCTGGGAAAATGCGCTGCCCTTATTGAGCAGCGGCATCTCCAGCAGCGACGGGCCAGCATAAGGAATGTATAGGGGACGTTTTTCGTGGGTCATGGGCACTCTCCGCTTTTTATCTCTGATGACTGCTGCAGTGAAATAAAACCAAGCACTTACGTTAGCACAGCCATAATGTAACACGGCCCCAAGGCAAACTCTTTACCTGTTGAGAGGACTTTGCCACGCTTTCCTGTAACATTAGATTACTCATATTCAACATGTTCAATCTTTTGCCAACGTGCCGTCGCGTAATGGAGGTGATGTGCTCACAGTGGCGCTGTTTTTCTTTGCCAATATCTTATTTTGCGTGGCTTATATGGTCCGCGACATGGCGTATTTGCGCGCCATTACGATTTTCGCAGCCAGCTGTACGCTGCCTTATTTTTATTTTCAAGCGACGCCTCTCTATTCCGCCATGGTGTGGCAGCTCGCCTTTATCATTATCAATGCGTTTAATTTAACCGCGTTGCTGCTTCAACGGCGGCCCATCAAACTCAATGAGCAGGAAACGTGGTTACAGCAAACCACATTGCGCTTGCTAAAGCCCCGAAAGATGCGTCGCCTCCTCCAGCTCGCCGAAATACATGAGACCGAAAAAGGCGAGCGTCTTATCGAGAAAGGCCAAGAACTCAATGCACTGCTGCTTATTTTATCGGGACAAGCTCAGGTCGAAATCAACCAACAGCAACGTGCCACGCTGTACCCAGGAGACTTTGCTGGCGAAATGAGTTTTATCAGTCACAAGCTCACCAGTGCCGATGTCGTTGCCAAAGAACCGGTGCGCTACTTAGTGTGGCCCGCTCATGTCCTTGAGCGCTTGTACCTGCGCGACCCCGATATGAAAGATGCCCTGCAAGGCGCAATTGGGTTAGATATGGCAAATAAGCTCGCCCGCTGATCCCGCCGCCTGGCTAAACGACTGCGGGAAAGTCGACCAAACTAGAAACACTACTTAGCCGCCTGATGATAGTAAAGACACACGTTGCGGCCAAGCAGCAAGCACTCGCAGACCATCATGGGCGCATGGTCGAGAACAGTCACTTAGACCCCAACTTTTTCGCCGTGTTTGTCGAGGAAAGCGTGTACATTGAGTACGCGCGTGAGTACCTTGCTAATGACCAGTTTGATACCGTGGACATCGCCTCGCTACCGAGGTTGCGTGCCACATCATCTGCCTAGGTCGACGATTCACTCTTATGCAAAGATACTAACAACGCTATGCTCATTCACTCTCTTGGCGCCAGCGGTGGCCTAGAGCCACAGCAAGGCACCAGCGCGTTTTATCTACCGCCTCATACGCTCATTGACGCGGGCACAGGGGCGTCACGGCTTAGTGATGCCGCCCTATCGTCACTCAGCAGCATTCTGATCACGCACGCACACCTTGATCATATCGCCAGCCTCCCCCTGCTGATCGATACGCAATTTGAGACGCTGGTCGAGCAAGAGCGCGCCCTAAGCGTCTATGCGCTGCCGGAGGTGCTCGAGGTGTTGAAAACGCATATTTTCAACGGCCACATCTGGCCTGACTTCACCCGCCTTCCCTCAGCGGAGACCCCGGTCGTTCGCTTTGTGCCCATCCATCTATGGCAGCCGTTTGCCTTACCTGCGGATTCGGAGAGAACGCTACAAGCCACCGCGTTTCCCGTCACTCACGGCGTCCCCACCTGCGGCTACTGTATTAGCGATGGCACCTCTCAGATAGCCATTTCCGGCGATACGGGCTTAAGCGAGACCACCATTGCCTCCCTTAACCGCTTAGGCGCGCTTGACCGCTTGGTCATTGAATGCGCTTTTAGTAACCACCTGGATGGCCTGGCAGAAATCGCCCACCACCTGACACCGCAGCGACTCGCTACCCTGCTCGCTGGCCTGGATACGCTGCCCAACGCCTTATGGATCACCCATTTAAAGCCCAAACAACGCGAACGTATTGCCACCGAGCTACGCCAACACCTTCCCCCTACTTTAAATTGGGCACTGCCATCATGAGGAACGCTATGCCGCTCAACGTCTCCCGACTCGCTCGCCACGCCTGGTAACCTCTCAACCAAGACAGGCACGCTTGAAGTAAGCGATGGTTCAACTTTTACTTTGGTATACCAAGGAATTTGAGCGTTAACCTCACTTCTCCGTGTGCGTCCAGACGCCGTCCCAGTCTGCCGGGGGCGGCTCGGTTTTAAAGTGTTCGATGCGTTCCAGGTACATCTGCGTGGGCGTGTCTTCCGGGTCTAGCGCCTGGAAGGCGCGCTCGGCGGCGGCAAAATCCGCGGCGTGGAACAAATCCAGCGCCTGCTCGAAGGCGGCGTGCCATTCGCGCTGCGCTTGGGAAAGGTCTTCCCAGCGGCCGAGCGGCTCTAAAATCCACAGCGCGATGCTGCGGCCTTTCACGCGGACTTTATCCAGGCGGCGGTAGCACCAGCTTGGCGCCTGCTCGGCGGTGGTGTCGCTGACGATCACGCTCGCCCCGTACGCCTTGGTGAGCCCTTCTAGGCGCGAGCCTAGGTTGACGTTATCGCCCATCACCGTATAGGCCATGCGAAAGCTTGAGCCCATGTTACCCACGCTCATCGGCCCGGTGTTGAGCCCCACCCCCATCGCCAGCGCGGGCTTGTCTTCGGCGGTAAACTCGCGATTGATGCCTTCCAGCGCCGCGAGCATGGCGAAGGCGCCGTCAAGGGCGTGCTCGGCGTGTTGTGCGTCGTGCAGCGGCGCGCCCCAGAACGCCATGATGGCGTCGCCCATGTACTTATCGATAGTGCCGTTGTATTGATGGATCGCGCCCGTCAGCGGCGTTAACAGCCGGTTCATCACCGCGGTGAGTTCCGATGGCGGGATTGACTCGGAAAACGCGGTAAAGCCGCGCACATCCGAGAACAGCACGGTGAGTTCGCGCTCTTCGCCCTCTAGGCCAAAACTTTCGCCGCTTTCGACCATGTCCTCTACCAACTCAGGCGGAATGTACTGGCCAAAGCGCTCGGCGACCCAGCGCTTTTGCTGCGATTCACGCAGGAAATTCATCGCCAAATGCCACAGCATTTGCGCCACCAGCAGCAGCAATAACCCCGCAATAGGCAGCGCCAGCCCCTGGTACCACGCCCAAAGGTTGCCACCGACCGCCGTCGCCAGCAGTACACCGCTCACCACCAGCAATAGCGGCGCGTTCAAGCGGGGGTACAGCAACACCATGAGAAGCCCAAGCGCGCTCAAACTCACGAGCTCAAAGCCAAGCACCCAGGGTGGCTGGGCTTTAATGCTCTGGTGCAGCATCCCCGCCAGCAGGCTCAAGTTAATCTCCGGCCCGGGGTAAACCGCCCCCACTGGCGTTGAGCGTAAATCCATCAACCCTGGGGCGGAGGCGCCCAGGATCAGCGTTTTCCCCGCCAGCGCGCCTGGTTCAAGGCGCCCTTCCAAGACATCGGCCGCCGAGTAGTAATCGAAGTGTCCACGTGGGCCGTACCAGGGCACAAGCGCTGCCCCTCGTGCATCAACGGGGATCTCGAAGCCGCCGACATCAAGCGCTTCCAACTGCGTGATACCCGCACCTTCGCCAATCACCGGTGTAATCGTGGGCTGCCCCAGCATGGTCAACAGCATTGCCAAGGGTAAATTGGGGTATAGCTCGTCTTCCCAGCGCTGCAGCATGGGCACGCGGCGAAACACGCCGTCGTCATCCACACGCGGGTTATCAAAGTAGCCCGCGCCCAATGCATTTTGCTGCAACACCGGCAAATTGGCGGTATAGCGCTCTGGCGTGGGGAAAGGAAGTGCCGTTGACGTTTCCACCCTGGCGGGCATGGGCAACTGCCCAACGGAAGGCGGGTCGCTCGGTTGGCGCGACGCCTGAAAATAGTACCCCAGCACCACCGGGTGGTTTGCCAGGGTGCTTGCCAACTGCTCATCGCCGTTAGCCGGTGGCGCCAAATCGTTTAATTGGGGATGTTCGCGGGCAAGCGCTTCCCAGTGCTGTTGCCACAGCGCGGTCTCCGGCTCGGCAAACACCACGTCAATGCCTAAAAGGCCCGCGTCGTACTCAGTGAATAGCGTTTCCACCAGTGCCGCCACGGTGGCGCGTGGCCACGGCCACTGGCCAATTTCGTACAGGCTGCGCTCGTCGATATCAATAATCGCCAACGATGGGTCAGCCTGCTCGCTGAGCGTGCCGCGTACTTTCAGGTCATACGCCTGCCACTCCAAGCGCTCCAGAACGGGCAGAGGAGGCATCACGCCCGCTCTTTCTGCCAGCAGCAACGCCACAATCAGCGCGCCGCCGAGGTATTGTAGCCAGCGCCAATAGCGGCTCTTTTGGGAAGGGTGCTGTTGGGAAGACGGCCGTTGAAAAAAAAGCTTCGCCACGCCAGGGGCCTCGTTACCAATGTCATGACAACCTAGCATGCCCCGTGCGTTAAAACGAAAACGCCCCGACCAAAAGCCGAGGCGCATTGCTTAATAGTGCCGGGCAGTTAGCACGTTTTTGCTGCCGGTTTTTTCCTTGCTTCTCCCACGAAGAAGAAAGGCCGCAGCTTCACGCCGAGCATATTGCCGGCGAACGCTGCCACCAGCCATACCCAGCCGTGCAGGCTACCGGAGGCGATACCGCTAAAATAGGCGCCGATATTGCAGCCAAAAGCCAACCGCGCGCCATAACCCAGCATCAGCCCGCCAATGACAGCGGCCACGACGGATCTCAACGGAATCTTGAAATTCGGTGCAAAGCGACCGGCCAAACTGGCCGCCGCTAACGCACCCAGCATAATGCCAACGTTCATCACCGTGGTGATATCGCGCCATACGCTCGCTTCTAGCGCGGCCGCATTCCAGGAGGATTGCCAGTAACCCCACTGGCTCACATCGCCGCCAACAAAGGTGTACGCTTTGGCGCCCCACAGGGCAAACGCCGAGGTAATGCCCCACGGGCGCCCCGACAGGGCCAGGGTGGCAAAGTTCAACAGCGCCAGCCCCACAGCACCCGCCACCAACGGCCAAGGGCCGGTCAGCCAACGCTCCATACCGTGTTTAGTAACCGCCGGTGCCTGCTCTAATTGCCCGTGGCGACGTTTCTCCATGACCACGGTGAAAGCGGCAATGACGGCAAACAGTGCCAAGCTAATGGCAATACCGCCCCCAGTGCCTGCCACGTCCACCAGCGATACCGGCTGAAATGATGGCAGGCTTTGCCACCAGGCGAAATGCGCCGAGCCAATCACGGAGCCGACGATAAAGAACAGCAGCGTGATCATCATCCTGGCGTTGCCGCCCCCCGCGGTGAACAGCGTGCCCGACGCACAACCGCCACCGAGCTGCATCCCCAGCCCGAAAATAAACGCCCCGACAATAACCGAGACGCCAATCGGCGCAACAAAGCCGTAAACCGACGTGCCAAACAGTGAGCCCGCCCCGAGCGCGGGGAAGAACAGCACCACGGCAATCGCCAGCATCACCATTTGCGCCCGCAGGCCGCGCCCTTTGCGCTCGGTAATAAACACCCGCCAAGCGGAGGTAAAACCAAACGCGGCGTGGTAAAGCACCATGCCCAAAAGGCCGCCGACAATCATCAGCAAGCCGGTGTTGGCATCAAACACGGCACCAATCACCAAGGCGCCCAGCACAATCAGCGCACCCGCCACCAACGGCACGCGGGAGTGCGGCTGTGATGCCGCCATTGAGGCAGAAGCGGTAGACATAACCATCCCCTTAGGTTGAAAAAGCGCCTGCTATCCAACAGGCGCTTTTAAGAAGCGATTATCAGAATAACGCTAGAACAAAATAACGCAAAAGGCTTTATCGTGACGTTTTTATTCTATATAAGAATATCAATTATATGAAACGTCCTAGACCTACGGCATCTCGCAGCCGCTCCATGGTCACCGTTGCTTCTTCGCGGGCGCGCTCAGCGCCTTTTTGCAGCACGGCTTCGATGTGGCCGGGGTCTTCCATCAAGGCGTTGTAACGCTCGCGGGGCTCGGCCAGGTGGGCGTTGAGATATTCAAATACCTGATTTTTGGCATCGCCCCAGCCAATGCCCTCGGCGTACTGCGCACGCATGGCCTCGGTTTCTTCACTTGAGGCAAAAGCGGAGTAGATCTGAAACAGCGTGCAAGTGTCTGGGTCTTTGGGCTCGCCGGGTTCGAGTGAGTTGGTTTTGATCTTACGCACCAGCTTTTGCAGCTTTTTCTCGGAGACAAACAGCGGGATGGTGTTTTGGTAGCTTTTGGACATCTTTCGACCATCGAGACCGTGCAGCACTTCCACCTTCTCGTCCACCACCGCCTCGGGCAGGGTGAAGTATTGGCTCTTATAGAGGTGGTTAAAACGCCCGGCGATATCCCGAGCCATTTCGATGTGCTGGATCTGATCGCGCCCAACCGGCACTTTGTTGGCGTTAAACATCAAAATATCCGCCGCCATCAGCACCGGGTAGCCGAACAGCCCCATGGTGATGCCTTTATCCGGGTCTTGGTTGCCAGATTCCTCGTTATCCGCCACGGCGGCCTTGTAGGCGTGGGCGCGGTTCATTAGCCCTTTGGCGCAAACGCAAGACAGCATCCAGGTAAGCTCGGGAATCTCGCGGATATCCGACTGACGGTAAAAAATCGCGTTATCGGTATCCAGCCCTAGCGCCAGCCACGTCGCGGCGATTTCCAAGCGCGACTGCTGCACTTGTTTCGGGTCTTGGCATTTGATCAGCGCGTGGTAGTCGGCCATAAAGTAGAATGACTGCACGCTAGGGTTTTGGCTTGCTTCAATCGCCGGCTTGATCGCCCCGACGTAGTTGCCAAGGTGCGGGGTGCCGGTGGTGGTGATACCGGTAAGAACGCGGGTTTTATCGGAAAACTTGCTCATGAGTATAAGGCTCTAGGTCAAATGCAACTATGATAACGCGCTGCCATTGGCAAGGCGAACGGGCAAGTCCAACATCATAGGGGGAGCCAAATGTAGCCACCGTCGTCTTCACTACCTGGAGCCTCATTTTCAAAGGGGAGAAAATCCAAATTTAACCCACCATTAAAAGTAGACGAACCCGCCGAAATAAAGCTTCCTTCATATTGAGTTCCACCTTGTCCTTTAAATACCAATGATCCTCCCGACCATACAAAACCTTTAAACCTATCACCCCCCATTCCACCAAAATCTGCATTTCCACCAGAAATTATTACTGTATTTTTTTCGCCATCAGTCTTTCCATTTATGCTAACTTCTCCCTCTACAACGACCTGTTTACCCTCAATATCTTCCAAGTTTAAAATAGCATCTCCATAGCAATATTTAATATTATACTCAACATTATCTAAACATTGACTGCCATTTTCCTCATAACCTAATGTATTTCTTATTTTTTCTATAAAACCGCTACCAGGATTTAGCCCTCCAGGTCCATAATCATTTATAATATCATTGTTATCATTTTTAATAATAGCGCCTATTTCATCTTGATTTTTATTACCACTATAGTTTCCACCAACTCGCACAGTACCAGGTATATTTGCACCACCATTTATAGCAAGAGCACCACCTATTAAAAGCGAATAATCGAAAAGTCCGTTGGGTAGATTTTCATAAACTGGGGAAGAACCTCCTCCAGAAGCCTGACCCACAACCAGGGGATATTCTGCTACTAAATTTCCATCACTTTCTCTCACTTGACCAACGACAAAATCGGCATTATTACCATTATAATCACACCCCCTATAATCATAGCGAACAGAAAAATTCTTATATATTTCTGAATTTACTTCATCACCGTCTTCAAAATTGTCAAGATTATAGGAATCAACCAGATCCAGGCATGAATCAGAGTATTCTGATGAATTAAAGTTATCCGCCTCTCTCCTGTCACTTCCTCCTTTTTCAGCTGCCATTTGCGCTAGCGCTGCCGCGCGGTAATTCCCCGCCAACCGCTCATCAATCAGCGCAGAGTTCATGCCGGAAACGCCGATCATCAGCGACCCAGCTAATAGGGCGAGAACAATAACGAGGGCGGCGCCTTGTTGCTTTATTGGATTTTTTTGAGCATTCATATCAACGCACCTAGAAAATAGGGTTAAAGCAATTTATGAACCTGGGTTAATTGCGCTAGCTCTATCCATTACGTGAAAAACCAGTTCTTCTACATTGTCATCACTCTCCCGCTCAAACCGTAGAGTGATTTTATGGAGATTACCGTCTTCCGATGCCATATAATTACATTCTTGGTCATTAGCGGGATTATCTGGAGAAAAGCCATCTACAACAGGATCTCCTTCTTTAAATATGGAACAGCTTTTTCCATCTGTGCTAATACTATAGGTGTAGTCGTCACCTTCCCCTTTTCGGTAGGCGTTTACTAGCGTATTGGCAGCAAACACCATTGCTTCTTGTTTACGGCTTAACTCATCGACTTTCTGAAAGGTCTGAAAGGTTGTAAGAAATAGCTGGCCAGCACCCAGGATAATAATCGTCCCAACCACCATGGCGACCATCAATTCGACTAGGGTGAAGCCTGCCTGTCGTTTCTTAAACATGATGAGCCTCACGGTTTAGTTAGGAAGCCGGAAAACATAGATAAAATCACCGTCGGCATCATCAGGAACCAGGTCAAGGGTAATCGTAATCTTAAACTCGCAACTGCCTTCTTCTGAAATGGTGCCGCTAGAATCTCGGATTGGTGTTTCACTGCCGTCAAACCAATACTCTTGCCAATTACTTTCCATGTTGTCGGTCATGTCTGAGCAGACAACTCCTTGTGCCAACTCAGCCCATAGCCTTTCCTGCGCATCCACCGCTGCAAGCGTCGCCACCGAACGCTGATACCCCGCCGTCGCACTTTGTAGTGCTTTCAGCTGCATGGCGGCGACGCCCACCAAGCCGAGGGAGAGAACAACTAGGGCGATCAGCGCCTCAATCAAGCTAAAGCCACGCTGGCGCTTCATGGCCCCCCCTCCTGTTTACGAATGCTACCGGTGGTTCGAATCACAAGCGTGACGGGATCAATGTCACTGTTTTCCTGCCGTGGGCTGATAGTGATCTCGCAGAGGTTACTTGGGCAAGTCGTTGTATCAGCATCGCCTAGGGCTTGGAACGTAAAGGTGAGCGTATCACTGCCTCCATTATGGCGAATATTACGAAGCTCTCCCAAACGTAGCACGTCGCTATTGTCAGCCGTTGGTATGATGCGATATTCCGGTGGAGTCAAAACCACTTCAATATCACGCCGCTGCTTGATCGCCTCACTTCGTGCAAAGCTCAGCACCGAGATCATTTCGTTGACATCACTTGCAAGCTGCTGGCGGGCGAGAAAAGTACTAAACGCGGGAACGGCCACCGTGGCGAGAATTGCCGCGATGGCTAACGTAATCAGTAGCTCGATTAACGTGAAGCCGCGTTGGTTCATGGTACTCCGTTGGTGCGTGATGCCGTTTGTGTGATGCCGTTCATCCTGAGCTTGTCGAAGGATACTGGGCCTTGCCTGCAGGCTAACCCCTTTCCACTCACCCTTCGACAAGCTCAGGGCGAGCGGTTAAACACTGCGCCAGCCTTGTAGGAGCCCGATTTATCGGGCGAATTTCCCCGCGTTCGCGCAATCAATTGCGCTCCTACAGGGCTTACCAACATTCACTGGGGGTTCGTTGACCATCGCTGTGCAACACAATCGTCTCACAGCCCTCTTTTACACGGCCTGCTGGGCCTGTTGCACTGACCGTGTAATTCCCTCCCTCAGCGTCAATGCCAACACCTTCACCAGCAAATGAATATAAATCGTTTGATTGATTGCCAAGATAGCTATTTGCCTCGGTGCAGCTTTCATAGCTGTAATTATTGGTATAACAGCGCTCTAAAATACTGGCAGCTTCCATCAGCACGGTTTGGGCATCGCTGCGCTGACTGCGCTCCACATAACGCGTGTAGCTGGGGTAGGCAATGGAGGCGATGATGCCGATGATCACGACAACGATCATCAGCTCAATCAAGGTGAAACCACACTGGCGGCGCGATAGGCCGCCGGGTAAACGAAAAAGTGAGGGCACAGCGGTGCTCCTGTTATCGGCGTCTCATACGTTTTCAGTATGTCGCAAGCCGATACACTTTGCATCAGCTGCTGGCAATCACCTGTTGACGCAGCTCACGGGGCATGGAAAAAGTGATGGTTTCTTCGCGGCCGGCGAGTTCTTCGGGTGCGGCGGCGCCGAGTGACTTCAGCCGCTCAACCACGCCTTTCACTAACACTTCGGGCGCACTGGCCCCCGCAGTGACGCCAATGCGCTGCACGTTATCTAGCCAGCTTGCATCGATCTGCTCGGCGTTGTCGATCAAATACGCTGGTGTGCCCACGCTCTCGGAAAGCTCGCGCAGGCGATTGGAGTTGGAACTGTTGGGGCTGCCAACCACCAACACCAAGTCGCTCTCGGCGGCTAGCTCGCGCACTGCATCTTGGCGGTTCTGGGTGGCGTAGCAGATATCATCCGTGCGCGGCCCGCTGATCTCGGGGAATTTATTCCGCAGCGCGTCGATGACTTTGGCGGCGTCGTCCATCGAGAGCGTGGTCTGGGTCACGAACGCCAGCTGGGTAGGATCTTCGACCTCCAGATTGGCTGCGTCGTGTTCATCTTCGACCAGATAGATTCGCCCGCCGTGGGAAGTGTCGTAGCGCCCCATGGTGCCTTCCACCTCGGGGTGCCCTTCGTGGCCGATCAGAATGCACTCTTGACCGCGCTTGGCATAGCGCAGCACTTCCAGGTGAACTTTAGTGACCAGCGGGCAGGTGGCGTCAAATACTTTTAAGCCGCGCTTTTCGGCTTCTTGCTGCACCGCACGGGAAACCCCGTGGGCGGAGAAAATCACAATCACGTCGTCAGGCACTTCGTGCAGTTCCTCGACAAACACTGCACCGCGCTCACGCAGCGTTTCCACCACAAAACGGTTGTGGACGACCTCATGGCGCACGTAAATCGGCGGGCCAAACACATCCAGCGCGCGATTGACGATATCGATCGCCCGGTCGACCCCGGCGCAAAAGCCGCGCGGATTGGCCAGTTTGATCTGCACGGATGATGTATTCGCCGTTTCCGGGAGCGTCTTAGAAGCTATTTCAGAAGCTATTTCAGAAACTTTTTCAGAAGCCATGCTCACGCCTTGATGCCACTGCATCGCTAAAAAATGGAGAGTACCGCTGCCATAAGTGGCGCTTTTAATGGGTCAGCGCCGGTTTAACGTCGAGAACGTCGACCTCAAAGGTCAGGGTACGCCCTGCCAACGGGTGGTTAAAGTCTACCTCAATACGATCACCGTCGATACTTTTGACCACACCGGGCAATTCCGTTCCCGCTTTATCGGCAAACGAGAGCACCATGCCCAGTTCCGGCGTTTCTTCGCCGAAGTCGTCGCGCTTCAACGTTTGGATATTCTGCGGGTTATGCTGGCCAAAGGCGTGCTCCGGTGTGATAGCGAAACTGTCGCTCTGGCCGGCGGTCATGCCCTTGATCGGGTTTTCAAATCCCGGCGGCAAGTTACCATCGCCAAACTGAAACGTCGCCGGCGCTTTTTCTTTGGTGGAATCCACCACGGTGCCGTCTTCTAATTTCAGCGTGAAGTGCAGGGTGATTTCCATGCCTTCATTAATCTGGTATTCGCTCATTGCTTGTACCCGTCGTTTAAAAATTAGTCTGCTGGCGATTACTTGTTGCGTCGGCGTTCGCCGAAGATCGACTCCCAGATCAGGCCAGCAGCGCCTAGGGTAATGCCGATATCGGCGACGTTGAACGCGGGGTAGTACCAACCGGCGACATGGAAAGAGAGAAAATCCACTACGTAGCCGTGTACCAAGCGATCATACAGGTTGCCCAGCGCCCCGCCGATCATCAACGCCAGCGCGACCGCCAGCAGCTTTTCATCCGCTTTTAGGCGCGAGAGCCACACAGTCAAACCGATACTCGCCCCGATGGCCACTAAAGCGAAAAACCACCGCTGCCAGCCGGGGTGGCTGGCGAGAAAGCTAAACGCCGCGCCGGTATTGTGCAAAAGCGTGAGGTTGAAAAACGGCAGTACCTCCACCGGTTGCGCGTAGCTAAGCCACGCGCTGGCGGCGTATTTGGTCGCCAAATCCAGCACGATGACCGCCAGCGCCAACCATAGCCAGCGCAGCGGCCGCTGCATGGGCGGCCTTGTGACGGTACTGGCTTGGTCGGCCGCTGATGGCTTTTTTTTACCCGACGCTTTTTCACGCATAACGCCGTGTCTCACCGGGGCCATCCGACAGGTTGGTGATACAACGGCCGCACAGGTCCGGATGTTCCGCGTGGCTGCCGACGTCTTCGCGGTGGTGCCAGCAGCGCTCGCACTTGGTGTTTTCGCTCGCCGCGACGGCCACCTTCAGGCCTTCAAGCTCGGTGACATCGGCGTTTTGCGCTTCAGCCAGCGGTTTGAGCGTGACGTCGCTGGTGAGCATCACAAAGCGCAGCTCATCACCAAGCTTGGCAAGCGTCATGTGGAGCGTATCGTCAACGTAAAGCGTGACTTCCGCCGCTAGGCTACCTTTGATGACTTTGGCGTTACGCGCGTCTTCCAGGCGTTTGTTGACCGCATTTTTCACTTCCAGCACCTGCTCCCAGAAGGCGCGCCCCATCTCGGCGCCGTCGTCGAGCGTGCCAAGGCCTGAGTAATACTCTTCCAGCAGCACGCTATCGCCGCGCTTGCCTGGGATGTGCTCAAAAATCTCTTCTGCGGTGAAGGAGAGAATCGGCGCGACCCAGCGGCTAAGCGCTTCGACCACGTGGTAGAGCGCGGTTTGCGCGCTGCGCCGTGCGAGCGAATCGGTTTGCGTGGTGTACTGGCGATCTTTGATCACATCCAGGTAGAAGCCGCCAAGTTCACGGGCGCAGAAGCCGTGCACCTGCTGGTAAACGTCTAGGAAGCGGTACTCTTCATACGCGGTGTTGATGCGGCCTTGCAGCTGCGCGGCGCGATCCACCACCCACTGGTCCAGCGCCAGCATATCGCCAAACGCCACCTGATCGGTAACCGGGTCGAAGCCGTTCAGGTTGGAAAGCAAAAAGCGTGCGGTGTTGCGAATACGGCGGTACACATCGGCCGTGCGCTTTAAGATTTCGTCCGACACCGCCATCTCGCCAGAGTAGTCGGTGGAGGCGACCCATAGGCGCAGAATATCGGCGCCGAGCTTGTCCATCACCTCTTGCGGCGCAACGACGTTGCCCATGGATTTAGACATCTTGCGACCCTGGGCATCGACAGTAAAACCGTGGGTGAGCAGCTGACGATACGGCGGGTGGCCGTCGATGGCGCAGCCGGTGAGAAGCGATGAATGGAACCAGCCGCGGTGCTGGTCGGAGCCTTCCAGATATAAATCCGCCCGCGGGCCTGTCTCGTGGCCATGCGGGTGCGAACCGCGAAGCACGTGGCGGTGCGTGGTGCCGGAATCAAACCACACGTCCAGCGTGTCGGTGACTTTGTCGTACTCGGCCGCTTCCGCGCCTAAAAGCTCGGCGGGGTCGAGGCGGAACCAGGCTTCAATGCCCTCTTGCTCAACGCGCTTGGCCGCTTGCTCCATCAGCGCGACCGTGTTCGGGTGCAGCTCACCGGTTTGTTTATGCAGGAAGAACGGAATCGGCACGCCCCAGTTGCGCTGGCGCGAGATACACCAATCCGGGCGATTGGCGATCATGCTGTGCAGGCGTGCCTTGCCCCAAGCGGGCGTGAACTCGGTCGCCTCGATGCCTTCCAGGGCACGCTCACGCAGGGTCTTGTCGTCCTTACCCTTGATATCCATGCCCACAAACCACTGGGCCGTGGCGCGGTAGATCACCGGCGTTTTATGCCGCCAGCAGTGCATATAGCTGTGGGTGATCGGCGTATGGGCCATCAGCGCGTTCACGTCGCGTAGCTTGTCGAGGATATGCGGGTTCGCCTTCCAGATCATCTGGCCGCCGAAGAACGGCAGGTCGTCGGCATAAACGCCGTTGCCCTGGACCGGGTTGAGCATGTCGTCGAACTCCATACCGTGCTCGCGGCAGGTAATGAAGTCATCCATTCCGTAGGAGGGCGCGGAGTGAACGATGCCGGTGCTGCCGACTTCGGCCTCGACGTAATCGGCCAGGTACACCGGCGAGAGGCGATCATAGAACGGATGATGGAAATTGATCAGATCCAGCGCCGCGCCTTTGGCGGTGGCTATTACCTCGCCGGTCAGTGCATAGCGCTCCAGGCAGCTTTCAACCAGGTCTTCCACCAGCAGCAACAGACGCTCGCCAATATCGACCAGCGCGTAGGTGAACTCGGGGTGGACGTTCAGTGCCTGGTTGGCGGGAATGGTCCATGGTGTGGTGGTCCAGATCACCACGGCGGCGGGCTTGGGCAGCGCGTCTAAACCGAACGCGGCCGCCAGCTTGTCGGCGTCTGCCACGGGGAAAGCGACGTCGATGGCATCCGACTTCTTGTCAGCGTACTCAACTTCCGCTTCGGCCAGCGCCGAGCCACAGTCGAAACACCAGTTCACCGGCTTCAAGCCTTTAAACACATAGCCCGCATCGACCATATCGGCCAGCGCACGCATCTCGCCCGCCTCGTTGGCGTAATCCATCGAGCGGTAGGGGTTGTCCCAGTCGCCGACGACGCCCAGGCGCACAAAATCGGTAAGCTGAGTTTCGATCTGCGCGGCGGCATACTCACGGCACAGGCCGCGGGCTTTTCCAGATTCCAGGTGCTTGCCGTGGGTGGTTTCCACCTTATGTTCGATAGGCAGGCCATGGCAGTCCCAGCCCGGCACGTAGGGGGCATCGTATCCCGCCAAGTTTTTCGATTTAACGATGATGTCTTTCAAAATTTTATTGACGGCGTGACCGATATGAATGCTGCCGTTGGCATAGGGAGGGCCGTCATGGAGCACAAACAACGGCTTTCCTGCACGCGTTTCGCGTAAGCGCTCGTACAGGTTCATGTCTTGCCATTGCGATACTCGGCCGGGCTCTCGCTTGGGCAACATACCGCGCATGGGAAAGTCGGTTTCAGGCAAATTTAGCGTGTGCTTATAATCCATAGTCCGGTCAGCCATCGTTAGCGTCGGCGGCGTTGCTCGCCGAGGTGGAGTCAGAAAAAGGTTTCGCGTGTGCGTTATCGGAAAGCGGGCGCGGCGCTGAGGCCAGCGGCAGCGGGTCGTCAACGCCATGATAGTCAGCGAAGTAGCGGCGCGCACTGGCTTGGTCGCGCTCAATCTGCGCCTTCAGCGCGTCAAAGTCATCAAACTTGATCTCCCCGCGCAGCCGCGCGCAGGGGTAAACGGTGCAGCGCTTACCGTAAAGGTCACCTTCAAAGTCAAACAAGTGAACTTCGAGGGTAGGGCGTTCTGAGCCGACCGTAGGGCGAAAGCCCACGTTAGCAACGCCTGGGTGTCGCGTACCGTCTTCCAGCTCCGCGACTACGGCAAATACGCCGCGCAGCGTTAGCGGCTGAGGCAACAGCGGCAGGTTAGCGGTGGGCACGCCGATGGTGCGCCCGAGCTGCTGGTCTCGCACCACTCGCCCGCTGAGCGAGTAGACACGCCCCAATAGCGTTGCTGCGGCATGAAAATTGCCACTGGCGAGCAAGGTGCGCACACGACTACTGGAAACGCGCTCTCCGTCGATAGTGAAGGTGCGGGTGTGCTCAACGCCAAAGCCCTGCTCGCGGCCAACAGCTTCCAGCAGGGTGAAGCCACCGCGGCGATCACAGCCAAAGCGAAAATCGTCGCCCACCACCAGATGCTTCACGCCCAAGCCTTCAATCAAGACTTGATCGATAAATTCGCGCCCGGTAAGGCTCCGCAAGGCATCGTTAAACGGCAGACACAACACCCGCTCCGCGCCGTGGTCCATCAATAGGCGCACTTTTTCGCGCAGGCGCGTTAAGCGCGGCGGCGCTTGTTCACCGGCGAAGAATTCACGCGGCTGCGGCTCGAATACCACCACTGTCAACGGCGCGTGCAGGCGCGCGGCGTGCTCGCGGCACTGCTGCAGAATCGCTTGATGGCCACGGTGAACTCCATCGAAATTACCGATAGTGGCCACGCAGCCGCGATCCGCTGGCGTTAAGTTGTGCAGTCCTCGAATGACGCGCATGGCACCTCAGCCGTTAAAAAAGCGTTCGCAGAATGAGCAGAATATAAATTGGCTATTATACCCAACCCACCGGCAGCAATGTATGCCTGCCCCGTTTTAGCTGTGCATTTTAAGATGGCGCAACCGCAGGCCAAAGGCGGCGAGCCAAGCAAAGTACACCCCCGCGCCCAGCACCACTAGCGCGGCCACCCAGCTAACGCGCTGCCACAGGCCAAACCCAAGCCACGTCTGCCAGTTGGGCGCGAGCACGTAGAGCCCCACACTCATCACCACACTGCCGCCAATCAGCTGCCAGGCAAAGCGTCCCCAGCCAGGTTGGAATACCAGCACGCCCTGCTTACGCAGCAAATAGCCCAACAGCCCTGCGTTCATAAACGCCGAGAGCGCCGTAGCCAAGGCTAACCCCGCGTGGGCCAGCGGCCAAATCAGCAGCAGATTGAAGCCCATATTGGCAACCATGGCGACAATGCCCACCTTCACCGGGGTGGCGGTATCTTGGCGAGCAAAAAATCCCGGGGCCAGCACTTTGATCAGCATAAAGGCCAAAAGCCCAAGGGCATAAGCGCGCAAGCTCATGGCAGCCATTTGAATATCGTGATCGGTCATCGCGCCGTAGTGAAACAGCGTGATAAGAAGCGGCTCAGCCAATACCGCGAGCGCGAGCGCGGCGGGCAGCCCCAATAGCAGCACCACTCGGATGGCCCAGTCGAGCATGGCGGCAAAGTGCGCATTTGACTGCTCGGCGTGACGCTTGGAGAGCGCGGGCAAAATCACGGTGCCGATGGCCACACCGAACACCCCCAGCGGCAGCTCCACCAGGCGATCAGAATAGTAGAGCCAAGACACACTGCCCGCCGCAAGTAGCGACGCCAGCACGGTATCGAGCAGCAGATTAATCTGCGACACCGACACGCCAAACAGCGCCGGTGCCATGAGCTTGAGAATCCGTTTTACGCCTTCGTGGGCAACGTGTGGCCACGGCGTCGGCAAAAGCCCTAAGCGCAGCAAAAACGGCACTTGGAACGCCAGCTGCACGACGCCAGCAATCAACACACCCCACGCCAGCGCCATGGCGGGCTCATCAAACAGCGGCGTGAGCAAAAGCGCTGCGCCAATCAGCGACAGGTTCAACAGCACCGGCGTAAACGCGGGCACGGCGAAACGGTCCCAAGTGTTGAGCACGCTGCCAGAAAACGCGGTCAGCGAAATGAGCAGCAGGTACGGAAACGTCAGTTGCAGCATATCAGCGGTGAGGGCGAGCTTTTCCGGGTCGCGGCCAAACCCCGGGGCGAACACCCACACCAACCACGGCGCACCGAGCATGGCCAACGCCGTGATCAGCGCCAGCACTGCGGTCAAACTACCCGCCGTGGCGTTTAAGAGCTCGCGAATCTCTTGCCGGGTGCGTTGCGTCGAGTACTCCGAGAGCACCGGCACAAACGCCTGGTTAAACGCACCTTCAGCGAACAGACGGCGCAGAAAATTGGGGATTTTAAAGGCGACAAAAAAGGCATCCGCGCCGTTACCCGCCCCCAACAACGCGGCGATCACTACGTCGCGCGCCAAGCCCATCACCCGCGAGATCATGGTCATAGCGCTCACAATCAACCCTGAGCCCATGAGGCCACGGCGCGCGGGGGTGATTTTTGGATCTGCTGGTGTTTGCTCGCTCATGCACGTTTCCCGATGCCCATGATCGTCGCTCGCCCTGAGCCTGTCGAAGACCATCCTTCGACAGGCTCAGAGTGAACGGATTTAACACCACTCATCAACTGGAACAAGCCAGCGATAGGCACAAAAAAACCGGCCGCAGCCGGTTTTTTAGGGCGCCTGCCGGCTTACGCCGCCAGTGCCTTAATGCGCTTGTTCAAGCGGCTTTTCAGACGCGCGGCTTTCTTTTTAGAAAGCACGTCTTTGTCTGCAATGCGGTCGATGACCGGCTGCGCCGCCTTGAACTCTTCCATCGCTTTCGCATGATCGCCGGTGCTGATGGCTTTGACTACACGCTTGATGTAGGTGCGGACCATGCTGCGTTGGCCGGATTTCAGGACGCGACGGTTCTCGGCCTGGCGGGCGCGCTTGCGAGCTTGCTTGCTGTTCGCCACAGGGTATCTCCTTGGAGAAAAAAGGTTGCCTACTTGGGCAACGGATTAACTGATTATCGCCGCCTGGGTCGTGACCTCAGTGCGACGTTTCCGTAACGTTTTCAAAGCCAGTGTTGGATTAACACCGCTTTGATTTGGCAGACTTTTTCGCCTAGCCAAAATGTGCAACCGACAACAAATTAGGCTGCCCGTTCACGGGTCTTGTCTGAGAGGATAGCGTAGTCTATCACGCGACCCCTCGCCTGACCAACACTTAACCGCGTGGTGAATCGGCATCGCTGGCGGTGTCATCACCGTCTCATTTATCGTGAACGGAGCCGTTGCAGGTCAGTGGCCATGCCGGTACGCTTTTAATTGCGTGGGCTTGTTTAACGCTCATAACCCTTTTTGCGTCAATCCCGAAAGATCGGAGGCATTTAACATGACCTGGCTCGAGCGGGAAATATACCTGCTCCCGATATCGGAGATGATGCTGCTATGAAGCCTGCCTCGCTCGCCCTACAAGACCGGTTACTGCCTGGCGTCTCCCGGACATTTGCCCTGACCATTCCACAGTTGCCGGCACTCCTGCGCCCAGCCATCACCAATGCCTATCTTTTGTGCCGTATTGCCGACACGGTGGAAGACAGCACTGCCATGGCGCCTGAAGACAAGGACGCCCACTACCGGTGCCTGCTGGAAGGGCTGAGTGATACCAGCGCCGCCCGGAGGTTCTCCGAGGCATTGCTTGATACCGGGCTGGTACAAGACCCGCTGGAACGCGAACTCATCGTGCAGACACCCGGGGTGCTGCGCGCCTTCGGCGAACTGCCGTCCGAGCAGCAGGCAGCACTGAGCGACTGCATCACCACCATGTGTCACGGTATGGCCAATTTCGAACGTTTGAAGAACCCATATGGCCTGGAAGACAGCGCCTGCCTGCGCGACTACTGTTACGTGGCGGCCGGCTGTGTGGGCGAAATGCTGACCCGGCTGTTCGCCAGCATCAACCCGCATATCCGCACTCAGCGAGAAGAGTTTCAACGTCTGTCGCTGGCTTTCGGTCAAGGGCTGCAGATGACCAACATTTTGAAAGACGTCTGGGAGGATCGCCAGCGTGGCATCTGCTGGCTCCCGCGTGACGTCTTCGAGGCGCGCGGTGTTGATCTGAAGCGGACACATAACTGGCAGGACCACCCCGGCTATCGCGACGGCATCCGCTTTCTGGTCGCCGTCGCCCATCATCATCTACGCTTAGCGCAAGACTACACGCTGCGCATTCCGACCGCCGAGGTCGGCATTCGACGATTCTGCAGCTGGTCGATTGGCATGGCGCTCTCAACACTGCGCAATATTGCCGACAATCCGGGCTACACGGCCAGCGAGCAGGTCAAAATCTCGCGGCGACGCCTGCGTTTGATTGTCGCCACGAATAATCTTTCGGTAGGTAGCGATACGCTGCTGCGCGGTGTTTTTCGGCTGAGCGCCTATCGACTACCGAGTGTCCCGAAACAGGAGATCGGCCCTCTGAAGTCAGAGTCAGGCGGGCGCAGATAACGACGCGCGTCACACTTGGCCACGCTAACGCTAGATAACCACGTTCACGCCATCAAATTACCCGGGTAGCGTCAGCGGGCCAGCACGCTCGACTACCCGCTGCCAACCTAAATCGTCATCAATGCGCGCAACAAAGGCCGCAATCGCGGGATAGTCACTGAGTGATTGCGACATCGCCAGTGCCTGTAGGGGAAAGCTCATTTGCACGTCGGCGCCGCTTGGCCAAACGCTAGAAAATTGCTGACGCGTAGCCAAGTGACTCTCTATCATGGCCAAATGATCGGTTAACTGCGGCGCGATGAAGCGTTTATTCACCGTGTCGTTAATGCCCTTGGCAATCGGCTTAATCAACCACGGCGATTGTTTCGGCAGCTGGGCAAACACCAGCCGCATGACGAGAAGCGGCATCAGCGACCCTTCCGCGGAGTGCATCCAGTAGCGGTAATTGACCCATTCAGCGGTATCGTCAGTATCTGGCTGGCAGCGCCCCTCGCCGTAACGGCTCAGCAGGTAATCGATAATAGCACCGGATTCCGCCACAGTGATGTCGCCATCCGTGATCACCGGCGACTTGCCAAGCGGATGTACGCGCTTGAGTGAGTCAGGGGCAAGCTGCGTCTTACGATCACGCGGGTAGGTGATGACCTCATACTCAAGCGCCAGCGTTTCGAGCAGCCAAAGAATGCGGTGGGAACGGGACTTTTCCAGGTGGTGAACGCGAATCATAAAAGCTCCAAAGATAGGCAATCCGATTAAGGCAGCGCCAAGAAAAGAAAAAAGCATAGCACCCTAGGGCGTGTTGACGTTTGATCGAAGATGATTTGGCAGGATAGGGGCAAGCTCGCAGAATAGAGGTTCTCACGCCAACAAACTGCGAGCTTGCGATGCCCCGACAAATGCTCACGGATGAACACTGGTCGAAGCTGAAACCTATCCTGCTTCAACAAGGTATCTATGACAAGGCCAACCTGCGCATCACTGTGGAAGGCATCCTTTACCGGATGCGCACTGGCTGCCAGTGGCGGGACCTGCCAGAGGCGTTTGGGTCCTGGAATACGGTCTACAAGCGCTTCAACGCCTGGTCATCGGCTGGAAAGCTGATGGCGGTTTTCAACATGCTGGTCGAGGATCCGGATGTCGAGTGGCTATTCATTGATGGCTCTTACGTCAAGGCGCACCAGGACAGTACAGGGGCTGCCACAGAAGAGTCAGAAGCCATTGGCAAAAGTCGTGCAGGCAACACCAGCAAAATTCATCTGGCCGTTGACGCTTATGGCCTTCCCAATTCCTTCAGGATAACGGGCGGTGAGGTACACGACAGCACAGAAGCCCAGGCATTGATTGACGACTTGCCGACGGGGGAGGCGCTAGTGGCTGACAAGGGCTATGACAGCGAGCGTATCCGTGAGCAGGTTGAGGCGAAAGGCATGGAGGCCGTAATTCCACGTAGGCGCAACTCGAAAAAGGGAAATGCCAGTCTGGACAGAGGTTTATATCGCTATCGGCATCTCGTCGAGAATGCCTTTGCCCGTTTAAAATCGTATCGCGCCATAGCGACGCGCTACGATAAACTGAAGCGAAACTACGAAAGCATGGTGGCTTTGGCGTGCGGTTTTTTATGGCTCCCAATGTGAAACGTCAACAGGCCCTAAGCACGCTGAACCTATCCACTGACCGAAAGCGCACGCCACCGGATCGCATTAGCGCAGCGGCCTGATACTGATAAACTTGCCTTCATCAGAGAAGGCAAGTCGGTACGTGCCATGCACGCCATCTCGCGTGACCACCCGGCGGATCGCCTCGGCGGGAAAAATCACCCAGCGCCCATCGACACTGCGCGTGCGTACATTGGCAATGCGCCCCTCGTAATGGGCCAAGCACTCATCAAAAGAGAGATGAAGAACAATATCAATACTATGCATTGCGCTGGTTGGCCCTGTGTTGACTCACCTAGTATGAATACTTACTGACTTAGTATTAATAGCGGCATACTAAATAGCGATATATTTACCCATTTGCGCTTAAATCTTGCAGTCTTCGCCTGGGTCACCGATACTTAATTTTATCCTATCGCTTCAATTCTCGGTACGGCTTATGCAAATCTCACCTGTTAGCTCTCCATCGACTTACTGGTCGGTTACCGCAACTGAAAACGCGCGTACCAATGCCACGCCACGTGCGGGAGAAGCCACACTCTCTCAGGCCGACCAACGCAGTATGCCGCCGGGTAATTCCGAGCATCGCGCCGCTACTCAAAGCGCCACTGCCGCTGAAGAGAGCTCTGGAAGCCGCCGCGCCACAGGACGTGCCGCCGACGGAAGCCAGAACGTGGCAGGTGAGCAGGGCAGCGAGGATGAAAAGCGCGACCCCGCGGTTAGCCCTGGTCCAACGCGTCCCGACGGCACCCCGCTGGACGATCAGGAAATTCGCCACCTAGAACAGCTCAAGCGTATCGACCAGGAAGTGCGCCAGCACGAGCGCGCCCATGAAGTGGCCGGTGGCGCTTACACCGGAAGCGCCAGCTATGAGTATGAATCTGGCCCTGACGGCGAACGCTATGCGGTGGCTGGCGAAGTGCCGATTGATTACGGCCCGGTGCCCGGCGACCCGCAAGCCACCATCGATAAAATGCAGACGGTTATTTCCGCCGCGCTGGCGCTAGCAGAGCCCTCGTCGAAGGATCGCCAAGTTGCCTCTCAAGCACGCCAATACATGTTAGAAGCTAAGCTCGAAGCGGCCATGCAGCAAAGCGAAATGAATAACGCACGCACCGCTGGCGCCGAATCAAACCGCGATGAAAGCGTTGACGCTACCGGAGCGACCGCCCAGACTGACAGCGCTCCTTCTGCCAATGAAAGCGCCGACGCTATAGCGGTTATGGCACCCGACCCGGCGAGTGCCGTGGCGGCGCGAGGCAGCTTGGCGGCCGCCTCGGTGGCTCAACCACCTGACGCCGTTGACCCCACCGCGAACCCTGACCCCACCACTCGCGCTGCTTAACGAGCGTTAACACAAAAATGGGGCGTGGCACATAAGGTGCTACGTCCCGTTTTTTTAGGCCTCTGTTTTGCTTACCACTTCTGATTTGTTCGCCTCTGTTTTGCTCACCGCTAATACGTTAGCGCATTCCAATCTTTACGCGTTGGCCAATGCGTCAGCCACATCGGCAGCGCCTCAGCCGGCATGGGTCTCGCGATGCCATAACCTTGCGCTAGCTCGCAGCCCAGTGCTATCAGCGCTTTGGCATGGGCGAGCGTCTCGACGCCCTCCGCCAGCATCGGGCGATTAAAACGATTCGCCATATAAATGACGCTCTCGACAATGGCCATGTCATCTTGGTCGCTTAACATATCGCGTACAAAGCTCTGATCAATCTTAATCAAATTCACCGGCAGCTGACGCAGATGGGTCAACGACGAAAACCCGGTGCCAAAATCATCGATGGCAAAATTCACCCCAAGACGCTGACATTCGGCCATGGTTTCAAGCGCCGCCTGGGTATCGTGCATCGCCGCGCTCTCCAATACTTCAAGTTTGAGCATGGAAGGCGGCACATGGGGGTAGCGAGAGAGCAGCGCGGCTAAGCGCTGACTAAAATCACTCACCAGCAAATGAGTCGGGCTAATATTAACGTTAACCGGCAAGGCGATACCGTTTTTAGCCCACCGCGTTAGCTGGCGCATGGCAGCGTCTAACACCCATTCGCCCAAGTCTATTTCCAGCAAGGTCGCGTCAATCACCGGCAAAAACTGCGCCGGAGGAAGCAAGCCCTGCTCGGGGTGCTGCCAGCGAACCAGCGCCTCAACCCCCACGACTTCTCCACTACGCATATCCACCTGCGGCTGATAATGCAGGCACAGCTCGTTATTATCCAGTGCAGCAATAAAGCGCTGGCGTTGCTCGTGGCGTACTTGTAGCAAACGGTCGTGGTCAGGATCAAACATGTGGAAGGTATCGCGGCCAAGCTGCTTCGCCCGGTACATCGCTTGGTTGGCATGGCGCAGTAACACGTCACCCTGAACGGCATCCTGTGGGTAAAACGTTACCCTCAGACTTGCCGTTAAATGTATGCCCTGCCCCTCAATCATCAGTGGCTTACGAATGGAAGCTAAAAGCTTGTCGAAAAACGTCTCATCCACACCGTGATGCAGCAGCAAGACAAACTCATCCCCACCGACACGCGCGAGCACGTCATCGCCAAACAGCAGATGGCTAATACGCTGGGAAAATGTCGACAGCAGCACATCGCCCACTTGCGGGCTGAGTTGGTCGTTAACTTTTTTGAAAAAGTCGATATCCAACGAGCATACCGCCAGTGTGCTCTCACACTTCTCAGCATGCTGCATCGACTCTTGAATCAACTGAGTCAAAAGGTGCAGATTAGGCAAGCCCGTCAGCGCGTCAAAATAAACCTCACGGCTTAAGTGGCGTGCATGGGTGGGGATCGCGGAAAGGTCTGCCAACACAATCACGTGGTGGCAGACCTCACCGTATACGTCGCGCACACGATTGATCGACATCATGCCCGGATAGAACTGACCATCGTGGCTTTGGTAGCTCACTTGGCTTTTGCTGCGATCGCGTAGCCTCAACTCTTCACGCATAAACCGAGTGGTCTGGGTATCGTCAAGCGGGAAGATACTAAAGGCTTCTGGCGTTTTGCCCGCCACGTCTTTCAGGTTAAAGCCGGTTAGCTCGCTAAAAGCAGGGTTGATATGAGTGACCCGGTTACCGGCGTCGGTAAGGATGATCGCCTCGTTCGCTTGGCGGAAAACCGCTTCCGTCAGGTCTCCCGCCGTCGATTTCAGCGTCGCCGTATAATGGCTCTGCGGTATCAGTTGGCACATCCGTATCGGTTCCTGTGTTGTGTTGGCTCACGCGGCACGGGAAATGCGCCAATCATCGTACATCTTCTTCTACGTTATCGGCTTCGGCCTGCGCGCACGCCATCACGGTATCGCGGCCTTGATGTTTAGCGGCGTAAAGGGCTTGGTCCACGCGGCTGGTCAACATGTCTTGGGTTTCGCCGAGACGGTATTCTCCTACACCAATACTGATCGTGATGCGCTGACCTGAAAACACACGTCTGCGCACGCGCTGACAAATGCGCTCGGCAAAGGTTTCACCGCCTGATTGCTGGGTACTGCGCAGCAAAATGGCAAATTCCTCACCGCCCCAGCGCGCCAAAATATCGCTATCGCGCAAGCAACCTTTTATACACACCGCCAATTGCTGCAGGATCTCATCGCCGACATCGTGACCGTAATTGTCGTTAACCTTTTTGAAATGATCAATATCAAACATTAACAGCACAAACGGCTGGTGAGCATGGAGGGCATCGCTGACGCACTGGCTTAGCGATGTATCAAAGGCGCGGCGGTTATACGCGCCGGTTAAGTGGTCGCGTGTTGCCTGGTTCTCAAGTTCGTGCTCAATACGTTTACGCTCGGCAATATCGTGAAAGACCGAAACAAAGTGGCGCACTTCACCATCGGCATCGTTCACGGCGGTAATGGACTGCCATAACGGGTAAATATCACCCCATTTATTAAGGTTCCATATTTCGCCTTGCCAGTGGCCTGTGTCGCGCAAGGTTTCCCACATCCGTTGGTAAAATGCTTTATCGTGGCGCCCGGACTTAAAAAGCCGTGGCGTTTTCCCAATGACTTCCTGACTAGGGTAGCCGGTAATATCGGTAAACGCCTGATTAACCCGCTCAATGACCATATTGGCATCGGTGATCACAGTCGCTTGCCCGGTTTCAAAGGCAGCTGCCATCAAGCGCAATTCGTTTTCTTGCTGATGACGGTGGGTAATGTCTTCTTTCACCGCGACAAAATTAAGAATCTCGCCTTCGACGCCTTTTACCGGCGTAATGGTTTGCGCCTCCCAGTAAAGCTCGCCATTTTTGCGCCGATTTAAAATCTCTCCTTTCCAGACGTTACCGGCGAGCAGTGTTGCCCACATATCATTGTAAACGTGATAAGGCGTCATACCGGATTGAATCAGTGCCGGCGTTTTGCCCAGCAGCTCGTCGCGGGAATAGCCAGTAATGTCCAAAAATCACTGATTAACAAACTCGATACAGCCATCGGCATTGGTAATGGCCGTTGCCACCGGGCTCTGCTCAACAGCGATATAGAACTGCTCAAACCGCAGGCTCAGCAAGTCATCTGTGGCTTTTTTATTGGTCATGTCATTGGCATTATTATCGTGCTGAGAAGGGGTACTCATTGCGTTACTCCTGAAACTCGTCAGCCTTAGCCCCGTTTTGCAGCGTATAAAAGAGAATCATAGCGGACCCTGCATAAGAAAAGAGGCAACTAAGACGTTTTCATCACGCTGCCTTTCAAATTATTGATGCACGTCAATCGCTCGTTGCCCCACTTGCGTCACACCCCAAAACAAGAAGAGCGCCAAACGGCGCCCTCAACATCATGCCTCATGTGCTTACAAAAAGCGTTAGGCAGAAAGTAGCCGAGACGGATCGCTGGCCTCACCTACTTGGTATTTCCCGATCATCTCGGCCATATCCTCGGCTTGCTCGTCGAGCGAACGGCTCGCCGCCGCGACTTCTTCTACCAGCGCCGCATTTTGCTGTGTCACTTCTTCAAGCTCTACCATAGCGCGATTGATTTCCTCAATACCGGAGGACTGCTCGGTCGTCGCGGACGTCATCTCACCTACCAAGTTCGCGACTTTCTGCACGCGCTGAGCAATGGTCCCCAACGTATCGCTTGTTGAGTTAACCAGCGACTCCCCCTCACTGATTTTTTCCACGTTATTGTCGATCAACTGGCGAATTTGATTGGCTTCTTCGGCACTGCGGCTTGCCAATTTGCGCACTTCAGCCGCCACAACCGCAAAGCCCCGGCCATGCTCCCCAGCGCGGGCGGCTTCCACCGAGGCATTGAGTGCCAACAGATTGGTTTGAAAGGCGATGTTATCAATCGCGGTGATAATCGTGGTGACTTGGTCGTTCGCCTGGCGAATCTGCTGCACAGCATCTTGCGCACTAGCGGCCAAATTCACTGCCGATTGTGCTTCGTGAGCCACATCGTGGGTCATGCGCTGCGCTTCGTGGGCGTTATCGGCACTCTGACGCACGGTGACCATCATTTCTTCCAGGCTTGAGGCCGTTTGCACTAATGATGCCGACTGTTCTTCGGTGCGCTGGGCTAAATTTTGGTTACCTTGGGCAATTTCACCGCTAGCCACCTCAACAGATTGTGCATTACGCTTCACCTCAGCCACTAACCTTTCGGTATCAGCAGAGGCGTCGTTAAAGGCGCGGTAGAGTTTTGCGAACTCGTCAGACCCTTTCACCTCTAAGCGCTGAGTTAAGTTATTGCCTCGTGTGGCAATGCTCTGCAGTGCTCGGTTCAATGGCCGCGTGGTCGCCCGCACCATCAACACTGCGGCGATAATTGCCACCACACTGGTCAATATCGATAGCGTGATATAACGCCACAGCGCCAACCGAACGCTGCTGCGTAGCTCAGCAGTGGCGGTGATGATTGCGGTGGAAGCGTCATCCTCCAGCGCTTTTAAGCGACCAATTTTGACCGTCTGCCATTCGAACCACTCTTCGGGATCAACGTTGTAGCCGCCGGTATCGAACTGACTGATAGCCAGCTCTCGACGTTCGAATAGGCGCTCGATATCTGGGCCAGAAAGCGCGCGTTTAAGCTGCTGCTTCACCTCTGGGGTAGAAAACGTGCGAAAACTGGTCAGGAAAGCGCGCTCTTCACCAATAAGTTCTAAAAAGCGTCGCAGCATATCATTTGACATACCGTCGGCACCGAAGGCACTCGACAACATCGCACGTTCGATACCCGCAAGATCTTTGGCTGCTAACAGATTGTAATAAGCGGCAAGTTGACGACTAATCTCACCTTCACGTGTGAACGTTACCAACGCGCCCACGAACGACATCAATTGACTATTGATACCAGTGTAGTGGCTAAGCACGTCGCTCGTGGCGATATCGAGATTGTCGACTTCATTACGAATCCGCGCCGTACGCTCCCACAGTCGGTTTAACTGAGCTAGCTCTTCACGTGCGGTATCGCTAAGCACGTTATCGCTTAAGTCGGTGCGCTGCTCATGAAATGCCTGCGCCGCGGCATCTACATTTGGGCGTTGCTGGTCGAGCTTTGAACCAAACGAGTTGCCTTCACTACCGAGAAAACCCGCCGTCATGCCGCGTTCCAGCTGGATTTGATGCACCCAGTCACTGGCGCGCTGGGCAAGTTCCGTCATCGCATAAAGGCGGTTAAGCTCGCGTAACGCCGACTGACGTTCGAGCACACCTTCCATGGCAAGCCATATCAGCGCCAGCATTGGAAGCACCATGACAATCGCAAATTTTGCCCACATAGGCGTTCGATTTAAATAACGTTCCATCCCTTACCCCTTTTGATGCTGCGAGTGAGTCAGCATGTCGCAGGTCACACTTTTTCAGCAGTATGGGGGTTTTTCATTTTGTTGTGTTGACTCGAATCAAGCTATAGTTGCATATGCTTTGCATCAATAGTGCGATACTATTTCTCAATACGCCGCGTGACGACCCTCGCTTTGCCGTGGCACAGCACAACTGTCACGCCGCTCAACGAAAAGACTGTTGCCAGCGATTTTCTTTGCCTGATGCTTTAACTCCGACAGATCGCTGGCGATATCCAACGCTTTTAAGTCGGCACCGACGGCTACCGGCTTGACCGCCACCGAGACGCTGAAAAAGGGGAAAAAGCTCACCACGCCTTGGCGATTTTCGATCTTGATGCCGCCCTGCTCACGATCCGCCGCCTCGTAAAAGCCCGGTGCGATGGCTTCGACATGCGCTAAAATCTGGCGCGTCACGCTCTCCCAGTGAGCAAGCGGCAGTAGCAACATAAAATCATCGCCGCCGATATGGCCAGTAAAACCACCGGCACTCTCCACTTGAACCTGCAACAGCCGGGCAAACCGAGATAATCACGTGATCGCCGCGTGCATAACCATAAACATCGTTAAAGGCTTTAAAGTTATCCAGATCCACGTAAGCCGCGGCAAAGCCCTCACCGGCACTGAGATAGTCGTTTAGGGTATCGTTGATCAAAATATTGCCGGGAAGCCCGGTCAAAGGATTGGCGTGTCGCGCTTGGCGGACCTGAATGGCGGTTATTTCGCGCAGCAGATCAACAATATTCCCCATCCCTAAATAACCACCGCTTTGTGCCACTACCACAAAATCTTCCTGCTCAATCTCGTGGCTATCGGTTAGCCGCTGGCTCAGTACCTCCAGCGGCATCTCTGCTTCGGCCACCAGCATGCGTTTATCAGCCACATCCATCACGCGGGTTTTGGCGTACAGGGCGTGGCTGAAAGGGTTGGTAAATAGGGCTAAAAAGCTACTGCGCCGCACGACGGCAAGCGGTTTACCCTCTTTGACCACGGCCACACAGCGAAGCTCTGGGTGACGGCGAAAGCGCTCGGCAAGACTAGGTACCGGACACTCAGGCGCCACGTCGGCCACCTGCCGACAGATCGTGCGCGCGTTGCGCCCGGCGATGGCCTGAAGCGGTGCAGTACCCGGCAGCGGCATGGCGAGCTTAAGCGGCGGCTCGCTTTTGGGCCGGGAAAAGTAGAATCCTTGCAACAGCGAGAGCCCTCGGTCGAGCTCCCACAGGCACAAATGCTCGGCGGCCGTTTCAACACCTTCGGCAATCAGCTTGCAATCAAGGCTACGCGCGACCCCAATAATCGAGCGCAAAAACTCGCGCTTGGCGGGTTCTTGGTCGACGCCGGAGATAAAATGGCGATCCAGCTTGACGAAATCAGGCCGCAGCTCCGACCAGTGGCGCAAACTGGAATGACCCGCCCCCAAATCGTCCAGGGCGACGCGAAACCCCATGTCGCGGTAATGATCCACCGCTTGGCGCATCAGCGCGTAGTCATGGATGGGAACGTGCTCGGTGAGCTCGATCACCACTCTTTCCGCAGGAATGCCTGCATCGTTAATAAAACCAAGCGTCAAGCCCTCGCGGAAGTCGCGCTCGACAATCGTCAGCGGCATCACGTTGAGAAAAAGAAAGCCGGGCAAATCCAACGCGGCGAAGCGGTAAATCGCCAAGCGGCGACAAAGAATGTCCAGCTCCACCAGTTTGCCCGCTTGAGTGGCCACCTCAAATAGCCGTAGCGGTGAGTGCAGCGGCGATGCCGCCGGCCCGCGCACCAGCGCCTCGTAGCCGTAAATCGCCTGTTGGCTGGTATCCACGATGGGCTGAAAAAGGACATCGAGCGCCTCATCGGCGATGATGCGCGTTAGCCACTGTGCTTCCTGAGCGGTCATACCTGTCGTCACCTCGCGTCAAACTCCAACGCTTAGCATGCGTCATGATGGTGACAGCCACGTGACAATGTCGGTAAAACCGCTATTTCAAGCATCAGCTAGGCGCTATCGACCAGCATCTGGTAGCGCTCAGCGTGTTTTCGGCGGAGGAAACACCACATCTTTGCCACGGGCATCGAGCTGACGAATATCCGTTGGGCGACCCTGCTCGTCTAGCGTCACCAAGCCGATGCCGCTGGCATTCCACAGCCGCTCACCCGCCTTCGCACAATCCGGGGCGCGCGGGTAGACCGCAAGCTTGCGCCGCTTGGTGAACCAGTTAAGCGGCGAGAAAGGCGCATAAAGCCAACGATTCAACCGGTCGAAAACATCCAACAGCGTATCAGGGAAGGTGTCTTTCACGCCGCTGGAGGTGATTTGCCAAAGCCTCGGCGAGTGCTGACGGTGGCGGACGATAATGTCATAGGCAAACGAGTAGTGGACATCGCCCGAGAGAATGACGTAGTTGCCCGGCGTTTTGGAGTGACGCCAAATGTGCAAGAGCACATTCGCCGCGCCACGGTGGGCCATCCAGTTTTCCGCATCCACGACCAGCGGCTTGCCCAGCCAGATGAATATCTTCTGCACACCCTCGATCAGCTTCACCCCAAACATCGGCGCCGGAGAGACAATCACCGCACTCGGCGCGACCAATAGCGCCTGCTGCATTTCTATCAACGCCTCCCAATCCATTAAACCCGAGGGGCGATTGGGGCTTCTCTCGCTGCGCCAGCGGCGAGTGCGCGTATCCAGCACGATCAGCGCAGGTGTACCGGGAACATGGAACTCCCAGCCTTGAAAGCGCTGCACGTCATTGATCAAGGCATCGTAATCGCTCATGGGAAGCGCTCCCTGCGACTGCTCAAGGCGTTGGCGACCAGACCAAACAGTACATCGCCAACATTTCTGCTAGCGTCATCAGATGATTATGCGCGTTAGCTGAGGTAAACACCGGCTTTTTTACTCCACCGAAAAAGCGCTCACGCAGGGCGGTATTGCTGGTCACATCGGGCAGCAGCGCTTCACGGTGGTAATACGTGTGAGTTGAACGATAAAGCGCCTGACTATTTTCAACCGTCGCCCCTTCAAGATGTTCATCCACGAGGCCTAACCGGGCAATCAGCGCGTGAATCGCGCGTAACATCGGCCCGGCCACGTCATCCACGTATACCTGATCGCCGGTCATTAGCAGCCATGCCGGGCGCTCGATCGCCGCCGCGCCGCCCTGCTGTTCAAGCCAGGTATCCGCGCGCACGAGGCCATCGGGGCTGTCGTGGTGGGGTTTACGGCAGGAGCCATGCATCAGCTGATGGTGGCGCTCGGCGTATCCGTGGGGAGCGGTTGCGACAGTGGCAGGTCGATCAGATAAAGATAAGCGTGTTCACCTAGCGGCAAACACGACGACGCCGCGTTCAGGCGATGGCGCTGCGCCTCGCCTTCCGGCGGGGTTAACGTCAGCGTGAGCGAAAGTCTACGCTAGGCCACCAGCCGCATCACCCAGCGGGTAGGCGTAATACGCCGCAGCAGCGGGCCAACGAGAATATCCGGCAGCCAGGCTGCCTCTGGCGCGGCTGAGTGCATAGCTTTTCCTTCTGCCCAGAACAGTCTGAATCGATTGAACCACGAATCCATCAAGCGGTTGAAAGCAGAGGCGTTAACGCTTTCAAACGGTCAACATGTTACCTTGACCATCAATGAAGACACGAAACAATGCCATGTGACAGAAGGAGTCTTGTTGAAAACCGAGATTGCTCAGTGGCCGTCGCATGGCCATATCGCCTGCCTGGAAAGCGTAACCGCTGAGGTGGAACACCCTGCTTTGCGGGATATCGCCTGGCTGCTCCACACCCCCGATATTCTAGTGCTGCCCGAGATTTCCGGCCGGCCTAGCGTAAAAGCGCTTGGGTGGGAAAATGCATCTACGCTTGCCCGTTGGCTAACGCGGCAGCGTCAGGCCGTTGAGGCGCTTCCTTGGCGCGCGCTGCGCCATTCACGGATGGGGCATTACCATGAGCGGCTATGGCACTACGTGCTCGACCATGCCCCCGATACGTGTCTGCTGGCGACCAACGTGCGTGTTTTCCAGCGGCGCAATACCCTGGGTGAGCTGGATATTCTCTACCGCACCCGCGATGACCCCGCGCCCATTCACTTGGAAGTGGCAATCAAGTTCTACCTGGGGCTGCCGGATGGACCGGGTGAAGAGGCGAGTCTAAGCCGCTGGATCGGGCCGGGCGGGTTGGATAGCTTGGCGCTCAAATGCCAGCATATTGCTCGTCACCAACTGCCCATCGCGCGCACACCGCCTGCACAGCAAACGCTGGCGCACTGGCTCGCACCGCGTGATACCGGCGAACCACTGCCGCCTATTCGCTCGCAGCTCGCGCTGCCCGGCGTCCTTTTTTACCCTTGGCACGCGAGGCTTTCGCCCCCTAAAGGCGCAACGGCGGCGCATCGGCGCGGCCTTTGGTGCTACTTACATGATTGGTCGGCACTTGCCGCGGGGTTGCCGTGCGATACGCTGGCCGCATGCTTGGAAAAACCGCACTGGCTCGCGCCGCCGCCGTTAGCCAGCTTTCAGCCGTTAAATGACGTCATCAAACCGATTCTCGACCGCGTGATCGCCTACAACGCGCCGCAGCAGGTGATGCTTTACCATCCAAGCCACGACCAAACCCAGCGTATTTTCATTATGCCCAGCGGTTGGCCGCGCCAGATTCCCTTGCCGCCGCGTTCGCGTTAAACAACCGCTAGATCACACGACGACTGATTACAGAATGATTGGTTGCGCAATGACCGATCACACAATGGTCGATTACACAATAACTAGGTTATCGCGATGGATTAGCTCGGGGGCTTCCATGTAGCCCAGGATGGCTTCGATTTGGTGGCTCGGCTGGCCTACGAGCTGGCGCGCCTCTTTGGCGCCGTAATTCACCAGCCCCTTCGCCACCAGCGCGCCTTGCTCGTCCACGCAGGTGACCATATCACCACGGCGAAAGCCGCCCTGCACGTCTCGCACGCCCACGGCCAAGAGGCTTGAGCCTTTATCGCACAGCACCTTGACCGCCCCGGCATCGAGAACCAGTGTGCCGCGCACCTGTAGCTGCCCGGCCAGCCAGCGCTTGCGCGCCGCGATTGGCGCCTGTTCAGGCCGCAAGAGTGTGCCCAGACGCTCACCCGCCATTAACCGGGTGAGCACCTCCGGTTGGCGGCCGCTGGCGATCAACGTCACCGCACCGGAGCGCGCGGCTAACTGCGCCGCGCGCACTTTGGTACTCATGCCGCCACGGCCCAAGGCACCGCCGCTACCGGCTACCGCTGCCAAGCGCGGGTCGTCTGCTCGCCCTTCGGCAATCAGCGTTGCATCCGGGGTGTGGCGTGGATCGGCGTCAAACAGCCCTTCTTGGTCGGTCAGCAGAAACAGCGCATCGGCTTCGAGCAGATTAGCCACCAGCGCGCCGAGCGTGTCGTTATCGCCAAAGCGAATCTCGTCGGTGACCACGGTATCGTTTTCATTGATCACCGGCACCACGCGCATCTCCACCAGCGTACGCAACGCTGAGAGCGCGTTAAGGTAGCGTTTGCGATTGGAAAGGTCATCGTGGGTCAGCAGCACTTGCGCGGTGAGCATGCCGTGGCAGGAAAAGTGCTGCTCGTAACACTGGGTCAGCCCGTTCTGGCCGACTGCAGCGGCGGCTTGCAGTTCGTGCACGGCGCTGGGGCGCACTTGCCACCCCAAGCGTACCATGCCGGCGGCTACTGCACCGGAGGAGACCAGCACAACTTCAACACCGCGCTGATGCAGTGCGGCGATCTGATCAACCCAGCGGCCAATCGCGGCGTCATCTAAGCCACGGCCGTCGTTGGTTAACAGCGCGCTGCCGATTTTGACCACCACACGCCGCGCGCCGCTTAGCACTTCGCGACCCAACGCCAGCTCACTCACGGCGCGTACTCCACCTCGACGTCGTAATCATCGTCGTCAAAGTCGTCGTCATCCTCATCGCGAGGCTTACGCTTGCGCCCCAATCGCGCCTCGGTGCGCGCCACCGACTCATCTTCCATGCGTCGGCGCATCTCTTGTTCGTGGGCGTACGCTTCTTCGTCTTCGTTCTCCAGGCACTGCTGCTCGGTCAACCAGCGGTGGGCTGCCTGCACCAGAGCATCGGTACCCTCGTTGCTGATCGCCGAAATACGAAAGACCGGGCCTTCCCAGTCCAGTGCGTCGAGGATCATTTGAGCGCGGGTCTCGCGCTCCTCTTCAGGCAGCAAATCAAACTTATTCAGCACCAACCAGCGCGGGCGCTCGGCAAGTGCGGGAGAAAATTCCCCCAGCTCGTGGACGATGGCTTTGGCAGCATCTACCGGGTCGGATTCGTCGAAGGGCGCCACATCGACCACGTGGAGCAATAGGCGCGTGCGGGTCAAATGCTTCAAAAAGCGCAGACCCAACCCGGCACCATCGGAGGCGCCTTCGATCAACCCCGGCACATCGGCCATCACGAAGTGCTCGTGCAGACCGAGTTTCACCACGCCGAGGTTGGGTACCAGGGTCGTGAACGGGTAGTTGGCGACCTTGGGCTTAGCCGCCGAGACCGAACGAATCAGCGTCGACTTGCCCGCATTCGGCATCCCGAGCAGGCCAACATCGGCCATCACCTTCATTTCCAGGCGCAAGTTGCGGCGATCGCCCTCGGTGCCCGGCGTAGTACGCCGCGGCGCCCGGTTGGTCGATGACTTAAAGTGAATATTGCCTAAACCACGACGGCCGCCATCCGCCACGAGCACGACCTGACCAATCTCGGTCACATCGGCGATCACTTCGAGCGTATCCTCGTCGATCACCGTGGTGCCCACTGGGACTTTCACATGCAGGTCTTCACCCGCTTTGCCGCTCATCTGGCGCCCCATGCCCCCCTGGCCATTTTCGGCCTTATAGAAGCGCTGGTACTTAAAATCGATCAGCGTATTGAGCGCATCATCACCCATCAGGTAAACGCTGCCGCCGTGCCCGCCGTCGCCACCATCCGGGCCGCCTTTGGGCACATACTTTTCGCGGCGAAAGCTCAGACAACCGTTGCCGCCTTTACCGGCTTCAACGATGATGGAAGCTTCATCGACAAATTGCATGGAATCTTCTCCTGGCCGCTTCCGCCGCCGATAACTACAAAACGTCTATGTGGCGCATGACAACGTTGTACGCTAAAACACGCCCTACAGACAAAAAAGCCCCGCCATAGCGGGGCTTTTCTTTGTTCGCCGCGGGTCTGTTTAGGCAGAAACGATACTGACGAACTTACGGTTTTTCGGGCCTTTGGTTTCGAACTTCACCGAACCTTCGTCGAGCGCGAAGAGGGTGTGATCTTTACCAATGCCAACGCCAGTGCCCGCGTGGAACTTGGTGCCGCGCTGACGCACGATGATGTTGCCCGGAGCGGCCGCTTGGCCGCCGAACAGTTTCACACCAAGGCGTTTGGATTCGCTGTCGCGACCGTTACGCGTGGAGCCAGCTGCCTTTTTATGTGCCATTGCAAAATCCTCCTACTGGGGAATAAACCGCTTATGCGGAAATTCCGGTAATTTTGACTTCGGTAAACCACTGACGGTGGCCCTGACGCTTCATGCTGTGCTTACGACGACGGAACTTGATGATCGTCACTTTATCACCACGACCGTGATCGACGATTTCCGCCGATACTTTAGCGCCATCGACAAGCGGGGCGCCAACAATAACGTCATCGTCGTTACCGACTAACAGCACTTCATCAAACTCAATCGTTTCGCCGGTAGCGACTTCGATTTTTTCAAGTTTGAGCGTTTGACCTTCTTCAACGCGGTACTGTTTACCACCGCTTTTGATTACTGCGAACATGTCTTTCTCCAGGACGGATCACTTGCCATACCACCGCGTTAACGGCAATGACGGCGCTCATCGACTTGGCTCTTGGTCGACCTGCGGCGAGTAGCGCCCCTTTCGGCAGCCATCTGACAGGGAGCATGATGAGCGGGTCGCGAATTATAGCGAAGTTGTGGCATTACCACAACTATTGCCACACTTGCTCTGCCGTGCCTTGACGCCCAACAGGCGGCCCCATAGCATGACATCAACTTTATCAGGCGGCCTTGCCGTCTCCACCTGCCGCGATGAACGGATTAATGACTGCAAACGCCTCTTCAACTCCACCTGCTAGCACCTCACCTTTACCGCTGCATGCTGTGGTGGCGGATGACTTTAACGCCGTTAACCGCACCATTGTCGAGCAACTTAACTCTAGAGTGCCGTTGGTGGCCACCATCAGCCAGTACATCATCGAAAGCGGCGGTAAACGCCTACGCCCGCTTCTTGTACTACTTGCCGCGCGCGCACTCGGCTATGACAGTGACAAGCACATCACCCTGGCGACCCTGATCGAGTTCATGCATACCTCGACACTTTTGCACGACGACGTGGTGGATGAGTCGCACCTACGCCGCGGCAAACAAACCGCCAACGACAGCTGGGGTAATGCGCCGTCAGTATTGGTGGGCGATTTTCTTTACTCGCGCTCCTTTCAAATGATGGTCGATGTCGGCTCCATGCGCATCATGGCGATTCTTTCGGCCGCCACCTGCGTCATTGCCGAAGGTGAAGTGCAACAACTGACCAATATCGGCAACCCGGATATCTCTGAAGCAGACTACTTTGAGACTATCCAAGGTAAAACCGCGATGCTGTTTGAGGCGTCCTCACACAGCGGCGCCGTGCTGGCCGGGGCTTCACCCGAGCAGGAACGCGCCCTACAGTATTATGGGCGCTATTTAGGCCTAGCGTTCCAGCTGATTGATGACCTACTCGACTACCAAGGTGACGCCAACGCCATGGGCAAAAACGTGGGTGACGACCTCACCGAAGGTAAGCCGACACTGCCGCTAATCCACGCCATGGAGAAAGGCACCCCCGAGCAGGCCAAGCTGATTCGCCAAGCCATTCGCAAAGGCGGGTTAGAGCAACTTGATGCGGTAATGGAGATCGTTAACGCCACCGGCGCCTTAACCTATACCCGTGCCCGCGCCGAAGAGATGGCCGATAAAGCCCTCGCCCAACTTGACGCCTTGCCGGCAAGCCCCTACCGCGACAACATGGCAAAACTTGCCCGCCTCGCGGTGGAGCGTAAAACGTAAATCGCTTTTGCAGGGTTGCATGCCGCCCTCTTTCACGTATAATTTGTCCGCGTTGAAGGGCAACATGCTCTGAAACAGATCACGGAATATAGCTCAGCTTGGTAGAGCGCTGCCTTCGGGAGGCAGAGGTCGTAGGTTCGAATCCTGCTATTCCGACCAAATTCTAGAAAAGGCCACTCGCTTAACTGCAGTGGCCTTTTTTGTGCTGGCGGCTGGCTTAGGTGATGACTTCTAACCCAGTCGTCCAAATAAAGAATGTTGGGCAACTCAAGGCATCCACTGCTATGGAACGAGCATAAGTGTCCACGACGTGGACACTTTGTAGACACCCACAAAAAAACCGCCTCGAAAGGCGGTTTTTTCTAAATTCTTAAAAGGCTAACTTACTACCTTTTATGTGGTGCCGACACCAGGAGTCGAACCCGGGACCTACTGATTACAAGTCAGTTGCTCTACCAACTGAGCTATGTCGGCGTCTACGCTTTAAATGTGTTGGCAATGGCTGGGGTACCAGGATTCGAACCTGGGAATGCCGCTACCAAAAAGCGGTGCCTTACCACTTGGCGATACCCCAACGTTTGGTGGCCAGAGACGGAATCGAACCGCCGACACAGGGATTTTCAATCCCTTGCTCTACCAACTGAGCTATCTGGCCGCTGCCAACGGTGCGTATTAAACTAAAAACGCCAGGTTTCGTCAACACCTTTGTGAAACATTCTTTCTTTCACGCCATTTATGGACTACGCGGTAGCGCTCAGCCCAGCGCTCCCTTTTCGCCATGGCGATTATGCCTGGGTAGGCGGCACATACCCTTCTGCCTGGTCGGTGTCTTGGTTGTCCAAGAACCGCTCCATCTGCTCCATCAGGTAGGCGCGCGCATCCGGGTCGAGCATGTTGAGGTGTTTTTCGTTTATCAAGCGCGTTTGTAGCGCTTGCCATTCCTCCCAGGCCGGTTTGGAAACCGTGGCTTGGATCTCTTGGCCTTTGGCCCCCGGCAGCGGCGGGAACGGTAAAGCCTCGAGCTCTTTTTGATACTTACGGCAGAATAGCGTGTTGCTCATCGTACTCTCCTTTATGCGGATGCAAGTCGTAAAGGCCCAGCCTACGCGTGCCCAGGCGCATTCTCCAGATCAAACGCGCGCGCCCCGGCTTGCGCTTGCGTCAGTAAGCGCTTTACCGGTGCCGCCAACCCCAGCTCAGGCGGGTCATTGAGGTCGTACCACACGCCTCTTTCATGCACGCCTGAAAGCGTTGTGCAAACCACCGGCTTCGGGGTGATTTGCAGGCGAAAGTGACTAAACGTGTGGGTGAAAACAGGCCGCGTCGGTTCGTGCTGGGGGAAAACGGTATGCGTGTCTACCCAATCATCTAACGCCTGCTGGGTATCGAATTGCGGCAAACTCCATAATCCACCCCATAAACCGCTGGGTGGGCGCTGTTCCAGCCAAACGCGACCCTTGGCATCTTGCAACAAAAGCATGAGCGTTTGCCGCGTGGGTAGCACTTTTTTGGGCTTGGATTCCGGGTAGTGCTGCACCTCGCCGCAGGCAAGTGCCAGGCAGACATCGCTGAATGGGCATGCAGCACAAGCAGGCTGGCCGCGTTTGCACAGTGTCGCGCCGAAATCCATCATCGCCTGGGTGTAGTCGGCAAGGCGCGTAGCGGGCGTGTAGTAGTCAGCCAGTGCCCAAAGCTTGCGCTCTACCGCAGGCCTCCCCGGCCAGCCAGGAACGGCGTGCAGGCGCGTCAACGAACGCTTGACGTTGCCATCCAGAATCACCGCCCGCTTGCCGATACTTTGGGCGATGATCGCCCCAGCGGTGGAACGACCAATGCCGGGCAGTGCCATTAGCGCCGCCTCGCTCTCCACCGGCAGCTCGCCGCCGTGCTCAGCGAGGGCGACTTGTGCTGCCTTGTGCAAGTTACGCGCCCGGGCGTAATACCCAAGCCCCGTCCACAGATGCAATACTTCATCCTGCGGGGCACGGGCGAGCGCTTCAAGCGTCGGGAAACGCGCCATAAAGCGGTTAAAGTAATCCATTACCGTGGTGACTTGGGTTTGCTGCAACATGATTTCTGATACCCACACGCGGTATGGCGTACGCGGGGACTGCCAGGGCAAATCATGACGGCCATCCTGATCAAACCAGGCTAAAAGCCGCTTTTGAAACTCACCCGACGAGAGCCGCGGTGTCGGCATCGGGTCCTTTGCGGGATGACCTTTTGCGTCTTTGGGCATAAATGCTTGACCTACAAAAAAGCGCCAGCAGAACGCCGACGCCAATGGGCTTGCAAGAAGTCTCAATCAAATAGACGACGTAAGCCGTCGCGAAGTTCCTGAGTTGTTTCTTCGCCTAGGCGCTCATCAAGGCGCTTAAACGAGTCTTCTAGCGCGCCTTCTGCGCGACGTCCCACTTCATCGCTCAAAAGTTCGGCCATATTGGCTTGAAACGCCTCACGGTCAAATCGGCACCACTCGTTTCGCGCGTCGCTAACATGTCCTTTACAGCGCACTGGCAACGCTAACTGTTCAAGGCGTGGATTGACCTCGCAGGCGGCATCAGCGGTATTCACCACACGGGCTTTCGTCAGAACATCAAAGCGCTGGCTGCCAAGATCAAATGCCCCGCCTCCGCGCACATCAATGCCGGGCAGCGTAATGTGCAAGTCGTCGCTTTCCAGTATGCCATCGCGAACCACAAAAGGGGCGTCAAAACGGTCAAAGCGAGTATCGCTGTGCCAGTCGCGGCGTGTGGATTCATCTTCAAACGTGGCAGCAATTTCGCACATTTCCTTTGAGATATTGATGTCCAAAATGGCGCCATTGCTTAGCGAGGTCTCAAGCTCACCATTAAGATGGCGAATCAACTCTTCGCGGGCATTGCCACGCGTTGTCAGCTCGCCATCGACATTGAGCTGGCCGCGAATCGGCGAGGCGTCTTCGCTGAAGGTCTCGAGTAACGACGCGATGTCTACGTTAGCAACGCGTGGTTGAAATGCCCATGCCATCGGCGTTTCACGACTATCGAGCCGTCCCGTGGCGCTTAGCTCCCCGCCATAAAAACCCGATTCAAACGCACTCAACCTATGCTCGCCGTCGTTACCTTCAAGCGTGAGCGTCGGCTCATCAAAGGTGAGACCGGAAAGAATAAACGTCTCTAAACGAATCGCTGCATCCAAAGTGAGTGTTGAAAGCCAAGCCTGCGGCAAGAGCCCGCCTGCATCATCAGCGAGCGCCTTACGAAAGAAGCCTCGACTGGCTTGCGCTGGCGCACCGTCCGCCGGCAAGTAGCGGTCAAGATTGAACGTATCGCCTTCAAGGTCAAACGCGAGTACGGAGCCATCAAGCGCCGCAGAAAGCTCGCCAGTAAACGTGGTGTCATCCACCACCAGCGAGAGGTTAGGTAGCGCGACCCGTTGCAAAGTCCCCTTCACTGGGCTAGTGAGCGCCACATCACTCAACGCGTCTTCGTGACGGGTGGAAAGCGCCATTCCCGCGCGGTTAAGCCACGGCCTTAAGTTAAACGGCGATGCGGTCAGCTGGCCTTGGTATTGAGGCGCCTCCAGCAGCTGGGAGAACGTAAGGTTGCCTTGCACACGCAAGTCATCGGGTCCGCTCAGCTCCAGAGCCTTTAACACCGCTGTCTGTGCGCCCCAATCGCTGTCTAAACCAAGAGCCAAGCGTAAAGCCAACCCGCCGTCCCAGTTGTCGGCATGGCGTAGATTTGCCTCGATAACGCCTTCAGTGACCAACAGCTGCTTGCTCTCCAAGCGGGCGTCAATCTCAGCGGCACTAAGATCGATTTGCTGTGGCTCGCCTTGCGGCACAAAGCGGTTACGCGTGGCGAGCTGAGCACTTTCTAAAACGAAGCGTTGATCGGCGAGGGCGAGCCTCATGCGGGTATCGAGGCTGACATCACTGGTGGCATCGGGCTCACGCTCGAGCGTAGCCGCGCTAAGTTTCTTATAGCGCTTAAGGGTAAACGTCGCTTTAAGCGGGAAAGAGCGCAGCGGATTAACGTTACTACCGGTGATATTGAGTTTTTCTAGCTGCCACATCTCACCTACTTGGGCATCTCTGTAGTAAATATTGGCGTTTCTCATCTGCACGCTGGCGATGTTAAGTACCACATCCAAATTGCCCGCTTCCGCATGGGGGCCGGCACTTGCTGGGGCTAAAGCACGCTCCGCTTGCTCACCCTCTTCCATTAGGCGATTGAGCAGCGGCTCCCAGTTACCCTCACCATCCTGGTTACGCTCTAAATTCAGCCGCATGCCATCGAGCGTCAATCCATCCACGGCGATTTCCCCGCGCAATAGGGGCGCAAACGCCACGCTCACTTCGGCACGCTCAATAGCCGCAAACGCGGCATTATCGGTGTTTTGTTCGGGTAGCCAGGCGCGCGCTTTTTCCACACTCATCCCGATTCGCGGATAAAATGACCAGCTTAAGGCACCATCCAGAGATAAGCTCAGGCCGGTTTGCTCTTCGACAACGTCAGTTAAGCGGGGTTTGAAGTCTTCTGGGTCGAGAAACGTCGTGACATACACCACCGCTGCCACGGCAACAACGGCCAATATGCCGACGGCGGCGAGTAAAATACGTAGCAGTTGCTTCATGGTGCGTGCCATCCTTGAGGATCAAGCTCAACAAAATCACTGGTAGAGGGTTTACCTGGCTCCACGGCGGGCGTTGCCACCGGCCGATAGCCCAGTTTTGATAGCAGCACCCGGTCCGCCAGCGGCAGCGATGCGGTTTCTATACGTAGCACCCGGCCATCTGCATGCGCTTGCTCGGCGAGTAGCGCCATCAAGCGCGACCCCACCCCGCGGCGGCGCGTGGTTTTGCGCACACAGAGATCCGACAGCCACCAAGCGCCATCGTCGGCCTCTTTAAGCGCGACCGCGCTCAGCAAACGCGCATTAAATAGTGCGCAGGCAAACGAATGTTGGGCATTTAAATGCTGTTCAATGAAAGGTTCGACGGTGTGAGGAGGCATCCGGTCGTCAGGCGCGTCGTGGTAGATGCGTACCAAATCCAGTCGCGTTTGGGCATCCGCCTCCCAGCGGGCCCGGTCGACATGGTGCAGTGTCACCGGCATGATAAAACTCCTCTTGGCCAATGCAGTTAAGCTGCCGTTTACGCCCTGTGCATTTAAGCCCTGCCACAGGTGCGACTTTGCCCGCATTGTAGCGGATAGGCGGGCCAATTCACTATAATGCCAGCTTTGCCGCAGGCTGGGTTGTAAATACGCTTTCTATTACAGGCTCTGCCTGATACATCAGCGGTGAATATTTAACCCGCCTCAGGCTCCCCTTCCACATGCGCCTTAGCGCAGGAGACGCAACATGTCAGCGCTTATCGCCACGGTCAGCCGTGACACGCAAGAAACGCAGATCAAGGTCAGCGTGAACCTCGACGGCGAAGGCCGCCTCACCTGCGAAACCGGCGTTCCGTTTCTGGATCACATGCTCGATCAAGTCGCGCGTCACGGGATGATTGATCTTGATATCCATGCCAAGGGCGACCGGCACATTGACGATCACCACACGGTGGAAGACTTAGGCATTACCCTTGGCCAGGCGTTCTCGAAGGCCATTGGCGATAAGCGCGGCATCTACCGCTACGGCCATGCCTATGTACCGCTGGATGAAGCGTTGTCACGCGTGGTGGTGGATTTTTCCGGCCGCCCCGGTTTGTATATGAACGCCGACTTCACCCGCGATACGATTGGCCGCTTAGACACACAACTTTTTCAGGAGTTTTTCCAAGGCTTTGTCAATCACGCTGGCGTCACGCTGCATATCGATAATCTCAAGGGATTCAACGCCCATCACCAGGCCGAAACCATCTTTAAAGCCTTTGGCCGCGCGCTGCGCATGGCGGTAGCGGAAGACCCGCGTATGGCGGGCCAAATGCCTTCGACCAAAGGCTGTTTATAAGGAGCGCTTTATGACTATTGCCGTCATCGACTACGGGATGGGCAACCTACACTCTGTGGCCAAGGCGCTGGAGCACGTGACTCACGAAAACGTCGTGATCACCCGCGACCCTCGCCGCATTCTCGGCGCCACCCGCCTAGTGCTACCCGGCCAAGGGGCGATTCGCGACTGCGTGGGGGAGCTTGAACGCACCGAGTTGCGCGGCCTGGTGGAAGATATCCTCGCGCGCCAAGGCAAGCCGCTGTTAGGCATCTGCGTGGGCCAGCAGATGCTGCTGGAACACAGTGAAGAAAACGGCGGCGTTCAGTGTCTGGGCGTGTTCAAGGGCGAGGTTCGCCGCTTTCCTGCCGATATGCGCGATAATTTTGAGCAACGCCTAAAAGTGCCTCACATGGGTTGGAACCTGGTCGAGCAGCACCACGAGCACCCCATATGGGAAGGCATCGACAACCAAGAGCACTTCTACTTCGTGCACAGCTTTTATGTCGACGCGACCGATGATGCCGAGGTGTTCGGCTCCACGCAGTATGGCAAGGTGAACGCGCACGTCGCGATTGGGCGTGAATCGACCTTCGCCGTGCAGTTCCACCCGGAAAAAAGCTCCCGCGCGGGCCTGCGCCTGTTGCAGAACTTCGTCACCTGGACGCCTTAAATCATACGGACGCCTTAAAGGAACACATCATGCTAGTCATTCCCGCGATCGACTTAAAAGACGGCCAGTGCGTGCGCTTGAAGCAAGGCCGCATGGAAGACGCCACCTCCTACGGCGATGACCCAGTGGCCATGGCCGCTCGCTGGGTGGAAGCCGGTGCCCGTCGCCTGCATTTGGTCGACCTAAACGGTGCCTTTGAAGGCAAGCCAATTAACGGAGACGCCGTGACCGCCATTGCCCGCGCCTACCCCGACCTCCCAATTCAGATCGGCGGCGGTATCCGCAGCGCGGCGACCATCGAACACTACCTTGAGGCAGGCGTTTCCTACGTGATAATCGGCACCAAAGCAGTGAAAGAGCCCGATTTCGTGGGTGAGATGTGTCGCGCCTTCCCAGGGCATGTGATTGTCGGCCTTGATGCCAAAGACGGCTATGTCGCCACCGACGGCTGGGCCGAAGTCTCCACCATCAAAGCCACCGAACTTGCCAAGCGCTTTGCTGACGACGGCGTCTCGTCCATCGTCTACACCGATATCGCCCGCGACGGCATGATGCAGGGCGTCAATGTCGAGGCGACCGCACAGCTTGCCCGCCACGGCGGCTTGCCGGTCATTGCCTCGGGCGGCGTCACCAATCTCGACGACATCAAAGCGCTTTGTAACGTCGCCGATAGCGGCATTCTCGGCGCCATTACCGGCCGCGCCATCTACGAAGGCACGATTGATGTCGCCGAGGCGCAGCGCTTAAGTGATCAACTAACGGGCAGAGGGAAGACATCATGAGCCTTGCCAAACGCATCATACCGTGTCTCGACGTCGACGCCGGGCGCGTGGTCAAAGGGGTTAACTTTATCGGCATCCGCGATGCCGGCGACCCGGTGGAAATTGCTCAGCGCTACAACCAACAAGGCGCCGACGAAATCACTTTCCTGGATATCACCGCGAGCCACGAGGACCGCGATACCACGGTGGAAATGGTCGAGCGCATCGCCGGCGAAGTGTTCATCCCGCTGACCGTGGGCGGCGGCATCCGCACCTGCGATGATATCCGCACCATGCTCAACGTTGGCGCGGATAAAGTCTCGATCAACACCGCCGCCGTCAATAATCCCGAGTTCGTCCGTGAAGCGGCCGAGCGTTTCGGCAGCCAATGTATCGTCGTGGCCATCGACGCCAAAAAGGTAACCCAAGAGGGCGAAGCGGAACGTTGGGAGATTTTTACCCACGGCGGACGTCGCCCCACCGGGCTTGATGCCATTGAGTGGGCGAAAAAGATGGCCGAGTACGGTGCTGGCGAGCTATTGCTGACCAGCATGGACCGCGACGGCACCAAAATCGGCTTTGACCTTGGCGTCACCCACGCCATTGCCGAAGCCGTTAGCGTACCGGTCATCGCCTCGGGTGGGGTCGGCAATCTCGACCACTTGGCCGAAGGCGTGATCAAAGGGGGCGCCGACGCGGTGCTCGCCGCCAGCATCTTTCACTTCGGCGAATATACCATCCCCGAAGCCAAGCGCTACATGGCCGAACGTGGTATCGAAATGCGGCTGTAAGGCCGCATTGGCTTTTAATCCTCCAGCGACAAGCCGAGATTGCTGATGCCGTCGTTGCGGCCGAGCTGGCGGATGGCTTTGATGGCGTTTTTATCCAGCGGCTCAGCGGCCGCGGCCAGCACCGCGTCTTGGAAGTTATTTTCATCCTCTGTAAGCGGGTGATCGCGAATCAAGAGGGCCAGTGTTTGCGCGTCCTCCTCGCCCTCAGTGAGTTCGATAAACGCGCGCACGCCCGCGCGCGAAGTGCGGCTGACATCCAGTACCGCTTCCGGCGCTTCCCCCTGCAGGGTATCGAGAATCGACGAGATCGACACCACCGCGTCCAGTGCGCGACGGGCGCCGAAACTATCGTCGTCTTCCGGCGGCACACTCTCGGCCAGCTTCTCCGCTTGGCGGGCGAAATCGATGTTCGCGCCGCGCACGCTCAAATGCTCCCACACCAAATCTAAAACGGCGCGCAGCGTATGCACATCACCGTGGCCGGTCGTCTGCGCGTAGAGGGCGTAGTTGGGCAAAAGTCGCTCGCACAGCGCGGCCATAAAAGCTTGCTGGGCGTGTAACGGCAGCTGCTGAAGTCGCTGATAAAAGCCAAGGGGTTTTGACGCCATGAGGATATCCTGTTGCGGGTAAATATCGGTTGGGGAAAGCCTTACCGATACGGTATTGTCTCACTCCCCTACCGCCGCTTGCGGTAGGGGAGCGTGTTATGTGCGGCCGGCAAGGAGATTACCATGCATATTCATCTGCTACAGCACGGCCCGGATTACGGCCCTGCCCGGTTAACCGATTGGTTGGCCAGCATGGGCCACAGCTACACCGTGTTTCACCTCTACGACGGCGAATTACCGCCCCGCCCAGGTGATTGCGATGCGTTGATCGTGCTCGACGGCCCGGAGGCGCTGCTTAACGCACCACCCGCTTGGTACAAGGCCGAAGACAAGCTGATCAACCGCTTGCTGGATAGCCGAAAACCGCTGTTAGGCATTGGTTTAGGCGCGCATTATATTGCCGACGCACTTGGCGCGATAAGCGCGCTCGGCATCTATCCGGAGACCGGCTGGCACAAGGTTAGCCTGGCGGACGAAAGCCCCTTCGAGCTGCCCGAAACGTTCGATGCCTTTATGTGGCACCGCTACGTGTTTAGCTTACCCGATGGCGCCCTGGCCCTAGGCGGCAGTGCCGCCGCGCCGCTGCAAGGGTTTTCTTGGGACGAAGGACGCGTGATGGGGCTGTTGTGCCACCTAGAGGCCTCCCAGGCCAGCGTTAAGCAGCTGATGGCCGGTCAGCCAGTGCCCGAAGGGCGCGACGACTACACCCAGGCCGATGCCGAGATTTTTGCCGAGCCTAAGCGCTTCGACCGCTTGGCACCGCTGCTCGACCGGGTGCTAAGCCAATGGCTGGGGCACGCCTGAGCGCGCATGGCCATGTCGGTTAGCGGCGTGCTCAGCCAGCCATTGCTGCGCGGCTTCCCGGCAGCTCTCCCAATCACCCACGTGTAACTCAACCGCGCCAGCATCCTGCTGGCGCTTTAAGTGATAGCGGTAAAGCGGATCGTAGTATTCAGTTAACAGCGGCGCCAGCCAGGCTTCGTGGGCCTGACGATCACCCCACTCATGGGCGGCAAACGCCAACGCCTGCAGACGTTGTAAGCGCTGCAATCGCGCGTCGCCCAAGCGTTTTTTCAGCCGCGCCAGCGAGTTTGAAAGCTGCGCTTGCATGCGTTGCCAGCCTTCCTCCGGGCCAAACTGCTCGGCGTAGCCGCGCTCAAGATCGATAATGTAGTCCTGAATCAGTTGCGCTAAGCGCCAATCGAGTGGCATCTCGATACGTAGTCGCGGCGCCTGTTCCATCGCCCGCCAGAATGTTAGCGGCACGTTGACGTTGCCGATCTGGCGCGATTCGTCCTCCACCGCGAGCGACCCAGGCAGCGTTAAAAGCCGCTTCCCAAGAGTATGCTCGAAATCGATCTGCGACGGCGGCGGCTCGGGCATACGCCCAAACGCCGAGCCTTTATGGCGGGCAAAGCCTTCCAGATCGACGCCGCCTTCAAGTTGGTTAATCAGCACCGTTTTGGCGCAACCGGTCAAGCCGCCGATGACCAGCATCGGCTGCTCGGCAGCGGTGTCGATGCGCGCCATCAGCGCTTGACGCAGGGCTTTCCAGCCGCCGTTGATGCGCGGGCGGTGAGTGCCCGCATCAAAGAGCCAGGTTTGCGCAATCTGCGAGCGCAGCCCGCCGCGAAAGCAGTAAATAACGGCATCGGGGTGCTGCGCCACGTATTCTTGCCAGGCTTTCACACGGGCATGTTTGACGTCGCCGCTCACCAGCTGTTCGCCCAGCGCAATCGCCGCGGCTTGGCCGTGCTTTTTATAAGCAATGCCCACCCGGTGGCGCTCGTTATCGTTCATCAGCGGCAAATTTACCGCGCCGGGCAGCGCCCCTTGGGCAAACTCTACCGGTGCGCGCACATCGATCAGCGGTTTGCCTGCGCGAATCAGCGCCAGATCGGCGTCAATGCTGGGTAGGTTCGGACGAGCGATTCGACTCACCCAATCACCTCAATCAGCGCCGGGCCTTCCTGTTTGTGCAGCGTGCCAAAGGGCACCAGATCAAGCCCGTGGGCTCGGCCGATACGCTCGACGTCATCTTCCCATGCGGGGTCAACGGCGATAAGCAGCCCGCCGGACGTCTGCGGGTCGCAAAGCCACTGCCAGTGCGCCTCGTCCATCGCGGGTAGGCTTTCGCCTAGCGCTTGGCGGTTACGCTCACTGCCACCCGGCACGGCACCCTGGCGACGGTACGTTTCCGCCTCGGAAAGCCTTGGCAGGCGACGAAAATCAATCCGCGCCCGCAGACCGCTAGCAGCGCATATTTCGGTTAAGTGGCCAGCAAGGCCGAAGCCGGTGACATCGGTCATGGCGTTAACGCCTTTCACCTTACTCAGTGGCACGCCAATATCGTTGGGTTTGAGCATGGTTTCCCGCGCCAACGCTTCATGGCCGGGTTGAACCAACCCGTGCTTTTCTGCGGTGGTCAGCATGCCCACGCCCAGCGGCTTGGTCAGAAAGAGCAAACCCCCCGGCTTGGCGCCGCTATTTAATTTCAGATTGTCCAAATCCACTAACCCATTGACGGCGAGACCGAAGATCGGCTCCGGGGCATCAATCGAATGGCCACCCGCCAGCGCAACACCCAGTTCGCGGCACACCGCCTGGGCGCCAGCGACCACATCGCCAGCGACATCGGCACTGAGTTTATCCAGCGGCCAACCCAGGATACTCAAGGCCATAACCGGGGTGCCGCCCATGGCGTACACGTCACTAATGGCATTGATCGCGGCAATACGGCCAAAATCAAACGGATCGTCGACGATAGGCATGAAGAAATCGGTGGTCGCGATCATCCCGCGCCCGTCGCCCAAATCGTACACGGCGGCGTCTTCGCGGCCTTCGTTACCCACAACCAGCCGATGACTGCCCGCTGGCCGACCCGCTTTGGCTAGAATACCGTCCAGCACATCGGGGGCGATCTTGCAGCCGCAGCCAGCGCCGTGGCTGTATTGCGTCAAGCGAATGCTTTTCATGGTGTTTCTCCTTGAGCGGGTCGGTTTGTCTTCAGTCTAACGTAGTCCGCGGCGACCTACAGCGCCTCCAACGCATCCGAGAGTTTGTCCACGGGGATGACCTCCATCCCCGGCAGCGCGTTTTTGGGGGCATTAGCGCGCGGCACGATAGCACGTTGAAAACCGTGCTTGGCCGCTTCGGTGATACGCTCCTGGCCGCTGGGTACCGGGCGAATTTCGCCGGAAAGCCCCACCTCGCCAAACACCACAAGCTCCTTGGGCAGCGCGCGGTTTTGCAGGCTCGAAACCACCGCGAGCAACACGGCAAGGTCGGCGCTGGTTTCGAGCACCTTGACGCCGCCCACGACGTTCAAAAACACATCCTGATCACCGGTAAAAAGCCCGCCGTGGCGATTGAGTACCGCCAACAACATCGCCAGGCGGTTGGGGTCGAGCCCTACCGCCACCCGGCGCGGATTGCCCAGCGCGGATTCATCCACCAGCGCCTGCACCTCCACCAGAATCGGCCGCGTGCCTTCCCACACCACCATCACCAGGCTGCCCGGCGCCTGCTCTTCGTTGCGTGAGAGAAAAATCGCGCTGGGGTTTTTCACCTCTTTCAGCCCCTGCTCCAGCATGGCGAACACGCCCAGCTCATTGACCGCGCCAAAGCGGTTTTTCTGCCCGCGCAGGGTACGAAAGCGCGAATCGGCGCCGCCTTCGAGCAACAGCGAGGCGTCGATCATGTGCTCCAGCACCTTGGGCCCAGCGAGGCTACCGTCTTTGGTGACGTGGCCCACTAATAACAACACCGTGTTGCTCTGCTTGGCGAAACGGGTCAGCGCGGCGGCGGACTCGCGCACCTGCGCCACGCCGCCAGGGGCAGAGCTAATGTCTTCCAGGTGCATGGTCTGGATCGAGTCGATCACCAGAATCTCGGGCTTTTCGCGCTCGGCCACGGCAAGAATGGTTTCGATGCTGGTTTCGGCCAGCATTTTCAGCCCCTGGGTCGGGAGCTGCAGGCGGTGCGCGCGCATCGCGACTTGCGACAGCGACTCTTCACCGGTTACGTAGAGAATGCGCCGCTGCTGGGCGAGCTTGCAGGCGGTTTGGAGTAACAGCGTGGACTTACCCGCGCCAGGGTGGCCGCCAAGCAGCACCGCCGAGCCCGGCACTAATCCGCCGCCGAGCACGCGGTCGAACTCGCCAAAGGTGGAGCTCATGCGCGGCACTTCGCTCAAATCGACGCTGGCAAGGTCCACCACCTCGCGTGAGAGGGCGCCGGAATAGCCCGCGCGCCCTGACGGTGAGCCTGAGGCACTACCGGCACCGGGGCGCGCCGGCGCTAAGCGCACTTCCGTCAGTGTATTCCATTCCTTGCAGCTGCCACACTGCCCTTGCCACTTGCGGTACTCGGCGCCGCATTCGGTACATACAAAGGCGCTTTTGGCTTTAACCACCGCTTTCTCCTATTCAAGCTATTGCCCTTCGACAAGCTCAGGATGATCGGTATGAGAGCCGTTCACTTTGAGCCTGTCGAAAAGTGAGATGGGATCCGTAAACGCAAAAGGCGGCCGCAGCCGCCTTGTCATCCGCATTGGGGTCGAACGCGTTTAGAGTTGGCGATCCAAACGCAGCATCTCACCGTTTTCAAAGCGGCGACGCTCGGGGTCAATCAGCTCAAGCGTCTGCGGATCAATGCGCAGGAAGTAATAAATCTGGCCTTCACCATCGGGCGTCAGCTCATAGACAGTGGCGTCCGGGTCGGACGGCGTGCCGGTCAGCACTTCCCAATTACCTACATAGTTTTCATCCGGCGGATTTTGCGGATGGTTACGGTAGGCCGCATTTAAGGCGAACGTACGCGCCTCGGCGGCGTCCATCTCTTCGCCGCTCATCACAACATCAAGGTCGATGCCATCACAGTTGCGGCATGGCAGCGTGCCTTGGTAGTTAACCTCGGGGGTCTCAGCGACATCCTCGCCGCTTTGCTCCATCGGCCCTGTGGCACAGCCCGCTAATAAAGCCAGCATGGCAGAACCGGCAAACACGCTTTTTAGCGACATTGTCTTCAAATACGAGGTTTTCAAATACGAAGTCTTCAAATACATGGCGTCTCTCCTTTTATGGATGTTGAGCATATGATCTTGAGTGTATGACCTTAAAAAGAATTGCAATCATCGCTTTCATCGCGTTTAAGACAGCATACCCCCTACAACGTGCAACGCCCACCCCAATCACCGGGCAGTGCTTGCGCTTTCTCCACCGCCAAGCGACCATGAGAGCCATCGATTCACACGCGTCAGGATACGCTCATGAGCCAACTTTGGAGCCCCGCCGTTCAAGCGCTAACGCCTTATGTGCCGGGCGAGCAGCCCACCGAACGGGTCATCAAGCTAAACACCAATGAAAACCCCTACCCGCCTGCACCGGGCGTGGGCGAGGTGCTGCGCGAATTCGCCACTGATCATCTGCGCCTTTACCCCGACCCCACCTCGCACGCGCTACGCTCAGCGTTGGCCAACAGTTTCGGCGTGGAAACCCCTCAGGTATTCTCCGGTAACGGCTCGGATGAAGTGCTGGCCTTCGCCTTTCAGGCGTTTTTTTGCCACGGCGCGCCGCTCGATGTGCCGACGATTACCTATAGCTTCTACCCAGTATATGCCAAGCTTTACGGCATTGAGTTGCGCCAGCACCCGCTAAACGAACAGTGGGAAGTCGACCTTGATGCGCTAGCCGAAGCGCCTTCGCGCAGCGGGGTAATTTTCGCCAACCCCAACGCGCCAACCGGCCACGCGCACTCGCTTGCCGCGCTAGAAGCGCTGCTTGAACGCGTCACCGACCGCGTGGTGCTGATCGATGAGGCCTACGTCGATTTCGGTGCGGATAGCGCGGTGGCATTAACTCAGCGCTACCCCAACCTGCTGGTGACCGGCACGTTTTCCAAATCGCGCAGCCTCGCGGGTATCCGTTTAGGCTACGCGGTGGGCTCGCGTGAGCTGATCGAAGGCCTTGAGCGGGTGAAGGACTCGTTTAACTCTTACCCGGTGGATAGCCTCGCCAGCCGCGTCGGCATCGCCGCGCTTGAAGACCACGCGCATTTCGAAGCCTGCCGCGAGCACGTGATCACCACCCGCGAACGCACCCGAAGCCGACTCGAATCGCTGGGCTTTGACGTGCTGCCCTCCAAGGCCAACTTTATCCTCGCGCAACATCCCGCGTTTGACGGCGCGCCGCTTTTCGCCGGCCTGCGCGAGCGCGGCATTCTGGTACGCCACTTCAATAAAGCGGGCCTTGAGAATTTCTTGCGCATCAGCATCGGCACCGACGATGAGATGGATAGCCTGATTGAAGCGCTGGAATCGTTGATCCACTAAACCGGCACCCACTCATTGGCCAGTTGCTCACGAATCAGTTCACCTAAGCGCCGCGCCGGTTCCGAAGGCCGGTGCGGCGCCCAGTGCAGCGCCAGTTCAATTGAGGGTAGCGCGGGCAAGCCGCTGCTTTCATCCAGCGGCTTGAGGGTGGGTTTCAGCATGCTGCGCGTGACCACCGCAATGGCCAACCCCGCCATGACCACCGGCGCCAAGCCACTCATGGACTGGCTTGTATAGGCGACCCGCCACTGACGCCCGGCATTTTGCAACGCCTGCTCTGCCACTTCGCGAAACACATCCGCCCCCGGCGTATAGAGCGCCAACGGTAGCGGGTCGCTGAGAAGCGGCTGATGACGCAATCCCACGGCCCAATAAAGCGGCTCGCGACGAATCACCTCGCCGCCCGGCGAACGGCGCTGGCGGGTTACCAGCGCTAGGTCCATCTCGGCGTTTTTGACCCGCTCGGCCAAATCCGCGCTAGTGCCGCAAATCACTTCCAAGCCCACACTGGGGTAAAGCTGGTGGAAGTAAGAAAACACCGACGGCAGCAGCAGCGCGTAATCTTCGGGTATTCCCAGTATCAGCTCACCGCTGACCTGACGCGCCTGCATATCGCGCCAAGCCTCTTCGTTCAGGGTTAAAAGCTTGCGGGCGTGGGTGATAAGGCGCTCTCCCTCGGCGGTGAAACGCACGCGCCGCCCTTCCCGCTCGTGTAGCACGAGCCCCAACTGCGCTTCCAAGCGCTTAAGCTGCATGCTCACCGTGGATTGGGTATAAGCAAGCCGTTTAGCCGCCGCGGTCACACTGCCGGTATCCGCGATGGCCACCAGCGTACGCAGCAGCGTAAGGTCAAATGTCGGCGCCCGCATACATCACACTCCTTGATGAATATGATCATAAATGATCGTTTTTGTGATGTGTAGGGACTGAGTATGCTGCTGGCAGGTTGACGCAATCAAGGAGAACACGGATGCAACTTACCCACTTAACCTCAGCGCGCCATCTCGGCATTCCCGCCGCGCTGATCGCGGTTGCACTGTGGAGTTCAGCACCGTTGCTGGCCGAACAAGCGCGCAGCGTTTCACCGCTAATGCTCACAACGCTGACGTTGTTTGCCGGGGCGCTTTCCACCCTACCGCTAAGCCGTCGCACGTCGACTGCCCACTTAAACCTCGGCTGGTGCTTAATTATTTGGCTAGGAATGCCGCTGATCATTTTGGGTGCGGTGGGTAGCTACTTCATTGGCATGCGCATTGCGCCTGCCGCCGAGGCGGCGCTGATCACCTACACGTGGCCGGTACTGTTTGTGCTGCTCAGCCAGTGGACGCGTCTTGGCCGTATTCGGCTAAAAAGCCTGACCGGCGCGCTTATCGCTTTTAGCGGGGCCGCGCTTTTGCTCGCCCCACAGGCAGACGCCAGCGCGCCGTTGGCCTCGCTTCCCGGTTACGGCTTTGCGCTGCTCGCCGCACTGTGCTGGGCGCTCTATTCTTGGCTTGGCCAGGCAGCGCCCACTTCCCTCACTCCGCAGCTGCCTCGCCTCCTGTTGACGGCCACCTTAATGAGCGGAACCGCCACGCTGTGGTTTGAAGGAGGCATCACACTGCCGAATCAGACCGCGCTAGCAGCAGGCACCGCGCTGGGGCTGGGGCCTTTCGGTATTGCCATGGTGGCGTGGGATAAAGCCCTGCGCCACGGGCGCGCCAGTGTCGTCGGTAGCCTTGCCTACGGCGTGCCGTTGCTTGCGGCAGCGCTACTGGTAATCGCTGGCATTAGCCCGCTTGATTGGCGGCTGCCGCTGGCCGCCATGCTCGTCATCGCTGGCTGTGTACAGGCAAGTCGCTAGGCCCGGCGAACAGTGTTATCGACGGGCACATGCGTTTTGTGGCAGGTTATCGCCCTGGACATGCCTTGCATGCTAATGCCTTTCTTCTAGGAGACACACCGGGTGCCCCGCCAGCGATTGATCTCGTGGTTTTTTACTCTCAACCTTGCCCTCATTGCCGCTTTGCTGGGCTACAAGGCCTACCTAAATTTTTTCGAGCAAGACTTTCCCGGTGATCATGCTACTCAAGTCAGCGCCATTGAGTCGCTGCTGGCCGAGCGTGAGCACTACCGCTTCGCGGTGTTAGGCAACATCAATAATTCGGTCGGCATTTTTGAGCGAAAGATTATTCCGCGACTCAACCAAGAAGGATATGACTTCGTCATCTCGGCAGGTAATGCCGTCGCCAGCGGCGGCGAGGATAAATACCGCGCGCTATTCGGCACCCTTAATTACCTGGAAATGCCTTACCTATTAACCTTTGGTCTACACGAAGAGAGCCGCCTTGGGGGGTTTCGCTTTTATGACCACTTTGGCCCCTACCACTTTAGCTTTGCCGCTGGCGACAACCGTTTCACCTTTCTTGATAGCACCGGCACCACCGGTTTCAGCTGGCAAAAGCGCTGGCTAAAAGAAGTGCTCGCTGCGGGACGGGAGCCGAATCAGTTTCTCTTCAGTGCCCACCCCCTTTACCCGGTGACTCACTCAGGGCTTTTCGGCCTGGAAGATGACGACGACTATTTGCTCGACGAAGCCGCGCGCCACGCATTCACTCGACAGATTGAACAGGCCGGCGTGGATGCCGTATTTTCTTCTCAGGTGCCGCTTTTTGATCGCCAGCGCCATAGCGACACCGACTACATCGTCACCGGCGGCGCCGGTGGGCTCGTGCTCAATGACGACGAAAGCTACCACCATTTTGTTTCGGTCAGCGTTGAGGGGGATGACATTCAGATCAGCGAACAGCGCCTGGATATCGGCCAGCACGCGGTCTGGCGGACGTTGGAGAGCCTATGGTTTTTCATCTATTCGCTGTTTTACGTCGGTTACCTAAACTTCATTTTGATTGTTTCGACGTTCATTGCCATCGCGCTGTGGCTATACAGGCGTATTTTCACCGAGCAGGATTACTACCCGGATTTCGATATCGACCCGGATGCCGGTAGCGACACACCGCTAAACGTGGCCATGTTTACCAATAACTACCTGCCCTTTATTGGCGGCGTGCCGATCTCCATTGAGCGCTTAAAGCAGGGGCTTACGGAGCTTAAAAACAGCGTGCTGGTCGTCGCCCCGCGCTACCCTCAACAAACAGCCGGGGAGAAGACCGATGTGCTGCGCCTGGCCCCGCTTTTGCCGCTGGGCAGCCACAAAGAGTTTCGTCTGGCGAATATTTTCTCTTGGCGCATGCTCAAACGCGTGCGCGCCTTTGCACCGCAGGTGATTCACGTTCACCACCCGTTCTGGATCGGCCGCGCCGGTCAGCTGTTGGGCCGACTGTTGCGGGTGCCGGTGGTTTATACCTACCACACCCGCCTGGAACATTACGCCCACTATGTCCCGCTGCCGGGGCCGCTGTTTCGCAATTTGATTTCCCACGCGCTGGTCAAGCGCTTTGCCAACGGCTGTGATGCAGTGATTGTGCCCACCAGCTCTGCCGAGGAGTACCTGCGCATTATTGGGGTGAAAAAACCGATTTTTGTCCAACCAACCGGCATTGAGTACGCGCGATTTGCCGCCGCCGACAGCACCACCCTCGATACCCTGCGAAAGCGCTACCGGCTCGAGGGAAAGCGCGTACTGATATCGATTTCACGCTTGAGCAAAGAGAAGAACATCGATTTTATGCTCGATGGGCTGGTGCTTCTGCGTGATAACAGTGTGCATAATTTTCATTTACTCCTGCTAGGCGAAGGCCATGATCGGGACCGGTTACAAACGCGCATTGAGGCGCTAGGGCTTCGCGAGCACGTCACGCTGGTGGGCGCCGTTCCGCCCAACGAGGTGGCGCACTACTGCCACCTAGCCGAGCTATTCGTGTTCGCCTCGCGCTCAGAAACCCAGGGTATGGTGGTGCTCGAAGCCATGGCGGCAGGGCTACCGGTGGTGGTGATTCGTTCCAGCGGCATTGAGGATATCGTTGAGCACGGCGTTAACGGCTACAAAACCGGACCCGACCCACAAGCGTGGAGCCAACGTATTAACGACATTCTTAGCGATGACGCGCTTAAAGCGCGCATGAGCGGGCAAGCCTCAGGCTGCGCTGCGGAGCATCGCATTGAGAAGTTTGCCGTAGCCGTCCTGCGTGTTTACCGCTACGTCATTGAGGCACACCGTAAGAGGCGCGCTGGCTAGCGCTGAGGAATAACGCCATCACAGCGCGGCCTTGGTGCCATTGATCCAGGCGTAAACATCTTCGCGATGGTAGTCGATAAACCCCGCCCGCTGGTAAAGGCGGCAAGCGGGGAGGTTTGTCGCGTCAACCGACAGCAGCACGCGTTCGACACCAGCCGCTTGCGCTTGGCGAAACGCCGCATTCAACAGTTGCTCGCCCAGCCGGTAGCCACGCCAGGACGGCAACAACGCCATCAGCATCAGCTCCCAGGCGTTGACCGCTGGCCGCGGCGCCAGCAATAGAACACCGGTGATTTCCGGCGCGTTGTCACGCCACGCCGCATGCACGACATACCAATTCGCCGCCGCGTACGCATCCTGCTGATAAAACCCGGCAATTAACGCGTCGGTACCGAGTGCCTCGCGCAAGGCGACACAATCCATGGAATCAACTTGCACGGCGCTGATTAGCGCGTGTTGCTCCTCATGCGTCAACGTGGCCCACGGCACCAAGGTGATAGCCGGTGCTGGCTTTTCGGATAGCCGCGTTTTGGCCGGTGCGACCAGATAGCGCAGCGGTGCAATCAGCTGCATGCCAGCATTCCCAAGCAGCACTACGCGCTCGCGCTGCTCGGGGCCAATCACCGTATGGCAAAGCGTCAAGGCGCGCTCAGCTACCCACTGCTGCGCCACGTGCAAAAGCGCTTGTGCGGTAGCATCCTCTTCAGCGGGGAGCCACAGCTGCGCCATATTGCCCGGCAGTAGCTGCACCCAGGTCGCGTTGCAGAGTGTGTCGTTTTGGCCATCGCTAACGCATTCGGCGATAAAAAGTCCGGCCCACTCCGGCGCCTGCTGCGCTAGCTGGATATCCACCGCTTCTGCCAGCGCCTGCCACCTTGTTGATTCATGCGCCGCCGCTAGCTGCTGTAGCGCTTCATGGCGGCGGTGAGGCGGGCACGGGCGCACCGCGACTTGAGGTGTTTGCATTTCCCTTCTCCTAGCAGTGTTTTTTGCTCCATTGCCTTGAATCCCGGCGCCAGCGCCTGCATATCTTAGCTAAATTTCCTGTTTCCAGAGTGATCCCATGTCCATTATTGATCCGCGTACCGGTGAAGCGTTAACCGCCCCGATTGAGTCAGGCGACGCTGCCAATACGCAAGCCTCCCCAGAGAGCACGCCGACGGGCGGCGGCGACGTACGCCGCGAAGACGTCATTATTGATCTCGATGCCAGCAATATTCAGCAGGTGCTGGAGGCCTCAATGCAAGTCCCGGTGCTGCTGGACTGCTGGGCACCGTGGTGCGAGCCGTGCAAAAACCTGATGCCAGTGCTGGAAAAGCTCGCCGTCGAGTACCGTGGCGCCTTTCTCCTCGCCAAGCTCGACGTGGAAGCCAATCCGGAAATCTCCGGGCAACTCGGCGTGCGCTCGGTACCCGATGTGAAGCTCGTTAGCCAAAGCGGCTTGGTGGATAGCTTCCAAGGCGCGCTGCCAGAAAAAGAGATTCGCGAGTGGCTCGGCCGTTACTTCCAAGCCCCCGACGATGTGCCACCTAGCCCTGAAGAACAAGCCGAAGAGGCATTAAAGGCTGGCGACGCCGCTACGGCGCGGGACATTTATCAGACACTGACCAGCCAATACCCAGAGCACTACGCCTACCAAGTCAGCCTGGCCAGCGCCTTGGTAGCTGAAAGGCGCGGCGACGAAGCCCGCAGCGTGCTGGATAATCTGCCACCGGAAGAGCGCGACGCAGCGCCCGCCCGCGGCGTGCGCGCTAGCATCGCGTTTGGCGAGCAAGCCCTTTCGCACGAGGAAATTGCCGCCTTGGGTGAGCGCGACGATAGCGAAGCGCAGTTCCAGCGCGCACTGCGCCACGTCGCCGACGGCGACTATGAAACGGGCCTGGAAGCCTTGCTGGCGCTAATGAAAAGCGACCGCGCTTACGGCGACGACGCTGCACGCAAGACGCTGCTGCAAGTCTTTGATGCGCTGGGCGCCGATCATCCGCTGACCGTCGCCTACCGCCGCAAGCTATTTGCGCTGCTGTATTGATCTCCTCGGTTCATCTAAGAATGCTTTATAGCGTGGGGCTGACAACCGGCCCCGCCTGAAGACAGCCGCGCAGGATTAGCAGCGCGCGACGCAAGGTGTCCCGATCCTGAGCAGCCCCCAGGCATAAGCGGACGGCTTGCGGGGCGACGGCGTTACCCACGCAAAAAGGTTCCGCACTGGTAACCAACACGCCGTGAGATTTCAGCTGTTCGCTAAAGGCCACCGCACGAAACCCCTCCGGCAGCATCAGCCATAGGTTGCTGCCGCCCTTTCGCGCCTGAAGGGTAACGCCTGCCAATATGTCAGCGGCCAGTGCCTGACGCGCTTTAAGCTCCTCATTTTGCCACGCCAGTACCTCACGTGCCGATGCCTGAGCCACCCAATGACACGCGACGTCCACTAAGAGCGGAGGCACCATCCAGTTTTGGGCACGTAGTGCCTGCGTCAAACGCTCTAAAAGCGCCTGTGGAACTCGCAACACGCCGATTCGCAGGCCACCGGCTAACACCTTGGCCGTGCTGAACACAAACAGCGTGCGTTCCGGCGCCAGATGGTACAGCGGCGTCAAACGCTCGTCGGCAGGCAGATACTGAACCGCATCTTCCAGTAGCCAGACGTCATATTCGCGGGCAAGCGCCACAATGGCCTCACGACGCTCAAGGCTCAGCGTCACGCCTGTGGGGTTATTTTGATCTGGCGTTAGATACAGCAAACGCGGCGGCTGACGTTCGCACTGGGCCTTGAGCGACTCAACACACATACCGTCATCATCGAAGGGAATCCCCACCAATTTGAGGTGCGACTGCCGCGCGGCGCTCATCAGCCCCGGGTAAGTTAAGGCATCCGCGGCCACTAGCTCCCCTGGGCGCAACAACCCTTGCAAGCTGAGCTGTACGCCGTGCTGCCCACCCTGAGTCAGCAATAATTCATCGGCCAAAAGATCAAAACCCTGGGTTGCCAACCACTCGCTGAATACCTGGCGCTGCGCCGTGCTGCCCTGTGCTGATTGGTAGCTCACGCCTCTATTGAGGGCTTCTTGGGATTGACCGACCGCTGCCAGGGCAGACGCCAACCCTTGCTGGCGCAAGGGATGCGGCGGTGGCAGGCTCAGGCTTAAATCAATATGAGCATCGTCGTTTTCCGTTTCCACATGTGACATCTGAAACGTTGTCGTGTCGTGGCGATCCGTAACATAGGTACCGCTGCCCACCCGCGCCGCCACCCAGCCATGACGTTCGGCTTCGGCATAACCCCGCGTTACTGTGCCAATGGTTACGCCTAACGCATCCGCCAGACGCCGCTGGGGCGGCAGTTTTTCGCCAGGTTGCAGAGTCGCGGCGTTAACTGCATCGCCAATCGCCGCCGCAATGGCGCGATAACGCGGGCCTGAATACGCTTCCAGTTTAGGAACCCAGATTGTCATGGTGACAATAAAACCTTTGACGCCAATATTAGCGCGATTATGCTTTAAAAGAGCTGCAATTGCAGACTAAAACACTAAATTGTATGGATACAAAAAATGAACAGTCAATGGGTGATTCTGGGCCCCGCCGCGCTTTACATGATGTCGATGACGCTAACGCCTGGCCCTAACAACCTGATGCTAACCGCATCCGGAGCGAATTTTGGTTTTCGTCGTACGCTGCCGCACCTGTTCGGCATTATTGGCGGCTGCTTTTTACTGTTTGCCGGTGTGGCAATGGGGCTGGGCGTGCTGTTTGAGCAGTATCCGAGCCTTCAACAGGCACTGCGCTGGCTAGGCAGTGCCTATCTGCTTTATCTGGCGTGGAAAATTGCCACGGCGCCTCCTCCCGATCTACGCGATGACGTCACACGACGCCCGCTGACTTTCTGGCAGGCCGCGCTGTTCCAGTTTGCCAACCCTAAAGCGTGGGTAATGGGGCTGGCGCTGATCGCTGGTTTTCTTCCTGCCAGCGGCGACGCTTGGCTCAATGCGCTACTGCTGGTGGGATTTGCCGAACTCGTCGCTCTGCCTTGCTGCGCATTATGGGCAGCGTTTGGTAGCGTTATCGGGCAAAAAATTCGCACCGATCGCGCTTGGCGACGCTTCAATGTCACCATGGGCGCGTTAACCGCCGCCTGTGTCTGGATGATTCTGGCATAAAGGGCATCAATCCATTGCCGGGCACGATTAGCGCTTTAGCACTTGACCCATGCGCGCCAGCGCCGTATCGAGCTGGGCGGCGGTGGTGCCGAAATTAAGCCGCACAAAACCCGGGTGGCCGAAGACCGCGCCGTCGGAGAGCGCCACCCGCGCCTGTTTTAACAGCGCTTTGTGCGGTGCCTCGCCTAACCCTGCCTCGCGCATATCCAGCCACGCCAGGTAAGTCGATTCGGGCGCGTGCATGGTTACGCCGGGCCATTCGGCTATCTTCTCGACCAGCCGCTCGCGATGGCCGCGCAACACGGAAAGTAGCGCTTGGCGCCAGGGCTCGCCTTCGCGGTAAGCCGCCTCGGCCGCGACTAAACCAAGCACGTTGCCATCCGGCTGTAACCCTTTGCTCGCACGGGCAAAGCGCTCGCGCAGCGCCGAGTCGGGTATCACCGCGCAGGCGGTGGTTAGCCCGGCGAGATTAAACGTTTTCGAAGGTGCCCAGAGTGTGATCGTACGCGCCGCCAACTCGGGAAACGCCGCCGCCAGCGGGCGGTGCGAAGCGCCTTCGTCCAGCAGCAAATCGCAGTGAAGCTCATCAGAGACCACGTAAAGGTCATGACGCTCGACCAGCGCGGCAAGCCCGGCCAGTTCCGATTCGCGCCATACCCGCCCGGTAGGGTTGTGCGGCTGACACCAAAGCAAAAGGCGCGTTTTCGGCGTAATCGCCGCCTCCAGCGCGTCTAAATCCAGCTGCCAGCCGTCGGCCTCTGTCAGCACCATTGATGCCTGCTGTGGTAGCCTGCCGGTGCGCTCGGCAACGTCGAGAAACGGCGGGTAGATCGGCGTGACCGTCAGTACGCCATCGCCCGGCTGGGTGAGTGCCAGGCTCGCAAAGTGCAGCGCGGGCACGACGCCCGGCAACCACTGCTGCCATTCGGGTTGAATGCGCCAGCCGTAGTGCGCGGCACTCCAGTCGCACAGCGTTTGCTTCAAGGTGGTTGGCACTTCCCCGTAGCCATAAACGCCGTGGTCCACGCGGCGATGTAGTGCTTCGACCACCGACGGCGGCGAGTGAAAATCCATGTCAGCTACCCACAGAGGCAGCACATCGTCGTCATAACGGTGCCATTTTTGTGACGGCCAGCCGCCTTCGGGGTGTCGCCGATCAATCGGCGTGGCAAAATCAAACGCCATAGCGGTTTCCTTCTGTTCACGGGGGTTCTTTTCAGGGAGTTCTTTTCAGCATGCCGCAACTCGATTTCTATACCCAAGTCCGCCATGGCTTGCCAGCGCTGCTACGCCAGTGGTTAACCATCGGCCAAGCCGATGAGGACCGCCTGGCACTGCTGCTGGCCGAAACCGCGCGGGTGGCTAAGCTCGGCACGCCGGACGCCACCCCCAGCGGCGCCACGTTAAAGGCGTGGAGCGAGGCTCCAACAGCGGAGGAAATTCCGCTCTGGGCGCCGCGCACGGCTGTCTTTCTGCTCAACCAAATGCCTGCGCGTCCCTCGCCACAAAGTGAGGCGGAGGCCTGCGCCTGGGCATACTGCTGGCTACGCAATCGCACGTTTGAAAGCCTCACAGAGGCTCAAGAGGCCCTGCCTGAGCATCTACATGCGCCATTAGGTACAGCCATTGATGCCGCCTGGCAAGACCAGCAAGGGCTACGCCTCGTTTAATCGCAAGGTAAGGATAAATAATGACAGAAGTTCCGCTGATTTGGCAGCTGGCTAAGCTATTGGTTTCCATTGGGTTGGTGCTCGGGCTTGGTGCCGTCGCGGTGAGGGTAAGCCCGCGGGTGGCGGGGCTATTGGCCGGTTATCCGCTCGGCACGGCATTAGCGCTCTTTTTCATCGGGCTGGAAATTTCCCCGATGTTTGCCACCCAAAGCGCCGTGCATACGCTAGCGGGCTTTACCGCCACACTGGCGCTAGGCGGTGGCTATTTGCTGTGCGGCCGGCAGGACGGCCCCATGGGCGTTTTAACCGGGTGTGCGGGCGGTTTAGCCGCTTGGCTTGTGGTCGGCGGAGTGCTTTCGCAGTTCGAGTTTACTCGCGTCAGCGGCACGCTGGTTACACTCGCGGCCATTGTCCTGTTCACCTGGCTTTATCGCCGCGTACCGGAAGCGCGTGTTAACGCCAGCGGCGCATTTTCATGGTTGGCGCTTGCCTTTCGCGCCGGGCTTGCCACGCTGATGATTTTTATCATCACAGCACTCGCGCACATGGTGCCCGCTGCCTGGGCGGGCACGCTGGCGGCTTTCCCGGTGACCATGCTGCCCTTTTTGTTGATTCTGCATGCGTCGTACGGCGCTGCCCCTGCAGCGACGGTGATCAAGCACTACCCGATGGGGCTTGGCGCGCTGTTAAGTTACACCCTGTGCGTTTCGCTCACCTATGAGCCGTGGGGCTTGGCCGTCGGCACACTGGCGGGTTTTGCCGTCGCCACGCTGTGGCTTGTGGGATGGATGCGTGTGCAGCAGTGGTGGGCCAATCGCCGCCTGGCGGCCTGAGCAAACACTTGACCAAGCGTTTGCTTGGGTGAATGCTAAGTAAGCAACACTCAATGATAAAAAACTTCAAGACTAGCTTATAAAAACAGTCTATATAAACAGCCTATATAAACAGGAGCCGCGATGTTTACTCGTACCATTGAGCCTGCGTTCTACGATACTGACGCCTTAGGGCATATCAACAACACCCGCTTGCCGGCGTGGTTTGAACTCGCACGCAATGACCTTTTCAAACTTTTCACGCCGAACTTGAACCCTAGCGAGTGGCGGCTGATCATGGCGCGCATGGAGATCGATTACCGCGCCGAACTGTTTTACGGCCACGATATCGAATTACGGACCTACCTGACGCGCTTGGGTAATAGCTCCTTTACCGTGACGCAAGAGGCTCGCCAGCACGGAACGCTCGCTAACCTCGGTCACACGGTCTTGGTACAATATGATCATCAGGCCAAGTGCGCTATGCCTATTGAAGGTGGTCTGCGTAAGGCACTTGAAGCGCACCTTCACGACGCGCCTGAGTGACACACGCCCGCACGCCGGGCCAACGGAGAGAGCCTTATGGCAATCCGCTACAATCTCTGGATAGACCCGGATGACACCGAGCAGCATAAAGCCGTGGAAGCGGACTTGGAGCGCTACTTTATCGAGCGCTTCGCCGACTATCCACACATTCGGTTATCCGGCGCCGACCCCTACGATTATGATGCGCCGTTCAATCGGCTCTATGAAGTGCTGATGGCTCGCGCTGCTGAGTATAGCGAACACACGTGGGGCTATGTCGCCACTCCCGAACAGCTCAACCGCTGCTTCTTTCGCGCCGTGGGCCGTTCCACCAAATTTGTTCAGGATTAGCGCCACCCGATGATTATTCGCACCAACCACCCGCCTACCCCAAGTGAGTTGGAGATGATTGCCCAACAGCTTGGCCGCGCCCCGCGAGGTATCGAGGCGGTCGCCGCCACTGACGGCGAAGGCACACCGCTAGTACTGCGCATGGCACCGATTGTCGACGGCAAGCCCTTTCCGACGCTCTACTGGCTCAGCTCCGAGCGCCTCAAGGTGGCCATCTCCCACCTTGAGGCCGCCGGCGTAATCAAAGCGTTAGAAAAGCGTCTACAGGAAGACGCCGACTTTCTCGCTGCGTATCACCAGAGCCATCGCGACTACGTCGATGAGCGCTGGCAACACATGAACGATGCACAAAAGGCCAACGTCGTTCAACGCGGCTATGAAAACGTACTCACTGAGCGGGGGATCGGCGGCATCACCAATTGGAATCAGGTGCGCTGCCTGCATACCCAATACGCCCACCACTTAGGCCGTCATAACGCCATCGGCCAGTGGATGGACGATACCCACCAGATTGACCGCTGCCTACCGTAATGGGGCAGCGACAGGACCACCGTTAAAGGATACGTTGCATGGCACGACTTTGCGTTTACCTCGGCTCGCGCCCCGGCAACAGCCCGGAATTTCGCCACGCTGCGATTGAACTCGGCACAGCGCTTGCCAAGCGCGGCCACACGTTAGTCTACGGCGGCGCACGAATTGGCCTGATGGGCGAGCTGGCCAATGCGGTATTAGAGGCAGGCGGTAAGGCCATCGGCGTGATGCCCGACCACCTCGTCGAGCGTGAGCAGGCCCACTTCGACCTCACCGAGCTGATTCGCGTGCACGACATGCACGAACGCAAAGCCACCATGGCTTCCCAAGCCGATGGGTTTATCGCCCTGCCCGGCGGCATCGGCACTTTTGAAGAGTTGTTTGAAATCTGGACCTGGGGTTATCTGGGCCTGCACGACAAGCCGATGGGCCTTCTAAACATCAACGACTTCTACTCACCGTTACTGACGTTTTTAGATAACACAGTGAGTCATGGTTTTCTGGGCGCTACCACCCGCGAGATGCTACTTGACGCCGAAGTGATCAGCGACTTGCTTGACGCTATCGAAGCTCAGCTGTAACCCTGTCAAAAACGCGTTAACCGGGAGAGTGCTATGTACGCGGTAGAGTTTGCCGATCAGAACGCCTACTGGCAGAAAACCGCCACACCGAGCGGACCAGACACCGATGAAGTCCGCCTACGAGTTGCCTGGGCAGGGGTAAATCGCGCGGATCTCATGCAGCGCGCGGGGCACTACCCGCCACCGCCCGGCGTGACGGGTACCCTGGGGCTCGAAGTCAGCGGCACGATTACGCATGTCGGCGATAACGTGACGCATCTTAAACCCGGTGACGACGTATGTGCGCTGCTAGCCGGTGGCGGCTATGCCGAAGAGGTTGTGGTCGATGCGCGCCAAGTGCTACCGCTGCCGGAAGGCATTAGTCTCCGCGAGGGAGCGGCGCTGCCGGAAGTGTTCGCAACTGCTTGGTTGAACCTGTTTATGGAAGGTGCGTTGCAGCAGGGAGAACGCGTACTCCTTCATGCCGGTGCCAGCGGCGTTGGAACGGCGGCCATTCAGCTTTGCCGCGCCTTCGGCCACCCCTGCTTTGTCACGGTCGGCAGCCAGGAAAAACTTCAAGCCTGCCGCAAGCTCGGTGCCAGCGATGGCTGGAATCGCCACGACGGCAGCTTTGTCGAGGCGGTAAAAGCTTGGGGCGGCGCGGATGCCATTCTTGACCCGGTGGGGGCAAGCTATCTTGCCGACAACCAAAAGGTACTCAACGCCGACGGACGGTTAGTGCTGATCGGCATCATGGGCGGGCGTAGCGCCACCTTAGACATGAGCCGAATGCTCATGAAACGCCAGCGCTTTATTGGCTCAACGCTGCGCGCAAAGTCGGCTGCCGCTAAAGGCGAGATAATGGACGCTCTCTACCAGTACGTTTGGCCGCGTATTGCCAATAGCGAGATTACGTCGCAAATCGACCGCAGTTGGCCGATTCAAGCCGTGGATGAAGCCCACGCCTATATGCGGAAAGACGCCAATACCGGCAAGATTTTGCTCGCCGTTACCGCAGATGCTGATTGATACCGGTACAAGCGCTAGGAAAGTTCAGGTATTAAGAGGCGTATGGGTTGCTCAGCGCTCGGGTGCGGGCGAAGGTCAGCTGTAATAAGCGCGCATCTTCGCTTGCACGATGACGGTGAATACCTTGTTCGCCAATAATCGCTTCTTTTGTATCGCTCCAAAGCCCTAGCTGCGTCTCATTAAGCAAAATGCGCAGCGCTTCCAGTCGAAATCCAGGAATAATGCCTGCATGGTGGAATAGCAGCGACAGCCAGGTATTGTCATAGCCCCAACTGTCGCTGTACGCCTTGCCTATCGAACTAAGTTCGTCGTTGATCCAGACCGCCACCTGGCGTACTGGATGCCCTTCGCGCTGCAATCGGTCGCGGGAGATACCGTGCAAAAGCTCCGCCTTGGGGTCCCAATGCGTCCACTCTTCCAGCGGCTGGATCAAAAACGCACAACAACTACCGTCCGCACGGGCGATACCCACCTCGATCGGATAGCTGCCACGCCCGAACCCGGACGCTTCAATATCTAGCACTGTCGGTAGCGTTTCGGGCACAGGCTTCCCCACGTAACACGTCGTCTGGTCAAAACACGCCGTTTGGTCATCGTCAGTTGAAAACGTGCGTGCACGCTAAGCCGTTGCGGGCGTTGGCAGTGTAGCGCGCTGATCGGCTAGGTTTTGCCAAAATGCAGCTTGCTCAGTATCCAAGGCTAATCCTAGCTCACCCTGGCGATAGGCGCGCGCCAGTCTTTCTGCAGCAAGGTAGTGGCCAGCCTCTGCGGCTCGCGCGTACCACGTGACGGCGTACTCGTCCCGGCGAGGATACTGTGCACAACCGTACTCATAGATCTTTGCAACTTGATACTGCGCCTTTAAATCACCCGCATGCGCCGCTTCCACAACATAGCGTGCACCGCGTGCTTTGTCCTGGGGCGATGAGCTGCGATGAAACAGCATGTGCCCGTAAACAGAGAGCGCATCGGGGTGCCCTGCCTCTGCACAGCGCTTAAACAAGCGCAGGGTAAGGCGCTGAGTGCGTGGCGAACGCGGGAGTAGCCAACGGGTATGAAATAACCGGTCAGCGACACGGTATTCAAACCGAGTAAACAAAGATGATGCCTCTGGCATGGCAGACCACCTTGGCTGATGAGTTAACCTCGGAAAGGCCGCCATACCAATGATGATTAGCAGCCTAACCCTAAAGAATCCAGCGTATGCAGGCTGGATGGGCTGGCAAGCATACGCCTGCCTTAGCGTTGACTCAACCCCAAGGATTTGCTGCTTTGCTGGGGCCTCGCTAACATGCCCGTCATCAATGATGATTTGATCTCAATAAGGAGAGCACGATGCAAACGCGACCTCTTGGCAGAACAGGCATGGAAGTCAGCCGACTCTGTCTAGGCACCATGACGTTTGGCGAGCAAAACAGCGAGGCCGATGCCCATGAGCAACTTGATCGCGCCATCGCGTTCGGTATCAATTTTATCGACACCGCCGAAATGTACCCGGTACCGCCTAAAGCGGAAACTCAAGGGCTGACTGAGCGCTATATCGGCACGTGGCTGAAGCAGCGCGGCGCTCGCGATGATGTCATCATTGCCAGCAAAGCATCAGGGCCAGGTCTAGACCACATTCGTGGCGGGCCCCGTCTGACCCGTGATCACCTTCACCAAGCGATGGATGAAAGCCTAAAGCGGCTTCAGACCGATTACGTCGATCTCTATCAACTCCACTGGCCGGATCGCAACACCAATTTCTTCGGCAAGCTCGGCTATGTCCATCACGAGGATGAAGATGCGACGCCGCTAGAAGAGACGCTCTCCGCCCTAAAAGAGTTAGTCGATGCGGGCAAAGTGCGCGCCATTGGTCTTTCCAACGACACGCCATGGGGCGTGATGAAATCGCTTGGGCTCGCTGATCGTCTAGGACTACCGCGTGTCGCGTCGGTGCAAAATCCGTATAACCTGCTCAACCGCAGCTTTGAGGTGGGGCTTGCGGAGGTCGCCCAGCGTGAGGATGTCGGCTTGCTCGCGTATTCGCCGCTTGGGTTTGGCGTGCTTTCGGGCAAATACCTCAACGGTGCCAAACCACCCAAGGGGCGCTTAACCCTTTTTGAGCGCTTTAAGCGCTACACCTCTCCCGAAGCGGAAGCCGCCACCCAAGCTTATGTTAACTTAGCCCGCGAGCACGATCTTGACCCGGCCCAGATGTCATTGGCGTTTGTGAACTCTCGCAGTTTTTTAACCAGCAATATCATTGGTGCTACCACCATGGAGCAGCTGGAAACCAACCTCGCAAGCGAAAGCATAAAACTCAACGACGACGTGCTTGAGGCAATCGACGTCATCCACCGGCGCATGCCTAGCCCTTGCCCATAACACTTATCCATAACACTTGCCCAGCCCCCGACTATCAACCCCATAGCCCCGGCAACCGCCGGGGTTTGGTATATTAGTACGATTCAACAGGCGTCTAACATAGACTCAGGAGTGCGCCATGCTAAGCGTGATTTCTCCCGCAAAAACGCTGGATTTTGAAACACCGGCAACCACCAACCAAGCGACCCAGCCGGATTTTCTGGCTCAAAGCCAAGTGCTCATCGATATTTTGCGCGATTACTCGCTGCAGCAACTGAGTGAACTGATGGGCATTAGCGATAAGCTCGCGGGGCTAAACGCGGCGCGCTTTGCCGAGTGGCAGCCGCCCTTCACGCTTGAAACGGCCAAACCGGCGGCGCAGGCTTTTCAAGGTGATGTGTATACCGGGCTGGAAGCGGATACCTTCAGCGAAGAGGAAAATCGCTTTGCTCAGCAACACTTACGTATTCTCTCGGGGCTATACGGTCTGCTCCGCCCGCTGGATCTGATTCAAGCCTATCGCTTGGAAATGGGCACCAAACTGCCCAACCCAGCGGGCAACGATCTTTACGCTTATTGGAAACCCACACTGACCGATGCCCTGAACGAAACCATAACGGCAAGTGGCTCCAAAGTGCTCGTCAACCTCGCCTCGAACGAGTACTTCAAGGCGGTAGACACGAAAAAACTCGATGCTCGTGTCATCACCCCGGTGTTCAAAGACGAGAAGAATGGCAAGGTGAAGATCATCAGTTTCTATGCCAAAAAAGCCCGCGGGCTGATGAGCGCCTGGATCATTCGTCAAAAGCTCAACAACCCGGATGGGCTGAAAGCATTCGATGTAGCGGGGTACCGTTTCGCCCCTGCCGCATCCGAGGGCAACACCCTCGTATTCATCCGCCGAGAAGCAGACCGCCCCGTGTAAGTTCTAATTAAACGTGACCGGGCGCGCCGAGCGGGGTTTCAGAAACTGCCGGTGCGCCTGTTTGAACGTCTCGGTATCGCAGCGGTGCAGCCATTCATACGCAACCATATCCGCCGAAACCGCAACTGCACCGTTGGCACAGGCACGTTCACGCGCCAGTTGTGCTTCGCGCTGTCGCCGACTCGCCGCCGCTTCGGTGAGCCAGTAGAGCTCATAACCGGCTTCGAGCAGACCAAGCCCTGTTTGCATGACACAAATATGCGCTTCAGTGCCGCACAGCACAATCTGCGTTTTGCCGGTGACCGCTAATGCACTGCGAAATTCGGGCTCTTCCATCACGCTGAAGTGCACCTTCTGCCACACACGATGCTCTCCGAGCTGATCCAGTAGCTGCGGCGCCGTGCCACCCAGCTTTGCCGGATTCTGCTCGGTAAGCCAAATCGGCACTTCAAGTAATTGCGCGATGCCAGCGAGCCAGCTCGCTTCTGTTATGGCCTGCGCACCGCCATCAATCACTGGCAATAATCCGGCTTGAAAATCGACCATCAGCAGTAAACACTTCTCACGCTGTAAACGCACGTTTACACCTCATTATTGTCTTTATAAGTAGAAGCCCAGTATCAAAACAGCCGCTTAAGCGGCTGTTTTGACTTTATCATCAGTGCAACGCTTACTCTTGCGCTGACTCTTCGATATCTTCTCCCAACTCTTCCATACTTTCCCCTGCGCTTTCCATACTTTCATCAACGCTCTCTCCCACCTTCTCAGCGGGCCCTTGATCGTCTCCACAGGCGGCTAAGCCACCCACTAGCAAGATAACCAAAGCTGCCATCATTAATCGTTTTAGCAGTTGTACGCTCATCTACCCTCTCCAAGTTAGCTATATAGCCATCAACATTTCAGCATAGCGGCTACCCATCCATTTCACCACTACCCATTTCTACAAGAGCACTTCTAAAAAAGGTAACGAGATATAAGGGATATTTTATCCAAAACAAAAAAAATCCCCCCGGGCCTGAGCCCGGGGGGATTTTTCGGATAAGTGCCTGACGATGACCTACTCTCGCATGGGGAGGCCCCACACTACCATCGGCGCTGAGCGGTTTCACTACTGAGTTC
>NZ_JAMJPJ010000079.1 GCF_023555005.1 Halomonas llamarensis | reverse complement strand
TGCACCGCGCCTACTACGTCGAGTGCCGTGAAAGCTGGACGAAAAAGGCGTTCGTTGTCGCTGTGCTGCGCGAGATGGGCATCATCCCCATGAAGACGCTCAGCGAGATGGTCGACCAGATCGCCGAGCAGCTCTCGCGCTCCGGCCGCCCGCTGATCATTGATGACGTCCAATACGTGATCGACAAAGCCGCCGCCAACGTGCTCACCGACATCTACAACGCCAGCCAAGGCACCTTAATCCTGATCGGTGAAGAGCGCGTGCCTGCCTCAATGGCCCGCCTGGAACGCCTGCATAACCGCGTACTGGAATGGGTGCCCGCCCAAGCCGCCAGCCTGGAAGACGTACGCGCCCTGGCTGACAAAAGCTATCCCGATATCGAGATCGACGACGACCTGCTGGAAGTCGTCAACAACCGCGTAAAAGGCTCCCTGCGCCGCGTCGCCGTCAACCTCTACCAGATCCACTCTGAAGCCACCGCCAACGGCTGGACGATGGTCGGCATGCGGGAATGGGGCGAGCGTGAGATCCACACCGGCCAACCACCGGCGCGGAGGGGCTGATCATGACAAAGACAGGCATGGCAAAACGTAAACCCCAACTCAACGCCCAAGGGCCAAAAGTGGACCGCCAGGCGGTCTGGGAAACCCTGCGCGACATGCACGGCAAAGGGTTGGCCATCACCACGGTCGATGTATCGCTGCTGATGCCCGATGCGGTCAGCCAAGGGCGGGTACGCGACTACCTGAACGCCCTCGAAAAAGGCGGCTACCTCGCGCGCACTGATGCACCCCGCAAAAGCGGCGAGCCGGTGCAGTACACCCTGGTGAAAGACGTCGGAGTAGAAGCCCCGCGTGTGCGCAAAGACGGCTCAACCCCCACCGGTGGCCTTGGCCGTGAACAGATGTGGCGCACGCTCAAGATCATCGGCGACTGCAACGCCCGCGAACTGGCGGACGCCGCGACCACGCCCAAGGTCGAGATCGCCCAACCCACCGCCAATGAATACCTGCGCTTCCTGGCAGCCGCCGACTACGTCGCCGTTATTCGCGCGGGCGGGCCTGGCGTGCTGACCCGTTACCGCCTGGTCTCCAGCCGCTGGAC
>NZ_JAMJPJ010000078.1 GCF_023555005.1 Halomonas llamarensis | reverse complement strand
CAAAAGAGTTCAAAAATGTCACTTTCGCGATCACCGATATGCACGCACCGTGCAGGTGAACTTGCCAGCTCAGTAGAACGCTGCAGGTTGTCGAGCCAACGCATGCTTTCTTTCTGTTCGATGGGTATGCGGGTCGGATTAACCTTGCGCTTGAGAGCCTCTGTGCCTTTGAATTTGTTCCGCGTCCAGAATTTGGCAGCGATCAGACCCAACGGCAGCCCTTCCGCTGTGATCGCCAGACTGGCGTGCATTAAAAGCCCGCAGACGGTATGTTTAAGGTGCCGTCCTTCTTTCATTTTGCGCCCGGTTGATTCATTGATAAAGCCAATCTTCTCAGGTTACGAGCGCTTGAAGGAAAACTCGGTTGTATCCTGCAGGATCAATATTGGGCCATCGGTGGCTTGGATACGCAAAGCCGAAGCGGCAAAGTGCTCCTCCAAAATCTTGTCCTAGCTGACATTCTCATCCGCAAAGAAGCGGTAGGCGGCCTTGGTATTGGCCCAGTCCTGAAATGCGGTGGGTAGTGATTTGTCTGGCCGATCACCGAGTGCTTCCAGCATAACGGTCAACCTTTGATTCAGTCGCGCGTCCCCCAAGTCGCAGCCTGTCATTTCTTCTTTCACCCAGTGTTGTCGCATATTGGTACCTCTTATCATATCGAACGACCTGAGGAACCAAAGAAACACATCGGGCTTTACTTAATCAATAGCATGCTTATGTGGCTGATGACTTGTGGGTAATTGCAAGTTTTGTGGAGCGCTTACCTACCACCTGCTCAGATCATGCAGAGATGTTGAGCCTTCAGCAAAACTGATAATTGAGGAGCCGAGTGCGTCAATCGCGCATGCCCGAATCTGTGTGGAGCCGGGTAGAGTAATCTCTCGATCTACCCGACTGCTATGAATCCAGAAAATTTCAGTAATCCCTTAAAAAGCTAACAGAGAAATGTTCTTTTAACCTGCACGGATCGCCTTTCGTTCTCTAGGGCGTGTTGACGTTTGATCGAAGATGATTTGGCAGGATAGGGGCAAGCTCGCAGAATAGAGGTTCTCACGCCAACAAACTGCGAGCTTGCGATGCCCCGACAAATGCTCACGGATGAACACT
>NZ_JAMJPJ010000077.1 GCF_023555005.1 Halomonas llamarensis | reverse complement strand
CAACCGTCACCGGTACTACGACCCGCAGCAAGGGCGGTATATCAGTCAGGATCCGATTGGGTTGAGAGGTGGTACGAACCTTTATGGCTACGTGACCAATCCGACGGGGATGGTGGATCCGCTGGGGCTATTTGGGAGTAGACGGACTTATGGGCTAGGCGGCGGACCTTACAGTCAGTCAAATACGGTGGGAAGGCAGGCGGAAGACCTTGTTACGAGTGTAGAGCCAAATATTGCGGCAGAAACGTTTGGTGGTTTTTTTGGCCAAACTGTATCAACTGGACTTAAGTTTGATTCTGAAGGAAATGCCGCGACAGTAGTGACTGAATGTCAACAGTATGGCTTGGGAGTGTTCAGGGGGGCAGGCACTGGAGGAAACATTGCAGTTAGCTCAACTCCTTTGGAGAACGGGACATCAGAAACTTGGGGACCTTTCGTGCGCGCGGGAGTTGTTAAGGGTGGCGGGGGCTCTATCGACGTCGGAGGCAACTCAATTGCAGGGGCCAGCGGCTGGCTTGGGCCAAGCACTGGCATGGCAGGCGGACTTCAGCACTGTAAAGCCACTACTACGGTCCATGGCAATATAAAAGATGCTCAGGAATACCTAAAAGACTTATTAAGTGGAAATAAAAATGAAGATAATCAATAAAATCCGCATTTGGTCTTTTATTATTTGTTTTTTAAGCGGCGGTATCGCCGTGTACAGCCCTGAAAGCGGAAGCTTCACGGCAATAAAAGCGGTTTTGTTGATAATTTCATTTTTTTTAGCTCCCGTGGCCGTAATCACAACATTTATAGTGCTTATAGACAGTGCTGGTGATGGACTTAATACACTTCAGCGCAAAAAAGACGAAAAAAACAAGAAGAAGCGCCACTAAACTCCGTCTTCAGGCCTCAAGCAATAACCGCAATATGTATACTGTGCCTATTCACTACCCATCAACCCCCCTTATTCACGAGGCAGGCCTGAAAACAAAGAAAGTGGATGGTAATCTCTAAGGTAATCAATATGTTCCGCCAAGAACACGATTCCAAGAGGCCATCCACTATGGGTGAAAGCGTAACGTCCTGGTCGCCGTCCTGCAACGGGTCCGTTCATGTGCAATT
>NZ_JAMJPJ010000076.1 GCF_023555005.1 Halomonas llamarensis | reverse complement strand
AGCACTAGGCTAATCGCATCCAGTTTAAATTCTTTCGAGTACTGCTTTCGTGTGGTCATGATCCATCTCCAGTTTCAGGGCATTATTCCTTAACTGGGGTGGTCACATCTATTCAACCACTTCAGTATTTTCACAATTAGAAATAACGACTCCAGCGGGTCGGTCGCCAAGATAAATAAACACAATGGGGAGGTGGATGCTGAATTCACAATTGAATTTCCAAGTCTCTCTTCTATTAGCTTAGCTGACGAAGTTATCTTTTTCGGTGACGAAGGCGAGGGCTATGCAGGTGCTCATGGCTATATGAACGCAATGGATACAGAAAGTGGTGAACTGGTTTGGCGGTTTGAAACAGGTGGATTCGTTAGAGGAGCGGCCTCTATCGCTGGGGGTACAGTTTACTTCGGTAGTCATGATCATTACATGTATGCCGTAGATCGCCATACGGGCGAAATGAAATGGCGTTATGAGACAGACGCAGGGATTACCTCGACACCTGCCATCGTAGATGGTCGTTTGTATTTTGGCAGTATTGATGGCTATGTGTATGTGTTGGAATAGCCACGCAGAAATACGTACATAGGACATTAACATTTAAACCTGAATTCAACCTAATAAGTACAGCACATGGTCGGCTTAGTACGCGAGTTTGAGTGGCAAGACCATATGCTCACCGCCCACCGGGTCCCCGGGGGTATGGAAGCCCACTACACCTGGGATCGCCACGCCCCGGATGGCCGGGTGGTGGGCCAGCAGGAAGCCGGTGGCTTGGCCCGCTCTTACACGTATCATGTGGATCACACCCGGGTTACTGACAGCCTGGGCCGAGAGGAGCGCTACCACTTTGTGGGCAGCGGCCCCGGCCGCCGCTGGACGGCCCACACCCGCGCCGACGGCTCGCGCATTGAGTTCCGTTACGACCGTGCCGGCTTCAAGGTAGCCACCGTCGATCCCCTGGGTCACGAGACGATGATCGAGCGCGACGACCACGGCCAAGTCATTGCCCAGACCGGCCCGGACGGCACGCGCTGGGCCATTGAGCGGGATGCGCTCGGGCAGCCGGTGAGTATTGAAGGCCCTGAGAATCAGCGCTGGCAGATCACACGTAACGACCTCGGCCATCC
>NZ_JAMJPJ010000075.1 GCF_023555005.1 Halomonas llamarensis | reverse complement strand
ATTATCAAGGCAAGCGACTCGACCAAGGTCTTCGGATCTTGAGAGAACGTTTGAAAACCTTGAGCCAAGTTTGATGCACTTATGTGACTTTCGAGTGACATGTAAGCATCACAATGATTGTAAACTGAAGAGTTTGATCATGGCTCAGATTGAACGCTGGCGGCAGGCCTAACACATGCAAGTCGAGCGGAAACGATCCTAGCTTGCTAGGAGGCGTCGAGCGGCGGACGGGTGAGTACTGCATAGGAATTTACCCGGTAGTGGGGGATAACCTGGGGAAACTCAGGCTAATACCGCATACGTCCTACGGGAGAAAGCGGGGTTTCGGCCTCGCGCTATCGGATGAGCCTATGCCGGATTAGCTGGTTGGTGAGGTAATGGCTCACCAAGGCGACGATCCGTAGCTGGTCTGAGAGGATGATCAGCCACATCGGGACTGAGACACGGCCCGAACTCCTACGGGAGGCAGCAGTGGGGAATATTGGACAATGGGGGCAACCCTGATCCAGCCATGCCGCGTGTGTGAAGAAGGCCCTCGGGTTGTAAAGCACTTTCAGCGAGGAAGAACGCCTGTCGGTTAATACCCGATAGGAAAGACATCACTCGCAGAAGAAGCACCGGCTAACTCCGTGCCAGCAGCCGCGGTAATACGGAGGGTGCAAGCGTTAATCGGAATTACTGGGCGTAAAGCGCGCGTAGGTGGCTTGATAAGCCGGTTGTGAAAGCCCTGGGCTCAACCTAGGAACGGCATCCGGAACTGTTAAGCTAGAGTGCAGGAGAGGAAGGTAGAATTCCCGGTGTAGCGGTGAAATGCGTAGAGATCGGGAGGAATACCAGTGGCGAAGGCGGCCTTCTGGACTGACACTGACACTGAGGTGCGAAAGCGTGGGTAGCAAACAGGATTAGATACCCTGGTAGTCCACGCCGTAAACGATGTCGACCAGCCGTTGGGTGCCTTGAGCACTTTGTGGCGAAGTTAACGCGATAAGTCGACCGCCTGGGGAGTACGGCCGCAAGGTTAAAACTCAAATGAATTGACGGGGGCCCGCACAAGCGGTGGAGCATGTGGTTTAATTCGATGCAACGCGAAGAACCTTACCTACCCTTGACATCGACAGAAGCCG
>NZ_JAMJPJ010000074.1 GCF_023555005.1 Halomonas llamarensis | reverse complement strand
TGGAGTGGTCAAGCAATTTGTGACAACCCAGTTAAGCCGCTTTCTTCAGTTCTGCCATTGCTGATTCGTAATCATTGGGGCTGCTGTAATCCAGCGTCGAATGCCGCCGCCGACTGTTATAAAACATCACAATGTAATCCAGTACATCCTGCTGAGCCTCGGTTCGAACCTGGTAGTGCCGCCACTGCACCCTCTCTTTCTTCAGGCTCGCAAAAAAGCTTTCCGCTACCGCATTGTCCCAGCAATTGCCCTTGCGGCTCATGCTGCCAACAAAGCCATTGGCTTTCAGCAACCGCCGGTACGCCTTGCTGGCATACTGTGAGCCTCGGTCTGAATGCACGATCAACCCAGCCCCCGGTCGACGCTGCCAGACCGCCATACGCAGGGCATCTGTCACCAGCTTGGCGTTCATCCGCGACCCCATGCTCCAGCCCACCACTCGCCGACTGAACAGGTCAATGAAAACGGCCAGATACAACCAGCCTTCCTGTGTCCAGAGGTAAGTGATATCGGATACATAGGCTTGATCTGGACCCTCTGCAGTAAACTCCCGATTCAGCACATTCTCGAATACCGGCTGCTTGTGATTACTGTTCGTCGTCACCTTGTACTTTTTCCGACACTTGGCTTTAACACCTGCTTCTCGCATCAAGGAGCTTGTCTTGCGGCGCCCGACCAGGAAGCCTAAGGCGTTGAGCGCCCGCTTCATCCGACGTGACCCATAGCTGTAACCGCTGGTCTCCGCGATCTCTTTCACCGCCGCTAGCATCGCCTGGCGCTCGGGGTCCGGCTGTTTGTCTTGTTGACGCTGGCAATAACGGTAATACGCATTGCGGCTTACACCCAGAAGCCGACACATCAGGTCGACCGGCCAGGTCTTCTTGTACTGGGTGATGAACGCGTATTTCACCGCGTTTCCTTGGCAAAGAAGACCGTCGCCTTTTTTAGGATATCTTTCTCCATCTTCAGCCGGCGGTTCTCTTCTCGCAACTGTCGAATCTCGGCCTGTTCCGATGTCAGCTTGCCATTGCCCCGGAAGGCCTGCCCGTCATCCTCCGCGTGCTCTTTGATCCATCGGCCCAGTAGATTGGCCCTTATCCCCAGGCTGCGCGCGGCCTCTGCCTTTGTGTAACCTTGCTCCAGC
>NZ_JAMJPJ010000073.1 GCF_023555005.1 Halomonas llamarensis | reverse complement strand
ACACAGACGTATTTCAACTCGGTGAACTCGTCCAACCCGTGGCGGGACCCTTCACGCCCAAGCCCGGATTCCTTCACGCCGCCAAACGGCGCCAATTCGGTCGACAGAATGCCTTCGTTAACGGCCACCATGCCGTACTCCAGGCCTTCCATCACGTGCCAAATACGCCGGTAATCACGCGCGTAGAAGTAGGCCGCTAAGCCGAACTCGGTGGCATTTGCCATGGCGACTGCTTGCTCGTCGGTCTCGAAGCGGAACACCGGCGCCAGCGGGCCGAACGTCTCTTCGCGGGCAACGCGCATGTCATCCGAGACATCGGCAATGAGCGTTGGCTCGAAGAAGGCGCCACCCAGCGCGTGGGGCTTGCCGCCGCACACTAACCGCCCGCCCTTTTCGAGGGCATCGGCGATATGGGTTTCGACTTTTTCCACCGCGGCCTGATTGATCAGCGGGCCTTGCATCACGCCCTCTTCTAAGCCGCTCCCCACTTTCAGTTGCTTGACGCGCGCGGCCAATTTTTCGACGAAGGCCTCGTAGACGCCGGACTGCACCAAAAAGCGATTGGTGCAGACACAGGTTTGCCCGGAGTTGCGGTACTTGGAGGCGATGGCCCCTTCCACCGCCGCATCCAACTCCGCATCATCAAACACGATAAAGGGCGCGTTACCGCCGAGTTCCATCGAGGCTTTTTTGACGGTACCGGCGCACTGGGCCAGCAGTTTTTTGCCCACCGGCGTCGAGCCGGTAAAGGAGAACTTGCGCACGCGCGGGTCGGTGGTCAGCACCTCGCCAACGGCCGCCGGTTGGCTGGCCGTTACCACGTTAATCACACCGGCGGGAAGCCCGGCGAGTTCGGCCAAGCGTGCCACCGCCAGCGCGGTAAGTGGCGTGGCCTCGGCGGGTTTGATCACCACCGGGCAGCCTGCGGCTAACGCCGGGGCACATTTACGCGTAATCATCGCCAGCGGGAAGTTCCAGGGCGTCACCGCCGCGACAACGCCAATCGGTTCGCGAAAGACCAAAATGCGCTTATCAGCACCGTGGCTGGGCAAGGTTTCGCCTGCCATCCGTTTGGCTTCTTCGGCGTAGAACTCGACAAACGACGCGCCGTAAGCGACTTCGCCGCGCGACTCGGCAATCGGTTT
>NZ_JAMJPJ010000072.1 GCF_023555005.1 Halomonas llamarensis | reverse complement strand
TGCACCAGAAGTGGTTAGCCTAACGCAAGAGGGCGATCACCACGGTGTGGTTCATGACTGGGGTGAAGTCGTAACAAGGTAGCCGTAGGGGAACCTGCGGCTGGATCACCTCCTTAAACGATGCATCATCCTCGCGGTAAGCGCTCACAATGAATTACCTGATCAGATGTCTGTTGATACGCAGTGATAAGCGTTCTTTCTCATTAAAAAGAACACACGCTTATCACTGCGCATAGCAGTCGCTCTTTAACAAGATATATCATGCTGACATGAACATTTTTTTAAATGTTCATATGTAAATTGTTTTGTGATACGTCTCAAGCGTATCCGGCAATCGTTATCATTGCGAGACACCAGACTCCTTCGGGTTATAGGGTCAAGCAATGAAGCGCACACGGTGGATGCCTAGGCAGCCAGAGGCGATGAAAGACGTGGAAGCCTGCGATAAGGCTCGGCGAGGTGGCAAACAACCTGCGACCCGGGCATCTCTGAATGGGGAAACCCACTCACCATCAGGTGAGTATCTTGCGCTGAATCTATAGGCGTAAGAAGCGAACCAGGGGAACTGAAACATCTAAGTACCCTGAGGAAAAGAAATCAACCGAGATTCCCCCAGTAGCGGCGAGCGAACGGGGAGTAGCCCTTAAGCGTGAGACTGATTAAGCGAACGTGTTGGGAAACACGGCCATAGCGGGTGATAGCCCCGTAGCTGAAAATCTGATCACGTGAAATCGAGTAAGTCGGGGCACGAGAAACCTTGACTGAAGACGGGGGGACCATCCTCCAAGGCTAAATACTCCTGGCTGACCGATAGTGAACCAGTACCGTGAGGGAAAGGCGAAAAGAACCCCGGAGAGGGGAGTGAAATAGACCCTGAAACCGTGTGCGTACAAGCAGTGGGAGCCGACTTGTTCGGTGACCGCGTACCTTTTGTATAATGGGTCAGCGACTTATATTCTGTGGCGAGGTTAACCGATTAGGGGAGCCGTAGCGAAAGCGAGTCTTAACTGGGCGTACCAGTCGCGGGATATAGACCCGAAACCGAGCGATCTATCCATGAGCAGGGTGAAGATTGAGTAACATCAATTGGAGGCCCGAACCAGGATCTGTTGAAAAAGATTTGGATGACTTGTGGATCGGAGTGAAAGGCTAATCAAGCTCGGAGATAGCTGGTTCTCCTCGAAAGCTATTTAGGTAGCGCCTCACGTAGCACCGCCGGGGGTAGAGCACTGTTTCGGCTAGGGGGTCATCCCGACTTACCAACCCGAGGCAAACTCCGAATACCGGTGAGTG
>NZ_JAMJPJ010000071.1 GCF_023555005.1 Halomonas llamarensis | reverse complement strand
TGGACACGCCGGTCAGCAGCACAAAGTGCAAGTGGGGGTCGGCGTCCTTAATAACGCTGTAAAGGTTCTTTAAACCCTCGCGCAGTTCCCGGGCACGCTCGGGCACCAGGATATTATCCAGAATCGGTTTATCGTACTCGTCAATCAGGACAACCACCCGCTGACCATACTGTTGGTGGGCGGCGCGAATGAGGGCGGAAAATTCACCCGGTATATCGGTTTTATGGTGCTGAGTAATGCCGAGTTGCTCACGTTGAACCCGTAACTGCTCACGAATACGCTCGTCCAGCCCTTCACGGCTCTGCATCACGCCATCGGCAAAGCTAATACGAATCACCGGATAGCGCTGTTGCCAGTCCCACCTATCATGAATATAGAGCCCTTCAAATAGCGCTTGGCGACCTTCAAACAGGCAGCGCAGGGTATCCAGCAACAGGCTTTTGCCGAAGCGACGCGGCCGCGAGAGGAAGTAGTATTTGTTCTGGTTAACCAAGCGCTCAATATGCGGGGTTTTATCGACGTAGTAATAGTTGCCCTCGCGGATATCCGAGAACGTCTGAATCCCGATGGGTAGCTTACGGCGGTGGGTATCCGGCACGGCTGGCCTCCAGAGCAAAAACAGCGATACGAACAGCAGTCTAGCATGCTCATTGATTGGCGTTGTGCTGAAAAGGCTGTTTCTAAGCCAGGGTCTCCACCTCAAACGCCACAATCTGGCGCTCGACGCTGGAAAATTCCACGCCGATCAGGTGTATGGGTTTGCCGGAGGCGCGGTGCTTATCGGCGTAGCCTTTGTGTTTGATTTGCGCCAGCGCCGTGCCTTCGGGGAGTTGCTCCACCACCTTGAACTCAAACAGATAAATATGCCCACCAAAGTCCACGCTCATATCCACTTTGCCATGGTGGCTGGCGTCCTCTACCGTCACATCCAGCCCCAAGGCCGCAAAGTGGCTGTAAAAGACGCTCGCGTAATGCCCTTCGTAGCGGGCAATCGGATTATTACGGTACCAATCGTGGGGGAGACCAGCGTAGAGCGCTTTGAGGTGAACTTCTAACCCGGCAAGGTCGTGCTGACTTAAATGACGGAACAGCGTACGGCGCTCACGCGGGGCGTTCTCGACGCCCAGTGATGGCAGCAGTGCGTGGTTGAGGCTGGTTTCAACTTCGCGGTTAGGAAAGCCCAGGGTGTATTGGCGGTAGCCCCGCAGGGGCTCTTCTATCTGCTGAATGGTCAGGTAGCCGGTTTGGAACAGCAGGCCTTCGGTGCTGATCTGGTCAACATCAAACTGGCTGAGCAGCTCGTACTCGGTTTCCCAGTGATCCAAAGAGGGGGTAAACACCCCGCGCTGTTTAAGAATGTCGACCAAAAACGTGGGTGTCGCCGACTCAAACCAGTAAGGTGCAAACTCGCGCTTCTGAAACAATAGCAGTACGTCGAAGGGGTTGTAGACGGACGCTATCTCGCTGCCACCCCAGCGATAGCCGTTGTACCACTGGCGTATCGCCTTGCGATCCAAACCGGGCAGTTCAGGAGCGAAGACCGTATCGATGTCCTCGTCGGTATAGCCACAAAGCGTGCTGAAGGGAGCATCCAGGGTGATATCGTTGAGGTTATTCAAGCCCGAGAAAAGGCTGACCTTACTGAATTTGGACACGCCGGTCAGTAGCACAAAGTGCAAGTGGGGGTCAGCGTC
>NZ_JAMJPJ010000070.1 GCF_023555005.1 Halomonas llamarensis | reverse complement strand
CGGTCGGGTAGACCGGACGATTGCTCGTTCCGCCCCCCCACAGATCCGGGCATGCGCGATTGACGCACCCGGCTCCTCAATCATCAGCTTCACTGAAAGACATTCCGATGTACGATCCTTGCCTTGGGCAACGGTAAGCGCTTGAGCAGCAGGTTAGCTTTCGCCCAGGAAAAGTACCCTCTCTGGGAACGGCGTCTCAGCCATTTGATCCAGATGCATTGTGCTTGGTAGACAACATCTTGCAAGGCTCGATAGTTGCCACTGATACCGTAATAGGCAAAATGTCCCTGGAGCTTACGACAAAGAACGCGATGCTGATCCAGCAGTGACCGGTGGCGGTTCACGCGACACCACAGCGACAGGCGCTTCAGGGTGCGTTTGAACCGATCCTTGGCCGTTTTCTGCTTGACGACCCAGCATCCGCGCCGGGACTTACCCCAGTAATAGGTAAAGCCCAGGAAATCGAACGTCTCAGCACGTTGCTCACGGTGTGGTCTAAAGCGCACCAACCGGGTCTTGGTCGGGTGCAAGGTTAAACCAAAACGCGCGAAGCGCTTCGGCAGTACCTCCAGCACCTTGCGGGCATCGGCTTCATTGCTGAACGCCAGGATAGCGTCGTCGGCGAAACGCACCTCGAACGCGCGTCCTCGAAGCCGTGGCTTGACCTCTGTCTCGAACCACTCGTCCAGCACGTAGTGAAGGTAGATATTCGCCAACAACGGCGAAATAACACCTCCCTGCGGGCTTCCTATCTCGCCTTTCCGCCATTGCCCTTCTTCCAGTACCCCGGCTTTGAGCCACTTACCGACCAAACGGAGAATCACACCGTCCTTCACTCGTTGTTGCAGAAATGCGCGCAGGTGCTGATGGTCGATCGTGTCGAAGAAGGCCTGGATGTCTAGGTCAATGACCCATCCACCCCCCATTGACGACAGGCCCTCCCGTACCCTCTTGATCGCCTGGTGCGGTGAGTGTCCCGGTCGGAAGCCATACGAACACGGTAGAAAATCATGCGCGTAAAGCGGCTCCAACAACGACACCACTGCCCGCTGCAGAACTTTATCTTCGAAGGTAGGGATGCCAATCGGCCGTGTGGTGCGACCATCTCCCTTGGGAATATGGACACGCCGCACCGGCGGTGCCCGATAGCGTCCACTTTTGGCCTCTTCCAGCAAGCGCTGGATATTAGCGTCAACGTCGCTGGCGAAGTCATCCGCTGTTTGACCATCAATCCCGATAGCACCGTCACGACGCGTCATCAAGTAGGCCGACATTAACCACTGGGCGTCCATGTGATGCGCCAGTGAGGTAAAAGCACGCTGCGGGAAGCGTTCTGCTAACGCTGTTATCCGCCATTGTTTCGTGAACATGGGAACAGATTCCTGTGCATCTGCCATGTGTCCCTCCAGCGATTCTGATGATTGGCCGCTCCTTTCCTCCAGCGGGTCCCGTCGAGCCGGTTCCCCGCCTTCCTCGGTACTATGAGCGACTCCGACTCCCGCTTTTCCATCCGGCTAGCTCATTTTGATCGCTTGGCCGTACCTCCTGAGTGCCTTAGCTTCGCTTCCGGTACCGTCAGGCACGACAGCATCGGACCGGGGGCTTTCGCTGCAGGCAGCCCATGCCTGTACATCTAACGTTCGGAGGAGAAAAGCGGGCCTCCCAGGTTCCTGGGAAACCCCTATATGGACATGCCCTGCTCTTCGACACCGGTGGCCCGTTCCCGCCAAGCCTTACGGCAGGTTCGTATTGCCTTCCAGATAGTTAACGCTGTCGGCAACCACACATAGCTGATTTCGGTGCTCAATCACACGGCCTATCCACTCGCTGTGTACGCTTCGCGGTGGCGATTGCTCGACACCACGCAACACTCGCTACCGGCGGGTGGCTAGCCTTGGCCGGATGGGACTTTCACCCATTGGGTTTCACTTCATCCTTTCCCCCTTTTCAGGTGCCCGGATGACCAGGCTTCGCCTGGCGCACTAAC
>NZ_JAMJPJ010000006.1 GCF_023555005.1 Halomonas llamarensis | reverse complement strand
GCTGACGTTCATCGCGCATCTCGAAGCGCCAAATCGCTTGCTCACGTTCAGCGGCGGATTCCGTAAACAGATCGAAGTCGAGCAAATGCAAGCCCACCGAAGCGCGCAACTCTTCGTAGTCCTCTCCAACACTCAGCTGGTTACCCAAGGTGCGGGTTAAATAGAATAACCCCCGTTTGTGCCAGGCCCAGTAACGGCGTACCTGTATCTCGACATTACAGCAGTTGCCGCCGCCATCGCGGGCCAGCACGTCGAGGATGATGTATTTGCCGTTAAGTTCGGCCGGCTCGATGTTGGGGTTGCTGATGTCAACGGACGCAATATCAGGCAAATCCGGGCGCAGATCGTTGATCAGATCCACCAACAAATCAGGCGCTTCAGCAAACAGCCGCTTGAAGACATAGTCGTTGGTGGGATCGAGTAGCTCGCTCATGGAAACTCTTATCTCAATACCCCAATACTACCACAGCACCCGGCTCGCCAAGGCGCCTTACCGCGTGATGCGCCAAGCAAACGGTATCACCGCCTTACAGCGGGGAGCCATCAAAATAAAAAAACCAGATACAGTCATCGAGCTGTGCATCAGAAGCAGAGGCAATGCGCTTGTCAGCCCAGTCCGGCAACTCACCAAATTTCAGAGCTATCTGTTTGCGCCCACCCCTTCATGCACTGCTTTCGCTCGCTCAACGCGCTCAATCGTATTCACATAAGGCATGTGCTTTTTATAGCGTTAAACGCTTGTACAAACTCGGGTTCCAGCGCCTCGGGCAACTGGAGCATCCAATCGATGATGTTAAACAGTCTCACGATTTGCTCGCGGCGGTAGCCCCGTTCATACAGCAGCCGAATCAGGGCAATGTTGACATCCTTGCGCGTGGCGCCGTCTTTTACTCGTTTGGCGTGGATCTGGGCCATCACCACCGATGTCGGCGGCGACACTTTCCCTATCATCGCCAGCAAGTATTTTTTGACCACCGATATCGTCTCAATCGACCAACACATGCCTGCTAGGGCCGATACGCGATGCACCAGTTCCTGTAACACCGTGCGTATCCTGCGTCGCTTTGCCGGGTGGCGGACCGAACAAGATAGTTGATGCCGAACAGCTAACAAAACCGTGCGGGCAGCCAGAGGGAACGGGAGCCATATCAGGGCCTTGGGAATCGGGATAAGCCGTCATCGCGCTAGTTTAGCAACTCATCGCGGCCACTGGGACGCGCTTATGCCGTGAGGTAGGGGAGATTTATCGGGTAGCGACATAAAATGCCGCACAGGGCGGCATTGACGCTTTGATCAAATAATCGGTACGAACGGTACACAACCATACAGATGCCCTGGATAGAGCTTCACTCAATCACCGGCATCGCCATCACCGCCATCCTGAGAAGAAGAATGATCGAACGCATGGTGCGGTGCCAAACGACGGCCGCGCTTTCCCGGCCAAAGGCAAATAAACGCCAGCACGGCACCAAACCAGGCACCTTCTTCGGGAGAACTCGCGGTCGTTTTTACCACGGCCAGGTAGCCACCGATGGCCATCGGCACGGCAAACGACAGGCGCCAAGGCAAGCTGCGGATATAGTGTCGCCAACGAGACATCACCGGCTCTCCTCTGGTTGTCTGCCCACCCTGCATTCCGAAAGAAGCAACGGGGCTAGCTCACGCATCCGAGGCACATCAAATACACGGTACGAGCGGCACGCCGCCACAGCCGGTTAATAGCATGGCGGTGGCGAGTAATAACGTCACTTTCAACATAATATTCAGTGCTTCGTCTGCTTAGGCAATTCTTCCGCTAACGCATTGGCATACGCCCGGCGTGCCGTCTGGGCAATCGCCAGTTGCTGGTTCAACCGCTCAATTTCCTGATCGGTCACGCGCAGGTTGGTCAGCTGCGCTTTGGCGTTATCGGTGAGATCATTGAGGTTGTACTCGGTGCCGTCGATGGTCACGGTCGCGGCTTTCTGTTGTGTCTCTTGCTTGGCCATGAAGTGGCTCCTTACTGTCGTGTTGAATGAACTGTCGAAATCAAATTCTACCTCATCATCCCCTTCCCCGAACATCTCGTCCAGGTTCTGGCGGGCTTGGGCGTGATCAGCATTGGCGTGTGCCTCGGCTAAACGGTCAATCAGGTTGAGGGGAATGGTCGAGAACCGATGCGCGCAGATGATGGGCAAGACGTTTCTGGAAAGCATTCAGCGTGAGATTGAGTCCGGCTTCCAGAGAAATACGGGGTTGCCACCCCAGTTGCTTGCGCGCTCGCTGAATATCCGGGCAGCGGCGCCGGGGGTCGTCTGTTGGCAAGGGTAAATAACGTAGCGGTGGTCGCGCGGGCATGCGTTCGCCGATCAAGTGGGCTAGATAGTGCATGCTCACTTCGCCGGGGTTGCCCAGGTTCATCGGGCCGGTGATGTCGTCCGGGGTGTTCATCAAACGCACCAGGCCGTCGACGAGATCGTCAACGTAGCAAAAACTGCGGGTCTGCTGGCCATCGCCGTAAAGCGTCATCGGCTCGCCCTGCAGCGCCTGGCGAATGAAGTTACTGACCACACGGCCGTCGTCCAGCTGCATGCGCGGGCCATAGGTATTGAAGATACGCGCGACCTTTACGGCCACGCCGTGCTGGCGGTGATAATCAAAGCACAGCGACTCAGCACAACGCTTGCCCTCATCGTAGCAGGCACGCGGGCCGGTAGGGTTGACATGCCCCCAGTAAGCTTCTGTTTGCGGGTGTTCGCGGGGGTCGCCATACACTTCCGACGTCGACGCATGCACGATCGGAATGCCTTGCGCGCGCGCCATGTCCAGCAGGTTCAGCGTACCCACCACCGCCGTTTGCGTGGTGCTGATGGGTGCCTGCTGGTAATGGGCGGGCGACGCCGGGCAGGCCAGATGAAAGATGCCGTCGATACCGTTGACGTCACCGGCGCCAAGCGGGCGCACCACATCATGGTAGCAAAACACGAAGTGGGCATTATCAGCGTGGTGGGCCACGTTGTGAGACGCGCCGGTCACCAGGTTGTCGATACACAGCACGGCGTGCCCGTCGTCAAGCAAGCGGTCACAGAGGTGCGAGCCCACAAACCCTGCCCCGCCGGTCACAAGATAACGGCGCATCACGCCTCCTGTTGTTTATTAAACTTGTTTATTGAGCGCCTGCGTCAAGCGTTTTACATACTGCATGATGATGGCATTGAGCACCTGGTGGTCTTCCCCAAAGACACTGTGCTGCAGGGTCATGGCTTTATCCGCCGCGATCAGCCCCGCATAGGCTTGTTTCGTGCTTAGCGTCAACGACCGCTGCATGATACGCGCAAGCGCCATCACCTCCCGGCCGGTCAAGTCAGGGTAATAATGGCCCAGCAAAAAACGCCGCAGCGGGGTCTTGTCCTGCTCCAGGCGCGGCGTGTTGGCGCTGATGTTTCCCCCGTGGCGGTGATACTCCAGCACTGTTTCAGGCATATTGGCGAACACGGCCCCGGCCGCCATCATGCGGTTGAAAAACTCGTAGTCGTCATCGCCGCGACGTTCGGCGCTGTAGTTGAGGTTGTGCTCAAGCAGGAAATCACGGCGCATGATCACGGTCGGATGCACCAAGACCCCATCGACCAGCAGCAGGCGGGCTTTCAATTCACCGTCACCCGTAGGCAGCTGCATGGCCAGCGATTTATCCGCCATGACCTTAGTGGCATGGGCCCCAGCCAGCGTGACCTCAGGGTGGGCATCCATCCACTTGACCTGGGTGTCCAGGCGGTGAGGCAGTGCTATATCGTCGGAGTCCATCACCGCGATATACCGCCCGCGGGCGGCGTCGGTGCCGATCGCCCGGGCCAGGCCCTGGCCCCCGTTAGCGGGCAAGGCCAAAAGGCGCACCCGCGCATCATTGGCGGCATACGCCGTGATGACATCCACGGTGCCATCGGTGGAGCCATCGTCGACGATGATCAACTCAACATCACGGTAGGTTTGGGCGAGCAGGCTGTCGATCGCCGAGGCCACCTGCGTGGCGCGGTTGTAAACCGGCATGACAATACTGACACAGGGCGTGGGCATTAGCGCATATCCTTGGCGGGTGAATCAGGGCCGGGGAACACCTTATCCAGTTGCGCTTGCCAGGTCCACTCGCCCACCGCGTGCTCGTGGGCTTTTCGGCCAACCGCCAGTGCGCAGTCGTAATCACCCAGCACCTCGCGCATCAAGCTGACAAGATGGTCTTCGTCGGGTTCGGCCCACCAACCGGGCAGATAGGGAAAGCAGGTGGTATCCGCCGCAACCATGCGTTTCACGTCGATCAGATAGCTGTTATCCGGGCGGCAAAAATCCAGATGGCCGCTGTAGTGGGTGGCGATTACCGGCAGCCCGGTGGCCATGGCTTCCAGGTACGGCATCCCAAAGCCTTCAAAGCGCGTGGGCAGCACAAAGCAGTGGGCCTGCTGGTAGAGGGCGGCCATGTCATGCTCATGGCGCAACGCTCGCGCATCGATCTCGATATTCGCGGCGTTGGCGCACTGCTGACGCAACGCGGTGGCGTCGTGCAGCGCGGTCTTGAGGATCAAACGCACATCGGCCCGCTTGCCAAAAGCGCGTTGAAAAGCGCGCACCAGCATGGTCAGGTTCTTGCGCGGCGTGGGTTCGGCCACACACAAGAAGGTAAAGGGGCCGTTGACGGTGCGCTGGGTATAACGATAGTGCGCCGGGTCAACGCCATGCCCCAGCACGGTGACCGGCACGCGCACCCCGTGAGCGATAAAGATATCGCGAATGAAGTGGCTTGAGGTATACACCGCATCGTTGGCGTTGATGGCGGTAACGATGCGTGGCGACAGGCCGTCGACATCGTGAAAAAACCAGGGCGTTACGTGGCGCGCGTAACGGGTCAGCCCGGCTTCCCGAACCGAGCAAAACTTGATTTGCTGGTCAGCCGCCAACGCCGCCGGATTCGCCGTCACCCGCTGGCGGGTGTCGTCGTCCCAGTACGCGGCAGCCTGATCGTTGCTGAAGGGCAACAGGTGCGTTTCGTAGCCGCGGTTTACCAAGTGCTTTAGCGCATGGTAGCCAACGCGGCCCATGCTGCCCGGCCCGCCCACAAAGCTATTCAACAGTATGCGCCTTACGCGCAGGGGCGGCGCCAGGCTGTTGGCATTGTGGCGTGGCTGATGGCGCTGAAGGGCTAACGGCAGCAAGGCGTCGATCAAGCGCTGGGTGCTGTTTTCAATACGGTGCTGCTGGCCTTGCGCGTAAGCACGCTCAACGTACGAGCGATAAAAGGCCTCATCGTCAAACCAGCGCTCGATGCGCTCGATCACCGGCTTCAGCTGCGCGGCCGAGGGCACCTGGGCATAGGGCGGCTGGTAGCAGGCTTCGGGCAGGTTAACCGTCAAACCGGCGTTGCCGATCACCTCGGGTAACCCGCCCCGCTGGGTGACCACCGCCGGAATACCGTTGAGCATGGCCTCGGCGGCCACCCGGCCAAAGCTTTCCCACCACAGGCTGGGGGCCAGCAGGACGCGGGCGCGAGCATACACCGGGCGCATGTCGGGGGTGTTGGGCGTGACCACCACGTTGCTCAATGAATGGCGCGGCTCGCCCCACTGCGACGTGATCTTGGCTAATAGCCCTTGCCAATGCCCGCGTGATTCGACCACTTCGATGACGATATCCGGGCGGCGGGTCTCCAGTTCCAACGCCAGCCGGATGACCACCGCCGCGCCTTTTTCGAGCAGCGGATTGACAAACAGCAGCCGCTCGCGGGTTGTGTGCGCCGCCACCACCGGCGCGGGGTCGATAAACGCCCCCACCGGCTGCGGGGCAATATCCAGGCGTTGTTGATAATGCCTGGCGGTGGCGTGGCTGTCGGTAAGAATCATGCTGACATCGCGGCACCAGCGGGTGTCGTGGTAATTGCCGTTGGCCAGATACGCCACGCAGGGTATGCCGCGCTGACGGGCTTCGTCGGCAATCAGCAGATCCATCATGTGGCCGCCGTAGTAATACACCACGTCGGGCGGGCTTTCCTCCAGCACCTTGCGATACAGGCTCACCCAGAGGGCTTCTTCACGGGCGGTCATCCTTGAACGCTGGGTGCTGGCGGTCTTGACCAGCAGGTGGGTTAACGGCGGGTCCTTGACGGTGATCACGGGCTTGGTGCTGGCATCAAGCGACGTCCACTGCGCGCCGAACCTCGCCGTGCCGCTGGGGTCATCAAATACCGTGGCGCCCACGATGGACACTTTGGCGCCCCGCCGGTCCAGCTGGCGCAGCATTTCGCGCACGGCCATGGCCGCCCCGCTGGCGGTATCCATCAGGCAGTAGGCGTTGGCCCACAGCACATGCAGGGGGCGGCCCTGCACGGCCGTGGTGAGGTCTGACGTTGGTGGCGTTGCCGTGTGGGGCAATGGGGTTGGCGAGGAAGCTGGCATCGCGTTCGCTTATAGGTAGTGAAACGGTGGGCGTCAGGGTGTGCGCCCAGTCTAGCTAACTATCGAAATCAAATTCCAGCTCATCGTCCCCTTCCCCGAACATCGCGTCCAGGTTTTCAGGGGCTTGGGTGTGGGTCAGTTTCTCCTGCAGGGCGTGGCGCTGGGTGAGCTGATCCACCTGGGCCATGCTGTAGAGCTGCCCGTAGGCCAGTTGCATCGGCGCCCCTTGCAGCGTGGCATACGTCTCGGCGTCCAGGGCATTGAGGGTTTGCTCATCCACGCGGTAGAGGCCGTTGACCTGCTTATGGCCTTCGCCAATGGGTACGGTTAGCGTCCACGGGGAAAGCACACCGGCTTTTTCCAGCATCTGACAGGCGTTGAGGGTCGCTTGTCGGTTGCCTTCACATTGTGTCAGAAACGCCAAGGTATCAGCCACGGGCTTGGCGGGTTCGCCGTTATCAAACAACGGCTTACCGCCGTGTTCCAGCAGGTGATCGGCGGCGATGCTAAGTGTTTTATCGCCTTTGCCCTTGCCGTTATTGGCCAGCACAAACGGGTACCCCCGTAGCGTGGCAGGCACGTACTTGGCCAACCAGCGGCCATCGGGGTGCAGGTAAAGGTTCTGGTCTTTCTCCACGCCCAGCACGGCGACGGGCAACAGGCCATCGTCACCGGCCAGAAACCCCACCACGTAGTGCGGCAGCAGCTTAGGCAACTCGGCCAGCATCACCGGGGCAATCACCTGCCCGCTGGCGTGGCCGTAGCCCTCACGCGGGGCATACGTATGCTCGGCATGATTTGTGCGGGATAGCGCGATCCATTCGGTCATAGCGGCTCCTTACTTATCGTAAAAGTAAAAAACCCGCCTCCGAAGAGGCGGGTTCTGTTTGCGTTGACCTATCCGTAGATAGGCATCTCACTTAGGAAGTGGGATTAAGCGACATCAATGTTCGCAGTTGTCAGAACTGAATCGACGGTGCCGATCAATGTCAGATCGTCAGCAACGATGTCATCCGAATCACCACCAGTGTTGGTTACCTGGTAGATAGCGCTGGAGTCGTCATCAGCAATAACAACAAACGAGTCAGCCATGTCAACGTCATTGTTGAACGCTGTGCTCATAGCCGTAGCTGCAGCAGTATCGCCGTCTGCATCACCAGCATTACTAGTGCTCAAGAAGAACACGGCGTCGTCACCCATATCGAAGGTTGGACCTTCGGTTAACGTAGTAGCGGCGTTAACATCGATCAGATCGATCGTGTCAGTACCACCAGTGCCAAAATCAGTGACGTTGGTGCCGCCAGCAGCTGTTTCGGCACCTGTGTAGTCGAACGTGTCGTCAGCAGCAGTACCTGCGACAGGGGACCCGTTAGGCATTATCACGGTGATCGCGTCGCCAGCAGTAGCGTTGACGCCATTACCAAATACACTAGTGTAGTTGGCTGCAAGCAGCGTTGCCATACCACCATCAAACTCGATGGTATCGTTCGTGTCCAGCAGGTCGATCGCGTCTGCTTCAGCAAAGTCGTTCGATCCGGTAGTCACACCAGTGACAGTGATCGCGTCAGCAGCGGTCAGAGCAAGACTAAACTCACCTGTACCAGTGCCAGTGATCGTCAGCACCTGAGCTTCGGTCAGCGTCGCAGCATCATCAGCGAAGTTGATAGAAGTACCTGCAGCCGTATCGGTCAGGCCAGCCAGGGTAAGCGCTTCGCCGGTACCGACGTCGTTGGCTGTGATGGTGGTAGCTCCGCTGAGAACTGCACTGCCACCGGCATTTTCACCAAGGATGACCGAGAGGCCGTCTTCAATGACCCAATCAAACACGGTGTTAATGTCCAGGGCACCCGAGTTCAAAGCACCATCCAGGATGGTCTCAACTTCTGTGTAGGCCGATTGAGCCGCAGATACGCTTACAGTACCTGCGTCAAACGTGGCATCTGTTGTGATGTTGTAGTTCGTCGGCAGCTGACTCGCGTTTAGTGCTTCTTCCAGCGTAAACTCGTTCAGCAGACGGCTATCCGCATCAGCGATCAGACGCTCAAGCTCAGCTTCGTAATCATCGTTGCCGACGAGGTTGAAGTTGATGCTTGCACCGAAGTCCATCGTGCCTAGCTCTTGAGCAGAACCTGCATCGAAGTCACCATTAACCACGGTACCACTCTGGTCAACGGTAGACTCTACGTAGAACACTTTGTATTCACCAAGGTTCTGATCGTTCTCGATCATTACAATGTGCTTCTGAGTGTCGCCGATCAGAGTCGTACCAAATGCCTGGGCTTCCAGGTTTTGGTCGAATGCGGAGTTCGCGTTGTTGCCATTCATTTCGCTGACCAAGTCTGCTGCAGTCAGTGAATCGAAGGTGATATTGGTAGTGTTACCCGCCGTATCAAAACGCGCCATGTTGACGGAGTTAGCGGTCGCATTGCTGGTATTCTGCGCCGTTGGGTTACTCAGCTGATTGTTGCCATCACGCAGCGTCACGTTAATGTCAGTTGCGGACTGAGTGTTAGTCGTAGAAGTAGACGGATCTTCTTCATTATCCAACAACGCAGTGAAGTCAAGCGCGTGCAGACCCACGTTGTTCTTGTTACCTGAAAGATCATTCGGCGACGTATCGTGGAAGTTCACCACACTAACGTGACCGAAGGCACCGTCAACTTCCAGCACGTTAGAGCTGTTTTCGTTGTCATCAAGGACAAGCAGGTCTTCTGCACCAGTACCCATGTTGATTACAGAGAAGTTGACACTGCCGGTACCATCGGCGGAAGCAAAATCAGTACCTGCAGAGAAGTTCTGATAAGGCGTAGCAGTAGTACCACCGTTGGCATCAACGTTACCGTTGTAGTTCAGGTTACCAAACTCAGCGGCTACGTCGGTCGCGCCATTGGTGAAGTTGCTGGAATCCAGTGTGGTGGTGTCGATCAGACCTTGAACCAGGTCGCTAACGTCGTTTCCACCGACGGCGACTTGGCCAGCAGTCGGATTGGACGCCACAACGGTCGGTTGTTCGATCTCGATGGAGAGATCGTTCTCACCTTGAACCAGAGACGTAACCGTCAACTCACGAGCAGCTTCGCCTTCACCGGTGCTGAGCAAACGAGCCAGGTCAGCGTGAGAGTCGATAGCATCGATAATCGCTTCGTTGATTTCCAGCTGAGTAGCAACAAAGTTGCCTTCTGCATCAGTCGGCACAGATACAGTGCTTTCAAAACCGGCGAAAGTCACTGTCAATTCGGCTTGATACAGGACACGCTCGCCAAAGTTCTGCGGGCCAGAGTTCTGACCGAAGGTCCAAGCACCATTGGAGCCGCTAGCAGTATCGGCATTGATAACAACATAGTCGTTACCTGCACCGGCTGTGATGTCGGTAAGCACATTGCCGTTGACATTGACGGAATCATTGCCTTCACCGGCATTGATGCTGACGTTGTCTAGCTCGGCCATGGTCTGCTGAGAAGCGTTTTCGGTATCGGTAGTCAGCGTAATTTGATCAGCGGCGCTGCCGGTATTGATGCTCAGGCTGGTACCGATGGTGTCGATGGCGTCGGTGTTCAAACTGACATCGACGGTATCTTCACCCGCGCCGGTGGTGTAGTTGTACACACCTTCGCTGGTGATGCTGGCGTTGAACTCGACATCGCCACCGCCAGTAGCGTTCAGGGTGTTAACGTCCTGGGCAGCAGTTTCGTTACCGATGGTCAGGTCGCCCAGGAACTCAGTGGCGTTGATCATATCAACCGTGCCACCGAACGGCGTAACACCTTCACCACGGACGGTCAGGCTGGCGTGGGTCTCACTAGCAACAAACTCAGCGGCTGTCGCGATGTTAACGGTACGCAGCGCGCCATTAGTAGAAGCAATCTGACCCAGGTTGCTCGGCTTGTCGTCTTCGCCTAGCACGTCGATGTTGAAGACTTCGATGCCTTCACCTTCGCCTTCGTCTTGAGACTTACCACCGATGATCAGGTTGCCGCCTTCGCCTTCACGACCCACCTTGTGCAGGTCAGCATTAACGGTAACGGGGTTCTGAGTCTGCTCAGATACAACGTTGTCGAAGTTACCGTAGATGTCGAACTGACCCGTGGCGTTTTCCGGCGTGACGAAGCCAGTCGGCACCAGGTCACGGCCTCGCGCGTCGATCAACGTGATCGCCGGGATGTCGACTTCGATACCGTCATCGTTGAAGGTGGAGTCGAGGTTATTTTCATCGACTTCTACCGTGATGTCTTCCAACGCGGTGTTGCCGTTAGCCACCATCTCGTCGATGCGCGCCTGCAGAGCAGCACCGTAGGACACCCAGGTGTCAGCTGCAGCAGCAACAGCTGCATCCATTTCGATAACAACCGGCGTGCCGTCGATTTCCAGAGACACACCGTTACGCTCAACGTTGAGCAGCGGCGCGTTAATGTAGTCTGCGCTGTCTTCGTCGAGCAGCCAGTAGTTGGCTTGAGAAACAGACGTGGTCTCGCCAGACAGCAGATAATCTTCATCGAAGTAGACGGTCAGATCAGACGCGTCGCCATCGCTGTTGAAGTTATCGGTGTGATCCATGCTGATGGTCATGTCTTCGGTATTGCGCGCATTACCGTTGCTGTCCAGCGTGGTCAGGTTTTCGATGACCAGATCACCGTCAGACTGGGTAGAACCGATGGTATTAACGCCCTGGATATTCTTGGCATCCACGGTAACCGTGCCGCCGCCACTAGCGGTGTTACCACCGAGATCGCGGGCTTCAAACTCAATGTTTTCAACATTGGTGATAGTCGGCTGAATGTCGATCTGGTTGCCGCCGGTCACACCAAAGAACTCAGGAACAACTTCGGCGTACAGGCTGTCGTCACCCGCGCCGCCGTCAATACGGTCAGCAGAAGACAGGGTGTTAGACACGCCACCCGCCATCGGGTTCTGGCTCAGGTAAGCTTCGTAGCTGTCGTTGTCAGCTGTACCGGCATCATCGTTGATGAAACGGTCGGTGCTTGCAGTGAGGCTAAAGGTATCACCCGGAACGCCTGGATCTGGCACGTTTTCCAGATCTTCAGCTACCTGAGCATCAAATGCAGCGCGATCAGCGGGAGATGCGGCATTGATGAACAACTGCTGAAGTTCGCTGGCAGGTACGGATGCACCGCCGCCATTGACCCAGTAGTCAAGGCCTTCGGCTTCCGGCTCACGGCCAAACATGTTTTGGTAAACAGCCGTCACCAGTTCTTCGCGGGTACGATCACCGTAAAGGGCAACGTATTCCGGCTGGTTGTCGTTGGCCAGATTCGCACGCAGCTCAGATTCGCTGACGTTTTGGTCCTGCCAGTACTCCAAGCCTTCACGGTCAGCAGGACGACCCAGGTAGGCCGTGTATAGCTGCTGAATTTGGGTATCTGATAAAGCCATTGATGTAACTCCATATTTAAGTGTCGAATCGACATTAGCCGCGGTTGATCCTAAATGGACTGCGCGGCCGTGAGCGAGGCCTCGCTCCAGAGATTAGGTTGATATCTATCAACGCTAATTCTCATCCGTTGTGTGTCAGCTTAAGCATCGTCGCTTATATTGAGATCGCTTATCGCCGACACGCACATATCGCTGCTATGTTTTACCCGCAGCGCTTATAGTAAGTCAATAACATGAGACTAGTAAAAAACGAATGTAACTTGATTGTACATTTAGTTAGGCCTTTTTTTGACCCACAAGCGACAAATTGATTATTTTTTAACCAGGCCAGTGCGTTAATTATTAACTTAGCACTTGCTAAGCCTGCCATAGATAATGTCTCTTGCCAATAAAAAACAGCGTTTCCATTGTGATGCCTTTCATCCTAGACGTCACTCTCACACATGGCAGTCAGGGTGTCATCCAGCGTGTGCCGTGGCCTGTTGGGCACCCAGGCATCCAGCCGCCGGGTACCGGCTTTCAATTCTGGAATATCATTCGCCCTGACAAAGGCGGGGTTAACGCGAATTTCCAGTCGATGATTGGCGATATGTTGCAGCTTTTCGATCAGGGTGTTCAGCGACACCGCTTCGCCGCTGCCAATATTAAGAATGCTACCGCTGGTGGCCTGGCGGGGCCAGTCGGCCAGCAACTGGGCGTAAACCGCTACCACATCGCGTACATCGCTGAAGTCACGGCTGACGTGGGTATTGCCCAGCTCGATAAACGTTGCCCGCTGCTTGATATGGCGCACGATTTTCGGCACAAGGAAGTGCTCGGCCTGCCCTGGCCCGGTGTAGTTGAAGGGCCGGGCGATCAACATCGGCAGACGCTCGGCGTAGGTGCGGGCTATGTGCTCCATGGCCAGCTTGGAGGCGGCGTAGTGGTTCACCGGCGCAGGGGGAACGTGTTCGTCAATGGTGGCTTGGCCGTTGGCACCGTAGACGTTGGCGCTGCTAGCTAGCAGTACCCGCGGCGGTGTAAGCAGCGCGCTCAGGGCTTTCAGCAGGGTTTCAGTACCCAGCACGTTGACGCGGTAAAAATCCAACGGCTTAGGGTGGCCGACAAAGGATAGCGCAGCCAGGTGATAAACGTGCTGCGGGGCTTCCTGCTGAATAAGGGTGTTGAGGGCTTGCTCATCCTCCAGTGCGATAGCGTGGTACGCATCGGCACCGCAGGGTTCGCTTGCCAGGGCCACCACGCGGTGGCCCTGGTGCTTCAGGTGGGCAATCAAGTAGCGGCCGGTAAACCCGCTGCCGCCCGTTACCAGGCACGTTGGCATGGTGACTCCTTGGCAATGGCGTGTTTGTTCACTTGTCGAGGTGACGGACCGCTAGCTGCCGGTGGCAACGCGTACCAGATCAGCCTCGACCATCATTTTACACAGACTTTCCAGGCTAGTAGCCGGTGACCAGCCCAGTTCGTTGTAGGCCTTGGCGGGGTCGCCAATCAACAGCTCTACCTCGGTGGGACGGTAGAACCGGGGGTCGATGACTACCACCTGCTTGCCGGTCGCGACGTCGGTGGCGGTTTCGTTTTCGCCCTGGCCTTCCCAGCGTAGTTCAATATCGGCTGCCTTGAACGCCAGGGTAACAAAATCGCGAACGGTTTCGGTACGGTTGGTGGCCAGCACGTAGGTATCCGGGGTGTCCGCCTGCAACATGCGCCACATGCCTTCGACGTATTCCTTGGCGTAGCCCCAATCGCGCTTGGCATCCAGGTTGCCAAGGGCCAGGTGGCTCTGCTTGCCGCGCTTGATGCGGGCAACGCCGTCGGTGATCTTGCGGGTGACAAACTCGCGACCACGCAGCGGTGACTCGTGGTTGAACAGAATGCCGCTGGTGGCGAACAGGTTGTACGATTCGCGATAGTTGATAGTCATCCAGTGGGCGTAGAGCTTGGCAACACCGTAGGGGCTGCGCGGGTAGAACGGGGTGGCCTCGGTTTGCGGTACCTGCTGAACCTTGCCGAACATCTCGGAGGTGGAGGCCTGATAGAAGCGGATGGTGCTGTCCACAATGCGGATCGCTTCGAGCAGATTGACCGCCCCCAGGCCGGTGATTTCCCCGGTGGTGATCGGCTGGTCAAAGGAGACGCCGACAAAGCTTTGCGCCGCCAGGTTATAAACCTCACGCGGTTGGCAACGCTGCAACAAACGAATGCTGGATGACAGATCGGTGAGGTCGTACTCTACCAGGTGCAAATTGGGGTGGTTTTCAATCCCCAGTTCTTCCATGCGCCAGAAATTGACTGAGCTGGTACGGCGGTAGGTGCCGTACACGGTGTAGCCTTTTTCAAGCAGCAGCTCGGCTAAATACGCGCCGTCCTGGCCGGTAATGCCGGTAACAATCGCAGCTGTGTTCTCCATGCGTTGGCCTTTGTTTCAATGGGGTGGTGTCAGTTGATAATGTTCATTCGGGCGCTGAAGAAGGCGCTGATAAGCGGATAATAGCATAGTCGTCACGTTCGATAACCGTTAGCGCTTCAACCGCTTTCAGCGCCTCGACAAGCGGTTGAAGGCCTGGCTTTAGCGTGGTGTCGACGGGCCAGATATGGGCCGCCCAGAGCATGTCGTGGTACGGCACGACAAGGGTGTCGATTTGGGGATGGCGCAGCATGGCGGGCAGTGCCTGTTCAGGCGTCTCGGGCCAGCCACGTATGGCTACCTCGCGCAGCGGCTGGGGCCAGTGACGCTTGGCGAGGGCCAAATTCTTGTCACCGCCAATGTTATAGGCGTGAATACCCAGCTGAGGGGCGATAAAGTTGATTAGAAAATCGTTGCGGTAAGGAATGAAGAAGACTCGCTCGCCGGGGCTCAAGTCGCGCGCCAACGCAGGCACTAGGGTGTGGCGAATATCACTAATGGCGGCGTGGTATTGCCGGGTGGCCTGCCATCGCTCGGGGTGCGGCAGGTGGCTGACAATCAGCACGCCCAGGAGCGCGGCGAGCAGGTGATAGCGGCGCGTTTGGTGGTATGCCAGTAGCGGCAGCAGCAGCGCCCAGGCACCCAGCGCCCCAAGGGCCGCCCAGCGGTAGGCGGCGCGCATGTTGTTGAACCCTGGCAGGTGGCCTGAAACGAACGCGCTGCCGGTGGGTAGCGTGGCGTGCTCGGCGGCCATGTGCGAGGGCTGCCCCGGCATATCCGCAGGCCGGGTGTCGTTGACCTTGAGCGACGGGCCAAGCGCCATGTAAAATCCGAACAGTGCGATGGCAAGCCAGCCAAACCACTGGATACGCAACTGCCGGGCCGCGTATACGCCTAAAGCGGCGACGATAAGCAACGGCAGTAAAAAGGTGGTATTCCATACCGAGTTGTCGCCGAAATGGTGCTTTATGTCGCGGACCTGGCTGAGGTGCAAGGTGTCCCAGAGCCAGCTAATACCGGCGCTGGGCCTCAGCAGGTAGGTGAGATCCATCCCCCAGCCGCGGAAAAACGCAAGCGAGGCTCCGTCAAAATGGCTTTGGCCGATGTAGCGGCTAAACAGCAGGTAGGCCAGCGCAAACGCAATGCCGTGGAGCGGCAACAGACGTGTTGCTTCAGCCCACCAATGGGCGCGGCTATACCATAAGTGACTGAGGAGTAGCAGCGATGTGCCGCAGGCAGCCATCATGAAGGTGTAGCCGTCCATGAAGACGGCGATAATCGCCATGGCAAGATACAGCACGTAGCGGCCCCAACGCGCTGCACTGCCCTGCCCTCGGGCATTGATAACGGCGAGCAGAACGCCGTGATACGCGGGTAACAGGGCAATCCCCAGGGCCAGCGTCGAGTACTGGGAGTGCCACCACACCATGGGCAGCGTCAACCAGGCACTGGCTGCCAGCAAAGCAAGGCCTGGGCGAACGCGATAATGGCGCGCCACCCGGTAAGCACCGTAAAACGCGACGCCGAGCCAAGCGACATACATGGCAGTGAAGGCATTTTCCGGCGCAAGGCCGAGCCGCAGGCCGAGGGCGGTTGGCCAGGCACCGGCCAGGCCGAAGGCAATCGGTGCGGGCTCGGGGCCGCCGAAATGGGTGGCATACACCGAGAATAGGCCGTTTTGGGCCATGGACTCGGCAAAACCGAGCATCCAGTTGGCCTGGCCAAGGGTGGGCACGGAGATGCCGGGCAGCGCCCCGTGTACCACCAGCAGGCCAATGAACAGGGCAAACCCGAGCATGACAACGAGGGCACGGCCACTCACGCGCGCCAGTGGCGCATCCTGATCCTTCATGGGGTGGTTTCCTGATGATGATAGAGCCTTGCCACTCCTACCAGGGCAAAATAGAGGAGGTCCCCCCCCACGGTGACAAGGCGTGACAATACAACGGCCAGCAGCAGCGGCTGCTCGGGAAGATGGGCACCCAGCAGCGTCAGCAGCACCAGTTCGCGAACACCTATCCCGGCGGGCGCACCGGGGGTCACAAAGCCTATCAACCAGGCGATAACAAAGCTGCTGCCGATGGCCACCAGCCAGCCAACGGAGAGCGGGGATGGCATCAACGCCAGCAATATAACCACAAATACGCTAGCCGAGGCGGCTAGAAACCCGCCGTTGTAAAGCAGCGCCATGGCGATATCGCGGCTGACCCGCCGCACGGCGAACCCGCCCCCGAGAGTGGCAAGCAAGAACAGTCCTGCCGCCAGCCATGCGGGTATGCCGGGCACGATCAGCGGCAGGACCAACAGCCCGAACACGCTGGCCGCCACGGCCTGTATGGCCAACTCCAGCACCATCACCCCCGCCAGGCGCCAGCCGGGCAGCCCGGCCGCCACTGCCAGCGCCTGCCGGCCGGCCAGATGGGCTATATTGCCAGGCACGTATTTGGCGAGTTGCGAAAGCCCGTAGGTGGTGATGCTCCAGCGCCGGGTCACGGCGATCGATTTGTAGCGCAGCAGGGCGTGCCAGGCTAGCGCGAGGCAAATATTGGCCATCCCGATGACGCCCCCCAGCACGATTAAAACGATCACGAACTGTGCGCTGAGCTGGCTCAGGTCGATGTCGTGGCGGTCGTGATAGAGCTTCTGCCCTACGAAGTAGAGGCTTGCCAGCGCCAGCAGGCCGCCAACAATGTGCAGCGCTTTCTTGAGACGGGGCTTGTACGCGACAAAACTTGCCTTCATGGCTGCTTGTGGGACGCTGGATCAGCCGACTGGGCGTCTTCCTGCGGCTCTTCCAGCGTATGCCGGTAAGCGGTGCTTTCGGGCGGGTCGTTGAGTTCCTGGCGCAGGCTTCGGGCACGCAGCTCTTCCAGCAGCTTGCGGTTGGCGCTCAGCAGGTCGGCCAAAAAAGCGACCAGTATGGTCTGAAAGCCCATGCCGAGTAGCACACCGGCCAATATGACCGACTGGATATGCCCTGCCCCGCTGCCGGTCAGGTAGTACCAAAGAAAACGCAGGCCAAGCAGCACACCCAAGCCAAAAATAACCAGCCCGATGCTGGCAAAGAAGCGAAATGGCCGATAGATAACGAAGATGCGCACGATGGTCATGATCGAGCGCTGTATATAGATGGGAATGCTTTTGACGAGCCGCGAGGGGCGCAGATCTTCATTGACATTGACCGGTACGGAAACAATCCGCATGCCTTTTTGACCGGCCTGAATCAGGGTTTCCAGCGTGTAAGTGTAGTCGCTGAAAACCACCAGACGCTGGGCGGCGCTGCGGGAGATGGCGCGAAAACCACTAGGGGCGTCGGGCACATCACTGGCGCTGGCTTTACGCACGACCCAACTGCCGAGCTTTTGCAGCATTTTCTTGACGGGGGAAAAATGCTCGATAGTGGCGATCGGCCGTTCACCCACCACCAGGTCGGCCTTTTGATCGACAATCGGCTGGGTCAGATCGGGAATGCAGCTGGCATCGTACTGGTTGTCGGCGTCGGTATTGACGATGACATCTGCGCCGCAGTGCAAACAGGCATTGATGCCGGTGGTGAAGGCCCGTGCCAGCCCCTGGTTGTGGGCATGACGCACGATGTGGTCAACACCGTTCTGCTCGGCGACGCTGACGGTTTTATCCACGCTGCCGTCATCGATAATCAACCATTCGACCGTGTCGAAGCCCGGCACTGTTCTGGGTAGTGCCTGTAAGGCCAGACCGAGTGTTTCTGCTTCGTTGTAGCAGGGTATCTGGATAATGAGTTTCAAGACGCCTCCCTGTGCGATGAGTGCTGACTCGCGCTGACGAATGCAAGGTCGACAAGCGCGGCCTGCATGAGTTGATGGTAGCGCTCGCCCAGGCGCGGCCATTGGCGCGCATCCAGCCATTCCTGGCGGGCTTGATGGTAGGTGTTGCGCTCGGTTTCTGGGGCATTGAGGACCCGGGTGATGCCTGCGGCAATGTCGTGGCTATCGAAGCCGCGGGTCTGCCATACCACGTCTTTAACTTCGTCAAAAATGGGTGCCGGGGTGGTCAGTATGTTCGGGCAGGCGGCGACGGCGGTGCGTACCGCCGCGCTGCTGGATTCTTGAGTGTACTGGTACGGCAGCACCAAGGCGTTGCATTCGGCCAGGCGCTGCTGAACGTCTTCCAGCGCCAGGAAGCCGGTTTCCCATTCGATGTGGTTGTCGACCCCCAGTCGCTGGGCGGTGCGCTGGCAGCGGGCCAGCTCTTCCTGGGAGCTTTGTTCATCGCGCACGGAGGTGACCAGTCGCAAGATGCTGCCTTCCGGTAGCGCCTGCTTCTTGCGCAGGACGGCAAAGGCTTCAATCAAGGTGTTCACGCCTTTATGCGGCAGCAGAAAGCCAAAGCTGCCAATTCGGGGTGCCTGATCGCCGCCGGGCGCCTGAGTGGGGTCGCCCGTGGTATCCACGCCCTGGGGGATCTGCGTGACGTTGTCGGTAATGCCGATGCGCTTGAGGTAGTTCAAATCATCCAGGGTGTGCACAAACACGCGGTCAAATTCGGCGAGCGTGGCGGCTACCGTGCGCCGGCGGGCGGTGTCAAAGTCGACCACGGGGCGGGTGGTGTGCAAGGTGATATACACCCGCTTACCCTGACGGCGGCTTTGCTGCACTTCCTTTTGCAGCGTGTGGTCCAGTTCGTAGAACGCAAAGTGATGCTGCAGCCAAACGACATTGCCGATGGCGTCTGCCAGCGAGGGGCTTTGGCCGCGCTGCCAGTCACGTTTGACGTTCAGGGACCGCTCCTGCTCTGCCGATGATGGCTGCTGGCCGTTGCTAAATTGCGGGGCATTGATCGAGAAGCTAAACGCTGGATCAGCGGCTTGTAACGCATCCACTAGGTGGGCACTGTACTGGCCGACACCGCAGGGTTCGTTCCAGGAGGTGTAGAGGCTTAACGACAGCGGTGGCTCAGTTAGCTGAGCGCTTGTCCGCAGGCGACCAAGCGCTGCCATCACGGAATCTACCGCGCTTGGCGAGAAGAAGCGCGCCTGCATGGCGCCATGCAGCTTGCTGGCGGCCCGCGTGGCACTTGCGCCGCCCTGACGTAGCGTTTGGGCCTGATGCTGTACCTGCTGTACCAAGCTTGCCACACTGGGTTCGACCCACACCGCCTGGCCTGCATTGAAGTGCGACTGGGCGTGGTCGAAGCAGTAGTTGATACAGCCCGAGTGCTCCACCGGGGTGAAATCCGTGTGCGCGCCGTAGCCGGTGACGACCAGCGCACGGGAGAATTCGCCCGCTTCAATGGCGGGCATGTTGAGCCCTTCGCCCCGGGTGGGCAACACGACGATATCGGCTTCTTGGTAGAGCGCAGCCATCTGCGCGGCGTCGTAGTCTTCCATGATGACGTGCAGGCGCGCGCGGTGTGGCTCGCTTATGTATTGCGCGACCCATGCCTCGACCTGGTTGTGCGGGTTGGGGAAGGTTTTGAGGGTCAGCGTCAGCGCGGGGTCGTCGGTCGCCAATTGCTCAAACGCCTGCAGCAATACATCGACGCCCTTGCGCGGAAAGGCTGACGAAACGTGCAGTAGGTTCACGCTTTGCTGCTGGCTGACGCGCTGTAAATCGCGGGCATGGGCATTGGCGGCATGGGGGTTGGCGACCAGCGGCAGCGCGATCACATGGATGGGCAAGGTGCAGCCGCTGTCCATGAGCACTTTCTTGACAAACCAGGCGGTGACGACAACGCCCGCGTAATGGTCGTTCAGGGTGGCGACCATGTCGCTGGGCACCCAGGACTCTTCCCAGAAGAACAGCGCCACGGGTAGCCCATGCTGCGTGTCAGGGGTTATCAGCGGGTAGTGGTGGTACAGCGCAATACGCTGGGTTTCTTCAAGCGCCTGCCATGCTGAGGGCTCGGTGAGCGCGTTTAGCTGGGCAACGTCTTGCTCGCCGCCAGGGGTCGTGCGCACCCGGGCTTCGGGTTCGTCCTCGTGGGGCGCCAGCCAAAGCGCCGGGGCGTAGTGGCTTGCGTGCAAACGGGTAAGCAGATGGCGGTTGACGGCGGCCAGGCTGTAGCTGCCATTGATGTGGCCTTCCAACCGGATGCCTTTCAGCGGCACTGCGGGGCTTGCGAGCGGAGCATCGCGCAGCGTGAGCGCTTCCTGGCGCACCGTCGCGGTAATCTCCGGGTCCAGGTTCTGGAAGTCTTCTTCGTTGAACTGACCTGCCCGGCTGAACAGACCATCACCGGCTGCCATGCGTCTTAATATGCGCACTTTAAGGGCCGGAAAACGGTTCAATACCTTGAGCGCCAGCCGTTTCAGCCAGGGGATTTGCGCCAAGCGTCGTAGCAGCTTTCCGGTGGCTTGCGACGACTGGCGTTGCCATCCCATTACGCTGCGCAACGGGCGAGTGATGCGCCACGAGCGGCTTTGCAGCACACTGTTGAGGTGGTGTTCCAGGTGGCCGTTATGCTGTTCCAGCAGCTGCTTCTCTTGTCGCAGTGTATCCAACGCTTGCTGGTTTTGCGCCAGCTGTTCAGTTTGCTCATCGATTTTACTGGCGAGGATTTCCAAGCTGCCCTGCTGGGCCTCGGTCCGCTTGTCGAGGTAGTCGAACCAGGGGGCGCTGGCTTGATCGGTTTGCTTGTGGGCAATCAGCGCGTAGTCCGGGTAGGCCGAGACGACCCAGTCAAGGTAATGACGCAGCGGCGCATTGTCTTCCGGCGGCTGGGGGCCGTTGAGACGCAGGATATTGGCTTCCGCGTAGCCTGAATCGGTCGCCACAAAGTGCAATAACGGCGGCGGCAGCGGGTGCTTGTGAGTGGGGTCGAGGTAGAAGCTCCACAGCCCAACCGTCAGGTTTTCCGGGTTGGGGGTTTCGATTATCAGCACGCCGCCGGGCAATAGCGCCCGATGAATTTCCTGGATCAAGGTGACAAGACTATCAAAGGGAATATGCTCGGCAATATGGAAGCCGGTGACGGCTGCCAGGCTGTCGCTTTCTGTTTGCTGCAGAGCGGTTAGGGCGTCGTTGACTTCAACAAGCAGACCGCTTTCGTTACACGCCTGGGCCATGCTTTCGTTGGTGTCGATACCTTTGGCGGGCCAGCCATTTTCCCGCATGAGTTCCAGCCACTCGCCCCGGCCAGAGCCAAGGTCGACCACCTGGGCGTCCGGGTAGCGCGCCATGATGGGCGCCAACAGCGGTACATAGACGGTAAGGCGCTCTTTGATAGCGTCCTTTTCGCCACGAAAGTGGTTGGTAAAGCGAGTATAGAAATCCATTAAACTGACTCGTTAGGTGCTGAACTTTTCGCGGTTTTCCGTTCACATTGAATGGTGGGCATCACCCAACTGGTGCCCAAGAAGAAGTCTTTTTCCATGTTGACCATCTGAAACACCAGCGCATGGTCAATCCATTGGTAATTGTGGGTTAAGTGGGTGTCGCTTCTGTGCAGCGACAACGATACCGAGTAGCTACCGGGCCCCAGGTTGGCGTTAAACCGCAAGCAATAAGTGAGCGTTTCACCGGCGTTGAGCTGGCGTTCCACCTGATGGGTGTGCCAGGTATTGGTGCCAAACACGTCCTGGCCGACACGGTCTTTGAGCTTGTAGCCCGCCACGAGCTCGGGCAGATCGGCATGAATGGCCACCTCGATACGCAGTTCCACCGGCTGCCCGACATCGACCACATCCAGCGCGTTGCCATTTGTAGCGTGAAGGCTGATCTGTTTGACGCTGGCTTCCCCGGAGCCTGAGCGGGTTTGAATCTGACCGCTATCCAGCGGGGTGATTTCTACCTTGGCGTTTTCTTTCTGGGCGATGATGGCATTGTAATAGTCCATGATGTCCTGGGGCAGGCCATCTTCCAGCACTCTGCCCTGGTCCAGCAAAATAGCGCGGTCACAAAGGCTTTGGATGGCGGCTTTATCATGGGACACAATCAGCAACGACGTGCCCTGGCGCTGAAACTCGCGTATGCGGTCAAAGCTTTTATGCTGGAAGTAGGCATCGCCGACCGAGAGCGCTTCATCGACGATAAGGACTTCCGGCCGGAAGGCGGTGGCGACCGAAAACGCCACGCGCATTTGCATGCCGCTTGAATAGACGCGCATGGGTTGGTCGAAATAGTCGCCAATTTCGGCAAAAGCTTCTATGTCTTCCATAGCGTCGTCTATCTGGGCGTGGGTAAAGCCCATCAAGCCTGCCGAGTGAAGCACATTCTGGCGACCGGTCAGCTCGCCATTGAAGCCCATCCCCAACTCCAGAATCGCCGCTACGCGGCCGTGGGTGCGAATGTACCCTTCGGTGGGGCGCAGCGTGCCGGTAATCATTTTAAGCAACGTGCTCTTGCCCGCGCCGTTTTGGCCCACGATGCCTACGGCTTCCCCCTGGGCGATGTCGAAGTTGACGTCGCGCAGTATCCAGGTTTCTTCTAAAGGCTTGATCGCGCTGAACCAGCTGGCAACACGCATCAGTTCGTTGGGGTAACGGCGGTAGGCCTTGCCTAGCTCGCGTATTTCCAACAGGGGTTTGGGTCGAGTATGAGTCGTGGACTGTGTCTCAGATTGTTGATGAGGTGATTGACTCATAGGGCATCCACCATTTCCGGGCTGGCCTTGCGAAACAGTATGGCGCTGACAAACAGTAACCCTGCGCCCAGGACGGCTAGACCGACCAGAGCCGCTACCGACGGCGCGTGGCCGTAAGCCAGTACGCTATGGTAGGCACCAATCAAGTGAAACAGTGGGTTGAACGCTATCAGTGTCTGTAATGCCTCGGGGACAATTTCCGCCGGGTATACCACGGGGGTAAACCAGAAAAGAAACTGTAAGACGATGGGCATAAGCTGACCAATATCGCGGATAAAGACATTCAGGATGCCTAATAATAGCCCCAGACCCAGCGCCAGTAACACGGTAATGCCGGTCAACACGATTAACCAGGGCAGCGTGCTGGGCGTGAAATGGCCCAATATGGCAAATACCACTAGAATCACCACAAACAGGGCGAGGTTATTGATCAAACAGGAGCCGGTGATAATCACGGGCAGGGCTACCTTGGGGAACACCAGCTTTTTCATCAGGTTGGAGTTTTCAATAAAAACACCCAGGCAACGGTTGAGTATTTCACTGAACAGGCTCCAGCCAAGCATCCCTGCCGTCAAGTAAATGGCATAGGCGTATTGGCTATCAATACCGGGCAGTTTGGCGGCCAGCACTGCCGATAGCACGAGCGCGTAAATCAGTACCATCGAGAGCGGATGAATGATCATCCATGCGCCGCCAATGCGGCTGCGGGCAAAGCGTGTTACCAGCTCGTGACGGATCGAGGTGGTAATGAACTGGCGATAGCGCCATGTTCCTTTCAGTGATTCCAACATTCCGTTACCTTTTGGCACCCTTGCGGTTGCGAAACAAAAACGTGCGCTATGGTAAGTCATAGCGCAGGGCGTTAACCAGCGTCGCTGTCGGTTAATCCCGCTAGATGATGTTACTCATCATTATCAGCTCACGCGCTTTAACAGGTTGGCATGCGTTTTTGGCAAGCAAAATTCACCATGACGATGAGATAAAAATCACCGACCGTATTTGCCAACGGTCATGACACTGCTTGAGCATGTTTAGTTGCACGCCGCCGATAAAGGATGAGGTTCACGTGCTCGGACAACTACGTCAGCAACGGTTTTTATGCTACCTTTGCCAGTCGTTTTTTCCTTTTGCTGTGGAAACGTCTTGTGGTTTTCAGTACCCCTTTGTTTCTTTTCGTTTTTCTACCCCTCGTATGGTGTGTTTACAGACTACTGGCTTTGTATCAGGAGCCTCGCTACCTAGTTGGCTGGTTGGGGTTTTCCTCGCTGGTTTTCTATGGTTTCTGGGATATTTCGTTGCTGCCTTTGCTGTTGGGGAGCGTGGCCTTCAATTACTGGCTGGCGGGGCATCTTGCGAGCGGCCGACGATCCTGGTTGTGGCTGGGGGTTGCCGCTAACCTGGCGCTGCTTGGCTGGTTTAAATATGCCCTTTTTTTCTTGTCGCCACTGCCCGTTGATGCTTCGCGTATCACCCCGCTGGTTCTTCCATTAGGCATTTCGTTTTTTACTTTTCAACAAATCGCTTTTCTGGTTGATGTGTATCGTGGCATCACCCAGCGTGGTTCCTGGCAGCACTATGGGCTATTCGTCACCTTTTTCCCGCAGTTGGTCGCAGGCCCCATTGTCCATCACCGAGACCTCTTACCGCAGCTTGCCATGCTTGGCGCACCGACCAGCTCGCAGTTACAAACGGGGTTGTTTTTATTGTCGTTGGGCTTGGCGAAAAAGCTGCTAGTTGCGGATAATCTCGCCCCTTATGTCGACCAACTTTATAGCGCGCCTGCTGCTTCAATCGTGGCGGGCGATACGCTCATGGCGGGCTGGGCGTATGGTTTACAGCTTTATTTTGATTTTTCTGGCTACGCGGACATGGCCATTGGCCTGGCCTTGCTATTTGGTATACGACTGCCCAAGAATTTTGCGTCTCCTTATCGCGCCCACAACATTCAAGCCTTCTGGCAGCGCTGGCATATGACGCTTTCGCGTTTTCTTCGCGACTATTTGTATATCCCACTCGGCGGTAGCCGCCATGGTTTACCGCGCCACCTGTTTGCCTTGATGGTGACGATGCTGCTGGGTGGGCTTTGGCATGGCGCGGGCTGGCAATTTCTCCTATGGGGTGGCCTGCACGGTGCCCTGCTGGTGTGGCTGGTGGTGTGGCAACGGTGCATAGGTTTTCGGTTACCTACCTGGGCGGGGGGGGGGGTGACCTTTGTGGGCGTCATGCTGGCCTGGGTGCCTTTCCGAGCAACAAGCCTTGAACATACCTGGGCGTTGTATTCAGGTCTTTCCGTGTGGCATTGGGGGGCACTCGGTGACCTGGCTACCGGTCTAAGCCAGGGGGTCATGACGCTGCGCTCACCAGGGCTGTTGATAGTCGTGGCCACGCTGATTGTCCTGTTCATGCCGAACAGCATGGCCTGGGCAAGGCGGCTTGGGCAGCCACCTCATTATTTCTGGCAAGGTGCTGTCGTAGGCGGGATAATATTGGTGGTTATCAAGGCTATGGTTGACTTGCCCAGCCAGGCGTTTCTTTATTTCAACTTCTAGGGCCTATTGAAGTTTCATGCCGTTCCAAGGGAATTTGTAGATGGTTCGTTTTTTGAAGGGAGTGGCGTCTGGCGGCTTGATGGTATTTACCTTATGGGTTGTCATTTGGGCGGGCCAACTCGGCCAGCCTCACCCTAACAATGCGTGGATTATCGAGTCGATCCACTATAAGCGGGACATCGCCAATGCGTTACCGTCTCCCAAGATAGTGGTACTGGCGGGCTCTGGGGCAATGTTTGGTATTGATAGTACGTATCTTGAAGAAACCTATCACCGCCCTGCGGTTAATCTCGGGGTCAATGCGGGGATTTCTCTACCTGCTATTTTAAGCAGCGCCGACAATGTTATCGGGTCAGGGGATCTGATTCTTTTACCGCTGGAATACCCGCTCTATAACCGTAAAGAAGCGGTTTCAAGTTCACTGGTACATTGGGCCAACAGTCATCCGCAAACCTTGCTTGAGCTTCCTGTTCTGCGAGCGCTGGATGTGTTTGCCAAAACGTCGTTCACTCGCATTCTCGAAGGCTATCGTGGAATACCTGATGGGTTTACGGTCAGCGGGGATTATGGTGCGCATAATCTGGATGAACATGGCGACCAGGTAAATACGGCACGGGAACTGCGCGAGGAGCGCCACTGGAATTTTTTAAACGCGCTTCCTGCTGAAACATATGGCAAGGCGTTAAGTGAAGGGCGTTTTGATTGGGTAAGACTTCGCCGCTTCCGTGACGAGGTACTGGCAAAAGGGGCATGCCCTGTTTTCATACCGCCACCGATGTTATCCAAGCAACACTATAGCGAGTCGCTTACCGAGGCTCACTTTTACGAAACATTACCCTACAAGGCAAGATCATCTGGCCTCTTTTGGGTTGGCAGCCCTAAATCGGCCATGCGTGATGCCAATGATTTCTTTGACACCAATTTCCATTTAGTTGATGAGGCCCGCTCGGCTTATACCCATCAGATAACCGGCTGGCTGGGTAGCCAGCCGATGGCTCGCTGCCAGCAGTTCTATCAATCTTTAGCTGAGACTAACGGATAGCCAGGTGCTTATTGACCAGCGATTGAATCGCCCAAGTGAAGTTGACGGTGGCAAACCGTTCTGCGCTTTGCCTGCAGACCTCAGGTGAGAATCCGATATTGTCATCTCGCTTATGGGCTTCAAATTGCTGAACAGTTTTTACAAGGGCGTCACTGGTCTGCTCTTCAACCCAAAGCCCAGTGACATTATTCAGTATGGTTTCTGCCAGGCCACCTACACCATAACCAATCACCGGTGCCCCAGCGGCCTGGGCTTCCACCGGCAAGATGCCGAAGTCTTCTTCTGCCATGAATAGAAACGCCTGGGTGCGTTCCAGATGATCAATCAATACGCTATCAGCCTGATAACCCAATAGTGTAACGTTGGGGCCGGCTAACGCTGCAAGCTTAGTATAATCAGGGCCATCACCAATAACGATAAGCTGTTTATCAGGCATGGTATTAAATGCTTTTATCACAAGATCCATGCGCTTGTAAGGTACCATTCGGGAGGCGGTTAAATAGAAGTCTTCCCGTGGTCTATCACTTCTGAACTTGCTCACGTTAACCGGTGGATAAATAACATCGGCGTCTCGTCGGTAGCTCGTTTTAATGCGCCGCTTTATATAGTTTGAAATGGCAACAAAGTGGTCGACACGTTGTGCACTGAGATAATCCCATTGTCTCAGGCGGTGCAGTTGCCAGCGAATTAACCAGCTTACCATGCCTTTTTCTTTTCCGGCTTCACGTAAATACTGGTGCTGCATGTCCCAGGCGTAGCGCATTGGACTGTAGCAGTAACATATATGAACCGCGTTGGGGTCGGAAATAACTCCCTTGGCGACAGCATGGCTACTGGAAAGAATGAGATCAAATCCTTTCAGGTCAAACTGTTCTACCGCTAGTGGCATAAGAGGTAAATAGTGTCTATAGCGAGTCCGCGCGAGAGGCATTTTCTGAATAAAACTGGTGTGGATAACTTTTCCCTTTAATGCGGGAATCTTGTCTTGCTCCAGAAAATTGACCGTCGTGAATAGCTCCGCCTGGGGAAAGCAGTTGAGTAGCTCGGCCAGCGCTTTTTCAGCACCGGCCCAGGTGGTTAGCCAGTCATGAACAATGGCAACTCTCACGCTTACTCCCTTCCATAGTCATCGTTGTAACGCACGATATCGTCTTCACCCAAGTATGAACCTGTTTGTACTTCTATCAGGTGCAAGGGAATCACGCCGGGGTTTTCCAACCGATGAATGGTACCCAGAGGGATGTAGGTTGACTCATCTTCGGAGAGCAAAAAACTGCCCAGGTTGTTGACGTCGCCATGGCCTTCACCCTGGGTGACCTTGGCCGTACCTTGTACAACCACCCAATGTTCTGCGCGGTGATGGTGCATTTGCAACGATAACTTGGCGCCCGGTTTCACGACAATTTCTTTCACTTGAAAGCTATCTGTGAGCACCATGGTGTGGTAACTACCCCATGGGCGATAGACACGCTTGTGCGTTAGAGCTTCTTTTCGACCGGCTGATTTGAGTGCAGTGACGATTTGCTTAGTATTCTGGGCATTCAAACGATCAGCCACGAGCACCGCGTCATCGGTTTCGACAATAATCAGGTTATTGACCCCGACAGCGGCGACTAGCCGCGATTCGCTATGAATTAGGCTATTCTGGGTGTCGTGTAGCATGACATCGCCGTGAGTCGCGTTGCCATTGTCGGCATCCTCAGCTGATGTCAGCGCGTGAACGGCATCCCAGGCGCCTATATCGCTCCAGCCTGGATCCATGGAGACAACAGCCGCTTGCTGGGTATGCTCCATGACGGCGTAGTCGATCGACTCGCCACGGCACTGTGCAAAAATAGATGCATCAATACGCAGGAAATCCAGGTCTTCACTGCGCGCATCGAAGGCCCGCTGACAGACATCCATGATATCCGTTGCGTATTGAGACAGCGCCTCCAGGTATACACTGGCCTTGAACAGAAAAATGCCGCTGTTCCAATGGTAGTCACCGCTCCTCAGGTAACTTTCAGCACGCTCGCGATCTGGTTTTTCAACAAAGGCCTTTACGTTAAAGCCGTTGCTGACCGCCTCGCCCCGTTGAATATAGCCGTAACCGGTATGGGCTTCGCTCGGCGTAATGCCAAACGTCACCAGCTTGTCCAACTGAACGAGTTCTCTGCCTTGCTTAACGGCTTCGGCAAACGTTTTTTCGTCTTTGATAACGTGATCGGCTGGCATCACTAGCAGCTCGGCATCAGCATCCTTTTTTTGTGCTGCCAATGCGGCTAGCGCTAGCGCCGGGGCGGTATTGCGGCCACACGGCTCTAAAATAATCTGGGGACCTTCAATATCGAGCTGATGCATTTGCTCAGCCACAAGGAAGCGATGCTCTTCATTACAGACAATAATGGGTGTGCCCGCACCCTCAACATTTTGAAGCCGGTTGGCGGCTTCCTGGAGCAAGCTGACATCTTTCTTGTTTAAATTAAGAAACTGTTTTGGATAGTGCTCTCTGGAAACCGGCCAGAGTCGAGAGCCGGAACCACCTGAAAGGATTACGGGAAATATCATACATCCTCCTTGAAACACATTTATATTATTAACCTAACAAACCCAGATCACATCACTACTTTTTATTACGATCTAACACTTTCAATTACACTAACATTTTTATTACATTACGGCTGAGTGTTTATAAATCCTCTCGTCAGCGTCATTGCAAGAATTTTCAAGTCGAACCCCAGCGACCAGCGTTCTATGTAATAGAGGTCGAATTCAACCCGCTTTTGCATAAGTTTGACATCCTCGGTGATGCCTCTCAGACCGTTTACCTGGGCCCAGCCGGTCATCCCTGGCTTGACTCTATGACGCTGCATGTAGATATCAATGTGGTCTTTGTAGTGGTCATTATGGTCCATGGCGTGGGGCCTTGGGCCGACAAGCGACATACGACCTTGCAGCACATTGTATAGCTGCGGAAGCTCATCCAGGCTTGTTCTGCGCAGAAAAGCGCCCAATCGGGTAATCCTTTGATCGCCGTGCGCTACCTGATGCACCTCTGATGACGTGTGGGGCTGCATGGTGCGAAATTTATAAATTCTAAAACACTTGCCGTCCAGTCCATGACGTTCCTGCTTGAACATGATTGGCCGACCCATTTGCCACCAGATAATGCCGGCAATCACTAACATCACGGGCAGAAAAGCGATAAATAGCGCCAAACCGAGAATGCGGTCCTCCAGCATCTTGACAATTCGCATGGGGCCGGTGAGCGGAGTGTAGTTCAGTTCCAGCGTATAGAGCCCTGCCACCTGTGTAATCCGGTGATTGAGCAGACGAATATCAGGCAATTCCGGGAAGTAACGCACAGTGGCGGGCACCCCTGCCAGCAGGGCCATTATCTCACGGACTCTATCTCCTTCTGAAAGCGGATAACCCAGCCATACTTCATCAAAGTCGCGCTGAAAGATATTCTCTTTTGCGAGTTGGCGTGTCGTGACCAGAAAGCGCTTGTCTTGACTATCAATATGGCGTTGCATCACGACATAACCTGCATGGGGTGTATCGATAACGCGCTTTTCAAGAAGCTCCACGTTAGTCGCATGCCCAATAAGCAAAACGCGCTTCAGGTTACGCCCTGAGGCCCGCATATGGCGTAAATAAAGATACAGAGCGACTCGAGTGGCGTTGCCTGTTACCAGTACGGCCAGCGTTGCCAGGCCCATCCACATTCGGGAGAAGATATGCACGCTTTGCAGAAGCGTCAACAATACACTGAGCAGCACGATAGTTACTGCCAGAGTCAACGTATATACACCCAGCATGGTATAAAGACTACGACCGCGCCAGGGTTGGTAAAGGCTTAAAAACTCGCCCATAGCAGGAAAAAGGAGACTGCCAATCAGCGTCAAAAAAAGGTAATCGCTGTTGTCAATATCGACATATGGCACCAGCCACATAACGCCGCAGGCACTGGCAAATACAATCGTTGCATCAAAGCAGCGCATGGCACGGCGCAGCCAATCGCTGCTTTGGGCGTTTTTACCTGACACCATGTGTCGCTATTCCGCTACAGTCGGCGCGCTAACGTTCGCCGTCATGGAGGCGAGCAGCTGCATGGTGTCGGCAAGGTCTTGGCTTTCCAAGCCACCAACGGCAGACTGCAGCGCGAGCCGGTCGAGCGCGTAGTTACCCAGCGTATCGACGTAGTTGATACGCTGGTCGTAAAGGCTCGCGCGGGCGTCGAGCACGTCGACCATGTCACGCAGGCCAAACTGCTCGCCGCGCTCGGCGGCATCTAAGAAAAGCTGGCTGGACTCAATGGCTTGCGCCAGCGCTTCTAAGCGGCGGATGCCGCCGTTAAGCGAGCGAAGCCGTGTGCGGACTTCTTGCACGGCGAGGTTACGCTCGTTATCCACGGAGGCCTGACCGGCTTTGATACGTGCCTCCCCCTGGCGCACGCTGGCATTGGTGTAGCCACCGCGGTAGATTGGCACGCTCATTTCAACCGTCGCCGTATAGTCTTCACTGGTGCGCAGCCGGTCGTCGCTATCGCGGTCGGAGTAGCTAAGGTTGAGGTTAAGCTCGGGGTAGTAGCCCGCCCGGCGGGTGCTGGTATCCGCTTCGGTGACGCTTTGCTCTTCACGCGCGAGCTGTACGTCGAGGTTCTGCCCGGTGCGTTCAATCCATGTGGCGGGCTTCCCCCATTCGCGTTGTAGTGCGACCTCGGCAAGCTCGCCTACCGCTAGCCCGCGCATGTCCGGGCGCGTGCCGGTTAAGCGTTCAAGCTCGCTTAGGGCGTTATCCAGCTCGTTCTCGGCTTCGACGGCATCGGCAATCGCTTGGTCAAGGCGCGACTGTGCTTCAAGCAGGTCAACACGGTTACCAACACCCAGGTCATAGGCGCGGCTGGCTTGGCGTACCTGTAGTGCTAGCGATTCTTCTTGCGAGGTCAAAAGGCCCAACCGCTGTGAGGCTAAATAGGCTTGTACATAGGCTTCGCTGACGCTTAGGGCAAGGTCGCGCTCGACGACGGCGAGCTGGATTTCGGCGGCGCTGATTTGTGCATCGGCCACGCTAAGCTTGCGCCAGCGCTCTAGGCTAAACAGCGGCTGCTGCAGCTGCAGGCGCCAGTAGTGCTCGTCAAACTCGCCGGGGCGGCTGGCAGGCTGGTCCAACCCAAAGCCATCGGGGTCGGTTTGCACGTTGGTGGAATCTTGCCAGAGATACCCACCGCTGGCGCTGATTTGCGGCAATAGCTGTGAGCGTGCGAGCGGGCGCTCTTCGCGGGTGGCTTCTAGTTCAAACCGCTGGCGCGTGAGTTCCGCGTCGTTATCCAGCGCGCGGGCAAAAAGCTCGGGTAGCGAAGGCAGCTGTGTTTTTTCAACACCGGCATCATCCAACGCATCGAACTCGGCCATGGCGTCATCACCAGCAGGCACATCGTCCTGGGCATAAGCAGGCGCTGCCAGGGCAATGGCCAGTGCAAGCGGGGCCAGTAACGTTCGCGCAATAAATTGCGCTCCCACAAGGTTAGCCCGAACGTTGGAGCCCGATTTATCGGGCGAAGAGGGTTTCATTCGCGCAATAAAGTGCGCTCCCACAAGATTAGCCCAACCGTAGGAGCCCGATTCATCGGGCGAAGAGATATAACGTGGCATCAGTCCTCCCGGATGGCGCGGGCCAGCATATCGGTGATCGGTTTGGCGATGTAGCTGGCGAAGGTACGCTCGCCGGTACGAATCATCACTTCAGCGGGCATACCGGAGAGCAGCTGCATGTGCTCGGTCATCTTTTTACGCCCTTTTTCGGTCACCCGCACCCGCGCACGGTAATACTGCTCGCCCGTGGCTTCGTCTTCGAAGCTGTCGGCGCTGACGTGAATCACTTCGCCGTCGATCACATCGGTCAAGCGCTGGTTAAAGGCGCTAAAGCGGATCTCGGCAAACTGGCCGACAAAGATATTATCGATATCACGAGTGGGGATGCGCGCGGCAACGACAAAACCGTCATTTGAGGGCACGATATCCATGATCTTGTCACCACCACGAATCACCGCACCATCGGTGTGTACCTCAAGCCCTACCACGGTGCCCGACACCGGGGCTTTGATCACGGTGCGTTCGACCTGATCACTCAGCGAGACGATTTGCTCTTCTGCTTCGGCAATTTGCGATTGCGCTTGGCGCAGCTGTTCGCCGACTTCTTTCTGGAATTCTTGCTGCTGAATTTCGCGCTCCAGACGTTTTTCACTGATTTGCGATTTCAGCTGCGCGATATTGGAACGAAACTCAGCGTTACTGCCTTCAAGCTGCAAAATCTGGCGCTCCAGCTCGCGCAGGCGCTGGTTATCGCCCAGCCCTTCTTGAAATAGCGAACGAAAATCTTCGGCTTCACCGCGCATTGAGGTAATGCGGCGTTTATTCACACTGATGCGTTCTTCCAGCCCTTCTATTTGCTCGCGCATCTGCACAATTTGTTCGTCTAGCGCTTCGAGCGTGCTCTTAAGCGACTGCTTGCGGGCCACAAAGAGGCTCTGCTGTACAGCAAGCACCTGCTGTACGCGGGGGTTATCGACGTCTTGCAGGGCTTCGGGGATGGTCAGCATCTCGGCGCCTTCTTGCTCAGCCAGCAAGCGGGCTTCCATCGCGCGGTTGATCAGGTACTGCGAGCGGGCAATTTCTAACTGCGAACTCGCTTGCGTGTCGCTCAGCACCATGAGCGTGTCACCGGCCTCGACTTTGTCGCCGTCTTCTACGTGTAGCGCTTCTACGATACCGCCTTCGAGGTGCTGCACTGTGCGCTTGAACGACTCAATCGAGACACTGCCCGGCGCCACCACGGCAATGGCGAGCGACGCCGTGGCCGCCCAGGTACCAAAGCCACCAAAGGCCAAGAGTAAAATCGCAAAGCCCAGTTTGCGGTAACCTTTGTCGCTGGTCGGCAATTTTTCTTGCGCCTCGCCCTCTACGGTGGCGGGCCCTTTGGGGGTCACGTCAATTTCCGATGCCGCGGGGACGTTGCCCGTGTTTTCGGGACTGTTTTTAGGACGATCGTCGCTCATTACGTGTTCTCCTCACCACGGCCGCCGGGAATGGCCGATAGGCGCGCGGTGTTTTGGCTGACTTGCGCACGCGGTTTCTTGGCAAACTGAGCGAGCACCTCGTCACGCGGGCCGAACATACTGACCTGGCCTTCTTTCATTACCAACAGCTTATCCATGTTTTTCAGCACGCTGGTACGGTGGCTAATCACAAAGAGCGTGGCGCCTTCGCCTTTAAGCTGTTGAATCGATTGCGCCAGCGCGCGTTCACCGGCGTCATCCAGGTTGGCGTTGGGTTCATCCAACACAACGAACACCGGGTTACCGTAAAGCGCACGAGCAAGGCCAACACGCTGACGTTGACCGCCCGACAGCGCGCCGCTGCTTGAAGAAATCACCGTGTCATAGCCGTTGGGTAACTCCAGGATCATTTCGTGCATGCCGGCTTTTTTCGCAGCATCGACCACTTTCTGCGGGTCAACATCGCCGAAACGGGCAATATTCTCGCTCACGGTGCCGTCAAATAGCTCAATATCTTGCGGTAGGTAACCGATGTAAGGGCCAATTTCATCGCGGTTGTACTGGGTGATCACCCCACCATCCAGGCGTACTTCACCCACTTGTGAGGGCCAAATACCCAACAGCACACGCGCCAGCGTGGATTTGCCCGCCGCGCTTGGGCCGATGATGCCGATATGTTCACCCTTCGCCACGGAGAAGTTGATCCCCCGGATGGTCGCCATACGCGAACCGGGAGGCGCCGCGGCGACGCCTTCAGCGCTGACATTGCCCTGCGGTGCGGGTAGCGACATGCGCTCTTGTTCTCCCGGAATTTGCGTCAGCAGCTCGTTTAAGCGGTCATAAGCGCCACGGGCATTGACGAAGCCTTTCCAGCCGCCAATCATCTGGTCTATCGGTGCGAGCGCACGCCCCATGATGATAGAGCCGGCAATCATCATACCCGGCGTCATATCACCCCGAAGCACCAACAAGGCACCCAAGCCAAGAATCATTGACTGAAACAGCAAACGCAGCACTTTTGATGTGTTCGTCAGCGCGCCAGCGCGGTCGCTGGCTTGCGACTGCTTAGAGAGAAACTCATGGTGACGCTTGGACCAGCGACCCATAATCCCAGGTAGCATACCCATCGCGTGCAGCACTTCGGCATTACGCAAATTGGAGTTTGCCAGGTTCTGCGCTTGGATATGCTCGCTATTGGCTTCTGCTAACAGGTTTTTGGTCGCTTTTTCGTTGGCAATGGCGAGCACAAGCAAAATAATACCGGCGCATGTGGCAAAAATGCCCAACCAAGGGTGGAAGAGAAACAGCACGCCGAGATACACCGGCACCCAAGGCGCATCAAAAAAAGCAAACAGGCCGTTGCCGGTAAGAAACTGGCGCAGGCTGGTGAGGTCATTTAACGGCTGCGCGCTTTGCCCGCCCTGTGCAACCAAGCTACGTCGGAACATCGCACTGTAAAGGCGTTCGTTAATCGTAGTATCCAGCTTATTACCCACGCGCACCAGCATGCGCGAGCGCACCAACTCTAGGCCACCCATTACGGCGAAAAGGAACACCACTAAAAGCGTTAACATGATTAGCGTATCAACGCTTTGGGTGCTAAGAACGCGATCATATACCTGGAGCATGTACATAGGAGGGACAAGCATCAGCAGGTTGACGAACATGCTGAAAAAGCCCACCGATGCGAACGAACCTTTACAGGCTTTTAATGCGCGCTGCAGATCCGTTGCTTCCTGTTGCTTTGCCATGGAGGGTTCACCGTTGAATCGAATAGACGTCAAGCGAGGGAATGAATCGCGGCAGGATAACAGAAACGCCCCTACAGGTGGTAGGGGCGTTTTTTGTTCGCTACGCAGGCTATCGTGAATGTACTAAATGCTTCGACACGATGGTCCGGCAGAAAGTTTCAGGGTTACTGGATCGTTTTATTGGGCGGAAAGCGCCAACTCCTTTTCTACAGCTTCCCAGCCCGGCTCGCCACTGCGCGTGGTGACACCGTCTAAAAAGGCTTGCACTTGTTCAATGTTAGTGCTCATCCACTCAAGGGCCACTTCTTCAGGCTCGCGCTCTTCGTAACTAAAGCCGTAAATCATCGCACTTTGATCATCGGCGCTAAAGGCGACTTGATCCAGCAAGCGTGTGGCGTTGGGATTGGCCTCGGAAAACGCCGTGGTCACGAGCGTTTTCACATCGCTTGCGCCACCGCCTTCGCCCCAGAGGTTTTCGGGGTCATCCAAGTACTGAATGTCATATTCGATGTTCATCCAGTGCGGTGTCCAGCCGGAAAACACCACCCACTCGCCGCGGCTCATCTCATCGGCGGCAGCACTCAACATACCGGGTGTGGAGGTTTCCGATAGCCGCCAATCGCCTAAGCCGTAGACATCGTTATCAGCGGCTTCGTTGAGCAGGTCGCTCATGCCAGAGCCGACTTCGATCGAATAAATAGTACGGTTAACGCGCTCGGCAAATTCCTCATTGGCGAACTGCTCAGCCGAGGTAAAGCCAGCGTCATACGCGTAGGTGGGGACGGCAAAGCCTAGCCGCGCACCATCGACGTTATTGCCCAAATCGACGATCGTACCGCGCTCCATGGCGGTTTCGTACATGCCCTTCTGTGCAGGGAGCCACGCGGCCATGAAGGCGTCGATTTCGTCTTGGTTCATGGCCTCGTAGGTAATGGTAGAACCAAGTTCCTGCTGATCAACCTCGTAACCCAGCGCTTCCAATAACTGGGCGGTCAGCGCCGTTTTTACCGTCACGCCGGGCCAAGCCGGTACGGAAAAGCGCACGGAATTGGTATCGTCCTGAGCAAGGGCTGGCGCGCTCAGAAGCGCGGATGAGAGAAGCACACTGCTTAATGCAGCGGTAGTAAACCGACGTGAGCAAGTCATAGGAGTTTCCTCTATTGCCATAAGACCCTGCGAGGTTACAGCGCATTAGGGGGTGTGGCTAGTTGCAAAGAAAAACGCCGGACTAACGCTGAATCGCTCAGAAAGTGCCTGGATATGCTTGCGCGTCAAACCACGGCCTTGTCGATTCAGTATCTTAGAAACATAGGATTTACCGCCAACCTCGGGCAAATCCGCCACCCCTAAGCCATGCTGCTCCATCAAATATTTCAGCATATCAACACCATCCAGTGCCGCGACGCTTGCATTGAAAGTGGCAAATTCAGGGGCTGAATTCTCCCATTCCTCAATCACATCGGCTAAGCGCTCGATGAGAAACTGATTAGCATCAGCGTCCTCATCTAGCAGGAGCTCAACCATTTCCAGCGCAGACGCATACTCTTCTTCATTATGAATATGCACCAAAAAAGGGGCTTTTGAAAAAAGCTTGTTTGCTGACTCAGCGATAGCCATGGCATTCACTGCTCTTCCTCCTTAGCGTATTTGCTGCACAACTTGTCGTATTCAGCGTGATTAACAATATGCTTAACAAATAGCCACTGCTTGTAAAAATCGATGTAAACAATAACTCTAAGATTGTTGCCACCGATATCGAGCACCCACCACTTATCTCGATAGCGGAAATTATCTAAAGTGGCGAATACTGCCTTCATATCATCAGGCGTATCAAACCTCTGCCATCTCAAGGCTTTATACGTTTTACTAAGTGCCGATGCGTCATTGGGAAAACGCTTCTGCGCTTGCTCAAAAGGCGCCTTAGAAATCACCCGCATGCCAATCGCCATCCCTGCTCTTTTGAGTTTAAAGCTAGCATCAAGTTTCCTATCTGGCAACAAAACATCGCTAGCGTGCTCGAAAATTCGCCATGCTTGGCGCACAATAGAAAAGGCGCCTTGCGGCGCCCTATTCGCGCAATGAATTGCGCTCTCACAGCATCATGAATCCCGTTTGTAGGAGCCCTATTTATCGGGCGAAGCCATTAATTCGCGCAATGAATTGCGCTCCTACCAGGCTTTCGTGCGGTTATTTCCGTTTACTTATACACCGGGAAACGTGAACATACTTCAGCGGCTTTGCCCTTCACTTCCGTCTCAATGGCGCTGGTGTCTTCACCGTTGGCGAGCACATCAAGGATGTCGCAGATCCAGCCCGCGAGGTTGGCGCATTCTTCTTCGCCGAAGCCGCGAGTGGTCACCGCAGACGTGCCGATGCGCAGGCCGGAGGTGACAAACGGGCTTTGCGGGTCGCTCGGCACGGCGTTTTTATTCACGGTGATATGCGCGCGGCCAAGCGCTGCGTCGGCGTCTTTGCCGGTCACGCCCTGCTTGATCAGCGAGAGCAGAAAGAGGTGGTCTTCGGTGCCGCCGGAGACAATATCGTAGCCGCGATCCATAAACACCTTGGCCATAGCCTGGGCATTTTTGACCACTTGCTGTTGGTAGGCTTTGAACCCGGGCTCCATGGCTTCTTTAAAGCAGATGGCCTTGGCGGCGATGACGTGCATCAGCGGGCCGCCCTGGCCACCAGGGAATACCGCGGACTGCAGCTTTTTCTCGATGTCCGCATTGCCTTCGGCAGAGAGAATCACGCCACTACGCGGGCCACGCAGGGTTTTGTGCGTGGTGGAGGTGACCACGTGGGCGTGGGGCAACGGCGTTGGATAAACACCTGCCGCGACTAAACCGGAAACATGGGCCATATCAACTAGCAAGTAAGCGCCCACTTCGTCGGCGATCTCGCGAAACTTGGCCCAATCAACGATTTGCGAATAGGCAGAGAAGCCGGCGATGATCATCTTCGGCTGGTGCTCGCGCGCAAGCTCGGCCACTTGATCGTAGTCGATCAGCTCTTGATCATTCAAGCCGTACTGAATGGCGTTGTAGTGCTTGCCGGAAAAGTTGGGCTTGGCGCCGTGGGTTAGGTGACCACCGGCGTCAAGGCTCATGCCGAGGATGGTATCGCCCGGTTTCACCAGCGCTTGGAACACGGCGCTGTTGGCCTGCGAACCGGAGTGCGGCTGCACGTTGGCATACGTCGCGCCGAACAACTCCTTGGCGTACTCAATGGCGAGATTTTCGGCAATATCGACGAATTCACAGCCGCCGTAGTAGCGCTTGCCGGGGTAGCCTTCGGCATATTTATTGGTCAGCTGGCTGCCTTGGGCTTCCAGTACGCGCGGGCTGGCGTAGTTTTCGGACGCGATCAGTTCGATGTGGGCTTCTTGGCGCTCCACTTCTTTCTGCATGGCGTCAAACAGCACATCATCGAATCCGGCAATTGTCATGTCGCGGCTGAACATCGGCGGTGAACCTCGTAGCGAAGGGTCGATCTGGGAGAAATAAGGATGCCATGATAACGCAGCCCGCAGCGGGTTTCATCGCATCTTGATCAGGATCGCGATGAATGGGGTTCATGAAGGTAATTCGCCCGATAAATCGGGCTCCTACAACCGGCTTCATAACGTAGGAGCGCAATTTATTGCGCGAAACAGGAAGTTCACTCAAGCCAAATAGCATTCCAAAATGGATAATCATTGATATGATCAACCAAACCAGCCCTTAACGGATTCGCAATGGTGTAACGTGCAATCCTACGTAGGCTTTGATCTTGCCTAATGGCATGATCGTAAAAACCACGCTGCCAAACCGACCCACCTAGCTTTATAGAAACTTGAGCTTTATATGAGCGAACCGCTTCTGACAGATTGCCTTTCAAGCATAAAATCCAATGCACATGGTCTGGCATGACGACATAAGCCAAAGTATCTGCTCGTTTTTTTACGCTAGGATGGTAAAAACTCCGCGAGGCAACGGCACCTTGAGCAAAACTGTCGAACCAACAATGCCTATCCAGCGTTGTGATGGTGATGAAATAGTAATACCCAGGTAGAGAGGTGCGTCCTCGGCGCAAATTTGAGCCATGATACTTTTCCATTTTGTCTCCTCTCAATATTCGCCCGATAAATCAGGCTCCTACCAACCGGCTTCATAACGTAGGAGCGCAATTTATTGCGCGAAAAAGCTCACATTCGCCCGATAAATCAGGCTCCTACCAAACGGCTTCATGACGTAGGAGCGCAATTTATTGCGCGAAAAAGCTCACATTCGCCCGATAAATCAGGCTCCTACCAAACGGCTTCATGGCGTAGGAGCGCAATTTATTGCGCGAAAAAGCTCACATTCGCCCGATAAATCAGGCTCCTACCAAACGGCTTCATGGCGTAGGAGCGCAATTTATTGCGCGAACCACGTCAAAACCAGGCGCGCTTGCGCGACGGGTTTCATCGCATCTTGATCAGGATCGCGATGAATGGGGTTCATGAAGCCGATTTTCTGCTTCCTGTGCCATACGCAGCGCCATCTCTATCAGCGACTGCGTAAAGGTACGGCCTGCGTCTAACGCATCGGCTAGAACATTCAAATCTTCGATATAATCATGCACCATCTGGTTTCTTAATTTGCGATAAAGCAACCAGTCATCTGCGCTATCAATCCAGCCGAATTTTTCCGCTTTATCTAAATTATCCGCTGCTGGGCCAAGAGACTCTCCTAAAAACTTAAGCAGTTGAGGCAGCAATTTATCTCCAACGGTATCTTGCAAACGACCAAACCGTGCAACAAACGCATCTAGACGCTCTGCAGCCTCAATATCGTCTACCCACTCGACAACATGCTCATAAGACACTGGCGCTACGCCACCAAATACACGGACACTGGTAATCTCAAGGTAATTAGCCTCTTTTTTCACCACCCGGGCCAAAAAGGCCAACCTTTCCTCTTGTGAATCCTCGCGCAAACTCACAGGGTGACCCCTTGCTGACTCGCCGTATCATGAATTGGCTTTCGTTCAAGCGAAGGTGAGTCAACTAACACGTCTACTTTTCTGCCTTCCAACAAACGAGAGACTTTTACCGCAAGCTTAGATGCCATCACCGCTGGTCGCTCTACCGGCAGCGGCGTGATAATCAAAAGATCTAAATCCCCCCCTTTTGCCTCGTCATTGACACGAGAACCGAATACTTTGACCTGCGCTTCAGGCCCGAAAATACCTTGCGTTAACGCTTTTATACGCTGCTGATATGTCTGACTTAACCTCATGAAGTCATCCTCTCGACAAACCCAAACTTATTATGACGCATTTTCCAACCGATTCTCTAAAAGCCGGTTGACATGATCGAGCACAGCAAGCCGGGCGCAGCGTTTTTGGTCGGTGTTGACCAAGTGCCAGGGGGCGCCGGGGGTGTGGGTATGCGCTAACATGTCGTTGATGGCACGTTGGTATTCGCCCCAGCGCTTGCGGTTGCGCCAGTCTTCATCGGTGAGTTTATGCTGTTTATGCGGCGTGTTCGCGCGGGCTTTAAAGCGTTTTAGCTGCTCTTCTTTACTGATGGCAAGAAAGAACTTACCCACTACAGCACCGTGCGCTAATAGCTGTGTTTCAAAGTGGTTGATTTCGCGGTAGGCGCGCCGCCATTCTTCCTCCTCGGCGAAGCCTTCCACACGCTCGACGAGTACACGCCCATACCAAGTGCGGTCGAAAACCGCCACCCGGCCGTCTTGTGGCAACCGGCGCCAGAAGCGCCAAAGCCAAGGCTGCAGGCGCTCTTCATCGCTGGGGGCGGCAATGCTGTGAACGCGATAAAAACGCGCATCCAGTGCGGACGTTACCCGGTGGATACTGCCGCCCTTGCCTGCGGCGTCGTGGCCTTCAAACGCTAACACCACCGGAATGCCGCGCTCTAAGCAGCGGCGATGGTTATAGGCCAGGCGCGCTTGCGCGGCGGTGAGCGCTTCCAGGTACTCGCTTTTCGAGGGTTTCTTGTCGTCATTTTTCGAACGGCTGAGCGTGGGGGCACCCGTCTGCACGCGGTTTGGGTCGGGCTGAATTGGCAGCGAAGAGGGCTGAGTCAGCGCGTCTTGCAACAGCGCCGTGATATCGCACAGCTGCTGATCCGGCGATTCGCTGACAATACGGTGCCAAGGCGCATGCGGTGAATGAGTGGCCTCGCGTAAGGGTTTGGCATAACGATCGATCGCCGCGTGCTGAGCGTGACGCTGCCAATGACGCTCGTTAATTTGCCACGCCTGAGCGGGGTCTGCCTTCATTGCCTGCAGGCGCTTGGCTTGCTGCTCGGCGCCGATATCCAGCCAGACCTTAATCACTACGACCCCGTCGTGGGCAAGCGTGGCCTCAAACGCGTTGATCTCGTTTAGGCGATCTTCAAACGCGCCCGCCTGAATACGGTGCTCGGCGCGGGCAAACAACGCATCACCGTACCAGCCGTGAACGAAAACGCCGACGCGCCCGCGCGCTGGTACGCGCCGCCAGTAGCGCCACCAGTAAGGGCGAAGGCGGTCTTCTTCGCTCGGCGCTAACGCGTGCACTTCCGTCTGGCGGTTTTCCAACCAATGGTTAAGCTGGTTCACCAATAGGCTTTTGTACGTCGCGGCATGCCCGGCCACCACCAGCACCACGGCTCTATCCTGGTGCTTCGCCATCGACAGCTGAGCTTTTAGCAGCGCGTAGCGGCGGGCTTTTTCCTCATGATGGGTCATCGGCATCCTTTCTCGTTATAGGTAACTTTTGTGAGTAACTTAGCGTTATTTAGATGTCGGGTTGATTGCTGGTTACCAATTCATCTAACGGAATGGAAAGGCCAACATGTCGGTCTGCGAGCTTTTGATCGTTCGTCACCAAAACTAAACCACCGCTTAGCGCAGTGGCCGAAATAATGCTATCAGGAAGCTTGAGGGACGATGTTCTGCGTATTTTGATGGCTGTGCTTTGAATTGGCCTTTCTAGCTGTATCACTGTTAGCTTCTCAAGCAGCGTTCTTAGCTTGACTTCATCCTCACGAGTTAAAGCAGGCCATGATAATAGCTCCATTTCCGTAATCACTGAGACCGCATAGCCATTAGCAGGTAGGGTAAGCTTTTGGTTCAGCGCATAAATAATGGCATTCGTATCAAGCAGATAATTACCATTCATCACGCATTTTCCTTTGCATTTCAACACCATCCTGGTGCTTGAAAGTGGCTATTTCAGTACGGCTAAAATCTAACGGTGAGTCGGATATTTCCGAAATCGCACTGTCTTTTACCATTACCACAATATGTGCGTGGTGGTTTTGAAGTTCGCTGTACTCGGGTGGAATCTTCACCACACCGTTTTTGATATCGGCTTCGAATTCAATCGCGTACATACTCGTCTCCCGTCAACGACTACAAGACTATTTTTTTGACCCAAACCCTGAGCCGCTAAATTATCGGCATATGTCATCAGCATCGTCTTCCATAATGGTCACACACCCTGTCCATCAAAAATCCTTCACTTTCCCAATTATAGTTTTAACTCACGCCTCCCCCAACAGCCCTAAGCTCGCGGCGGGGGCTTGGCGGCGTAGGCTGTGAGATAGCACGTGGCCAATGAAGCCGATCAGCAGCGCTCCCCCTAGCGGCAGTATGACCCAAAGCCCAATGTGCAGCCTAGGTGCCAGATCCAGCACTGTGATGTAGAGCGCGCCAGTGGCAATTTCCGCCAGCGCTGCGCCCATCAGCCCGCTGGCAAAACCGAGCAGCGCGTACTCGGCGCCTTGAATGCGTGAAATCATACGGTTACCAGCGCCAAACACGCGCAACAACCCGCTCTCGTGGGCGCGAACCGGGCGGCTGGCGGTGAGTGCGGCGTAAAGCACGCTGATACCGGCAAGCAGCACGAGGGCGAGAATCAGTTCCACCGCCCGCGTTACTTGGGCTAGCACATCGCGCACCTGGCCTAAAATGGCGTCCACGTTGAGTAGCGTCACTCCGGGGAAGTCCTGCACCAGCTCGCGCGTTAGCCCTTGCGCGTCGTCAGGCAGATAAAACGCGGTAATGTAGCTATGCGCGAACGACTCCAGCACGCCGGGCGGAAAGATCACAAAGAAGTTGGGCTTGAAGCTGTCCCAATTCAGGCTGCGAAGGCTGGTGATTTGGGTGGTGATATCGTCGTTGCCAACGCTAAAGGTCAGCGAGTCACCTAGCGTTAACCCCAAGCGATTGGCCAGGCCATTTTCCATCGAGATCGGCACCGGCGATGCTTGCGGTGTGGCGTCTTGAGCGACGTTGGCGCCTGCATCAAACCATTCCCCGGCGACCACCTCATTGCCTTCGGGCACCTCGGCCTGCCAGGTGAGGTTGAGTTCGCGACGCAGGGCGTTATCGCCGCGCGCGTCAGCCGGTACCGCTTCGCGTGGGTCGTCGCCGTTAATCGCAGTAATACGCCCACGCACCATGGGGTATAGCGTGCTTTTCTCTTCGACATGCGGGTCGACGGCGGCTTCGAATGGGTCACGCTCATCAGGCTGGATGTTAATGGCGAAGTAGTTGGGTGTATTGTCCGGCAGTTGCGCCTGCCAGGCCGTGAGCAGGTCGCCGCGCACCAGCACCATCATCGCCATGGCGAAAAACGTCACCGAGAACGCCAGCAATTGCCCAAGCCCGGCTTGGCGACGGCGCGCCAGCTGACGCCCGCCCAAACGCAGCGCCTGGGACCACTCGCCTCGCCCGCTCACGCGCTGCACGATGACCAGCACGGCGTTTAGCAACAGCGTGCTAAGCCCCCACAGCACCGCGAGCAAGACGGCGCCGCCAACCAGTAACGCCAACGACAACGGCAAGCTACCCGAGTAGAGCCACAGCAGCCCGCCAAATACCAGCGCCGCTACACTCACCACCAGCCAAGCGGCGGGCGGCATGGGGTCGAGCTCGCGCCGAAGTACTTTTAGGGCGCTCACGCGTTTAATACGCAGAAGCGTCGGCCCGGCGAAACCCACTAACACCGCCAGCGCCGTGAGCACGCCTAAGAAAAGCGGCATCACTCCAGGCGGGGGCAGCGTCAGGGGCAGAAAATTCACCAACAACGCCAGCAGCGCCGCTTGCCCGACTAAGCCCAACAGCGCACCAATCAGCGATGCCACCAGCGCTAAGCCCAACAGCTGCAAGGCGAAGATTTCCACCAGTTGCTGCTGACTAGCGCCGAAGCAACGCAAAAGCGCGGCAGTATCCAAATGGCGCTCGACGTAGCGCCGGGTCGACATCGCTACCGCCACGCCAGCTAACAGCACAGCGGCCAGCCCCGCGATGCCCAGGTAGCTCTCCGCGCGCTCCAGCGCGTTGCCCAGCTGCGGGCGGTCTTGGCGAATATCGCGCACCTCCACGCCGCGCTGGCGTAGCTCCGCCAACAGCGGCTCAACACGTTCAAGCGCTTCAGGCGGGCCAGCAGCGAGAATCTCAAACTCTACCCGTGACCCTTCCTGCACTAGGCCCGTCGCGTCCAAATCATCAATATGCACCATCAAACGCGGGTTAAAGCTACCAAAGCCCGCGGATTGATCCGCCTCGCGCTCAATAAAGCCGCTGACCTTAAACTCGGCTTGGCCCACCTGAATACTGTCGCCCATCTCAAGATCAATCAGCTGCGCCAAGCGCGGGTCGGCCCAGGCTTCGCCGCGCGGCGGGCCGGAGGCGAGCTCCTCGGTGCCGTTGCCGCGCGCCACCTGCGAGACGCCATAGTGCGGGTAGACATCATCCACCGCTTTGACACTAGCGGGCTGAAACCGCTCGCCATGGCTGATCATCGACACCAAATCAATCTGGTCGCTCAGGGTAAAGTCAGCGTCTTCGAATTCCTGGCGCAGCTCCGGCGCGAAGGGGTCGCGCTGTTCCAGCACCACATCGCCGCCGAGCAATTGACTGGCCTGGCGCTCAAGCCCGCGCTCTAAACGATCAAGAAAAAACGCAATCATGGTGGAGGCCGCCACGGCCAACACCAGCGCGACAAAAAGCGCACGCACGTCGGCAACGCGTAAATCGCGCTTCAAACTGCGCCAGGCGAGGCGGGCGTTTTGGAAATAGTTGTGGTGAGAAACGTGTTGGCTCATGCATCCTCCCCTAGTGACTCGGGCGTAAACGGCGTCAAACGGCCGTTATCCAGCCGCAGGCAGCGATTACAGCGCCGCGCCAGCGCGTGGTCGTGGGTGACCAGAATCAGCGTGGTGCCCGCTGCTTGGTTAAGGGAAAACAGCAGGTCAATCACCTGTGCGCCGGTATCGGGGTCGAGGTTACCGGTGGGTTCGTCGGCAAATACCAGCTCCGGGTCGGTCACGAAGGCGCGCGCAATGGCGACGCGCTGCTGCTCACCACCGGAAAGCTGCTTGGGTAGGTGCGCGGTACGTTCGCCTAGCCCCACGCGGGCAAGCCATTCATGCGCGGTTTGGGTTGCCCCCACACGCGGGGAAAGCTCTAGCGGCAGGAGCACGTTTTCCAGCGCGGAGAGCGTGGGCAAGAGTTGAAAGTTTTGGAACACAAACCCCACGCGCCCGGCTCTCAGTGCGGCGCGGCCGTCTTCATCCAAACGGCTAAGCTGTTTTCCGAACAGCGTCAGCTCGCCATCGGTGGGAATATCCAGCCCGGCGAGCAGGCCCAGCAGCGTCGACTTCCCCGACCCGCTTTTGCCCAAAATGGCCACGCTCTCCCCTGCCGCTACGTCGAGCGAAAGCTCGTGTAAGATGGTAAGGGAACGCTCGCCGCTCGTGACACTCTTACACAGCGACTGCGCCTTGAGCACACTCGGGGCGGCAGTCGCATTGGCGCGGGAAGCAGAGACGGATGAAGAAGAGGAGTCGGACATGAAGCGAAGCATCCCTGTAAGTGGGTATAAATTAGGTTGGCATGAGGTAAGTCGGCATGGTGATCACTGGTTGGTACAAAAAGCAATTTGGCTTTTGATGATCGTCGCCCTCATCCTGCCAAATACGCTCAGCGCTGACGAGCGCCCCACCCTTCTGGTGATGGGAGACAGCTTAAGCGCTGCCTATAACATCGAGCGCGACGCGGGCTGGGTGACGCTACTGGAAGCGCGCTTGGACGAAGAGGCCGAGGTTATCAACGCCAGCATCAGCGGTGAAACCACCAGCGGCGGCGCTCAGCGTTTTCCCGCGCTACTCAGACAGCACGACCCTTCGCTAGTTCTGCTTGAGCTCGGCGGCAACGACGGCCTGCGTGGGCTCTCACCGCAGCAGATGCAAGCCAACCTCGCCCAGATGATCAAACAGAGCCAGGCGGCCAACGCCAAGGTACTGCTGTTGGGGATTGATATTCCGCCCAACTACGGCCAAGCCTACCGCGACGCCTTCAAGCGCGTTTTCACCCAGCTTGCCGATCAGTATGACGTACCGCTGGTACCCTTTTTACTCGAAGGCGTGGCCCTTGACGATGATTTAATGCAGGACGACGACATTCACCCCACCGCCAAAGCCCAGCCGATGATTCTGGAAAACGTCTGGCCTGCGCTTGCGCCAATGCTCGAAAAGCACGCCACCCATACCGCCATAGATTAGCTTAACAATTGATGTCGTCTCAGACGCTGGCTTTCTGGCGCTGCTGCACGCCAAGCCCCGCGAGGATCAATACCAAACCGATCAACGTCGAAGGTAAAATCGGCTCACCGACGACCACGTGCAAAAGCAACAGCGAAACCGGTGGCGAGAGGAAGATCAAGTTCGACACCTTGGCGGTGCGCGAGACCTTATGCACCGCCAGCTGCCAGAGAATAAACGCCACGCCCATTTCAAAAAGCCCCACGTAAACGCCCGCGCCCAGGGCGGGCCAGCCGTGCCAGTTCAACCCAGGCCCCCACAGCAAAAGCACGGTGAGCACCGGCAGGCCGACGCTAAAGTTTTGCCACTGCCCGACCAACGGCTCGCGCGTGTCTTTGGCGTTGAGCAGCCAATAAAGCGCCCATAACAGCGTCGACACCAGCGCAAAGACTACCCCCAGCGGGTCAGCAAAGGCCACGTCAAACACCGCCCCGCGCGTGGCGATCACCCATACCCCTGCGTAGGCGATCAGCCCGGCGAGAACGTCGACGCGGGTTAAACGATGGCCGAGGATGGGCACGGCTAAAAACGCCATCGCCAGCGCCCAGGTGTAATTCAGCGCCATGGCCTCTTGACCGGGCAGGCGGTCATAGGCGGCAAACAGCACCAGATAATAGGCTATCGGGTTCATCAGCCCGGCCCAAGCAGCGGTGCGCCAGCCTTGGTTGAGCGCTTGGGCTAAATGGCCGCGCTTGATGACCAGCGCCCCCATCAGCGCCCAGGAAACCAAGGAAGCCAGCCACATTAGTTCCAGGGGGCTCATCCAGGCGAGCGCGACTTTAAAGGCCGTCGCGACCGTCGACCACAGCGCCACGGCGCCTACTCCATAGAGAATAGCGCGTTGGTCTTGCGTCATAACAATATCGTCTTAAAACGTGACATTGGAGCACTCCTTGGCAACACTAGGGCTTAGTGACACTAGGGCCTGTTGACGTTTCACATTGGGAGCCATAAAAAACCGCACGCCAAAGCCACCATGCTTTCGTAGTTTCGCTTCAGTTTATCGTAGCGCGTCGCTATGGCGCGATACGATTTTAAACGGGCAAAGGCATTCTCGACGAGATGCCGATAGCGATATAAACCTCTGTCCAGACTGGCATTTCCCTTTTTCGAGTTGCGCCTACGTGGAATTACGGCCTCCATGCCTTTCGCCTCAACCTGCTCACGGATACGCTCGCTGTCATAGCCCTTGTCAGCCACTAGCGCCTCCCCCGTCGGCAAGTCGTCAATCAATGCCTGGGCTTCTGTGCTGTCGTGTACCTCACCGCCCGTTATCCTGAAGGAATTGGGAAGGCCATAAGCGTCAACGGCCAGATGAATTTTGCTGGTGTTGCCTGCACGACTTTTGCCAATGGCTTCTGACTCTTCTGTGGCAGCCCCTGTACTGTCCTGGTGCGCCTTGACGTAAGAGCCATCAATGAATAGCCACTCGACATCCGGATCCTCGACCAGCATGTTGAAAACCGCCATCAGCTTTCCAGCCGATGACCAGGCGTTGAAGCGCTTGTAGACCGTATTCCAGGACCCAAACGCCTCTGGCAGGTCCCGCCACTGGCAGCCAGTGCGCATCCGGTAAAGGATGCCTTCCACAGTGATGCGCAGGTTGGCCTTGTCATAGATACCTTGTTGAAGCAGGATAGGTTTCAGCTTCGACCAATGTTCATCCGTGAGCATTTGTCGGGGCATCGCAAGCTCGCAGTTTGTTGGCGTGAGAACCTCTATTCTGCGAGCTTGCCCCTATCCTGCCAAATCATCTTCGATCAAACGTCAACACGCCCTAGGGCTTAACAACACTAGGGCTTAGCAACACCAGGGCTTGCCCTACTGGATTCAGCTATGCGCAACAACATACCAGCCCCGGAGGTGCAATGGCAGCGCCGGTAGCCGTTTTAAACACACTCCATTAAACACGGCGATTGCAAAGCGTGGCTGGGCTCGCCAAGATGTAGGATAAAATGCTTAAAGATAACGCAAACTGAAATGCCGCTTGGCCATAAGCGCACGATCAATGGCCTTCGGAAAGGACTGCAGCTGCAACAGGAACCTTTAATGAAACGATCCCCCTTGATCAGCCCAGAGTTGCTGGAACGTATTGTTGATGCTTCCGAAGATGGCATTGTGGTTGCCGAGCAGGAAGGCGATGAGAATATCCTTATTTATGTCAACAAAGGGTTTGAGCGCTTAACCGGCTATAGCGCCGACGAAATTCTCTACCGCGACTGTCGTTTTTTACAAAACGACGACCGTGACCAGGACGCCTTACAGTCGATTCGTGAAGCGCTTAAAGAGGGTCGCCCCTCGCGCGAAGTGCTGCGCAACTACCGCAAAGACGGCACGATGTTCTGGAACGAGCTTTCCATCACCCCCGTATACGACGAAGATGACCATCTGATGTACTACATCGGCGTGCAAAAAGACGTCACCGAACGGGTAGAAGCCTTACAAGCATTGGAAGCGCTGCAAAAACAGCAAAAAAGTGGTGAATGACCCTTAAGGCCGCCACTGCCCCAACAAAAACCATACCCTGCGTACCCGTCGTTGGGTCGACGCGCTGCTTGCAATGCTGGTCTTTCCAGGCGCTCGGCACTATCATCATGGGCCTGATCAGCGTGTTTTAATCACGCTGCTATTTTCGTTTACCAACTAATCGGATTTCCATGGCGCAATACGTTTTCACCATGAACCGGGTCGGCAAAATCGTGCCGCCTAAGAAACAAATTCTCAAAGATATCTCGCTGTCGTTCTTCCCGGGCGCCAAAATCGGCGTGTTGGGGTTAAACGGGGCGGGTAAATCCACACTGCTGCGCATTATGGCCGGTGTCGATACAGAGTTTGAAGGTGAAGCTCGTGCGATGCCGGGCATCAACGTAGTCTATCTCCCTCAGGAGCCAGAACTCGACGACGAGAAAAACGTCCGTGATACCGTCGAGGAGGCGCTAGGCGCGCTGAAAGAAGCCCAGGAAAAGCTCGATGCGGTTTACATGGCCTATGCCGAGCCGGATGCGGATTTCGACGCGCTAGCCTCCGAGCAGGCGCGTCTTGAAAACATCATCGAAGCCGCCGATGCGCACAACATCGAGCGCAAGCTCGAAGTCGCCGCCGAGGCGCTGCGTTTGCCCCCGTGGGAAGCCAAAGTGGGCAACCTTTCCGGGGGCGAGCGCCGCCGCGTGGCGCTTTGCCGTCTGCTCCTTTCAAGCCCGGACATGCTGCTGCTCGACGAGCCGACCAACCACCTCGACGCTGAGTCGGTGGCGTGGCTTGAGCGCTTCCTCCACGATTACAACGGCACCGTGGTGGCGATCACCCACGACCGCTACTTCCTCGACAACGTCGCGGGCTGGATTCTCGAACTCGACCGTGGCCAGGGTATTCCGTTCGAAGGCAACTACTCGCAGTGGCTTGAGCAGAAAGAACAGCGCCTAGGCCAGGAAGCCAAGCAGGAGGCTTCGCGCCAGAAGGCGATCAAGCAAGAGCTTGAATGGGTACGCTCCAACACCAAAGGCCGCCAGGCCAAAAGCAAAGCACGCCTCAATCGCTTTGAAGAGATGCAGTCCGGCGATTTCCAAAAGCGCAACGAGACCAACGAAATTTACATTCCGCCCGGGCCGCGGCTTGGCGACAAGGTCATCGAGTTTCACAACGTCAGCAAGCGCTTTGACGACAAGCTGCTTTACGAAGACCTTTCCTTCACCATTCCGCCCGGCGCGATTGTCGGTATTGTCGGCGGTAACGGCGCGGGTAAGTCGACGATGTTCAAGCTGATCACAGGCAAAGAGCAGCCCGATGCGGGCGACGTCGTCGTCGGTGAAACCGTTGATATCGCCTACGTCGAGCAGCTGCGCGACGCGCTAGACGACAAGCAAACTGTGTGGGAAGCGGTCTCCGACGGTCAGGATATTCTGAATATCAACGGCTACGAGGTGTCTTCGCGGGCTTATGTGGGCCGTTTTAATTTTAAGGGCAACGATCAGCAGAAGCGTTTGGATGAGCTCTCCGGCGGGGAACGTGGCCGCTTGCAGCTGGCACAAACGCTCAAGCAAGGCGCTAACGTACTGCTGCTCGATGAGCCCTCTAACGACCTGGATATCGAAACGCTGCGCGCGCTGGAAGAAGCGCTGTTGGCTTTCCCCGGCTGCGCCATGGTGATCTCGCACGATCGTTGGTTCCTCGACCGGATCGCGACGCACATTCTCGCCTTTGAAGGCGAGTCGCACGTCGAGTTCTTCGAGGGTAACTACTCCGAATACGAAGACGATCACAAAAAGCGCGTCGGCAACGACACGCCCAAGCGGATGAAGTACAAGCGCATTGATGCGTAAGCACCACCGCCGTGTGTGCTCATAAGCTGCGCGTACTCACAATGCGCGTACTTATAAAAAGGGGCCGGCCATCGTGGTCGCCCCTTTTTGTTGGTGCCGTCCTTTGACAAGCTTTGGATCCGCCATCACCGTTCGCCCTGAGCTTGTCGAAGGATGTACGGCTTTTCTGCTGTTACGCCTTTACCCCGCTGGCCAGGTAAATTCGCGTCCGCCCATCAGGTGCATGTGAATGTGATAAACCGTCTGACCGCCCATTTCGTTACAGTTCATGACCACGCGGTAACCGTCGTCGGCAAAACCTTTCTCTTTGGCTAATTTGGCGGCGGTATGCTGCAACTTCCCGACAATGGTCAGGTCCCCTTCCTCGACATCGTTCAGTGTGGCGATATGTTTTTTGGGGATGATGAGTATGTGCGTGGGCGCTTGCGGGTTGATGTCGTTGAACGCCAGCACCTCATCGTCTTCATAGACGATATCCGACGGGATCTCTCGGTTAATGATCTTGCAGAACAAACATTCCATGGCACGCTCCTCAAGTGGTTATCTTTCACACGGCTGCATTCATGTATCAGCGTTAACTGCCAGCTTAGCGAAAGCGTCGCTGGGCGAGCAAGTGACGCACGAGCGGCGCCAAAATCAATTCCATCGCCAACGACATCCGCGAGCCGGGTACCACCAACGTATGCGGGCGCGACATAAAGGCACCCTGGATCATCGCCAACAGCCATGGGAAGTCGACGGTTGACGGGTCTCGAAAGCGAATCACCACGAACGACTCGGAATCGGTGGGAATGTCCTGCACCTCAAAGGGATTAGAGGTATCCACCGTCGGCACGCGCTGAAAGTTGATATGTGTACGCGAAAACTGCGGCTGAATGTAGCGCACGTAGTCATCCATACGCCCCAAAATGGTATCGATCACCGCTTCCTGCGAGTAGCCGCGCATCTTGGTATCGCGGTCAATTTTTTGAATCCACTCCAAGTTCATGGTGGGCGCCACGCCGATTAACAAATCCACATGGCGGGCAATATCGAACTCAGGCGTCACCAGCCCGCCGTGCAGGCCTTCGTAGAAGAGCAAATCCGTGCCGCAAGGCAGTGACTGCCACTCGGTAAACGTGCCTACCTGATAGCCGGCTTCGATCTTCTGCTTATCTTCGGCGTGGATGTAGTGGCGAAACTGCCCAGTGCCGTGCTCGCCGTACTCGATAAAAAGCCCTTCGAGCCGGTCGAGCAGGTTGGCTTCCACGGCGAAGTGCGAGAGCTGATCTTTACGCTCGGGCTCTTCGCGGAACATGCGGTGAAGCTCACTGCGGGTATAACGGTGAAACGCGTCCCCATCCACCATCGCCGCGTGCACGTCTTCCCGCTGAAACATGCGCTCAAAACTGCGCCGCACTGTGGTCGTACCGGCACCGGACGAGCCGGTCACGGCAATGATGGGGTATTCGCGGGACATTAGCGCTCACTCACCTTGGATTGGGCGCTGGCAAGCGCCTGTGTCACTGCCTCGGGGATGGCAACAGGCCGCCCTTGTGCCGGGTCGATCAATAGCAAATTGAGCCGCGCGGTTGCCACTACCTGTTCGCTATCCTGCTTGAGAACGCGGTGGTACACCGTCAGTGCTTTGCCCGCTGGCATCGGCACGGCGGTTTCGACCACTAACATGTCGGGGCAGTGCGCTTCGCTTTGGTACTGGACGGCGAGATCCACCACCACGCTAGGGTAACCGGCAAGGTCCCACTCGGGCAGATCCAGCGCCAGCAGTGCCTGCAGGCGTGCTTCGTGCAAAAGCGATACCAGTGCATCGTGTCCGAGATGGCGGCCGTAATTCATATCGGTCACCCGCACCGCAAGCGGATGACGGTGAATCAATGCCTCACCGGGAAAGTCGAGCGTTACGCGCTCCATAGCGGTTTCCTTTCGTTGGTTGTGCGATACCAGACCTTAATCGCGGGCTTGCTCGCGTGCAATCGCGCGGTAGCCGATATCGCGCCGATATTCAACGCCTTCCCAGTTAATTGCGCTAACGCCTTGATACGCTTGCTGCTGCGCGTCTGATACGCTTTCCCCCAAGGCGGTCACGCATAACACGCGCCCGCCAGCGGTGGTGACGTCGCCCGCGTTGGAAAGCGTCGTGCCGGCATGGAAGACTTTACAGCCACGCTTTTCGGCGGCGTCGATACCGTCAATCACATCGCCTTTGCGGTAGCTTTCCGGGTAGCCACCGGCGGCCATCACTACGCCAACGGCGGAGCGGTGATCCCACTCGCAGGCTTTCCCCGCCAGATTGCCTTGGGCGCCAGCGAGGCAAAGCTCGGTAAGGTCCGAGGTTAAACGCAGCATGATCGGCTGGGTTTCCGGGTCACCAAAACGGCAGTTGTACTCGATCACCTTAGGGTTGCCTGCGGGGTCGATCATCAGCCCCGCATAGAGAAAGCCGGTGTAGGCGTTACCCTCGTCGGCCATGCCGCGCACGGTGGGCAAAATCACCTGCTCCATAATGCGCACGTCGACCTCCGGCGTGACTACCGGCGCGGGCGAGTAAGCGCCCATGCCGCCGGTATTAGGGCCGCTATCGCCGTCATAGGCGCGCTTGTGGTCTTGGCTCGTGGCCATGGGCACCACGTTTGCGCCGTCCACCATGACGATAAAGCTCGCCTCTTCGCCATCCAAGAATTCCTCGACCACCACCCGTGCGCCAGCATCGCCAAAGGCGTTGGCTTCGAGCATGTCGCGAATGGCGGCTTCGGCGTCAGCTTCGGTCATCGCCACGATCACGCCCTTACCCGCCGCGAGGCCATCGGCCTTGATCACAATCGGCGCGCCTTTCTCGCGCAGATAGGCAAGCGCTGGCTCGACAGCGGTAAAGGTTTGGTAATCGGCGGTCGGTATTTGGTGGCGGGCAAGAAAGTCTTTCGTGAAAGATTTAGAGCCTTCTAGCTGCGCGGCCGATTGCGTGGGGCCGAAGATGGTAAGCCCTGCGGCCTGAAAACGGTCGACCACGCCTTCCACCAGCGGTGCTTCCGGCCCCACCACCGTTAACCCCACCGGCGCTTGGGTGGCGAGCGCCACCAAGCCATCAAGGTCGGTGGCGGCAACATCGACGTTGGTGAGCTTCGGCTCCATCGCGGTGCCAGCGTTGCCCGGCGCGACCAGCACTTCCTCAACTTGCTCAGACTGCGCCAGCTTCCACGCTAGCGCATGTTCGCGGCCACCGCCGCCGATCATCAAAACCTTCATGCTTATCCTTTCACTGGGTAGGCTTTTACTGGATGGAGCCACGTATCACGTGAGTGATACGCATTATGCCATAGCGCTTGCGATAAGCGTGCGGTGCTAGCTTAGCTAACGGGCTTATCGTCGGTTTTTTCTGGTGTGTCGGGTTTATTGCTTTTCTCGGTTGTGTCTTCTTCGTCAAAGGGCGGGCCGGTCTGGTTAAAGGTTTTCTGCCAAAAACGCATGTTCTCTTCGGCCAGCTCCCGCATGAACTCCATGGGCGAGTGACGCATCGCTTTCTGCCACTGATCCTGCATGCGTTGTTGCTGCTCCATCATCAGCTGCGTGCCCTGCTCCAGGTATCGCGCCAGCGGGAGCGGCGAGGACATGTCATACACGCGAATCAGCTTCGCGAGCAGATCGTTGGAGAAAACTTCCGCCTCACTATCGGCCTGCTCCTGCTCGATAATGATCGAAAGCAGAATCGTGCGGGTGATGTCTTCGCCGCTTTTGGCCTCCTCCACCCGGAAGGGCGCTTCGTCTAAAATCAGCTGACGCAAACCTTCTAGTGTGACGTAGCGACTTTGCTGCGTATCGTACAATCGGCGATTGGCATACTTACGAATCACGCGCACGGCGACTCTCCTTAAAACACGAAAAAAGCTGTTATTCTCTTGACCGCTATTGTGCCTGCCCTGTGCTGCCATGCAAGCGCAGCGCTCGGCTCGTCAGCCACCACGCCCCAGTAGAGCATAAACAACCGCATGAATTTGATTTTATTAGACCCGCAAGACACGAGCACGCAACACCGTGTGATTATTCGCGACCCTCGACGTTTACGCCACTTGAAAGAGGTTCACCGCGCAAAGCCCGGCGCTCGCCTGACAGTGGGGCTAGAAGGGGGGCTTATGGGCACGGCAACGCTCACCGCACTGGATCACGAACACGCAAGCTTCACCCTGGAGGCGCTAGACACCCCACCGCCCCCAGCGCTGCCGGTACATTTGGTGCTAGCCCTACCGCGCCCGCGGATGCTGGCTCGTACGTTGGAGCATGTCACTGCCCTCGGTGTTAAAGACATCACGCTGTTGCATACCAAGCGCGTGGAAAAAAGCTATTGGCAGTCGCCGGAGCTGACACCCGAAAAAATGCATCAGCACTTGATTCTCGGCCTTGAGCAGGCCAAAGATACCGTGCTGCCCACGGTGACGCTGCGTAAAGGGTTTCGCCCTTTTGTTGAAGACGTACTGCCAACGCTGCTCACCGGGCGGCGCGGGCTGCTCGCTCACCCCGGTATGGCGAATGCATGCCCGCGCGGCATGACATCGCCGACGCTGTTACTGATCGGCCCAGAAGGCGGCTTTATCGAGTGGGAGGTGGAAAAACTGCTTGAGGCGGGCTGCGAGGGCATGCACCTTGGCCCTCGCATTTTGCGGGTCGAAACCGCCGTAACGGCGCTACTAGCGCGTCTTTTTTAAGCCGTTAGCCAGCATTAATCGCTGGATTTGTGGGGCCAGCGTAAAACATGGCGGCTGGAAACGTGTGTTATTGGCGATTTTTCAATCGTGATAAAAGCGCCTGGGTGGCAAAGCCGTCCGGCGTCAGGCTTTGGTCACGCTGAAACTCGCGCAGGCCGTGGCGGGTGTTCGGCCCCATAATGCCGTCAGCACCCCCAACGTGGTAACCGGCAGCATTCAGCTGGCGCTGCAGTTCACGCACGTCGTCACGTGTGAGCGGCGCCTGTTCGCGGGGCCAACGTTGCTGAACGTCGGCGCGACCGGCAATCGCATCGGCTAGCGTGCCGACCGCTAGGGCGTAACTGGTGGCGTTGTTGTAGCGCAAAATGGCGCGAAAATTCGGCCCGACCATAAACGCTGGGCCTTCTGCCCCAGCGGGCACAATGACCGCGGCACTGTCACTGTCAAAGTCGGGGAGTTCGCCGCTGACCGCGCGCACGCCCTGATCGGCCCACGCATCGCGGCTGCGACGCTCGGTTTGCGCGTAGTCGAAATTATCCGGCAGCGTGACCTCGGTGCCCCACGGCTGGCCGCGCTGCCAGCCGGCCTTAGCGAGATAGTTAGCCGTTGATGCCATCACATCGGCTATGCTGCCCCAGATATCACGCCGACCATCGCCGTCACCGTCGACAGCGTACGCTTCAACGCTTGAGGGAATAAACTGCGTGTGACCCATGGCACCGGCCCAGGAGCCGACCATCTTATCGGCGGGGATGTCGCCACTGTCGATAATGCGCAGCGCGGCAAGAAGCTCACCACGGGCAAAATCGCGTCGCCGCCCATCGTACGCCAGGGTGGCAAATGCATCGAGGGCTGAGAAACTGCCAAAGTTGCTGCCGTAATTGCTCTCGATACCCCAAATCGCCACGATGACCTCGGCAGGAATGCCGTAGCGCTGTTCCATTTGCTTGGCCGTATCGCGGTGTTCGGCGAGTTTCTCACGGCCGTTATTGATTCGCGTGCGGGAGACGGCGGTATCCAAATACTCCCAAATAGGGCGCACGAATTCGGGCTGATAGCGGTCAAGCTCGATCACGCGTTCGCGATAGTGCGCGTTATCTAACGCCTGCGTTAGTGTGCGCTCACTAATACCCTGCGAGGCAGCATAGCGGCGAAAGTTATCTCGCCATGCGCGAAAGTCGGCGTAGTGAACCTCTTCCGCCGCCTGGGTATCCACTTCGGCCATGAGGTTTTGGCCAGCGCTTTCGGCAACAGCGGGAGACCCAGCTAGTGTCAGGCTCAAAAGAAAACCCGCGAGCATGCCGCGCGGGGTGAGTAGAGGCATATAGTGTGATCCTTAGGGGGTCAGAGCATGGCCACGATGATCACCTACAATGATCGCAAACGCTAGCCCCACGCACGGCTTCCTAAGCGTATAATCATACCAATATGGGCGAGCACCACGGCAACGGTCAGCACCGAGCGCAGTAACAGGTACCAACCCGGCCAGCCTAGACGCCCTTCACGGCTTACGTCGTACGCCCACACCAACACGAAGCCAATCATTACCACCCAAACACCGGTCACGGGGCTGAGCATTAACGCTGGCCACGCGATAAGACTTGGCACCATGGCCATGAGCAAACGGCGAATGTCGCCCGAATGGCGCTGGTGGTCGGCACGCTGAATAACGGCGCCCCAGTGAACACCACCTAAAAACGACAAAATAACGGCGCCGTAATAGAGAAAACCGTACACCGCGCTCACCTGCCAGACCATTGGCCCCCAAAAGGCGACCGCGAGAGACAACCAAAAAGGCAATAGCCCCGCCAAGCCAAGTAACCAAGCCGTTTTGCCACGACTATGCAGCGTGTTTTTTGCCTTGGGTTGCAGTGAGGGCATTGGCTCTCCTTTTGCGCTTAGGGGTGAGTCGCCCTTGCGTTATCGATTAGCCAGCGCTGCCAGGCGTCGGGCTCAACCACGGGGGGTGCAAAGGACTCAGGCAACACGCGCCAGGGTTGTTGGCGCGCCAGATCACAGGGTAACTCGCCGAGCGCTGGCAGCCAATTGGCAACGTAGCAGCCTTTCGGGTCGTAGTGGCCGGCTTGTTTGAGCACGTTAAAATAGCGATCCTGGCGCGGATCACGGCCTACGCCCGCCATATAGCGCCAGTTACCCCAGTTGCTGGCCACATCGTAATCAATCAAACAGTGTTCAAACCAGGCGGCACCCAAACGCCAATCAACGCCTAAATCCTTTACCAGAAAGCTCGCTACGTTTTGCCGCGCGCGATTCGATATCCACCCCGTTAGACGCAGCTCAAGCATGGCGGCATCAACGAAGGGTAAGCCTGTGTTCCCTTCGCGCCAGGCCGTGAAATACGCACAGGGCTTAGGCAGCTCGTGTGAGCCGAACATAGCCGCGCCCTCACGCTGTGCTGCGCGATGAAAATAATCACGCCAGAGCAGCTCAAAGGTAATCCAATAGCTCGACTCGCTGCTGCCATGCTTTGCCTCCCAGGCTTTCACTTTTTGATGCACTTGACTGGGCGAAATACAACCGTGCGCCAGCCAGGGCGATAGGCGCGTAGAAAAATTTGATCCGAGCAAGCCGTTGCGAGTCTGCTTGTAAGAAGCAGGGCCATCTTGCTTGCAAACGTAATCCTCAAGGCGTTCTAAACCGGCCGCTTCTCCGCCAGCATAGGCCAGCCCTTGGCGCTCATCGGGCTGCCATGCAGCGGTAACGCCGCACACCTTTTGTAGCGCCGGAAAGCCCCGCGATGCTTCCGGCCATGGGGGTAGCGTCACCGGGGCAGGCAACGGCGCATTTAGCGTGCAGTGAGCTTCCACATGACGACGAAAAGCAGAAAAGCTGCTAGGAAGCTCCTCAAGAGAAAACGGCAACCTCTCACGATCAATTAATACGCCGCTCTCAACCACGTCTAGCTCGATATTATCAGGAAGCTCGGCCTTGAGCGCTTTTATATCGGCCGTTTCATCGGCACCGGATTGCTCAGCGACGCGTACGTACTGAGCGTTTAGCTGCTGCGCTAATACGGCCACTTCTTCTACTGGTGAGCCAATGCGTACAAGAAGATCACTACCTCGGCGCAGCAATTCTCCACGCAGCTCTATTAAGCTTTGCCATAAAAAACGCAAACGTGCCGGGCCAATACGAGCAGGCGTTTCACCGGGGAAAGGGGCTTGCAGCCAACGTTGATCCAATACATAGACACACAGAAGCTGCTCGGGCAGCTTTTCAAAGTGCAAAAGCGGATTGTCGGCTACACGTAGCTCGTTGTGCAGCCAAATGATATCTAAGGTAGGCGACATCATGCGCTCGCCTCTTTTACCCGGCGAAGCGGCTTGGCTGAGCGACGGCAACGCTCGCTGCAGTAGCGCACGTCATTCCAGCAGCGTGCCCACTTTTTACGCCAGGAAAACGGGCGATTGCAGTGGGCGCACGGTTTTTGCGGTAGGTCAGCTTTGCGTCGCATGGCATCGTCACATTGGGGATGAGAGCAAAATTAGTTCGTACAATCATTGTACGTCAACACCCTCAATAATGACAATCTTGTATAGGAATATTGCTTCAGTGGCAATAAAAACCGCCGAGTTTATCGGCAGTATGATCACTCAATGCGCGTTACGTGATGGCTCGTTAATAGCCGCCTACGCCTTTAGGCACCAAACCCAGGTTGTTTTCGACCTGTTTAACGCCGGGGGTGTTTTCAGCGGCGACTTGGACGGCTTTTTTCTGCTCGCTAGATTCGACCAAACCCCAAAGCTCCGCTACGCCATCGCTCACAATGATGCTAATTCCTGCAACGCGCACACCGGTATTGTCATCGACCTCTTTGAGTATGGCTTCGCGAATGGCACGGTCGTCACTCGGGGCTTCAGCGTTGGTCACCTCAGCGCTTGCAAGGCCTTGAAGTAAGTTGGCACGGCTAACAATACCGACCAATTTATTGCCACTGACCACGGGAGCGCGCTTAATGCGGTGCTTTTCTAGCAGACGCGCAATTTTATGCAGCGGCGTGCTTTCATCAATGGTGAAAGGGTTGGGGGTCATCACCTCGCTGGCTTTACGCCCGTGCGATTTAACGTACTCACCTGGGTCTTTTTGCCCGGCAAACAGGGAAAGCCACCAAGAGCGCTCTTCGCCGCTCTCATCTTTGACGCGACGCATCAGATCGCCTTCTGACACAATGCCGATCACTTTCAGTTGGTCATCCACAACGGGCACGGCACTAATACGGTGAGCCAGCAACAGCTTGGCAATCGCATTAACGTCGTCATCCGGACCAACGCTAATCACATCATGAGTCATAATATCGGCAGCTTGCATCTAGCATTCCTCCGCTTATTTTTGGTAAAAAGCACGTTTACTTAAAGCGTAGCTGTCTCTTGGGCGAGTTTCCATGCCCTAATCCTGCAATACCGACTACGTTGACCTGACGCATACGACTCAATGGGCTTAAGGCTCAATTTTACTTAAGGACCCATGGACATACTGCGCTGAGTTAACGCTGGCCGGGTCGACCACCGTTCGACATTAGGCGCTTGAGGCTTGCCATCTGCTGCGTGTAAAGCGACCATTGCCTGCTATTTACCCCATTGCCCTGGAGCCTGGGAATGTCGATTGCCCGTTTTTCCCCATTTGAGCTGGTGCTGCTTCAAAGCCGCAGCCAAGTGGATACGGCAACGTTGCTGCTGCTGGCGTGGGTTCTGGTTAACCGCCAACCGATTACCGAAGGCCAACGACGCCGGCGGCTCGCGCAAGTTACCGCGCCATTTCGCCACGGCCATGACATAGACCCGGTGATGGAAATTGCCCAACGCCAAGATTTGCAGGCGATTCAGCTTGCGTCAGAAGTGCTGCGCAAAGAGTGCTCGCAAGAGCGCAGCCTTAGCATTATGCATCAGGCGATTACCTTGGCGACCGACGACGGCACGCTCTCACTGGCCAATCATTATATATTACGCTTTCTTGCCGACCTTTTAGGGGTAGTACCTGAGACGCTCAGCACGTTGTTTAAAGAGCTCACCGGTGAAGCACTAAAGGCACCGGAAGATATTAGCACCGAGGCTTACTGGAAACGTCACGACCCTCAATATTATGAGCGTAAGGCCCAAGAAGCCGCCGAAAAGGAACAGGCCCAAGCGCGTGCAGAAGAAGCCGAGCGGCAGCAGCAAGCACAGCACCAAGAGCGCGAGCAGGAAAAGCAGCGCCGCCGCCAAGAGCGCGAAGAACACGCAAAAGCCAAGCGTGAACGTGCTCAGCAAGAGAAAGCGCGCCGACGCCAGCAAAAACAGCAAGATTCTCAACAGCGCCAACGTGATGATCAACGCCATCAGCAGCGTCACCAACACCACGAAAAACGCTATCAACAATACAAACCGCGTCCCCAATCGCCGCCGGATCGAACGTCGCGGGCGCTAGCAGTCCTTGGCCTTACCCAGGGCGCTAACCGAAGCGATATCCGCCGTGCCTATCGGCGTATGGCGCAACTGCACCACCCTGATCGCTTTTTCTCTGAGAGCGAGCAGCAAGTGGCGCTGGCCTCAGCGCGTTTTCAACGCATCAAAAATGCGTATGATTACTTGATGCAAACCTATCGATAAATGACGCTTAACAACAGCCACGGGTACCTAATTTGCCTATGCGTGACTTGTACCAGCGCCTAGCGCTACCCCCCCATGCTACGCCGCAGGAGCTACAAAGCGCCATTGCAGCGTGCCAACACAGCGCCTTAAAGCAAGATGCCGAAGCGGTGTTAGCCATCCCCGAGCGCCGCGAAGTCTATGATAGTACACACACAACGGTTAGCGATATTGGCCGCTTGCGTGCTCGCCTGGGGCTAACCCACGCGGCCCACTGGCAAGGCAACGTGGCTAACGACTTCTCTTTGCCACCAGATAACGCGATTTCACGCCATGATGAACTCGTTGACCGCGTCAGCCACGCCGTCACGCTGTATAACCGCTGGTGGCGCTTTCGGGGCACATGGCTATTCGTTGCCACCTTCGGGATTGGCACGTGTGCGGGACTTGCCGCTGGGTTCGCCCTGTGTATGCGCTTGTGGGCGGCTTAAGGCAGTATCGTCCGCCTCTTCCGCACCTGCTTGCGCGTCGTTTACAGTTTCGGCGCGCGCCTCCATATTGACGCTCAAGCGCGGCACGCCGAGATCGATCTTTTGTGCTTCCATGCGCTGTTTCAACAACAAGTTAAACGCCCGCGCGACGTCCCACTGCATTTCCGGCGCGGTGCGAAAGCGCATACGCAAAATCGGGCAGCCATCTTCGAAGGCATCAATGCCCTGCATCTCCAGCGGCGACCAGATATGGTGGCGCATCATCGGGTCCTGGCGTAGCGCTTGGGCGGTCTCTTGCATCAGCGTCGTCGCCGCGTCGATTTCCATATCGAACGGAATCCGAACTTTCATCAACGCAATGCCGAATTGCCGTGACATATTGTGAATCGACTCGATGCGGCTAAATGTGATGATGTGGACGACACCGTCAAGGTCGCGTAACCGAACCGTGCGCAGCGTCAGCCCTTCAACCGTTCCCATGTGGCGGTTGATTTCGACGAAATCATCTACCGCCAGCGAGTCTTCGATCAGAATAAAAATACCGGTAATCAGATCCTGCACTAAGGTTTGCGCCCCAAAACCGAGCGCTAAACCAATCACACCGGCACCGGCAAGCAGCGGAGTGACGTTAACTCCCAAGTTCGCTAGCCCGGCAATCCCGGCGATAATCAAAATCGCGACAAAAATCACGTTACGAATCATCGGCGTGATGGTCTGCGCCCGAGCCTTGTTAACGCGACGCCCGCGTGAACGGGACGAGGTAATGAGCGCACGTTGAATCGCCGTGTCCGCGATAATCCATACCAGCCATGCGAACAGTATCGTTGCTCCCAGACTCAAAAGCGCCTTTCCAATAGAGGCACTCGTGACCCCCTGCTGGCCAAGGCCAAAAAGCGACCCGCCCCACACCTGGAAAAAAAGCTCAGCAAAGACACCCCACGCACAGATATGTGCCAACACAAAACCAAAACGCTCCAAGCGCTTACGGTATTCGCTGTAGCGATGACGGCGGTGATAACGCCGTTTGCTCATACGTTCAGCATGACGACGCAAAAGGCCCGTTACCACCAGCGTAAGTACCAAGAGACTAGCGGAAACAATCGAGCGTGCCAGCGCCGTACCCACATCGCCTGCGGTGATAAAAATCGCCAGTAGCGACCCCACCACCAGCAATAGCGCCGGGATATGCCACAACCCGCCCAGCGCTCGGATAAGCTCGATGGTAGTACTAGCGTCTCGACGTTGATAATACGGACGATTGCAAATCAAATGGCGGATGGGGCGCTTAAACTTGAAGATAAACCGAATCGAAATCAGCGCGGCGATCATGTTGGCGAGTACCGATACCAGCCCGGAAAGATCATCCCCTAACATTGTGACTAGCCGATTAGAGCTAACGGCATCACCCAGCGCAATCAGCGCGCCAATCGCAAATAACGCTCGCAATGCGCGTTGTTGTAGCAAACGCACCGCCGTAAAGCGGTGGCCGCGACTAAAGAACGCGATAACAGTTTCAAAGACAACGGAGAGCGCACGCCCACAAACGCAAACGTACGCGATGACTTGTACCAACGCCCGCCCTGGACTGTGTGGCAGCAGCTGCCCCACCCCTAAAACGACGGCAAACGATAGTACCCAGGGAAGCATACGGCGCAAAAAATGTACCGCAAGCAGCCAACCGGGTGGGTCTCGGGGTAAATCATGCGGCCAACTTTGGCGGGTGGCCACTAACCGCCCCAAGGCAATCATCACCACCAATAACATCACCCAAATCACCGCCAGCACAGCGCCATCTGCCGCCGTGCGAATTAGCTCTCTCCGACTGACGCTACGACTTAATGCGTTTAGCCCTTCAACGCCGCGAGTGAGTTGCTGCGACCACTGATTGGCAGGCGAATCGCCGCCTTGTACCTGCTCACCAAGATCGGTGAGTGTGTCAGCCAATGCCCCCAACAAGCCTTGGGGCCCAATGCTCGTGTCCTGCATGGCTGCGTTCACCGTTTGCAGTTCTTTCAACGACTGTAACAGTTGCTCGCGCTGCTGCTCGTTTTCCAGCATCGTGACCACATCATCCAACGACTGCTGAAACGATGCGTTGCTGACCTCCGTGCTTTGCTCGTCACCGCTATTGAGCCCAGGTATCGAGACCAACTGCGCGGAGGCTTGCGGAGCGAGCAGGCAGAACACAAGCAGTATCCCGACCATGCCCCGCCTAATGGAGGCAGCCACATTAACTGCCGTTGTGTGCTGTCGCACGTCACTCTCCTCACTCTTGGCATTCCTCGTCAAGACGGCATTCACCGCCCTGCATCCTTCTATGATAGGCTGAGCGCTTCATTTGTTCACTTCACAGGATCTCGAGATGGCGCTGAAAACTCCACCCGCCGAGGTCAATACTGACGGCCAACCCCGCCGAGTCGGCGTTGAAATTGAATTTGCCGGCTTGCCGCCCCGCGATACGGCGCAGCTTGTCAGTGATGTATTCGGCGGTGAGCTTAACGTTGTCAGCCCCCATCGGCTACAGGTCAACGATACGCGCTGGGGCAATTTCAGTATTGAGCTCGATACCCAATACGCTCACCCGGATAGCAAAATCTTGGATGATAGCGCTTACCTTGATACGGAATGGGCGCGCCAACAGCACCAGATGCGCGTGGAATTTCACCAAAAAACCCGCGAATTGATCGGCGATATGGTGACCGGCTTGGTACCCACCGAGATTGTTTGTCCGCCAGTGCCATGGGATGCGTTACCCAAGCTTGACGAACTTTTCGAGGCCCTGCGCGAACACGGCGCCAAAGGCACGGATGCCAGCCTTCTCTACGGGTTTGGCTTGCATTTAAACCCAGAAGCCGCCGCGCTCGATGTTGACTACCTGCTATCGATGCTACGCGCTTATGTGCTGCTCGCCCCTTGGCTGCGCGAGGAGATCAACGTCGACATCACACGCGAAGTACTGCCCCACGCCAACCCGTTTCCCAAGGAGTATGCACTTAAGATTCTCGCCGCGTCTTATCAGCCTGACCTCAAGACATTGATCGACGATTACTTATACGATAACCCCACACGCAACCGTGAACTGGATATGTTGCCGCTATTTGCTCACTGCTGCCCGGACCACCCGCATAAATTGCTGCACAGCAAGCTCACCAAACCGCGCCCCACGTTCCATTACCGCCTACCTAACGCGCAGTTATCCGAGCCGAACTGGGGAGCCGTGACAGAGTGGAACCGCTGGGTCAGCGTTGAAGAGCTCGCCGCGGACAGCGACAAACTGGCCAAACGTTGCGCAGCGTACATCCGTGACCAAAATCGGCCTTTTTATATTCGCTGGCCGGAGCATATCCGCCGCTGGTGGCAACGCCGACGCCCCTAACGGGCCCTGCCCTTAACTCGCTCGCTTAAACCAGCCCAGGTAGGCCGGTCTTACCGACAGATGACAGATATTGTGGACTGAAGAGATAGACAAGCTTTATAGACCGAATTTATACAGAGAGTGCCACTGAATGCCACGCCCTATCATTGGAATTACAACGTCTGATCGCAAAAGCCGCCTGGCTTGGTGGTTCGACTGGTTTGCCGTTTGGCGACACGGCGGCCGCCCGGTTCGGCTCTCCCCTTCTCGCCCACGCCCGGACCGCCTTGATGGTTTAATCATCGGCGGCGGGGATGACATTCAGGCTCACCTTTACGATGCTGAAGTCCAACTTGATGTGCGCGTCGACCCCGAGCGAGATGAGCTGGAACTGGCACTACTCGAACGTTTTATTCCACAACAAACCCCTGTACTGGGCATTTGCCGTGGCGCACAGCTACTTAACATACACCTAGGCGGCACGCTGGACCCCGATATTTACACCACCCACGAAGGGCTAAAACAGCGACGTACGGTATTACCGCGTAAGACTGTGGATATCGTAGGAGATAGCAAGCTGCATCATTTTTTGGGGGTCACGTGGTGCCGCGTCAACAGTCTCCACCATCAAGCGGTAAACCGCGCGGGGGAAGGCATTGATATTGTGGCACGCGACCGAGATGGGCTGGTACAAGGGATAGAGTCGAGAAATCACGACTTTTTAATTGGTGTGCAATGGCATCCTGAATGGCTCTTGTTTAACCGCCCTCAGCAGCGCCTTATCAACGCCTTGGTGAGAGCGGCAAACCGCCATGTTAATAAGCACGGCTAAGCAGCGCCTATTTTAAAGCAGCGAGGGCAGCGTCATAATCCGGCTCGTTTTTGATTTCGCTGACCAGCTCGCTATGCAGCACACGGTTGTCAGCATCAAGCACGACCACCGCCCGAGCGCAGAGCCCTTCCATCGGGTTATTCTTGAACGCTACGCCCCAGGCTTCGCGAAATTCCGAATGGCGAAACGTCGAGAGCGTCTCCACATCGTCCAAGCCTTCGGCACCGCAAAAACGCAGTGTCGCGAACGGCAAATCGGCCGAGATCACCAGCACCACCGTATTGGGCAGCTCTGAAGCCAGCTCATTAAAGCGCCGCGCCGACGTGGCGCACGTCGGCGTATCAACACTCGGCACAATATTCAACACTTTGCGCTTGCCAGTGTAATCGTCAAGCGTCACGTCTTTTAGCTCAACGTTGGTCAGCGTCAATGCCGGAGCCGTCTCCCCTACTGTCGGCAATGTGCCGGCCACTTCCATCGGTTCACCCGCGCGAGTCACTTGTGGCATCGTTCACTCCTCTTTCGTCATGGGAAAAACAATCATTTGCAAGCTTAACAGCTAAACGGCTGCTAACGCGAATATAGCAGCTTGACACCCCCGAGTACGCGTTTAGGTAACCACTTCAGTATCACCACGGCGGCGCGGGTGATATCGCCACCGACCTCAAAACCGATATCGACCCCGGCGATATGCTCGACGGGGTCGATATAGTCGGCACAAATAACGCACTGTGCCAGACGAGACTGCAGGACTCATGCCTTTTCAGGCGCGAGATCCCACGAGTGCTCGATCGCTAGCTGATCACGCACGCTCACGGCGGCGTGCGGGCGCTTCGCCATCTTGGCGGCGGCGCGGCGCGCGTTCCGGGGCACTGTCTTCGCTGATTTCCAACGGACGACCGCCAACACGAGCACGCGACATTTTGGCCAGAATCGAGCTTGGCAAGCCGTTGGGTAACTCAACGACGGAGAAGGCGTTGCGAATATCGATGCGACCGATACGCGCGCCTTCGATACCGCCTTCGTTTGCCAATGCGCCAACTAACTGACCGGGCTTAACGCCGTCTTTATGGCCGACGGAGACACGATAGCGGGTCATGCCTTCGCTCGGGGCGCTGCTACGCTCGCGACGACCCGCTGGCTTGCCGCCGCCATCACGCGAGGGTTTCTCTTTGCGCGGCGCTTGCAGGCGACCGATCGGTGTTTCGTCAGCGCGGGCCATGGCGGCAAAGGCGCAGGTCAGCTCAATGGGGTCGTAACCCTCTTCGATCAAACGCTCAATCAGCGCACGCTGCTCTTCTGCACCTTTGGTTAAGGAGGCGATGACGCGATGATGAAATACTTCATCGCGATGGGCGCGAATAGCAGATTCATCCGGCAGCGGCATTTCGGCCATTTTCTGACCGGTTGCCTGCTCCATCCAGCCAACTTTACGGCCTTCACGGAAACCGGCAAAGGTAATTGCGATGCCGCTGCGCCCAGCACGACCGGTACGGCCGATGCGGTGGGTATAAGCTTCAGCATCCTGGGGCAGGTCATAGTTAATGACGTGCGTAATACGCGACACATCAAGACCACGTGCGGCGACGTCGGTGGCGATCAGCACATCAACCTTGCCACGCTTTAAGCGCTGGATCGTGCGCTCACGCAGGCTCTGGTCGAGATCACCGGAGAGGCCTGCCGCATTCACGCCACGTGCCGTTAGCTGCTCCACCAGCGTGGTGCAGGCAGCGCGGGTGCGCACAAAGACGATGGCCCCATCGACCGGCTCTACTTCGAGAATACGCGACAGCGCTTCAAGTTTAGCGCCGCCATCGACGCGCACGATACGCTGTTCGATGTTCTCACCGGTAGTGGTGCCCGATTCAATCGCCACCTTCACCGGATCGACTAAATAACGGTTAACGATGCGCTCGATTTCCGGCGGCAGCGTGGCTGAGAAGAACACGCGCTGTGCGTCTTTGGGGGTATCGGCAACCACGCGCTTCACGTCGTCGATAAAGCCCATGCGCAGCATTTCATCGGCTTCGTCCAGCACCAACGCTGAGAGGCCATCAAGCTTCAAGCTACCGCGATCCAGGTGATCAATCACACGACCTGGGGTACCCACCACCACTTGTGCGCCACGCTTTAGCGCGCCGAGCTGTTCACGATACTCTTGACCACCACACAGGGTGGCAACTTCAAGGCCTTTGAGGTTTTGGCCATATTTACTGAACGAGGCGGCGACCTGCTGAGCAAGCTCGCGGGTCGGTGCCATAACCAGCACCTGAGGTTCGCGGCGCGTCAGTTCTAAACGTGACAGTAACGGTAATGCAAACGCGGCGGTTTTGCCGGTGCCGGTTTGTGCTTGGCCCAGCATATCGCGGCCTTCCAGCAGCGCAGGAATCGTCTGCGCCTGGATCGGCGAGGGCGTTTCGTAGCCCTGTGTTTTAACAGCGGACAAAACGGCAGGCAATAGAGCCAGTTCACCGAAGCTCGGCGAGGCGACAGAAGTCGAGGTCATTAATCACACCTTGGTAGGCCGTGGTCGTCACGGCAAAAAACATCAAAAGCGTCTCTGACTCGATGACTCACACGACGCTATTTGCCATTATGCAAAAGGCTATGTGTAATCAGTCACCGCTTCCGTTTCTGGCGGAATGCGTCAAAGTGAGTCGGAGACGCCGGTCGCACCTAGCATTAAGGGTTAAGCCCGACGTCGCGGACCAACCGCTGTGGCGACCTTCTGCGCCGGCTTTTCGAACAAACCTCAAGGTTTGGTAAGCGGCGCGCCATCTTCACACAACAATGAGCTCCCATAGAGGGGAAAACTCTGCGCTAGCCTAAACGCTTTAGCATTCGTCATGATGGAGGGGTCAACACATGCGAGGAGTGCGCATACTAACACCACTGCGTTACCCATGCAAATGTGGCCTATGCAAATGCGGCTTATGCAAATGTGACTTCCAGCGAGCCGCAGGACGTGATGCGAGCCCAAAGAGCACGCTAAAAAACCATCTCCGCGGTGGCTTTTGTGTGTCCAGTCGATCATTTGCTTTTTTGGCGCACACCCTGCCCTGGCAACCGCTCGCGGTCATGGGGGCGATGGAAATTCAAAAGCGGTCCGGCGGGCACGATACGCGTGGGGTTGATGGTAGCGTGGCTGTAATAGTAGTGGCGCTGGATGTGATCCATGTTGACCGTCTCAGCTACCCCCGGCCATTGATAAAGCTCGCGCAGGTAGTTCGCTAGGTTCGGGAAGTCTTCGATCCGTTTAAGGTTACACTTAAAGTGGCCGTAGTAAACGGCATCAAAGCGCACCAGCGTGGTAAAGAGGCGAATATCCGCCTCGGTCAGCCATTCACCAGCCAAATAGCGCTGCTGGCTTAAACGCTCTTCCATTCGTTCAAGCGATTCAAATAATGCATGCACGTGCTTCTCATAGACGCTTTGCTCTGTCGCGAACCCCGACTTATAGACGCCGTTGTTGATGTAATCGTATAGATCGGCGTTAACGGCATCAATCTCCTCGCGCAGATCTTGCGGATAAAAGTCCAGCCGGTTACCAGTTAGCTCATCAAACGCGTTGTTGAGAATACGCAGCAGATCTGCCGACTCATTGTTGACGATGGCCCGGCGTTTTTTATCCCAAAGCACCGGCACCGTGACACAGCCGGTGTAGTGCGGGTCAGTTAGGGTATAAAGCTCGCGATGATAGGTAACGCCGTTGACGGGATCACCACTTGAGCCTTCGCCTTCGTCGTAAGTCCAGCCTTGGTCGAGCATCAAGGGGCTCACGTGAGACACACCCATCAGCGACTCTAGCCCTTTGAGTTTGCGCATGGTGAGAATGCGATGCGCCCAGGGGCACGCCAGCGAGACATAAAGGTGATAGCGGTCGGCTTCTGCCGAATGCGACGACACCCCGTCAGGTGCTTCGGCTCCGACCCAATCACGCAGCTGCGCAGATTCGCGCACAAACTCACCGCCGTGCTTTTTGGTGTCGTACCACTGATCGTGCCACTCACCGTCTACTAATAAGCCCATAAGGCGCCTCCTGTTAACGTAATCGCTCAATGATTAACAGCATACGCCCCGGCCCTAAAGCCTCAAGCGGATGTTTTACCGTGCAGCATTCGATGTTTTCGAATCGTCCAGCGCGCACGCGGTAACCGCCTGCTTAAACGCAGCCGCCATGGCATGAGCCGCAGGGCCGGCGCGGTCACGGTCGCGAAAGATCAATTGGATGGGCACTTCGCGCACACCGCCTGCGGCCAGCGGCAGTGGCTTCAGCTCGCCACTAGCAAGCTCATCGGCAATGCGCGTTTCGGGTAGCCAGGCAAAGCCTAGACCGCGCTTGACCATATCCAGCGATGTATTCAGATGGCTCACCGTCCAGCGCTGTTCGGCTTTTAGCCAGCCAGAATTGGCCGATTGTCGCAGCGCTGAATCTCGCACCACTAGCTGACGATGTTGCGCCAGATCGCGCAGATCCAGCGCCCTGTCTAACTGATGCAGCGCGTGCTGGGGGTGGGCAACCGCAATAAAGCGCACAGTCACCAGCGGCTCGCCCAAAAACCCCTGGGCCTCAAGGCCCGAAACAATAAGATCGACTCGCCCATCGTAGAGCATTTCGACCCCGCCATTGAGCACACTTTCATGAAGCTGGACACGCACCTGCGGATAGGTGGAGGAAAACGCCTCCAGCGCTTGTGCCTGTGCCGCTTCGGGGAAAGTCTGGTCAATGGCTACGACGACTTCCGCCTCAAGCCCCGAGGCAAGCCTAGAGGCGACATCCTCAAGCGAGGCCGCACTTTCAATGAGCTGGCGGGCGCGGCGCAACAATAACTTACCCGCTTCAGTGAGACGCACCTGCCGTCCGACGGGCTCCAACACCTGCACACCAAGCTGCTCTTCCAGCTTGTGTACGGCGTGGTTGAGCGTTGAGGGGCTTTTATGTATGGCTTCTGCCGCGCGGGCAAAGCCACCGTGGTCTACCACGGCGGCTAACATTTGCCACTGGGCAAGGGTGACACGTGACATTTCGATTTCCTCGACGCATTAGGACAAAACTCTACGCTCAATTTTCGAAAAAACCTCACTAGGATGCCAGGAAACTGTGAGTGATACCCACATTTCACCAAATTAATCACTATTCGCACAAAAGATGGGTAGCGCAATTGACACCCCTTGGCTTCTTGTCTTAGGCGGCGATTGTCAGACATGAGCCAGATCAAGCGTAACGTGATTACCGGAATGGCACGGTCGTCCAGATAACTGCCACACGTTGATTTTTTAGGGTGTTTAAAAAAGTTTTTGTCGCATTAGGTCATGAATTAGGTAAGTTATGTTAACAAACAGCGTTTGATAATAATAATATGACATAAAGGCACGTGCGCGGGCGTTCTGTGTATGCGTGTACAGTCTATTCACATCTTGCTTCTTGGGGTAAGGTTTCGCCACTTACTACATTTTTAGTCATTTTTATTCATTACTTTTGGCGGTCTATTCACCCATGTTGCGAATCCTTCATTCGCTGCCCCGTACGCACAAGTTATTGTTATTACCAGTGGCTACAATGGTCACGGTGCTGGGCACACAAAAATTAGTGACAACGTATCAAAGTTTTAATGCATCAAACACACCGGTTGAGCGCGTCTTTGTCCCGCTTCCTAGTGACTCATCTCCCGGTGTTCCTTCCTTACAGGAAGAGCGCACGACCATGGCCAATGCGATTGGCAAAGCATCCCGCGCACTCGATGCGACCCGCCACCATATTCCACTTAGCAACCTGCAAGCGATGGAAGTGATCGACCTTGATATGGTCGATAGCGCCTCGGTAAGCACCGCGACTATCTCTGAGGTTTCAAGCACACCCCAGCCCACCACGCCGGATAACCGCATCATCAATGACGGTGCTCTGCATATCGCGGTGGTCGTGGGGACGCTAGGCAACGGCATGTTAGAAGCCGACACTGATGCAAAAACAAATATCGCCGATGCCACGTCATATGAGGATTATGGCATCACGCTTTTTGATGACGTTTCCTACTTCGATTTGGAGCTCGCTGCTGAAGAGCCCTATATACCTGAGTGGCAAACTCATCTCGTCGAACCCGGCGACACCTTTGCAGTGCTCGCGCAAAACAAGCTCGGCTTGGGCTACAGCGAAGTATTAACGTTACTCGACAAATTGCCCAATCCACGTCTTTTGACCCACTGGCGTGCCGGGCAGAGTTTTGACTATCAGCTCGGTGAAGATAATCGCCTGCTTTCACTGCGCATGATGAAAAACACCCGTGAAGGGGTATTAATCGAGCGTGGGGAAAAACAAGAAAAACAGTATGCGGTTACCCCCATTGAGCGTCAGGGTGAACCGGCTCAGCGTCTATATGCGGGCAGCATTAGCGGCAGCTTTGCGCGCTCCGCCCAGGCGACAGGGTTAAGTAGCGGCGCGGTCACGGAGCTCACGCACCTGCTAGAGAAAAAGCTCGATTTTCGCCGTGATAGTCGCCGCAACGATAAATTTCAAGTGCTGGTCGAGTCGGACATGATTGAAGGTGAAACTCTCGACTCACGTGTTTTGGCTGTGCGCTATGAAGGTGAGCGTATGAATTTAACCGCCGTGCGTAATGCCAACGACGATAAATTCTACACCGCTGAAGGTAAAAGCTTAGACCCCGCTTTTTCGCGCTACCCTTTTGAAGGCCGCTATCGCTTAAGCTCTAGCTTCAACCCCCGCCGCAAACATCCCGTCACGGGGCGAACTAGCCCGCACAATGGTACTGATTTTGCCATGCCGATTGGCTCTCCCATTACGGCCCCCGCAAACGGTCGTGTAGAACGCGTTGAAAACCACTATGCAGCGGGTCGCTATGTGGTGATTCGTCACGATAACGGTTACCGCACGCGTTACCTGCACCTTTCTAAACCGCTGGTTAGCCGTGGCCAGCGGGTAGAAATGGGCGAGCGCATAGCACTTTCCGGCAACACCGGGCGCAGTACCGGCCCCCACTTGCATTATGAAGTGCATGTGAATAACGCTCCGGTTAATGCCATGAAAGTTGATCTCCCCGAAAACACGAGTTTAAGCGGTGATACGCTGATTGCTTTCCAGCGCCAGGCAGCCCCCATGTTGGCAGCGCTTGAGAGCGGAGAAACAGGCACCGTTAACGTCGCGTCTTACGAAAGTAACACCGTGGAAAATCGGGACTGAAGATAGCTATTACTGAGTAAAACAGCACGAGCTGAAACAGAAAAGCCGCTTAACGTCAGTATCTCGTTGAGCGGCTTTTCTGCGTTTAAGGGCTACCTATCACACAAGAGGCTAACGTTGGTTCAGGGCATTGAGCACGCGCTCGTCGCGCCGGTAAATATCCTCTCGGAATGTGATTTCCCCCTCTTCATCCGGCCAAGCGGTGACGTAATGCAGTGACACCGGAATATGCTGTGGCAGATTGACGTTAATATCACTGCGCGACGTATTGATCAACGCCTCCAGCCGATAGCGGCTGCCAGTGTCTTCCAGTAGCATTCGTGCTAATTGATGCACCCCTTCCACGCGCACACATCCCGAGCTCAGCGCCCGCTGGTCACGCCCAAAAAGCCCTTGCGCGGGCGTATCGTGCAGGTAAATCATTTCATTGTTCGGGAAGCGCACCACAACCCGCCCGAGCGGGTTAGCAGCCCCCGGCGGCTGGCGCAGCATAATGTTACCCGGCGACGCCCAATCAATGTCGCTAGCATCCACTACCTCACCGCTATAATTGATCGCGTTAATGCCGCGCTCGGACAAGTAAGCGGGGTTTTGCCGCAATTGTGGCAGCATGTCTTCCCGCATGATCGTGGGTGGTAGCGTCCAGGACGGATTCACCGTGAGGCGGGTAATCTGCGAATGAATCACCGGGGTTTCGCGCCGCGATGAGCCCACCACCGCCCGCGATGACCAGCGTTCTCCGTTTGGGCGCACATACGTCATACGGTAGCCAGCAATATCGACCCAAACGTGGGGTTCACGCGACAGCGTAGGGGCCATCCAACGCCCCCGCTCAAGGTTAACCCGCAACTGCGCCACCCGCGTGGCAATGGAGGCATTCAGCGCTTGGCGCGTTTTACTTCCCACCACGCCATCCGCATGGAGAAGATGGCGACGCTGAAAGCGCTTGACTGCGCCTTCAAGTTCGCGATCAAAGCGGCGCGGGTCCCGCTGTTCGATGTCCACCCCCGGGTATGCTTCCGGGCTTCCTGAGAGAAGTCCTGTTTCCCCCCAATAGGTCAGCCGCTGACGCAGTATTATCACATCAGCATGGTGCTCGCCGGGTCGCAACGACGCCTCACGCGAAGGAAAAAAGGGCGCACTATGTTGCGCGGCCAAATCACGATACGCAGACAGCGTCTCGCGTAGCGGCTGATAATAAGGCAACGCAGGGCGCGCCTGAGCAAAGGCGTTTGCCATCTCATCGCTGACAACAGCCTGGGCAATAGCCGCCACGGGTAACGCTTGCAACCGCGGCGGTGCGTCCCACCGCGGCGTTACCTCACGCGGGTTCAGCTTACCGTTTTGCAGATGATCCAGGGCCTTTAGCAACGCGCGCGTAGCGCTGATATCAAACGCTACCTGAGCCGTCACTCCTTGGGTTTGGCTGTGCTGATAGCTGGCTTTTAGCTGGTCGGCACCGTAATGAGACGGCGTGAGACCGTCGTCCACTAACCCTTGAAGGGCGGCTACCAACGATTCGACTCGCGCGGGTTGCTGCCAAACGAGCGCCTGATCCACGTGCTGATAAAAACGCATAAGCGGTAAGTCTTCATCAGCTTGCGCCTGCGCTATATCGCCACCCTCTTTTTGGCTTGTCAGCTGCTCTTTCAGCGCCGTTTGTATGCTTTTTTCCAGCGTCTGTTGCGCGTTTACTGGAGCCACCGCCACAAGCATCAGTGACAAACACGCCGCTAACGGCCATCCATGCCGCTCAAGTGTTGATCGTTGTCGTCGGGGAACCTCGTGCATCGCCCTCTCCTTGCGTTACGATAGCGACATTGACGGTAGCTTTGCCGCGCCCTTCGGCCGCTAATATTCTTTATTCTTAATCAGGATGACCACAATGGTGCTTCGTTTAAAAGCGTCAGCATTACTGCTTATGCTGCCTCTCAGTTTAGTTACGTTACCACTTCATGCCGCGAATTTCTTTGCCAACGTTGCCGCCTCACCGCCATTACAGACCTCTTCCCTTCATCATCAGCTCAAGCAGCTTGCTCCCCAAGCGACCCCTGAGGCGTTACGCATGGCGGCAGAAGCCCTCACTTGCGCCGACCCGAATGCCGAGCGCCTTGCAGTGATCGATTATTCGCTGCCTTCTAGCGAACAACGGATGTGGGTCTTTGACCTACACCAGCATGAGCTGCTTTTTGAAGAGTTAGTCTCCCACGGTCAAGGCTCTGGCGATGCGTTAGCCGAGGCCTTCTCCAATACGCCCGATAGCCACCAAACGAGCTTGGGGCTGTTTCGCACCATGAACAGCTACTACGGCCGCAACGGCTATTCGCTACGGCTGGATGGCCTAGAGCCTGAAGTCAACGACCTTGCCTTTGAGCGCGCCATCGTGATTCACGGAGCCGATTATGTCAGCGAGGATTTTATTGACCAAACCGGCCGCTTAGGACGCAGCCAGGGCTGCCCGGCCGTCCGCGCTGATGTCACCTATCCGCTGATTAACAGCCTCAAAGAAGAGCAGTACGTGTTCGCTTATTATCCCGACCCGGAGTGGCTAGCGACATCGACATTTTTAAACTGCGATACCGATACCCAGCTTGCAAGACGTTAAAAAACCGCCGCCTGGCAAGCCGGGCGACGGTCATTCAGCTTGTTAGCGTTTTTTAGCCCTGCGCGTTCTATGAGAAGCGCTATAAAGCGCTTTTATCAGAACCCTTTCCTTAGAACCCTTTCCTTAGAACCGTTTCCTTAGAACTCTTCCCAATCGTCGTGATCAGCCGATGACGACTTGGCTGGCGTACGCGAGGGTGCTTGGCTTTTTGGCGCATTGCTCGCGGGCAAGGCACTGGACGGGCGCTTTAGCGCCGGTGAATCGGAGGATTCTCCCAAGACGAACGCATCCAACAGATGCGATAGGTGCTCCGCCCCTTCACGCAGGCTCTGTGCCGCCGATGAGTTATCTTGCACCATTGACGAGTTCTGCTGGGTCATTGAGTCCATTTCCGCCACAGCGGTGTTGATTTCGCCAATACCAGCACTTTGCTCACGAGCACCCGCACTAATTTCAGCGATAACATCGGTGACCCGCGTGACGCTTTCCATGATGTCCTGCATGGTAGCGCCTGCTTCACGCACCAGCTCCGTGCCCTCACGCGTATGCTTCATGGAGCCATCGATCAGCTCGCGGATTTCGCTTGAGGCCTCGCTTGAACGGCTTGCTAATTTGCGCACTTCTTCCGCCACCACGGCAAATCCACGCCCGTGCTCACCGGCACGCGCCGCTTCAACGGAGGCATTAAGGGCCAGAATATTGGTCTGAAAGGCGATCGAGTCGATCATGGTAATGATATCGCCAATTCTCGTGGCGGAATCATTAATCGTGCCCATGGTGCTTTCCACCCGCTCCATGGCGTTGCTGCCGCGACGCGCAACGTCAACGGCGCTTTGTGAGAGTTGAGACGCTTGCTCGGCCGATTGCGTGGTGTGCTGCACGGTAGAGGTAATCTCTTCCATCGACGAAGAGGTCTGCTGCAAGTTGGACGCCGACTGCTCGGTACGCGTGGCCAATTCATTGGTACCGCTGTCGATATCCTGCGAGGCTTGAAGCACCGAACGCGTCGTACGGTGAACGTCTTGTAGCGTGAGTTGCATACGCTCGACAAACGCATTGAACTGACGGGCCAGATTTCCCACTTCATCGTTGGATTCGACAGCGAGGCGTTGGGTCAAGTCAGCCTCGCCAGTCGCCACACCATGCATCGCAGCCGCCGCACGGCGAACCGGACGCAATGCGCGATGCACCAGGTAAGTCGCGACAAACCCCACGCCGACCAGGATCAAAATCGTAACGATCGTTTTAATCACAAGGTCGTTGCGGAACTCGGACCACGCCAAGGCTTCCACTTCGGCCAGCCTTTGATCAATATCGCTTAGATAAATCCCCGTACCGATCATCCAATCCCACTCAGGAATGGGGATTGCCATTGAGTGTTTGGCTTCGGTTTCGCCATTTGCCGGATTAATCCACTGATAGTCATAGAAGCTATCGTTTCGGTCACGCGCACGGTCGATCAAATCATCCACAAACGCATTGCCTTCGCTATCGGTGATACCTGACATGCTGGTACCAATGCGACCAGGCGCGGCGGCTAACGCCATGGCGGTACCGTCGAAATCAAAGGCAAATACATAGTTATCATCGCCAAAGCGGAAGTTTTGCAGAATTTCCTGCGCGCGCGCTTGTGCCTCGTCTTGGCTTAACGCAGGGTTATCGACCAAATGCGATACCGCATTGCGAGCCGACTCGACCAAAAAGCGTACGGTATTTTCGCGCTCTTTGATGAGCACGTCACGCTGCTCATCAAGGGTTTCTTGAATTCGCTCAGCAGAGCTGCGCATTTCAAGCGCAAATAAAACCACCGCCAGCACCAGCATCGGGAAGAGCACCAAAAAAACCATTTTGGCCTGCAAACTAATATTAAACCGGGATCTCTGTTGATCAGCCATTCTTGTTATACCACCTATATAAGCGTTGGAGAGCCTTGTCGCCACCAGACGTTTGGCGCGCATGAAGTTATTCGCGTAGCGACGATTACATACCCATCGATGAGGATCAATATAGCCCTTTGTCTAGGACCAAGCGTTAGCGGTTTTGCCTCTCTCTCGACCCACGTCGTTTCGATCACACGGCATGCCTTGCAAACCGTTGACATCGGCCGCATAACGACGACTTAACAAGCGTGCTAACTTTTCGCGTGATGATAGTCATTTCACGACGACACCACCCACGCCCCCCCTATTCCCGACCCATCTAATAAGGTGCCGCATGAGTCAACTCGCCAACACAGCGCTCTCCGTTTTGGATCTCGCCCCGATCCGCCAAGGCGGTAGCGCCGCTGAAACCTTTGCGAATAGCGTCTCACTCGCCCAGTTGACCGAACAACTGGGTTTCACACGCTTTTGGCTGGCCGAACACCACAATATTGAAGGCATTGCCAGCGCCGCCACTTCGGTATTGATCAGCCACATCGCCAGCAACACCGCGACACTTCGCGTGGGCAGCGGCGGTATTATGCTACCCAACCACGCCCCGCTGGTGATTGCCGAGCAGTTTGGCACGCTGGAAACGCTCTACCCCGGCCGAATCGATCTTGGCCTTGGGCGTGCACCCGGCTCTGATGGCTTGACCATGCGCGCGCTGCGCCGCCGCCTTGAGAGCGGCGCGGATGACTTCCCCGACCAGCTGGCGGAACTGCGTCGTTACTTGGGCACGCCCGAGCCCAGTCAGCGCGTCAAAGCCATTCCTGGGCAGAATACCCATGTGCCCATTTGGCTTTTGGGTTCTAGCGGTTATAGCGCCCAGCTCGCCGCGCAATTAGGCTTGCCGTTCGCCTTTGCCGCGCAGTTTGCCCCTGGCTACCTGTTTGAAGCGCTGCGGATTTACCGCGACAACTTCCGTCCTTCCGAGCACCTAGAGCGCCCCTACGCGATGATCGGGTTGCCGGTCATGGTCGCTGAAAACGATGCCATGGCACACTATCTCGCCACGACGGCGCAGCAGAAGTTTTTGACTATGATCCGAGGTCAACGCACGCAGTCGCTACCCCCGGTCGAGCAGCTGGATTGGACGCCGATGGAGCGCGCCCAAGTGGATCAGTTTCTCGGCGCGGCAATCATTGGTGGGCCTGAAACCGTTAAAGCCAGGCTTGAAGAGATCCAAGCCCGCACTGGCGCCGATGAACTGATGATCAATAGCGACTTTTACGATCACGCCGACCGCTTGCGCAGCTATGAAATTGTCGCGGAAGTAGCGCGTTAGCTGTAGCGCCCTGACGATACCCAAGAGAGGCTCACTCGCGGCTTTCTTCCCGCATGCAGCGCGCCAGAATCGCTTCTGCAGCATCGCCACCCAGCGCCTCTAGGTAGGCGATATTACGCTCAGGGATTTGCTCGGTATCGCCGTAAGCGGCGATGGCCTTCTCTAGGCTCGCCTCTCGCAGAAGATGCAGCATGGGGTAAGGCGAGCGATTCGTGTAGTTGGCAGCGTCTTCCGGCGCAGCATCGGCAAAGCAGTAATCCGGATGGAAGGTGGCGAGCTGATAAACCCCTTCGTACCTCTGCTCCGCTAAGAGCGACTCGGCAATATCGACAAAATCCAGGTAGTGCTCAAAGTCGCGAAACAGCGTGGGAAACACCAGTAGCGAGGTTTCGGCTTGCTCGTGCTCATCGAGCCACGCAACCTCCGCCATTAGCTCCTCAAGTGCAACCGCGAGCTTTTTTGAGCGCACGACCTCAATGCGCACGCTGTCGCGCTCGACTTCGCGCTGGGCAAACGGGCAAATGGTGTGCGCCACGATAAAATCGCGCACCCAGTGAAGCGTTTGCGCTTTTACCACGCCGTCTCTATCCATCACATCCCCACTATTCACTAAATTCTTGCTATCCACCGAATTGTTTGCGTTCGCCGTGCTATCCCCATGCTGCATGAAGGCCTCGTTCGGGTAAAAAATGTTCTATTAAAAAGTGTTTTATTAAAAAGTGCGCGCTTAAAAACGGCCCCGCTCCAACGTGAGTGAGCCTGGCAGTTCGCGTCTGACTCGCGCATCATAGCGCTTTCTTTCTCGACTTCCTTTAGGCCCCCCTCTTTTATGTCTCGTGCCGCGTCTTATCCACCGCCCCCCAAGCCACTCAGCGGTTTTTTCGGTGTATTTCGCTATAGCCGCCGCGCGCTTTCGCTCGTGTGGCAAACGTCTCCCGCGATGATGCTGGGCTTAGCACTGTGTACCTTGGTGGCAGGCGTACTCCCCGCCGTGGCGACCTGGGTCGGGCAGTTGATCGTCGACGGCGTGGTCAGCGCGATGGACACTTACCAAACAGCCGATGCGCCCGATCTATGGGTGACGATTACACCGGTACTTGGGTGGGTCGCGCTGGAGGGCGGCATCATCGCGCTTATTGCGCTGGCCCAGCGCGGCCTCTCGGCGCAACAGTCATTGCTACGCGCCCTGCTGGGGCAGAAAGTCAACGTCATGATTCTGGAAAAAGCCGGCTCGCTCTCGCTTGGCCAGTTTGAGGATTCTGAGCTTTACGACAAGCTCACCCGCGCGCGCCGTGAAGCGTCCACGCGACCGCTGGGGCTAGTAAATAAAACCTTTAGCCTACTGCAAAACGCGATTTCACTGGCGAGCTTTGGCGTACTCTTGGTGCAGTTTTCGCCCTGGGCGCTGTTGATTCTTATCGCGGGCGCGCTGCCGGTGTTTATCTCCGAAGCCAAGTTCTCCGGCGATGCCTTTCGGCTTTTTCGTTGGCGCTCGCCACAAACGCGCATGCAGATGTATCTGGAAACTGTGCTCGCCCGCGAAGACAGCATTAAAGAGGTGAAGCTGTTCGGCTTGGAGCCGCTCTTTCTGCAACGTTACCGGGATATTTTCACGCGCCTTTTTAGCGAGGAACGGTGCCTGACGCTGCGCCGTGAAAGCTGGGGGTTTGCCCTAGGTCTGCTTGGCACGCTGACCTTCTACGGTGCTTACGGCTGGGTGGTGGTGGAAACCATCGCCGGGACGCTAACGTTGGGGCAGATGACCATGTATTTGATGGTGTTCAAGCAGGGACAAGCTGCGCTTTCGGCAAGCCTTACCGCCATCAGCGGCATGTACGAAGACAACCTGTATCTCTCCAACTTATACGAATACCTGGAACAGCCCGCCGAGGTAGAACGCGGCACGTTAACGCAAGGCGAAGCACCCGGCGACGGCCTGCGCTTTGAAGATGTGAGTTTCGCCTATCCCGGCGGCCAAGCGGTTCTACGCGATATATCCCTGCATCTCAAACCGGGGCAAAGCCTCGCTCTGGTGGGAGAAAACGGCTCGGGAAAAACCACACTGATCAAGCTCTTGACCCGCCTTTATCACCCCACTGCGGGGCGTATTTTACTGGATGGCAGTGACTTACGCGACTGGGACGCCACGGCGCTGCGTGAGCGGATCGGGGTGATTTTTCAAGACTTTGTACGCTACCAGCTGCAAGTGGGAGAAAATCTTGGGGTGGGCGATACGCACGCCTTTGACGACGAAAACCGCTGGCAGCGAGCCGCTCATCAAGGGATGGCCGATAGCTTTATCGACCAAATGACAAGCGGTTACCGTACCCAGCTGGGGCGCTGGTTCAAAAACGGGCAGGAGCTTTCCGGTGGACAGTGGCAGAAAATCGCTCTCTCGCGCGCCTACATGCGCGAAAATGCCGATATTCTCGTGCTGGATGAGCCCACCGCCGCCATGGACGCCGCCGCTGAAGCAGACGTCTTTGCCCGCTTTCGTGAACATAGCCGCAACAAAATGACCATACTGATCTCTCACCGTTTCTCAACGGTAAGAAGTGCCGAGCACATCCTAGTGATTGATCAGGGGCGGATCATCGAACACGGCACGCATGACGCGCTGTTAGCGCAAAATGGCCGCTATGCTACGCTCTTTCATTTGCAAGCCAAAGGCTATCAGTAAAAAAGCCTTACCATTGATTCTTGGCAATGCCCCATAGAGGTTGACAGTTGTACACAGCGATAGAGTCAGGTATAGCTATTCGGATATTCATTAGCAGAACACCAACAATCGCAACAAGGGAGATCCAACGTGAAAATTGGTGCACCTAAAGAGCTCGCCAAGGGTGAAGCGCGCGTCGCGCTGACCCCCGAAAGCGCGCTGCAACTGCAAAAGCTAGGGCACGACTGCTTTATCGAAGCCGGTGCTGGGTCGCTTGCTGGCTTTGATGATCAGGCCTATCGCGATGCCGATGTAAGCGTTGTGGAAAACGCCGAGTCACTTTGGCAAACGGTGGATACCGTGATCAAAGTCCGCGAACCCAGCGACGCCGAAACCCAGCATCTGCGTGAAGGACAAACGCTGATCAGCTTTTTCTGGCCAGGCCAGAATGAAGCGCTGCTAGAGAAGTGCAAAGCCCAAGGCGCCACCGTGATGGCGATGGACATGGTACCGCGTATTTCTCGCGCCCAGAAAATGGACGCGCTCTCCTCCATGGCCAACATTGCCGGTTACCGCGCGGTGATTGAAGCCGGTAACAACTTTGGGCGCTTTTTTACCGGTCAAATCACGGCCGCCGGTAAAGTACCACCGGCGAAGGTGCTGGTGATCGGCGCTGGCGTTGCCGGGCTTGCCGCCATCGGCACCGCCACCAGCCTTGGTGCAGTGGTACGCGCCTTTGACGTGCGCCCGGAAGTGGCCGAGCAGATCGAATCCATGGGCGCTGAGTTTTTGTTTCTCGACTTTGAAGACAGTCAGGACGGCGCGGAAACCGGTGGTTACGCCGCCCCGTCTAGCCCCGAATTTCGCGAAAAGCAGCTTGAATGCTTCCGCGAGCAAGCTCCCGATATCGACATCGTTATCACTACCGCGCTGATTCCCGGCAAGCCCGCGCCCAAGCTGTGGCTTGAGGATATGGTCAAGGCCATGAAACCGGGTTCGGTGATTATCGATTTGGCCGCTGAAAAAGGCGGTAACTGCGATTTAACCAAGCCCGATGAGCGGGTAGTGAGCGACAACGGCGTGGTGGTCATTGGCTACACCGACTTCCCCTCGCGCATGGCGACGCAAGCCTCGCTGCTTTACGCCACTAACATTCGCCACATGCTGACGGATCTTACGCCAGAAAAAGATGGCCAGATCGTGCACAACATGGAAGACGATGTCATTCGCGGCACCACGGTGACCCACCAAGGTGACATCACCTTCCCGCCGCCGCCGCCTAAAGTGAAGGCCATCGCGGCAGCAAAGCCAAAGCCCAAGGAAAAAGAGCCAACGCCGGAGGAGAAAAAAGCCGCCGAGCTTGCGACATTCAAAGCGCAAACCAAGCGTCAGGCTACGCTGCTTGGTGTCGGCGGTGCGATCATGCTGCTCCTCGGTCAAGTCGCTCCGGCGTCTTTCATGCAACACTTTATCGTTTTTGCGCTCGCCTGCTTCGTCGGTTTCCAAGTGATCTGGAACGTCAGCCACTCGTTGCATACACCACTGATGGCGGTGACGAACGCCATTTCCGGGATCATTATCCTAGGGGCGGTGCTACAGATCGGCTCCGGTAGCGGGATTGTGACAATCATGGCGTCTATTTCAGTGCTGATCGCGACGATCAATATTGTCGGTGGCTTCTTGGTCACCCGCCGTATGCTTGCCATGTTCCAGAAATCTTAAACCGCGGAGACAACCCATGCTGAGTCAAGGATTCGTGTCTGCCGCGGCAATCGCGGCAAGTGTTCTGTTCATCCTCTCTCTAGGGGGGTTAAGCAATCAAGAGAAAGCCAAACGGGCAGTGTGGTACGGCATCGTCGGTATGGCCGTCGGGGTCTTTTTTACTGCCTTCGGCCCCGGTATTGGCGCTTATGGCTGGATGATCCCGATGATAATCATCGGCGCAGGTATTGGCGTTTACGTGGCGAAAAAGGTCGACATGACCGAAATGCCGCAGCTCGTCGCCGCACTGCACAGCTTTGTCGGCCTAGCCGCCGTGTTTGTCGGCTGGAGCGCTGACTTGGAGCGTCGCCGCGTCATGGCGGCTCGCGCGGTTGAAGCCGGTACCGAGCAGTTCTCTGCCTTTGCGGCCCTGGTAGCCACCAAGGCGCCAGACGAGCTGATGTTTTTGCAGATCGAGGTCGTATTGGGTGTGTTCATCGGTGCGGTGACCTTCACCGGCTCGATCATTGCCTTTGGCAAGCTGGCAGGCAAGGTAGACGGCAAGGCCAAGCAGCTGCCCGGCGGCCATGCGCTCAACGCGGGCGCCGCCGCGCTTTCGCTACTGCTGGCGATTCTTTATATCAGCGGCGCCGGTTTCTGGACGCTCTTACTGATCGCGTTGCTGGCGTTCTTCATTGGTTATCACCTGATCATGGGCATTGGCGGCGCCGATATGCCGGTGGTGGTGTCGATGCTCAACAGCTATTCCGGCTGGGCGGCGGCGGCCATCGGCTTCACGCTCTCCAATGACCTGCTAATCGTGACCGGTGCGCTGGTCGGCTCCTCGGGGGCGATTCTCTCTTACATCATGTGTAAGGCGATGAACCGCAACTTCGTCAGCGTCATCCTCGGCGGATTCGGTGGCACTAGTGGGCCTGCCGCTGAAATCGAGGGCGAACAGATCGCCATCGACGCAGGTGGCGTAGCCAGTGCGCTTAACGATGCTGACAGCGTGGTCATCGTGCCTGGTTACGGCATGGCGGTAGCTCAAGCGCAGAACGCGGTCAGCGAGCTAACGCGCAAGCTGCGCAGTACCGGCAAGAACGTGCGTTTTGGCATTCACCCGGTGGCGGGTCGTTTGCCTGGGCACATGAACGTGCTCTTAGCCGAAGCCAAGGTACCCTACGATATCGTGCTGGAAATGGACGAAATCAACGACGATCTCGCTTCTACCGATGTGGTGATCGTTATCGGCTCCAACGATATCGTCAACCCGGCTGCAGAAGACGATCCCAATAGCCCGATCGCCGGCATGCCGGTATTGAAAGTGTGGCAAGCCAAGCAAGTGTTCGTGTGTAAACGCGGCCAAGGTACCGGCTACTCAGGCATCGAGAACCCGCTGTTCTTCAAAGAGAACACTCGGATGTTCTACGGCGATGCCAAGGGCAGTATCGAGTCGTTGCTACCGCAAATCGACTAACCTAACGGCAAGCCATCAGATAATGCCCCCACTACTGGGGGCGTTTTTTCGTTCTCTATGACGCGTTTGCATGGAAAGCAGTGAGTCAATGAAATAATACCATGCTGCAATGCAACAAAAATCAGCTACACTGGCAAAGCAGCCCCAAAGAAGGAATGCCGACCATGACTCACTATCCCCTGTATGATTGCGACGTGTTGCGTGCGTGGCTACGCCAAGCACTGTCGCAACGCACCTTTGTTGATGCTTTTAGCGCTTACTGCGATAAATGACTTAAGACGTTAGATGCAAAAACGTCATCAAGCTGGACAAACGTCCGGCTTTTCATTTATTGGAAAAAACCTTTCCATTCAAATAAATAAGCATTATCAAATCGTTTTGTAAGTTATTGCTTACACAATGGATGCATTTCACTTACACCTTTCGTGCTAGCAGATTCACCCCAAAATGATTAATATGTGATCCTACCCTCTCTTACGCTCGTTTTAAGCGCAGGGTATGCATAACGTAAAAATACATCCGTCAACTGCTACTTCATGAGGAGACCACGCCATGCCAATCGATGTTCTTGATGTTTGGGCTAAGCGCGCAGAACAGCAACGTACCGCTTTTGATGCGATTGCTGCCTTCATTCGCTAGCGCTGTGAAAGCGCTTTTCGCACCATCGGCATTTGACGTATTCTATTGCTTTCATGGTGCATACCGCTAGGAGACGCAATGATTGATCTACGCAGCGATACGGTAACGCGACCCACACCGGATATGTATACCGCGATGCACGCGGCGCCGGTGGGCGATGATGTTTGGGGTGATGATCCGACCGTCAATGCCTTTCAACACCGCGTTGCCGGGGAAACCGGTAAAGACGCTGCGCTGCTCTTTCCTAGCGGCACCCAAAGTAACTTAGTGGCCTTGATGTCGCACTGCGAACGTGGCGATGAGTATATCGTGGGTCAGTCCGCGCATACCTATCGCTATGAAGGCGGGGGCGCCGCCGTGTTAGGCAGCATCCAGCCGCAGCCCATCGAAAATGCGGCAGACGGTAGCCTACCGCTAGACAAAATAAGCGCTGCTATAAAAGCCGACGATTTCCATTTTGCCCGCACCCGCGTGCTGGCACTGGAAAACACCATTGGCGGCAAAGTACTGCCTGCCGACTATGTGGCCCAAGCCACCGACCTCGCGCGCGAACACGGCCTTGCCACCCACTTAGATGGCGCCCGGTTATTTAACGCCGCCATTGCTACCAATACCCCGCTGAAAACTCTCTGCCTGCCTTTTGATAGCGTATCGCTATGCTTTTCTAAAGGGCTCGGCGCCCCGATAGGTTCGGTTTTAGTCGGCTCACAGGCACTCATCGACCGTGCCCGCCGCTGGCGCAAGGTAGTGGGTGGCGGCATGCGCCAATCGGGCGTTATCGCGGCTGCCTGCCAATACGCGCTGGAGCATCACGTCGACTCGCTTGCCGACGACCACCGTCGCGCGGAACAACTCGCCGACGCCCTTGGCACCCTGCCCGGCGTCGAGCTAGCTTATATCGCGACCAATATGCTATTTGTACGTTTCCCCACTGCCCACGCCGCGCCTTTAGCCGCTTGGCTTAAGGAGCACGATATCCTACTCGACCCGTTCTATTCCGAGGACAAAACGCGCTTGGTGATTCACCGGGATATTAGCGCACGCGATATCGAGAAAGTCATCGAAAAAACAACCGCTTACTTTTCTCGTCAATAAGCTAGCCGTTCAATCAATCAAACAAACTCATCCGCTTCATCACGTTATCGCGCTTGATCCACCCGTGATATAGCGCGCCGATAACGTGAAGGGTAATCAGCACGATAAGCAACCAGCCAACGCGCTCATGCCAAAGAAACAACGTTTCTGAGAGCGCCTCGTTTTCACCGACCACGCTTGGCAGCGTCCAATAGAAAAACTGCACGGGAAAGCCGCCCGTTGCCGTGGCCAACGCGCCGAGTATGGGCATCACCACCAGTGCCAAATAAAGCAGGTGGTGAACACTCGTGCTGACGAGGCGCTCAAAGGCGTTCAACGGCGGATCGTGGTCCGGCACGACAAATGCCAGCCGAGTCATAATGCGTAGGGTCATTAATAAAAGTAGCGTGATACCCAGCGTTTTATGCGCCGTATAAAGCGCATTCGTCAACGTTTCCCCGATCAGCGCAACTGCCCGCTCAAATCCTAGAAAGCCAAGCGTAAGCCCACTTGCCAGTGAGAGTAAAACGCCCAAAGCGACTAGCCAATGCAGCACTCGATGCGGATAAATATAATGGTCCAATTCATGCATAAAAGCCCCTTGGCACTCGCCTTGTCAATTGATGAAAACTTAGTTTAGGCAATTTTGCTGCTAAAATCGCCGATCTTGATACTTCTTGCCCAGCGTTTTTCCAGCCGTTATCATCTATAACCCAGCGTGGCATTTCATTGGTGCCTGTGCTCAACGCAAGAAACACCATGAGGAATGTCCATGGTAGATTTCAAACGCTTCACCCCACTGCTGTGTTTTATCGTACTGCTGCTCGGTAGTCTCAATATCGCTTATGCGGATGATGTCACCCAGAAAGGCAAAGCTTCCTACTACAGTGACCGCTTCCAAGGCGCTACTACCGCCAGCGGCGAACCTTTCAACCAGCAAGCTTTAACGGCGGCTCACCCGAGCTTACCCTTCGGCACTAAAGTGCGCGTCACCCGGCCGGATACAGGGCAAGCAGTAGAAGTGATCATCAATGACCGCGGCCCTTACGTGCAAGGGCGGATTATAGACCTTTCCAAACGCGCAGCGCGCCAATTGGGGATGCTTAAACGCGGCGTCGCGCCGGTTCTGGTGACTCAGTTGGATTGAACGGCTTATACCGCCCTCTGGTGGCAGCGCTTATGAAGCGCTTTCATCGCCTCCGCCAGCACGAATACTGGCCCTTCCACCACAAGCCCCGGCACGACCTGCTCAATGGGAAGCGTTGCCACCGGCGGCGGCGCTACGCCAAACGCCTGCAGCCATTCGCTTAGCTGCGCGGATGAGCTGACATAGACAATCCGCCCGAGCCCGACCCAGCCATGTGCCGCCGCACACATCGGGCAATGCTCACCAGACGTGTAAACCGTCGCCTCAGCGCGCGCGCTTGGCGTCATGTTTTCCGCCGCCCAACGCGCTAACGCAAACTCAGGGTGCCGAGTCGCATCCCCGCCCGCAATACGGTTACGATCCTCCGCTAGCACCTCGCCATCGCAGCTCACCAGCACGCTACCAAACGGCTCATCACCCGCATTCAGCGCCTCTTCTGCCAACACCACACAACGCTTCAAATACGGCATTTCATGTTCAGCAATCATCGCACGCCCCCTTAGTCATCGCACGCCACTTAGTCATCGCACGCCACTTAGTCATCGCACGCCACTTAGTAAGATACCGCTTTACTCTAGTGCGAATCCGCCCGTGATACGAGCCCCTGAAATTGGCACCAGGATGCCTACCACGCCTAAAAAAGGACGCACTTGTTAAGGCAAGTGATATTCAAAGCAAAAGGCAACGTTGCCACAGCGAAGTGAAGCGGAAAAGACAAGAAAAACCAGAGGGTTTAACGCAGAAAGGATATTCGAAGGGAAAATGGTGGGCCCAGTAGGACTTGAACCTACGACCAAAGAATTATGAGTTCTCTGCTCTAACCAACTGAGCTATGGGCCCGTAAAGCGCGAGTATGATAGCGAAAGACGGATAGTGAGGCTAGCCCCTATTCACTATCCGCCTTGATAGATTTCGTTATAGGTCGAGTCGATAGCTTTTAAAGCGTCGCGAAAGTCGCCGGACATAAACATTGAGTCGGCCATCTCTTAACGCTGTCGAGACGACCATGGGCGAGGCCTACGATGCCAAGCGCTCGCTTAACCATTTACCGATATCTTGCACTTGCTGGGGGCAAAGTGCATGCGCCATGGGATATTGGCGATAATTGACCGGGTAGCCAAGCGCTTTAACCTTATCAAACCCCGCACGCCCAAGTGTTTCCGGCACGATGGGGTCAAAGTTACCGTGATGAACCTCAATGGGAATGGAGCGGTTCGCCTCGGCGAGCTCAATGCTGTCAGCGGTGGCAAAGTAAGTCGACATCGCCAAAAGCCCGCCCAACGGCTGCGAAAACGAAAGGGCCGCATGGTAGGCGACAGCGCCGCCCTGAGAGAAGCCTGCCATGATGATCCGACGGCTATCGATGCCTTGATCGATCTGCTCTTCTATCAGCGCCTGAATACGCTCGGCTGACTTTTTGAGCTGCACTTCATCCACCCGACGGCCTAAGTCCATAGCTAAAAGATCGTACCAAGCCGGCATGATCATGCCGCCGTTGACGGTGACGGGTAGTCGCGGTGCATGAGGCATGATGAAACGCACGTTCGCGTTTTCGGGCAGCGGGAGTGCTGGCACTAGCGGTTCAAAGTCGTGGCCGTCAGCCCCTAGGCCATGAAGAATAAAAACGCAGGCATCCGCTGGTTGGCCACTCTTCGGTTCAATTATCAGTTCGCCTGATTCACTCATCAGCATCTTCCTTACAAATAAAAGCGACACCCTAGCGCAAAGCAACGTTGACGGCGAGACATTGCCCGCTTAAAACGGCCAAATCAGTGGAATAAGCGCCAAGGCAATCGCGCCGGTCAGTAGGTTCAAACCAGCACCTACGCGCAAAAAATCACTAATACGGTAGCCACCAGGGCCGTGCACCATTAAGTTGGTTTGATAACCAATCGGGGTTAGAAAGCTTGCTGAGGCCGCAAACATCACCGTCACCACATAGGGCATTGGATTGACCCCCAGGCTTTCCGCTGCCGCCATGACCACCGGAAAAATGATCACCGCAGCGGCATTATTAGTGACAAGCTCTGTCAGCACCGCCACGACGCAGTAAGTGCCAATCAGCAGTAGCAGCGGGCTGCCAGCCACCAGAGACAGAATCCCCCCCGCGATTTCGTCGGCAGCTCCAGAGCTTTGCAGCGCTGCACCCACACCAAACGAGGCGGCAATGGTCAATAGCACTTGGGTATCTAACCCGCGTTTGGCAGCTCCCACGCTGCAGCAGCCGGTTAACAACGAAAGCGATGCCCCCAGCATGGCAGCGTTTAGCATACTCAATACGCCGACTGCGGCCAACAGTACAGCACCCAACAAGATCACCCAGGCCAGCGGCGCCTTTTCGTGTACCGGGCGCGCTGCGCCGTTAAGCTCGCTGATCAGCAGAAAATCTTTCGATTGGCGGTGGCGTTCAATAAATGGCGGACGCGCTTCCAGCAGCAACACATCGGCTGACTGCAAACGCACCTGCCCCAGGTTGCCCGTCACGCGCTCACCACCCCGGCAAACCGCCAATACGGCGGCACCATACAGGGTTCTAAAATGTCCATCGCGGATGCTCTGGCCGATAAATTGACACTGGTTGGATACCACCGCTTCTACCAGGCGGCGCTCTTTAAACTCTTTCTCTAGACTGGAAGCGCCATCATGGGAAGGTATCAAGCCACGTATCTGCTGTAGTTCCACGGCCGCATCGGAAGTGCCCGCAAACACTAACCGGTCGCCTGCTTTTAGCCGTTCCCCTGGCCCCACCACGCTAACCACGTTACCGGCACGCTCAATTTCGACCAGAAATAGTTCCTGCAAATGGCGTAGCCCCGCCTCTTCTACCGTGCGGTCCACCAGCACGCCTGTCGGGTCGACCTCCATTTCAATGGTGAACTCGCGGGGGTTGGCAAATGCTTTTGCCATGCCATCCCGGGAAGGCAGCAGGCGCGGTCCCAACAAGATCAAATAACTAAGCCCAACGACGGCGACAGGAATGCCTACCCAGGCCAAATCAAACAACCCCATGGCAAGGTCGGGATAACGCTCGACCAGCAATCCATGCACCACCAAGTTAGTGCTGGTACCGAATAAGGTAATCGTCCCGCCTAGAATCGACGCGAAGCTCAGTGGCATCAAAAGCCGCTGCGGAGAGAGCCGTAGCCGACGGCTCCAGCTCATCACCGCTGGAATATAGGTCGCCACTACCGGCGTATTATTAAGAAAACCACTTAGCGAGGCGACTGGCAGCAGCAACCGCACAAGTGCGCCGCGCTCTCCGGTAGGGCGGCCTAAGACATAGCGAATAATCAGATCAATGCCGCCAGTTTCACGAATGCTGGCCACTAAAACATACATAAACGCGACGGTGAACAGACCACTATTTGAAAACCCGCCTAGCGCCTGTTGCGGGTCGATAACGCCCAACGTTATCAACACTACTACCGCAGCCAACAGAATCATATCGGGGCCGAGACGTGATAGCGTCATTAGCGGGAAGATAGTCAGCACTACCCCAACCGCGATCCAAGCATCCAGCGACATAACCCCGCGCCCTTAGTAGAAGGCTTTATAAAAAGACATAACGAAAAACATGGGCTATTGTGCCGCCTTGCAGATATTCAAAAAAGTTCTTTTTAGAAACACAATAAGACCAAAAAAGCATAAGACCAATGAGGCGTGAGGCGTGAGGCGTGGCGCATGAAACAGCACATTGATTACTATAAAAGCCAAAAAACCCCGCACTTGGCGGGGTTTTTTAGCATGCTAGCGTTAGATGCTAGCTGCGAACATCAATAGCGCTAATTACAGCACTTTGATGTTAGAAGCCTGAAGGCCTTTTTTGCCCTGAGTGACGTCGAAGGAAACCTTCTGGCCGTCTTGCAGAGTTTTGAAGCCGTCAGCTTGAATCTCGGAGAAATGTGCGAACAGGTCGTCGCCATTGTCGTCAGGAGAAATGAAGCCGAAGCCTTTAGTGTCGTTAAACCACTTTACAGTACCAGTTGCCATGATCGAAGTCCTCGATTTAGCGTATTTAGAGCCGGGTAATACCCGAGTTGCAGTGGGCAGAACAAGAAACCTTCACCAGACTCAACGCTAAGCGTTTTGATACTGCTGACATCGTTCGACTTGCTAACCTACTGCGCTTATCTTGCGCTTAATTTAAGCGCACGTCAACACTATCTTGTCAGTATGTCAGGACGATGACATCGCCAGCATCCAGCCTGCCGCTTTCTCAGCGATCATTAACGTCGGCGAATTCGTATTCCCGCTAGTAATCGTCGGCATAATACCGGCATCCACCACGCGCAAGCTTTTTACACCGCGTACGTTGAGCTTTGCGTCCACTACTGCCATCGGATCATCGTCGCCTCCCATTTTCGTCGTTCCCACCGGATGAAAGATCGTCGTGCCGATGTCGCCGGCCAGTTTGGCCAGCTCGTCGTTGGTTTGGTACTCAAGCCCTGGCTTGAACTCCTCCGGCTGATATTTCGCAAAGGCGTTCTGCTCGGCAATCGTTCGCGTCACCCGCAGTGAATCCGCCGCCACCTTGCGATCCTCTGGCGTGCTCAGGTAGTTGGGCACAATCGCGGGTGCTGCTTTAGGGTCGCGGCTTTTAATGCGCACCGTGCCACGGCTTGTGGGGTTTAAGTTACAGACGCTCGCAGTAATCGCCGGGAAATCATGCAGCGGCTGACCGAACGCATCCAAACTTAACGGCTGAACATGGTATTCAATGTTGGCATGCGCGTGGTCATCCGAGCTGCGGGTAAAAATACACAGCTGCGACGGCGCCATGCTCATCGGGCCGGTGCGCTTTAGGGCGTACTCTAAACCAATCTTGGCTTTGCCCATCAGCGAATTGGCCATCGTATTGAGCGTTTTTGCGCCCTTCACTTTATAAACCGAGCGGATTTGCAGGTGATCCTGCAAGTTTTCACCCACGCCGGGAAGCTCCGCTACCACGTCGATATCGTGTTCGGCCAACAAATCCTTCGGACCAATCCCGGAAAGCTGCAAAATCTGCGGCGACCCAATGGTTCCCGCGCTTAACACCACCTCTTTATTTGCGATGACCGTCAGCGTTTTGCCATCTCGCGTAAGCTCCGCGCCTACGCAGCGAGGTGTGCTGGCCTCACGCTCAAACAACAACCGGTTGACGTGGGTCGAATGCCAAATGGTGAGATTTGGACGTTTTTTCGCGGGCCTCAAAAACGCTTTGGACGTATTCCAACGCCACCCGCTGCGCTGATTAACCTCGAAATAGTCGACGCCTTCGTTATCGCCACGATTAAAGTCTTGGGTACGCGGAATACCCGCTTGTACCGCCGCTTCCGCGAAGTCGTCCAGCACCTGCCAGCTCAAACGTTGCTTTTCGATGCGCCATTCGCCGCCGTGGCCATGGTAGCGGCGGTGCTCGTCGTCAGCGTCGCCGCCGCCGTCCAAGCGGCAATGGTCTTCGTGCTTGATGAAATCGGGCAAGCAGTTTTCCCAACGCCAAGCGTCATCACCGGTTGCCTCGGCCCATTGATCGTAGTCTCGCGCCTGACCGCGCAGATAGAGCATGCCATTGATACTTGAGCAGCCACCCAGTGTTTTACCGCGCGGATAAATCAGCGAGCGGCCATTGAGGCCTTGATCCGGCTCGGTGCGAAAGCGCCAATCGGTACGCGGGTTATTGATGCAGTAGAGATACCCCACCGGAATGTGGATCCAGTGGTAGGTATCCCGGCCGCCCGCTTCGATCAGCAGGACCCGATTCCCCGGATCGGCGCTCAGTCGATTGGCCAGCAGGCACCCGGCGGTGCCTGCTCCCACGACGATATAGTCAAATCTGTGTTCCGCCACGGCATGCTCTCCCAGCCAGCCTTGTTTTATTTGTGTGTCAGCATGACAAACTCAGCGTCGGCATCAACCGTGTCTGACCAACGCACCTGACGTGAATTTGAATATCATTGATCTATATCAATACACCGAGACGATATTCAAGCTTAGATAAAGGGTCTAATTCTGGTAACAAAAACGACAACGTTAAGGAAAACTCACCATGTCGCAGTTTTTATCCCTCTCCCCAAGCGGTGAACGAGACCACACGTCCGACCAATACCATGCCCCAGCTCGACGTTTTACGCTGTTGCAGCGGCTGAGCCTGCAAAGCAAAATTTTGCTGCTAGTGCTCACGCCCCTGCTGATTGCCTGCATTGGGTTGGTCGGCGCGGAAGCGTTTGAGCGCACCAAAGATAACCGTGCACAACTGACCCAACAGCGCGAAATGCTGGTTGAGTCGCGCACTGAAAGCGTGACCAATATCGTTAAGATGGCGGCCTCATCGATTAACTCGTTAGTTGAAGGCAGTGGCAGCCTACCTGCCCGCCAAGCCGAGGCTCGCGAGCGCTTGCGCGAGTTGCGCTTTGAGAACGGCAACTACATTTTTGTCTTCGATACCGATGGCACCATGCTGGTGCAGTCAGCGGTGCCCGAGCAGGAGGGGCAGTCGATGATGAACGCAACAGACGCCGAAGGCCAACCTTTTGCTCGCCGCTTGATCGAGACCGCCCAGGATGGCGGTGGCATCTATCAGTACCACTGGCCGAACCCCGCCACCGGCGACACTGAAGCCAAGTACTCCTACACCATGCTAATACCTGAGTGGAATTGGGTGATCGGCGCTGGCGTTTATATGACCGACATCAACACCGAAATGGCCCGCATCGAAGCCGCCGCCGCAGCCGATTTGCGCCAGACGCTAACCAAGATTATCGGCGCATCACTGCTACTTTTCTGTGCGATTGCCGCTATTACCGTCTGGGTGACCCGGCGCATCGTCGGACAAATTCAACGCACTGCCTCAGCCATGGAAGAGATCGCCGCCGAAGTGGCCGACGGGCGTGGCGATTTAACCCGCCAACTAAGCGTAGCCAGCGACGATGAAATCGGCCACCTTGCCGATCAGTTCAATGCGTTTATGACGCGCATCCGCGAGACGCTACTTACCGTGCGGCAAAGCGCTGACAGCGTTTACCAAGCCTCCAACGAGATCGCCCAGAGCAGTGAAGAACTTGCCGCGCGCACCGATCAATCTGCAGCCAACTTGCAGCAGACCTCCTCTGCCATGGAGGAGATCACCGCCACCGTCTCCCATAGCGCCGATAACGCCCAGAAGGCCAACCAGCTCGCCTCTGAAACAGCTAACGTAGCACGACGTGGCGATGACACCATGCGCCAAGTGGAACATACAATGGTAGAGATTGATGACGCTTCCGCGCAGATAGGCGATATCATCAGCATGATCGATTCGATTGCTTTCCAAACCAATATTCTGGCACTCAACGCCTCGGTAGAAGCAGCCCGCGCGGGCGAGCACGGACGAGGGTTTGCCGTTGTCGCCCAAGAAGTCCGCCAACTCGCGTCTCGCTCAAGCGATGCGGCGAAAGAGATTCGTTCTTTGATTGACACCTCGGTTGAGTGCTCGCGCCACGGCAAAACCACTGTGAGTGAGGCGGGCGATACCATGCGTCATATCGTGACTAGCGTTATGCAGGTAGCCGATGTAATTGCCGAAATCAGCGCCGGAGCCCAGGAGCAAAGTAGCGGTATCGATGAGGTGAACCAAGCGGTCGGCGACATGGACGCCATGACGCAGCGCAACGTCAGCATGGTAGAACGCTCCTCCACCACGGCGGGCAGCATGCGCCAGCAGGCAGAGCAGCTAAAAAGCCTCATTGGCACTTTCGTGCTCGAAGAGAGCGAGCGCCGCACACTAATGCCTGCGCAACCCTAAACACCCTCTACAAAAATCAAGCACTATATAAAAATCAAGACGATATAAAACATAATAAAAAAACAGGAACCTGTCAGCGATAAAACCTTCTATAGGTGTGTCCCTTTTTGGACTCATACGACGCTTGGAGTGTTTATGTCGCTTTTGACAGGTTTTCACCCCCTGACGCTTATGGTTGTCGCCGCGGCAGGCAGCCTGAGCTTTCCTCTTGCCGCTGACACCGACAACAAAACCAATGCTGATACTCATGCGGATACAAGCGCCCAGGCTATTTTCGCCGGTGGCTGTTTCTGGTGTATGGAACCACCCTACGACCGCCAGCGTGGTGTCAGCGCCACCACCTCAGGCTACATTGGCGGCGAGTCAGACAACCCCACCTATGAAGAAACCAACGAAGGCGATACCGGCCACGCCGAAGCAGTGAAAATTGAATACGACCCCGAACAGATCAACTACGAACAGCTGTTAGCCATTTTTTGGCGCAATATCGACCCGTTCGCCGAGGACCAACAGTTTTGCGATGAGGGCAGCCAGTACCGTTCGGCAATCTTTTATGGCAACGACGAACAGCGTGAACTCGCCCTAGCGAGCAAAGCCGACATGGAAGACCGTTTTGGGCGCGATATTGCGACCGAGATCGTTCCTGCGAATACCTTCTGGTCAGCCGAGGAGTACCACCAGAACTACTACGAAAAAAATCCGGTGCGCTACAAGTTCTACCGCTTTAGCTGCGGCCGCGATGGTCGCTTAGAAGAGGTGTGGGGTGAGGAAGCGGGCGGCCCGACCTACAAATAACGCGGCAACCGGACAAATGATCATGAAACGTTTTTAACGCGAGCTTATGGTTAGCGCCTTAATTAAGGCGCTAACAATTTATTCGTGAAAAATCTCCATTTTTCTATTAGAGTAGTAAGCCATCACAAATAGACCGGTCGACTATTACCAGTTGATGTTCGCACTCAACGGCTTGAACCTTAGCCTTATTTAACCGTTGATCTAAAGATAGGAGATTTTATGAGCAACCGTATTACGACCGTAAACCCCACCACCGGCGAAGCGCTTACCCACTACACGCTGATGGATTCCAGCCAGGCAAAGCAGGTGGTCGAGGCAAGTCACGAGGCGTTTCTTGATTGGCGGCTAAAGCCACTAGAGCACCGCGCTAAGGTAGTCAAAGCCATCGGTCAGGCGCTTAACGAACACAAAGAAGCGCTCACTGAGTTAATGGTAAAAGAGATGGGCAAACTGCCCGAAGAAGCCCGCCAGGAAGTTGATTTATGTGTGGGTATTTGCGACTACACTGCTGAGCACGGCCCCACCAAGCTGGCCGATGAGGTGCGCAATCCCAGCAACGGTGAGCGTGGAATTGTGACGTACTCGCCCACGGGGGTCATCTACGGCATTCAGCCGTGGAATTTCCCCGCTTATCAAGTAGTGCGTTACTCCATCGCTAACATTATGGCGGGCAACAGCGTGCTGCTAAAACATGCTGAAATCGTGACGGGCAGCGGACTGCTACTTGAAAAAATTTACCGCGAAGCCGGCCTGCCGAAGAATGTTTTTCGCACGCTGATTATTTCTCATGATGTTTCCGATGAGGTGATTGCCCACAAAGCAGTGCGTGGCGTCACTCTCACCGGTAGCGACGGCGCAGGGCGTAAAGTAGCGACAAAAGCCGCTGAACATTTGAAGAAAACGGTGTTGGAACTGGGTTCCAACGATGCTTTTCTGGTACTGGACGACGCCGACTTGGATGTTGCCATCGATACGTGTGTAAAAGGCCGGGTATTCAATGGCGGCCAAACCTGTGTCGCCGCCAAACGTTTTGTGGTGACCAATGCCAACTATGAAGCGTTCAAAGAGCGTCTTGTGGCGAAAATGAAGGCGTTAAAAGCGGGCGACCCCAATGCTCCCGATAGCGACCTTGGCCCCATGGCGCGAGTGGACCTGCGTGACGGCCTGCACGATCAAGTAACACAGAGCGTTAGCAAAGGCGCGAACGTGCTTTGTGGCGGTGAGAAGCCGGAAGGCAAAGGTGCCTTTTACCCGGTCACCGTGCTGGATAACGTGACACCCGGCCAACCCGCCTACGATGATGAGCTGTTTGGCCCCGTGGCAGCGCTGATTCGCGCCAAAGATGATGAAGACGCCATGCGTATCGCCAACGACAGCCGCTATGGGCTTGGCGGCGGCATTATATCCAAAGACGTGAAACGTGCCACGGAGCTGGCCAGCAAGTATTTCGATACCGGTATGGTGTTTATTAACGGCTTTGGTGTTGCTACCCCGGAAATGCCTTTTGGCGGAGTCAAAGATTCCGGCTACGGACGTGAGCACGGCGGTTTCGGCATGCTTGAATTTGTGAATGCCAAATCAGTGATTGTGGTGCAAGAGTAATGCGGTAAACGCTTAAAAGCGTGAGCCTTAAAAAATAGCGCCGCTAGCGTTTCATCAGGCTAGCGGCGCTTTTTTCGTTGCTCGTATTTTTATAAGCTTCAATGCTGTTCGGAGACTCCGCGCTGCCATAGTGCTAGCCCAACCGCCATCACTACCCACGTCGCTATCGCCGCGATAACATCATCCAAAACAATGCCGAAACCGCCATGAACATACTCTGCCAGATGAATCGGCGGCGGCTTGATCGAATCGAAGAAGCGGTAAATAACGAATGCCAGCGCCATTACCAGTGGATGACGCGCCGCTTGCAACCCTATTACCGCCAGCGGAAACGCTAGGTACTCATCAGCGACGATGCTGCCATGGTCTAACCCGGCGTAATACTGCCGCGCAGCAGCGTGGCAAATCGGCACCGCAAGGGCCAGCAGAACCACCATGATGGTCCCTTGCTGAACCAGCGGGCGGCTCAACAGCCACCACGCCAGCGGAATCCCCAACAGCGATCCCACCGTCCCAGGCGCCATCGGCGCTAGCCCCAATCCAAAGCCGGTGGCTAACCAAAAAATAACCGTATCCAGCATTACCCCGCCTGCTGCGCTTGGCGCTTGGAGCCGACGAGTAGTCCCATCACCCCACCGCCAAGCAGGCTTTTCATATCAAAATCGCTACTGGAACTGCTCGCATTTTGTTGACGGCTCGGCCCCTGGCTGCCGCCGCCGAACTGTTTCGAGAGACCACTCAGCATCCCTTGAACATCGACACCGCTACCCTTCTGGCTCCCGCCGGCCTGTTGCATCAACTGCTGAAGAATTTTGCTTGCATTCATTACATGCCTCCCCGTTTGGACAACGCCGTTTTGCGCCCGTCTATCGAGCTCGCGGGGCGTATCTTTGTACCGTTAACGTATGCCTAATATGCGACGCCAACGCGCGCGACACAATATCCTAAACGCTTATTACGCGGCGCCGGTTTGTACCCGCCACTGAGCGGCGTAGTGGCCGTTAGCGCCAAGCAGTTCGCCATGAGTGCCACGCTCAGCTACCTGGCCTTTCTCGATCACTACGATTTCATCGGCGTGCACGATGGTGGATAGCCGGTGGGCAATCATGATCACCGTGCGCCCATGGGCGATGTGTTTCAGCGAGCGCTGAATGGCCGCCTCGGTTTCGTTGTCCACCGCGCTGGTGGCCTCATCCAGCACCAAAATCGGTGGGTCTTTCAGCAGCGCCCGAGCCAATGAGAGGCGCTGACGCTGGCCGCCGGAGAGACGCACGCCCCGCTCTCCCACCGGCGTATCCAGCCCTTCGGGCAACATCTCGATGAAGCTCCACGCTTCCGCCGTTTTAGCGGCGTCGATAATCGTCGCGTCGCCAGCCTCGGGCTTGCCGTAGGCGATGTTGTCGCGGATGCTGCCTTCAAACAGGTAAACGTCCTGGCTGACCAGGCCTATTGCTTGTCGGAGTGAGTGCATACTTACCTCATTCACCGGCTGGCCATCGATCAACACTCGCCCATCTTCCGGGTCGTAAAAGCGCAGCAGCAGCTTGACCAAGGTCGATTTACCCGACCCGGTCGCGCCGACCAGCGCCAGCGTATGCCCGGCAGGCGCGTGGAGATTCACCGCATCGACGCCTACTTGGCTGGCAGCGTAATGAAAACTCACCGACTCAAAGCGCACCTCGCCCTTAACTGGCTGGGACATGGGTGTGGAGCTGTCATCCCTCACGGTAATCGGCTCTTCCAGCAGGTCGAGAATCCGTCGGGTGCTGGCCATGGCGCGCTCAAACAGGTCAATCACCTGTGCTAAGCCGGTCAGCGGCCAGAGCAGACGTTGAGTCAGAAAGACCAATACGCCGTAGGCGCCCACGTTCAAGTTGCCGTTAAGCGCCATCATGCCGCCGACAGTAAAGGTGGCGAGAAAGCCTGCCAAAATCGCCATGCGAATTACCGGAATAAACGCCGAGCTCACTTTGATAGCGCGACGATTGGCGTCGACATAGGCTTCGCTGGCGTCGCGCAGGCGCTCGGCTTCACGGGCTTCGCTGGTGAAGCTTTTGATCGTGGCGATACCGCTTAAATTGTTGGAAAGGCGGCTTGATAGATCACCCACCTTTTCACGCACGTCGTTATATAGTGGCCCGGCTTTGCGCTGGAAGAAAAACGCGCCCCAGATAATCAACGGAATCGGGGTAAACGCGAGTAGCGCGATCAACGGCGCAAGCACGAAAAAGACCGCGCCCACGGCAAGCACGGTAACGCCTACTTGAATCAGCGCGTTGGCACCGCCGTCGAGAAAACGCTCCAGTTGATTGACGTCATCGTTCATGGTGGCGACCAGCTGGCCCGAGCTTTTCGACTCAAAAAACGCCATGTCCAGCCACTGGGCATGCTCGTAGGCATCTTGGCGCATATTGGCCTGCAGCCGTTGGGCTAAGTTGCGCCACAGGACTTGAAAGAGATATTCAAACAGCGATTCCCCCGCCCAAATAAAGAAGGTCAGCGCAGCCAGCATGGTGATTTGCTCTTGCGGCGTTTCAAATCCCAGGCTCGCCACAAAGCTCTGTTCCTGATTAACCACCACGTCAATGGCCACGCCGATGAGAATTTCCGGTGCAATATCAAACAGCTTGTTGATAATCGAACAGACGGTGGCCGTCATGATTTGACGCCGATAGCCTTTGGCATAGCGCAAAAGGCGCATCAACGCCTGAAAGCTGTTCGTCGAAGAAGAAGCCACGTGGGTTCCTTAGCAATTGTCAGAAGTTAAAAAGCGAACCTTAACGCCTTGAGCGCTTGACGCTAGCCAACAGCGGGCTGCCGGTGTCAGGGTCGGTCAAGAGGGTACACTCTACCTGGTAAAGTGTATGCACCAGCGCCGGTGTGACCACCTCAGCTGGCGCGCCCTGGGCGACAATCCGCCCGTCGCACAGGGCGATTAGGTGGTCAGCGTAGCGGCAGGCACTGGCCAGGTCGTGGAGCACCATCACCACCGTACGGCCATCACAGGCCAGGTGACGCACCAGTTCAAACACCTCGATCTGATGGCCTAAATCCAACGCGGACGTTGGCTCATCAAGCAGTAACAGCGGCGTTTGCTGAGCGATGGTCATAGCGATCCACGCCCGTTGGCGCTGCCCGCCGGAAAGCGCTTCCAACGGACGTTCGGCCAACGCTTCAAGCCCAGCGGCGGCGAGTGCGTGCTCGACCACGCGCTGATCTTCCGCCGACCATTGGCGCAGCCATCCCTGGTGGGGTTGGCGGCCAAAGCGAATCAGTTCGTTGACGGTCAGCCCTTCCGGCGCGACGGCTTCTTGCGGCAGTAGCGCCAGCTGGGTAGCGAGCTTCCGGGCGGGCAGGCGCTGAATGTCTTCGCCGTTTAACAGTACCGCGCCGCTTTCCGGCTTGTGCAACCGAGCCAGGCCGGACAACAACGTAGATTTGCCGCAGCCGTTAGGGCCAACAATCGCGGTTACCTGGCCGCTGGGCAAGCTGACACCCAGTGACTCGATGACACGCCGGGTGCCATAGCTCAGAGCAAGCGATTGGGTGGCAAGCGTAGGGGTTGGTTCAGCAGGCGTCATGCATGGCTCCGTTGCGGGCGCATTAGTATCCATAATAACCAGGGGCCGCCAATCACGGCGATGACAATGCCGACGGGAATCTCAATTGGCGCTAACAAAGTGCGCCCGGCAAGATCCGCCAGCACCATCACCAACGCCCCTGACAGCAGTGACGCGACGAAAGGCACTTGGCGGGAGCTGGAAAGCGAGCGGGCGATTTCCGGGCCGATAAGCCCCACCATACCAACCGGCCCGGCTACCGCCACCGCCAACGCGGTCAATACCACCGACAGCATCAGCACCTGAAAACGCCACGCTTTGACGTTAATACCCAGCCCGTAGGCGGTGGCGTCTTTAAAGCGCATTAGCGATAACGGCCGCGCGACGAACCCTGCGGCTACGATGCCTACCGTCAGCCCTATGGCGAGCAAGCCTACCGCGTTGTCATGGCGGGCATTGAGCGACCCGACAGTCCAAGGGTAAGCGGCATTGGCGACATCAATCGCCACCCGCGCCAGCATCAACTGGGTGAGCGCACCAAACACCGCGCCCACGCCAAACCCCGCGACGATAAAGCGGTAGCCCTGAGTGCCACCACCCGCCACTAACCCAAAGGTTAACGCGGCGGCCGTGGCGGCCCCCACCAGCGCCATGGCGGGCGGGGCGATGGAAACACCCACGTTCACGATGGATGCCACAGCAAAGGCCGTTGCACCGTTATCGATACCGATAATCCCCGGCGTAGCCAGCCGATTACGGGCCAGGGTTTGCATCAGCACTCCCGCAAGCGCAAAAGCGCCTCCGGTCAAGCAGGCGGCGGCCAGCCTGGGCAAGCGCAGTTCTTGAACGGTAAACACGCTGATCATCTCACCCGCGCCGAATAGCGCCGGAATTACCGCGCTTGGAGCCAACGCCATGCTGCCCAGGCCCAAGTAGAGCACGCAGACGCACAGCAGCGCGACAAAAAGCCCCGTGCTGACAACCAGCGAACGCCGCTCAATCAGCAGGCTACAGGCATTGCCGCGCGGGGATTGCCATGCAATACGCCAGTAACCTGGCGGCGCGGCTACCCGTGGTGAACTGCGCTCAAGCATAAAAGCCGACGTGGAAAGGTCACTTGCGTTCGATTTCATGGGCATTCAACGCCAGACGTTACAAAGTTGGAAGACGCCGGGCGCGCACCACCGCGACCAGCACAGGCGCACCGCATAATGCGGTCAGCACGCCAATAGGTAGCTCCGAGGGCGCCACCACCACGCGGGCGATGATATCGGCCGAGAGCACCATCAATGGGCCAATCGGTAGGCAAAACCACAGCGTGTGGCGAATATCCGGCCCGGCCATCGCCCGCGCGGCAAACGGCACCACTAGGCCGATAAAGGCAATCGGCCCGGCAATCGCCGTGGCGGCACCCACCAGCACGGCCACGCAGGCCACGACACACCAACGGATGAGCCCAGGGTGATGGCCCAAGCCAGACGCCGCTCGCTCGCCCAATGCCAATGCCGACAACGGGCGGGCGATTAATGCTACCGCCACGGCCGCGATCAACAGGCTGGGTAGCAGCGCAACCACATCGTCGAGGCGTCGCCCAGCGAGGCTGCCTATCACCCAGAAACGGATTTCATCCGCCACGCGCTGATCAAACAGCAGCATCAGCGAGGTAAGCGACCCAAGCAGCCCCGAAAACGCCGCCCCTGCCAACACCAAACGCACCGGGTCGCTGCCTACGCCGCGAACGCGGGTAACGCTCAGCACACACACGCAGCCTATCAAAGCCCCTAACTGGGCAACCGAAATACGCAACGTGGCCGCACTGGCGCCCATGACAAGCGCTATCGCCACGGCAAAAGCAGCGCCAGCGCTAACGCCCAACAGGCCGGGTTCGGCGAGCGGGTTACGCGACACCGCCTGAAGCAGCGCCCCCGCCACCCCCAGCGCCATGCCGACAATAATGCCGATCAATGTGCGCGGCGCGCGCAGCTGCCACACCACAAAGCTTGCGTCGCTATCCTGGCTACCGCCCAGCGCCGTCAGGGCACGCAGCGGGCCGACGTCACCTGCGCCAATCAGCAAGCTAACGAGACTCACCGCCACGAGGGCGGTGAGGAGTAACGGCATTTGCGTTCGTGGATTGGCAACGCATATCGGCATCACGGCAACAGGGCAGCTTCGACATCGTCAAGAATCGCCAGGGCAGCCAGCGGGCCGTTGGCGCTGGTCCATAGCTGACCGTTTACCGGCACCACTTGGTCGCGCTGAACCACGTCAAGCCGCATAAAAGCACGGCTCTGCTTGGCCGATGCCAAGGCTTCCTGGCCGTCTTCATTGAGCGTGGCCAGACACAGCCAGTCGCCATCCACCTGGGAAAGGTTTTCAAGGCTGAGCACATCGCTATGCACGCCGCGCTCGCCCACTAGCCCAGCGTCTTCTACCGTCAGGCCTACTTGAGTGAGTAGCCCGGCGGCAAACAGGTTTTTCGACATGACCATCGGCCCGCCCGGCATCCAGCGCACCACAAAGGCATTGCCGTCCACGCCTGAAGCCTCCAGGGCGCCAGCGATCTCAGCGGCGCGTTCGTCAACGGCGTTAATCGCGTCTTCAATGGCATCCAGACGGTTCAGCGCGTCGCCGTACAGGCGAGCTTCGTCCTTCCAGTTATCCGGGGCCATTGGCTGGGTGGGCGGCACCACGGTGGGTGCAATGCGCGAAAGCAGCTGATACTGCGCTTGAGTGAGCCGAGCGGGCGCTAAGATTAAATCCGGGCGCTGCTCAAGCACTGCCTCAAGGTTAATCTCGCGTACGACGCCCATGATCGCAGGCCGCTTATCGCCTAAATGCGCGTCAATATACTCGGCCACGTTATCGCCGCCGCGAGTGGTTACCGCGCCTAGCGGCATTACGCCAGCCGCCAGGGAAGCATCCAGCGCGCCCTCGTAGAGTGTGACCACACGCTCAGGCGTGTCCGTCACGTCTACCTCGCCATAAGCGGTATCGAGCGTGCGCGCCTCGACGGCGCTCACCAAACATCCACTCAGTAGTAGTCCTACAATGCCACTGCGCAACGTTACGGCCCGCATAAGGTGTCCTCGCTATTAAAACAGCCAAAGATAATAACGATTATCAAAAACGCTTGCATCCATATTCCAGCGAATACCCTGTTCCGCACTACGCAACGCTCTCAAATCACATGCTCAAGTCAGCCGTTGTAAAATGTGCAACACACCGCTTCTGTGGATCACCTCGTATTTGGGAACTTTTATTTTTAGAATCCACGTCTCATTTGATAACTAATATCATCAGTTAATAAACATCGTCTTTAAGAGGATTCCCAGCAAGGGTTTACCGCCAGTGCGACACTGTTCCACAACCAGTTTGACGACAAAATCTCTCGAGGCGGCGATATTCTGGTTGAGAACGATCCGCTGATTCCTAACGGGTTATACGATCAAGATATCAATATCGATGAAGCGATCACCCAGGGGGTGGAGATTTCAACCGGTTATCAGTTCTCCCCGGACTGGCGCTTGAACGCCAACTACACCTACACCGATAGCGAGCAGAAAAGCGGGGGTAATAAAGGCGAGCCGCTCACCGATACACCAGAGCACGCCGTTAACGCTACCCTACGCTGGCAGGCGACCGCCAAGCTAGATGCCTGGTTCTCTGCAGAGTACCGCAGCGAGCGCTACCGCAACCGCGAGCGTGTACGCGGTGCACCTTCCTTTGATGATTTAGGTGATTTCAACGCTTACTCGCTATTCAACCTCGGTGGTAATTACGCATTCACAGAGCAATTCATGGTAAGCGCGACGATTTATAACTTGTTCGACAAAGACTTCGTCGACTATCAAAGCTACGCATCAACCAACCGTTCGGGCAAGCCACAAACCAGCTACGGAAATCGCTACGCCAATAGCGAAGAAGGCCGCCGCCTATGGCTATCGGCGCGCTACGCGTTCTAACGGCTTAAGCTAGCCTATTATTTCGATCCTTATGCTGACATTTTTCCCCGGCACCCGTCGGGGCTTTTTTTATGGTGCGCCAGGCAGTGATATAAGCACCTCGATCTCTCACTGAAAAAAACGGGCGGTGCCATTCAATGGCCCGCCCGTTTTTCTATCTAAGGTCAGGTATTCAGCAGGGAGCCTGCTTCGCATTGTCAGAGGCCAGGGTGCGGCAATAAACCTAGAACGCCCATGAAGTGCAACACAGCCACAGCAACACCATAAAAAACGACCAGGACAATCATCTTGCTCCCTCCCGGTGCCACAAAACCTGCCTCACCTGTTGCCATAGCACGTGATTTTCTCGCCAGCAATGCAGGAACGATACACGTCCAAACGGTAGCAGCGGCGCCCGCATAACCAATCGCGATTAAAAAACCGAAAGGAAAGAATAAGGACAAGACAAGAGGCGGAAAAAAAGTCGCCACCCATGTTTTCATACGGCCTTTACGGTTATTTTCAAAGCCAAGCAGATCAGCGATAAAATCAAACACGCCCAGGCCAACACCGACGAAAGACGAAAAAATAGCCGCTGCTGAAAAAATACTGATGATGTTGGATACCCGCTCAGATTCTATCGCGCCTCCCAGACTCGATAACAGAACGTCTACATCTCCGCCTTGAGAAATGACGGGGCCAAACTCATAACGGGGCAAGTTTCCATACACACTAAACACCCACACAACATACAGGCATAAGGCTATTAATGTGCCTATCAATATTGCCCTTTTGGCTAAGTCTTCACTTTTATAGTAAGACCGCAACGAGGCGACTGAGTGATGATATCCAAAGGATGTCAGTGCCACAGGAAACATGGCAAAAACGTAAGGGAAATAGTGAGACTCTTGAGAAAATCCGTTAAAAAGGTTAGACATATCAACATTAAATGTCAGACCAAACACGCCAAACAGAAAACTCAAAATCATAAAAATGATGAGAATCACTGATACCCGATCAACCGACCGGGTTGAGTGAAGCACAAACGCTGAGAAAACAAACGCAAATAAAATGGAAGCCACTTCACTGCTTACATTGACCACCTTCTCAATCATCAACCCTGCCGATGTTATATATGCGTAAAGCAAAATCCCACCGACAAAATAAACCATTACGTTATTAACAAGATTTACTTTATTTCCCAGCAAATCTTTCGTAACGGTACTGAACGACGCTCTATATTCATAATTTTTCAATGCTTCTAGTAACATCCAGCCCGATACTGTCATGACAAGCATTGTGATAATCAACGCCAATGCGGACCATAGCATCCAGGCACCCGCTCCAGCGGTCGGCAACCCGAGCATGCCTGCCCCGACACAGACACTTGCCACGATACTGGCACCGCCAAAAATAGATGGTTTATTTGTCATCGTAATCATCCTGTCGCCCATCGCATGGTAAAGCATCACCATGAGTCGTCATTTTTGTTATTAACGAAGATCAATCACGCTTCTCGAGAAGGCTTACCTTAAAGCTGGCAGTTTATTAGCCTGATTGGTTCTGCCACTATGAGGACGGCCTAAACAGCCGCCTCCATCACTTATGAGAAATCAGGTACGCCAAAAAAAGACCCCGTCATCGTTAACTACATCGCGGTTCTAACTGACCAAAGTTCAGGAAAAAACTTTAAATCCAAGGCTTTTTTAAGATAAGAAACCCCCGCAGTGCCTCCCGTACCTGTTTTATACCCAATAATTCTTTCCACTGTTTTCATATGACTAAAACGCCATTTCTGAAAATTGTATTCGGTATCAATCAGTTTCTCGGCCAGCTCATAGAGGTCCCAATACTGATTGGTATCGCTATAGATTTCAGCCCAGACAGCCTCAACCTCGGGAGAGGCTATATACGGCTCGGACCAGTCACGGTTAACCACGTTGTCGGGAAGATTGAAGCCACGGCGATTAAGCAGCTTCAGGCACGAGTCATAAAGGCTTGGCGCATGTAATACATTCATCAGGTGCTGATAGTTCTTAGGGTGTGAACGATGCACTTCGACTAGCCCTGGATGCTTATTACCCAGAAGAAATTCCAGTTCGCGGTATTGGTAAGACTGGAACCCTGAGCTTTGCCCAAGGCTATCGCGAAAGGCAATATAATCCGCCGGTGTCATGGTAACCAATACTTCCCAAGCCTGGATCATCTGCTCCTGAATTCTTGCGACACGCGTCAACATTTTGAGGGCTGGTCGCAGTTCGTCGGCCATAATGTTATTCGCAGCCGCATGGGCTTCATGAAGACACTGTTTGAGCCATAATTCAGAGACCTGATGGATAATGACAAACAGCATCTCATCGTGAACCTCTGACCGGGGACGTTGACAGGACAGCAGTGGTTCCAGCTCCAGGTATTGCCCATAGCTTATATCCTGGTCCCAGTGAACGCTTTTCTCATCATCCAGGTTCAATGCGTTTTGGCTCGCCTTGTTCTTATCATTACCGTTCATAGCCACTCCCTTTAAGACATTTATCGCTTTTATCTACCCGTCATGGGGTTACGGAAAAACTTCCACGCTATTGGTGATTAAAATGCATGAAACTGGTATTTAAATACTCAAGAATATCGAAGTGATCGCAATCTGGCCGAGTGTAAAGTTCTGCGCTCACACCCGCCTGCGTTGCTCGCTCCTTCAGTGCCTCGCCTTGCGCACGAAAAGCGGGGGGGTCCAACTCACCGTGCACTAATTGCAATGGCGGCAGCCCATGCAATGTCTGGTATAAGGGGCTAAGCCGCTCGGCTCGTTCGGCGTCCAGCTCCAGGGGTTCGTTGATATAGGTGCCTACCAGAGGCTGAAGATCGTAGATACCACTGATCAGAAAGAGTGATTCAATGCCATCTAATCGCTCCTCGCCCAGACAGCTCATCAGGGCTAACTGGGCCCCTGCGCTGTGCCCACCCAAATGAAAACACCCATTCAGCTCAAGCGCTGCTGACTCACGGCGCAACATCTCTACCCCTTGCCGGCAAGCTGCCACCATCGCTTCCATTGAGGCCTCCGGCGCCAAAGGATAATCCATCGAGGCGAAGGCCCAGCCCTGCTCTAGCCAATGGGAGGCCATAAAATCGACGGCGGAAGCATTTAACTCCTGCCAGTAACCCCCATGCAGAAACACCATTAGCGGCCTGGGCTTCTCGCCTTGGGGTATAAAAAGATTCATTCCTTCCAGACGACCGGCGCCATAGGCCAAACGTTTAGGCGGATGGCGCTGACTTAGCCGTTCCCCCCACCCTGCCTGGCGAGCCAGCGTTGCCTCAAAATCCCGAGCCCAGCGGCTAGGGGAATAGGCATGTTCACGCGCAGCAATGGCATCATCAGGCAACATATCAGGTCACCTCTGAGCGAATCTGGAAGCGTGCCTCCAGGTACTCGCGGCTTTCTACGACTTCACGGAAGTGCTGAGCTGCCTGCCAGACATCCGCATAGCTCAGATAAAGCGGTGTAAACCCAAAGCGCATTAACCCGGGTTCCCGATAGTCGCCGATCACGCCACGGGCGATCAGCGCCTGTACGATGGCATAGCCATGTTCACGGTGAATGAAGGCCACTTGGCTACCGCGTTCTTCTTGGGGCATCGTGATATCGTCGATGCCTTCGGCCTCAAGGAGATCGGTCAGGCAGTCTCGGAACAATTCACCCAAGGCCAGGCTTTTCTTCCTCAACGCGGCCATGTCGACGTCCTGCCAAAGCTGCAAAGACGCTTCCAGAGGCGCATAGGTCAACGCTGAGTGAGTGCCTGTGCGAAAGCGGGTCATTCCCGCAGCGGGAGCGTAATCACCATCGAAGGCAAAGGGCGCTGCATGGCCGTGCCAGCCGGAAAGCGGCTGCCAGCCACGGTTCTGGTGGTCGCTATGTACATACAGGAACCCCGGCGCGCCAGGGCCACCGTTGAGATACTTATAGGTGCAGCCGACCGCATAACGTGCACCACTGCCATGCAGGTTTACCGGGAGAGCACCCGCAGAGTGAGCAAGATCCCACACCACCTCAGCGCCATGTGCATGCACCAAAGCGGTTGTCTCAGACATATCCCGTAGCCGCCCGGTCCGATAATTCACCTGACTTAGCACGACGACAGCCACTCTGTCATCAAGGTAGTCAGCAAGTGCGCCACCTTCCGGCAGCACTTGATGCTCAAAACCTGCGCAGTGGCAAAACCCTTGAGCAATATAACCATCCGCCGGAAAGTTACCGCCTTCGCTCAGGATGACTGGGCGCGAACGGCCTTGTAATTCCGTGATATAGCCAAGCAGTTTGAAGATATTCAAGGTGATGTTGTCAGTTACAACCACCTCACTTTTCCCAGCACTAATCAAAGGTGCCAGCAGGTCGCCCAAACGCTCAGGCGCATCAAACCACCCCTGGTTCCACCCTTTAATCAACTCATCTCGCCACTGATCACGAGTCGCGGCAAGGGCATCTCGGGCCGCCAGAGGCTGAGCTCCCAGGGAGTTGCCATCCAGATAAAGCACACCCTCAGGCAAGGCAAAACGCGCCTTGAACGGCGCCAGGGGATCGTGACGATCCAGCTCGCTGACACTTTCGGGAATAGGGGGCATGGACATCTCCAGTTAACCAATCAATGAACCTGCCATTGATTCTAAAAGGAATAGAGTGGGAATAACTTGTGTTCCACAGCGAGAAATAGGTATTTTATGCAATTTTTTTGCATAAAAAGGCCTTGAATTAAGAATGGAACCACTCGACCGTTTTGATCGCTGGATTCTTCATGCCCTACAACGGGATGCCCGCCTAATCCTTGCCTCTCTAGCCGAGAAGGTAAACTTATCGCCAAGCCAGTGCTCTCGGCGCATCGCTCGCCTTGAAGAAACTGGCATTATCCAGGGCCACGCGTTACGAATTGACCCAGAGGCGCTGGACCTCAAGGTAACCGCCTTTATTTTTCTCTCGATTGATAAGGGGCATATGACCTCACCCAAAGATGCAGTCGCGACGTTGCTATCGCGAGATGAGGTCATTGACTGCTACACAGTGACCGGCAACCATGATTTTATTCTTAAGGTTGTGGTTGCGGACCTCGCCGAGCTATCTCACTTTCTCTCCACCACCGTCAGTCCAATGGAGGGCATACGTGATATTGCCAGCCAGGTTGCCATGAATAGCTTAAAGGTGGGTGGCCCCCTTAAGGTCACACCTTGAGGATTGCTGGCAAGGGCTTAACGCGGTGCTATCGCCATAAAAAACGGGGAGCCGTTTAGTTAACGTTGCCCCCGCTGCGCTCATGGCGCTATAGCACTCACTGGCTCATCAGATATCAGAAGGCCACGTTCAGCCCCAGCCAAACCCGGCGACCATCTTCTACATAACCGTACTCGTCGTAGTTGATCGATTCGTCAAAGAGGTTATAGATACCCGCGTTCAGTTGGGTCGTTTTATTTAGCTGGTAACCAACGCCGGTATCCACGACGGTGTAGGATGGCGCGACCGTCGCGCGTTGCGAAGGCCCAGTGTTGGGCTGGCTTTCTTCACCGCGATAGGTCACTTTGGTCCACTGGCTTAGCTTGCCGGACACCTGCCAGTCCAGCGACGCTGATACCTGGTGGCGTGGCAGTTGAGTAAGCGGTTCGCCTTTGTACTCGCCGCTTTTCTGCTCAGAATCGGTAAAGGTATAGCTGGCAGTTAGCGCTAAGGTATCGCTGAGCAGCGCGGCAAAACTCGCCTCTACCCCTTGGGTAACGGCCTCATCGACGTTGACTCGGTAAGTCGGGTCGCTGCCAAACATGTTTTTGCCATCGGTACAAATGTCGATGGGGCACGCAATGCGGGTGATTTTGTCGTCAAAATCATTGTGGAACACCGTCAGGCTTGCGTTTAGACCGGCTTCGTTGGCGTACAACAGCGCAAGTTCTTTATTAAGCGACGTTTCGGGTTCAAGATCAGGATTACCGTAGATGTTACCCCCGCGACTAACCTGCCCCCAATCAGGGGTGATCTCACGCAAGCTTGGTGAGCGGTAGCCGGTCGAGACGCCACCTTTCAATGTCCAGTCAGGGGTCATGCTCCACACGCTGTAAAGGCGCGGGCTGAGGTGGCTGCCGTAATTATCGTCGTCATCGACACGTAAACCACCGGTCAATGCCCAGGACTGCGTCAACATCCATTCATCTTCAACGAAAACTGCCCATTGGCTATTCTCAATCTCACTACGATCAGAATCAGGCAGTCTGTTCGTCGTACTATCTTCAAGTGACTCTTCCTCGTAGTTGGCCCCTACCGTCACCATATGCATACCTAGCGGAATGACCGCGCTGGTTTTTGCGGTGGTGTTGGTGATTTCAATATCTCGCGATTTGTTATCGCTGCGCTCACGCTGAATGTAGCTCTCACTGGTACCCCAATCGAAACGGCCGCTGTGCGTTAGCGCCACATGCTGATGGGTAAATTCGTTAAAGCTGTCTTCACAGCCGAAGCGGCAGCCCTCTGATGGCGCTGAGTTACCCATCAACGATTCGCGCTCTTGCTCCGTGATACCGGCTTCAAAAGTAAAGTCATGTTTTTTTGAGGCGGCAAGGCTGAACCGTGCCGTCACACTTTGCAGGCTTTTATCTTCGTAGCCGTTAAGAATATTGTCTTCATCACGCTGAGATGTACGGCCATAGAGCTGAAGCCCTAACCGATCCCCGACCAGGGGGCCGCTGAGATAAAAATTGGCCTGGCGGCTGTCGCCGGAATCACTGTCTTCTTGAAGCACAGCGTCGAGCTGCACATTACCGCGCCACTCCTGGGCGACCTTGCGGGTAATCACGTTGATGACCCCACCAATGGCATCTGAACCGTAAAGCGTCGACATGGGTCCACGCACGACTTCGATGCGCTCAATAGACTGTAGCGGCGGGAGCCAGTCTTGCTCAAACCCAGCACTTCCATTGGGCCGGGACTCGCGGGAATTTTGCGGACGGCCATCGACTAACATCAGCGTGTATTGGGACGGCATTCCACGGATAGAGATATCATGACCACGATCCCCGGCGCCTCCTCCGGTGACAATTACTCCGGGCACATCGCGCAGCGCATCAGTGATATTTTGATAATGGCCTCGCTCAAGCTCTTCACGGGATACCACGCTGATAGACGCTGGGGCATTAGCCACCTGCTGTTCGAAGCCCGAAGCCGTGACGACCATATTGCCCAGCGACTCGGCTTGCTGGGCGAGCAGCGGTGGTGACATCAAACCGGCAATGGCACTGGTCAATAATGTTTTGCGAAGATGCTTCGGCATGCGGGGCCCCCTGTTGCGTGATAGTTTTTAAGTGGTAACAATCAACTTAAAAACTAATAAGAACTATTAGTCTTTAAATGTTCGCATAATTTAGGCACCACGAGGCGGGACAGGGCGTTCAACTCCACGCAACAGCAAATCACAATAATTTTTATTTACCCATAATACTGGCACAATACCGCTGTTTCTAGCATTGCGGTGCCTACCATGCACGATTTTGACGAACTCACTGCGTTTACCGACGTGATGACAAGCGGCAGCTTAACCCAGAGCGCACGTCAACTGGGGCTGGCGAAATCCACACTGAGCCGACGTATCTCCCAATTGGAGCAGCGCGTGGGACAACCATTACTGCGCCGCCAGGCCAACCGGCTGATCCCGACGGAGGCCGGTGAGCTGTTTCATCGCTACTGTCGGCAAATGTTGAACTTGGCCGAGCAAAGCCAAAGCGCACTGGATACACTCCGCCACGAGGTCAGCGGTGAGCTGGAAGTGCATACCCACAGCGGCCTGGTGCGCGGCTGGCTTGGCCGCTTGATCTATCGCTTTATGGATGAACATCCCGGCATCTCAGTAACGCTGCGCACTTGCGATGCGCCACCCCACGCGCCCGATGCCCATCAGGTAACGCTCTGGCTAGGCCCACTTCCCCAGACACCGTTGCGCCAAGAGCGCTTGGGTTGGCTGACACGTCGCCTCTATGCCTCGCCGAGCTATTTAGCCAATCGTCCTGACCTCACTCACCCCCGCGAGCTGGTACAGCACGATTGGGTCGACCTGCTCGGTGATACGCAGGCCGGGCTTGAGTTTCACCATCGTGAATATGGCAGTTACCACTACTCTCCGCCCCCGACGCGTTACCGCGTCAACCAGATGATGCTGCATGCCGATGCGATCGCACGCGGGCGGGGCATTGGCCTGATGCCCGACTGGCTTGCAGCAAATCGCGAAGCTGCGCATCCAGGCGAACTTATTTGTTGCCTGCCGAACTGGCAGCCGGACGCGCTACCCGTCACCTTGGTGTATGCCTATGGTCACCAGCCACGCAAAGTCTCAGCGCTGCTTAACATGCTGCGCGATGCCACCCCTCGCGACTGGCAAAGCGGTTATGCCACAGCCACCACGACATCTCCCGTGCCAAGCACCTCAGCGGTTGCGCCAACCTTGTTGCATCAGCGCTAGGGCATCAGCAGAATAACTCGCTTCGTTATTCTCTTTCCCGCTGTTGCCCGCGCTTGGAGGCGCCATGCTTGCTGAACTCTTTGCCGTCATGGCACCTGTTCTCGCCGGTGCTGGGCTGGGCTTTACCTGGGTGCGTTTAGGCCACCCTTACCCGGTCGATTTTGTCACGCGCCTGGTGTTTAACATCGGCACACCGGCTCTCGTTTTGGCCTCCCTAAGCGGCGCGGAAATTGACGCCAGTGGCTTCGGGCGCACGATGTTGGCAACCGCCTTGGTGATGGTGAGCATGGCCGCGGCGACCTTTGCCGTCGCCAAGCTGTTACGCCATGACTGGCGCGTGTTGCTGGCACCCATGATGTACCCCAACACCGGCAACATGGGTTTGCCCGTGGTGCTTTACGCGTTTGGCAGCGCGGGATTTGCCTACGGCATTACCGTGATGGTGACCGTTTCACTTTTTCAGTTCACCCTCGGCACCGTTCTCGCAAGCCGAGGCAACCCTCTCAAAGCCTTAGCCAAAACCCCCACGGTTTACGCCATCGTGATCGCCATGGCGCTGCTGCTCACCGACACCTCGCTCCCATTGTGGCTCGCTAACAGTGTGGATTTGATGTCCGGCTTTACCGTGCCGCTGATGCTGATCACTCTTGGCGTCTCGCTTGCTAGCATCCAGGTGAAAAGTCTGCGCTCGGGCGTTGGTTTCAGCCTCGTGCGCATCCCCCTTGCCGCAGCCGTCGCTTGGCTTATCGGCCAGGCGCTTGGCCTTTTGCCGATGGCACAGAGCATTTTGGTGCTGCAAATGAGCATGCCGGTGGCGGTGTTCAACTACCTGTTTGCTCAGAAATCAGGCCGCGAGCCAGCTTACGTGGCAAGCCTCGTCTTTTGCTCGACCCTGTTGGCGCTCATCTATCTGCCGATTCTGCTGGCGCTGTTGGTGTGAGCTGAGCTGAAGGACATGGCCGAAGTGACCAGCAACGACTTCGCCCTTTGGTAGAGGGTGGCATTTATTGACTCCCCGATGAGAACCCAAAAGCGCTTTAGCGTTTAAAGCCGCAAGCTAAGTAAACGCTAACCTTCCCGCCAATAGCGCATAGTGATGCGATACAGTAGGCATACATGGCACTTTGTGGAAGTTTGCCATCACTTATGTATAATTGCCGATAATAATTTAAACAGACTTCATGCCTTTTTTACTTATGATGAACTGATAATACGACGCTAGTCTTTGCATAAGGCTAGCGTCGATTATTTGCGGTTTGACGGCGGCTCATCGGTCAAGGCATGGCGACTTTTCTTCAACTGGCGACAGTTTCTACTGATAAATTTTCTACTGATAAAGGCATAGCCGATGGACGAGACACGTAACGTCAAAATTCAGGTGCGCGGTTTAAGCAAGGTCTTCGGCAAAAACCCTAAAAAGGGGCTGGAGCTACGCAATCAAGGCCTTAAGCGCTCGGAAATTTTCGACCAAACCGGATTAACCCTCGGCCTTTCTAACATCGACTTCGATGTCTATGAAGGCGAGCTCTTAGTGATCATGGGGCTATCCGGCTCTGGCAAATCCACGCTAATCCGCTGCCTCAATCGCCTGATTGATACCACCGAAGGCGAGATCATCATTGACGGCGAAAATATTCCCGCGTTAAGCGAGAAAGCGCTACTCGATTGCCGCCGCCGTCATTTTTCGATGGTATTCCAGAACTTTGCGCTTTTTCCCCACCGGACGGTGCGGCAAAACGCCGAGTTTGGTCTGGAAATCCGAGGCGTCGATAAAACCGAACGGCAAAAAATCGCCCAAGATTCGCTCACGCAAGTGGGGCTCGAAGGCTGGGAAGACGCGTACCCCGACCAGCTATCGGGCGGGATGCAACAGCGTGTAGGGCTTGCGCGTGCATTGGCTAACGATGCCAGCGTTTTGCTGATGGATGAAGCCTTTTCGGCACTCGATCCGCTCATTCGTAAAGACATGCAAGAAGAGCTCATTCAGCTGCAGGCCAGAACGAAGAAAACCACGGTTTTCATCACCCACGATTTGGACGAAGCGCTGAACATTGGCGACCGTATCGTGCTGTTGAAAGACGGCGAGATTGTGCAAATCGGCACGCCTGAAGAAATTCTCACTAAGCCTGCCGATGACTACGTGCGGCGCTTTATCGAAGGCGTCGACATGTCGCGCATTCTTACCGCCGAAAACGCCATGCGCAAAGTGCGCTCCACCGCACGTGAAGGTGACGGCCCACGCACGGCATTACGCAAAATGCGCGACAACACCATGGATTCCATCTACGTAACCGATAGCAACCGTAAGTTAGTGGGGCTTTTGGAAGTGGATGCGGCCAGCAAAGCCATCGAGGACGGCGCCGACAGCATTGCGAATTACTTGACCCAAGATTTTCGCCGCGTAACGCCAGATGAACCGCTACAAAACTTGTTCGCGATGTTTAGCGACAAAAGTTTCCCCATCGCCGTGGTCGATGAAGAACAGCGGCTACTTGGCGTCGTGGTGAAAGGCGCCGTTTTAGGCGAACTGGCACGCGCAGGAGATAAATAATGGAAATCACACGCATCCCACTGGGCGATTGGATTGAAGGCGGCCTAAACTGGCTCACCAGCGAATACTCGGTCGTCACTCGGGCTATTTCACGCGTTACCCAAACTGGCATTGAGGCGTTAAACGACGCGCTGATGTGGCTACCCGAATGGGCATTAATGGCGCTTATCGCCATTTTGTGCTGGCGCGCCTCGTCGTATCGCCTCGCGATCGGCGCTGTGGCGGGTCTGGCGCTGATTTGGAACCTAGGGCTCTGGAATCCGATGATCGAAACGCTGACGCTGGTGGTCATCGCCACGCTCGTCGCTATCGTCATTGCGATCCCGGTCGGGATTGGGGCAGCTCTATCCGAGCGGCTTTATCGTGGGGTCATGCCGATTCTTGACTTCATGCAGACCATGCCCGCGTTTGTTTACTTGATCCCGGCAATTCCCTTTTTCGGCATTGGCTCGGTATCAGCGATTTTTGCGACGGTGATTTTCTCCATGCCACCAGCGATCCGCTTCACCGCCCTAGGTATTCGCCAGGTGCCGGTAGAGCTGATTGAAGCCGCTGACGCTTACGGGTCTACGCGTAGCCAAAAACTCTTCAAAGTTCAGCTACCACTGTCACTGCCAACGGTGATGGCAGGGGTTAACCAAACCATTATGTTGGCACTCTCAATGGTCGTTATTGCGGCGATGATCGGCGCCGACGGTTTGGGTAGCGAAGTCTGGCGTGCCATTCAGCGCTTACGCCCAGGTGACGGCTTTGAGGCTGGCATTGCCGTGGTCATTCTGGCCATGTTGCTAGACCGTCTGACGCAGTCACTGCGCCGTACGCGTGCTAAGTAGTAGGCGCCCTTTTCTCAAGCGTTTTTGTCGCATTGAAAGCACGCGTTGAGAACCCTCGTTGAGAAAGCCCCTTGATTAGGGGCTTTTTCACAACCATGATAGGTAGGTCATACGCAATTAGTAACCTTTGAATTGCTTACTTAGCGTTAGTTCTTAGTGTTCGTTCTTAACATTAGTTCTTAGCATCAGTTCGTAACGCTTACGACGATCAACCAAAAGAAGGATCACTGAATGAAAAAACACATTTTAAATCACCACGTCCGTTTAGCTGCACTTGCCCTAGTCGCCGGTGCTGGCCTCGCAGCTGGCAGCGCCGTCCAGGCAGACGACCACAACAGCATTAACTTGGCCTATGTTGAGTGGTCATCCGAGGTAGCCTCCACTAACGTCATCGCGGCCGTACTTGAGCAGGAAGGCTACGAGGTTGACCTGACATCACTTTCCGCTGCGGCAATGTTTCAAGCCCTCGCGACCGGTGATGCCGATGCCATCGTCGCGGCATGGCTTCCCACCACGCACGCCGACTACATGGAGCGCCTTGGCGGCGATATCGAAGACTTAGGCGCCAATCTAGATGGCACTAAGCTTGGCTTGGTCGTCCCCGCTTATTCTGATATTGATTCTATCCCTGAGCTTAACGAGCACGCTGAGAGCTTCAGTGGCGAGATCATTGGTATTGACCCCGGTGCGGGCTTGATGGGCCTCACCGAAAAGGTAGTGGATACCTATGACCTTGACCTAAACCTGCGCAGCGGCAGCGGTGCCACCATGACGGCGGCGCTGGCAAGCGCGATCCAGAACGAAGAAGACGTGGTCGTGACCGGTTGGACACCGCACTGGAAATTCTCGCGCTGGGATCTGAAATATCTTGATGACCCCAAAAACGTCTACGGCGGTGCCGAACAAATTCACACCGTGGTTCGCGAAGGTTTAGGCGACGATATGCCTGAAGCCTACGCCATTTTAGACGCGTTTGAGTGGACGCCCGAGCAAATGGGCGAAGTCATGCTCATGAACCGTGAAGACGGTGCAGACCCTTACGAAAGCGCCAAACAGTGGGTTGAAAACAACCAAGATATCGTTGACGAGTGGGTTAACGGCGAGTCGTAAAACCGGTTAAACATACGGTTAAGCGGCCACACTTTCCGTGTGGCCGCGTTGGGGTAAGAACCATCGCCTAAATAGCTAAGGAGTCTTATATGTTTAAGCACATTATGGTGCCCATTGACCTGGCGCACATCGACGTGCTGGAGCCAGCACTTGATGTTGTTGCCGATATGGCCAAACATTACGACGCTAAAATCACCTACGTTGGCGTCACCTCCAACACCCCCAATAGCGTTGCACGCACCCCGAATGAATACGAGCAAAAACTCGACGCTTTCGCGCAAAAGCGCCACGGCGTGCATGGGCAACCTGTAACGGCCAAGGTATATGGCTCGACGGACCCGGTGGCCAACCTTGACGACATCCTGGTAAACGCCATTGATGAGATCGGTGCTGATCTGATCATCATGGCCACCCACCTGCCGAAAAAACTTGACGCCGTCATGCCCGCCCACGGCGGTAAGATTGCTACCCATACAGATGCCTCTGTTTTTCTGGTAAGACCGCATTAACGCGTGTTTTACGACTTGCGCTTAACAGCGCACGCTTTGAATTGACTTTTGCGCCGATAAAAGCAACGTTAACTTGTCGTGCTACGGAGATATCTCGTGGAAAAAAACACACAACGGCCTGATGACGATAAACCATCGTCAGAAGGTATTCCGGCGCCTGAAGGCGCGTCAAACTTAATTGATACCGATTACGTGATCGGTCAGGACAACATAACCGCCTCTCCGATGGGGATCGACGTGGACCTTCACGGCAAGGTCTTCCTCTTCTCTTCGATTGTCATTCTGCTGTTTGTGATCCTGACGCTGGCCTTGCAGGATCAGATGGAGCCGATCTTCAACAGCATGTTTAGCTTCCTGACCACCAACCTGGGCTGGTTCTTTATACTCGGGGCTAATGTTTTTGTAGTGCTGGCCATTGTGCTGATCTTCACCCCGATGGGTAAGGTGCGCATCGGCGGCGCTGATGCAAAGCCGGACTTCGGCTACGCCGGTTGGTTCTCGATGCTGTTCGCTGCTGGCATGGGCATTGGTCTGATGTTCTATGGTGTGTCCGAGCCGCTGGGCCACTACGGCACCGCCATGGGCGGTATCAGCATGGGCGAAAATGGCATACGCACCGACTGGGCTCCGCTGGGGGCTGCCGCAGGAGACCAGGCCGGCGCCATCGATTTAAGCATGGCCGCCACTATTTTCCACTGGGGCTTTCACCCCTGGGGTGCCTACGCCATCGTCGGCCTGTCGCTGGCAATCTTTGCCTTCAACAAGGGCCTGCCGCTGACCATGCGCTCGATTTTCTACCCGATTCTGGGTGAGCGTATTTGGGGCTGGCCAGGGCACTGTATTGACATCCTGGCGGTGTTCGCCACTCTGTTTGGCCTGACCACCTCGCTGGGTATCGGCGCCACTCAGGCGGCCGGGGGGCTTGATTATTTGTTCGGTATCCCTTCCGGCGACACCACACTGGTGCTGCTGATTCTAGGGATTACTCTTGTAGCGCTGGGTTCTATCTTGCTCGGTGTCGACAAGGGTGTGCAGCGCCTCTCGCAGCTCAACATGGTGCTCGCTGCTCTATTGCTGTTGTTCGTTATCATCGTCGGCCCAACGCTAATGATCGCGACCGGCGTGGTCGACAACTTGATCGGCTATGTGACCCATTTGTCGGCGCTCTCCATGCCGTTCGGGCGTGAAGATGCCAACTTTAGCCAAGGCTGGACGGCCTTCTATTGGGCTTGGTGGATCGCGTGGTCGCCGTTTGTGGGTATGTTTATCGCCCGCGTCAGCCGTGGTCGTACCGTGCGTGAATTCTTGATCTCAGTGCTGCTGGTGCCGACGTTGGCCTCAGTGGTATGGATGACCGCCTTTGGCACCACTGCCATTGATCAGGTGGTAAATTCTGGCATCACCGAAGTACAGGATGCCGCGCTGGAACTGCAGCTTTTCACCATGCTAGAGCACTTGCCGCTAACCGCCATTACCTCCTTTGTCGGTATTACGCTGGTGATCGTGTTCTTCATCACTTCGTCGGACTCCGGTTCACTGGTAATTGACTCGATTACCGCCGGTGGTAAGGTGGATGCTCCAAAACCACAGCGCATTTTCTGGGCCCTGATCGAGGGGGCGCTGGCAATCGCTCTACTGCTGGGTGGCGGTCTCGCCGCTTTGCAAACGGCGGCACTGACCACCGGCCTGCCTTTCACGCTGGTGCTATTGGTAGGTTGCTACGCCATCGTCAAAGGGCTAATGAGCGAACCGCGAGCTAAATAAAACAGGCGGCAATCTCGATAACTCATATTTTTAATGACGTATCGCTTCAACAACTAGGGCAGCCTTTAGGCTGCCCTTTTTTTTTGTGCTTGTTTATGGTTATCGCTTCTCCGTTTTACCGTTTTACCGTTTTACCGTTTTACCGTTTTACCGTTTTACCGTTTTACCAACGGTGCGCCATTATGCACTAACACCAAAGCGCGCGTAGCGGCGTTTTAGCGTCGTAGTGAGTGGCAATTTGTGCCTGCAATAACTCAGCCGTGGCGAGGGCATCTATCAAGGCGTGGTGGCCTTGGTAAACCGGTAGCCCGTAACGTTCGCGGCTGGCGTTTAAACGAATAGAAACCGGTGGGCGCCCTACCCAGCGGCGAAAGCGCGCCCACAGCGATTGGCGATGCAAACGCGCTTCGAGCGACATCGTATCAATCATCGGAAACAGCACGCTTTCACCGCGTCTGGCTTTTACCGCGGCGTCCAAAAACGGTCGTTCAATATTGCGAAAATGCACTACCACCAATCGCCCGGCTAGCGTTTCCAACATTGGCGCTAATATCTCGTTTAAATCCGGCGCATGGGCAATTTCTGAATGGGTAATATGATGATACGTCACCGAAGACGCTGAGAGCGGACGCGGGAGTGGAGGTTTTACTACCCAGTAGCGGCGCTCAGATAACATAATGCGACTAAGCGTAAACGGCACCATCCCGATACTCACAATCGCATGGCGGCGTTCATCGAGCCCGGTCGTTTCCATATCCAGTGCCACCATCGGCACCTCATCGATTGGCGTATCGGCGGCGGGCAGCGGCGTGCTAAAAAAGCGTGCTATCTCAGGATCGTTAGCGCCCTTGGCACGTTGTTGCATATAGGCGTTCCAATCCGCCTGAGCGATTTTTTTCCGCGGCCGAATGCCAACCATTAGCGCCGCCCCTGCCGGTTAGACGGCATGGGGTAGCGAAACTTGAGGAATTTTTGCGCGTTACTTAGCACCTGAAAAGCGTCTTTCAATCCGTGGCGCTCATTACTCTCTACGTTCTCTGGCTCAATATTATTATCCGGGTTGCGCTCCTCCTGCAGATCAATCATCTGGTGGCGAATGCGCGAAAGGCATAAAAACTCAAGTGCATAGCTCAACTTATCGCTCACTCCGCTGGCGAGTAGCTGGGTATTGTTGATGGCCTGCAGACGCTCAAACGAGTTTTGCGCTTTGGAGCCGCACGCGAGTGCGTGAACGCGTATAAGGTCGACCATGGGGGCGGTGCCGCGGCGTTTCAGATTGATAGAGTTGTTATGTTTGCCATCTTGCTCCATCACAAACGTACGGAACACACCGAGCGGTGGCGTACGGTTAAGCGCATTACGGCCCAACGCGGCGAGAAACAGCGGTGATGTAGGCGCTTGGGTCGCGATAAGATCCTGCAATTGTTCAACGTACACATCCTCGCCGTAGGCGCTATCGAGATCAAAGAAGATCGAACTATGCAGTAGCTTTTCCGGCGTAGGGTTCGCCATCCAGTCATGGAAATAGCGTTTCCACACGTTGAGAGGCTGGCGCCACTTGGTATTGGTCGCCATCACATCACCCTTGCAGTAGGTGTAACCGCAGGCGTCTAAGCCATCACTGACAAATTTAGCTAACTGATAAAAGTAGTCATCGTGCTGTTTAGGGTCGAACGCATCCGAAAGCACGAGGGCGTTATCCTGATCGGTGACGATGGTTTGTTCGTTACGCGCCATCGAACCATTGACCATATAGCAATAGGGCACCGGCGGCGCTCCGAGCGACTCTTCGGCAAGCTCTAGCAGGCGACGAGTATAACTACGACCTATGGTGGAAAGGGCACTGCCAACCATCTGCGAGTTCGCGCCCTCCTGTACCATTCGCACAAAAGCCGCCCGGACATCAGGCGCTAAGCGGGCTAACCCCTCCACGCTCGATTGGTTGAAGATGTTACTGACCAAGTACAAACCACTGTGGGTTTCATAACGGATAATATCCGATAGGTGAACCACCCCCACGGGGCGTTGGCGATAAAGCACCGGCAGATGATGCACGTTGTTGCGCAGCATGATCAGCATCGCTTCGTATATCGACACATCCGACTGCACAGTAATCAGCCGCGGCGTAATGACTTGCTCAATGGGCGTTGAGGGATCAAGTCCCTTTGCCACCACCCCTGTACGGAAATCACTATCGGTCATGATGCCGTACATCTGCCAGGTCTCGCCTTCGCTATCTTTAAAACTATAACGTGGCTCGTCGGCGCCGCGCTTTAACACTAATAGTGCCGATGCCTGGGCTTCGCTCATCTGCTGAGCGGCTGCCTGTACGGTTGTGGTGATCTCCACCATGACGGGGTAACGCGACAATAGTTTGCGAATCCGCGTGACCATCATGTCATTGGATTTTTTCTGCTCTTCGGCAATACTTTCTAGCCGCGGCCTTTCAAGCTCAACGAAGTCGGCAAAGTGCTCATCTTTTTCACACAGGCGCTGAAATACGGTCTCAGGAATGAAGTAAATCAGCGTGTCTTCAATGGCTTTGGCCGGAAAACGCACACGGTGATCACGTAGCAAACTAAAATGGCCAAAGATATCGCCTTCACCCAGCCGGTTATAGAGCTCTCCCTGACGGCGATATACTTCGACGGCACCGCTACGGATATAGCAAAGCTCATTAACCGGCTCGTTGAGACGCAAAATATCGCTGCCGGTTTTGAAATAGCGCACTTCAATATTTTCCGCGATGACATCAAGCAATTCGTCCGACAGCGCGTCAAACGGCGGAAACTGACTCATGTGCTGACGAATTTCCAGAAGTTCCACGTCCATGCGCTCTCCTCACAAATGGACCATTATTATCACACTGCTCAGTTTGGAAGGCCTACCTGAAAACGTAAAGCGCACGCCGCAAAAAGCCCGACCCCCTTAAAGGAGCCGGGCTTTTAGGCGGCGTTAGCCACGCTGACGGGATTCGCTATTTAAGCAAAATCTGGCAGACTGAGAAATCTGCCTTGGCAAAGCCGATATTACGACTGCTCTGCCATTTCCTGAACACGCTGCATCATATCAGGATTTTGCTGAATCGCTTGACCAATGGCATTAAAGGTATCGACGTCTAGGCCGCTGTCTTCAACGATTTCGATCATTTTGTCGTTAGCCTCAGAACGCACCTCTTGCTGCGCTTGCTCACCTTCTGCTGACTGCAAACGCTGAGTATATTCTTGAGAAACGACCGCGATCTCTTTTGAGGCATCAGCAAACTGCTGAAGTTGATTATCTGAGAAGTCCTGCACCGGTGCTTGTTGGGTTGCCATGGGATCTTGTGCAGAGTCTTGCGATTGCTGAGCGTGAGCTGCTGTGGCCATTAAGCCAGTGGCGAGAAGCGCTGCAGAAAATAGAGCCGTCAAACGTTGCATAGATACCTCTTGGTAGTGAACAAAATGGTTGTGGAAAAGCACGTTGCTATGCAGATGCGTTGCGAACGTACCTTCTATGATGACTGTGTTCGGATCAGGTTCAAGTTTTTAAGTAACAGTTTGTAAAAAAGGAATCTTATGGCCAATACATCTCTGACGCGCTTTGCGAACTCGCTGCGCCATGCAACACCGGGTGAACTAGGGCTTGCGGCGATGCCCATTGTGTTTGTGCTGCTATGGAGTACGGGCTTTATCGGGGCAAAATTCGGCTTGCCCTATGCGGAGCCGTTTACGTTTTTGTTTATCCGTTTTATTTGCACGCTGTTGCTACTTTTGCCATTGGTGATGGTCATGCGTGTACCCTGGCCTACCTCGCCAGCACTTTGGGGGCATATTGCCGTGACGGGCTGCTTGGTTCACGGCACTTATTTAGGCGGTGTTTTTTACGGCATTTATTTGGGCATGCCTGCAGGGCTTGCGTCACTGCTAGTCGGGCTTCAGCCGCTTTTAACCGCCGCCTGCGCTGGCCCACTACTGGGTGAAACACTGACTAAGCGGCAATGGATAGGGCTGGTATTAGGGCTCGTGGGGATAAGCTTGGTGCTAGGCAGCAAACTCGATCCGACGGAATCACTCTTTGACGGCTTTGGCCTTGGGGCGCTCGCGAGTGTTACCGCTGCGCTCCTGGGGATTTCGATCGGCACGCTCTACCAAAAGCGGTTCTGCACGCATATGCCGCTCTTGCCGGGAACGGCGATTCAGTACATGGCGGCAGCGTTGTTACTGGGTAGCGGCGCCCTAGTGTTTGAGACACGCCAAGTTAGCTGGACACCTACGTTTATTTTAACGTTGGGTTGGCTCGTGCTCATTTTGTCAATCACCGCTATTTTGTTACTCATGGCACTGATCAAAAAGGGTGAAGCATCGCGAGTTGCTAGCCTGTTTTACTTAGTACCACCGGTTACCGCGCTACAGGCGTGGTGGCTGTTTAACGAACGCCTGCCGTGGTTAGGGCTTTTAGGAATGGCTATCGCCATTATTGGCGTAGTATTAGTCGTCAAAACAGCGCAAAATAATGCTAAAGCATCATAATATGGGTAAATTAAGACTACTATGAATAGCTCGACGAATCAGCAGTGTGCGCGGGTTAACGGCCACTGCAACCGCTGCGATCGCCCCGTGCCGTTTGCATTTACCATGGCATTTCAGCCGATTGTCGATGTGTCTAAACGGCGCATTATTTATCACGAAGCGTTGGTGCGCGGTCCAAAAGGGGAATCCGCCGGCAGTATTTTGTCGCAAATCACCGATGATTTGATGTACCGCTTTGACCAAGAGTGCCGCATTAAAGCGATCGAGATTGCCAGTGAACTCGATATGCAAGAGCGCCTCTCAATCAACTTTTTACCCAATGCGGTGTATGAACCCGAGGCATGTATTCAAGCGACACTGGAAACGTCGAAGCGGGTTGGCTGGCCCATTGAACGGCTCAACTTTGAGATTACCGAAACCGAACGAGTGAAAGATCGCGAGCACATGCGCAATATTATCGATAGCTACCGCGCAATGGGATTCACCACTTCACTGGACGATTTTGGCAATGGCTTTGCCAATCTTGACCTGCTCACCGACCTACGCCCCGACTCACTCAAAATTGACCGTACATTGGTCATGGGGTGCGATACCGACACGCGTCGGCAAGCTATTCTCAGCAGTGTCGTAACACTTGCCGAACAGCTTAACGTCTCGCTCGTTGCCGAAGGTGTGGAAACGCGGGAAGAATCACGCTGTTTATTAGCGTTGGGGTTTCCAGTACAACAAGGTTTTTATTTTGCACGACCTAGCCTTGAGGCATTAGCGATGGTTGACGACGCACTGTACGATTAGTCGCAATACGCCACTGGCGAGTTAAGGTCTGGCAATACGCTCAAGGTAGTGCGCGCCGCCTAAGTTGCGCATTTGCTGGCGAATCCACTGGCTGCGCTGTTCTACTTGGGCACTTGGTACTGCCGCACTGCGATTGAGCGGGCTAGGAAGAATGGCGGCTAAAAGACTCGCTTGACGCTCGTTAAGCGCATTAGCAGAGACGCCAAAGTAGTGCTGGGCGGCCGCTTCTAGCCCGAAAACCCCCGTATCCCACTCGGCAACGTTCAAATACACCTCAAGAATACGCTGTTTGCCCCAGGCCAGTTCGATCAACAGCGTAAACCACAGCTCGAACCCCTTGCGCGCCCAGCTACGCCCACTCCAGAGAAATACGTTTTTTGCCGTTTGCTGGCTTAACGTGCTTGCGCCGCGTAACTGCCCACCGGCAAGTCTATTTTCGACCGCACGCTTGATCTCTATGAGATCAAAACCGTAGTGATCAGGAAAACGCTGGTCTTCCGCCGCGATCACCGCCAACTTGGCCACAGAGGCCATGTCGTCCCAGTCGCGCCACTCGCGCTGCAAACGAATGGGTTCGCTAGCTATCCAGCTTTGCACTTTGCGCTCAACCATCACCATCGACCCAGGCGGCGGCACCACGCGAAAAAGCAGCACGAATGCCACCGAAAGGATCACAAATGCCAGAACGCCGCGCCACAGCCAGCGCCATAGCCTACCCGCCAATCGGCGCAGCGCTCGTTTCAACATGCGCACTCCCTACGTCTTAATCATCTGCGAATAAGCATTAATACGACTTAGCGCTTATACAAATGCTCGGCGTGATAGCGCAGGTGGTCGTCAATGAACGAGGCGATAAAAAAGTAGCTATGATCGTAGCCCGATTGGCGGCGCAGCGTCAGCGGGTGATCATGGGCGTCGCACACTGCCTCTAACCGCTCAGGCTTGAGCTGCTCTTTAAGGAACGGATCGGCGTCGCCCTGATCGATAAATAAGCGTTGACGCGAGGCGCCATTAGCCACCAGCTCACAAGCGTCGTACTGGCGCCAGCGTGACACATCGTCGCCCAGATACGCGCTAAACGCTTTTTGTCCCCAAGAGCACTCCATTGGGTTCACCACCGGCGCAAAGGCCGACACCGAGCGAAAACGCCCTGGATGGCGCAGCGCCAGAATCAACGCGCCGTGGCCGCCCATCGAATGCCCACTGATCGATTCACGCCCATTAACCGGGAAGTGCTGACGCACCACAGAGGGTAGCTCTTCAACGATATAATCGTACATACGGTAGTGCGACTTCCACGGCGCCTGAGTGGCGTTCACATAAAAACCAGCACCCGAGCCTACGTCATAGCTGTCATGCTCACCGGGAAGGTCCGTACCGCGTGGGCTGGTATCGGGACAAATAATCGCCACGCCAAGCTCTGCCGCCACACGGTGGGCACCGGCTTTTTGCATGAAATTTTCATCGTTGCAGGTCAGCCCCGAGAGCCACCAGAGCAGCGGTACGCGCTCCTTTTCAGCTTGAGGCGGTAAATACACCGCAAACACCATGTCGCAATCCAACGCCCTCGAATAGTGGCGATAGCGTTTGTGCCAGCCGCCAAAACTGCGGTTGGCCGAGACCAGTTCTAACGTTTCACTCATACTCATGGGCTGGCTCCTGGTGACGGGCTTATAAAAGCGAGTTAGTCAAAATAATCAGTAATGCAGAACGGTACGGATACTCTTGCCCGCGTGGAGCAGATCAAACGCGTCGTTGATGTTCTCAAACGGCATATCGTGGGTAATGAAATCGTCGATATTGATGTCCCCGTTCATATACTGGTCGACATAGCCAGGCAACTCAGTGCGCCCTTTCACGCCGCCAAAGGCAGAGCCTTTCCACACGCGGCCGGTCACCAGCTGGAACGGACGAGTGGAAATTTCTTCGCCTGCGCCGGCCACACCAATGATAATCGACTCACCCCACCCTTTGTGGCAACACTCAAGCGCCGAGCGCATGACGTTGACATTGCCGATGCACTCAAAGGAGTAATCCACACCACCATCGGTCAGATCCACGATCACTTGCTGAATCGGGTCACTGTAATCTTTGGGATTGACGAAGTCAGTGGCGCCGAACTGCTTGGCTAGCTCGAATTTATCGGGGTTCACATCGATGGCGATAACTCGTGAGGCTTTCGCCATCGCGGCACCTTGAATGACCGCCAAGCCAATCGCGCCTAGGCCAAATACCGCGACGGTCGCCCCGGGCTCGACTTTTGCTGTGTTCAGCACCGCCCCAATGCCGGTCGTGACACCACAGCCGAGCAGACAGATTTTATCCATCGGCGCCTCTTTTGAGACAACGGCGAGCGAGACTTCCGGCAGCACGGTATATTCGCTGAACGTCGAAGTGCCCATGTAGTGATGTAGTTTTTTGCCGTCGAGCGAGAAACGCGAGGTGCCATCGGGCATCACGCCTTTACCTTGGGTCGCACGCACGGCGCCACACAGGTTGGTTTTGCCCGACAAGCAAAATTTACACTTACCGCACTCGGCGGTGTATAGCGGAATCACATGGTCACCCGGCTTCACGCTGGCCACACCTTCGCCCACTTCTTGCACCACACCGGCGCCTTCATGGCCTAGCACGGCGGGGAAATTACCTTCTGGGTCAGCGCCAGAAAGCGTAAAAGCGTCAGTATGGCAGACACTCGTGGCGGCCATTTTAACCAACACTTCCCCCGCTTTCGGGCCTTCCACATCAATCTCGGTGAGTTCGAGCGGTTTACCGGCGTCTAGCGCAACGGCAGCACGTGATTTCATCATCATCTCCAAGTCGTTCAAAAATAACTGGCGCTAGTGTAGGTCAGTCAGGCCGGTGGGATAAACCAAATGCGTACAAAACTGATACATCAGCATTCAATCGCGTTCACTGCAAGCCCTCCTTTTGACGTCTCTTTGTACTTATCCTGCATATCGCGACCGGTATCGCGCATGGTGCGAATCACCTTATCCAGTGAGACAAAGTGCTCGCCGTCACCGTTGAGCGCCATACGCGCGGCGTTGATCGCCTTGACCGAGGCAATCGCATTACGCTCAATGCACGGCACCTGCACAAGCCCGCCTATCGGGTCGCAGGTGAGGCCTAAATTGTGCTCCAACCCAATTTCGGCAGCATTCTCAACCTGTTCAGGGGTGCCGCCAAGCACATCGACTAAGCCTGCTGCTGCCATCGCGCAGGCGGAGCCCACCTCACCCTGGCAGCCCACTTCAGCGCCGGAGATTGATGCGTTCTTCTTGCACAGAATACCCACTGCTCCCGCCGTCAGTAGAAAATTCACCACATCGTCGTCGCTGGCATCAGGTTCAAATTTCAGATAGTACGCCAGCACCGCTGGCACGATTCCCGCCGCGCCATTAGTGGGCGCAGTCACCATGCGTCGCCCTGCGGCATTCTCTTCATTGACGGCTAACGCAAAAAGATTAACCCAGTCCATCGCCGAGAAGGTCGATACGATGAGGCGCTCATTTTCAGCCGGGTGCAAAAGCCGCTGATGCAACTCATACGCCCGGCGGCGTACGTTCAGCCCGCCGGGCAAATGACCTCGGGCGTTTAGGCCGTTATCGATACTTTCACGCATCGCGTCCCAAATGGTGAGTAACTCACGGTGTATTGATGCGTCATCACGCCAGGTTTTTTCGTTTTCAAGCATCAATTGGCTGATGCTCAAGCCGTGCATCCGACACTGGGTCAGTAGCTCGGCGGCGGTATCAAACGGGTAGCGAAGCAACGAGGCATCCTCCCCGACGTCTCCCGCGTCCGCTTGTGCCTGATCAATGTAGAAGCCACCACCTAGCGAATAGTAGGTATTGTGCGCCACTTCCTGCTCGCCGCTGAACGCAACAAGTTGTAAGGCATTAGGGTGAAACGGCAGGCACGTTTCATCCCAGGCAATATGCTCATGCATCGAAAACGCGACAGCCTGACCGTTAGGGAAATCGAGCGGCGCGCCCCTATCAAGCGCTTGCAAGCGCGCGTCAATGCCGTCGGGGTTGAGCGTTTCCGGCGCTTCGCCCAGCAACCCCATCACCACAGCGCGGTCGGTGCCATGACCTTTCCCAGTGGCGGCAAGCGAACCGCGTAGGGTAACGTCAACGCGTGTGACAGGCGCTTTTCCCAGTGACAGCAAAAAATCGCGAGCTGCGCGCATAGGCCCTACCGTGTGTGAGCTTGATGGCCCAATCCCCCTACGAAACAAATCAAATACGCTAATGGCCATGACCGCTCCCTTTTCGTGTCTTTATTTGCGTGCGAACTCAAAAAAGTGACGATATAATAAGCATTCACACACGTATGTTTATTGCCACGTTATCACGCGCGCCCGGAGACTTTCGCGTGCCGTCATGCCGATCAAGGATTCCATGAAGACTCACACAGAACCGACTTGGCAGATTGCTTTTCGTTCTCTTTTTGTTCGCACCGTTATCTACACTTTATTGATAGGCTTGATTGCTCAAGGCGCTTATTGGGAGGCAAAGTACCTGCCCGCCGTTCGCTTCTCGGAGCTAGGTTTTACCGAGTTCATGCAAACCTTGGTTCTCGCCACCGCATGTTTGCTGCTGGTGTATGCTCGTCACGTGCTGCGCGTTTGGCCCAACGTAACGCTATTGCTACTGGCCTTTATTGCCGCTTCTCTGGTGCGAGAACAAGATCATTTTCTCGATGCTTACGTGGCAGAACACACGTGGAAAATTTTGGTCACCTTGATCGTTATCCCCTCTATCACGTGGGCAGTGATTCAGCGGCGACATTTTCTCGCTGAATTTTCCCACTATAGCAATACGCTCTCGTTAGGGTTGTTTACGGCCGGTGTGCTTACTACCTATATTTTTTCTCGCCTTTTCGGGCGTCAAGCGTTCTGGCAAACCGTCATGCAAGAACATTATACGCGCGATGTAAAAGACATGGCCGAAGAAGTCGTCGAGCTTTTGGGTTACAGCATGATATTGATCGCGATGGTAGAGCTAGTTTTGCTTGCCCGGCGCATTTATCGGACCCGGCTAGCCAGCACGTAATAGCATCCCGCTAACCGTGATCTAACAAAAAGCCCCTGCAGCTAGTTAAGCGCTGCAAGGGCTTTTTTTTCGACTTGGCTTTTTTACCCGCCGGTTTAATGCCTACTCGTCTAAAAACGAACGCAACGGCTCCGAGCGGCTTGGGTGGCGAAGCTTACGCAACGCTTTTGCTTCGATCTGACGGATTCGCTCACGCGTAACATCAAACTGCTTACCGACTTCTTCCAGCGTATGGTCGGTGTTCATATCGATACCGAAACGCATCCGTAATACCTTGGCTTCTCTTGCAGTGAGGCCGCCAAGAACATTGCGAGTGGCTTCGATCAGGCCTTCGCCGGTGGCCATATCGACCGGCAACAGCATCGTGCTGTCTTCGATGAAATCGCCCAAGTGGGAGTCGTCATCGTCACCAATCGGCGTCTCCATTGAGATTGGTTCTTTGGCGATCTTCAACACCTTACGCACTTTGTCTTCCGGCATTTCTAGGCGCTCGCCCAGCTCTTCCGGTGTCGGCTCGCGGCCCATTTCTTGAAGCATCTGGCGCGAAACACGGTTGAGCTTGTTGATCGTCTCAATCATGTGGACCGGAATACGGATCGTACGCGCTTGGTCGGCAATGGAGCGGGTAATCGCCTGACGAATCCACCAAGTCGCATAGGTAGAGAATTTATAGCCACGGCGGTATTCAAACTTATCCACCGCTTTCATCAACCCGATATTGCCTTCTTGGATAAGATCCAAAAATTGCAGGCCGCGGTTGGTGTACTTCTTAGCAATCGAGATTACCAAGCGCAGGTTCGCCTCAACCATTTCCTTCTTAGCGCGGCGCGCCTTGGCTTCACCAATGGAAAGCTTCCGGTTAACCTCTTTCAACTCACCGACGTTGAGCTGCACCATGTTTTCTTCAAAGGCAATTTTGCGCTGCGAACGCGCAATATCAGCCCGTAGCGGTTCTAAGCGGTCCGCGTACTTGGGAAAACCTTCTTGAAACTCATTCAACCACGCCTTGCGCGACTCATTGCCGGGAAACGCTTTAATGAACGTTTTGCGTGGCACTTTGGCTTTTTTCACGCACAGCTGCATGATCGCCTTTTCTTGCGCACGTACTTGCTCAACGCTAATACGAATCTGACCCACTAGGCGCTCAAAGTGCTTGGGCACGAGCTTAATGGGTGAAAAGAGCTCAGCTAAACGCTTTTGCGCTGCTTTCACTTCGGGAGTGCGAGGACCATGCGTTTCAAATGCGGCGTTTACCGCCGCATTCTGTTCGCGAATCTGCTCGAAACGCGCCCGTGCTTCTTCTGGGTCGGGGCCGCCTTCATTCGCCGTGGAGTCGTCGTCTTCGTCCTCGCCACCCTCTGCGGTGTCTTCGTCAACTTCTGCTACAGGTTCTGGCTCGGGCACTTCGGCTTCAGCCACGCCGGGGATGCCTTCATCTGGGTCGATAAAGCCAGAGAACAAATCCGATAGCCGCCCCGGGGCTTCTTCATCTTGCGTGGCGTCATAGGCATCGAGAATAGAGCTTACCGCGCCAGGCAAATACGCCAGCGCAGACATCACCTCGCGGGTGCCCTCTTCAATTCGCTTGGCGATTTCAATCTCGCCTTCACGTGTCAAAAGTTCGACCGTCCCCATTTCGCGCATGTACATGCGAACCGGGTCGGTAGTACGACCCACGTCGCTCTCTACCGCTGCCAGTGCCGCTACCGCCTCTTCGGCGGCGGACTCATCGGTAGAGTGATCCGACATCATCAAAGTGTCTTCATCAGGCGCTTCTTCAACGACACTAATACCCATGTCGTTGATCATGCCGATGATATCTTCCACTTGATCCGGATCAGCGATATCCTCAGGTAGATGGTCGTTGACCTCCGCGTAAGTGAGGAAGCCTTGTTCCTTACCCCGCGCGATCAACTCCTTCAGACGTGACTGCTGCTGCGCATTTCCAGCCATAGAAACCCTATCTCGACGAAGAAGAATGAAGCACCTGAAACGTTGAACGTACAACCAGCCGAACAGTATAGCGTGAGCAGCGGGTTATTTTCCAGCTTGACGTATTTTCGCGGTCATTCAGGTGTGTTAGTTTATTTAGTTCGGCCAATTTTGATGAGTAGCCTTTATCTTGAGGTAAGTTGCCAAAATTCAACCCCGGCTACCTCTTTTCCGACTTTTCAGCGCTGAGCGAGCTCGACCACTAAGCGAGCGAGGTGGGCGCGTTGCGTACTATCGAGTTTTTGTCCGGCACGCTCCTGGGCGATCAACGCCTTATATTCCTGCTCTGGCGAGCGCTTGCGCTGCCGTTGCTGCAAGTGCGCTATCATGCCCTTTAGCTCTTCCTCCCTAGCAGCCTTCGGAATCAAAAGCTCACGCCGAGCAAGTTCAGCCAGCATTTGGCCTTGCTGGCTGCCTTGAAAGTGGGCCAATAGCACTTGCGGGCTGCGATAACGCCCTGCTTTGAGCAGCGCAATTAATTCGCGGCACAACCTGCCGTCAGCGCTATCTGGCAGCCAATCCAGCGGCTCCTCGATAACCTCAACCAAACGCGGCTCGTGAAGCAGCAGCTGCAGCACCCGCGCCACCGGCGAAAGCACGCCAGCGCGGCGCGGCGCATCCTCCCCGACGGATTCTGGCGCCATCGCCTCTTCTTGCGGGCTCTCACTCAACTGCGGTTGCGCCTTCGCCCCATCAGACATGGTGGACGTTTTAGCCGCACGCTTTGCTAGCAAGGCTTCCAACTGTGCCTCGCGTAGGCCGCTCCGTTTCGCCAACTCTTCCAACAGAAGCGATTTGAGCATGCCTTCCGGCACGTGGTTTAGCGCCGCCAGCACATGGCTAGCAAAACGCTCACGGCCTTCGACACTGTTCAAGTCGCGACCTTGGGACGCCTGCTCAAACAAAAACTCTGAAAGCGGCATGGCACAGGTGACACGATCTTTGAACGCCTGCGCGCCTTCCCGGCGTACTAGGTCATCAGGGTCGTCGCCTTCGGGCAGAAACAGAAAGCGCGCCTCGCGACCATCAATCATCTGCGGCAACGCCGTTTCTAGCGCGCGGCTCGCCGCCTGGCGCCCGGCGCGGTCACCGTCAAAACAGAACACCACGCGACTCACCAAACGAAACAGCCGCTTAAGGTGATCCTCGGTCGTTGCCGTGCCCAACGTGGCCACCGCGTTATGGATGCCGAACTGCGCAAGCGCCACCACATCCATATAGCCCTCGACCATCACCAGCTGCTCAATTTTTTCCGGCGCCTGGCGTGCTTCATAAAGGCCGTAAAGCTCGCGGCCTTTATGAAACACCGGCGTCTCGGGAGAGTTTAGGTACTTCGGCTTACCATCACCAAGCACTCGCCCACCAAACGCAATGGTGCGCCCGCGCAGGTCGCGGATCGGAAATATCACTCGGTCGCGAAAACGGTCATAGCTGCGACCGGAATCTTCGCGGTGGATCAACAGACCATATTCCACCTGCACCGCTTCGCTTACGCCACGCTCGCTAAGATGCTGCTTAAGAGATTCCCAATCCGCCGGGGCATAACCGATGCCGTAGGTTTTAACCACCTCCGGCGACAAACCGCGATCCGCTAAATAGTATTGAGCGGCCTGCCCTTCTTGCATGGCTAACCTTTCACGATAGAAGCTTGCGGCTAATTCTAAAAGGTTAACGCCTTGCTTGCGCTTTTTTTCCCGCTCGCGCTCACGCGGATCGTCCGCGCCCTCACGGGGCACGTCTACCCCCATGCGACCGGCAAGCTGCTCAACCGCTTCCGGAAAGGGTAGCTTGTCGTACTCCATCAAAAAACGCAGCGCATTGCCGTGAGCCCCACAACCAAAGCAGTGGTAAAACTGCTTGTCGGCACTCACCGTAAACGATGGCGTTTTTTCTTGATGAAAAGGGCAAAGACCTGAGTAGTTACGCCCTGATTTTTTGAGCTGGACGCGCTCACCCACCACTTCAACCACGTCAACGCGGCCAAGCAGGTCATCAATAAACGTCTGGGGAATCTGGCCGGCCATACAGGAAAAGCCTCACCAATACGAAAAACAAACGGCTACCCGTAGGCAGCCGCTTGGCATCCTTCTAGAAGAACCACTTACACAAGGCTCTCCCGGTACGGATCAATAGAGACGTTCGAAGCGCTTTTGTTCACGCTGAATTTTCTTCGCGTGACGTTTTACGGCAGCTGCCGCTTTGCGCTTGCGCTCTGCAGTCGGCTTTTCATAATTCTCACGACGACGTACTTCAGACAGAACGCCGGCTTTTTCGCAAGAACGCTTGAAGCGACGCAGGGCGACGTCAAACGGCTCGTTATCACGTACTTTTACAGAAGGCATTAAGCACTCACCTACCTTAAGGAATCTTGAGTTCGGATAGTGCGCACACGATAAATCCAGTATGGAAAGCGTATAAAACGCCTATCGTGTACGACCCTGTTTACAGCGCACGATATTCTAGTAGTGGTACGCTTGCTTTGCAAATCATTGCAGCCATTTTTACACGCAGCGCGGCGCACAAACGAGTCGCAAGCTGCTAAAATCGCTTTTTTCCAATGATCAACAATCACGCTCGGGGAGTCTCATTATGCGCGTACTGGGCATCGAAACGTCCTGCGATGAAACCGGCGTTGCCATCTATGACACCGCTTACCCAGGCGGCGATGGACTTCTTGCCGATGCGCTCTATAGCCAAATCGCCATGCATGCCGAGTATGGCGGCGTCGTACCGGAGCTTGCCTCCCGCGATCACACGCGCAAACTTTTGCCGTTGGTCGAGCAAGTATTGCGCGAGGCCCACTTAACGCGCCAAGACCTTGACGGTATCGCCTACACCGCCGGACCCGGCCTTGTGGGCGCGTTGATGGTAGGCGCGGCGACCGCGCACGGCATGGCGCGGGCACTAGATATTCCGGTGCTCGGCGTGCACCACATGGAAGGCCATTTGCTCGCGCCAATGCTGGAAAACGAGCCGCCTGAGTTTCCATTTGTCGCACTTTTGGTCTCCGGCGGGCACACCCAGCTCGTAGCCGTAGAAGGGGTCGGCCGCTACCAGCTGCTGGGGGAGTCGGTCGACGACGCCGCCGGTGAAGCCTTCGACAAAGCCGCCAAAATGCTCGGCTTGTCCTACCCCGGCGGCCCGCACGTGGCCCGCCTGGCGGAACAAGGCGACCCCAAACGGTTTCGCTTTCCTCGCCCGATGACCGACCGTCCGGGGCTGGATTTCAGTTTTTCCGGTTTAAAAACCCATACGCTAACCGCGATTCGCGAGCTAGAAGCGAGCGACGTGCTTGACGAGCAAGCCCGCGCTGACGTGGCCCGCGCCTTTGAAGAAGCCGTGGTGGATACCCTAGCGATCAAGTGCCGCCGCGCGCTAGACCAAACTGGCCTGAAGCGTATCGTCATGGCTGGCGGTGTCAGCGCCAACACGCGGCTGCGCGAGCGCTTAGCCGTCGAGTGTGAAAAGCGCAAGGCGCGCGCCTATTATCCACGCGGGCGCTTTTGCACCGACAACGGCGCCATGATGGCTTACGTTGGCGCTCAACGCTTAGCCGCAGGCGAGCGCGACGCCACAGGGCAAATGCAAGCTACGCCGCGCTGGCCGCTGGATCAGCTCAGCACGCCCGATACCGCCCTTAGCGCCGATGTTTAACGCGCGCGTCTTCCCCGCGCCGAATACACCGCAGGTTAGCCCAGTGGCGCGCCAGCACCATCAGGCTAAACACGCCAACCACTGGGACATACGCCGGATCAAGCCAGATACACGTAAGCGGCGCGGTTAGCGCGCTGAAAAGCGAGGCCATCGCGGCTGTTCTCAGCTGCCACGCACAAAGCGCCCATACCGCCGCGCTGATCAGCGCAACAGCGGGGGTCAATACCAGCAATACGCCGAACGCACTCGCCACCGCCTTACCACCGCGAAAGCCGTGCCACAGCGGGTAGCTGTGGCCAAGCAATACCGCAAGACCCACCACACCTTGGAGCCATACCGGATAGCCCAACGCGTTTGCACCCAGCACCGCCGGCACGCCCTTAGCGGCATCGAGCAGTAGCGTGAGGCCAGCAAGTTTCGGCCCGTAAAGGCGCAACACGTTGGAAAAACCCGGGTTACAAGAACCGCGCCCACGCGGGTCCGCCACACCGGCCAGCCGACAAACACTCAATGATGACAGCCAACTGCCGCTTAAGTAGCCCACTATGACCCACAGCATGGCGCTTTCCCCTTATTTACCCACTGCCCTGCGCCTGCGGATTTTGCTGGCGGGCGACTGTCGTTTCCCGCCCGCCTCAAGTACAATTCCTGACTTATCGCAGGGGAAAGTTTATGGATCGCATCTTTATCGAAGCGCTCGACGTCGACACCGTGATCGGCGTATATGAGTGGGAGCGCACCATTTCACAGTCACTTAGCCTGGATCTGGTACTTGCCACCAACATTCGCCCGGCGGCGGCCAGCGACGACTTACGCCTTACTCTGGATTATGCCGCGATCTGCCAGCGCATTCAGCATTTTGCCCGCGAACACCGGTTTGCGCTGGTCGAAACCTTCGCTGAGCGTCTTGTTGAAACCCTGCGACATGAGTTCCCCCTTACTTGGCTTGAGCTTACCGTGCGCAAACCGGGGGCGGTGCCCAGTGCGCGCAGCGTCGGGCTGACCATCCGCCGCGGCACCCTGCCGAACGAGAACGCGTGATGCAACAAGTGACCGTCAGCCTGGGCAGCAATATCGACCCCGCTCGCCATATTCGCCTCTGCCTGGATGCCCTAACGGCACGCTTTGGCGCACTTAAGATCTCACGCGTATTTGAGAGCGAGCCGGTCGGCTTTGACGACAGCCGCAACTTTTACAATCTGGTGGTGGCATTTGAAAGCGACGCCTCGCCGGGAGAGCTTCAGGCATGGGCCAAACGCTTGGAAGCCGAGCACGGCCGATGCTCAAACACACCCAAGTTTAGTCCACGCGCGCTGGATATCGACCTATTGACCGTCGGCGCACGCTGCGGCGTTATCGAGGGCGTGACGCTTCCCCGCGACGAAATCACGCGCAACGCTTTTGTGTTACAGCCGCTCGCGGAACTTTTACCCAGTGAGAGACACCCGGCTTGTGGCACGCTCTACACCACCTTATGGCAGCGTTTTGATCTCGGCGCGCAGCGGCTCTGGCCGGTGGATTTCACTTGGCGCGGGCGTTTGATCTCTCAGGCTGACCCCATCGCGCTTGCCGCTGCGCGCTAACGCCACGTAAGCGCCTATATGTTACCCCCCTGCCGATAGCGCTCGCTGAATGGCGACCAGGCGCTCTTGATCCAGCGCCTTACCAATTTCTGCGCCTTGATAGCCCGCGTCCACCAGCGCTTTGGGGCTAACGGCGGCGGCCTGCTGCCACGCGAAGCGCAACGTTGCCGCTTGCGATGGCGAAAGCACTTCCACCAGTGCCAACTGGGTTGCCACTTGTTCGGGCCTGCGCCAGCCATCCAGCCGTGCCAGCCACTTGAGTGCCGCGTCAGGCGTTTGCGCACCCGCTAAAAAGCGCTGGGTGAGCGCGCTGTGCGTAGCCAGCTGTGCGACCGCCTTAGGCAGCTTGAGCCGCGCGGCAAGGGCGTCGCGTTGGTGGTCGTCAAGTGCTGACACCAGCCGCGCGTAGCGCCAGTGCGACTGAGTCGCCCCGTGCTCAGGCACCTGCGCCATGGCCGCCACACCCTCGTCGAAGGCATCGCCTGCGAGCTCGGGAAACCACACCTCAAGTGCCCCGCACGCCTTTAGCGCTTGAAAATACGCCTTGGGTACCGGTTCACCCAGCGCTTTCTCGCTCTCTACCCAAACCCGCTCGGCGGCCAAATGCTCAAGCTCGCCGCTCTCGCTCACCTGCGCCATCAGCGCTTGAGTCTCTTCGGCAATGCGAAAGCCACGCTCGGCGTAGCGGGCCAAAAAGCGCGCGGTGCGCAGTACGCGAAGCGGGTCTTCGCTGAACGCGTCCGACACATGGCGCAGCACGCGCGCCTCAATATCTTGGCGCCCACCATACGGGTCGATAATATCGCCGGTTGGCGCTTCAGCCATGGCGTTGATGGTTAAATCGCGGCGCTGCAAATCCTCTTCCAGCGTGACATCGGGGCTTGCGTGCACCTCAAAGCCGACATAACCGTGCCCGGCCTTACGCTCGGTGCGCGCCAGGGCATACTCCTCAGCGGTGTCCGGGTGAAGGAAAACGGGGAAATCGCGCCCTACCGGCTTGAAGCCACGTGCGCGCATCATTTCGGGCGTGGCGCCGACCACCACCCAGTCGTTGTCATAGACCGGCCAGCCGAGCAACGCATCGCGTACTGCCCCGCCGACGCGATACACCTCAAGTCCTTTTAGCAAAGGGTCTCGCCACGAACCTTGCTCGCGCGTTGCGCTCATGGTTTACGTCCTGCCTCATGGCTCGGTATTGACGTTAGCTCGCCGGTCTCCAGCGTCAATGCGGTCAGTGCCCCACCCCAAGCGCAGCCGGTATCCAGCGCGTGGACATCGATGGCAGCTTCTGGCGTTTGGCCCGAAAGCGCGGCCCAATGGCCAAACAAAAGTCGCGCTCGATCGGTCCGGGGGCACTGAAACCACGGCGAAAACCCTTCGGGGGCGCTGTCGAGCCCTTGCTTGGCGGCAAAATCTAACCGCTCATCGGCGGTGATAAAGCGCATGCGCGCCATCACATTGACGATGCAGCGTAGCCTGTCCATCCCGGCCAAATCGTCCCGCCAGCGATCCGGCTGATTACCAAAAAGATCGCGCAAAAAAGCACCCGACGCTTCGCCTTGCAGCGCATTTTGTACCTCGCCGCCCAGCGACTGCGCTTGCGCCAGCGACCACGATGGCAGAATCCCCGCGTGCACCATTAGCGTTTCACCCTCGCGCACGGTGAGCGGCTGTTGTTGCAGCCAGTCAAGCAGTGTCTCACGGTCGGGCGCGCTTAAGATGTCGTCCAGCGTGTCGTTTTTGCGCAGCTTACCGCCACCTCGAGCCGCCACTAGCAGGTGGAAGTCGTGATTGCCCAGCACGCAGCGGGCGTTAATCTGCTGAGCTTCACGCAAGCATGCAAGCGAGCCGGGCCCGCGATTGACCAGATCGCCCACCAGCCAAAGCCGGTCGCGGTCGGGGTTGAAAGCGAGTTTTTCCAGCAGCGCGACAAACTCCGCGTGGCAACCGTGGAGATCGCCGATCACGTAAGTGCTCATTGAGAACTCCCTGAAGACGTTTTGTGCCGTGTTATGAGTGCATCGTCGTTAATGAATCGCCAGCGGCGCCGCCAGGCTAAATGGCGCAACGTTCACATCAAAGGCGCGCTGCGTCGAGGTATCCAGCAGCGTATACGCGCCTTCCATGGTGCCGACAGGCGTTTGCAGAATGGCCCGGCTGGTGTAGCGAAAGCGCTGCCCAGGGCCAATCAGCGGCTGCTGCCCAACTACGCCCTTGCCGCGCACTTCTTGGCAGGCGCCGCTGCCTTGAGTGATTTTCCAGTAGCGTGCGAGTAACTGAACGCTGTGCGGGCTGTTGTTTTCAATGGTGACGCGGTAGCTGAACACATGGCGCGCCTCCGCGACACTGGACTCCTGGGCGCTGTAGTCCACGGTGATCGCAACGTGAATGGGTAATGCGCTCACGTTTCATTCCCTCCTGAGTCATCCGTGGCGACACGGTTAGCAATGCGCACAAATTCTTCCACCGTTAAGGTTTGCGGGCGACGGCCGGGGTCGATACCGAGCGCTTCCAGCGTATCGGTATCCACGCGGCCTTTGAGGTTATTGCGCAGCGTCTTGCGCCGCTGACCAAACGCCTGCTTCACCAGGGAAAACAAAAGCGCTGTATCATGGGCGGTTTGGGGAAGCGTCGCGTGAGGGGTTAAACGCACAATCGCCGAGTCCACTTTCGGGCGCGGCACAAACGCTTCCGGCGGCACGATGAAAAGCTTCTCCACCTGGCAGTAGTACTGTGCCATCACTGATAGCCGTCCCCAATCGGGGCCGCCCGGCTCTGCCGCCAAACGCTCGACCACTTCTTTTTGCAGCATGAAGTGCATATCCGCCACGGCGTCTTCGGCTTCAAGCAAGTGCACGATCAGCGGCGTGGAGATATTGTAAGGCAAGTTACCCACTACACGCAGCGACGGGCCGTCACCCTTCAGCGCGTCGAAATCAAACGCCAACGCATCGCCTTCGTGAATCACAAACTCAGGGTAATTAAAAAACTGCACCCGCAGCCCAGGGATTAAGTCACGATCAAGCTCGATGACTTCCAGCTTGCCCGTTTCCTCTAAAAGCGGCTCGGTCAGTGCCCCTTGCCCGGGGCCAATCTCAACGAGCCGGTCACCGTCGCGCGGGCCAATGGCGCGAATGATGCGTCCGATAATGCCGGGGTCGCGAAGAAAGTTCTGCCCAAAGCGTTTTCGAGCGCGGTGTTGCGGCACGTGAGACATGAAGCGAAATTCCTGGGTCAAAGATAAGAAGTCGTACAGGTGGCGGCGCACTGATCGGCCAGACGACGCGCCAGCCGAATCGCCACGGCAAGGCTTGCTGGCGAGGCCTTGCCGGTACCCGCTAGATCGAGCGCCGTGCCGTGATCCACCGAGGTGCGCACCAGCGGTAGCCCTAACGTGATATTAGCGGCATTGCCGAAACCGGCGTACTTGAGCACCGCCAAGCCCTGGTCGTGGTACATCGCGAGTACTGCGTCTACCTCTGCCAGATGGCGCGGGGTGAAAAGCGTATCCGCTGGATAGGGGCCACGCAGATCCACCCCTTGTGCACGCAGTGCCTCAAGGGTGGGCGTGATAATGTCCAGCTCTTCACGGCCAAGGTGGCCATCCTCGCCAGCGTGGGGGTTTAACCCGCACACGGCGATACGCGGCTTAGGAATACCAAACTGCCGGGACAAATCCGACGCGAGTATGTGGCTAATGCGGGTAAGGCGCTCGGGCGTGATCGCATCGGCCACGGCGCGCAGCGGCAAGTGCGTGGTGACCAGTGCTACGCGCAAATCCGCCGCCCCTAGCCAACCCGGCGCTTGGGCATGCAAGGCGCTATCGGTGGCCAGCATCATCACCACTTCGTCGACACCGCACGCGTCGCGCAGCCATTCGGTATGCCCGGTAAAGCTGGCAAAGCCGCCGTCGATGATCACTCCCTTGTGCAGCGGCGCGGTGGTGATCGCGGCGGCATGGCCGTTTTGACAGGCGCGCACGGCAAGCGCAAGCGTCGCGATCACACAAGCGGCGTTAGCGGGATTCAGCACCCCCGGCAGGCACGGCGCGTTTAGCGCCACTGGCCACACGGGGAGCACACCGGGGCCTTGCGGCAAGGGCTCGCCGGGTTGGCAGGCCACCAACTCGACCTTAAGCCCCAATCGCTTAGCGCGCTCAGCCAGCAGCGTTATATCCCCCACGGAGACGCTGTGCGGCGGCAGTTCACCGCTTTCGGCGAGCATCAACGTCAACTCCGGGCCGATACCCGCTGGCTCGCCGGTGGTGATGGCCACCGGCAAGGGAGTGTATGTCGCCTCACGCTGTGGCATTAGAGGCGAATATCCACAAACGCCTGCGAACGAATTTCCCGCTGCCAAGCATTCATCTCTTCGTTAGCGCGACGCTGGAAAATCGCTTGGCGTACCTGCTCACGACGCGCCTCGTCGGTGACGTCTTCACGGCGACGCTCCAACACTTCGATCACGTGGTAACCAAACTGCGAACGCACCGGCGCCGAGACTTGATTAGGCGAGAGCTCGCGCATTGCCTCCTCAAACGCCGGCACGGTTTGCCCTGGACGTACCCAGCCGAGTGAGCCACCGTTGAGTGCACTACCGCTATCGTCGCTCATTTCGCGCGCCACAGTAGCGAAGTCTTCGCCTTGCATGAGGCGCTCGCGCGCTTGCTCGGCACGTGCGCGGGCCTGTTCTTCGTTACGCGTGGGGTTAAGCTTCACCAGAATATGCCGGGCGCGCGTCTCTTCGATGAACGAGGTGTCGCCTGAGGTCGATGGCTGCTGGTTAACAAAGCGCTCGATATCGCGTTCGCTGACCGAAACTCGTTGCCCGATTTGACGCTGCTGCACTTGACGCATTAACAGTTCACGGCGCAGGTCTTCGCGCACTTGAGCAAGCGTCATGCCGTCCTCCTCAAGACGGTCGGCAAAGGCCTCAAGCGACATGTTGTTCGACTCGGCGATGCTACGCACTTGGCGATTAAGCTCGGTGTCGTCAACGCTTACGTTGGCATCACGCGCCATTTGCAGCTGAATTTCTTCCACCACCATACGTTCAAGCACCTGCTCTTCAAGCTGCCCACGCGGAGGCGGTGTGTTGCCTTGCGCTTCCATCTGGCTGACAACGCGATCTACGCGGCTTTCTAGCTCGCTTTGCATAATCGCGCCGTCATTCACCACCGCCACAATCCGGTCAAGCACTTGCCGCTCGCCTAACGGTTGCGACTGTGCCTCAACCGACTCGGCCGTCAAGACGACACCAGCGCCCATGCAAAGCACTAACGCACTGCTTAACGCGCGGTATTTAGCGCGGCCTAACAACATCTTTCTCATCGTCATGAAAACGTCTCTTTTAATTATCCTGACTCATCGTCCCCGTTACCGCTCAAAGCGACGTCGGACGATAGCCGGGAATGGTGCGTTCAAAGTAGCCGTCCGCGTCTTGGCCAACCCCGCCTAGGCCGCGGAAGACAAAACGTAAAAACAGGCCGCGGTCGTTAAAGTCATCCTCGACACGGGCCGTATCGTTGTCGTCTAGCCACTGGCGCCAAACGAGCTGTAGCCCGTAGCAGCAATCGTTCCACTGCACGCCGAAAAGCTGTTCCAGCGGGCGGTTATTGGTTTGATCGTGCAGGTAACGGCCAATCAAATCAATCTGTGGGCTTGCCTTCCACGCAAGCGACACATCCCATTCTTCCCGCGCGTAGCGCCGGTAGCTGTCATCGCCGGGAACCAGGTTTGGGTCAAAGCCTTCGATCTCCCAGCGGTAGCCAAGGTTTGCCACGTGCCCGCGCGGATGGCGATAGGTAAGATCGACGCTTGAGCGTTCGGTCAACTCGCGCTGATCATCGTAAAGCCACTCGGCCCCGCTGCTCCAGCGGTCGTTAATCTGCCAATCGAGGCGCGCCACCCAAGGCGATCGATCACGAGTCGCTTGGTAATAACTTTCCGGATTGACGTCGTTATTGTCGCTGTCGCGATCCGGCAACGTACTGTCATCACCGTCGATTCCCACGCGGCGATCCGCAAAATAGACGCTTTGCCCAACGCCGATGCGCACACTTTCTTGTCCCGACTCACCCGCCAAAAGCCGTGATTGCACGCCCAGCGACAGACGGTTTAAATCCCCCACCCGATCGGTGCCCGAGAACCGCTTAGCCGACCATAGCTGTTCCCACGAGAAGGCGCGTTCGCGGCTATCAAACTCGGGCAAATCCACTTGGTTGGTACGCGGAACAAACGCATAGTTCATTCGCGGCTCTAGCGTCTGGCGGTAATCACGCTCGCCAAGATCCAGCTCGCGCTCAAAGACGAGCCCACCATCGAGGGAGCTTATTGCAACACTACGATCGGGCGATGTATCCAGTGTCGTTTCGCGATTGCCGTAATTCAGCGCGTAGGCGGTGTGCCAAAGCTCAGTACGCGGAGCTAAATAGCCCCATGGGCGCTCAACGCGCCACCCCAGCGCAGGCGCTAAGTGAATACGACCGCCGGTAGCCGCTTCGCGCTCGGGCACCAAGGTTTCGTCCACATCGCGCCAAAAATAAGTGGCGTTACTGTTCCATTCACGATAAAAGCCATTTTCCTGCTGCCAGCGCGCTTGAGCGGTCAAGCTGGGCAAGCGGTAGAAAGGCTTATCGCTGTCGCTTAAGGGATCGTCCAGGCGTTGATAACCTTGGGCACGAGCATCCAAGCGCCAGCGCTCGCCCTGATAATCCACCTGAGCTAAGCGCTCCATGCCATAACGGTCGCTAGAGCCGAACTCGCTGCCAAAGTCATCAAAATAGCGCCCGTCGCTTGCCGCGCCATAACGTAGCTGATACCCGCTACGGTCGTTAACGCGACCTCGATGCTCGGCGTCAACATACCAGCGGTTGTCGCCTTGGTAGCGCCCTTCATCACCGCCTGAGCCGCCGTCATCGCTATTCAGCCACGCCCCTTCAAGGCTACCGCGGCCATGGCGCTCAAGCAGGTAGCGATACTCGCCGCCAAGCAGCAGGCCACGGTCGCTGACCCAACGCGGCGTGATCGTGGCATCGCGATTGGGGGCAATATTCCAGTAAAAGGGCTGGGTGTAATCCAATTGGTCGCTGGAGAAACCAATCGTTGGCGAGAGCAAACCGGTATGGCGGCGATCATCGATGGGAAAGCGTAACCAAGGCCAGTAAAACACCGGCACGTCGTGGATCTTTAAACGCGCATTGCGCGCCGTGCCAAAGCCGCTGGCTTGATCTAGGCGGATATCGCTGCTGACCAGTTGCCAGGTATTCTCGCCGGGTTCGCAAGTGGTAAAGCTTGCGTCCCGCAGGCGATACTGCGCTTCGCCCACTTGTTCTAAGCGCTCGGCCTGGCCGCGCACGCGCTCTTGGTAAAGCACGTAATGGCTGTCGCTCACCTGCCCGCGATCCTCTGCTAGCGACATTGTCGCCTCAGACCCGCGCAAGAGTGCGCGACCATCGCGTAGCGCAAATGCACCTTCAGCATCGACCCGTTCGCGACTGGCCGGCACGTAAAGGTACTCGGCTTCAAGTTCCGTACCACCACGGCGCAACACAACGTCACCGCGCAGGATCGCCTCGCCGTCCGCCGCGTAGTCGGACTCGCTGGTTTCCACCTGCAGCTCACGCGGGTCATCGCCGGCCGACAGGCGGTAGCCCGGCATCACATAGCGCCCGCGACACACCTGGTTCGCCGCTTCGTCCTGCTCCCAGGCTTGCCAGTCCAGCGCCTGAGCTGGCAGCGGCTCGCTCTGGGCAATCGCGGCACTTGAGGCCCCTGCCAGCAGGCTGCCGACGAGCGTTAGCGGCGCGGTACGCAAAAATCGCTTGCCCATGTTCGTTATCCTTGGCATCGGGAATCGGTATTATACAGCTCGCATCATGCCCGACCAGCCAGGAGCTTGCATGTCATCATCTCGGATAAACGCCCTTTTAACTTGGGCCGCGACACAACACGGCCTCGCACACAGCGACATACACCTCGCACCTGCCGGCGGCGACGCGAGCTTTCGGCGCTATTTTCGCCTCACGCTGCCAGGCGGCGAGACGCAGGTGGTAATGGATGCTCCACTCGACCAAGAAGACTCAACGCCGTTTGTCAGCATTGCGCGCCAATGGCGAGCCGCAGGGCTTCCCGTACCGCGCGTTCACGCCGCCGACCTGAATGCCGGTTTTTTATTGCTGGATGACTTGGGCGAGACCCCGCTGCAAACGCTTTTCACTGACGCGGATGCCGTTCACGCTCACACACGTGACGCGCTTGCGTTGATCGGTCCGCTACAAAACCGCGCCAACCCAGCCGCCCTACCTGCCTTTAATGCTGCACTGCTTGGCCGCGAGCTTGACTTATTCCCCGAGTGGCACTTACGCGCTTGGCTTGACCTGCCGGTGCCGGAGAGCTGGCGTGCGCTGCGCACCGCACTGATCCAGCAAGCGCTCTCGCAGCCGGTGGTCACTGTTCACCGCGACTTCGATGCCATGAACCTGATGCCGCACCAAGGCCAACTTTACATGATCGATTTTCAGGACGCCGTGGCGGGCCCCTTAAGCTACGATGCGATCTCGCTTTTGCGCGGGCGCTACTGGCGCTTTTCCCAGCGTGAATTCGACGGCTTTATGGTCGAGTTTTACCAGCAAGCCCGTGACGATGGTCGTCTATCAAGCACCACGGACAAGGCGACTTTCTTGCGCCAAAGCCACGCCATGGCCGCTCAGCGCTCACTCAAAGTGCTGGGGATTTTCTGCCGTTTGACGCTGCGCGACGGCAAACGCGGGTATCTCGAACACTTGCCCGATTTTCTCATGCATTTAGAAGACAGCCTCGCCGCACTCCCCGAGCACGCCGACTTTGCCCAGTGGCTCAGCCAAACGCTGCGTCCGGCGATGACGCAAAAACTCACCACGCTTGACGCTCAGGAGCGGCCCGAATGAAAGCGATGATCCTGGCCGCGGGGCTTGGCAAACGCATGCGCCCACTCACTGACACCTGCCCCAAGCCACTGCTTCCGGTAGCGGGCAAACCGCTGATTGTCCACCACTTAGAGCGCTTAAAGCGCGCTGGCTTTGTTGATGTCATTATCAACGTTAGCTACCGCGGTGAGCAAATTATGCACACCTTAGGCGACGGCCGAGCGTTCGGGTTACGCCTGCATTTCAGCCGCGAGGCAACCCCGCTAGAAACCGGCGGCGGTATTCGTCAGGCGCTCCCCCTATTGGGCGGGGCGCCTTTTTTGCTGGTTAACGGCGATGTGTGGTGCGAGGCACTGCCAAGCCAGCTTGCACTAAAAAACGGCGATCTTGCCCATCTCATGCTCGTGGATAACCCGGGGCACCACCCCGAAGGCGACTTTTCGCTGAGCGGCGGCCGCGTTCGCCACCACGGGGAACCTAAGCTCACCTTTTCGGGTTTGAGCGTGATGGATCCGGCGCTTGTCGTTGAGCATGCGCCCGGCGCCTTTGCACTGGCACCGCTGCTCAAAGCGGCGATGGCCGACGAACGCGTCAGCGGTGAGCACTTTCGCGGCCAATGGGTAGACGTAGGCACTCCCGCGCGACTTACAACGCTTGATCGCGCGCTTCGCGATAGCGTCTAGACCAAGCCACGCATAAAGCCCGCCCGCACAAAAGCGATTAAATGCTATGCTGCGTGCCCTATACGTACCGGCAGCCAGACGCAAGACTGACAAGATAGGAGAGAAACGTGAAAGCACGGGTTAAATGGACTGATGGGCGTCAATTTGTGACGGAATCCGGCAGCGGGCATAGCGTCGTGATTGACGGCCCGCCCGACCACGGTGGTCGCAACACCGGGCCGCGCCCGATGGAAATGCTACTGATGGGTATGGGTGGCTGCACGGCTTTTGATATTCTCAATATTCTCGACAAAGCGCGCGCCGATGTGACCGACTGCGTGGCAGAGCTCGACGCCGAGCGCGCCGATAGCGTGCCGTCCGTCTTTACCAAAATTCATGTTCACTTTGTGATTTCAGGCCACGGGCTCAAAGAGAAACAGGTACAGCGCGCCGTTGAGCTCTCCGCGGATAAATACTGCAGCGCCTTGATCATGCTCGGCCAAGGTGGCGTTGAGATTACTCACTCATTCGAAATCGTTGAGGCGTAGCCGCCACCACGCGATGAAAAAAATAGCCCGGCCGGATGCATCGCTGCCCTCAGCCGGGCATAATACGCGCGCTCGTATTTAACGGCTTTTCCACTGATATCAAGTGGACTCGGTTCCGGCGCTGGCTCGTCGGGGTGTCTTCATCCGCCATAGGGAGGTTCGGACGTGTCAGATAATCTCCGACTCCACGGGTTTAACAACCTGACAAGCTCCTTGAGCTTCAATATTTACGACATCTGTTACGCCAAAACCGAAGAGCAGCGATCTGCTTATATCGATTATATCGATGAGCTCTACAACGCGGAGCGCCTGACCCAGATCCTCAAAGACGTGACCAATATCATTGGCGCTCATGTGCTCAATATTTCACGCCAGGACTATGAGCCTCATGGCGCGAGCGTGACGATCCTGATTGCCGAGCACGAGCTTGACGAGGCCGACCCCGGCCAAACTAAGCCCGGCCCTGGCCCGCTGCCGGAAACCGTGGTCGCGCACTTAGATAAGAGCCATGTGACCGTGCACAGCTACCCGGAATCGCACCCGGATAATGGCATTAGCACCTTCCGGTTAGATATCGATGTGTCGACTTGTGGTCATATCAGCCCGCTCAAGGCGCTGAACTATCTGATTCACAGTTTCGATTCTGACATTGTCACCACGGACTACCGGGTACGTGGCTTTACCCGTGACGTTGACGGCAAGAAACTCTTCATCGATCACGAGATCACCTCGATCCAGGATTATCTTGCCGACGATACCAAGCAGCAATATCAAATGATTGATGTGAACGTGTACCAAGAAAACATGTTCCACACCAAAATGCTGCTGAAAGACTTCGATCTGGATAACTACCTGTTCGGCACCTCACGGCGCGATATCACCTTCGAAGAAGCCCGCAATATCGAAAGTCGCCTGCGCAAGGAGATGCTCGAAATTTTCTATTCGCGCAACTTGGATTAGCGTCAGCGCTTCTCGATAAACAAAACCGGGCCTGCAGCAGGCCCGGTTTTTCAAGTAGGTAGGAACTCAATAAATCTTGGCTTCGCCTTCGGGGCGTGTTTTAAAGCGTCGATGAAGCCAGAGGTATTGTTCGGGATGGGTAAGAATCGCCTGTTCGATAATGGCGTTAACGCGCGTGGCATCGGCGACATCATCCCCGCTGGGATAGCCTTCCAGCGCGGGTAGCCATTCGAAGGTATAAGTGCGGTTATCCGGATTGCGGTGGAACATCAGCAATACGACAGGCGCGTCGGTTAAGCGGGCGATTTTTGCCGTTAGCTTGATGGTTGAGGCCTGTTGGCCGAAGAAAGGCGCGAATACACTGGCATCTCGGCCAAAATCTTGATCCGGTGAGTACCAAACCGAACGTCCTGCTTTTATCCGCCGCACGGCGGTGCGTAAGTCGTAACGATCAATCAACTGGCCGAAATTACGCTTACGTGCGCGCATCATAAAGCGGTCAAACAATGGATTATTGTGCGGTCGATAGACCGCATCGGCAGAAAAAAACAGCGAATGCAGCGCCCCCCCTAAATCCAGCGCCGAAAAGTGCACTCCGGCAATCAAAACGCCTTTGCCTTGCGCCTCGGCGCGGGCAAGATGCTCCTCGCCAACACACGCCACCCGGTGGCGAAAGTCTTCAGCATCGCGACACCAAACCGCCGCGGTTTCTAGCAGCCCAATGCCATTGGCAATGAACGTCTCCTTCACTAAACGGCGCTGCTCGTCAGCGCTTTTATCAGGAAAACAGAGCGCTACATTGGTTTCCGTAATGTATCGGCGCCGTTTGGCCAAACGCCAGGCCGCCAGACCGATGCCTTTCCCCAGCCACAGCTTGACCCGCCACGGCAACCATGCCGCCACATACATAGCGCCAATGGCAAGCCATGTCGGCCAGTAACGAGGATGGGCAAAGGAGTTGGGATAGCGCGATTTCGCCATGCGGTTTCATTCGTCTTTGATAGTGGGAGTTTGACGCTCGGTGACGTTTACACGCCTGCTCTAAACGCCACCATAGCGCCGAGGCACACGCGGCAATACACCGGTCAGCAGGGTATAACTGATGGTGTCACAGTGGCGCGCGACCTCATCGATTGATAGCACTTCGCCGTTTTTCGCTTTGCCCCAAAGTACGATCTCGCTGCCAATGGCCGCATCGGGGATATCCGTGACATCCACGGTGAGCATATCCATCGAGACTTTGCCCGCAAGCGTGGCTCGCTTACCATTCACCAGCACCGGTGTGCCGTCAATGGCGTGGCGATCATAGCCGTCACCGTAGCCCGCCGCGATCACCGCAATACGTGAACGACGCGCCGCACGCCAACGCCCGCCGTAGCCAACAGACTCGCCCACCTTGATCTCGCGCAGAGCGATAATCTCTGAACGCAGCGTCATCACCGGCTGCAGTTGGTGCGTGAATGTGTTGGGGGCTTTTAGCGGATCACTGCCGTAGAGCATAACGCCAGGGCGATTCCAGGCGCCGTGGGCTTGCGGGCGAGCCAGCGTTGCTGGTGAGTTGGCCAGACAAAGCGGCGCACCAAGCTCGGCGGCCAGCGCTTCCATGGTGACCATTTGCTGAGAAAAATAGCCGGTATCCGTCGCATCAGCTGTCGCAAAGTGGCTCATCAAGTGCAGGGCGCCCACCTGCGGCATGGCCTCAAGCGAGCGCCATACGCTTGCTGTCTGCTCGGGCTCAAACCCCAGCCGGTGCATACCGGAATCAACCTTAAGCCAAACGGGAATTGGCGCGCTCGGCGTAAATGCCTGCAGGGCTTCGAGCTGCCACCGGCTGTGAATGGCCATCCATAACCGGTGTTTATCCACATAAGGGAGCTCATCGGCGGAGAAAATACCTTCGAGCAGCACAATCGGCGTTTGAATACCCGCATCACGCAGCGCCATCGCTTCTTCTATACAGGCAACAGCAAAGGCCGGCACCTCACTTTCAAGCGCCTGGGCGCACGCCACTGCACCGTGACCGTAAGCATCGGCTTTGATCACGGCAACTGCCTGGCTTTGGGGCGCGCAGGAACAGGCGAGTCGATAATTATGACGCAATGCGTCCAGGTCGATATGAGCTACCAACGGGCGCATGCCTGGTCTCGCTTATCATCGGTGGGTTAACATTAGCTTTCAAAAATGGCGTTCAGTGACAGGCCTTGTTTTTCCAGTACACGCCGCAGCTTCTTCAAGGCTTCCACTTGAATTTGACGCACACGTTCACGAGTGAGGCCGATTTCCGCCCCGACTTCTTCCAATGTCGCGGCTTCATGGCCACGCAAACCGAAGCGGCGCACGACCACTTCGCGCTGTTTTTCCGTCAACTCGCCCAGCCACTCATCCACGTGCTCTTTGACATCGCCATCGACCAATGAGGCTTCCGGACCGTGGTCGTCGTCATCGGACAAGGTATCGATCAGTGGCTTATCGCTATCGCCGCCTACAGGGTAGTCGACCGAGGAAACACGCTCGTTGAGCCCAAGCATCTTTTTGACCGTCTCGACCGGCTTATCCAGATGATCAGCGATCTCTTCGGGCGTGGCTTCGTGGTCGAGTTTTTGCGTCAGCTCCCGCGCGGCCCGCAGGTAAATATTAAGCTCTTTAACCACGTGAATCGGCAAGCGAATCGTGCGGGTCTGATTCATCAGCGCGCGCTCGATCGTTTGTCGTATCCACCAGGTGGCGTACGTCGAAAAGCGAAAGCCACGCTCAGGGTCAAACTTCTCAACGGCGCGAATGAGGCCTAAGTTACCCTCTTCGATCAAATCCAGAAGCGTCAGGCCGCGGTTAAGGTAACGACGAGCGATCTTTACCACCAGACGCAGGTTGGACTCGATCATTCGTGAACGGCCAAGCGGGTCACCTTTGCGCGCTAAGCGGCCGTAGTGAACCTCTTCTTCGGGCGTTAATAGTGGCGAGAAGCCGATTTCATTGAGATAGATCTGCGTGGCATCCAGGCTTTGATGCTGCTGGCGGCCTTCGCGCCCAAGCGCTTTTTCAAACGCTTCTTCTTCTGCAGCTGCCGCTTCGCTATCTATCTCACTTAGCGTTTCTTCAGCCGCACTAAGGTCTACTTCCTGTAGTTCTCGTTCCAGCATACTCATCGTTCCCACCCCCGTTATCTCGCCTTTTGTTCCACTATCTAAACGCCAAGAGCGTTGCGCGCTGCTGGCGCGTTTGCTTTTATCATTATTGAGGCGTCGATTTAATTACGTGATGGCAGAAAATTCAGGGGATCCTGAGGTTGACCATCCTTGCGTACCTCAAAATGCAGCCTCACGTCTTCAGCGTCACTGTCGCCCATCGTGGCAATCGTTTCGCCCGCTTTTACCACGTCATTTTCGCTTACGCGAAGGTTATCGTTATGTGCATAGGCGGTAAGAAACGCATCGTTATGCTTGAGTAGCACCAAGTTGCCATACCCGCGAACGCCGCTGCCGGCATAAACCACAATTCCTGGCCCTGCTGCTTTGACAGGTTGCCCCTTTTCTCCAGCGATATCAATCCCGGCAGTTATAATTTGTCCTTCGCTAAAGGCGCTTACCACCTCGCCCTCAACGGGCCATTGCCAATCTATCGTTTCGGCGGGGGTATAGGTTCTCTCGCTGCGATCCACGCTCGACACTTGGCTAGGCTCGGCTTGTGGTTCGGGTTTCGACTCGGGTTCAGCGGTTTGCGGTTCTGGTTCTGACTCGGTATTAGGTTGGGAAGCGGTCTTCGCGGCCACTTCAGCCTCACCGTTTGGCGTTTGCTGAGATTGCGCTACCGCCACACTTTCAGCGGCTTGAACCGCCTCGCGCTCCGCCTTGATGCGCTGATTGCGTTCTATCGCCGACTCATCCGGCAATAGCCAATCCATTTCTTGCTCTCCCGGCGCCACGTCAGCGCCATTTGCGCCTAGCCCGGTGGCAACCGCCCCCTGCGAGTCGCGCGAACCGTCACGTCGCGCTGGCGCGTCACTAACTTGACCTTCGCGCAGCTGAATGGTTTGGCCAGGGTAAATATTGTAAGGCGGGACAATGTCATTAAGCGCGGCAAGGCCGCGATAATCCATGTCGTGTTCCCACGCAATGCCATAGAGCGTATCGCCCGCCTCGACGGTATATTGCGGGGTGCTTTCGACCGCCCGACGCGCGTCGCTTAGGTCACGCACTTGCGGGCCAGCGTCTGGCTGATTGGCACAGCCAGCAACGGCCAGAGCAAGTGCCGACATCATCAAAACCTTACGCATGCAATTCTTACTCCTTTTCAGCGCTGACGTGAGCGCTACGTGTCGTGTTTGCGCCGTTGGTATGGCGATTGAGTGCGACAACCAACGCTACCCCCGCTAGCATAAGAACGATAACTCCCCAAACCTGAGCAGAGCCGCCGATCAGTAGCGCATAATCATTCGGCATCAGGTAGCGATGTGCCAGCGGGATCATCTGCCCATTAGGGCCAAGTTGATAGCTTACCAGCTCGCGCCAAGGCCAGAGAACTGGCAAAGAGCCGACAATAAAACCTAATAACAACTGCATGGTAGCGCCGTGATGGCGGCGCAAGAGCCACGATAAAAGACGCGTAAAGAGCGCAAGCCCAACGGCGCAACCGGCCGCAAAAATCGCGATCACGGTTATATCAAACCCACGTATCGCCTGCATAATCGTGCCGTAAAGCCCCATGGTGAGAAGCAAGAAGCTGCCCGACACACCGGGGAGTATCATCGCGCTAATCGCAATGGCACCGGCCACCGCCACAATCAGCGCCTCATTACCCAGCATCAGCACAAGGGGCATCAGCCCCGGCAGTGCTTTAGCAATCAAAAGCCCCGCGACCAACGGCAGTACATACCATATTTTCCACTCGCGGTGCGCCTGGTGCACCACCAACGCCGAAGCGGCAACGAGGCCAAAAAAGAAGCCATTGAGCAACAGCGGGTGCGCCTCCATCAGCCAAACGGCCAAGTGCGCCACGCTGAACAAACTGACCGCGACCCCTAGCAACAAAGGCAGCAAGAAAACCAGGTTCAAGTGGCGCCATACCCCTTTCACCCCCTCTTGGCGAAAGGCGCTCCAGGCACTCGGGCCAAACTGGCGAATGGTGTGAATCAGCTCCTCATAAATGCCGGTAACGAACGCAATCGTCCCGCCTGATACCCCCGGCACCGCATCAGCGGCGCCCATCCCGGCGCCTTTAAAAAAGAGGCCCAACGTGTGACGCTTCAATCCACCACTCCTTGCAACAGGGGAACAAACCGCACCGGCTCTAGCCGGCGCTTGTCGTAATCTTGCCCAACGCGGCGCACCTGTGTGAGCCACTGGGTGCCGTCGGCGTCTTCCAGCGGGGCAATCAGCACACCGCCATCGCTTAGCTGCTCTAGCAGAATCGAGGGCAGCGTCTGAGCGCACGCAGTAAGCAAAATGACATCAAAAGGGGCGGCATGTGGCCAACCGCTACTGCCGTCTGCAACCGCAAGACGCGCTTTTGCGTCCAACCGACTAAGCCGCGCAGCGGCGCGTTGGTGTAAGGCGTCAATACGCTCAAGTGAATAGAGCACGGGCACCAAGCGCGAAAGAACCAGTGTTTGATACCCCGATCCGGTGCCGAGTTCCAACACGCGCCGCGGCGCTTCGCGAAGCGTAAGCTCCGTCATACGCGCCACGGTCAACGGTTGCGAGAGCGTCTGCCCAAAGCCAATGGGCAGCGACGTATCTTCGTAGGCGCGGTGGGCGAGTGCCTCATCGACGAACAAATGCCGTGGCGCCTCGGCCATCACCGCCAACACCCGTTCATCGCGAATGCCCTGATGCGCTATGCGCTCGACCATTCGATCACGGGTACGCTGCGAGGTCATGCCACGACCGCGAAGCTCCGTCGGGGACAAATCAGGCAAAAGCATCCAACCAGTCCTGCACATCGCCACGCGCTGGGTGGCGGGTTAAATCGGTCTGCAGCGGCGTAATGGAGACAAATCCCGCCTCCACAGCGGCAAAATCCGTATCCTCACCATCATCGGCATTCGCCCCTACCGCTGCGATCCAATAGCGCGTGCGACCCCGGGGGTCTTCGGTGGCAAGCGGCTTGGCCGCCGGGCCACGAAAGCCAAGGCGAGTGACCCGAACCCCGCGAATTTGCTCCCAGGGCACATCCGGCACGTTAACATTCAATAGCGTACGCGGTGGCAACGAGAGCTGATCCGCCGCGCCGACGAGCGTGGCCGCCATTTTTGCGGCGGTCTCAAAATAGCGCTCACCGCAAAGCGACATGGCAATCGCTGTCATGCCTAAGTTGCGCCCCTCCATCGCAGCGGCCACGGTACCGGAATAGAGCACGTCATCGCCAAGATTGCTGCCGTGATTGATCCCCGAAATAACCACATCGGGCATCTCGTCCCAAACCCCATTGACGCCGAGGTAGACACAGTCGGCCGGGGTGCCATCAACGCTGTAAAATCCATTATCTAACGCGCTCAGGCGCAGTGGACGCGACAACGTCAGCGAGTTACTCGCCCCGCTGCGGTCACGATCCGGCGCTACCACACGCACTTTCGCGTGCGCCGTCAGCGCTTCAAACAGCGCGCGCAAGCCAGGCGCATGGACGCCGTCATCATTGGAAAGCAGCAATCGTCGCATCATTTATCTCCTTAGTTTCAACCGCTGACTTTTAGGTTAGCCGCCGGCAACGTCGGGGTGCGCGATCAGCTCGCCAAGCACCGCGGTGGCAAAGCCGCCGCGCGGCAGCAAAAACGTAAGCGTCGCGTGGCCCGCCTCAATCTTTAGTTCAGGCTCGCCCAGGCGCATCCGCAGTGCACGACGCGCCGGTTTGATACCGCTACGCAAAAGCCCATCGCACAGCACCGGGTGGCGCTCGACCACCTCGGCCTCAAAGCGCTGCGCGGGTGTTTCATCCGGCGTATAGCCAACGCCCCACAGTATCCCAGCGGGGTGTATGTCTAAGGCCTCGGCGCGAGCTTTTAGCGTTTGGTCGACCTGATCGGTGCGAAATACACTCTGCGTGCCGTCCAGCATCAGCGTGTCACCGTCTAGCGGCGAGTTCCAGCTGCCTGCTTCAATCCGTGCGCTCAACATTTCATCGAACAAAAAACTGCGTGCGCTGGAAAGCAGCATTCCTTGACGATCATCACGTTTGCGCCAGCCGCGCGCCAACACCGCCTCAGCGCGGGCGAGGTTACGCCCGCCGGGGCCAAAGCGCTGCGGGCCGAAGTAATTCGCCACACCGTGATGGCAAAGCGCCTGCCAGCGGGCGGTGAAGCAGTCACTTGCCACCGCCTCACCGCTCAGGCGTAGGGTGAAACGGTTAGTGCGATGCACACCGCGCTTTAACTTACGCGGATGGCGCGCCTGCGCCAAGACACGCACGTCCACGCCGGCTAAACGCTCGGTGAGGTCAACCGGCGCGTCACGCCCCGGCAAGTGAACACTCAGCCACTGCCGGGTGATCGCCACGCGGTCTTTCATTCCCGAGTAACCCATGTCTCTTGGCGTGACGCCGCACAGCCGCGCGAGCTGCTTCACCACGTCCAAGGTGGTCTGATTGCGTTTTTCGATATAAAGCCACAGGTGCTCGCCGTGCGCTTCGGGGGTGAAATCAAGCTGCTCCTCGACGATAAAATCATCGGGGGCGGCGCGATATTGCCCCGGCAACGGCGGCCCAAACGCAGCGTCTAGCGTGCGCGCCCAAGTGGGAAGCCCGTTCATGGGTTGCCCCGCGGCGTGAGCAGCACCACAGCCTCAGCCGCAATGCCTTCCCCGCGGCCAGTAAACCCAAGGCGCTCGGTGGTGGTAGCTTTAACGTTGACTTGTGAAAGCGATAGCGCTAAATCACTGGCAATGACCTTGCGCATAGCCTCAATATGCGGTGCCATTTTCGGCGCCTGCGCCATGATAGTGGTATCCAGGTTCGCCACGTCCCAACCGGCATCCTTTACCAGAGACCCCACGCGGCGCAGCAAGTCGCGGCTATCCGCGCCTTTCCAAGCGTCATCGGTATCGGGAAAGTGGCGTCCGATATCGCCCAACGCACAGGCGCCAAGCAGCGCATCGCAGAGTGCGTGGAGTAGCACATCGCCGTCTGAATGGGCCACAAAGCCGTGAGTAAAGGGCAATTTGACCCCGCCGATCATGACATGCTCGCCGGGGCCGAAACGGTGAACATCAACGCCGTGGCCAATGCGCATCCAACACTCCTTTTCGTTATCGATCACATAGTAAAAAGCGCATCAAAGACCGCGCATTCACGTGCGGCTTTGCTCGCGCTGCGCGGCTAAAATCGCCGCCGCCAGCGCCAAATCGTCAGGATGCGTCACTTTCAGGTTGTCACGCCGACCACTTACCAGTTTGGGCCTATGGCCTAAGGCCTCGACCGCGGAGGCTTCATCGGTGACCAGCGTCTCGTGCTTGCGGGCGTGGCCGAGCGCTTGGCAAAGCAGCGCATAGCGAAACCCTTGCGGGGTCAGCGCGTGCCACAGCCCATCGCGGGACTCGGTACGCGCGCTGGTACCGTCACGGCTTTCACGCTTCATGGTATCTGCCACCGGCATTGCCAGCAGTGCCCCGCCAGCGTACTGCTTGGCGGCCTGCTCAAGCGCGCATAAATCTTCTACACTCACGCAGGGGCGTGCCACGTCGTGGACCAGCACCACGTCATCACCAGCGGCATCAATCGCTTGCAGCGCATTCAACACGCTATCCATCCGTTCAGCCCCACCCGAAACACGCTGCCAGCGAGTAAACGGTACCCATGCGGGATCAAACCAGCGATCCTGTTCATCCAGACACAGCACCAAGCGCGCGTGCGGCAATGCGGCGTGCAAGCGCGCCAGGGTGATAGCGAGAATCGGCGCGCCTGTAAGCGTGAGATACTGCTTGGGCAGGGCCGCGCCCATGCGTTTACCCTGCCCGGCGGCGGGCACAATCAGCCAGGTGGTGGCGCTCATTGACTGCCCTCCTGCACGGGCACGACGAGACCGGCATTGATTTCGATCAGCTGTGGTTCAATCGCCACGCCCGGCACCCAGAAAAATTGCTCATCCGCCCGCACCATGCCCATATCACTGCGCGCGCGCTCTTCAATCGCATCCAGCCCCTGCTTGAGGTCGGTGACCTCGGCGGCGAGGCGGGCATTGCGGTCGCGCAGCGGCGCATTCGCAGCCTCCTGAGTAGCCACTCGTTTTTCCACCGCCTGTAGATCAAACCAACCGCCGGTTCCCCACCAGAGTTGATACTGCAGCAATAACAGCAGCAGAAACAGCCCCAGCGCGAGCCACTTCCGAAAAGGCCACCCCCTTGTCGTGTCACCGTTCGCTTTGCTACTCACTGCACCGCCTGATGAAAAAATGTTGAGAAAACGCTGCGCCGCATTATGCCACCAAGCACCTAGCGCAGCGAGCCGCCCGACGCTATTCAAGCGATTCACTCGCGCGCCTTCACGTCTTACTCTCCCGCCGAAACGGCAGCGCATCGCTTGCGGCGTGACGGTAAGCCGCCATGTGTTGGGCTTCTTCCTCGCAGAACTGGGCAACCCCGGCAGCAAGCCCTGGATGAGCAAAATAATGCAGCGAGCGAAGCGGCTGCGGGTGGAAACCCCGCACCAGCTTATGCTCGCCCTGGGTGCCGGGGTCGAAAAGCGTCAGCCCCTGCTCCAAGCAATACTCGATTCCCTGGTAGTAACAGGCCTCAAAATGCAGACAATCGGCGAGCACCTCGCTGCCCCAGTAGCGTCCATAAAGGCTTTGCGTACCGCGAAAGTAAAGCGCAGCGGCGACCGGGCGCCCATCCAAGCGCGCCTGCACCAGCAATAGCGATTCGGGCATGGTGCGTTTTATGCGTTGGAAAAAATCACGGTTAAGATACGGCGGCCGACCGCGCTCGTGGTAGGTATTTGCGTAGCAACGGTAGAAGTGCGCTAGCGCCTCGGAGGTAATGGCCTCGCCTTCCAGGCGGTGCAGGGTAATGCCTTGGTCGGCCACGATACGCCGTTCGCGTTTAATCATCTTGCGCCGCTTGGCCGTCAGCGTCGCGAGAAAACCGTCAAAGTCGCCAAAGCGCGGGGTATCACCTTCTCCATCGCGCCATTGAAATTGCACGCCCTCGCGAGCGATGAGCTCAGGGCAAAGTGTCTGCCAGGCCGCCACGTCGTCGCACGCGCTAAACAACAGATGCCAACTTGAAAGCGCTTCGTCGTCGCACAGCTGCCACAAACCTTGCGCCAGGGCTTGGCGCACCTCCGCCTCATCGCTTTCGGGAGCGATCAACGTTCGCGGCCCTGGTACCGGGGTATAAGGGATTGCGCTCAATGCTTTCGGGTAGTAACGCCCGCCAGCGCGCTCTAAAGCATCGGCAAACGTCCAATCAAAGACGTATTCGCCATACGAGTGGTGCTTGCGATAAAGCGGCAGCGCCCCCACCAGTTTTTGCCCTTGCCACACAGCGAAATGCGCAGGCTCCCAGCCGGTTGCCGCACTCACCGAGCCGCTCGCTTCCAGCGCATTCAGGTATGCATGGCGCAAAAACGGCTGATCGGGGTTGACCAATCGATCCCATTGACTTGCGGTTACACACGCCATCCCAGGTAGAATAGTGCATACAAGCGGCGGTAAACCAGACGACAGCGTCGGTGAGGGCATAGCACCTCCAAGATTGACTAAGATACGAACAGCGCCGCGAACCTTCTACACTAGCGGAATGCCCGACGGGATTCACCTGGAGACGCACCGATGCCGCACGACCTTCAGCGCCAACTTCAACACGGTTTTGACACTCAGCGACAGGCCGCCGATCAGGCGCCGTTCCCAAACCTTGCCACACGTCGTGACCGACTTATGCGCTTAGCGCGCATGACAAAGCGCCACCAGAGCGAGATTATCGATGCGATTGTCCAAGACTTTGGCCAGCGTAGCGAGAGCGAAATCCGCCTGGCGGAAACCAGCGCGGTGATTCATGCAGCCCGTTATGCGCGACGTAAGCTTAGAGGCTGGATGCGCCCACGCCGGGCGAGCGTTTCGTGGCGACTGCTCCCGGCGCGGGCGCGCATCACCCCGCAGCCGCTAGGCGTGGTGGGCATTCTTTCGCCGTGGAACTACCCCTGGAGCCTAGCGCTGATGCCCGCCATCGACGCCATCGCCGCGGGCAACCGCGTGATGCTCAAACCCAGTGAGCACACCCCGGCGACCAGTGCGCTTCTCGCTGAGCTTGTGTCACGCTACTTCGACCCGGACGAGTTTTACGTGGTTCAAGGCAACGCCGAGATTGCCCAAGCTTTCAGTGCGTTGGCGTTTGATCACTTACTGTTTACCGGCTCCACCGCCGTTGGGCGGGACGTCGCCAAGGCCGCAGCCGCAAACTTAACGCCCACCACGCTTGAGCTTGGCGGGAAATCGCCGGTTATCGTTGCCGATGATGCCGACCTTAATGCTGCTGCCGAGGCGATCATTTTCGGCAAAGGCTTCAACGGCGGACAAACCTGTATCGCACCCGATTATGTGCTGGTCGAAGGTCGTCACCTGGACGCGTTGATCCACGCGCTAAGCGATACCGTCGCCAAGCAGCGCCCGGATGCGCGCGACGTTACGACACCCATCAATGCGCGTCATGCGGCTCGTAGTACCGAACTACTCAAAGAAGCCCACAACCACGGTTGCCGTGTGATTGACCCGGGCGAATACGCCCCGGCGCTGGTCGTTGACCCCAACCAAGACCTTGCGCTGATGCAAGAAGAGATTTTTGGCCGCGCGTTACCGATCATAAGTGTGAAAGACATCGACGCCGCTATTGGTTATATTACCGCGCGACCGCATCCGCTCGTGCTTTACGCTTTTACCCGCGACGCTGCGTTGCAGCGTCGCCTAATGAATGAAACGCGCTCCGGCGCGCTGGTGTTTAACGAAACGCTTTTGCATCATGCCGTACCCGGCCTGCCATTTGGCGGCGTTGGCGATAGCGGCAATGGCGCTTATCACGGCCGCCATGGTTTTGAGCGCTTCAGCCACCGGCGCGGTGTGTTTTATCAGGCCAAACGCACGCCTATCGCACTCATTCGTCCCCCTTACCGGCGCTGGCTACTCAAACTGCTTGGCTACTGAGCCTTGATACGCGCAGCCACTGCCTGACTTTTGCGACGGAGGGCTTATGCAAGTGCCCGACATACCCCATAATGAAGCCCAGCGACTCCAGGCACTGCGCGATCTTCGCGTGCTCGACACTCCCGCAGAGCAGGCGTTTGAACGCCTGGCTGAACTTGCCCGTGATGTGTTTAACATGCCCATCGCACTCGTGTCGCTGGTGGATGAAAACCGGCAGTGGTTTAAATCGCACCTCGGCTTCGATGTTCAAGAGACACCGCGCGACATATCGTTTTGCGCTCACGCCGTGGCGGATAACAAGCCGTTGGTGATTCACGACGTTTTAAAAGACGCGCGCTTTGCGGATAACCCGCTGGTTGAGTCATCACCTCATATCCGTTTTTATGCTGGCATCCCACTGCGCCCCACCGACGGCCTGCCAGTAGGAACACTTTGCTTGATAGACAGCCAGCCGCGAGAGTTCTCCACGCGTGACTTCCACCGGCTTGAGCGCTTGGCGGGCCAGGTGGAAGAGCTATTGCGCCAGCAAAAAATCAGCGCCGACCTTGCCTTCACGGCTAAACGCTATGAAACACTTTTTTATTCCAGTGCCGTCTCCAAAGTGCGCATTGACCGCGCTGGCACCATTATCGCGGTTAACACCGCCATCATGGATCTTTTGGGCTACACCAAAGAGCAGCTGATCGGCCAAAACGTCGCGATACTCACGCCGCCTGAAATCGCAAAAGACCACGATACCTACATTAACCGCTACCTTGCCGGTGGGCGCCCTAACGTGATCGGAAGAGGCCGCGAAGTAGAAGCGCGGCACCAAGATGGTCATCGCGTTCCTGTGCATTTAGCCATTAACGCCATCCATGATGAGCACGGCAAGGTGGATGAGTTTCTTGGCGTACTCACCGATTTAAGCGACATTTATGCCACCCATCAGCGCATACATAAAGAACAAAGCCTGCTCAAGGTGCTCCACCAAGGCATTACCGATTATCAAGCGCTGATGTCAGGTGAGCGGCTTTGGGCTTTTTTAATGGAAGCGTTGCGTGATCTTACCGACAGCGACTACGCGCTGATTGGGGAAGTACTGCCCACCGATAGCAACAGTATTTTAAAGATACATGCCATTACCGACCTGTCTTGGAGTGAAAAGTCACGCAAATTAATGGAGCAACTGCGCCGGGGCGATATGATGCTCACCAACCCTGACACACTGCTCGGCCGCGTCTTTGCGCACGGTGAAGTCATCATGACCGAAGACCTTTACCATCACCCGCTGCGTGGCGGCTTCCCTACTGGGCATCCCCCGATCAATAATTACCTCGGCGTTCCTATTTTTAGCTCGGGTAGGCTGATCGGCATGTTCGCCATTGCCAATAGCCAGCAGGCGCTCGACCAAGAGTTGCTCGACTGGCTGCAGCCGTTCACCGACACCTGCGCACTACTGATCAACCTTTACCGCCAGATGGCCGAACGCGAACACGTCATGGGCGAGCTTGCGCAAGCACGCGACCAAGCCGAAAAGGCCAACCGCGCCAAAAGCGAATTTTTGTCCTCCATGAGCCATGAATTACGCACCCCGCTCAACGCCATTTTAGGGTTTGCGCAAATTCTCGCCAGCGGCAAACGTCATCCCCTCAACGACAAGCAGCGACGTCAGGTCAATCAAATTGAAAAAAGCGGTCAGCACTTGCTGAGCCTGATTAACGACGTCCTGGATTTAGCCAAAATCGAGGCAGGAAAATTACCGCTTTCGATTGAGCCTATTCATGTGCAAAGCGTGGTTCAAGATGCATACGATACACTAGAAGCGAATGCCGATGCGGCTGGCATCACACTTGGGCGCTGCCATGTGCCCAGTGAGTGGCGCGTATCCGCCGATTACACCCGCACTAAACAGGTACTGCTGAACCTGATCTCTAACGCCATTAAATACAACCGCGCCAACGGGCACGTTGAAATCAGCGCACAAGCGCAGGGCAATATGCTGCGCTTTGACATCACGGATACCGGCCCCGGCGTTGACTTGGCGCGGCAACACGAGCTTTTTGAGCCGTTTAATCGGCTCGACGCCGAAAACGGTACCATCGAAGGCACCGGCATCGGGCTTGCCATCACCCGCGAATTAGTGGAGCGCATGGGCGGAGAAGTCGACGTGGAAAACTCGCCCAACCAAGGCGCCACGTTCTGGTTCACCCTCCCGACCATCCGTGACAAAAGTACGGCGCCCAAGCACCCTCATGCTGAGCATACGTCCGACCCAAGCGCACCGCCCAAACAACACGCACTGCTATACATCGAAGACAACCCGGCCAATCAGCGGCTGATGGAAGACATTATTGACGACGTCGATAATGTTGCCCTTCACATCGCGCCCAGCGCCGAAATTGGCTTAGATATCATGCGCAGCCGTCTGCCCAACATAGTGCTAATGGATATTCACCTTCCCGGCATGAATGGCTACCAAGCGTTAGAGGCCATTCGCAGCGACTTGCGGCTCAAGCACCTGCCGGTCATCGCGCTTTCGGCCAACGCCATGCCCAGCGATATTAAAAACGGTCTAGCGACGGGCTTTGATGACTATCTTACGAAGCCCCTGGAAATTGATAAACTGCTTAGTACGCTGGAGCGACACACCCAGCCGCGAGGGAGCCGCCCAATGAACGTAGCCAACAAACACCTCTTGGTGGTCGACGACAACCCGATCAACGTCGAGCTAATGCTTGAACTGCTCGATGAACACGGTTTTGGCCGCGTTCACGGCATCAGCGACCCACGCCGAGTGCTGGATTATTGCCAGGAGCAGCTGCCGGACTTACTCCTTTTGGATATCCGCATGCCGCACCTCGACGGCTATGCCTTAATGGAGCAGTTACGCGAACACTTCGCGGAGCAGACCCCGCCGATCATCGTACTCACGGCACACATCGATGACGAAACCCGCCATCGCGCGCTCGACATGGGCGTGCGCGATTTTCTCACCAAACCGTTTAAGCACGATGAAGTGCTGCAGCGCATTCGCAACACACTCACGATAGAGCACCGCTACCACGTGCGCGACCAACAAGCGGAAACGCTCGAACGCATAGTAGAAAAACGCACTCGCGAACTCGACCGCCAATCGCGCACCGACCCCATCACACAACTGCCCAGCCGCCGGGGCCTCACCCAAGCGCTACGCGAAGCTTCCATGGGTGGCAGCGGTGCCGGACTTTTGTTTATCGCCCTCGATGGGTTAGACGATGTGGTTCGCCTCCACGGCTATAGCGTCGCTGAAAAGCTACTGCGCCAGCTCGGCCAAACGCTTTTAACTCAGCTTGACGACACACACACCTTAGGCATCTGGGGCGGTAGCGAGCTACTGCTGCTTTCTCCCGAGAATGATCCAGACACTTTAAATACCCTGGCCACACGCCTATTAGCCTGCTTCGATCACGATCAAAAGCTAGATGACTTGCTGCTCAATATCAATGCGCGCATCGGTATTAGCTGGGCAAAAAGCTATTTTGCAGGCGAACGCTTGGTTCACATGGCCACGATTTCGTTACCGCATAGCGAAGGAGGCCTACGCGTACAGCGTTATTCCGAAAGCCTAGAAGCGCAGCAGCGCCACCGCTTAAAGGTACAAAACGCCCTACGCGGCGCCACCGAGCGGGGCGAAATGTCGCTGGTATTTCAACCCAAACTCTCGTTAAACGAGCTACGCATTACTGGCGCCGAAGCGCTACTGCGCTGGAAACAGCCGGAGATGGGCCACCTTTCACCGGGGCTTTTTATTCCCTTGGCCGAGGCCAGCGGTGATATTCTCGCCATTGGCGAGTGGGTGCTTGAGCAATCCATCCTCCAAGCCGCCGCCTGGCGGCATAGTCCCTGGGTAAGCGACGAGTTTCATATCGCCGTGAACGTCGCGACTCGACAGCTTGCGCGCCCCTACTTTGCTCAAATGCTGCTTACACGCATGGCCGAACACCGTGTGCCGCACCGTTTGATCAGCATTGAAGTGACCGAATCCGGGTTGATGCGCGACATCGCTAACGCCCGTCATCAGCTCGCTCAGCTGATTGAGGCCGGCATTAGCGTGGCGATTGACGATTTCGGCACGGGACACTCCTCGCTTGCTTACCTAAAAACGCTCCCTATCTCCACGCTCAAGATTGACCGCGCCTTCGTGATGGACCTAGAGGAGAGCGACACCGATCGCGAACTCACCCGCACCATTACCCAGCTCGCCCACGGCGTTGGCTGCGATGTCGTGGCAGAAGGCATCGAAACCGCGGCACAGGCGGCGTATTTACGCTCGATAGGCTGCGAAATGGCGCAGGGGTATTTTTACTCTCGCCCACTCTCGGCGACCGACTTTGCTCATTGGTGTGCTCATTGGGCACCCACGATACCAACCCCCCAGCTCACGACCCCTTGACCCACGGAGATACGTAATGGCCCATGACCTGCTTGACCGCTTACGCCAACGTTTGGAAGAGCTCAACCGCTCGGAACGTAAGGTCGCCAACGTCATTTTGGCTGACCCCGGCGCCGCCACCAGCTTGAGCATCGCCAGCCTCGCACAAGCCGCCAGTGTCAGTGAGCCCACCGTTAACCGTTTTTGCCGCAGCTTCAGTGCTAAAGGCTTTCCCGATTTCAAAATCAAATTGGCGCAAAGCCTCGCCGGTGGCACGCCGTACGTCACCCGTGCCGTCGAGCCAAATGATGACGCTAGCCAGTACACACAGAAGATTTTCGGTGCCACTATCGCCGCACTTGATGACGCGCGCCGAGCGGTGGATGCCGACGCCGTTGAGCGAATGGTCGATTACCTCATTCAAGCCAAGCAGATCCATTTTTTTGGCCTAGGTGCCTCGGGCGCGGTGGCCCAAGACGCCCAACACAAGTTTTTCCGCTTCAACTTACCGGTAATGGTGTACATCGACGTGCTCATGCAGCGTATGGTCGCCGCCGCCTGCCACACTGGCGATGTGGTCGTCGTTATTTCCTACACCGGGCGCACTCGGGAGCTGGTTGATATCGCTCGCCTAGCGCGCGAATCGGGCGCAGTGGTATTGGGGATCACCGCGCCCAGCTCACCGCTGGCGTTTGAATGCACCGCTACGCTAGACGTCGCCACCCCCGAGGACACCGACCACTACATGCCGATGACCTCGCGAATGATTCAGCTCACGCTGATCGACGCCCTAGCCACCGGTGTTACCCTGCGCCGCGGTGAAGACTTTTTGCCGCACCTAAAAAAAATCAAAGATAGCTTGCGCGACACCCGCTTCCCTATCAAGAAAGCGGGTGGTTGATCCATCAATGGCGTGGGTAGCTGCAAACCACCCAGGGCGGCTATCTAAAAAAGCGCAGGTCTTTCAAGGGCTATGAGCCCGAAAAGCCTGCTGCTTTACCGCCTGAGCCGTTTGACGACGTGGGTGGGTGGTAAAGAAGTCTTCTGCGCTCTGCGTTTCTTCAATCAGAGGCACAATCGCCAGAATCTTGCCTTTCAATACCGAGTCGTCGCGAGTTTCCCACATATCCAGAAACTGGTATTTGCTATAGGTGCGGTTACCCAGCGAAGGATCTGCCAGCCAAACCGTATCATCATCAATCCCACGCAAGACGGAAAAATGATCATTCTTGCGATGCTTTGTATAGACAATAGTGGGAATTTTTAACTGGGTAAGCTGGTTGAATGAGGCCGCATACCCAACGCCTCGAAAACCAAACTCCGTCAGGGCATTGGCGAGATCATCAAAAGAGGCCATTCCATCTTCATTTTCCTCATCCAAAACACCCATGGCATCTAACACCTCTTTCTCGGTAATTGATTGGCCGTAGTGTTCATTAAGAATTGTTGCCACCGATGCCGCACCACATGACGCATCAAGATCCTGTTTGACGACTCCCGAATCGCGCAACGATTTCCAGCTTGTGATGCCAATAGACCCACGCAGATGAGAATGACTGATATACGCGGAGTCTGACGCCGATGCTGAAACAGGCAGCAAAATAAATATAACCGCATGCAATAACAACAACTCTTTAAATACAATGGTTCGGACAGTTTCATGACGCGATAGCACCGTAGTGGCACATCTCGTCAAAGTCGGGTCGGGATTTTATGCAATTGAAGTCCAGACCCAAGTAGAAAGAAAAGCGCTCCAGCAGATGCGCG
>NZ_JAMJPJ010000069.1 GCF_023555005.1 Halomonas llamarensis | reverse complement strand
GTGATCTGCCAGCGCTGATTCTCAGGGCCTTCAATACTCACCGGCTGCCCGAGCGCATCCCGCTCAATGGCCCAGCGCGTGCCGTCCGGGCCGGTCTGGGCAATGATTTGGCCGTGGTCATCCCGTTCGATCAATGTCTCGTGACCCAGGGGATCGACGGTGGCGATCTTGCGCCCGGCGCGGTCGTAGCGGAACTCAATGCGCGAGCCGTCGGCGCGGGTGTGGGCCGTCCAGCGGCGGCCGGGGCCGCTGCCCACAAAGTGGTAGCGCTCCTCCCGTCCCAGGCTGTCGGTGACCCGGGTGTGATCCACATGATACGTGTAAGAGCGGGCCAAGCCACCGGCTTCCTGCTGACCCACCACGCGGCCATCCGGGGCGTGGCGATCCCAGGTGTAGTGGGCTTCCATGCCCCCGGGCACCCGGTGGGCGGTGAGCATATGATCCTGCCACTCAAACTCGCGCACCACCTCGCCGTGGCGGTGGCGCACCGCGATCAAATCCCCCACCGGGCTATAGGAGTAGCGCACCAGCCACTCGTCCGCTAGCTCACCGTCGTGGGTTTTCACCAGCTTGACGCCGGTTAAGCGCTGCCCAGTATCGCCCTGCATGGCGGGTAACAGGCTATCGTAGACCAGCTGGTAGTGGCGCTGGGCGCTGTCGATCACCCGCACCAACTGGCCCCCTTCCCAGCGGTACTGGGTGGTGTAGCCGTTGCGGTCGCGCTCTTCGATTAAGGGCCAGCGGGCAGCGGTATCCCTTGAGCTATCGCCGGAAGGCGCACCCGTGGTGGTGGCCGCGTCTGCTGGATGGGCAGAGGCTGGGCTGGCAAACACGTAGTAAAGCCCGCTGGCATCGCTTAACACGATACGCTCGGGATCACTACGCAGCGTCTCGTCCAGGGCTTGCCAGCGGCTATCGTCGCTTGGGGCGCTATCGTGTTCAGAGGCGCTGACGCTTGCGCTCCCCCCACGACGGATCCACAGCTGCTCGGTAGGCGAGAAGCGCGCCTGGCCGGGGGCCAGTGCGCCAAAAGTAATTTGACGGCCCTGGGCATCGTGGACAATACAGGCGTCGTCGTTGAGGGTAATGGCAAGGCTTTCACCTGGGAGCGACCAGCCCTGACCCAGAGCACCTATTTGTTCATTGCTGGAGAGGTAGCCACGGCTAAACACAAACGGCCGGGGCGCGGGGAGCGCAAAATCGGTCTCCGCGGGCAGCAGCTTGGCGCCCAAGAGCGGGTTCACCGGGCTGCCCACTGCCGGTTGGCAGGCGCTGCAGTCGTCGGCCAGGCCATCGGTAATAGCGATATCGTCCAGCGCCAAGGGGGTGGCGGCGGTAATGTCGCTGGTTAATAGCGGGGTCTGGTGCGGGTCGAGGGTGACGTCCTCGTTCTCCTCGGGCTCGGCTTCCCCGGGCAGGCGGGGCAGTACAATGGCGTGGCCTTGGCCACGCCCGGGGCTACCGCCGGAGTTGATCTTGACCTGAGGCCCGACAAGGGTCACGCCGCCGGGGTCGAGCTTGATAAAGCTGCCGCCGGCTTTGAGGGTGATCTCGCTGCCCGCTTCCAACACAATCTGGCTGCCCGCCTTGTGGTGCAGCTCGCGGCCGGTCTCGACCAACTGGGACGCGCCGTAGACCTCATGGCGGGTTTGATCGATCTGGAGGTGGTCATCGCCCTTGATCTGGGTGTAGCGCTTACCGTGTACCGTCAGGTGATCGTCATTGTGGATCTCGCTGAGTCGGTTGCGATGCAGCTTTAAATGGCTGTCCCGGCGGATCTCCTCGGTGCGGTCGTTAAGGGTCAGCAGCTCCAGGTCTTTTTGGGCGTGGAGCCAGATCTGCTCCTGGTCGGTGGCGTCCTCAAAACGCAGTTCGTTAAAGCCTTTTGATTTATGGCTCTGGGTGCGGATCACCGTGCGGGTTTTGTTGGCGGGCAGCGGGTAAGGGGGCGTGTTCACCGCGTGATAGGTGCGTCCGGTGATCAGCGGCTGATCGGGGTCACCTTCCAGAAACGAGACGATGACCTCATGGCCGATCCGGGGGATCGCCATGCTGC
>NZ_JAMJPJ010000068.1 GCF_023555005.1 Halomonas llamarensis | reverse complement strand
ACCAGTGTTCATCCGTGAGCATTTGTCGGGGCATCGCAAGCTCGCAGTTTGTTGGCGTGAGAACCTCTATTCTGCGAGCTTGCCCCTATCCTGCCAAATCATCTTCGATCAAACGTCAACACGCCCTTATACAGCTTATATGGTTTCGTTAGTCATTACTGCTTAAGGCTAGTTGTCAATCTCCAAGTTTAATTAAGCAATTGGCCAGCTTTATTCAGCTGGCCGATTGCTATGCGTCACTTATGAATACAAATCTTTAGGGAAGTGCAGGCACGTTAAAGTCTGGCATTTCGCCAGTAAGCGTATGTAAAAAGGCAGTAATGTCGTTGATAGTGGCTTCTTCAAATTCACGGCCTAACATTTCACGGCCCATGATAGCGACAGCCTCTTCCAAGGTTTCGGTCGCGCCGTTATTCATGTAGGGATAAGTGGCAGCCACATTGCGTAAGGTAGGCGTTCTGAAACGATACTTGTCACTCTCTTCTTTTGTGACGGTGTAACGACCCAAGTCAGTTGAGCCGGGTACCTGTATCGCATGGAATTGGCTATCAGTTAGCTCTGGACCGCGGTGACAAGCAACACAGCCATTGTCAACGAAGGCAACCATGCCGTCTTTTGCTTGGCCGCCAATAGCATCCGTGTCTCCGCGCAGGTAACGGTCAAACGGTGAATGAGGCGTATTCAGTGTGCGCTGGAATGATGCTAGCGATTTTGCCAAGTTTTCCGCATTGATTGGATCTTCGTCATCTGGGAAGGCGGCCTCAAATTTACGCTGATAGAGGTCGAACTCATTTAAACGTGCAAGCGCAGAATCCAGATCCATGGCCATTTCGACGCCGGCTTCGATAGGCCCTAGTGCCTGAGTTTCAAGGTCAGGTGCCCGACCGTCCCAGAATTGTGACTCCAAGAAGCCGCTGTTGAGTACCGTCGGCGTATTACGCTCACCAACTTGCCCATGGTGGCCTGTCGCGCGTGGAATACGGTCAGCCCAGCCTAAAGCAGGGTTGTGACAAGTTGCACAGCTGATGACGCCGCTAGAAGAAATACGCGGTTCAAAGAAGAGCATGTTGCCAAGCCCAACCTTTTCAGCACTCAAGGAGTTGTCTGAGGGGATAGGCGGAAGATAGGGCAATGGCTCAAAACGGTCACGATAGTCTTCAAGCCCATCTCCGGCAATGGCCAAGCCGGCTGGTAAAAGTGCCGAACTTGCTATCAGCGCGGGTAATATTTTTTTCATACTGTAGTGCTGTTTCATGGATTGTCCTCTTACCTTGCTATTCACGGTCCCTCTTGAGCAGAGGGAGGTATTTAGTATGTTTTTTGTCAGTAAGGTAGATGTAACGGAAAAAATCAACCTAGCGAATTAGTCGGATAAGCGCCTAAGTTGAGATGGATCAATTTAGGCGCTTATCTTGCATAAATTTATCATGCTAGCGTAATTGCTTATGTGTAATGCCTTAGTTTACTGATGCCTAAGAGCTTAATCACGAGGAGTCATGCAAGTGCCTCGCTACCGCTATTCGGCCACTCCTGAGTCAGAAGTCACCTCGAAAAGGCTCCTTGGAAAATGTCGTCGCTCTCTTCATCGAGGGGCTGCATTTGTGCTGCCTTCGTGCTTGCTGATGTCTACTAAAGCGGTGGCTTGGGCTGATGAGTTAAGAATGCAGTTAAAATTTACCATTTATAGGCGCTTACGCGTGCTGGCTACTTTCTTTCCACTATTTTTGTCGCTATATTTCTTGTACTTCTTGGTTTTCGAATGGTCGATGCGGCGATGCATTGTCGATAACTTTCTTAGTAATGAAAAGTTGAGGCTAGGCCTTGACTGGGATCGAAAAACCAGTATGATATGCACCCATCGAAAGGGCAGCAGGTCCTGCTATTTCGTAGCTCTTTAATAATGTGATCAGGTAATTCATGTGGGCGCTTGCCGATGAGGGTGATGAATCACCTATTATCAAGGCAAGCGACTCGACCAAGGTCTTCGGATCTTGAGAGAACGTTTGAAAACCTTGAGCCAAGTTTGATGCACTTATGTGACTTTCGAGTGACATGTAAGCATCACAATGATTGTAAACTG
>NZ_JAMJPJ010000067.1 GCF_023555005.1 Halomonas llamarensis | reverse complement strand
CGCAACACTCGCTACCGGCGGGTGGCTAGCCTTGGCCGGATGGGACTTTCACCCATTGGGTTTCACTTCATCCTTTCCCCCTTTTCAGGTGCCCGGATGACCAGGCTTCGCCTGGCGCACTAACTATCTGTCTATACGAAACCGATTATTCGGGAGCCCTGTAGCAAGCTCCCCCTCTACTACCCCACCAATAAATTGCATAATATTTTGGGGCGCTCCAGGATCGAAAAAACCGTTTGTGAAATCAATAGCTCTTTGCTGAATAGTTGGATTAGCTATTCCGACTGCCGCCCCCGGCGATACAGTCGCCACACTGCACATAGCACGCAGGCTAAGCTGATTTGCACTTGCTGCTAAAGTGCTGCCGGCTCCTGCTGCAATTTTGGCTGCACCCGGTGCAGCTGCACCCACCATTGGGGCTCCTAACGCGCCTGATGCCGCAGGCAGTGTAATATTATTACGCGTTGCACCCTGATGCCTAAGAGCTTCTGCGTATTGTGGATCTTTTGCAAAGGCAGACATGCTGGATGGGAAGATGGCACCAATAATGCCGGGTCGGTAGCTACTACCAGTGAAAACTTCCCCGGCAGGCGCTGTTGGTGGCGGAGGCGTGGTTGCACCATGTGCTAACGCCTGTGAACCATACGCTGCGCTGATACTACCCATGGCTGATTGAAACAACCCCAACGGATCCACCATCCCCGTCGGATTAGTCACATAGCCATACAAATTCGTGCCACCGTTGAGCCCAATCGGATCCTGACTAATATACCGCCCCTGCTGCGGGTCGTAATAACGATGGCGGTTGTAGTAAAGCCCGCTCTCTTCGTCGTGCCACTGGCCCTGGAACCGGATCGGTTGGGTGAGGTGGCGTACGGCACGTTGGTTTTTGACCGCCGCCCAATCGTCGGGGTCGGCGAGCCAGCGGGGTTGGCCGTTGGGGGTGACCAGTTGCATGGGGGTGCCGAGAGCGTCGGTGATATAGGCGCTGAGGATTTGGCCTTGCTGGGTGTCATCGATTCTGAGCATGGGCACAAAACTCCCAGGCTCATACACCACGGTAGTGCGCTGGTCGTCGGTTTCTTCGCGTACGATGCGGTCGCCGTCCCAGCCGTAGTGGGTGGTGGCTTTGGTGCCGTTGGGGTGGCGTACGGTTTTGCTGAGGCGTCTTCCCAGGCCATCGTAGCGGTAGGTGGCCTCGCGGGTCGCCCCCAGCTCGCTGGCGTGGATCAGGTGCACTAAGCGGTTGGCGCCGTCGTAGCCCAGCGTCAGGCGTTCGCCGTTGGGCTGTTGGCGTTCGATCAGGTTGCCTGCGCCGTCGTAGCGGTAGCGGGTGCCGTTTAATTGACCAAGGCGGTTATCCGTCAGTCCTTGCTGCTTGTCGGCCCCCTGCTCTAAGCGATTACCGGCCGCGTCCACGTTGTAGCGGTGGGCATGATCGCCGTGCTGGCTGCCAATCAAACGCCCGGCGGCATCAAAACGGTAGGCGATGACTTTTTCTGCGGGATCGCCTTCCAGGCTCCGGAAGCTCATTCGGCCCAGGGCGTCGTATTGATAGCGCTGTTGGCGGGTGGTGTCCGGGCTGCGCAGGGTGAGGTGATCCAGCTGCCCCAGCTCTGTGTAACCGCGCTCCAGCATTAAAGGTTGGTTGTGCGCATTGGCACCGGTGCTGAGACGGCGCTGGGTCTCCCGATGTAGGGCATCGGGCTCCAGGGCGATCTCAAGATCCAGGCCGGGGGCACTCATACCGTGCAGATGGCCGCTGCCGTAGGTGTGCCAGTTGAGCGTCGGGAGGTCGCCGAACTGGCTGGCCTGGGGCGCGCCGGTGGCGGTGAGCGTGTGCTGATGTTGCCAGCTCCAACTACTCTCTCCTTGGAGGCCGCTGCTGACGATATGACTAAGTTCGATGTGAGCCATATGATAGGTGTTTGCTGACACGTTACCGCCAAGGAAGGCAGTATATGTCTCCCTTGATCCCGCCTCATTCATCGCGGCGGTGGTAGCGCCATTATTGAGCGCTTTACGTCTGCATGGTGGATGCGTTGAGGCTATTTAACGTCTTACCGACGCGATAGTTATGCGAGATAGGCCTTCAGTGTC
>NZ_JAMJPJ010000066.1 GCF_023555005.1 Halomonas llamarensis | reverse complement strand
ACATCTTCTCACGTTGAGTTTTGCTGACCACACTGAGGCTTTCTTTATCCAGGAGATCCTCATGAACCACGAACTCAATGCCATGCAGGCTTTCTGGCTCGGCCATCTCTATCACGCGTCCGTCACCGAGAGGCCGCTAAGCCAGTATGCCGCGCAACAAGGGCTAACCTTAGCTGATCTATTGCTTTGGGAAAAACGCTTGAACGTACGCGGCCTGCCGGTGCCACCACGCCACCGTCCCGCTCGATTTGTCCAAGTGGCGGTGGCGCCGTGATTCGTCCAAGCACTGACCTGACCGTGTATCTGTGCCGTGAACCGGTCGACATGCGCAAGCAAATCGATGGCCTGGCCTTGCTGGTTCAGGAAGCCATGGAGCTGAACCCGTTCGATAAGGCGCTGTTTGTCTTTGGTAACCGTCAACGAGACAAGGTGAAGCTGTTGTTCTGGGAGCGTAATGGCTTTGTGGTGTGGTACAAGCGCCTGGAACGTGAACGTTTCAAGTGGCCAACGCACCTGGAAGGTGACTCGGTTACCCTGAGTGGCCAGGAGTTGAACTGGTTGCTGGATGGCTATGACCTGAAGGCAATGCAGCCTCATAAAGCATTGAATTTTCAGTGTGTTGGTTAGCTTTTTCGCTCCTATTTTGCCAGCGCTTTTGATAAACTAGGCGGTATGGAAAACGCCACTCCTTCCCCGCACTCAGTCGCTCGATTGCAACGCCAAGTACAGGCGCAGCAAGACGAGATCGCGCAGCTTCATCGCCTGATGGAGCGCAAGGAAGCACAGTGGGAAGCCACCAAACAATCCCTGTATGAACAGTTCCGCCTGGCATTAGAGCGCCAGTTTGGCCCCTCGACGGAAAAGTACGGCATCGGGCAGGGTGACCTCTTGATCAATGAGGCGGAACTGGCCGTCGATGAAGACGACAGTGCAAATGATGACGCTCAGGCTGACGCCGTTGATGAAGTGTCCTCTGAAAAATTTACTGATAACGCCGCTGCTCCGGCCAAAAAGCGCACCCGCGGTGGGCGTGTGGCACTGCCACCCGAACTGCCTCGCGTCGAGGTGGTTCACGAACTCGACGACGCCGAGCGTTGCTGCGCCGAGGACGGCACTGAGCTCAAGGTCATCGGCGAGGTCGTCAGCGAAGAGCTTCATGTGGTGCCCGCACGGGTCGAAGTCATCCGCCATGTGCGGCGCAAATACGCCTGCCCAACCTGCGAAGAAAACATCCAGACAGCCCCGGCACCGGCCAAACTCCTGCCCAAGAGCAATGCCAGTGCCACCCTGTTGGCTTACGTGGCCACCGCCAAGTACCAGGATGCTTTGCCGCTTTACCGGCAGAGCCAGATCTTTGCCCGGCACGGCGCCGAGATCCCGCGCAATACCCTGGCCCGTTGGATGATACAGGCGGGTGGGCGCCTATCACCGCTGATTGAGACGCTGCGGCAACATCTGCTGACATCACCCTTGATCCACATGGATGAGACCACGCTTCAGGTCAATCAAGAAGAGGAACGCAAGGCCAGCGCCAACTCCTATATGTGGGTGCAGCGAGGCGGGCCGCCTGGGCAACAGACCGTGCTGTTCGACTATGATCCCAGCCGTGCCGGGCGCGTTCCCATGCGCCTGCTGGACAACTATGCGGGTTGCCTAGTCACCGATGGCTATGAAGGCTACGCGGAGGTTGTGCGACGTAACGGCATAATGCACGCCGGTTGCTGGGCCCATGCACGACGCAAGTTCATTGAAGCTCAGAAGGTACAACCCAAGGGCAAGACCGGTAAGGCCGACTGGGTGATCAACCAGATGGGCAAACTCTATGCTGTGGAAAAACAGGCCAAAGCGCTCGATCCCGACGCGCGTCACGCGCTGCGCGAGCAGAAAAGTCAGCCCCTGATCGCTCAGTTGCGCACCTGGCTCGACAAGTCCCTGGCACAAGTGCTACCCAAAAGCACACTGGGTAAAGCGCTGCATTACCTGGATCATCAGTGGCCACGACTCACCCGGTTCCTGGACAATGGCCTGATACCGCTGGACAACAATCCGGCAGAGAACGCCATCCGCCCCTTCGTGGTCGGCCGCAAGAACTGGCTGTTCAGCCACACCCCAAGTGGCGCGCACGCCAGCGCAGCGATCTACAGCCTGATCGAAACCGCCAAGGCCAATGGCCTCTCACCCTATGAGTACCTGCGGTACGTCTTCGAAACACTGCCCACGCTCAACGACGACGAACTCACCACGCTGCTGCCCTGGCACTGGAAGGACACATTACCCAGCTGAGCCACGCCTGCCCAGATGTGGTTAATGGCTCGCTTAC
>NZ_JAMJPJ010000065.1 GCF_023555005.1 Halomonas llamarensis | reverse complement strand
CACAAAGCGTGCTGAAGGGAGCATCCAGGGTGATATCGTTGAGGTTATTCAAGCCCGAGAAAAGGCTGACCTTACTGAATTTGGACACGCCGGTCAGTAGCACAAAGTGCAAGTGGGGGTCAGCGTCCTTAATAACGCTGTAGAGATTTTTCAAGCCCTCGCGCAGCTCCCGGGCACGCTCGGGCACCAGGATATTATCCAGAATCGGCTTGTCGTACTCGTCAATCAGGATAACCACGGGTTGGCCATTTTGCTGATGCGCTAACTGAATAAGCTCCCGAAACCTGCCAGCGATAGTCGTGTTGTCCAGCGTTAAGCCCAGACGCTTAATTTCGCCGCCCAATAGTTCATGGATATGCTGATCAAGCTGTTCACGGCTATGAATAACACCGTCTGAAAAGCTAATGCGAATCACCGGATAGCGCTGTTGCCAGTCCCACTTGTCGTGAATATAAAGCCCTTCAAACAGCGTTTGGCGGCCTTCAAACAGGCAGCGCAGGGTGTCCAGCAACAGGCTTTTGCCGAAGCGGCGTGGCCGCGAGAGGAAGTAGTATTTGTTCTGGTTAATCAGGCGTTCAATATGCGGTGTTTTATCGACGTAGTAATAGTCGCCCTCGCGGATATCTGAGAACGTCTGAATCCCGATGGGGAGCTTACGGCGGTGGGTATCCGGCACGGCTGGCCTCCAGAACAAAAACAGCGATATGGTCAATAGTCTAGCATGGCTACTGCTTGCACTGCCCAGTGACGAGATCGTTAGTGAGAGGGTGGCGCTGCAGACGCTCTTGCCCCTACCATATAACTAAAATAGCTGCGGCTATCCTATGAATTCAGGGAAGAAGCATGCGAAATCTCGAAAATCTAAAATCATTCATCGCTGTATACGAAAGCAATAGCATCACTAAGGCCGCGAGGCAGTTAAACGTGTCGCCAGCGTCCATCAGTAAGCGGCTCTCCAAACTCGAAAGTGAGCTGGATGTTCAACTGATTGAGCGCTCGACCCATAGCCTGTGTTCCACAAGCATGGGGTGCATTTTTTATCAGAAAATAAAAATTATAATGAGAGATATGGAAGACTGCGAATCCTGGATTCAAAGTGTCAATAAAGAAGCAGCAGGGATTGTCCGGGTTTCTCTACCGGAAATGCTCGTGACGCAACGAACTTTTTCCTTCTTGCAGTGCTTTGCCAACAGCCACGAGCACATCATGCTTGAGTTCGATGTATCCAACGAAGTGAAGGACCTGATTGCCGCTAATGTGGACTTCAGCTTCCGCACCGGTCAGTTGGATGACTCCCGGCTCGTGGCCATACCATTTACCAGTACTGAGCATGTTTTCTGTGCCAGCCAGAGCTATATTGATAATCATCGACTTCCCGAGAACCACGAGCATTTGCTGGAAGTCAGCAAGCTGATCACGCCGAGTTTTATCAACATTTCGCAAACGGCGCGCATCCTGCTGCCAGAGCCAGAAGTAAAGTCAACCAAGCATTCAACGGGACTCTCTGCTGGCCATAAAGCGAATAGTTTGGCCGCGATCAAAGCGATGACGCTTTCCGGTATCGGCATCGCCTTGCTACCTGAAGTCTTTGTTAAAGATGAGATAGAAAGTGGCCAGCTTAAAAACCTGTACCCCGACTACCGTTCGCCGTCTATGCCTGTGTCTTTGGTGTACCAAAAAAAACTGTGCATGACGAAGCCGCTTGAGTTGTTCAAGGAGTACGTGAAGTCCCGCGTCATTATATAACAGGCCAATCACGGGAACGGGCAATAGCCACCAACGCGCCGTCACCCGATGCAACCGCAACGGGGTGCCCTACAGATGCCATCATATCGAGATCCGATATGTCATCGCCGTAGGCGTAACAATTAGCGAGATGCAGTTTTTGTTCGCTGGCGAAGCGTTCGATGATGGTTCGCTTGCCCGCCCCAATGGCTTGCTGCTTAATATTGCCCGTCAGTACATTCGACACAGTCTCAAGGTCTGTGCACAATAGCCAGCGACCACCTATGTGTTCAAGTATCGGGGCGAGGCAGGGTTGAAAAGAGCCAGAAACCAACGCGATGCTGTTTCCCTTCTGCTTATGTTTGTTGATTGCGTCGATCACCGGCTCCTTGAACAGGGTGTAATGGTCTAAGGACTCAAACCAATGTCTGCCAATGTTCATCATGTCGGAAAGGTTCGCTCCCTTGAATTGCTTGTAGTACAACTCGTTTAGTTTTTGTCGCGAAGCTCCGTTGACCCGCCTCATTCATCGCGGCGGTGGTAGCGCCATTATTGAGCGCTTTACGTCTGCATGGTGGATGCGTTGAGGCTATTTAACGTCTTACCGACGCGATAGTTATGCGAGATAGGCCTTTAGTGTCC
>NZ_JAMJPJ010000064.1 GCF_023555005.1 Halomonas llamarensis | reverse complement strand
TCCAGCACTAGGCTAATCGCATCCAGTTTAAATTCTTTCGAGTACTGCTTTCGTGTGGTCATGATCCATCTCCAGTTTCAGGGCATTATTCCTTAACTGGGGTGGTCACATCTATTCAACCACTTCAACGCTGTACTTGGAGGCCAATGACGAGCGCACGTCAGCCACTGAAATCCATTTGACGTCGCCGATATGCACTGACAAGCCACGCGCCTCAAGCTCGCGGTTTAAATAGGTGAGGTTTGTCGATTCGGATTCACCACTGTATTGCTTGTCGGTGTCGATCACTACCCGGGTGTAGTCTCGGTCAATGGGGAACAACATGACATAGCCTTTGGAAGACAAGAACGTATGGCCATGTTTTTGATAGTCGACATTATGGGACATGCTTTCTACTTTGCAGTCCGCTACCAGGAAGTTTTCACTATAAGCGCTCTCTGAGCAGTCAATATTGGCCAGCTGTCTGACAATACTGTTAGCACCGTCGCAGCCAACGACATAATCGAAAAAACGGCTCTTAACATCATCTTGGCATTTATAGTGTACGAGGTAGCCTTGAGGCTGGTGATCGATTTGGAACACCGTTGCGTCTTTTTCTATCAAGCCTCCATTGCTACAGAAAGCGGTTTCCAACTCAGATTCCAAAAGGCTTTGAGGGTAGCTGTGTATCGTGCGGCACTCGGTGTTGCTGGATTTTCCAAACCGCATGTTGCTAAGCAAGTTACGTTGTGAGTAAAGCCGCATTTCTTCGACCTTCACTGCTTTCGTGTTTATGCCTATATCGGCGTTAAGCAGCCTTAACATCTCTGTTGTTCTTGCATGGAGACTAAAGGCCTTAGACGCTGATAAGCGCGATTTTCGCTTCTCCATAACGACGCACTCAACGCCGTACTGACACAGCAAGGTGCCCAGCGTTAGACCAACAGGGCCTGCACCTACAATCAGAACCTGCTTCATACCGCCGTTTCCTCTAGGTCTTGCGCTAGGTAGCGTTTGTGATTATTAAGGATTTTCTTCGAATAGATACGCTCAAGTTTCCGAAGCTTTTTGCTTTCGATTACGCGGAATGTGCCATAAGAATTCGAGAACACGTTTCCGTTCTGAATAAAATCTACGGTTAAGCGGTAGCTGTTGTCTTTTTCTATTCGATCAATCGAGATATCAATATTGATGCAGAATGGAAATGCGAAGTCATTAAAGTGGCAGAGAATGTCATTGATCACCATTGCCATACCGCAAGTGACGCGCTGCTCAAAGTGAGACCAAGTGGCTATCGCAAGCTGCCGGGTGGCCTCAAGCAACACCATGCCGGGGATATGCGAGCCATCGAAATGGTCTAAGAGGAGTTCGTTGTCTTGGTGAAGGTATAAGCACGAACGGTATTTTCCGTGCGCGACAGTTGATAGCTCCGAAATAAGAATATTGCAGTCTTTGCACTTGTGTGTTTTATCACTCTCCAGCAACTTGCCATTATTAATTAAGTATTTCCTTATCGCAGGCTCTCGAATAGTATTGATTACATCCTGTCTCTGTCTCTCGCTTAACCCTTGCCCAGGTATGTAGATGAGGCCCATTGCACCTGGGGGTTCTTTAATACTTTCCCTAAACGTGTCTATAGAGATATAGGCGTCATTAACTTCTGGGTTCCAGAATTTATTTCCCACAACGAACTTAATGCTCATTATCTTGCCCCCTTTGTATATCTATATTTTTAATCCGCTTAACATCTCCTAATGCTACGGCTTTTCATTACTGTTTCGTATTTCGATTTTGGAAAAACGGATTTTGGCTATTGAGCGTGATAAGTGGCAGCTTATTGACCAGAGTATTGCCCGTTTTCTAAAGCTTTTTGGCCGCAGAAACTGAGTGAAACACCTGAGTTTTCCGCTAAGGTGGTTCCTCATGTGATACATCGAACTCAGTATTGAGGATCGTGCCAGCATTCAGGTTGGGCAAGCACCGTCAGTTCAAACGTTTTCGTGGGGTAGAAGGCGGGCTTTCGGTATAATATTATCTATGAATTCAACAGCTTTTGCTCCCAACTCTAACACGCCATCTTACGCGGCCTTGGCCGAGGAGAATGCCTTGTCGTGGGAGTAACTGGACGCTCAGGCAGAAGTCAACCGCTAGTTGTCGCACCAGTTGGGCTGGTTCAAAAGCAGCTGTTCTGTCCCAAACCCGAGAAGCAGGTTTACGATATTTCAAAACAGGATAGCTTGTTCTCCTTCGGTGAAGCACCGCCGGAGCAGTCTGCCGATGAAGAAAAACGTACCATTACGGCTTATCAGCGCGGCACCGGTAAGAATCAGCGATACGAACAGCAGTCTAGCATGCCCACCGATAGGCGTTGTGCCGAAAAGGCGGCTTCTAAGCCAGGGTCTCCACCTCAAACGCCACAATCTGGCGCTCAACGCTGGAAAATTCCACGCCGATGAGGTGAATGGGTTTGCCGGCGGCGCGGTGCTTATCGGCGTAGCCTTTGTGTTTGATTTGCGCCAGCGCCGTGCCTTCCGGCAGTTGCTCCACCACCTTGAACTCA
>NZ_JAMJPJ010000063.1 GCF_023555005.1 Halomonas llamarensis | reverse complement strand
GGTACGTCTTCGAAACATTGCCCACGCTCAACGACGACGAGCTCACCACGCTGCTGCCCTGGCACTGGAAGGACACATTACCCGGCTGAGCGACGCCTGCCCAGATGTGGTTAATGGCTCGCTTACATATCGCCGGTCTCGGCAATCGACGCCACCAAAGGAGAATAAATCCGTGAGCCAGCGTAGCCATTGTAGGCACTGCCGCCCTGATGGCCGAAGACCTCAATAGGCAACCCATCAATATCGAACGTCATCGGGGTATCCGCCGCGTATGGCGTAACATCAGGTAGGCTGCTCAAGCGCCAGATGGCCAACCGCAACAGGCCTTCGTGCACCGTGTCGATATTGTCGGGCTTGCTCAGGCAAGTAATGAGTCGAGAGAGCGTGTCTTGTGACGGACGTGCTTCCGCTAACGGCGCCAAGCTGCGTGCATCGCTACAGGCCAGTTGCCAAAGGGGATCATGGCGGAGGATATCGGTATCGCTGAGATCGTCCCATCCCCCCCACTGGTATCGAGCGCTTCACGGAGTACCAGTTCACCCGCATCGCTGGTGGTGGCATCGCCGCTTAAGTGCACATGAACGGACCCGTTGCAGGACGGTAGTCTTTCACCCATAGTGGATGGCTTCTTGGAATCGTGTTCTTGTCGGAACGTATTGATTACCTTGGAGATTACCATCCACTTTCTTTGTTTTCAGGCCTGCCTCGTGAATAACCCGGGCTTAAGCCAGTAGAAGGCGCGCAGAAGTTGCTTGCGTTATTGGAGAAGTATCCCACTAATGCCGAGCTGTTAGATGCTTTTTTACCCGCCTCGTGAAATGTCTATAATGAACACGCCCACCTTTTTTTTAGAGGTGGGCGTGTTTGTTAAGTTCTAACGATTACGTTGTTTACTATAGTTCAAGTTTGACGCGGGTACTGCTTTTTGAACCGGAAAGCCTGCAATCTCTTTGCGCTCAATAACGCTTTTTAATCGTCTTTCAATGGCACAAAGGTTTTTAAAGTCACTGATGTCGACAAGCGAGATGGCTTCACCTGAGGCGCCTGCACGGCCGGTTCGGCCAATACGGTGGATGTACTCTTCTGGCTGAAAAGGTAGATCGTAATTCACCACACGGCTCAGTTCACCGATATCCAACCCCCGAGCGGCCACCCCTGTGGCGACCAGGTACTTGAGTTCGCCCGTTTTTAACTGAGCCAAAATCTTTTCGCGCATGGCCTGGCTTCTACCACCATGAATGGAATCCGCTTTGATGCCGCGTTTTTCCAGCTGGGCAACAAGCTTGGCCGCACTGTGTTTTTTCTCGGTAAAAATAAGCGCCTGGTCCCACTGTTGCTCGTTAATCAAGTGACTCAGCAAAGCGGATTTAGTGTCTTTGTCGACGGTGATTAGCCACTGATTGATATTGGCGGCGGCGCGGATGTTGGGAGAAATGGATATTTCAGCCGCCAGATCGGTCATCTTGCTATCTGAAAAATCGTAGGCGAGTGCGCGAACGTCGTCTGTCATGGTGGCCGAAAACAACAGGTTCTGACGGTTTTTAGGCAGGCGATCTATGATTTTGTGGATATCATCGACAAAACCCATGTCGACCATTCTGTCCGCTTCGTCCAGTACCATGACGTCAAGTTCATCAAAGTGCAGCGCACGCTGATGCGCCAAATCCAGCAATCTGCCTGGCGTAGCGACCAGAATATCCACCCCTTCAATTAGGCGCTCTTTTTGAGCTTCGGTATCCACGCCGCCGTACACCGCCATAGAGGTTAAGGGCATGTGTTTAGCGTATTGCGCCACATTGGCTTCGACCTGAACCGCTAGCTCACGGGTCGGCACGAGAATCAGCGCACGTATGCGTTTGCCGCGTAACGTTTCCGCTTTACTGAACCGTTCCAGCAGAGGCAGCACAAAGGCAGCGGTTTTGCCTGTGCCTGTTTGTGCAGTGGCGATTAAGTCGTTACCCGAAAGAATGGCAGGAATGGCTTGTTCCTGGATGGGCGTTGGCGTTTTGTAACCGAGTTCGGTAATCGCTTGCACAAGAGGACGGGATAAGCCTAGTTTTGCAAATGGCATAAGGCGCTCTGACCGATGGTCGTAAGGTGTGTCGAAAATAAAAATTGGGGCAGTATAAAGTAAAAGCAACCGACCGCTGAAGCTGAGTTTATGCACGTTAATGTAACGGCTGCACCCATGGAGACGCTATTCGACACCTGGGAGCGTCTGCCAGATAAGGCGCTGTTGGCGATCAAATGGCGCATGGCACAGAGTAGGCCTTTCTGGCATTGGGTAGTGTTCGTCAGAAATGAACGGGATGCGCTACCTTCATGAATTTAGAGATCAGCTATGAGTGTACGTCGCAGTACAGTTTGAATAAATAAGGCTCAAATTAAATTTTACCTTTTGCAGTGAATAAGCGGCTACTGAAGTGGTTGAATAGATGTGACCACCCCAGTTAAGGAATAATGCCCTGAAACTGGAGATGGATCATGACCACACGAAAGCAGTACTCGAAAGAATTTAAACTGGATGCGATTAGCCTAGTGCT
>NZ_JAMJPJ010000062.1 GCF_023555005.1 Halomonas llamarensis | reverse complement strand
CAGGGGCTGATCTCAATACTCGATACGGTAAGATGGCTTAACCGTTGTTCATGAACCGCCGTGGTACGGAACCGTACGCCCGGTGGTGTGAGAGGACAGGGGAGGCGACTCCCCTTCCTACTCGATTAGCCAATGTTTATCTTGAACCTGTCTAGTCGGTGCTGGTGAAGCAACGCCAACGGCGGGGTCCTATAGCCGTTGGCTGAGCTCATTTAAAAAGGCTTCGACAACGTCATGCTCATAACGGTAGTAGGTCCACTGTCCAACACGTTCGGATGAGACGAGGCCGGCACGGGATAGCGTGGAGAGATACAGCGAAATGGTCGGTTGGGAAAGGTCCGTCTTTTCACAAATGTGACTGACACAGATTCCACCTTCCGGCGCAGTATCCTTCTGCGGTGGAAAGTAGCGCTCTGGCTCCTTGAGCCAGGATAGAATGTCGAGGCGCACCGGGTTAGCAAGCGCACTTAAAACGGTATTGATATCCATGAATACGTCCAGGCGTTGAGAGCCTGATCAGTATACGCTTTAACGGGCAGGCTGCCGAGGCAGCCTGCCCGGCGTGTATCAACTCACCAGCCCTTCGAGGGCGCTGCTGTCAAAATCTGAGAGTTCTTGAAGGCGCCCATCACGCACTTTGTTGGCCCACTGGGGGTCAGAGAGGAGGGCGCGGCCAATTGCAATCAGATCAAAATCATTGCGTGAGCGCCACATCGCTAGTTCTTCTACATTGACACGGCTTTTCGAGGTCGGGTCTTCCGTGCGCGTAAAGTGGCCAGTGCGAAAAGTCTTGTCTAGCCCCACGCTGCCAACGGCGATGACCGGCTTACCGGTCAGTTCCCGGGCCAAGGTTGCCAGCGTTTTTTCACTGCCTGCAAAACCGGGCTCCCAGACACGGCGCGTGCTGGCATGAAAGATGTCGACACCGTCATCGGCTAACGGCTTGAGGAGCTCGCCCAGCGCCTCGGGCGTTTCAGCAATAATAGCCGTATAATCAGACAGCTTCCACTGAGAGAAGCGGAAGATGATCGGGAATTCCGGGCCCACCGCCTCACGCACGGCGCGTACGATCATGCGGGGAAAGCGCAGTCGATTTTCCGGGCTACCGCCATAGGCATCCGTGCGCTGGTTGCTCTCAGACCATAGGAATTGGTCGATCAAATAACCGTGGGCGCCGTGTAGCTCGATACCGTCAAATCCAAGGCGTTGAGCATCGCTTGCGGCACGAGCAAAGGAAGCCGCCACGTCAAGCATGTCCTGTTCGTTCATGGCGCGGACAATTTCAGCGCCGTCTTCACTGATAGCCATCGGACCAAAGCCGGGCACGCTAGTATCCGGCTCGACGCCTGGGCGGCGTTCACGGCCTACGTGCCACAGCTGCGGGACAATCTTCCCACCGGCGGCGTGAACGCCCTCTACCACCCGCTGCCAGCCGGCTAGTGCCTGCTCGCCATGAAAGGCTGGTACGTCGGGGTAGCCGTTGGCGCCGGGATGATCAATGTAGGTGCCCTCAGTAATGATCAGCCCAACACCCCCTTCGGCACGGCTGCGATAGTAATTCGCCACGTTGTCGCCCGGTATGCCATTGGGTGACTGGTTGCGCGTCATGGGGGCCATGACGATGCGGTTAGGCAGGGTTACCGGGCCCATGGTGAAGGACTCAAAAAGGGGCGCGGCTAACGCTTGTTCAGGCGTTGACATGCTGTGTATCCTTTATAAATATAGAGATATATAAATATTATTATTAGTATATTTACACATATTTCAACGCTATTGGCAACCCTGCGCCCTTAGAAAGCCCTAGGCCTTGCTGGTCTATCGCTATGCTGTTGGAGAGCGACATAGCAATCGGTAGCTATATAAAATGTAACTGTTCAGCTCACGCTGCCTGGCTCGTCTCGTCCTGTCGCATAAACACAGGCACTTCAGCCGGCAAACAACTGCTGTGGACCGCCAGGCCCTGCTAGACCTTGATCATGTGTAGATCACGCTCCTCCTGATTGTTGGTGAAAAGCACGGTCGCGGCTTCACATAGCGCTGGGATTACCCACTCGGCAAATGCCTCGGTACGTTGGTAGGCCTCCATACTCGGTGACGATCGACTGGATGAGGATGTTCTTGGCCTAACGCTTCTCGATGCCGACCGCGCGATAGGTGCGCCCCTTGGGGAGCGTGCGACGATCAATCGGTAGGGAAACGACGTCGTCAGGATGATCGACCGGTGCCAAAGTCGTTCCTTCATGCCCTGGCTGACCGCCGGGACGGCGGTTACCTTTAGTGCGTGAGCGGTGCTGGCGGTTAGGGTTCTGCGAGGGTGGCTTGCTGCTATTGCGACTGCTGGTCGCCAGTCGGTCCGCCGCCAGCAGCTTGACCAGCAGCATCAACACATCGATGGCAGAACGCAGCGAAGGCGAGACCGTGTGGTCTTCCTTGAGCTGCTGTCGGACGCGTACCAGGGCCTCATCGACGTTGATATCGCTGATGGTCATGTCACCGGATGAGAAAGTTGCCGAATGGCACTGCTATGCCAGGGGAGACAGCAGGTTGGCGAGTGCAGCCTGGAACCTGCTGAATAGTTAGTGCGCCAGGCGAAGCCTGGTCATCCGGGCACCTGAAAAGGGGGAAAGGATGAAGTGAAACCCAATGGGTGAAAGTCCCATCCGGCCAAGGCTAGCCACCCGCCGGTAGCGAGTGTTGCGTGG
>NZ_JAMJPJ010000061.1 GCF_023555005.1 Halomonas llamarensis | reverse complement strand
GCCCGTTTAAAATCGTATCGCGCCATAGCGACGCGCTACGATAAACTGAAGCGAAACTACGAAAGCATGGTGGCTTTGGCGTGCGGTTTTTTATGGCTCCCAATGTGAAACGTCAACAGGCCCTAGCGTTTTCCCTTCTGGTATTTGGCCCGCTCTCTGATGCGATTGGCCGCGAACGCATTATGCGTATCACGCTTTTGCTTTCGGGGCTTTGTTCGTTGGCGCTCGCGTTTGCGCCCACCTTTGAAATGTTATTGGCGCTACGCTTGTTGCAAGGGTTTGTGCTCGGCGGTTTACCTGCCGTGGCGATTGCCTGGATGGGCGATGAGTTCAATAAAACGGCGCTACTGAGCACGGTGGGGCTATATATTGGCGCCAACTCGCTGGGCGGCATCAGTGGGCGTGTGGTGGGCGGCGCGGCATCGGATATCGGCGGACCAACGGCAGCGTTTTTAACCGTGGGCGTGCTGACGCTGGTAGGCGGCGCGGTGTTCTGGCTGATGCGCCCTATCAATTGGCGGCGAGCAGCCTGGGGCTGGTGTTTCTGACCTACCTGGGCGGCACCGTCGGTTCGACGCTTTCAGGGCGGTTTGCCCAGCGCTTCTCGCCTGCGGCCTGTATGAGCGTGGGCGTGGCGATCCTAATGCTGGGCACGGCGATCACGCTAGCGGATTCTCTCTTGCTGATTATTCTCGGCCTGACGGTCAACGCCTTCGGGTTCTTTCTGGCCCATTCGCTGGCATCAAGCTGGGTAGGGCGTTACGCCCAAGGCGCGCGGGGCAGCGCTTCGGCGCTGTATCTGGTGTTCTACTACGTGGGGGCTAGTCTGGGTGGTTTCTGGTTGGAGCCGTTCTGGCAATGGGCGGGCTGGCAGGGCGTGGCGCTGGGGTCGTGGCTGCTGCTCGGCGTGACGCTGGTTGTGGCGCTGGGGCTATGGCGTTTTGAGCGCCAGACGCTTTGATATCCTCCCCCTCCGCTCACTCAAAGTAAGCGGTTTTACGCGCAAACTGATAAACGATTTACACAAACAGCAAGCATAAAAAAGGCGACCGCTTGGGTCGCCTTTTCGCATGCTACGGGGTGGCTGAGAAAACAGCCAGGGAGAAGCGCTTAGTGCTGCTCTTCGTCGCCTTCGCCGTGTACATGGCCGTGTTCAACTTCTTCTTCGCTGGCTTCGCGTACTTCAGCGATAGCAACGTCAAAGTTGAGGTGCTGACCGGCGAGCGGATGGTTACCATCAACAACGACGGTATCGCCTTCGATTTTCTTAACGGTGACCATCAACGGGCCGCCCTGCGTTTGAGCTTGGAACTGCATGCCCGGCTCAACGCTTTCAACGCCTTGGAAGGCATCGCGTGGGACTTCTTGCATCAGCTGCTCTTGAACTTCACCGTAACCTTCTTCTGGTGAAACTTTGACAACCAGTTTCTCGCCTACGTCACGACCTTCCAGCTCTTTTTCCAAGCCGGGGATAATATTACCCGCGCCATGGAGATAAGTAAGTGGCTCGCGACCTTCTGAACTGTCTAGCACCTCACCTTCGTCGTTGGTTAGGGTGTAGTGGAACGCGACAACCGAGTTTTGCGCAATTTGCATTTAAGAACCTTTCGGTGAGTGCATGTCTTTGCCATGGTAACGCGGAAAAAGGGCGTTTGTCAGGGGGGAGAGCAGATTTTCACATGGCTTTAAGCGTTGGCGGTATTGCGCCGTGCTATGACCAGGGATACCCTAGCGCCACTCTTTTTGACTTCCCTCTTATTATTACGTGGAGCGTGCTATGACAATCTTTGTAATTTGGGTGATTGCGTTTGTCCTGATTTTATACTTCGCCAATAAGCGTTGGGACAGCGGCGTGAGCCGTGGTCTAGATAAGGTGCTACCTGAAGTGCTGAAATCTCACGGTGAAAATCGTGTGCTCTGGGTAGGTGTGCTAGCCGTGATGGGGGCTACAACCCTGGTGCGTCCAATTGATATTTTGCTGGTGGTTATCCTGCTGGCGATTATCGGTTTAGTTGTAGGCAAGCTTGTGAGCTTAGCTGCGGGTAAAGCCGAGCACTGAAGATATCTCGTGGCCTGCTCTGAGGGCTCATGAGGCCAAACCTAAAAAAACCGGCATACTGTGTATGCCGGTTTTTTTAAGGCTCACTTAACGCACGCGTGGCACGTCGATGGCTTAGTAAGGCGCAACCTGCACGTTACGGCCGCTGCCAATCAAGCGCACGCGTTGACCGGCTTCAAACTGACGGTCAGCACGTTGCACGACCACTACGTCTTCGCCTGAATCGGTACGAATCTCCATTTCCCAGGCGCTGATGCGGTTAGAAGCGTCTTCCGCAGCGGTACCCGCCATGGCGCCGCCTAACGCACCGGCAACGGTGGCTAGATCACGACCGCTGCCACCCCCGATCTGGCGACCTAAAAGCCCGCCGATAATCGCACCGCCACCGCCGCCAAGCAGGTTGCCTGTGCGGCTATCGGCCTGAATTTGAACCGGGCGAATCGCCACGATCGTGCCGTAGGTGACATTCTGGGACGTCTTGGCTTGATTGCCGCTATATACGTCACCTGAATATTGGGATGTATTGGTGCAGCCTGCGAGAGTTAAAAGACTGAGTGCTGCAATAGGGAGAAGGTGTTTCATGGAAGCCTCCGATAGCTTAACCCGCCTCATTCATCGCGGCGGTGGTAGCGCCATTATTGAGCGCTTTACGTCTGCATGGTGGATGCGTTGAGGCTATTTAACGTCTTACCGACGCGATAGTTATGCGAGATAGGCCTTTAGTGTC
>NZ_JAMJPJ010000060.1 GCF_023555005.1 Halomonas llamarensis | reverse complement strand
GCCATGCCCAAGGTGGGCATCGAATCGCCCACGTACTCGGATCAGGACGGTACCCAGATGCTGAGCATCAACTACCGCCCGGAACCCATCGACGGTAACGACGAAGTCACCATCGTCACCAAATAAACGTTTCACACGCCATCAACCAGGAGAAGCACCCGTGTTCACACTCAACACCAACCGCACCTACACCTACCCCGTTGCCCTCACCGTCTACGACGAAGCGGGCAAAGAGCACACCGGCAAGTTCACCGCTACGTTCAAGGTCATGCCACAGAACCAGCTGCGCGACCTGCCCGCCGATACGTTGCTGCTCGACCAGGTACTGGTCGGTGCCAGCGGCATTGAAGTGCCCGGTGAAGGTGGCAAACTGCTGGAAGGTGATGAATTGCTGTACGCCCTGAAAAACGACCCAGCGGCTAGCACCGCGCTGATCACCGCCTATCAGGAGAGCGTGGCAAAAAAGAACCGTCCGCGAATCTGATCGAGGCCGGCCGTTACTGGGCGGATGCCAGCAACGGCAAGCCCAGCCTGGTCAAGGAAGACCTGGCGGCGCTGGGGATCACGCTGGAAGGGGAGCTGGCAGAAGAAGCCGAGGCAGCGGCAACCGAGCCGGATCTGTTCGAGGTGCTGCCGGAGAACTGGGAGGCCATCCAAACCTTCCAGCGCTGCTCTCGCCAGTGGCGGTATAGCGGCATGGGCGGCCCGGTGGGGCTGGATGTGCAAGCCATAATCAGCGTGCTCAGCCTCTACCCGCTTTCCCCAGCAGACCAACTTGAGCGGCTGGATCAAGTACAGCTCATCGAGCGCGGCGCGATCAATTTCATGAACCAACCCCGACACTAGCCCCGGCGCGCTGCCATTTTGGCGCGCCGGGATACCGTCCCTCCCTGGACATAACGTTAGAAGGCTCACGTGTGAACAACGATCTAACGCTAAGCGTTACCCTTACAGGCGATGGCCGCCAGCTCTCCGGCACCTTGCGCAATGCGCAGGGTGAAGTGCGTGAGTTTGGGGGAACCACTGAGCGTGAGGGCGCACGGGCAGAGCGGGCATTAGAGGGCACAGGACAGCAGGCACAGACTGTTTCAGGGCATTTGAGCCAGCTTCGCACAGTGGCGTTAGGCGTTGGTGCTGCTTTAACAGCAATGGGCGTTTCTAGCTTTGCGAAAGATACTTATGATGCTGTTAACAGTTCCCAGCAGCTTCAAGCCTCGCTTAAAACCGTTACAGGTTCTATTGAAAACGCCTCAGCGGCTTGGGATACGCTCTTAGGCTTTGCCGCCGAAACACCTTTCACGTTAGATCAATCAGTCCAAGCATTCATCCGCATGCAGTCTCTAGGTCTCAACCCTAGCCAAGAAGCACTGCGCTCATACGGCAATACCGCTGCAGCCATGGGTAAAGACATGATGCAGATGGTGGAGGCCGTTGCTGATGCCGCCACAGGTGAGTTTGAACGCCTCAAAGAGTTTGGTATTCGTGCCAGTAAGGAAGGCGAGCAAATCTCATTTACCTTCCAGGGCGTAACTACCACTGTGGGCAACAGTGCTGCAGCGATAAGTCAATATCTGCAAGAGATTGGTGAAATCCAGTTTGCCGGTGCTATGGCTGATCAGATGGACACGCTGAGCGGTAAGGCGTCCAACCTGGAAGATACTATCTACCAGTTCTATCTGGCGGTTGGCGACGCCGGTGCCACTGAAATTTTCGAAAGCACGTTGGCCAATGCCAGTAACACTGTTCAGTTCCTGACCGACAACATTGACGCCCTAGCGTCTGGTGCTGAGATCATGGCGGTGTTGGTTGGAGGGCGCGTTTCTGTTGCCCTCACCACGGCCACTACGGCAATCGTGGCCAAAACAGTCGCTACTCAAGCTGATGTAAGCGCAGAGGCAGCCGCAGCAGTCGCCAACACTCGCCGCACAGCAGCAGAAAAACAGACAGCACTAGCCCTTCTCAGCACTGCGCGCCTAGAAGCACAGGCTACTAGCGGCACTGCTGCCCATACCTTTGCGCTCCAACAGCTAAGCGTGGCTCGCACACGCGCAGCGACAGCCGCAGGCGCGCACACAGCCGCGATGAACACCGCCACAGCCGCCACGGCGCGGGCTAGCGTGGCAGCACGAGGATTAAGCGGTGCGTTGGCATTGGTCGGTGGCCCGCTAGGACTACTAGTGGGTGGCGCTGGTCTACTTTATCTGTTCCGCGAAGAGCTTGGCCTAACTGTTCCCACAGTCGACGCCAACACCACCGCAGTCAACAAGCTCACCAATGGGCTTGACGACATGAGCCAAGCTGCTGCTCAGCTAACGTTGACATCGTTAGTGGGGCAGTTGGCAGAAGTACGTGCGCAAGCCGAGGCAACGGCAGAAGAGTTCAGTAAGGTTGGTCAGATCGAAGGCGATGGCGGCGGTGGCATCCTGGGGGTTGATGTTACTGCACAAACCGACGCGGTGCGTGAGCTGGGCGAAACCAGCGACGAAACACGGCAAGAAGCGGCCAACTTAGAAGCGGCTATCGCGCTAGTAGAAGGCCGCATTGGGGAACTTGGCGAACGCAACCGCGAAGTTGAACCCACGATTACGAAAGTTGGCGATGCCAACGAAACTGCGGCCACTGCCACCAACACCCACACCGACGCCCTAGAAGACCTGCAAAACCGCTTGCAACCCATGCGCCGGGAAACGGTGCAATACGCCCAGGCGCAAAACACCCTCAACCTGGCGTTAGCCACCGGCCGCATCAACGCCCAGCAATACATGCAGATGCAGGGGCTTCTGAACGAAACGTTTCAGCAATCCCAGCGTGAATCAGAAGACCTGGCCACCACCGTGGGCGATGAAGCCGACCGCATGGCCACGCTGTATAACCGCCAGCTAGAGCGCATGGATGACGCCAGCGTCGACATGTGGCGCTCGTTCCTGGACGGCTCTGAGGACGCCTTCGGCTCGTTCAAACGCCTGGCGCTAGATACGCTGGCTGAAGTCATTCACCAGTACACCACCCGCCAGATTACCGCATCGCTGGGCTTCAATACCGTCGGCGCGGGCGGTGGCCAGCCAGGCGGCATGGGCATGCCATCTATCGGTGGGATCAAAAACGCCTGGGGCGCAGCACAACAGGGCTTCGGCAACATCGCATGGACCGGAGCCAGCCACCAAGCATATGGCGCAACCAGCGCTGCAACCGGCGGATGGGCCAATAGCGCCACATCTGGCATGGGCCAGAGCGGCTTCATGGGCGGTTCGACCTCTAATTTTTCGGGTATGAATGGCCTGGCATCCGCTGGTGCGGGCATGGCGGGCAGTTATGCCGGCACCCAACTGGGCGAATCGGTATTCGGTAAACAGGCGCAATCGAACTACGGCGCCACCGCTGGTTCTTTGATTGGCACTTACTTTGGCGGCCCGATTGGAGCGGGTATCGGTGGGTTTATCGGGGGTGCGCTGGATTCGGCATTCGGCAGCAACTCGCCTGCATTCAAAGCCGTTGTTGAGACAGTGGATACGGCTATTCTCGACGTGGCTAAGATTCAGGCCGAGGTCGCTGCGGACGGCATCCGTGCCGTCGCAGATAAGTACGCCGTGGACACGAAAGACATTCGGCGGGCAATGAATGACAGTTATTTCGAGGGCGGTAACGACGCTGAATATTACGAACAGTCCGCATTCGGCGCGGTCGGCTTCCGTAACCGCACCTCGCGTGATTTCGGCAAAGCGGGGCTTGATGACGGATGGTGGGACGAAATCACCCAGGGCGCGGCTCAGCTGGATAACGTCGTTGCATCATTCGCTCAAAGCGAAGACGAGTTCAGCGCCATGCTGGAGACGGTCCAGTCAATGGGCCTGTACGCGGAGAATGCCGGCGAGCTGATCCAGTTCGCGCTGCAGGAGCGCCCTCGTGCCGCTATCGATGCGATGACCAGCGAGTTTGGCCAGTATGTTCAGTCGCTGGATGGATCGCTCGACGCCGTCATCGCCCAGGCTCAGGTATCCCAGCAGGCGCATGCGCTGCTATCCAACAGCATGGAGCGGCTAAACCTGCAATTTGACGTTGCCGGCCAGGCCTCTTATGCAGCGGCGGTTAATATCGCTGAGATCGCTGGTGGTGTGCAGAACCTAACCACTATCCAGCAAAGCTACTACCAGGCCACCTACACCGAAACCGAGCGCCTAAGCCGCTCCCAATCCGACCTCCGCAAAACGCTGGCAGGCGTCACCGACCAGGTACCCACAACAGTCGCAGAACTACGGGCAATGGTCGAAGCCCAGAACCTCAACGACACAGCAACGGGCGAACTGGCCGTGCGGCTAATGGAGCTAGCCCCGGCGCTCAAGCAAACCAACGACGCCGTGCGCCAGGCGATTGAAGAGCAGTACCAGGAAAGCCTGGGCCGTGCCCCAGACACAGCGGGAATCGATTACTGGTTTAACCAGGTCGCATC
>NZ_JAMJPJ010000005.1 GCF_023555005.1 Halomonas llamarensis | reverse complement strand
TATCGCCTGCTGGAACGCTTTTCTTCCTACTTGGGTCTGGACTTCAATCGCATAAAATCCCGGCCCGACTTTGAGGAGGTGTGTCACTACGGCGCTATTACGTCATGCAACTGTTCAAACTATTGATCAGGCAGGGTACCAATTTGGTGGCTGACGCGGTGTCAGTTATCGCTTACAAAGGCTATCTATCAACCGCAGCCTCAATGCCTTTTCTATTTTGCGAGCTTAGCTAATCAATTGTGCAGTTTCTGGCTCATAAACCACACCCATAATCGACCCATCCCGAATCCTCTGCACCGCTTCATCAATCACATGCAATGGCACCAAAAACCACTCGCGTGGCTTAACCGGATGCCCAAAGCGATCTTGAATAGTCAGTTCAAGCTGTGCGGGGGCAAAGATGCGATGGAAAAGTGCTTCAAGCTTACGACGGTTGATACCTGCCAGTTTGTAGGTGGCGACGACCTCAACATCAGCCAGTAGATAGGTGGCATCGTGGGCGGCGTTAGCGATGCGAGCCTCAACCTTTCCACCTGTCACACCGATTTTGTGGATCAGTTCTCGATGTTCCGCCACAAACGGATGCTCTGACAGGCTGCGCAGCACGTAGATGGTGCCGCTTTCAATGTCGTCTTCTTCCCAGGTTTCGCTGAAGCGGTTTTCATTGGGATGTTGTTCAGCAAACAGAGGCCCGGCATCTGGCTCGGTAATACGGCGGCTGGCTTCATCTTTGTAGAGCGCCCTTACCAACGATAGGCGTAGCAAATTGCTTTCCGTGCCGTTGGAAAAAATAACTCGTAGGCGGGCATCTTTTTTACCCTGGGGTGAATCAAACTCTTCACCCTCCTCAGCCACATAAGCCGTTTGCCCATCTACAATGAACCACTGACCCACCTCGATAGTTGCATTCTTACCGAATCGTCGCGTAGTTCTTAGCCCACTTTTCAGCTCCCCCTCTACTTGCTCAAAAAGCGGCTGGTAGGTCGCAAAATCTTCGCACTTCTCTCTGTTAGCCACCTCTTCAGCGGCACGCTTCTCGGCACTGGAGCGCACATGCTTTAGCTCGGTAAGCTCAGACGCCCCGGAAATGCCAGAAAGTTCGGTAAGCAAGGCATCATCGTCTATCGCCTCTGTCGCATCCACGTCACTGATACTATCGCTATCAAGTAAGCTCTGGTGGTCAAGCGGTACCAGTAGCGTTCGGCATTCTTCAAGCGAACGAATACGATCAAGACGCACGGCATAGAGCCGTTCAAAAATATCGTTGCCTTCACCATGCTGCGGGGCACAGCCATGCTGATCGACAAAGCGCTGAATCTCTTCAAAACCAGCGATGATGCGTTCTTCACGTGCAGAAAGGCCTTTCTTCTTCTCGGGCTGGGCTAACTCATCCAGCTCGGAACGCAATTCGTCCAGATCAGTCATAACGCCCCTCGTCTTTGAAACGCACGAATGCAGAAGCGCCTTCGGCCATGCGCTTTTCCCAGGCATCTTGGGAGCTGATAGAGGGCAGCCGCCCCCGCTCTTTTTTGAACTTTAACGCTCTCATCGCCAGCTCTTTGGCTTCGTCAGGCGTCAGATTGGTACGTTTACCAGAGATGACGGCGGCTACTTGCTTCAAGCTGTCTTCACTCATGCTCTTAGCCAGAATCGCGTAGGCCTCGCTAAAAGGGTTAATGCGATCAATCAAATCAATATCGAGCTCTCGCACGTCCATCGCGTACTTACGCACACCTGTTATCAGCGCTGTGTTCGGCTTTGGCTCATTGTTGCCGATATCAACGGCTTCACTACCCGCCAGTAGTTGCTTGGCCTGCTGGGTGAGGTTGAGCGCTGCAATGGCATGTTGGCGAACGGCTTCCTGGTCTGCCTCGTCCAAGGTCGGGTAGCGCTCTTTGATAATTTTGCCCATGCGCACCTGGGTCAGCTCTTCGGGCACCAGCTCTTCGTCAAACAAGCCACGCTCAATGGTGGTCTTGTCTTGCACGAAGCCAGTAATCACTTCATTCAGGTCTTCTTGGCAAATACGAGCGGCTTCGTCGCTCTTCGGTTCTACCAACCCCTTGACTTCAATATGATACTTGCCAGTTTCCTCGTTAACACCCACATTGCACTTGCTAGGGTCATAGCCCTCTTCACCGTAGTCGAATCCCTCTTGCGGTCCGCTGGTAGGGTTCTTTGGCTTGAACTCAAAGCGCGGTGCCAGCACTTGTTCCATCAGCAAGCTGGCAGCAATGGCTTTTAGGGTATCGTTAATAGCTTCGGTCACCGCCTGCTCAGCGGCATCCGGCTCGGCAATCAGATTAGTGAAGCGTGCCCGTGTCTTGCCTGGCGCATCCCGTGTGGCGCGACCGATGATCTGCACGATCTCCGTTAGGCTGGAACGGTAGCCCACCGTCAGCGCATGTTCGCACCAGATCCAATCAAACCCCTCTTTCGCCATGCCCAGGGCAATAATGATGTCCACATGGTCACGATTATTCTTCTGCGCAGGGTCTTTCAGTGCGCTCGATACTCGCTCACGCTTGGTTGAATCGTCATCCACCAAATCGGCAATTTTCAGCAACCGACCTTCCGGCGTTTTCACCTGTTGAAAACCGGTGGTCGGGTCAGTCCCTTGCCACTCACCCAATTCGTCAATGATGTGCTCAACCTCGCGGACCTTATCCTTGGAACTCTCGCGCGAATTGACGTTGGGAATATGCAGAATGGTTTTCTCACCCGGATCAAGCACCTTTAGGATATCGTCAGCGTACGAGCCAGAATAAAAGTAATAGCCGATGTCGAGCTGCTTTAGGTACTCGTAACCGTTGAGCTGCTCGTAATAGGTGTAGGTCACCGTATCAAAGCGCGACTCATCCTGCGGGGCCAGCACTGCCTCGGTGTCCCCTCGGAAGTAGGAACCGGTCATAGCCACGATATTCACTTTATCGCGGTTAATGAAACCACCCAGGTGAGCACCCAGCTTATTGTCGGGATTCGCTGAAACATGGTGGAACTCATCCACGGCGATCAAGCAGTCATCAAAGGCCGCCACGCCAAACTGATCAATCGCAAAACGGAACGTGGCATGGGTGCAAACCAACACCTTGTCGCTGCTTTCGAGGAAAGACCCCAGAGATTTGACCTTACCGCCATTGTCCGTGCCCGGTGCGTTGCACAGGTTCCATTTGGGTTCTACATGCCAATCAGCCCAAAAGCCGTAGTTACTCAGCGGCTCGTCATTGAAGCTAGAACCAATGGATTTTTCTGGCACCACGATAATGGTCTGTTTAAGCCCCTGGTTGTGCAACTTATCCAGCGCAATAAACATGAGGGCGCGGCTTTTGCCTGATGCAGGTGGTGATTTGATCAGCAGAAACTGTTCGCCTCGCCGTTCGTAGGCACGCTCTTGCATGGGTCGCATGCCGAGTTCATTGGATTTGGTAGAACTGCCATTGCTGGCATACGAGACGGAAACTGAGGGTACTCTCTTCGTCATAATGCGATCCCTGTCAGGGCTTCTTGCCCTTGTATTTGAGGTCTTGTTCCAGCTGCTCGATTTCCTTCAGGTCAGCGGCATCGGCTGCTTTTGCTTCCACAATGCGGCGTTGCTGGTCGAATACCTCATAGCGCTCGCGGGCGACCTTCTCCATATTTTCGCGGCTAACCGAACCGGCGCCTTCGAGAATGGGCTGATCATTAAACGCCAGCATCTTGTCGACGTTGTTACGCCAGAAATCCAGGGTCAACTCTTTCTGCTTCTTCACCCTGAGCTCTGCCTGTTCAAGGAAGATCACCACCAAACGGTTTAGCGTGTCGATCTCGTCTGCCGTTAGGTAGTTTTTAGCAACGATGACATCCTGCTTCCGCACCCGTGAGCCGCTCCAATTGGTCAACGCCATGTTGGGCATGCTGGGATCTGAACGTTTCAAGATCAGCTCAGCGGCGGTGTGGCCTGTCGCGGCGTACAGCAGCTTGTTTTGCACCTCAGCAAAAAACTGTGCCGTCTCTCGCTCGCGCGCCTGATAATCAGAACTGAGGGCGAATAGATCGCGAACTTTCTGGTAAAAGCGTTTTTCCGAGGCGCGTATGTCCCGGATGCGTTCCAACAGCTCATCGAAGAAATCCCAACCGCCAGGGTTCTTCAGGCGTTCGTCATCCATCACGAAGCCCTTTAGCAGAAACTCCTTGAGGTGGGTGCTAGCCCACTGACGGAACTGCACGCCGCGAGACGAGCGGACGCGATAGCCGATGGCCAGGATCAAGTCGAGATTGTACAGCTTGGTACGGTAGTTTTTGCCGTCTGCGGCAGTTGTCAAGGATTCCTTGACAACTGAATCTTGGCGTAACTCACTGTCTTCAAATATATTTTTAGCATGCAGAGAAACGTTCTGCTTAGTAGTCTGGAATAGCTCGGCAATTTCCAGCTGGCTTAGCCAGATGCTGTCGCCTTCAACTCGAAGGTGGAGTTGGGTACGGCCATCATCTGTGGTGTAGAGGATTAGGTCGCTCATGCCTTCCTCCGTGCTTTCTTATTGATAGACACTTTGCTGGGAGCCTCTGCGGACATCTTGGTATACAGCTCAAAAAGCTTTTCCAGGCGCTCGGTATCGTTCTTGAAGCGACGCCCGATGTAGATGCGCTCCAGCACTTCATCATTTTGCTCATGGGCTTCTCGCAGATTTTCGGGCATCTTTTCGGGATCGTAGAGATCAGCGATTGTGGCAGGAAAGTGTGCTTCCCGAGCCAGCAGAATATTCTCGGCACAACGACTCAGATCGGCTTTATTTTTTTCAGTCAGGGTAGGAACAGGGAAAGTGTTCCAGCCTAGAGTATTGGAATAGCTGAAATCTGTTCGCATGCGCACGCAAACTGTACCTATCCACACCCAATGGAGGCGCGAGGCTACTAATGAAAAATTCCAAAGTGGCGCATCAAAAAGTGCAAAACACTTATTAGACATAACAGCGTCTTTCCCCAAGAGATCGACTGGGAGAAAATCTCGGTTTTCTGACGATACAACTGGCACGGCAATAGTATTCTGTTTGCCAGTATTCATCTCCCTAAACTGATGGGGACGCTTTACCATACCGTTTGAAACTGCATCCTTAGATTTTTTTCTCTTATCGACACCAGCTTTCATGCGTGCTCGCAGATCAGCCAATTCTAGTATCTCGTTTTCAGGATCTTCTTCGAACCAAAGACAATACCTAGCTTTGGCATTGATAACTTCGGTGGAACCGTAAAAACGTTTTATATGACTTTCAGGAACTCCTCTTGCCTTTAACTCAAGCATCTTATTCGGATCCATCAACAAATGCTCTGAAAGGCCGTAATAATTCCCTTTAATCATTGGCTGTATGCCTGAAATTGGCTTTGCCACAGCAGACACCCAATAATTTTGTTGAGGCAATAAATAGCCGTTAATATTGTGTGTTTGAAGTTTTGAATCCCCGTCAAAAAGTGAAGCAATCCCCCTGGCGAGATCAGATCCAATAATTACAACAGTGACTCCCGCATCATGGGCTGCAAGATTCGACCATTTAAAAGACCGTACTGCGAAAAAAAACCGAAGTCCTTTATCAAATAGTGGCTTCCAAAAATTAGAAACGTGTTGGCCTTGTGCAATACTATTTGTCGCAACAAATGCAAATTTAGTGGGGGTAGTTTTCGCAAATTCAAAAGCTTTGATAAACCAGCCACATACATAATCTAGCAAGCCCCATTTTTCAAACTTACCATCAAGAAGGAATTTAAGGTCAGCCTTTTGCTCATCGGTTTTTCTTGCATTCCCCTTGTACGGTGGGTTTCCGCAAATGTACGTTTCTCCACCCTCATTTTCGAAATCAATCTGTGCCTGATCCAACGGCAATTCAAATAAATCATCAGCTTGCAGCTTGACGCCCGTTCCCGTTGGAGGGCAAATACTCAACCAGTCCAGTCGCAGGGCATTGCCACAGGTAATCCAGTTATCAGAGCTGAGGGGTAAAAATTCAGCCAGTGCCAGCTTTTTGCCGCGATAATGCAAGTCACACTGGTACTCGGCAATGATCAGTGCGAGGCGAGCAACCTCGGCTGAGAAGTCCCGAAGCTCAATGCCACGAAAGTTAGTCAGCGGTATATCGGTAGGCCGGTTTGGCTCACCACGACGCTGGTTTATTTCAGCCTCAATCTCTCGCATGTGCTTATAGGCGATGACCAAGAAATTACCCGAGCCGCAGGCTGGATCGAAGACGCGAATTTTGGCCATACGGTTGCGCAGATTCAGCAGCTTGCGGGAGTTGTCGCCAGCTTCCTCCAGCTTTTCACGCAACTCATCCAGGAACAGCGGATTCAGCACTTTTAGAATGTTCGGCACGCTAGTGTAGTGCATGCCTAATGCACCGCGTTCTTCGTCGTCGGCCACCGCCTGGATCATCGAGCCGAAAATATCAGGGTTGATCTGTGTCCAATCCAGGCTGCCGATGTGCAGTAGGTAGGAACGCGCAATCTTGCTGAAGCGCGGCACGTCGACACTGCCGGAAAACAAACCGCCGTTTACATAGGGAAACTTCCCTACCCAACGGGGGATATTTGCCGCTGCATGCTCTTCTTGCCGCGTGTTCATGGCGCGAAAGATTTCGCTAATCACGTCATGGGTATTGGCAGAATCTCTGGCGCTCATTTCTGAGACGGTATCGGTAAACAGCCCGCTACCGGCGAAAATGTCAGTGTCTTCGGCAAAAAAACAGAAGATCAGCCTAGCCATGAAGTGGTTCATTTCATGGCGCTGCTCTTCCGTGCCCCAGCCTGGGTTATCCTTCAGAAGCTCCACATACAGCCGGTTCAAGCGGCTGGTCGCCCGAATATCAAACGAGCTTTCACGTACCTGTTTAACAGTGGAAATACCGGCCAGAGGCAAAAAGAAACCGAAGTGATCCGGGAATTCTTCATATTTGCAGGCGACTGTCTCGCCGCTTTCCAGTTCCTCGGCCTCTAGCATCTCACCGTCTGTGGCGAGCACAAACTTGGCCTTGGCACGAACAGTGGCCGGGCTAGCCTTCAGAGCGGCTAGGGTCTGGGTAACGGCACCCGAATCTGCTACAGCGATATGGATATTGTTCGTCTGCAATACCCCGCCCCAAGAACCGGAAAAGTCCGACTTATTGGACGTACCCGAGCGCAGCCGTTTGATAGTGGTTGCCTTGTTGCCAAAGGCTTCCAGAAAAGCATAGGGGAACTCAGCCGGGTCAAAAGGCTGTTGTGCTAAGTCCGATATTGCGGATTCGATTTCTACTGCGTTCATGAGGTGGCATTTATCCTATTCAGCTGCTGGCGGGTGCTGCTTTTATCGTCGACAAGCGATTTGGCCGTCACATCAAACACTAGCCTTCCAAGGGTTGGATCACCGCTGTGCCAGTCCCCTCACATGGGCCAATATCTCTCATCACAACGAATAAATAATTGGCAAACGCCATGCCAGCCCGTCGTCATAATGACGTAGTAACAGAGGGTTTCCAAGAACAGGGCTCCGATTCACTTAACAAGCTTCGCCTAATGCCCACTACTGCATAACTAAGGGATAAAGTAGCACCGTCGCAAGCGACACCTAAGGTTAGCTTGGCCAGTGATGGTCTATGTGATCTGCGCTTCCACGACCTGTGCCACAGCTACGCCAGCCTGTTAGCCCAAGCGGGCGAGAACATGACCACGGTGCGAGGATCTGGTAGGCCACTCTAGCCTGCTGGTCACTAGCCGCTACAGCCACATATTTTTTAATGGAGGATTGGATGCGATCGGCAGCAATTTGCCGAGCCTGAATGGATAGTTTGGCGCGACCATCTGCGACCAAGCTTTGATTGGGGCAAATTTCAGGCATAAAAAAAGACGCCTAAGCGTCTGATTTTAAAGTGGTGCCGGTGGGGAGACTCGAACTCCCACGCCTTTTACAGCGGCGGATTTTGAATCCGCTGCGTCTACCAATTCCGCCACACCGGCAATGGATGGGTATTATACGTATTTTACCTTCAAGGTCAATCACATTGGTGGCGCTGACGGAGATAAAAGCGCCGATGCACTCAACTGACCGACGACTCGCGTAAACTACATGAAAAAACCAAGTTGACAACGAAAAGGCAACGTCGATAGAGTCTCGTAAACTTTCAAAATCATACAGGTTTACCCGTGACCATCACCACCACTGCACAACGCCACGACTGGACGTTGGACGAGATCAACGCGCTGTTTGCGCTGCCCTTCAATGACCTGCTGTTTCAGGCCCAGCAGGTGCACCGTGCGCATTTTGACGCCAATGCGGTACAGATTTCGACCCTGCTGTCGATCAAGACCGGCGCCTGCCCAGAAGACTGCAAGTACTGCCCCCAGTCCGGCCACTACAATACCCAGCTGGAAAAAGAGAAGCTGCTGGAAGTTGAAAAAGTCGTCGAACAGGCCAAGGCCGCCAAAGAAGCAGGCGCCAGCCGTTTTTGCATGGGCGCGGCGTGGCGCAGCCCGCGAGATAAAGATCTGGTGCTGGTGGAAGAGATGGTCCGCCAGGTAAAAGCCCTGGGGTTGGAAACCTGCATGACACTGGGCATGGTCGATAGTGATCAGGCTAGCCGACTGGCGACGGCGGGGCTCGACTATTACAACCATAATCTGGACACCTCGCCCGACTATTACGGCGAGATCATCACCACCCGCACCTTTAGCGACCGGCTGGATACCCTGGCCACCGTGCGCGACGCGGGCATGAAAGTCTGCTCCGGCGGTATCCTCGGCATGGGTGAAGACGCCCAGGACCGTAGCGCCCTGCTACAGCAGTTGGCTAAGCTGTCGCCGCACCCGGAATCGGTGCCGATCAATATGCTGGTCAAGGTCCCCGGCACGCCGCTGGAAAACGTCGAAGACCTGGACCCCATCGAGTTTATCCGCGCCATTGCCGTGGCGCGCATCATGATGCCGCAAAGCCACGTTCGGCTTTCCGCCGGTCGCGAGCAGATGAGCGAGTCCACCCAGGCGCTGGCGTTCCTGGCTGGTGCCAACTCGATCTTCTACGGCGACACATTGCTGACCACCGGCAACCCCCAAGCCGATATCGACCGCGCGCTCTTCGCCAAGCTCGGCCTTCACCCGGAGCGCCGCGAAACCTGCGAAGATGACGCGACCCACGCCCAGCGCCTGGCACAACAGGCTGAACAACACGCCCGCGCAGAACGCGTGGCCGAGCTGGCGGTGGATGCCAGTGTCTGACGCGTGGCACCACCGCTTGGCCGATGCCCGCTCGAGCCGCCAGCAGGCAAATCGCTGGCGATCCCGCCGAGTCATGGCAACGGGTGCGCTCGACTTTGCCGGCAACGACTATCTGGGCTTGGCCCAGGACCCAAGGGTGTGTGAAGCCCAGGCAGAGGGCGCACGCCGTTACGGGGCGGGCGCTGGCGCATCGCACTTGGTAAGCGGTCATGTGCAGGTTCACGACGCCCTGGAAGACGCTCTGGCACGCTGGACAGGCCGCGAGCGTGCCCTGCTGTTTTCAACCGGCTATATGGCCAACCTCGGCGTTTTGCAGGCATTGGCCGAGGCCGACACGGCGATATTTCAAGACCGCCTCAACCATGCCTCGCTACTGGATGGCGCCACGCTAAGCGGCGCCCGTTCGCGGCGTTTTCATCACCGCGATGCCAACGACTTGAACCGCCTGCTCGCGCGCAGCGAGTGCTCACATAAGCTCGTGGTCAGCGACGGCGTGTTCAGCATGGATGGTGATGTGGCGGATATTGCCGCGCTGACCCGGGTGAGCCAGCAACACCGCGCCTGGCTGATGATCGACGACGCCCATGGCGTTGGCGTGCTGGGCCATAGCGGCAGCGGCTGCGTGGGCACTCTTTGGGGCAGCGCTGAGGTGCCTGTCCTGGTTGGCACCCTGGGTAAGGCACTCGGCACCGCCGGCGCCTTTGTCGCCGGGGATACCGCGCTGATCGAGCATATCACCCAGTTTGCCCGCAGCTATGTGTACACCACCGCCCAACCCCCCAGCATTGCCGCTGCGACGCTCAAGGCATTGGAGATCGTTCAGGGTGAACCCGAACACCGCGACCATCTCAATACCAACATCGCTTACTTCCGCCGCGAGGCGTTACAGCTGGGGCTGCCGCTAAGCGCGTCGACTACCCCGATTCAGCCACTGCTGCTGGACAGCGAAGCCCGCACCCTCGGTTGGTCGGCAACGCTTGCCCAGCATGGCTTACAGGTCGGCGCGATTCGACCGCCCACGGTTGCCAACGGAGCGGCGCGCCTGCGAATCACGCTCAGCGCCCGCCACACCCGCAGTGACATCGATCGTTTACTGGACAGCTTAAAGGTCTGCCAGCGCGAGGAGGCAAGATGCCACGCCCACCTTCACAACGCCTAGTATTGCTCTCGGGCTGGGGCATTGATCAACGCATCTGGCAGCCACTCGAGAGCTGTTGGCCCGCGTCTGTCGAAGCCCACGCCGTTGACTGGCCGGGCTACGGCGATATGCCTGCCCTGCCCGACAACGCCACGCTTGACCAGCTGGCCAGCACCATGGCCGAACAACTGCCCATTGATGCCATTTGGGTCGGCTGGTCGCTGGGCGGGCTACTGGCGACGGCGCTGCTTGATTATCTCCCCGCACCGCGCGGTTTGATCCTTATCGGCACGGGCGAGCGGTTTTACAGCGATGATGGCGTCACCTGGTCAGAACTTGCCAGTTTTCGGCGCGCTTTTTCCCGTGAGCCACACGCCACCTGGCGACACTTTTTGCGCTGGCAAGCGCAGGGCGAACCCAACGCCCGCCAAGCCCACCGACAGCTGCAAGCACTTCTGGGTGATACCCCCAGCGCCAACCACAGCACGCTGGCTCAGGGGCTCAACTGGCTTGCCACCCTCGATAATGGCCAACGTCTACACAATGCCCCCTGCCCGGTGACGCGTTTGATCGGCGAGCACGACCCGCTGGTCAGCACATCGGCCCGTGACAAGGCGGCAACGCTAGCAAAAGCCGGGCATTGCCCAATGCTCTCCCAGCCCGTTCAACTGGCTGAGTCACTCGCGGCGCAGGCGGCGCTTGCCGTCAAGGAGCGAGCATGAGCACGACCGCCACTCCGCCGCACTCAGCCAGCTGGCAGGCCAGCGTCGCGCATGCGTTTTCCCGCGCGGCCCCGCGCTATGACGCTCTGGCAGGCGCCCAGCGGCAGATCGGTGAAACCCTTTGGAGCACCTTACCCGGCAGGGCAAGCCGGGTACTGGACCTTGGCTGCGGCACCGGTTACTGGACACATCGATTATTCCAGCGTTTCCCCAGCGCCCAAGTGACAGGGCTGGATATTGCGCCCGGCATGCTCGCCCAAGCCAAGGCGCGCTATGGCCCCCGCATTCATTGGCAACTGGGCAATGCCGAGGCACTCCCCTTTGTCGCAGGAACGTTTGATCGGGTGTTTTCCAACCTGGCGATTCAGTGGTGCCGCGATATCGGCGCGGTGATGAACGAACTCCATCGAGTGCTTGCACGTGGGGGCCAGGCGCATCTCACCACGCTACTGCCCGAAACGCTGACCGAAATCGCCCATGCCTGGCAGCGCCCGGAGGCGCTATTGCAGACGCCCGACCGGAATGAACTGGCGCGCGCTATCGATCACAGCGGCCTGACACCTATTCATCAGCTTGCCAAGCGGCACACCTTCCACTATCCCGATCTGAACGCTGTGATGGCCTCCATCAAAGGCGTCGGCGCGCAGGTTGCCAGGCCCCACGCCCAGCGGCTGACCCGTCGCGAGCTGCAGACTGCCCGCGAGCGTTTTGAAACGCTGCGTGAACCCCAAGGCCTGCCCGTCAGCTACCAGTGTTTTACCCTGCACCTGGAAAAACCGTTATGAGCACATTCTTCGTTACCGGCACTGACACCGATGCGGGCAAAACGCTCGTTACCAGCACGCTGCTCGCGACTGCCAGCGCGCAAGGGCTCACCACGCTGGGCTTGAAGCCGGTCGCCTCAGGCAGTCGCGTCACGCCCGTAGGCCTACGCAACAGTGATGCCCTGGCGCTGCAGGTACAAAGCATGCCACCGGTCAGTTACGCAACGGTCAACCCCTGGGTATTTGAGCCCGCCATTGCACCGCACTTGGCCGCAAGCGAGGCGAGCCAAGCGCTTAATGTCAGCGATATCGTGGCAACACTTGGCGCTACCCTTGCGCAAACGCAACGAGACCTCACCCTGATCGAAGGCGCGGGCGGCTGGCGGGTACCGCTCAACGACCGCGACGATTTTTGCGATATTCCCCGCCTCATGCAGCTGCCGGTGATTCTGGTGGTCGGCCTGAAGCTGGGCTGCCTCAACCATGCGCGACTCACCGCCGAGGCCATTGCCGCCGACGGGCTGACGATTGCGGGCTGGGTAGGCAGCGTGGTCGACCCGGCGTTTACTTCTGAGTCGACCCGCTTTGCTGCCAACCTTGACGTGCTCAAGCAAACCTTACCGGCCTCCTGCCTGGGGATTATCCCGCATCTCGAACAGCCTTCGCCGGAAACGGCACAGCCTTACCTTTCCCTGCCGCCGTTACGCACACTGGAGACCCCATGACCTCGCCTGTCTGGCATCCCTATGCCGATCTCAAACATCAAACGCCGGTGCCCAAGGTGGTGGGCGGTGACGGCGCTCACTTTGTACTTGAGAGCGGTGAACGCCTGCTGGATGCCACCTGCTCCTGGTGGTGCATGATTCACGGCTACGGCCACCCGCGACTGGTGGCGGCCATTCGCGAGCAGGCCGGAGAGCTGTGCCACGTGATGCTCGGCGGCCTCACCCACGAGCCCGCCGACCGCCTGGCCAGGGAGCTGGTACGCATCACCCCCGCCGGGCTTAACCACGTGTTCTATTCCGACAGCGGTTCGGTGGGCATGGAAGTGGCGATGAAAATGGCCTTGCAGTACCAGGTGCTCACCGGCAACCCCGGCAAGCGCAAGATGCTCTCGCTGATGAAGGCCTATCACGGCGACACCACCGGCTGCATGGCGGTGTGCGACCCGGAAGAAGGCATGCACGGCCTGTTTACGGGCCTCCTGCCCCAGCACCATTTTGCCCCGGCACCCACCGCCCCTTATGACGCCACGCCGGAACAGGTGGAACACGACCTTAGCGCCTTGCGTGAAGTGCTTGAGCGCCACCATGATGAGATCGCCGCGCTGCTGATGGAGCCACTGCTGCAAGCCGCTGGCGGGCTCAATATGACCTCGCCAGACTATCTGCGCGGGGCGCAAGCACTGTGCGATGAATTTGGCGTACTGCTGATTTTCGACGAGGTGGCCACCGGCTTTGGTCGCACCGGCAAGCTGTTTGCCGCCGACCACGCGGGCGTCACGCCGGATATCATGGTGCTTTCCAAAGGCTTGACCGGCGGTTACCTGGGCCACGCCGCGACGCTTGCCACGGATCGCGTTCATAACGCCTTTATCGGCGACAGCGAGCACCACGCCTTTATGCACGGGCCGACATTTATGGGCAATCCGCTGGCCTGTCGCGTGGCGCTGGAAAGCCTACGGGTGTTCGAGGAAGAGGATTATCTTGGCAAGATCGCAGCACTCAACCAAATACTGCGCCGCGAGCTGCTCGACGATGAGGCGCTGAATGCCCACTCCGCCGTGGCCGATGTGCGCGTTCTGGGTGCCACGGCGGTGATTGAAGCGCACTTCGCAGAAGAACTGAAGGGGGTGGCAAGCTTCGCCCGCGAACGCGGCGTCTGGCTCCGCCCCATCGGTCGCTGGCTTTATACCATGCCCGCTTACATTACTTCGGAAAAGGACATGGTGAAGATTACCGACGTGATGAAGGCATGGTTTTTAGCACGCTAAAACCTAGGGCAGCAGCAAATTGCCCTGTTTCTTCCACTGATTCGCCAAGGCGGACACACCCTCTCCCGCGGTGGTATTGATCGCCAGCACGCCGGCTGGGCTTAGCTCATCGGCGTTAGGGTCAACCACCGCACAGGGCGTATCGTCATCCACATGCCTCAAGAGTGAGGCAGCGGGCATCACGGCAAGCGATGTGCCCACCACCAGTAGGAAGTCTGCCTCGGCGACGATATCGCAGGCATCAGGGAACAGCGGTACCGATTCGCCAAACCAAACTACGTCAGGGCGGAGCTGGCTGCCTTTATCGCAAAAATCGCCCATTTCGATACCGCCTTTCGGCAAGCGATACTGCATCCGCACATCAACGCTAGAACGCGCTTTTAAGATCTCGCCGTGCAGATGCAACACGTGATGGGAACCGGCGCGTTCGTGTAGATCATCGATATTTTGCGTGATGATACTTACCTTGAAACCGTTTTTTTCCAGACCGGCCAGCGCCTTGTGAGCAGCATTAGGCTTTGCCTTACGGACCTGCTCGCGGCGCAGGTTATAGAAATCCAGCACCCGCTCAGGGTCTCGCCGCCAGGCACTCGGCGTGGCCACGTCTTCTACCGGATGGTTTTCCCATAACCCGTCGCTGGCGCGAAAGGTTTTAATCCCGCTTTCGGCACTAATGCCCGAGCCACTAAACACCACAAGATGCGGCGTGTTTGCCATGAATCCCCCATCACTTGTGCTTTGAACCCTTAATATACTAACTGCCCAGCGCTGCCTGCAAAGCGCTGCTTATTGCGGTAGGGATACACATCGATCACCCGGCCATCAATAATCGCTTGCTGCAAGCCCTGCCAGTAGCCCGCGTCGAAAAGTTCTGGATGCAGCTTATAAAATAGCTTTCGCAGTTCCATATTGGCGAAAAGAAACGGTCCAAACTCTTCCGGGAAAATATCGTTCGGCCCGACGGAGTACCACGGCTCGCTGGACATTTCCTGCTCGGGGTACAGAGCCTCTGGGATGTGACGGAAATTGCATTCGGTCAAATAGCAGATTTCGTCGTAGTCGTAGAAAATCACGCGACCGTGGCGCGTGACGCCAAAGTTTTTCAGCAACATATCGCCAGGGAAGATGTTCGCCGCCGCCAGCTGTTTAATCGCATTGCCGTAATCTTTGAGGATGGTGGGTTTCTCTTCTTCGCTGCACTCTTCCAAGTAGATATTCAGCGGTGTCATCATCCGTTCGGTATAACAATGCTTAATGATCACTTTGTCGTCTTTGAGATACACCGTGGATGGGCATACTTCCAAAAGGTGCTCCAGACACTCCGGTGAGAAGTGATCTTGCCGGGCAATGAAGTTGGAGAACTCCTGGGTATCGGCCATGCGCCCGACGCGGTCGTGGCGTTTTACCAGCCGGTACTTTTCGCGCACGTTCTCGCGGCTCATCTCTTTGGTGGGATCAAATTTATCTTTGATAATTTTGAACACCGTGCGAAACGAGGGCAGCACAAACACCGCCATCACCATGCCACGCACCCCTGGGGCGATAATAAACTGATCTTCACGCTTGGCGACTTGGCGGTTGAGCCCACGGAAAAACTCGGTTTTCCCGTGTTTAAAAAAGCCAATTGAAGCGTAGAGTTCCCCCGCTGGCTTTTGCGGCATTAGCTCCTGCAAGTAGGTGACGAATTCCCCGGGCACCGGGACCTCGACCTGAAAATACGCGCGGGTAAACGAGAAAATGATCGAGACTTCGTCGGACTCAATAAGGACCGTATCGAGGTGCAGGCGTGAGTCGGCGCCCTTTTCCTCACCAAACCCCTCACCGTGCAGTACCGGCAACACTAACGGCACTTGTTCGCCACCACCATATATTCGTCCGACGAGGTACGCGCCTTTGTTGCGGTAAAAAACGTTTTTAAGCAGCTCAATCTCGACATCAGCAGCATGCTTAATCGCGTCGGGTAAGTGTGCTTCCAGAAACTCCGCCCCTAGCTGGGTGTCACGGTCAATATCGGTGAAGGGGTTTTCAAATGGCGCCTCTTCTAACGCCCAGCGCAGGGCGTCCTGCCAATCACCATTCACCGGTTGACGTCGACACAGTTCAATGCCTGAGTGGTGCGCGGCGTCTTCCCGCGAGCTGTACACGAACATCCAGTCATTGCGAATGTGACGGTGATGAAAAATGGAACAGAACAGCGAGTTGAAAAACGTCTCTGCCAGTTCATAGTCAAGCCGCTGACTAATAAGCTCCGCATAGTGTGTGCGGGCCTCGCGCCAGCACTCACAGTGGGAGAGCACATCATGATCGAAGGTGCGCTGCATACGCGCAAGCGTCACCCCCACCTTCTCCTCATAAAGGTTGATGCGTTCAGCCGAGGCTTGCTGCGCTTCACGCCACGCCGCGTCACGAAAGCGTCGGCTTGCGTCCTGCGTAATGTCTTTAAAGCGGGCGCGATATTCATCAAAGCCGTGCAAAATGGTAGTGGCCAAACGGTAAGCGGGTGACAGTTTCACAGTGGACTCCTAAAAGTTTTCCCTAGCTTCCACGATTGTGCCACAACATACGAGGCGACCTTGGTGGGTATTCACGTTAGTGGCTTTAGTGAGGCAACGCGCAAGCAGAACGGTCCTGCGGTGCGATCGGCAATCAAAAACCCTAATTGATGAATGGTTTGCGGCTCAAGCGGTGGCGCATCGGTAAGTAACGTGCCCCGCCGAACGGCTTCAAAATCGCTCCACGCAACGTGCAGCGTCTCCCACCGGCGCTGGGGTGGTGTGAACGTCACCCGGTAGGCGCTAGCATCCTCAAGTCGCGTGCTTTTTAAACGCAGTTGATACGTTCGCCCATCGCCCCGCACGCTAAGTATGACGCCATGGGCGTAGTGTAACATTGGCTCAAACGCGTCAGGCTCACGGCGAACCGAGGCAAAACCGCCGCCGTTTTCAAGCGACACCTCGCCGTGAAATCGCCCTTCACCGCCCTGAACCGTGAACGCGCTTTGGGAGACGCCGCCCATTACACCGTCATTGATAGCGTGCCAGCGATGTTGCTCAGCGTAGTTATCAAATATCAACGCCATTCGTGCTCTCTCGTCAGTGATCGAAAACGTGTTAACCGATTGAAACAACCAAGCCTCTGCGGTCTTAACGCAGAGGCTTGGTTAGCTTAGGTGAAATAGCGAGGTGGTTACAGCTTAGCGACAGATACTGCTTCGCTCGGATTGCTGTCGTCTAGGTCTTCGGGTGACGTCACCACCAGTGCAAATTCCTCCTCTGCGGTTTTTGCCACCAGATTATTTTTGCTGTAGAGGAAGAAGTAGGCTGCGCCAGCAATAAACAGCAAGATAGTGTAGTTGAAGGCACGAGGATCGAAAGCGTACACCCCGGTTAGCGCAACGAGCGCCAGCACAAGTGCAATAGCAGAGGTCACAACACCACCCGGCGTTTTATAAGGGCGCGGCAAATCAGGCTGCTTTACGCGCAGCAGAATATGGCTAAACGCCATCAGTGCGTAGGAGATCGTCGCCCCCACTACGGCCATGCCCAAAATCAAGTCGCCTTCACCACTTAATGATACTAAGAAGCCAAACACACCGGGCACAATCAGCGCTAAATACGGCACCTTACGCTCGCTGGTCAGCGACAGCGGCTTGGGTAAATACCCTGCCCGTGAAAGGGCAAACACCAAACGGCTGTAACCGTAGATAATCGAGAAAAATGAGGCAATCAAACCGGCCAAGCCCAATACGTTCACCAGCGTAGCAAGCGTCGGGTTGCCCGCCACATTAAGTGCGTCGACCAGTGGCACGCCGCTTTGGCCAATGACGTCAGCACCGGCAGCACCCGCCAGTAGCACCACGACCAGTAGCGCGGTAAACAGTAGAAACAGCATGGCGCCGATAATGCCTTTTGGCATATCCCGTGCGGGGTCTTTGGCTTCTTCCGCCGCTAGCGGCACGCCTTCCACCGCTAAGAACAGCCACATGCCAAACGGCAGCGCCGCCCAGATACCGTACCAGCCAAACGGCATAAAGGTGCTGGCACCGGCGGCGTCCGTTGGCGCGATGTCGAATAAGTTGGCTGAATCGAAATCGCCGATCAGCGCCACCGCCGTTGCTAAAATAGCGAATACCGCCAAGCCGCTGATCACCATCATCGCTTTTAGCGCTTCACCAACACCTGCAAGGTGAATACCGATAAAAACGGCGTAAAACAACAGGTAAACCAGCGGGCCGTTAATCCCCAATAGGGACTCCACCGCCGCGCCGATAAAAATAACGATCGCGGCGGGGGCCAAGGCGTACTCAATCAACACCGCAAACCCGGTTAAATAGCCGCCTGCAGGCCCCATGGCCTGGCGGGCAAAGCTGTACCCGCCGCCAGCAGCAGGAATTGCCGCCGACATTTCCGCCAGCGAAAGCACCAGCGCCAAATACATGAGCGCCATTAAGCAAGCGGCAATGGCAAAACCGCCCCAGCCTGCTTCGGCAATGCCAAAGTTCCAGCCGGCGAAGTCACCGGAAATGACGTAAGATACCCCAAGTCCAGCCAGCAGCATCCAGCCTGCGGTACCCTTGCGCAACTGTCGCTTGGCCAAATACGCTTGATCTACAGAAGGTTGTTTCATCGTTTTACCTTTTTCAGTGTGGAACATAACGGTCGTTAGCGGCGTGCTGTTTATACGTACGATGTTCCGTGTTGTTATGTGCTTTTTGTTATAAAGCCATTGTTATGACGCTTCACTTTTTGCGCCCGTTAATCGGCCACTAAAAAATTACGCGTCGAGCCTTTTGCTGAGTTGCCTTCCAATACGTCCTCCTCGCTGCGGTCTTTTAATTTCACGCCAGACACCTTGAGCTGACGAGCCTCTTTTAATAACAGCACTAGCCGCCGGGCGGCTTCTTCTGCTTTAAGCCCGGCGGGGCGCACGTTGGAGATACAGTTACGCCGGTCGTCTTTTAGGCCTACTTCGGGTGCCCAGGTCATATAAAGCCCTAGACTATCCGGCGAGCTTAGCCCTGGCCGTTCGCCAATCATCACCAGCACTGCATCGGCGTTAAGCAGCGACCCCACCTCATCGCCAATGGCCACGCGGCCCTGCTCAACCATGGTGAACGGCGCCAGCTGCCAGTCGTTGGCATCGCGGGTCAGGCATTCCGTCAATGCGGCGAGAAACGGCGCGCTGTTTTGCTGCACCGCCAGAGCAGAAAGGCCATCGACAATCACCACGGCTAGATCAAAGCGCTGGCCGGTTACCGCTGCATTGAGTAAATGTTCACGCGACTCATCGCTCAACCGGCGGCCATAATCCGGGCGCTGTAAGTACGTAGCGCGGTCTTGCGCATGACTGTGTAAGCGAATGAGTGGCATGGTGAGCCCAAGCGTGTTGGTTAGCGCTGCCTCCAGGCTGTTGCCATCAAGCGCGCAATGAACGGCATCTTGAGCCTGGGCATGAGCCAGCTGAAAATCGAGATGCTTGGTAGTAGGCAGACTAACGCCCGCGCGACCGAGCCCAATTCGCGCATCGGTAAACGCATTCAGCCGCTCCCAGGGGTTCTCCACCACAATGGGGGGTGATTCGTTATGCGCCATAGCGTGGCTCCTGGGGCAGGTGGCGTAAGCTATTGGCGAACGCGGCGGGAAGCCGGTCGTTGAGCCGGTGGGTGCTGACATCCTCAAATATCTGCATCTTTTCAAGCCACTGCTCGAATTCAGGCGCTGCCTTTAAGCCAAGCACTCGCCGTGCATAGAGCGCATCGTGAAACGAGGTGGTTTGGTAGTTGAGCATGATATCGTCGGAGCCCGGAATGCCCATGACGAAATTGCAGCCAGCCACACCCAATAGCGTCAGCAGGTTGTCCATATCGTTCTGGTCAGCTTCGGCGTGGTTGGTGTAGCAAACATCGCAACCCATGGGCACACCCAGCAGCTTGCCGCAGAAGTGGTCCTCAAGCCCCGCCCGGGTAATCTCTTTACCGTCGAACAAATATTCAGGGCCGATAAAACCGACGACGGTATTCACCAGCAACGGATTAAACTTGCGCGCCACGGCGTAGGCGCGGGCTTCGCAGGTTTGCTGATCAAGCCCGTGGTGAGCGCCGGCGGAAAGCGAGCTACCTTGGCCGGTTTCGAAATACATCACGTTGCGGCCTACCGTGCCACGGTTAAGCGTCTGCGCTGCCGTTTCAGCTTCAGCCAGGGTGCTTAAATCAAAACCAAAGCTGCGGTTAGTCGCTTCGGTGCCGCCAATGGATTGGAACACCAGATCCACCGGCGCACCCTGCTCGATCGCCTCCAGCGTATTGGTAACGTGGGTAAGCACGCAGGACTGGGTGGGAATCTCATATTTATTGATCACTTCATCCATTAAGCGCATCAATTTAACGCTTTGGGCGACATTATCCGTGGCGGGATTGATGCCAATGACCGCGTCGCCGCTGCCGTACAACAGGCCATCTAAAATGCTGGCGGCAATGCCGGTAACGTCGTCGGTGGGGTGATTAGGCTGCAGCCGCGTGGAAAGCCGCCCCGGTAGGCCAATGGTATTGCGAAACGCCGTGGTGACCTGGCACTTTTTAGCCACCAGGATTAAATCCTGGTTGCGCATTAGCTTGCTCACCGCAGCCGCCATTTCAGGCGTAACCCCCGCACGCACGGCGGTAAGTGCCTCGCTGGTAGCCTGATCTGAAAGCAGCCAGTTACGAAAATCGCCCACGGTCAGGTGGCGAATGGGGGCGAAGGCGTGAGTATCGTGTTCATCGATAATCAGCCGGGTGATTTCATCCTCTTCATAGGGGATCAAGGCTTCGTTCAAAAACGTGGTGAGCGGCAGTTCGGCTAGCACCATTTGTGCCACCACTCGCTCCTCAGCAGATTCAGCCATCACCCCAGCCAAACGGTCACCGGAACGCGGCGGCGTCGCCTTAGCCATTAACTCTGCTAAGCCATTAAAGCGGTAGCGGCGGCTCCCCACTGTCGTGTGATAGGTCTGCGCCATAGGACCTTCCTTTTTTATATTTAAAATACAACGGCACAGCATGCGCGTTGAGGAACAAAATTTGCTTGTTTCCACAATAGCGCTATCCCTTAATGGGGAGTATCGAGTTTTGGCAAACCTGTCATACCGATAAAAATCAAAACAAATACAATAAATTAGAAATAAGAAACCAACGTGGTAGCGCCTTAATCACGTTCACAGGAGTTTCTCATGACGTTAACAAGCCAAGACTTCGCACAAAAAAAGTGCATGCAAGAGGCGTTTGATGCCGACGAACATGCGCAAAACCTGACGCGCTGGCAGCAACAATACGATCAAATAAGTCCTGGCCGCTTCTATGGTCGCCTCGATGAAATCGAACTACCCGGCATTCAGGTTTTTAAAGAGCATACGGGGCAAGCGCTTCGTCAAGACTGCCGGGTTTGGGCTGACTCGTTGTGGCTGGGTATTCCTATGCGACCATTAGGTTCACGTATCAACGGACAACCGCTCATTGAGCATGAAGTGATGTGCCGGCCGGGTGGGTATGACTTTGAGCTAGTAACGCCAGAAACCTTCGATATTTATGGGATGGTGGTCCACCTGCCGATATTGCAAGCCGCCGCCAAACAGCAGGGGGTGACGTTGGATACAGAGTGGCAGTACTCACCGCGCCGCCGCGTTACACCTGAGACGCTAAATGCGGTGTCATTTTTACTTGATCATTTATTGTCCCATCGGCAGGGCGCCATTGCCGAAAAGATACATAAAGACATTCTGCTAATAGCGTTGTTTGAACTGCTGCAGATCGAACAACCTGATGCTGAGCTACCACCCAGCTATGCCCAACGTAAGCAAGTCGTTGACCGAGTGAAACGCTACGTTGATGAACATTTGGAAGACCCTGTGACGATGGAAATGCTGTGCGAGCTCACCCATGTCAGCAGACGAAAACTACAGTACAGTTTTACGACTATCCTAGGGATTAGCCCACTGCAGTTTTTGCGCCTTAGACGGCTTAACCACGTCCGACGTGCTCTTCGCGCCGCCGAGTCAACCCAAACAGTGACAGACATTGCCACTTACTGGGGCTTTGGGCACTTAGGGCAGTTTGCGCATGATTATAAGCGGCAATTTGGCGAGAGCCCTTCACAGACGCTAAACAAGGTTTATTAAACGTGCCCACTCAAGGTGATTCATGATAAATACAACCACTTGGAACCGCCTACGCTATACCGCCTACTCACCGATATATGACCTTGTGGCAAACAAAACCTTTCGCAAACCACGCCAGTACGCACTAGGCCAAGTCGACTGGGAACCTAGTATGCGCGTTCTATTAGTGGGCGCCGGTACAGGACTGGACCTGCCCTACTTACCCCACGAGCTAGAAATTCATTTGACCGACCTAACCCCCGCGATGGTAAAGCGAGCCCGTGAACGCGCCGAGCATTCACAGCGCGACGTGGAATGCCGCGTGATGGACGCCGCCGCGCTGGACTACCCAGATGCGCATTTTGACGTGGTGGTGATGCACCTTATTCTTGCGGTAATGCCAACCCCAGAACAGGGATTAGCCGAAGCGTATCGCGTACTGAAAGACGACGGCCAACTTTGTGTGATGGATAAATTCCAACCCGACACGCAACCAACGGATGTGACTCGGCGAGCCTTAAACGTACTGACCTCATTTATCGCCACCGATATTACCCGGCAAGCCACGCCCCTGCTACAACAGGCGGGGTTTGTCATTCGCCACGATGAACCGGTGCTGATGAATGGACTTTTCCGCGCGCTATTGGCAGCAAAACAGCTTTAATCTCTGCAAATTTCTCGTACAAAAACGCATTATACATCTAACACTGGTACAATATTTGTAATGCATTATGCTTGTTTATTTCGTTAACGCCTGAGGTACCGTTATGCCTAAAGCTGCCGTAAAACGCTTTCGCTGCTTACCCGATGACGAACAGTCGCGCATCATTGAGATGGCCTGGGAAGACCGTACGCCGTTTGAAGCCATCGAAACCCTGTTTGGCTTGGGCGAGCCGGATGTGATTGACGTCATGCGCCACCAGCTCAAACCGGCTTCATTTCGCCTATGGCGCAAACGCGTCACCGGCCGGGCGACAAAGCATACCGCTCTGCGCTCGCCGGATGTCCTCCGCGGCTACTGCCCGACGCAGTATAAGCGCTGATTATCGCCCCTGAAGAACTTGATAAAGACGCTAGAAAAACAGATCCTTCATTCCTCGCCTCTTTATTGTTATATTATCACATAACATAAACCCGCTTAGAGGTGACCTAGCAATGACTGCGTTTTCTTCCCTACCCGTGACAGTGCTCTCGGGTTTTCTGGGTGCCGGTAAAACCACCGTGCTCAATCATATTCTTGCCAACCGAGAGGGACGCCGGGTGGCGGTGATCGTCAACGATATGAGCGAGGTGAACATTGACGGCGCATTAGTGCGCGGCGGCCCTGGCGAGTCGACGCTGGATGGCGACGTGGCGCTCAATCGCAGTGAAGAACGGCTGGTAGAAATGAGCAACGGCTGCATCTGCTGCACCTTGCGCGAAGACTTGCTGGAAGAGGTCAGCCAGTTGGCTCGGGAGGGCAAGTTTGATTACCTGGTGATCGAGTCCACCGGCATTTCCGAGCCGCTGCCCGTCGCGGAAACCTTCACCTTTGAAGATGAAAGCGGCCAGAGTCTTTCCCACGTAGCACGACTGGATACGCTGGTCACCGTGGTCGACGGCGCCAACTTTCTTGAGCAGTACCGCGAAGCCCAAAGCCTGGCTGAAGCAGGCGAAAGTTTAGGGGAAGACGATGAACGCAACGTCGCCGACCTGCTGGTCGATCAAGTTGAGTTTTGCGACGTGCTACTGATCAGCAAGACCGACCTGATCAGCGACAAAGAGCTAGACGCTCTAAAGGCCATTCTACGCTCGCTGAACCCCGATGCTGAACTGGTGCCGATTACCCAGGGCGGCGTGCCCCTGGATAAAGTGCTGGACACCGGCAAGTTCAACTTTGAGCGTGCCCAGCTGGCCCCTGGCTGGCTGAAAGAGATGCGCGGCGAACACGTGCCCGAGACCGAAGAATACGGCATTGGCAGTTTTGCTTATCACGCCCGCCGGCCTTTCCACCCGCAGAAGTTTCATGACCTGCTGAATCAGGAATGGTTTGGTGACGGCCTGCTACGCTCGAAGGGCTTCTTCTGGCTGGCGACGCGTCCACGCTATGCGGGCCAGTGGAGCCAGGCAGGCGGTATCGCCCACCACGGCATGGCCGGCGTGTTCTGGAAAGCCATTCCTGAAGACCAATGGCCGGAAGACCCAGAAACACGACAGTTTATTATGGACAAGTGGCAAGAACCGTTTGGCGACATGCGCCAGGAACTGGTGTTTATCGGCCAGAACCTGGATGAAGCCAAAATGCGCGAAGCACTGGATGACTGTCTGCTGAGCGAGGGTGAACTGTTGGAAGGCATGGAGGCGTGGAAGCAATTGCCCGACCCATTTCCGGCCTGGGAATGACGCTTAAGAGCCGATATTGCCCAGGTGCCTTTCAGCCCATTGCCGCACGTCCAGGTAGACACGCTGCTCAAAGACCGCGAAGCCGTCAAGGCCACGCGCTTTGAGTGGGGTGAAAACCGGCATGGTGAGGCCACACAAAAAATGCGCCAGCCGCTGCGCATTGGGCGGCTGGCCAAATTGCTGCGTGTGGCGTTCGATCAGCGGCGTGGCATAGCGCGTAAAATCAGCATTGCTTAGCGCGGGCATCGGCGGCGCATCCGGCAGTCGTACGGGATGGCCATGGCAGACCGAACAGTGCCCGCAACGGCCCTGCTCGGTCTCAGGCGGTGCTTCAAACGTGTTATCGCCAAAGTGCTCGGCCAGCCGCCGCGTCAGGCAACTTTCCGATTCAAACAGTGCCAGCATGGCCTGTAACCGCTCAATCTCAATCCGTTCCCGATGTCGGCATTCGTCACATAACTGGCTCGCCAGCGCTTCAATGGAAAAATTCGGCTGAAGCACCTCGTACACGTCGGTCATCCGCTTGCCTTCCAGGGTCAGCCAGCCTTTATCCTGAAAGTACTCAAGGGCGGTCATCACACGGGCACGGGAGGCATCGATGTGTTGCGCCTGCCCGGCATGATGCAGCCGGTCAAAATCCACCGTACCCCAGGTGCGGGCGATGGGAATGTTATCGACAATAAGGCGCACAAAGGCCGCCCGCTCGCCTTCAAAGCGGCCCACCAGTTCAGCGGGTTCAATGTGGTAGCGGAGCCGATAATCGGCCAGAAACGCAAAGCGCGGCGCAATGATGCCGTGCATTTCCAACCGCACCAGCAGTGTTTTCAGCGGCAGCAGGCGGATATTGGTATCGCGAGAGAGCGTAAAAAGCAGCACTTCCCATTGGCGATCGGGCTGGCCACCTGCTGCAGCAATCTCTTCCAACAGGCGGTAGATACCCGCGTATTCGGGGGTATCGCCGTAAACGAAGTTTTCCAGCACCCGCAGGCCATCGCGCCCGGCCATGGTCAGGCAGGTGGAAGGCAGTCCGTCACGCCCCGCCCGGCCGATTTCCTGGCTGTAGTTCTCGATGGATTTGGGCAGGTCATAGTGCACCACGTTGCGAATATCGCCCTTATCGATGCCCATACCGAACGCAATAGTCGCCACGATGCAGGGCGATTCACCGCGCATGAACTGGCCCTGAATCTCATCTCGCCGCTGCGAATCCAACCCGGCGTGATACGCCTGGGCGGCAATGCCCTGAGCCGTCAGCGCTTTCGCCACCCGCTCGGCGGTTTGTTGAAGGGTAACGTAAATAATCGTCGGCGCTTCGCTGCCCGGCGGCATCTGTGGCTTCAGCCAGTCAATCAATTGCTGCTGGCGATCTGCCATGGCAGGCGCTACCAGCAGCTCAAGATTTGATCGGTAAAAGCCGGTGGTGATGACGTTATCCGTCGCGATAGCAAACTTCTCGCCCATATCGGCGATAACGGCGGGCGTTGCCGTGGCGGTAAGTAGCAGCACTTGAGGAATGGCAAACTCACGCTGGTAGTCCGGCAACTTCAAATAATCTGGGCGGAAATTATGCCCCCACTCCGATAGGCAGTGGGCTTCATCGATAACCATTAGCGAGATACGCACCTGGCGCAGAAAGTGGCGAAAGCGCTCGTTCTTGAGCCGCTCCACCGAGATCATGAGGATTTTCAGTTCGCCGCTTTTGGCGCGTTCCATGACATTACGGGTGGTTTCACGGTCTTGAGTGGAATCAATACTCGCCGCGGCCACACCGTGGCGGGCCAGAAAGGAAAGCTGATCCTGCATTAGCGCCAGCAGCGGCGACACCACCAGGGTCAAGTGCGGTAAATGCAGCGCCGGGAGCTGGTAGCAGAGCGATTTTCCCGCGCCGGTGGCAAAAATCGCCGCCGTGGAGTGCCCGTCCAACACTCTTGAGACCACCGCCTGCTGGCCGCCGCGAAAGTCGCCAAAGCCGAAGACGTCTTTGAGCGTTTGCTGGGGCGAAACAGGGGGCATAAGTACTCCTAACGACGATGGGCGGTATCCAATACGGCTATTTTGATACAAACGACAAGGGAAGTTCCATTATCAGAGGCGAACAGCCCAGTTTTCCGCTTGGGGATACCCCTAAAAGCTATTGATAACCCAGCTAAAACCGCAATAGGAAAATACCTTACAAGTGTAACGCTGAGTGGAAGCCATTTCCTTTGCCAACCAGTATCCTGGCATCAGAATTATCAGCAAGGAACCAGGTTAGCCGATGAAACCAGTAACAGTGCAGCCTACTCGTCTTTACTGCCTTCTGGGCATAACACTGTGGCTGCTATGCACGACCCGCGCCCTAGCATATGAAGAAACACGACAAAGTGCCCGCCAAACGCTTGAGCAAGGCAACGCCGTCGCCGCCTACCAGCTAATGAAAGCCGAAGAAATGGGGCACAGCGGAGACCCTGAATTTGATTACTGGCTAGGGGTGTTTGCGCTGCGAGCAGGAAATGTCTCCCACGCGCTGATTGCCCTGGACCGGGTACTGTTGACGGAACCAGAGCACGCAGGTGCGCGAATGGAACGCGTCGCCGCGCTACTGCAATTGGACCAGCGCCGCGCCGCTGAAGAGGAAATTGAGCGCCTGGAAGCCCTCTCCCCTCCACCCGAAGCACAAGCAGCCATTCGGCGTTTCAAAGCAGTCATCGAACAACGCCGCCGGGGAGATAACGACCCTCAGCATAATCTGAGCTTAGGTGTCGCTTTTGGCTACGACAGCAACCCACAGCGCTACCACAGTGATATCGCACTTGACCCTTTACCTGCGCCATTGCGTAATGTGGTTGACCAACTCATTGAAAGTGATGTGCTGGATCTCGACGACCCCAATCAGCTTGACGACGCCACCTTTGCCAGCCGTTCAAGCCTCTACCATCAATTGCAAGCCAGTTACCGTGGGCGCTTTCCGATTGACGAACACTCACGTTGGCTGCTTGACGCCACCGCTCAAACCCAGCGCTATATGAGCGACGCCGCCGAAGAAATTGACCTAACGCTGTTACAGCTCGCGCCTGCCTACCAGCGCGAGCTAAGCAATGGCCACACCTGGACACTGCAACCCAGCGGGTTACAAGGCTGGGGTGGCGCTAAGCAAGACCCTCTATTAACCCGATGGGGCCTTAACGGCCGCTACGCCTACACAGTGGGCACCAAAAGCCAGCTAACCTGGGAACTTAGCGTCCAGCGTAACAACTTTGACAACGCGCTAAGTGATTACGACGCTGGCCGCCTGGGCGTTAAGCTGACGACCCCGCTCACTCACATCAACCTGCGCTGGCAGGCGCAGCTAAGCAAGGAATGGGCCCACGGCACTGGCAACCAACAGCGCGCGGGCGGTGACCTCAACCACTGGCAAGTGGGCATGGGCGTCGACGTACCCATTGGCGAACGCCAGCTCATACGCGGCAATATGGGTTACCACGAACGCAACTACCAGGACGACGTAAACAACATCACCAGCCGCTACCAGCCCACTGCCCGCGAAGAACAGATATGGGAAGCGCGACTAAGCTGGCTCTACCCACTCAACCGCCACTGGCTGGTCGAAACGTCTGCCAATTATGAGCAGCGTGACGCCACCATCGAATTTTACGACTCGACTCGCCTGCAAACCCAGATCGGCGTGCGCTATCTGTTCTAAGGAGGGCTTATGGCTCGTTTTACACAGCACCCCATTGCCCGTTGGGTATCGCTCCACGCCACTGTCGGCAGCCTGATGATGCCCATGGCCGTATGGGCCAACACCCCGGCAGGGCAGGTGATGTTCATTCACGGCAATGCCTCGATTGAGCGCGACGGTGAACGTACCGCCGCCGAACGTGGCGATGATATTTTTGCGGGCGACACCTTCCGAACGCAAAGCGCCAGTACGCTGCAGATCCGCTACAGCGATGGCGGCACCAAAGCCATCCAGCCAGAAAGCACCTACACCCTGGAGAGCTACCAAAACAATACAGAAAACCCTGACGAATCCGAACAAAGTGGCGAGCTGTTGCGTGGCGGTTTACGCGCCGTAACCGGGTTGATTGGGCGTAATGCCCCCGAAAACGTCAGCCATAAAACACCGGTGGCCACCATGGGCATTCGCGGTACCAGCTTTCAACTTGTTCACGTGCCCGAAGGCGAAACGCCCCCCTTGCCCGGCATGGCGACCGGCAGCTACTTATATGTCGAGAGTGGTAGGCTTTCCATGAGCACCGACGCTGGCGAGCGTATTGTGCGCCCAGGACAAGTGATGTTTTCCGCCGCTTCAGACGCCACTCCAGAGTTCCTCGCCGACGGCATAGCGATTTTTGAACAGTTGGAAGAACAGCGTCGCGAGCAACCCCGCCAAGACGATAACGACACAAGCGACGGCACCGCTCAGCAAGGTGGTGGCAGCAACACTACCGTTACCAGTACCACGCTAGATACCGATACCGAGAGCGATGCCACTGACGGCACGTTTTTCGACCGCATCGCGCTGGCACCGGCCACCAACGAGCAGCTTCAAAGCGAGCAAACCAACAACCTCAGCCAAGAACAATCTGTCAGCGCCCGCGCCTTTGCCGATGACGTAGAGGAAGAAGTCAATCAAGAGCCAGAACCTGAGCCAGAGCCTGAACCCGAGCCAGAACCTGAACCCGAGCCAGAACCTGAGCCAGAACCTGAACCCGAGCCTGAACCTGAGCCAGAACCTGAACCCGAGCCTGAACCTGAGCCTGAACCAGAACCTGAACCAGAGCCTGAACCAGAGCCTGAACCTGAGCCGGAGCCTGAACCTGAGCCTGAACCAGAGCCTGAACCAGAGCCTGAACCAGAGCCTGAACCTGAGCCGGAGCCTGAACCTGAGCCTGAACCAGAGCCTGTACCTGCTGAAACTCTGGGCTTTACTGATACCGAGGCCATGCTCAACCAAGGCAATTCAGGGAACGACACCGAGCACTTAACCCCCCAAGGTCAGGTCGCGCTAACAACCGGTGCCGAGAAAAGTAACCGGCTACCCGCCAGTGCTGTGCGCTTTGCGGATGGCCAACTTACCGCTGCCGAGCGCAATGGTGAGCGCTTGCAAACCCAAGAGGGCAGCGAACCCACCAACTCTAAGGTGATCTCACTGAATGATCTGGAAGGCACCCAAGACAGCACCACGGTGATTTACTGGGGCCGTTGGTCGTCAGACAGCGTCGCGGAACTTAGTCAAAACGGAGAAGAACTGCTTACCCCACTGGGCGACGTAGGTAAGTTGCACTATGTCGGCACGAATCGAGCAATCGACATCGCCGATAAAACACCCTTAGAAGCTACCGAGTTAATCGAAAACCTGGCCGGGCTTGACCCTGAAACTCCAGACAATCCTTACAACCGAGTGGACTTCTCCCTGGTAACGCCCGGCGAGCTTGCCACCTCAAACGGTAAACTAAGCGTGCAAGAAGACTCGCGCTTCTCGCTCGCCTATTTCAACGTTGACAGCATGCTTTATCCACATGCTCAGACAAGCATTGTCCTGGAGGACGGCGATGGCGAGCGTTACCTAGCAGAATCACGAGAGCGTCTGCAAAACTTCTTCTTCGATGATGGCAGCGGCAGCCAGCGCCTCACCTTTGGCGAAGGCGGTGGTGGCGGGCTGACTGACGGCCCCGTTCTTGGGGAAGGCGACGGCGAGGACATCGACGCCGCCCCCGTCAGCGCGGGTTACTTCGAATCGCGCTTTATTGGCAACGAAGGCGAAAGCACGCTGGACGGCGTTATCGGCAACCTGTATGTCGAGATTGAAACAGAAGGTGATCTTCTCACCGGTTACGGCAGCCTCGGCTTTGGCCGCGACCCCGCGCCCGATGTCTGGATCGACTTCCCGCCTAACACCGAAAACAGTTTGACCACAATTACCGGCGGCGACCTATTACCGAGTTTTTATGAAGAAAATACGCCCCCCACTGAGCAAGATAGCCAAAGCATCGCCGGTGGCGAAGTGGTTTGGGGCTACTGGGACGCTGACACCCCGTATCCCAATGACCCAGAGGAAACGCCCTTAGGCGAAAGCATTCCCTTTATTTCCGCTTCGGGTGAATTAGCTAATGAGCTAAGCAACCAAGCGCTGGAAGCCATAAGAGATCAATTAGCAGAGGGAGTAACGTTCAACTGGGCAGGCGGCACAAGGTTGATCAATCAGGCAAGCGACGATGTAATTAACATCCTTGACGACAGCACCATCACACTCGCCAGCAGTGCCGGTGAAAGCAGCGTGGAAGTTGATATAGGGCTGGAAAACTTTGGTCAGTTGGTTGGTGGGCTAAGCGCTGAAGAAGACAGCGATACTTTCGAAACCTTCCCGATCGCTATCATCGACCTTACCCATGAAAACTGCGAACCAGACTGCTTTGAGGGTTTCAACACCCTTCAAGGCCAATATATTGGTGAAGAGGCTGACGCCATCATGAGCCTGATTGAAGCCTCAGGCGATCTGGGAAACTACAGCGGTACCGGACTATTCGAACGCGAAGAGATCACTCCTTGACCTCTTAGCCACTGACAATGGGTCCTTATTTTTCCACATAAGCCCACACGCGTCCCAATGAAATAGCCCGTGCGCTACGACCCTTGACGCACCCCTTGTCCCGCTTGCGGAAACACAAGCTGGACTTGCTGCGCGGTTGCCTCACTCACCAGCAGCTGGTCACCCCATAGGCTTTGGTCAACCCCTCCAAACGCTCTAAAAACGGCAGAGAGACCCAGCCCACCAAATCCAGCCACAGTGCCACCAAAATGGCGATGCCTTCACCTTACTGCAGCCACCGCCAATGCGTTGTGTCATCGACTATCTTTATATCCGACCTGTACTGCACTTAGGTTGATACGCAAAGACAATGTGTGTCTTCTTGCTTTCAACGCCCTTAATGTTTATTGATAGCAATACGCTCAATGACTATTTCTTGTAACGCCATGGCTTTTTTTTCATTTTCAACAGACGACTTTGCACCCAGCGAACGCCTAGAGGCAGCGCAGGATATTTACAGCGCCATGGCGCAAGTTCAGCTTGATGCACAAAGGAAGCAGGTTCCGCATGTTGAAACACGCATCAGGCTACTGCCGGGAATTTCCATTGCGCGGGTGACCGCATCATCGCTGCATGCGGCGCGTGAAACACCGCAAGTCGCTGATGGCAACGATGATATTACGCTGTTAATCCATCCCGGTGGCCCCGGCGGCTGGCTCTCTCACCTCCAAGCTCACGACTCTCTTGCTTGCACACCGGGCAGAGCACGCGTCGTCTATAACCATCAGTCAGGTAGCGTCGACTTTTACGGCGAACGGGTCAATTTCCTGAGCATCGCGTTTTCACGCGCGCAACTGGCGCCGCTGCTTGGCGACATGGACCGCTTACCCAAACACCTGCTTTTGCCCGGCGAATCATTACAGCACTTAAGCCAACTCTGCCTAGCACTGACAAAACGTCCCGATGCGCTTGAGAGCCAACCCACCTCTCAATTGACAAACCAACTGCTGGATCTGGCGTGCCTGGCACTCGGTGCCACGCCTGAGGCAAGCGAACATGCCCAGCGTGGCGGCCTGCGTGAAGCGCGTTTAAAAGCCATTAAAGCGGATATTAACGTTCATGCGCGTACCCCTATCAGCTTGAACGACCTGGCACGACGCCACGCTGTATCGCCAAGCTATATCCGGGCACTGTTTAATCATGCGGACACGTCTTTTACCGACTACTTGGTTGAGCAGCGTCTTCAGCGCGCGTTTAGTGCGCTTACATCTTCTCAGGCCGTGCAACGTTCAGTCAGCGACATCGCACTGCACTCGGGTTTCAATCACCTTTCCTGGTTTTATCGCGCGTTCAAGCAGCGCTTTGGCATCACACCAGGCGAGGCCCGCAGCATTTCTCACATTCGTTTTCCTCCAAACGCTTCCTGATTAAATCCTCGCAAGTGTAGCGCTGAGTGGAAGAAGCCCCCCTTGCCGACGCGTAGGCTAGTAAAAAACCACTACCTATAAAGGCCAGGGGATTATGAACCGCATCTACCGCACCGTTTGGAATGCTGCCCGAGGGCAGTGGCAGGTCGCACCCGAAACCGTTAAACGCCAGGGCAAAACATCACGCCGTTCCGGCATTGTGGGCACACTGGCCTCGCTGGCGGCTGGAAGCATCGTGCTGCTGCCCCTAAGCGCCTTTGCCAGCGGCTTACCCTCGGGCGGTGAGATCCGTGCCGGTAGCGGCAGTATCGAGCCGTCCGGCCACGCGATGCGCATCAACCAAAACAGTGAGCGCATGGCGATCAACTGGGACGACTTTTCGGTGGCGGAAGGCCACCGCGTTGAATTCAACCAACCCAGCCGAGACGCCGCCGCGCTCAACCGCGTCACCGGCGATCAGCTCTCGCAAATTCGCGGGGCGATTGAGGCCAACGGTCAGGTGTTTCTGGTTAACCCCAATGGCATTGTGTTTGGCGACACCGCCCAGGTAGATGTAGGTGGGCTCGTCGCCTCTACCCTGGACATCAGCCCCGATGATTTTATGGCGGGCGATTTTACCTTCGAGGGCGACAGCAGCAGCGCCATCATCAACCAGGGCAATATCCGCGCCGCTGACGAAGGTTATGTGGCCTTGATTGCCGCTGAGATTATCAATGAAGGCAGCATCAGCGCACCGCGTGGCGATGTGATGATGGGCGCAGGCAGCCGTGTCACCTTGGATATGGGTGGCCCCATCAAAATCGAAGTCGAAGAAGCCCAGCTCGACACCTACATCGAGCAAGGCGGTGCGATCCAGGCCGATGGCGGTCGCGTCTACCTCACTGCCAAAGCGGCAGGCGATCTGGCCGCCAGCGTCATCAACCACACCGGCACCACCCAGGCCCGCACCCTGGCTGAAAATGAGCAAGGTGAAATCTGGCTAATGGGCGATATGCAAAGTGGTGAGACACGAGTAGCCGGTACGCTGGATGCCTCGGCACCGGATGGCGGCGACGGCGGGTTTGTGGAAACCAGTGCGGCCAAAGTCAGCATTATGGACGAAGCGACCGTTACCACTCGCGCCGATGACAGCCAAACCGGCGAGTGGTTGATCGACCCGTATGACTTTACGATTGCCGATAGCGGCGGCGACCTCACCGGGACTGCGCTTTCCAACGCGCTAGTTAATAACGATGTCACCATCGAAACCACTGATTCAGACGCTAGCTGTAGCGGCGTGACAAATTGTGGCAGCGGTGATGACAGCGGCAACGGCGATATCTTCGTTAACGACGAAGTCACCTGGAGCAGCGGCAACCAACTCACGCTTAGCGCTTGGCGTAATATCGACATCAACGCCGAGATGGGTGCCAGCCAAGGCGATGGCGGAAAACTGGCCCTGAAGTATGGCCAAGCCTCAACCGATGGCGGGTCTGCCCTTTTTACAGCCAACGCGCCGGTCAATCTGCAAGCAGGCCAGAACTTCTCCACCCAATTCGGTAGCGACGGCGACGTACTGGACTTCACCGTGATCACCGAGCTGGGGGAGGAAACCGACTACGCCGACGGCACCCTGCAAGCCATGCGTGATGATTTAGAAGGGCACTATGCTTTGGGAGCCGATATTGACGCCAGCGTTACAAAAAGCTGGGATGGGGGTAAAGGTTGGGAGCCGGTTGGTTCAAAAGGATCTTCTTTTGATTTTAGCGGCTCATTTGACGGTCTTGATCATACTATTTCAGGTCTAACAATTAATCGCATTGAAGAGAATCATGTTGGTTTTTTTGGGAATTCAACCTCCCTTCTGCAAAACATACATTTAACTAACGTTGATATATCTGGTGGCTCTCGCGTTGGTAGCTTAGTTGGAAGAAAGTTCGGCAATACTATTTATAACAGCAAAGCCACGGGGCGCGTACAAAGTAGCATTGAAGCAACAAACCAATTGGTTGGCGGGCTTGTGGGATCAGTAGGTAATGCCAGAGTTCGAAACAGCGCAGCAGATGTACATGTCACGGGAAATAATATTGTAGGTGGTTTAGTTGGAGGTGTTGCTTCTAACTCTGATGTTCTGAATAGTTACGCCATTGGCAAAGTGGAAGGAAATGGAGAAGTAGGCGGCTTGGCAGGTGCCATTACCTATGGAAATATTTCTGTCGAAGAAAGCTATGCTACCGGACACGTCACAGGAGATTCTAAAGTCGGCGGTTTAGTTGGCAGAGCAGGGGATCCCGGAGAAACAGGTGGCTTCACCATCCGTAATAGCTATGCCACGGGCAAGGTAACAGGTAACTCATCCATCGGTGGATTAATGGGTTCCGTAAGTAAAAATGACAGTATCGAACATAACTTCTGGAATGTTGAGACCTCCGGTATTGGCTCGTCAGGCGACGTAACCAACGGCGCTATCGGCCTCACCTCCGCTGAAATGCAGCAACAATCTACCTTCACCGATGCAGGTTGGGACGAAGACGTCTGGTCATTTGGCGCTGGCGCAGAATCCCCTGGCTACGGCATTTCCCGTCCGTATCTCACCCACGTCACCCGCGATGAAGATATCCCGGATCAAACTCCGCTGTTTGACGACGGCTTTGGCACCGAAGACCAGCCGTACACCCTCACTGACTGGCAGCAGTTGCAAGACATCAATTACAACGATGACGTATTGAGTGGCGGTTACTACTACGAACTGGCAAATGACTTGGGTGAGGATACCGACGGCTATAGCGATCTGGCCAGATTTTCGGCTAATGACAACAAAGGCTGGAAGCCGATTGGCGACAATAACGACCGTTTCGCCGGCACCTTCGATGGCCTGAATCACAGTGTTCAAAATTTAGTTATTGACCGGCCAAACCAAGGTGCCATCGGTTTGTTCGGTGCGGTCGATAGCGCCGGTGAGGTTCGCAATCTCAGTTTGATAGAAGCCGAGGTGACTGGCCAAAACGAAGTGGGTGGGCTGACCGGGATAAACGCCGGTACGGTTCGCAATGTTCAGATCAGTTCAAGTTTGATTACCGGCTCCAACACAGGTAATCCGGCCGCCGAAGGCCTGGTGGGTGATAATCTGCGCCTGCTCGCCAATGGTTATGTGGTTGATAGTAATACCGCTTATTGGGTGCAGCGTGGTAACAACCTCTTGATTGCCGACCAGCCAAGTGATCCCACTCGGGTGGACAGTGCAGCCATCAAAGCGCGCCTTGAAAACGGTATTAACGTCGGCCTCTCCACAACGGGCATGTCAGGAGCCCCTGACACCGATATTGCCTCGGTGGGTGCCGTGGATTTAGGGGACGCCAGTCAACACAATGCCGTGTTAGACGTCAATGCCCTCAAAGGCATTGGGCTGACCAGCGAGCACGCATTACGACTGGGTGATGTGTCTGCCTTTGAAACCATTAATATCGCCACAGAATCCGGCGATCTTATCCTTTCCGGCGATATCTTCACTGATAACACCAGCGATAAGGCGCTGATACTGAGCGCTGGCAAAAGCGAAAACGCTGGCACGGCTTCGGGCGGTGATATTGTTTATACCAGTGGCGATCTTACCACCGGCGCGAATGGACGCGCCTTGCTGTACACCGGTAGTCTGGCCGGAAGTGAGGCGATGGCGGAACTGATTGAGCCTGGTAACTTCCGTTACAACAGCAATGAAACGACCAGTAACTTTACTGCCGCGCTGGATGCAGATGCACCGCGCCATCTGATCTACCGTGAACAGCCTGAACTCCTGGTCAGTGCCGACGGTACAACCATCACTTACGGCGATAACCTTCCAACGGATTATGACCTGAAGAACACGACGGGGTTTGTTAACGAGGACGACCATAGCATCCTGGCGGGCACCCCCACTTGGTCAGTCGCTGATGACCTTTCCAGGGCTGGCTATCCAGTCGCGGGTGACCACCGGATTGACTATAACGATGGCTTCACTAATACCCTGGGCTATGCCATTACCACCGATACCGCCAATACCGGCCAACTCACCGTTAACCCGCTGGCCTTAACGGCCACCGATATCGCCAATGGTGACACTATCTACGGAGAAGCCCTCACCCCAGGAGATGCCACCCTGAACGGCGCACTCAGTGGCGATCAGGTTATTGCCACGGCCGAGCTGGCCGGAGCGACTGTCAGCGCTTCCGGTAATGTCAACGCAGGCACCTGGGATCAGCAGGCGGACACAGACAATCTCAACGGCACCGATGCGGACAACTACACCTTGGCTACCTTTACCCAGCCGGATAGCTATTCAGTGGCCCCTCGCCCGCTCACCGTGACCGCCGATGACCAACGCAAAACCGAAGGCAGTGCCGACCCGGCGCTCACCTATCAAGCCGAAAACCAGCAGCCTGAACGCGGCTTAGTAGACGGCGATACGCTGGCCGGTAACCTTACCCGCGAGGCGGGCGAAGATCTGGGGCTTTACGCTATTCTTCAAGGGGATTTGGATAACACCCAAAACCCCAATTATGCCATCAACTTTGTGGAAGGCGAGCTAGAGATTGATACCCGCCCAGCACCGCCACCGCCTTCCCCGGAACCGGAACCGGAACCTGAACCTGAACCGCAGCCACAGCCGGAACCCGAGCCGCAGCCTGAACCGCAGCCCGAGCCTGAACCCGAGCCGCAGCCTCAACCGCAGCCCGAGCCTGAACCCCAGCCCGAGCCTGAACCCCAGCCCGAGCCTGAACCCCAGCCCGAGCCTGAACCCCAGCCTAAGCCAAGCACGACGGTCAGCATTGATGCTGTGGTAAATAAAACACGCCAGACCATGTCGACCGATGCCGAGGCAGCATCACTGAGGTCTTTTAATCGTTCTTCTCAAGAGATGTTGTCGACTACATTGCCCGGCGGCGTCGATATTGAAGCGGGCGGCATCAATACGTCTGCTCTTAATGAGCAAAACGAAGAAGATGAATAAAAGACTGTGATCACAACAAGTGTAGCGCTGAGTGGAAGAAGCCCCCTTTACCAACGCGTAGGCTAGTAAAAAACTATTACCGATAAAGGCCAGGGGATTATGAACCGCATCTACCGCACCGTTTGGAACGCGGCCCGAGGGCAGTGGCACGTCGCGCCTGAAAACGTTAAACGCCACAGTAAATCATCACGCCGTTCAGGCGTCGTTGGCACACTGGCGTCGTTGACCGCCGGGAGCATCGTGCTGCTGCCCCTTAGCGCTTTTGCCAGCGGCCTGCCCTCGGGTGGTGAGATCCGTGCCGGTAGCGGCAGCATTGAGCAGTCCGGCAACGCGATGCGCATCAACCAAAACAGTGAGCGCATGGCGATTGACTGGGACGATTTCTCGGTGGATGAAAGCAGCCGTGTCACCTTCAACCAGCCCGGCCGCGATGCCGCGGCGCTCAACCGCGTCACCGGCGATCAGCTCTCGCAAATTCGCGGGGCGATTGAGGCCAACGGTCAGGTGTTTCTGGTTAACCCCAACGGCATTGTGTTTGGCGACACCGCCCAGGTAGATGTAGGTGGGCTCGTCGCCTCTACCCTGGACATCAGCCCCGATGATTTTATGGCGGGCGATTTTACTTTTGAGGGCAATAGCAGCAGCGCGATTATTAACCAGGGCAATATCCGCGCCGCCGACGAAGGCTACATCGCGCTAATCGCCACCGAAATTATCAATGAAAGCAGCATCAGTGCACCCCGCGGTGATGTGATGATGGGCGCGGGCAGCCGTGTCACCCTGGATATGGGTGGCCCCATCAAAATCGAAGTCGAAGAAGCCCAGCTCGACACCTACATCGAGCAAGGCGGTGCCATCCAGGCCGACGGCGGCCGGGTTTATCTGACCGTCAAAGCCGCAGGCGACCTTGCCGCTAGCGTGATCAACCACACCGGCACCACCCAGGCCCGCACCCTTGCCGAAAATGAGCAGGGTGAAATCTGGCTAATGGGAGATATGCAAAGTGGTGAGACACGAGTAGCCGGTACGCTGGATGCCTCGGCACCGGATGGCGGCGACGGCGGGTTTGTGGAAACCAGTGCGGCCAAAGTCAGCATTATGGACGAAGCGACCGTTACCACTCGCGCCGATGACGGCCAAACCGGCGAGTGGTTGATCGACCCGTATGACTTTACGATTGCCGATAGCAACGGCGATATCACTGGCGACCAGCTTGGGACGGCGCTGGAGAACAATGGCGTCAAAATTAAGACCACCAATGGCGAGGTGGACTGCACGGTAACAAACGACTGCGGCGACGGCGACTCCAGCGGTGAAGGCGATATCTTCGTCAACGACAGCATCGAGTGGGAAGGCAGCACCCTCACCCTCTCGGCCTACCGCAACATCGAGATCAACCAAGAACTGACCGCTACCAAGGGCGGCGGGCTGGCATTGGAATACGGCCAGGGTTCCAACAACGGCGAGATTAATGGCACCGAGGCCACCTACGCCGTCAACGCTCCCGTCAACCTGCCTGACGACGGCAACTTCTCAACGACACTCGGCAGTAGCGGCACCACCGTCGACTACACCATCATCACCGAACTCGGCAACGAAGGCAGTACAACCAGTAATGACCTCCAGGGCATCAATGGTGGCCGCTCTGGGAACTACGTTCTCGGCGCCAATATCGATGATGCCAGCGACACGTCGGGTTGGAACGGTAATGAAGGCTTCGAGCCCATTGGAGATTCCTCTAACAGCTTTACAGGTACCTTCGACGGCCTGGGCCATACCATCAGCGACCTGACCATCAATCGGCATATTGCCGACAATCAGGGGCTGTTCGGCCGCACAGATGGCGCAACCATCCGCAACATCGGGCTGGAAAACGTCAGCGTGACGGCCAAAAGTTCAGTCGGCGGGCTGGTGGGGCATAACGACTCCTCCACGGTAAGCAACAGCTACGCCACGGGCAGCGTTACGGGCAGGGGCCCGGTCGGCGCGCCAGGTGGGCCGGGTGGGCCGGGTGGGCCGGGTGGGCCGGACGGCAGCTTAGAAGGTAGTAAAAACGTCGGCGGGCTCGTGGGGCGTAACGACGACTCTTCCACGGTCAGCAACAGCTACGCCACCGGCAATGTGAAGGGCAACGGCAACAACTACGGCGGGCTGGTGGGGCATAACGACGACTCCTCCACGGTTAGCGATAGCTACGCCACCGGCAATGTGACAGGCAGGAATGCAGTCGGCGGGCTGGTGGGGTTTAACCGCAGTCGCTCCACAGTCAGCAACAGTTACGCCATCAGCAGTGTGGAGGGCGGCGGCAGCGTCGGCGGGTTGGTGGGAAGTAACTTGATCTTAGCCAAGGTCAGCAACAGCTTCGCCACCAGCAACGTTACCCACAACGGCGACGGCAACGTCGGCGGTCTAGTGGGGAGCAACACGTCCTCAGCAAAAGTCAGCAACAGCTACGCCACCGGCCTTGTCAACAATGGTGAATCTGGCACTGATGTGGGCGGGCTCATTGGCTTCAGCAACGGGGAGGTCAGCGCCTCCTTCTGGGACACCGATACCACCGAGCAGAACGGTAGCGATGGTGGCAAAGGCAAAACCACCGCCGAGATGCAGGATGCCACCACCTTCACGGCGGCGGGGTGGAGTGAAATTATCTGGTCATTCCCCGGGAGTGGCGGCGACACTGTTGAAGGCTATGAAGTGGGTGAAGGCCTGCCTTATCTGACGGGCGTCACCCGCGAAGAAGATATTGATGCCAAGACCGAGACCCTCTTCGAGGGCGGCTGGGGTGGTTTGACCGATGGAAAGCAAAGCGGCGCCGATGGCTCACCCTACTCCATCACCGACTGGAACCAGCTCCAGAACATCAATGAAGTTGTCGACGACAACTACGAGTTTGCACTCGCCAACGACCTTGACAGCAACTCAACCGGCTACGCTGAGCAGGTCGATAATGGCAGCACCCTGGCCAACAGTGGAGAAGGCTGGGTGCCGATCGGGGATGTTAGCACCCTCTTCAACGGAGATTTCGACGGCCTGGGCCATACCATTAGCGGCCTGATCATCAATCGGCCTAATGAAGACTATCAGGGGTTATTCGGCCGCACAGACGGTGCAACCATCCGCAACATCGGGCTGGAAGGCGGGAGCGTGACTGGCCAAGACGAAGTCGGCGGGCTGGTGGGGGACAGCATCTCCAGCTCCACGATCATCAACAGCTACGCCACCGGCAGCGTGACGGGCAGTGGCAACGTCGGCGGGCTGGTGGGACGCAACCTTATCGCCGAGGTTAGCAACAGCTACGCCACCGGCCTTGTCAACGATGGTGACTCTGGTCCTACCGTGGGTGGGCTAGTGGGCTTCAACAGCAGCACCGGAAATATCAATGCTTCTTTCTGGGACATTGATACCACCGAACAGTCGGATGGCATTGGTGACGATGCTAACAATCAATCCGATAACGTCCATGGCCTGACCACCGCCGAGATGCAGGATCCCTTTACCTTCATCGACGCCGGTTGGGACTTTGCCGATGTCTGGGGCAAATCCCGCGCCGGTAATAATGACGGCTATATGGTTCTCAAGACCCTGGATGACAGCGCCTACGATTATTACGTTCGCTTAGACGACACGGATACCAGCAAAACTTATGGCGCCAACGACAATGCTCTGAATAGCATCAGTCTCGATGGGCCCGGCTCGTCTGGTGTCGATCTGAGATTCAACAACACTACCAATGTCGGCACCTACACCTATGATGAGTCCGATGTGCTTGATTCACAGTTCAACAGCGGCACTGCAGGGGATTACTATTTTGAGTATGGCAACGGGGAGATTACCGTCAACCCACGCCCCATTACCGTCGCCGCCGACAACCAGCGCAAAACCCAAGGCAATGCCGACCCAACGTTCACTTGGCAGATCACCGACGGCAACTTGGTAGGCAATGACACCCTCGCTGGCGACCTGAACCGCGAACAGGGGGAAGGTTTAGGCGATTACGCCATTCTGCAGGGGGATCTAAACAACACGCAAAACCCCAATTACGCCATCGACTTTGTTGAAGGCGAACTATCGATTAACGCCCGCCCAGCGCCACCACCTCCAGCACCGGAACCCGAACCAGAGCCTGAGCCTGAACCCGAGCCCGAACCACAGCCGGAGCCCGAGCCCGAGCCCGAACCACAGCCTGAGCCCGAACCACAGCCCGAGCCGGAACCACAGCCCGAGCCGGAACCACAGCCTGAGCCCGAACCACAGCCTGAGCCCGAACCACAGCCTGAGCCCGAACCACAGCCCGAGCCGGAACCACAGCCCGAGCCGGAACCACAGCCTGAGCCTAGTGCCAGTATTGATGCTGCCGTAAACCAGACACTTCAAGCGGCATCGTCACGCGAACAAGAGGAACGAATGCGTCAAGTCAACGAACTACCCAACGGCAACAACCTGCTGCCCGGCGGTATCGCGATTATCGGCAACGGCATCAATACCGTCCTGAATGACGACGATGAGGGGGAGGAATAATGCGCCATTACCCACTGACTAAGCGTTCTGTCGCCATGACGGCAGTATGCTTAATGGGCTCGTTACCGCTACCCAGCCATGCGCAAACGCCCCCGGATGCTGGCCAACTTCTGCGCGACTCACTGCCGGAAAGGGACTATCAGCCGCGCGAGTCCTCAGTCGATATTAACCTAGAGGGCGCACCGCTTTCGGAAAGCGATGCTGAGAGTCGTGAAGTTCGCATTAACGACATCGAGTTTAGCGGCAATACCGTCTATGACGATGCAACGCTGTTAGCGCAGGTGCAAGACATGATCGGACAACCGCACGACATGGCGGGCCTGCAACGCATCAGCAATGAAGTTAGCCGTTTTTATCGTGAAAACGGCTATCCGTTTGCCCAGGCGATGCTCCCCAGGCAGGACGTTAGTCAGGGAACGCTCGACATTCAGCTGGTAGAAGGCAACTACGGTGAGGTGTCCGTTACGGGCGATGACGACGCGCTGGTCGACAGCCTCTCGCCTTACCTTGCAGGTCTTCGCGCAGGCGACGTCATTCAGGGCGACACGCTCGAACGCACCGCCCTACTGCTAGGCGATTTACCGGGCATCAACGTCACCCCGGTGATGCGCCCGGGTGAAGCCTCGGGTACCGGTGATTTGGTTACCGAGGTAGCGGCAGGCGATCGCCTACAAGGCTATGTGGGCGCGGATAACCATGGCAGTCGCTCTTCTGGTGAAGGGCGTGCGACAGTGGGTGTTCAAGCCAACCGCCTGTTGAACGTTGGCGACGAACTGAGCGTGACAGCCCTCTACTCAGAAGAAGATTTGTGGCTCGGCCGCTTGGCCTATTCTTTACCTGTCGGCTACCAGGGCTGGCGGGCAGAAGTCGCTTATGCACGCAACGAGTATGATCTTCGCTCACCGTTTAACGGTTTTACCGGCACGGCGGATACCAGCAACCTCACCTTGAGCTACCCGCTTATTCGCCAGCAGCAAACCAACCTGACAGCGTCTTTTGGCGGAGAGTACACTGAATTAAATGATCGTTTTGAAGGGGTCAGCTATCAGAAGCGTTACGGGCATAGCTGGCCGTTGGCACTGCAATTTGACCATCGAGATTCTCTTGGTCAGGGCGGTGTGACGTTTGGCGAGGCCCGATTGCAAAGCGGACACATCAATAATCAAGCCAACGGACAAGTGGACGGGGGCTATACCAAGACAAATGTGCGCCTTTCACGCCTGCAAAGCCTTGGCAATGGATTCTCACTGCTGGCCCGTGGCGATATCCAATGGGCCGATAAACTTTTAGACTCCTCACAGGGCATGAGCCTGGGCGGCGCCCGTGGCGTGAGAGCTTACCCGCAGGGCGAAGTCAACGGTAGCCGCGTATGGCTTACCCAGTTAGAAGTGCGCTATCAGGCCACACCTGAATTGAGCCCCTACGTCTTTTATGACCATGGCGCTCGCCAAGGCTTTGCCGACGAAACCAGTAAAACACTGGCGGGTTGCGGTATGGGTGTTCGTTACACGCAAGATAACTGGTCCCTGGATACGGCGGTAGCGACTCAAACCACCGACGACGCCGCCTCTCAGGATGAGCAAAAAGACCCGCGCTTTTGGTTTTCAGCACGTTATGCTTTCTAAATGAAGGCGTTGCTACGCAAGGCTTAAAACGCCTTCTCCAACGCAAAACGCGGCTGGGTGCGACCCTCTTTGGTCACCGTTTCGATAAACATCTCCAGCGGGCGCACCCAGAGACCGTAGTCGCCATACAGGGCGCGATACACAACCAGCGGCTCTTCATTTTCGCTGTGCTGAGCAGTGCCAAGCACTTCGTAGAGGCTGCCTTTGTAATGGCGGTAAATGCCGGGAACGGGCGTGGTCATTCGGTTTCCTTTTGGGTTGCGTTGGCGGCGGCAGGCTGGTTGGCTTTTTTGGCAAGGCGCTCCAGCACTTTTGAGGCGGCGACGAAGCCAAAGGTGCCGGTCAAAAAAGTCGCAGCACCAAAGCCCGAGGCACAGTCCAACCGCGTGACCTCACCACTGCTGGGCTTTTGCAGGCAGACTTCGCCGTCGCTGCTTGGATACACCAGCTGCTCGTCAGAATAAACGCACTCCACCGAGAAACGCCGCTTAGGGTTACGGGAGAAGCCGTAATCCCGACGCAGCCGCGAGCGAACTTTGGATAGCAGCGGATCTTGCTCGGTGCGAGTGAGATCCGCCACCTGAATACGCGTCGGGTCAGTTTGCCCGCCGGCCGCGCCGGTCACGGTAATGGGAATTTTGCGCCGCTTACACCAGGCGATCAACGCGGCCTTGGCAATCACACTGTCGATAGCATCCACCACGTGATCGGCGTCATCCGGGATGCGCTCGGCCAGGTTAGTGGGTGTGACGAAGGCCGTATCGGCGACGATCTGAATCTCAGGGGCAATCAAGCGGCAGCGCTCGGCCAACACATCGACCTTGGGCTTGCCAATGGTGCCATCCAACGCGTGGAGTTGGCGGTTGACGTTGGATACACAGACGTCATCCAGATCAATCAGCGTCAGCTTACCAATGCCCGAGCGCGCCAGCGCTTCAACTGTCCAGCTACCGACCCCACCGACGCCCACCACCACTACATGGGCATAGCGAAATGCCTCAGCGGCACGCTGATCATAGAGGCGACGAATCCCGCCAAAGCGAAAATCGTAATCTTCCGAGATGAGTCCCACGTTAGCTGTGGACGTTGGAGAAGTTGGTGGCGTGGCGGTGGACATAGCAGGCTCACTTTATAGCGCTTTAAGGGCTGAAGGCGTGATGTAGGGCGGCGTACGAACGCTATCCAAGGGCAAGTGCCCTACCCAGCCGAGATGATGAAATAACGCTGTCATCGTGTCATCAAGTGCACAACTCAGCTGTATACGCTTTTCCCCCATTGGATGATCGAAAGCTAAGTAGGTGGCAGCCAGCAACAAACGTGGTGCCCCCAACTTTTCAGCAAAAAAGTGGTTATGGACACTTTTACCGTGCTTGGCATCGCCAATAACCGGATAACCGCGCCGTGAAAGATGGCGGCGAATTTGGTGGCGCCGCCCGGTCAATGGCTTGGCTTCCACCAGCGAATAGCGCGCTTTTGGGTAGCGATCCACTTGTACCGGCAGCTCGACGCTGTCTACGCAACGAATATCGGTCATCGCTGGCATGGCGGGCATGTCCGCCTTGCGCCGTGTGCCGTCTTCCTCGCGCAGCGGATAATCCAACCGCACCTCAGCAGGGGCAACACCGCGCACCACAGCCAGATAGCGTTTATCCACTTGGCGCTCGCCAAAGGATTCACTTAAGCGCGCGGCGACGTCTGAAGACAGTGCAAATACCATCACGCCCGAGGTGGGCCGGTCTAAGCGATGAACCGGATAGACGCGCTGACCCAGCTGGTTACGCAGGCGCTGAAGCAAAAACTCAGTTTCCCCACGCGCCAACGCCGAGCGATGAACTAAAAGCCCCGCAGGCTTATGCACCGCGACGAGATAATCATCCTGATAGAGGATGTTGAGTGGCGACATAGCGTTCCCCGCGAAGCGCTTGATGAAAACAGAGCGCTATTGTCGCGGCTTGAAAGCGAGATGTCATCAACCGGATTAGATGGCAGAGCTGCTTAGTGACAGCTACTTTAAATGGGTAACGCTAGTACTGCGTTTCCATGGATTAGGGAGGAAATTTTTATGCGCTATTCAACTATACGCTATTCAACATCACTCACCGCTATGGCGGCCTCGCTACTGCTCGCCACTTCGGCGGCACAAGCGAATGAAACGCGTGACGTTGAGATGCACAAAGTCAGTGCCGAAGGGGTTAGCGAGTCGATCGGTAGCGTCACCCTGGAGCAATCCAAATACGGCTTACTGTTCACCCCATCACTAGGTGGCCTTGAGCCCGGGGCTCATGGGTTTCACGTCCACCAGAATGCCAGCTGCGAACCGGCAGAGAATGACAGTGGCAAGATGACAGCCGCGCTGTCTGCTGGTGGACACTACGACCCTGAAAACACCGGCACTCACCAAGGGCCTTATGTTGATGGGCATTTAGGCGATCTACCGGTGCTAACCGTCAATGAAAATGGTGACGCCAACGTGCCGGTGCTCGCACCGCGCTTAAGCATGGAACATATGTCGGGCCGCAGCCTGATGGTTCACGCAGGCAGCGACACCTACGCGGATGAGCCTCATCTTGGCGGCGGCGGCGCGCGCGTGGCCTGCGGCGTAGTTGAATCGTAACTTTAACGCATAGCATAAAAGAAAACGGGCAGCCTAATGGCTACCCGTTTTCTCTCACTGATTCGCCGCGTTTATTACTCTTCGCCTGCCATCTGCATTTGGCGCTGCAGGTAGTTCTGAATGCCCACTTGATCAATGAGATGCAGCTCGGTTTCGATATGATCAATGTGACCTTCTTCATCGGCAAGCAGATCACGTAGCAAGTCGCGCGTTACGTAGTCTTTAACGCTTTCGCAGTAGGTGATCGCTTCGATGTAGTCGTTGCGCCCGTCATGCTCAATTTTCAGATCGCTTTCGAGCATTTCTTTGACGTTTTCGCCGATATACAACTTGCCGAGATCCTGCAGATTGGGGACGCCTTCAAGGAAAAGAATACGTTCAATCAGCTTGTCGGCGTGCTGCATCTCTTCAATGGATTCGTCGTACTCCCACTTCGCCAACGCTTTGAGGCCCCAGTCTTTGTACATTTTCGCATGCAAGAAGTACTGGTTGATGGCGACCAGCTCGTTGCCAAGTGTAATATTGAGATGCTCAATTACTTTCGGATCACCTTTCATGACGTCACCTTTTTGCTGAAATGCCGATAGCTTAGCAAGCGCTATCAAGCCATTACGTTAATGAAGGAGTACTAACCATGAAAGGCGTACTCCCAGCCTTACTGGGAGTATAGAGACGAAGACTAAAAATTCAAGAAAATCATAACGTTGCTAAAAGCAACCATAACAATATCGATTCGCGTCAAATGGCGTAAGCAAGGCCCATATCCGCTTCTGCACGCGCCTCTTGCACGGCTTCCCGGGTGACTGACTTGGCAAAGCACGCGCATTTTCCGCATTGTGTGCCACAACCAGTGGCCTCGCGCACATCGCGCCAGCTGCGCGCGCCATCGCTCACTTGCTGGCGGATCTGGTGGTCAGTGACTCCTTTACACACGCAAACATACATAGCGGCACCTCATGAAAGCATGAAATGAATGTAAATGATTCGCATACATTTCTGCAAGTCAGAATCACACTTTTTTGGCCTTCTTTTATAAACCTTTAGTCTAATTTCTCTCTCTTTTCCTACGAACTTTTTCTATGAGCTTTTTCTATGAGCTTTTTCTATGAGCTTTTTCTATGAGCTTTTTCTATGAGCTTTTTCTATGAGCTTTTTCTATGAGCTTTCTTTGGGCACTACAACCGTGCGCGTACCAGAAACCAGGTCCGGCCAGCTACGGCGCTCGCGATCAAAGAGCACCCACCAGTAGCCTAGACCCAGTGCGGTAAACGAAACCCACGCCACCAGGCAGCGGACAACGCTCTGCCATACCGTAATGCTATAGCCGTCGACGGTTTCCACACGCAAACGCCACGATTGCATGCCCAATGTCATGCCGCCACGCGTCCATGAAAAGGCAAAAAAACCTATCGCCGAGCACACTAAGAGCAACCGCAGCGTCCAGACCTCGACACCGCTGGTGCCTATTTCCTCAGCACCTTGCCCCACCACAAAGCGAAAAAAAGCAACATGTGCCACCGCCACCGCGATCCAAATAGCCGCCACCAAAAAACCGTCATAGATCAGTGCCCCGAGGCGGCGTGGCAACGGTGCCGGCCATACGCTATCAAGCTGGGTAAAACGTCGTTGTGACATGGTGTTTGTTCATCATCATTCAGTGGATTCAGCCATTACGGCGCAAAAAGTAGATACCGGCCGCCGCGCAAGTAAGTGTTGGCACCAACACCGCCCACACCGGCGAAAAACCAAAAATCGTCGATGCCGGTGCGAGCAAGTCTTGGGTGTACTTGAACAAAAGCCCCGTCACCACACCGTAAAACACTCGAGTGCCAGCGGCGACGGTACGAAGCGGGCCGAAAACAAACGATGTCGCAATCAACACCAACGAGGCCATGGTGAGCGGCATCAACATTTTTTGCCAGAAGTAGAGAAGCGGCTCATCAGCTTGCTGCCCTTGAGACTGCAAAAATTCTGCATAGGCTATCAGCTCGCTGGGTGACTGACTTTCAATATCGCGCAGCAATCGTTCCAACTGTGCAGGCGTTAGCTGTGTTTCCCATGCTAGCTGCTGGTAGCTTTGCGTTTCGGTGTGATCATCAAACAGCTCGGTTACCGTCACGTTCTTCAGCCGCCACTTGCCATTGTCCCAATAAGCGCGGCGAGCATGCGCCGCTTCAACGAGTTGGCGCTCATCAAAACGGTATCGGGTAAGGTCGAGGACCACGTTATCGGCGCGAATCGCCCCAAATCGATAGATAGTATCGCCCTCAATTTGCCACCCGCTGCGGCTGGTGAGCACTGCCCCTTCGCCCTGGCGCTGCTCCAACTTCCACGCTTCGGCGAACTGTTCGGTATGCGGGCTAACGTACTCGGCCACCAATAACACCATGACCACGACCAGCAGTACGGGCTTCATCACGCCCCAGACAATACGTGTTAGCGAGCGTCCCGAGGCACGCATCACGGTGAGTTCATTGCTTGACGCCATACTGCCCAAACCAATCAGCGCGCCAATTAATACCGCCACCGGCGCGTACTGATAAAAGCGCCACGGCATGCGCATGATCAGATAAAACAGCACATCCAGCGCCCCGTAGCCCTCTTGCACATCGCCTAAGTCACCCAGATAGGCAATCGTGATATCCAGCCCTAGCAGTACAACTTGCACCACCACAATAGCCGCGAGCACGCTGCGTGCGATATAACGGTCTAAACGATCCGCTATGGTTAGCATCTTCAGCATTAGCGCATCCCCTTGCGTTGCGAGTGCCACAACAGCAGTAAGCCAAGCACTAAAAACAGCCCGTGCACGGGCCACACGCCAACCGCCACGGGCCAGGCGCCGCTGCCGATGGTATCCACAGCGGCTAGCAGCAGGCTTAAATACGCCACATAAAGAAACACCGCCGGCAGAAGCTTCGCGAAGCGCCCCTGGCGCGGATTTACCTTGGAAAGCGGCTGCGCCATCAAGGCCAAAATAAACACCATCAACGGTAGCCCCACCCGCCACTGCCACTGCGCTTGGGCGCGCGTGTCAGGGTTGGCAAAGAGCGCGGCCGTGGAGGCGACATCAAACGAATCAAATGCTTGACGTTCCCTCGTTGCCCCAAGGCGCAAGGTGTAGCGCTCAAACGTTAATCGCTCGGCCTCCAAACGCCCTGGCGTTACACCGTAACGTTCGCCATCTTGCAGCACCAAAAAGCGACTGCCGGTATCCGAGCGGATTTCCTGATGCCCCGAAGCCGCGCGGGTGACATAGTTGTGCACATTCTCGCCGCGGTCGCCCAGCTCATGGACAAAGACGTTTTCCATCTCCATTCCATCATTTGAGAATCCGCTGATATATGCCGTACGGCCCTGACCAAATTCCTGAAAGCGCCCCGGCGCCAGTACGGAAACATCTAATCGGCTGCGCTGTTCCTCCAGCATCGTTTCGGTATTAAGCGTGCCCAGTGGCGTCAACCAGAGGCTGCAAAGGCCCACCAGCATCGCCACCAGCATGGCCGGCAACAGCGTCACTTTTAACAGCCGTGTCGGACTAACGCCGCACGCGACCATGACGGTAATTTCGCTGTTCATGTAGAGCTGGCCATAGGCGAGCAGAATGCCCAGAAAAAACGCCAGTGGCAGAATTAGCTCCATAAACCCAGGCAGATGAAACAGCATCAAATTACCCAGGATGGTGACAGGAAAGTCACCCTCCGCCGCGTCGGAGAAGTAGCGAATAAAGCGGCTCCCCATGATGATCAATAGCAAAATGCCAGCCACCGCCGACATGGTCAGCAACACTTCGCGGGTCAAATAGCGAAATAAAATCAACGCACTCTCCGGCCAATCGTGCAGGATGTCATGCTATGGACCTCATGCAATGTACTAAGGGCTTGGGTACACTCATCGCAGATAGCACAATATACATCTACGCAACGGGGCATTATCCCGAATCCCTCGATGCTTGTCTTGTTGGAGACGTCATGGAATTTTCCGTTCAGACCGCTAATCCGGCCAAAGCTGAAACTGCGTGTCTTATCGTACCCGTATTTAAAGATAGCGAACTCCTGCCCGCCGTGGCGAAACTGGATGACGCCAGCGAGCGGTTAATCGACCAGCTGCTTGAGCGCGGCGACTTTGATGCCGCACTGGGTAACGTGCAATTGGTCCCTTTTGCGCCGGGGCTAGGTACCGAGCGACTGCTTCTAGTCGGCTTAGGCGAGCGCGAAAAGTGCCAAGAATCAGCCTTTTTGAAAGCGCTTGATGCCGCTTTCTCGGCGTTGGTAAAACGCCCCCTAGACGACGCCAGCATTACCTTTACCGATATACCGCTTGAGGGCCGCGACGGCGCTTGGAAAGCGCGAAAAACCCTCGAAGCTGCCGAGCGTGCGCTTTATCGGTTCAATCAGTTTAAATCAACGCCCGCCCCCAAACCCGCCCTTCAAACATTAACGCTGCTGGTTAGCGACGCCGACGAAGCCAATGCCATTAAAGAGGGCGCGCGCGTGGGTGTCGCTATCGGTGGCGGTATCAATTTCACCCGCACCCTAGGTAACCTGCCCGGCAACGTCTGCACGCCGCGCTACTTGGCCGAACAAGCCGAAACGCTCGCCTCAAGTTCAAAGGGCGCACTTACCGCCGATATTCTCGATGAAGAGGCGCTGGAAAAACTGGGTGCTGGCTCGCTGCTTTCCGTGGGGCGAGGAAGCCGCGAACCTTCGCGGTTAATCGTCATGAAGTACCAGGGTGCGGAAGACGCCCAAGAGGCGCCCCACGTACTGATAGGCAAGGGTATTACGTTTGATACCGGCGGCATTTCACTCAAACCGGGCGACGGCATGGACGAGATGAAGTTCGACATGGGCGGCGCGGCCAGCGTGTTTGGCACCGTCAAAGCCGTGTTGGGAATCAAGCCAAAGCTTAACCTGGTGTTTATCGTTGCCGCGGCAGAAAACATGCCCGATGGCGCCGCCACCAAGCCAGGGGATATCATCAAAACCCTCAAAGGCCTGACGGTTGAAGTGCTCAACACCGATGCCGAAGGCCGCTTGGTACTGTGCGATGCGCTGACCTATGCCGAGCGTTTCGAGCCAGCGAGCGTGGTGGATATTGCCACGCTCACGGGCGCCTGCATCATTGGCCTTGGCCACCACGCCACCGGGCTGTTATCCAATGATGACGATTTGGCATTGGACCTTCTTGAGGCCGGCGACACGGCTTGGGATCGCGCTTGGCACTTACCGCTTTGGGATGAATACCAAGAACAGCTCGACTCTAACTTTGCTGATTTAGCCAACATCGGCGGCCGCCCGGCGGGTACGATTACAGCGGCATGCTTTTTGTCGCGTTTTGCCGACCACTTTCCTTGGGCACATTTGGATATTGCCGGCACCGCATGGCACTCAGGTAAGCAGAAGGGCTCAACCGGCCGCCCCGTCGGGCTTCTCACCCAGTACCTGCTCGACCGGGAAAGCGACGCTCAAGTAGAAAATAGCGATAGCTAACCGGTTAACGGTTGCCTTTCGGCGCGGCAAACGTTACACCTTGAACCCTAGCAATTTTTTGCGTTATTCGTGCCCCCGGCATTAGCCAGGGGCACTGTCCTATTCACTTGATTGGGATCGTTTCAGCGGCAGTCTTTGATGACAGCCGGTGGCGATCGCTATGGAGAAAACTGTGTCCACCGACTATTTTACTACTCTGCCGTCAAACCAGCCGACGTCCGACGAAGCCCGCGGCAACATCCTCCAAAGCCCCGGTTTTGGCATGCACTTTACCGACCATATGGCGCATGTACGCTGGACCCTTGACGACGGCTGGCACGGTCACGAAGTGCGCCCCTACGGCCCGCTGACACTGGACCCCGCCGCCTCGGTACTGCACTACGGACAGGAAATCTTCGAGGGTATCAAAGCCTACCGCCACGCCGACGGCACAATCTGGACCTTCCGCCCGGAGAAAAACGCCGAGCGCTTTCGCCGTAGCGCCCGCCGCTTGGCCTTGCCGGAGCTTTCCGACGAAGACTTTATCGGCTCACTAAAAGCGCTGCTGGCACAAGATCACACCTGGGTGCCGACCCCGAAGGATGCCTCCGACGAGTGCAGCCTGTATTTGCGCCCGTTCATGATCGCCTCCGAAGCCTTTCTCGGCGTACGCCCTGCGCACGAAGTCGATTACTACGTTATCGCCTCCCCGGCGGCCGCCTACTTCAAAGGCGGTATTGATCCGGTATCGATCTGGCTTTCCAGCCACTACAAACGCGCCGCGCCCGGCGGCACTGGCTTTGCCAAGTGCGGCGGCAACTACGCCGCTTCGCTTGCCGCGCAAAAGGAAGCCGCTGCCAACGGCTGCAGCCAGGTGGCGTTTCTGGATGCGGCGGAAGATAAATGGATTGAAGAACTGGGCGGCATGAACCTGTTCTTTGTGTTCAAGGACGGTCGCCTAGTGACGCCGCGCCTGACCGACACCATTTTAGAGGGCGTAACCCGCAATTCCGTACTCACACTAGCGAAAGACGAAGGCCTGACGCCTGAAGAGCGCGCCATCAGCATCGATGAATGGCGCGACGGCGCCGCCTCCGGCGAGATCACCGAAGTGTTCGCCTGCGGCACCGCAGCAGTCATTACACCGGTAGGCGAGCTTGTCAGTGAAGACGAACGCATTCGCCTCACAGCAGGCGGCAACAACGAAGTTGCCAAGCGCCTGCGTACCAAGCTGCTGGATTTACAGTATGGCCGCAGTGACGATCAATATGGCTGGCTAACACAGCTGGTTTAACCCACAGGCCTGCCCGCCGCTAGCCTTTTTCATCTGGGTTAGCGGCGGGCGCTGGAGCCATTTATGGCGCGCATCGATTTCTATATTCTCCCCGACACCACGCTCGACGCCCGCCTCGCTTTTGCCTGCAAATTGGCCGAAACGATCTGGCGCAAAGGCTACCGCCTTCATCTGCACTGCGAAGACCAAGCGCTTGCCGAGCAAGCCGATGAAGCGCTCTGGACGTTTCGCCCCGACGCCTATGTGCCCCACGCGCTAAAAAATAGCGACATGGCCGCGCAAGTCCCGGTTGTTCTCGGCTGGAACGCACTGCCCAAACCGGCGACAGAGACAGCGCTTCTTAACCTACACCCGGACATCCCCGACGGCATCGACGCCTACGCCCGCGTGGCGGAAATCATCAACCAACACCAAGAAGTTCTAGTGGCCAAACGCGCCTGCTGGCAACGCTATAAAGAACTCGGTCATGAAGTGGTACCGCATAAATTGGGGTAATCGCTGAGCAGCTACGCCTGCGTTCAGCCAATACTGTTCGGGATAACCGACATCTCGAAGAAGCCCGAAGAAACCATCCGCCACAAACAAGTGACCCCGCACTGGGCGGGGTCGTCAACAGAGATAGACAAACACTTTCAGTGCGTCTTCGTTTTAGCCTCCCTGCTGTTGCATCTGCTCCTGCATCTGTTCCATTTGTTCTCGCTGCTGAGCCATCGCTTCATCCAGTTGATCGCGCTGTTCCTGAGTGAACACGTCTTCGATCTGAGACTGCATGATGACGCTATCTGCGGTCATCTCAGCCGTTAGGTCACCAAGACGCTCCGCGTCCGCGCGAATGGCAGCTTCATCGTAATCGGGCTGAACCTGCTCGCTGAGTTGCTGTTGCAGCTCTCGAGCTTCCTTCTGCTTGGCAGCGTTTTCATCTTGCATCTGGGTCAAAAGGTTGCTGAGCTCTTCCTTCTGCCCGTCATCCAAATCCAACATTTCGTCGAGTTGGTTAATCTGGTCGTCGACGCTGGGGGCACCACCACCCATGCCGCCACCCATTTGCTGGGCCATGGCGGGAACGCTGAATACCAGTGCGGCGACTGCCGGAGCGAAAAGTTTGGCTAGCTGCATAAAAACTCCAATTGCGTACAAAGTGCATTTTTACCCGACACAATCCTGAAGGGTTTTACGATACCCTTGCCCGTGACAATGCTGTTTTCAAAAAATTCGTCATAACGGCAAATTGTTGATTACTATTGAGTAACTGCGGTTTAAAACCGAGCGGGTGAGCCGCCCAGAGACCTGCTGGAATACACCATCGTTCACGAAATGGCGCACTTGATTGAGCCAACGCACAATGAGCGCTTTGTCGCTCTATTGGATTTGCATTTTTATCTTATCAACGTGCACTCAAAGAGGCTTGAAATTGTTCACACGCCACCCGCTTGTCACCATTGTCATCGCCCAGCTATTTGGCACCTCGCTGTGGTTTAGCGTTAACGGCGTGGGGCTCGCCCTGCAAGAGGCTGTAGGGCTGAGTGAGGGCGATTTAGGTCTACTCACCATCGCCGTTCAGGCCGGGTTTATTACCGGCACCCTAGTGATCGCCACTACCGGGCTTGCTGATCGCGTGCGGGCTAGCCATGTTTTTGCCGCCGCCGCCGTGACGGGGGCTGTCATCAACGCGGCCTTTATTTTGACGGTGGAGGATATTAGCGCGGGGGTGTTGCTACGCTTTTTGACTGGCCTGTGTCTGGCTGGCATCTACCCGCTGGGCATGAAGTTGGTGGTGAGCTGGACGCCGTCCCACGCTGGCGCCGCACTGGGCTGGTTGGTGGGCATGCTGACACTTGGGACCGCTTCTCCTCATCTGCTGCGCGGCGTTACGCTTACCTTACCGTGGCAATGGCCGCTGCTGTTGGCATCGGGTTTGGCGCTGGTCGCCGCGGCGATGATTTTTCGCCTAGGGGTGGGGCCGCACCTTCCACCTACGGCCAAAGGTGGCCGCCCTTGGGCAGGGCTTTTAGCCTTCCAACAACGCCGCTTTCGGGCGGCGGCACTGGGCTATTTTGGCCACTGCTGGGAGCTTTACGCTTTTTGGACACTGACGCCGTTTCTGGTCGCCCGCGAGCTTACTCGGCTGGGTGCCTCCGCCGGTAGCGTCTCATGGCTAAGCTTTGCGGTGATTGCCGTCGGCATGCCCGGCTGCGTTCTCGCCGGGCGCGCCAGCCGCCGCTACGGCAGCGCCCACGTTGCCTTTGTGGCGCTAGCCATCTCCGGTGTGCTGTGTGTGTTCTACCCACTGATCGGCAGCGCGCCACCGCTTTTCTTGCTGGCATTACTATTACTATGGGGCTTTAGCGTGATCGCCGACTCCGCGCAATTCTCCGCCCTAGCCTCGGCGGCTGCGCCTCGCGACCGCTTAGGTTCAGCGCTCGCCATGATGAACGCCATCGGCTTTGCACTTACCATCCCCGCCATTGCGCTGGTGACCTCGCTCTGGGCCAACCAAGGGCTCGGTGTGATCTGGTGGTTACTCCCAGGGCCGGTGTTAGGCCTGGTGGCAATGCGAGGCTTGCTGCGACCTGCGGGAAGGACCTGACGCCCTCCCCCTTGGCGCGCTATACTTGGCGCCAATTTTGCAATCCTGATCAATATATTCGATGCCTCGCGCTGACGGAGCATCTCTGCTGTGAGCCACTCCATGGAAAAGACCTACCAACCCGAACAGATCGAAACCCGCTGGTACGAACGCTGGGAAGCCGATAACCGCTTTACGCCTTCCGGCCACGGGCAGCCGTTCTCGATGATGATTCCACCGCCCAACGTCACCGGTAGCCTGCACATGGGCCACGCGTTCCAAGACACCATCATGGACACGCTGACGCGCTACAAGCGGATGCAGGGCAACAATACGCTCTGGCAGGTGGGCACCGACCACGCCGGTATCGCCACGCAAATGCTGGTCGAGCGCAAGATCGCCGCCGAAGAAGGCAAAAGCCGCCATGACCTGGGCCGCGAAGCGTTCATCGATAAGGTGTGGGAGTGGAAAGAGGAATCCGGCGGCCACATCACTCGCCAGCTACGCCGCATGGGCGCCAGTGTGGATTGGAGCCGCGAGCGCTTCACCATGGACGATGGCTTCTATAAAGCGGTACAGGAAGTTTTTGTCCGCTTGTATGACGAAGGGCTTATCTACCGTGGTAAACGCCTGGTCAACTGGGACCCGAAGTTTGAAACGGCCATCTCCGACCTTGAAGTAGAAAACAAAGAAGTCGATGGCCATATGTGGCACTTCAAGTACCCATTGGCGGGTGGGGAAAGCTACGAATACATCGAAAAAGATGCCGACGGCAATATCACCTTCCGTGAGAATCGAGACTACATCTCCATCGCCACCACTCGCCCGGAAACCATGTTAGGCGACGGTGCCGTGGCGGTGAATCCTGCCGACGAGCGCTATGCCGCGTTGATCGGCAAGCTATGCGAGATCCCGGTGGGGCCGAAGGAACATAGGCGCCTGATTCCCATCATCGCCGACGAATACCCCGACCCCGATTTCGGCTCAGGTGCGGTCAAAATTACCGGTGCCCACGATTTCAACGATTATGAAGTGGCCAAGCGCAATGGCATTCCGCTTTACACTCTAATGGATCGTAAAGCGCACATGCGCAGCGATGGTTTCTCCTACGAGGAGAGTGCCACCTTAGCGGCAAAAGCGGCGAGGGGAGAGGATATCGGTAGCGTGGACGAGGTTAACCTTGTGCCTACCGAACTACGGGGGCTGGACCGCCTTGACGCCCGTCGCCAGATCGTGGAAGTGGTCACAGCTGAGGACTTAGCGGTCACGGCGACTGACGCCGAGGGCAATGAGCAGCCGCTGGTCGAGAACAAAAAACTGATGCAACCTTTCGGGGATCGCTCCGGGGTCGTCATTGAGCCTTACCTCACCGACCAATGGTTTGTGGCCGTGGAGACGCTCGCCAAGCCCGCCATTGAGGCGGTGGAAAACGGCGACATTCAGTTCGTGCCCAAGAACTACGAAAACATGTACTTCGCCTGGATGCGCGACCTCCAGGACTGGTGTATTTCCCGCCAGCTGTGGTGGGGCCACCGTATTCCCGCCTGGTACGACGCCGAAGGCAATATCTACGTTGCCCGCACTGCCGAAGAAGCCCGCGAGAAAAACGGCTTGGCAGCTGACGTTGCGCTAACCCAAGACGAAGACGTGCTCGACACCTGGTTTAGCTCGGGGCTGTGGACCTTCGGCACGCTGGGCTGGCCGGAACAGACCCCTGAGCTTGAGACCTTCCATCCGTCAAGCGTATTGGTCACCGGCTTTGACATCATCTTCTTCTGGGTCGCCCGGATGATCATGATGACGCTCAAGTTTACCGGCGAGGTACCGTTCAAGCAGGTTTACGTTCACGGCCTAGTGCGCGACGGCCAGGGGCAGAAAATGTCCAAGTCCAAAGGCAACGTGCTCGACCCCATCGATCTGATAGACGGCATCGAACTCGATACCCTAGTCGAAAAGCGCACCGGCAACATGATGCAGCCGAAACAAGCCAAAGCGATTGCCAAGGCGACCAAGGACGAATTTAAAGACGGCATCGAGCCCCACGGCACCGACGCGCTGCGCTTCACGTTTCTCTCCCAAGCGACCACCGGGCGCGATATCAAATTCGACATGAGCCGCCTGGATGGCTACCGCAACTTCTGCAACAAGCTGTGGAACGCCTCACGCTACGTGCTGATGAATGCTGAAGGCGAAGATTGCGGCATCTCTTCCCAAGGTCAGGGCAGCGAGGTCGAACTTTCATTGGCCGACCGCTGGATTATCTCCCAGCTGCAGAAAACCGAAGCCCAGGTCACCAAGGCGATGGAAGAGTACCGCTTCGACCACGCCTCCCAGGCGCTGTATGAGTTTATATGGAACGAATACTGCGACTGGTACCTGGAGCTTTCCAAGCCAGTACTGTGGGAGGATGACGTACAGGAAAGTACTAATGCCGCGGGAGACAGGACGTCGGGAGCGGCGGAGCTTGCGAAACGCAAACGGGGAACGCGCCGTACGCTGGTGCGCGTGTTGGAAGCGATTCTGCGCCTCGCCCACCCGATGATGCCGTTTATCTCTGAAGAGATTTGGCAGCGTATCGCGCCGCTTGCTGGCACCCACGGCGGTGACAACGACTCGATCATGGTGCAGCCGTGGCCCGAGGCCGTTGATCACAAGCTCGACGAGCAGGCCACGCGCGATATCGAATGGCTCAAAGGCGTGATTATTGCGGTGCGTAACATCCGCGCCGAGATGAATATCGCCCCCGGCAAGCCGCTTGACGTGCTGCTGACCAAAGGCCAACCAGAGGACGCCGAGCGGCTGGAGAAAAACCGCTTGTTCCTCGCCAAGTTAGCGAAGCTTGAAAGCATAACCTGGCTTGAAAACCCAGACGACGCCCCGCTCTCTGCCACGCAGTTGGTCGGCGATATGGAAGTGCTGGTCCCCATGGCGGATTTAATCGACAAGGACACCGAGCTTGCACGCCTGAATAAAGAGATCGAAAAGCAGAACAAGCTGATCAGCGGCATCGAGAAGAAGCTCGGCAACGAAGGTTTTATCGCCAAAGCCCCAGAAGCCGTGGTAGAAAAAGAACGCGGCAAACTCGCTGACTTCCAGGCCGCCAAAAAGCTGCTGGAAGAGCAACGAGCTAAAATCTCAACGTTGTAAGCTACCCGGCGCCAGGCAGCTCTAACTGCATGGCGCTCGCGCTACCTTGCCCGCCGGTCCGATAACGCCTATAACTGGGACATGGACTCACCCAGCACAGACAGCGTTTCGGCCCGACACCCCCTGGAGGTGTTGCGTTTTCTTGGCCTGGTACTATTGGGCAGTATCGTTGGGGGCGTGGCGGCGCTGGTCGCCGTTGGTTTCGTCAATGCGGTGGTAGGGCTCAACGACCTGCTGCTGATCTCCCCCCGAGGCCAGATGATGGCGGCCAACACCACCCTGGTGATCCTCGCCACCCTGCTGGTACCAACCCTTGGGGGGCTGCTGGTTGGCCAACTGCACCGTGGTCTTCCTGGGGGACGCCCCCATACCCCTGCCGACGCCATCGCGGCTGTCCAGACCCGCCGGGGTCGCCTACCTGCCAAAGCGGGTGCGCTCTCGGGGTTAAGCAGTTTGGTATCGTTGGGCGCCGGCGCTTCGGTGGGTCAGTACGGCCCGCTGGTACATCTTGGCGCGACGCTCGGTTCGCTGATCACTCGCTTGCTGCACCTGGGGCGCTCAGAAGACAATATTACCATCGCTTGCGGAGTGGCCGCTGCCATTGCGGCAGCCTTCAATGCGCCACTGGCAGGCATTGTCTTCGCCCACGAAGTCGTGCTGCGCCACTATGCCCTGCGCGCCTTCGCGCCAGTGGCGGCCGCCGCCATCGTTGGCTATGTGCTGGCCACCCAGTTGTTGGATCAAGGGGCGCTGTTCCATATCACTGAGCCGGGCGTGCCCCAACCCTGGGAATTCGCCCTTTTCCTGGTTCTGGGTGGCCTGGGTGCCTTGGTGGCGGGTGCCTATATGCATGCCGTTCTTGCCGTGGGGCAGCTAGCCAAGCGGCTACCGCTGCCCGTCAGCCTGCATCCCGCGCTAGCCGGGGCTTTGCTCGGCCTCACCGCCCTTTGGGTACCCGATATCTTGGGTATGGGCCAGGAAACTCTGCGCTTCGCCACCTTGCCCGGCGCCTACGGCGGCGGCGAGCTGCTGATGGTACTGCTGCTCAAGCTGGCCGCGACGGCTTTGTGCCTGGGGCTGGGCTTCGCCGGTGGCGTCTTCAGCCCAGCGCTGGTGATCGGCACTCTTTTCGGCGCCCTGGTGGGCACCCTGGTCGCCGAGCTGGGCGGCGGCCAGGAGACGTTCATCTTCTATGCCGTGTGTGGCATGGTCGCGGTCACCGCGCCGGTACTCGGCGCACCTCTCACCACCCTGCTGATCGTCTTCGAACTCACCGGCAGCTATGCCTTGACCACCGCCGCCCTGGCCAGCGTGACGCTCGCCAATCCGCTGGCCGCCCAGTTGTTTGGCCGCTCGCTGTTCGATATTCAATTGGCCCGCCGTGGCCTGGATCTCTCCGCTGGCCGAAGTCGCGCCGTGCTCCAGGAGACGCGGTTGACCGAGTTGATCAGCCACGATGCCGTCACCCTGCACCCCGCGACCCCACTGACCAAGGCTATCTCGTTCCTGAGCAAAGCGGGCCATGGAGAAGCTTACCTGGTGGACGACCGAGGGCGCTACCAAGGCTGCGTAACCCTGGCGAGCCTGGAGACCCTCCGCGAAAACAGCCAGGCGACAACCCTGGCCGACTGTCCCGAGACGCCTCGCCCCGTGCTGGATCCGCACTCATCACTTTGGGAAGCAATGCACCAGTTAGAGAAGGTCACCGGCGAGGCCATCGCCGTCGTGGATAACGAACGGCGTTTCCTGGGGGTGACCTATGAGTCGAGCATTGCGCGCGCCTTCTTGTATCACAGCGACGCTCTAAGACGGGAGGAACACGGTGCTGGCTAGACGATGGATCCCGGGACTTCTGGCCGGGCTGCTTGCCCTGGCAACCCCCATCTGGGCGGAAGTGCCCGACGCTGTCAATTCGCTGACGGTACTGAGCTGGGGTGGTGCCTACGAGCAAGCCCAGCGCCGCGCACTCTTCACCCCTTTCACCGACGCCCACGACCTACCGGTGGCAGTGGACAGCTATAACGGCGGCCTGACGAAGCTGCGCCAGGCCGTGGCGCAGAACGACGTCCGCTGGGACGTCATCGATATGACCCGCAGTGAGGCCATGGCGGCCTGCGAGGAGGGGCTGCTGGAGCCGCTGCCCCCCGACCTGACCGCCCCCGCGCCGGACGGCACGCCGGCATCTCAGGATTTCTTTGCTGGCGCCCTGGGGCGCTGTTTTATCAGCCATTCGATCTTTGCCACCGTCGTGGCCTATCGCCGTGATGCCTTTCCCGGGGAGCGCCCTACGCGTATCGCCGACCTCTTCGATCAACAGCGTTTCCCCGGCCCCCGGGCCTTGCAGCGCACCCCGGCGGCTAATCTGGAGTGGGCGCTGCTCTCCTACCAGGTACCCCGGGAAGAACTCTACCGTCTGCTCAGTACCCGCCGCGGCCTGGATTTGGCCTTCGCCCGGCTGCAAAGCATCGCCGATATCCACTGGTGGGAGGCCGGCGACACCCCGGTGCGCCTGCTCGAGGAGGGCGAGGTGGTCATGGCGTCCGGCTACAACGGTCGCTTCTTCGCGGCCATGGTCGAGTGTGACCTGCCCATCGAGATCCTCTGGGACGGCCAGCTCCAGGAACACGAGACCTGGGTGATCCCCCGCGGCGCCCCGAACCCCGAGGCGGCCCGAGCGTTCATCCGTTTCGCCACCACCAGCGAGCACCAAGTGGCGCTGGCCCGGCATATTCCCTATGGCCCCGCGCGCCGTTCTGCTTCGATGCAGGTCACTACCCACCGCGATACGGGCCTGGACATGCGCCTGCATATTCCCACCCACCCCATCAATGCCCAGGGTGCAGTGACCAAGGACGAGGCCTGGTATGCGCGGACCCAGGCGCGCGTCGAAGCTCTGTTTCATGAGGCCCTGACGCCACAGGAATGAGGGCGAGATACGATGGAAATAATGCGGACTATAACGCCTGAAACCATAACGGTACTGGAAAGGTTCAGGCGTTATGGTTTGACCCTACCGCCTGAGAACTCATTGGATCTTGAACAAAATCTAGCATCACCTGACCAATGTATTAGGACCGTTTGTTCCTGCCGCTCAGGACCCTGTCACGGACATTCGCTGAGTGAAGCTGTCCGACATTCACCCATTAAGGTCGCTTCAACTATGCGGACACCCTCCGAAAAATTTAGCAACACGCCACCCACCATACCGCCGCTCGACCCTGGCCGTGTGGCGCTGTTTGAAAAAGCAGGCCTGACGGTCAAACAGCTGGAACCGCTTGGCGTTGAGATATACGGCGCTGATGTTCGTCACCGACTCCCCGAGCCTGTTATTGAGGCGCTGGAGGTGGAAATGGCGAACCGGGGCTTCATCGTCTTCAAGCACCAGGCGGATCTCTCAGCCGATGAGCTGGTCAACGCAAGCAAATGGTGGGGCGCGGGTGAAATCCATTCCACTCATGGCGTCCACCCGGCAACGCCTGACATGAACCGGGATATCTTTCGCTGCTCCAATGACAACCGCTACGGTATCCTGGGCGTGGGCCCGCAATGGCATAACGATGGCAGTTTTGAGGCCGCCACGTTCTCCCACTCCGCCTACTATATGGCGCGTGCCCCTGAGCAAGGCGGCGGCACTCACTTTGCCCACCAAGGGGCCGCCTTTGATGTTCTGCCCGAGGAAAAGCAGGCCTTCTGGGAGCGACTGGTGTCTGTCAACTCAGCGTCAGGGGTGAGTCACCCCGTCGTCCACACGCACCCTATTTCGGGGCGCAAGAGCGTATGGCTGCATCTGGGAATAACCGGCGCAGTGCTGGAGCGGCTACCAGAGGAAGGTGTCTCCATCGACGAACTGCAGCAAACACCCGCTTCCACCAAGCAGCTTCGCTTGCTCAACGAAGACGAAATGAAGCAGCTTTTCAACGACTACAACGACCTGTTGAATGCGTCGTTCGAAAAGAACTACGGCATACGTTATCACTATGACACGGGCGACTTGCTCTACATTGATAACTGGGCGCTGGCTCATCGGGCAGCGCCTGAAGCGCATATGTCGGTAGAAGAACAAGGCCTTAGGATCATGGATCGCGTGACGATCAAGTCCCCGCAGAACCTGGCGCCCCACTTTGAACTGCCGCAGTACATCAATTTATCCGGCCCGCACCCCTTCAATCGCGACGGCGTCTGGAAAGCCGGTGGTGTAGGGTTCCGCTGGAAAGATGACATCCCCATGCAAAATTAGGGCTTTTGATATGACACCTAGGCTGCTTGACGGCACCCTTCCGCCACGCCTGCATCATTTTTAACCATAAACCGTGTAAGGTTGGCGTTAGAACAGCCACTTAGTCGTGGCAACAAAGACTTGTTCAACACGGATGACGCCATGCCGACACCATTAGAGGCACGTCTGCAGTCCCTGGAAACAGTGCTGCAACAGGCCAACATTAGCTATCAATCGCTATCACCGATGGCGGATACCGGGCTTGCCCACGACCACGTGTGGATACACCGTGACGGTGGCGACTGGGTGGCGCGGCTACCCAAGCAAAGCCAGATGAACCTAGCACCAGCCGACAACCTCGCCTATGAAGCCGCCTGCTACGAGCGTGCCAGCCAGGGCGGCCACGTGCCGCGTTTACATGGCCTTCTTGAGGTAAGCAGTGCCCTGCCGCGTGGCGGGCTGTTGGTGGATGCCATCAAGGGGCGCTTGGCTCAGCTACCAGAAGATCTACCGTATATCGCCGAGACATTAGCCAGCTTGCATCAGCTGCCGCTGCCAGACCAACCTGCTCCTCTGCTTGCCCCCAATGATCCATGGCGCGCCATGCGCGAGGAAGTTGGCCGTCAGGCAGAGTGGCTGGACCAGGCAGATTTAAGCGCCACCGTCATTTCCCGCATTCGCGATGAACTGGCCGCCCTGCCGGTGGAGCTGCCCGACGCCGAGCGCTGCCTGATCAGTTTTGATACCCACCCTGGCAACTTCCTGATAGAGGCTCAGGGGCGCGCGGTGCTGGTCGATCTGGAGAAGTGTCGCTACGGTCTACCAGGCATTGACCTGGCCCATACCAGCCTCTACACCTCTACCACCTGGGACCTTAATAGCCAGGCGGTGCTGACATTGGAGGAGGTCATCGGGTTTTACCGACGCTGGCAAGCCGCCATGACCCCATCACCCAGCGCCGAAACACTGGTGGCCTGCCGTCGCGCGACCTGGTTGTGGTCGCTAACCTGGTGCGCTAAATGGCGTGCCCAGCACCTGCGGGCCAAGGACGCCCAGCAGCGCGGCGAAGACTGGTCAGCGGAACTCACCGACCCTGCCTTGATTGATCACGTGCGCGACCGCGTTGAGCACTATCTATCGGCGCCCATTATCGATCACGTGCAAAACGAACTGCAGCGCCTACGCGTGACACTTTAATTCACGCGAATCGGTTAGCGCCTGCTCACCCTGACCTTGCTTATCCTAAAAGAGGTATCCCATGCTGAAACCCTGTCACACCCGCCGCTTAGCGTCGATAGCGCCCCTGCTGGCACTGGCGCTTCCCGCCGTGGCAGCCCCAGACCCCAGCGACTGGCAGAGCGTCTTGGCACAAGCCGAAGGCCAAACCGTTTACTGGAACGCCTGGGGCGGCGAAGCCCGCACCAATGCTTATATTGAGTGGGTGGCACAGCAGGTGGACGAGCGTTATGGCATCGAACTGGTTCACGTCAAGCTCGGCGATACCTCTGAAGCGGTGTCGCGCGTGCTGGCCGAAAAGCAGGCGGGTAACGATGACGCGGGCAGCGTGGATATGATCTGGATTAACGGCGAGAACTTTGCCGCCATGAAAGACAACGATCTGCTGTTTGGGCCCTGGGCAGAGTCACTGCCCAACTACCCGCTTACCGACCCGGACAACACTCCCGCCGTGCGTTACGACTGGACGATCCCGGTCGAGGGGCTCGAGTCGCCCTGGAGCAGCTCCCAGGTGGTGTTTTACTACGATACGGCGCTGGTAGAAGAGCCCCCCGACAACATGCCGGAACTGCTAGATTGGGCGGCGCAGAACCCCGGCGAATTTACCTACCCACAGGTGCCCAACTTCCTGGGCAATGCGTTTATTACCCAGGCGCTATTAGAGCTGAGCGATAACACCGAGGTGTTCTACGCGCCGATGCAGGAAGACGAGTTTGACGAAGCCACCGCGCCGCTTTGGGCGTACCTGGATGAACTGCACCCCCATCTATGGCGCTCTGGCAGGGCTTTCCCCTCTAACAGTGCCGATCTGCGCAGCTTGATGGGCGATAGCGAAATCAGCATTGCACTGTCGTTCAGCACCACGGAAGCGTCTGGCGCTATCGCCAACTATGAGCTTCCCGACACGGTTCGCAGCTACGTTCACGATAGCGGCATGATCGGCAATATCAGTTTTATGGCAATTCCTTACAACGCCGAACACAAGGCGGGCGCCATGGTGGTGGCCAACTACCTGATGTCCCCCGAGGCTCAGGCGGAAAAACAGGACCCTGAGGTATGGGGCAGTAACACCGTTCTTTCCATGGAGCAGCTCTCCGCAGAAGAGCGCGCCTTGTTCGATGATATTGATCTAGGCATCGCCACACTGCCGCCCAGCGAGCTTGGCAAGGTGCTCGGCCAGCCCCACCCCAGCTGGGTCGATGCCCTGGCCGAGGCGTGGCAAACCCGTTACGTGAACTAGTCGATGCTGCTTCGTCTAGCCCCATGGATATTGATCAGTGTATTGGTGGTGCCATTAGCAGCGGGGCTGCTGATGGTTATCCTCCCGGCGTTTGGCTACTTGCCGGTACTCGGCGGCGAGACGTTTCATTTTGACGCCTGGCAGGCCCTTTGGCAGCGCCCTGGATTATACCGCTCCATACTGTTGAGCTATGCGAGCGGGCTGATCACCACCCTGGTGGCACTCGCCATCGTGGCACTGTTTCTGGCAGCCAGCCGAGGCACCTGGCTGGATCGCGGCATTCGGCGGCTGGTCTCGCCGTTGCTGGCGATACCCCATGCGGCAGTCGCCTTTGGCCTGGCTTTTCTTATCGCCCCTTCGGGGCTTTTTGTACGCTGGGTATCGCCTGGGTTAACCGGCTGGGAGCGCCCGCCAGACGCCCTCATCGTCAACGACCCGTTGGGGCTTTCCCTAATGGCCGGGCTGGTGCTCAAAGAAGTGCCTTTTCTACTCTTGATGTGCCTGGCGGCGTTGCCCCAACTGGACCCGGAGAGGCGCGTCACCCTGGCACGCTCGCTGGGCTACTCGGCGAACATCGCCTGGCTGAAAAGTGTCTTTCCAGTGCTGTATCCATTGATTCGGCTGCCGGTCTACGCGGTGATTGCCTACGCCACCTCGGTGGTCGATATGGCCATGATTCTCGGCCCGACGTTGCCGCCCACACTGAGTGTGTCGATTCTTGGCTGGTTCAACGACCCCGACCTGGACCACCGTTACATGGCCTCCGCCGGTGCGGTATTGCAGCTCGGTGTCACGCTTGCGGCACTCTTAACCTGGTGGCTTGGGGAGCAGTGCGTCAAGCGGGTCAGCCAAGGCTGGCTGATCAATGGAGCAAGAAACACGGGGTCGATGGCGATCGCCGTTGGCGGCCGACTGTTGCTGACCACCACGACGTTGCTGGCCATCAGCGCGATTGGCGGGCTGGTCATCTTTTCAGTCGCCGGTTTCTGGCGCTTTCCTGATGCCTTGCCCGGCACCTTTACCCTGGATCACTGGCAGCGCATTTTGCCAAGCGTCACCACCCCGCTGCTGAATACGCTCAGCGTGGGGCTAGCCGCCACGCTGAGCGCCGCGGTGATGGTGGTGGCAACCCTTGAGAATGCAGTACGTCATCATCTGCCGGTGAGCCGCTCCCAGTGGCTTCTGTATCTGCCGCTGATTGTGCCCCAGGTCGCCTTTCTGTTTGGCCTGGTGGTCGCCGCGGAAAGCATTAACGTTCGCCCCCAGATGGCGCTGGTGATTGCCGCCCACCTGCTGTTTGTGGCGCCTTATCTCTACCTGTCGCTTTCGGAAGCCTATCGACGCCTGGACCCGCGCTGGATGCAGGCTGCCCATTCGCTGGGTGCCTCGCCCTGGCGGGCCTTCTGGCAGGTGCGCCTGCCGCTGCTGTTGGCGCCGCTGCTTACCGCCTGCGCAGTCAGTTTGGCGGTGAGTATCGGCCAGTATTTACCCACGCTGTTACTCGGCGGTGGCCGCGTCCCCACCATCACCACCGAAGCGGTGGCCATGGCTTCCGGAGGCAATCGTCGCCTCATCGCCGTCCTTGCACTGCTCCAGGCCCTACTTCCCTTTATCGGCTTTAGTCTGGCGCTATTGATACCGCGCCTAGCCTGGGCCAAACGTCGCCAGATGCGAGGAGTTGCATGACACCGAACCCGACGCTGCTCATCCAGCAGGTACAGATCACGCTGCATGGCGAAACGCTGCTGGCTATCGATCGAGCCATTGCGCCCGGCGAAGTGCTCACCGTCATGGGCCCCTCTGGCTCGGGTAAATCAACCCTGCTGGCCTACCTGGCGGGGTTTATGTCGCCCGTCTTCAAGGCCCAGGGGCAAGTCTTTCTGGCGAATACACGCTTGGATACCCTGCCTGCTGAAAAGCGCGGTCTGGGGCTGTTATTTCAGGATCCATTGCTGTTTCCCCACTTGAGCGTGGGCGGCAATTTGCGCTTTGGCATCCCCCAGCGCACGGCCAACAAACAGGCGCAGCTTGCCCAGGCGCTACACCAAGTCGGGCTTTCAGGCTACGAGGACCGCGACCCGGCCACGCTTTCCGGCGGCCAGCAGGCGCGCGTGGCGTTAATGCGTCTACTGCTCTCCCAGCCGCGCGCGGTGCTGCTCGACGAGCCGTTTTCCAAACTGGATACGGCGCTGCGCCAGGAAATGCGCACGCTGGTGTTTAACCAACTGCGCGACGCAGGTCTCCCCGCACTGCTGGTCACCCACGACCACGCGGATACCAAGGCAGCAGGAGGGCCGGTGATTGAACTCGGTTGAAAACTCAATTGAAAACTCGGCTGAAAAGACGCCTCACCTCAGCATCGTGATAACGGTGCTCAACGAGGCAGCTGCCCTGGCGCACCATTTAACGGCACTGACATCGTTGGGCAGCCAAGGCATCGAAATCATTGTGGTCGATGGCGGCAGTGTAGACGCAAGCGTGCGCATCGCCCAACCACTGGCAAGTAGAGTGATCACCAGCCTACCGGGCCGGGCACGGCAAATGAATCTCGGTGCGCAGTATGCCAGCGCCCCGGCGCTGCTGTTCCTGCATGCTGATACACACTTGCCACCCGATGCGCTTAAGCTGATCACACAGACGCTAGTGCAGCACCCTTGGGGGCGGTTTGCTATTCGTTTGGAAGGCAAGAGCCGTTGGCTACCCCTTATCAGCGCGATGATCAATCTGCGTTCACGGTTGAGTGGAATCGCCACCGGCGATCAAGCCTTGTTTATGCGCCGCGACGTATTCGACACCGTAGAGGGTTTCCCCGAGCAACCTTTGATGGAGGACATCGAAATCACTAAACGGCTCAAGCGACTTGCTCGCCCCGCTTGCTTACGTGCTCACGTAATAAGCTCGGGCAGGCGCTGGGATCAGCACGGCGTCTGGCGCACTATTTTACTCATGTGGCGGCTGCGCTATCGCTACTGGCGCGGCGTTAGCGCCGACGAGCTCGCGAAGGCATATCGTCATGTGCGCTGAGCCTTTTATCACTCGCCCCCCTGTCACGCTGCACGTGCTTGCCAAAGCCCCGCTGCCCGGCTGTGTCAAAACCCGGCTGATTCCGCTGCTAGGCGAACAAGGCGCGGCCGATGCCCACGCTGAGCTAGTGCATCACTGCGTGACCAACGCCTGCCAGGCACTCCCAGCAGAACACGTGACGCTCTGGACCGCACTGAAACACCAACACCGGCTCTTTACCGCGCTAAGTGCGCGGCTAGGCGTCACGCTGAAACCTCAACCAGAAGGCGATTTAGGCACACGAATGCGACACGCTCTTCGCGACGCGCCCGGCCCCGCCATGGTGATGGGCAGCGACTGCCCGAGCATCACCAGCGACCTGATCACCACCTGCGCGCAGCAGCTCACTACCCATAACGTGGTGATACTTCCCGCCGAGGACGGCGGCTATGGGCTGATTGGCACTCAAGACGACTACCCCACGCTATTTAGTGATATGCCGTGGGGCAGCGAGCACGTATTCGCCGAGACCTGCGCTCGTCTTACCGCTAGCAGGTTAACTGCTCGTTACCCTAAGACCATTTGGGACGTTGACCGCCCGGAAGATTGGCAACGCTGGCGGCACATCCGCCATAGGCAAGCGTAAGGAACTGGCACCATAACGCACTGACTCTCCCAACGCATGGAACTTAAGACCGTCAACACTGGAGCCTTACGTGAACCGACAACGCCTTTTATTGATTGCCCTTTTGGCCGCTGTGGTAGCACTGTTTTATCTTAGCGGTGCGGCGGATTACTTTACCCTTGAGACGATGCAAGCGTATCGCAGTGACTTTCAGGCCATGTTTAGCCAATCGCCTTGGCAGGTCGCGGGAATTTTCTTCGCTGTGTACGTTGTCATCACGGCGCTATCGCTACCGGGCGCCGCCTTGATGACCCTGCTGGGCGGGGCGCTGTTTGGCCTTGGTTGGGGGCTTTTGATCATCTCGTTCGCCAGCACGATAGGGGCTACGCTAGCCTTTGTGATCTCACGTTTTCTGTTCCGCAAGCCGATTGAAAAACGCTTCCCGCGCCAGTTTGAACGGATCAATCGCGGGGTTGAGCGCGACGGTGCTCTCTACCTTTTTACCCTGCGTTTGGTGCCAATTTTCCCCTTTTTCATGATCAACTTGGTGATGGGGCTTACCCGGATAAAAACCGTAACGTTTTATTGGGTCAGCCAGGTCGCGATGCTACCCGGCACCGCCGTCTACGTTAATGCTGGCGGTCAGCTCGGCGAGTTAGAAAGTTTAGGCGGTATCCTCTCGCCGTCACTGCTTGCCTCATTTGTCCTACTCGCGGTATTTCCTTGGATCGCCCGGCGCATCGTGCTGCTGGTACAAAAGCGCAAGGCATACCAAGCTTTTAAACGCCCAACCACATTTGATTATGACATTCTGGTCATTGGCGGTGGCTCCGCCGGGCTCGTGACCAGCTATATCGCCAGCGCCGTCAACGCCAAGGTGGCATTGGTCGAAAAGCACAAGATGGGTGGCGACTGCCTGAATACCGGCTGCGTACCGTCAAAAGCACTGATACGCGCCGCCCGTGCCGCCCACGAGATTCGTACCGCGCCACGCTTTGGCGTGACGTCAAGCGAACCGCAAATTGATTTCGCCAAGGTCATGGGGCATGTGCATCAGGCGATTAGCGATATCGAGCCCCACGACAGCGTCGAGCGCTACACCCAACTGGGCGTTGAGGTGTACCAGGACCACGCCACCCTGATTTCACCCTGGGAAGTTCAAGTAGGCGACAAAACCCTCACTGCCCGCCATGTCGTGCTGGCCACCGGCGCCCGCCCCAAGGTGCCATCGCTGCCGGGCATTGAGCACGCGCCCGTGCTCACCTCTGAAAACCTATGGTCACTGACAGAATTACCCAAGCGCCTGGTGGTGCTCGGCGGCGGCGCCATCGGCTGTGAGCTTGGCCAAAGCTTTGCCCGCCTGGGCAGCCAGGTCACGCTGGTGGAAGGCATGCCTCAGCTGATGGGCCGGGAGGATCAGGAGGTCGGCGAGGCCGTCGAAAACACCCTGGCGGGCGAAGGTGTCACGGTAATGACTGACACCAAGGCACTGGAAGTCATCAGCGACGCGTCAGGCTATCAGCTGGTAGTGGAGCACCACGGAGAGCGCTCTGAACTGGCCTTCGACTATCTGCTGGTGAGTGTCGGCCGCCAAGCCAATATTGAAGGGCTGGGCCTTGAAGCGCTGGGGGTAACCACTTCGCCCACCGGTACGCTGGAGCTTAACGAGCGACTGCAAACGCGCCTGCCCAATATCTGGGCCTGCGGGGATCTCGCCGGGCCTTATCAGTTGACCCACGCTGCTGCTCACCAGGCCTGGCATGCGGCGGTTAACGCGCTGTTTGGCGAGCTGAAAAGCTTTGCCGTGGATTATCGGTACATGCCCGCGGTAACCTACGTCCAGCCGGAAGTCGCGCGGGTCGGCCTCAACGAGAAGGAAGCCAAGGAGAAGCACATCGCCTTCGAGGTCACCCGCTACGCCATGGCAGACAGTGACCGCGCCATTGCCGAAGGCGCCACCGAGGGGTTTATCAAGGTGCTTACCGTGCCAGGCAAAGACAAAATTCTCGGCGCGACCATCGTGGCGGAGAATGCTGGCGAGTGGCTGGGTGAATTCACCATCGCCATGAAACACGGCTTAGGCCTCAACAAGCTGCTGGGTACCATTCACCCTTACCCCACCTTGGGCGAAGCGGCCAAGGCCACCGCCGGGGTATGGAAAAACGCTCACAAACCCGAACGGATACTGGCGTTATTGAAGCGTTACTTTACCTGGCGGCGCGGGCGCAGTGGGTCATAGCGGGAGCTCTCTCAAGAGGGTATCTATTTATTGGGGCTATCTGTCGTTGAATAAGCTTTCGCAAATGTCTCCATCACCTCCAGCACGACCTTGCGCTGCTCAGTAGGCAAGCGGCGGTATAGCGCTAATAATCGCTGCTCTTCGTTGTTGGAAGAAATATCCCAAACGGCCGACGGCTCGCTGATGGACGACGTTGCTACACGACCATAGCGTAATTGATGAGGATCAATTGCCAGCCAGTGTGCCAATACCTGAAGTTTTTCCTGGCTGGGAATTGAATCGCCGCGCAGCCAGCGCCTGACCGCTTGATACGTAATCGGCTTTCCCCAATAACGCAGGTTGAATTCACGCTCCAGAACAGAGGAGCGCACGTCGTACCCGGCTGCTTGCATGGCGTTTTTTAATCGCTCGGCGAACATCTGTTTTTCATTCATGCCGCCAATGTGAAGCGATTATTCAATAATAGTTGAATAGTGATTAACCTTTTGATTGAATCGTTACTTCAATTTCAATCCATCGTTTCACCCATACCAAGGCACGCCCTGGCTATTACGCAGGCGCCGTGCTTTAGGAGTCATTCAGGATGAGTGGCGTACCTTCTACACCAGCCAATACTTTCGATGACCTATGCCACGCATTAGGCCTCATCAGTTCATCGAAAACGCCTCCGGAGCTTTTTGAGCGACTCGCCAAAACGCTACACAAACTGGCGGACAACCAACCCATTGCACTTTATCGCCGTTTGAGCACAGGAAACCTCCGTTTGGCATACTGCTATCCGTTGGAAAATAACCTAGCCTTTCATCACGCGCTGCTCGCTATTCATTGTTACGACGATTTAGCGGCCTCAAAACTGCAACTTTATGAGCTAAATGGCGAACATGGGGTGTGGGGGTATATTGGGCATCCACCTGCCGCCTACGCAGAGCCTGACAAGTGGATCCAGCTACTCATTGATAGTGCGTCCCAACGCTTACGCTTGTTAAAAGCAGAATGTATGGTCACTCGCCAGTTAGGTTTAAAGTCTCGCCGCAGGTTGCTATACAGAGATATTAAACAACCGACTTCCATTGATGATATTTTGCAGCATCATGGCGCTAGCTGGTGCGATATTTTTCAAACCGAAGGTATCGCGCTGGCTTATCAGGGCGATCTCCACTGCTTTGGCAAATGCCCCTCCAGGCACCCGCTATTTCACCAGTTACAGCAGCTAAACCAGCACAACGCCCATGACGAAATGACCGAATTGAACGGCAGCTGCCAAGGCGGCATGGCGGCCCAGCTCCGCGTCGCGAATGCCGCGTTAGGTTGGTTAGTGCTGTTTCGCCAACAGCCGCTACTCCCCGCCTTGGCTGCTGATACGACGCTTCAGGGCTCCTTGAGTTATTGGACGCCGCTGGAAGCCTCTATGACGATTGAGCTGGCCGACGATTTAGCCGTGGCCATAACCGCTTTGGAGGTCGTTCACCTCAATCGCCAGTTAACCAAGACCAATCAACGCCTTGAGAGCCTGACGCGCATCGACCCCTTAACAAAATGCTGGAACCGCTACTACACAGAGCGGGTAATTGAGGATGCAATCCATTCGTCGGTCAACTTCGCGATGTTAATGTTTGATATTGACGATTTTAAAAATATTAACGATACCTATGGGCATGCGACCGGCGATGATATCTTGCGTGATATGGCGTTTCTAGTGCAGAAAACCTTGAGAGACGATGACCACTTTGGCCGCTGGGGTGGCGATGAGTTTATTATTATTGTGAAAAGAGTGAGCCAAGACGCCTGTCTCCAACTCGCTAACCGGCTCTGCCACAACGTGGAGCAACATATTTTCTCCATCGCCGACCCATTAACGATCAGTATCGGCCTGACTCTTGTCCAGCCTGACGACCAGCCCCGCCAGCTATTTGAGCGGGCGGATCAAAGCATGTATCTCGCCAAAATGGCAGGTAAAAACCAAGTTTTTCTCTGTTAAACACCCTACAGCACCTTGCTTCTCTATAGGATGCCCATGCCGCAATTATTACTGATGGGTGCGGGCCACGCCCACGCCTTTGTACTGGAAGCCTTTGCCAAACAACCAGACTCCAATATCGCGATCACCGTGGTCAGCGATAGCCGCTATGCGGCGTACTCGGGCAGCGTCCCCGCTTGGCTTGCAGGCGAGTGCTCACGGCGTGAAACACAGATTGATATCGCGGCGCTATGCCAGCGCGCCGGGGCACGTTTAATCACCTCACCCGCTACGTCGTTAAGCGTTGAGAAGCGTCATGTCGTGTTGGCTAGCGGCGATAAGCTCGCGTTCGATATTGCCTCACTCAATATCGGCTCAACCCTGGCGCTTCCCCAGCAGCATGGAGAAAACCTCCCCAAGCTACTCGCCATGCGCCCATTAAGCAGCCTACACCAACGCTGGCAGGCGCTGCAGGATGACATTAGCCACTTACCCAGCGATGGTACCCAACGGGTAGTGAGCGTTGGCGGGGGCGCTGCGAGCTGCGAAACGCTGATGAGCGTGCTGGCCCAACTGCGCAATGAACGCCCGGATATTACCTGGCGGGGAGATATCTTAAGCGCCTCCGATACGCTTCTTCCCGGTGCAGGGCGGCTGCCGCGTTGGCTAACAAAGCGCGCGTTACGCCGGGCGAGCATCACGGTGCATAACGACGTTCGAGGAAAAGCGCTGGCTGAGGGAGGCGTGCTTGATACCGCAAACCATCACTTCCCGGCGGATATCGTGCTGTGGGCAACAGGTGCCGTCGGGCACGCTTGGCTAGCCGATACTGTACTGCCGCTCGATCCACTCGGCTTTATTCAGGTAGAAAAAACACTGGAGGTGGAAGGAGTGCCCGGCATCTTCGCGGCGGGTGACTGCGCGGCGTTCACGCCTGCTCTGCCAAACGCTGGGGTTTACGCCGTGCGCATGGGGCCGCACTTGGCCGATAACTTGCGCGCTGCCTGTCGTTGCCAACCGCTGAATGAGTGGCAGCCACCTAAACGAGTGCTCGCACTGATTGGCACTGGCGATGGCCGCGCCATTGGCAGCCGAGGGGCGGTAGGGTTTTCTGGGAAATGGGTCTGGCGATGGAAAAACCGGATTGATGCGCGCTTTATTGCCCGCTTCAATCCGCCTGTGAAAGATTAACGCTCAGGATAGCCGTTGATCAGTCAGCTTCACGCCAGCCGCCTAAAACCCGACTATCCGGGCCGAAAAACACCAATCGATCATGATCAATCAGATAACGGTAGGCATTGGTCAGCATATTGGTGACATGCTGAGCATTCTCCATGCCAGGGCAAGCCATACGCGTTGAGGCCAACTGATTAAAGGCAATGCGCTGGTTGGCACCGAGTTCAACCTGACCGGTGAACCGGTTGCAGCCGTCATATCCGCTCACGCTTCCATCCGAGGCAATACGGAAATAAGGCGTCTGGTCAAAATCCAGCTTTTCATTTGTACCATTAAGCAAAAAGTTCCAGCGCTGTTCGATGACCGGCCCGGAGAGCGAACCTCCGACTGGTTCCGGGTCTGTCGCGGAGCCTGGGCCCGGCGCGCTGCTACAGGCGCTCAGCAATAGCGTTGCCGAGGCAAGCCATGGCAGTAACCGCCAGTTTTTGATGGTCATGGAGATCTTTCCTTATCGCGTGATTACCAGCTGCCGGTATTTTCCATGGAGACCCAGGGCTCTTGCGGCGCCAAGGCATCGCCTTTTTGCAGCAGCTCAACGGAAATGCCGTCGGGGGATTTCACAAACGCCATATGGCCGTCGTGGGGTGGGCGATTGATGGTCACACCGTTATCCTGAAGCTTTTGACACAGCGCATAGATGTCATCCACCCGGTAAGCCAAATGCCCAAAATTACGCCCGCCGGCGTACTCTTCAGGGTCCCAGTTATAGGTCAGCTCAAGTTCTGGCGCTTGAAGTTCAGCTGAGCGCGTTTCATCTTCCGGCGCAGCGAGAAAAACAAGCGTAAAACGGCCTTTATCGTTTTCTTTGCGGCGCACTTCTTTAAGACCTAAGAGATCACAGTAGAAACGTAGCGATGCATCAAGATCACTAACGCGTGCCATCGTGTGCAGGTATTGCATGCTATTTCTCCTTGCTGCGTCGTGTGATGGAATTGGGGCAAACACGCCCGTCCCAGTGTCGCGAATAATGCACCTAGCTTAGCACTCCAACGGCATTTTTGCGGCCGGTTATACAAATAGAAACAAACGACGATCAATCGCTTTTAACGATACAACATCTATATATCCATAGTTTTTAACGGTAGTGTCGTACCGCTGATATCGTGCTCAATTTTGGCGGAAAGACACCAGTGGATTCAGTCACGCAGGCAGTGCTGGGGTCTGCCGTTGGGGCGCCATTTTAGGGCGGCGGCTAGACCGTAAAGTTGTCATCCTTGGCGTATTGGGGACACCTTGCTCGATTTGACCACCGCCCTTGCTGAGCCTCGTTGGCGCTTGGCGCTGCCCGCTTACTAGGAAGGCAACTAGGGCGCAATGCCCTGGCCACAGCCGCTATACTGCTGGCCATCAATGGACAGCGTGACTCGCGCCGGGTAAGGGTGCCCACTCATGCCATCAAAGCAGGCGCCCGCTTCGATTCGCACGCGGAAAAAACGCCCTGCATTCGCATTTTCGAGCACGACACGGCCAGCATCGTTATCCATTACGCTCATCATATACGGCAGCGTTTGGGTGGTCTGGCCGTAGCCGGTGGTTAGCGTAAGCGTTGGCGTGCTGCTGGAAAGCGCCACTGACCAGCCGGGCTCGTTACCGCGGCCTAAGAACATAACGCCCGGATGCGCTTCACGGGTTAAGGTTTCACGCGTGATGGTCTGCTGGCACTGCAGCTGACCACGCGGCGTCTCGACCTGTGCTTTGTTGCCGCGGTTCCAGAAGCTGATCTCACCATCTTGAAAACGCGCGCCGCTCGCCACGACCGCTTGAGGTAATTGCCATGCGCCATGTAGCGACCACAAGCGCAGTGTCTCGTCATTAAAGGCTGTCACCAAATGTTGGCTTGCCGGCTCACAACGCCACGCCTCAAATTTGTCGGCACCGCCTGCAAAGAGAGCTGGGGGCAGTAATGGCGCGGTTGCTTTGCCCTCAGGCGCGCGTTGATCTGAGGGCGCTATTGGCGCTGACGTCGCGGCACATCCACTCACTAGCAAGGTCACAAGCCCTAGGTAAAGTATATTTAGTTTTGGTAAGTGACGCATAGCACGCTCCCTGTTATTTTTTCGATAAGCTAACGGATAGGCTAACGGCGCTTAAACGCCTGTAAATCCTGGGGATCAAACCGGTCTACCGCTTCGGGTAATTCTAGCGCTTCACGCTTAAGTTTGACGTCCATCTTCTCGGCCAATCGTTCGGCGTCGTCATCGGTCGTCCGTCCGTTAAGCTCAGCCAGCTGGGTCATGCCTTGATGGTAAAACGTAAGGATATCTAGCGCGACTCGGTTGTCTTCTTTTACGGCTTTGCGCAGCGTCGGCAGGTAGCCGCTAATTTGCGAAAGGTGATGTTTAAGCTGCCAAACGTAACGCACTTCGTCCATCCAGGGACGCTCTTTCAACACGGCAAAAAGCGCACTGGTGGCAAGCAAACCAAGAAACACGCCCAAGCCATTTAGCCAAATGCTATTACCCAAGGCCGAGGTAAGCAGCATGGCAAACAGCATCCCGAAAATAATCAGCTGCCCTGCCATCGCAAAGCTGATCATCCGCGCTTTGCGGCGATACACTTCAGGCTCGTAATTGTCTAATTGAAACACTGCCATGGACGACCTCTTATCGTGGCGATTTAACTCTCATTAATGACTTTCTTAGCGAGAGTATTGGCCCCTATGATACGTGGCCGACCACAACGCACAAGCATTGACGCAAACCGTTAAGCCAAGCGCTCGGCAGCTGTTTTCAGCAAGTGCTCCGTGGACTCCCAGCCAATACAGGCATCGGTGACCGAGACGCCGTGGCGCAGCGCGCCGGGTTTAAGCGGCTGCTTACCTTCATGCAGGTAGCTTTCGAGCATCAGCGCCACAAGGTTGTTCTCGCCCGCCTGACGCTGCGCCAATACATCCAGCATCACTTCGCTCTGACGTCGGTGGTCTTTGCGCGCATTGGCGTGGCTGCAATCCACCATCAAACGTGGGTTTTGTCCGGCGTCGCGCAGCGCTTTTGTTGCCGCACGTACATGGCTTGCTTGATAGTTGGGTTCACCGTGACCGCCGCGTAGCACCAAATGAGTGTGTGGATTACCCTTGCTCAGCTGCATTACCGGGCGCCCGTGAACGTCTAACGCAAAGCGCTGATGCGGATGCGTCGCCGCTTGCATGGCGTCAATCGAAACTTGCATATCCCCGCTGGTGGCATTTTTAAACCCCACTGCCGCGCTTAAATCACTGGCCAGTTCGCGATGAAGCTGCGACTCCGTGGTACGTGCACCAATCGCCACCCAGCTCAGCAGGTCGTCCAAGTAAGGCGCCAGCATCGGTTGAAGAACCTCAGTGGCCACCGGAAGGCCCAGCCGGGCGACACGGCCCATTAGCTCACGGGAAAGCGTAAGCCCCTTGGCCATATCGCCGTTGCCATTTAAGTCCGGGTCGTACGCCAGTCCTTTCCAGCCAATGGTCGTGCGCGGTTTTTCCACGTAAACCCGCATTACCGGTACGACCTGTTCGCTCACCTCGTCGCTCAGTGCCGCCAAGCGCTCGGCGTATTCAAGGGCTGCACTGGGGTCATGGATGGAACATGGCCCCACCACGACCAGTAGGCGATCATCCTCGCCACGAAGAATGCGGCTGATCGCGTCTCGGTGTTCGGCAATGCTTGATGTTAACGCGGCATCCAGCGGATGGGTGGCGTGAAGCTCAGCTGGGGTTGGGAGCGGAACAGTAGCAGCATCACTCATCGGTGAAGCGGCTGACTGACCAGTCGCCTTAGGTGTTGTGGCGGTATTAAGCGTTTTAGCAGGGGCATTCATGGATCAACTCTCCGTGTTTGCGGGACAGTGTAGAGAACATCGTGTGCGTGATTCACCACCTAGCTGAACGCGTTCGGAGGTGGCAGCGGTGACCGATCGCGCGGCGTTAAATCGCCAACCATCGCCTGCGTATACATCGTTTCTGTATGTATCGTCGTTTGCGCTGGCAAAATAAACGTCGCGGTAGGTCATAGTGCTACTCCTCTGATAGTTCGTGTTGATAGATTGAGGTCTGTCAGTCTCGTTGAGACAGATGACAAAACGCGAAAGCCCCGGCTGGGGTTACCAACCGGGGCTTTCTATGCGGCAGGCAACCCGTGAGGTGTGCCTGTTGGCGCGACGTTAAGCGTCGGCCACGGGCACACCTTGGCTAAACCAATACCCAAAAAAGACACCAGCATTCGCTGGAGTGATTACGACATTGCGGTTAAGCGAGGCCATGGTCATTGTCTATTTCCGTTGGTTGAGCGGGCGTTCTGTGTACCGCGTTTTACAATTACGTCATGCTGAAACGCATCAATGGCTTGAATCCTGCCTGCTTTATCCACTGTTGACAAGCCCTTGTGGTGCAACTTTAGTCATCAGCGAGATCGTTTCTAGGCATTAGCCGTTAAAAAATTGGACCCAGCCAATAGTAGCGGGAAGCGCACTCATACTAACCAGCACGACCAATCCCATTACGATGGAAAAAAGTCCCGACGTATCTTTAACGTTTTCATCATGGGCCATGATAGCCTCCTTATCGTATGTGACGTTGCCAGGGGTTAACAACAAAGCCACTTTACCCAATCTTTGCGTCGACGACGAGGTTACAGATCGACAAAAGACCTACGACTACTTTACTAACCCACTTTATTAACAATGGGTTAAACCAACTCTAGCGCGGTGCATAGCTAAACACATCGGACAGCATTTGGCGCTTTTCGAGCCCTTTTTCCAGCAAAATATCCACGCAGGCATACACCATCCCCGGCGAACCAGACAGATAAACATTATAATCCGAAGGCAAAATAGAGGCTGCTTCCAAGGCTTCATCCACACGGCCTAAGTGGTGATAGATTCGTTCGCCCTGGCTCATCGGCTCGTTGAGTGGCATTTCGGTAACGGCATGAAACGTAACCGTCGAGTGTTTCTGCGCCCACTGACACGCCAAGGGTTCTAGGTACAAATCTCGATGCTCACGCGCGGCCCACCACAGATCAATCTGACGATTAGGCTGACGGGCAAGCACCGCTTCAATGATCGCTTTCATTTGTGCAAACCCGGTACCCGCCGCGATGAGCAGCAGTGGGCGCGTACTTTCAAGATCAACAATGCAGTCCCCACCCGGCAGGCGTACTGTCAACTGGTTCGCCACCTGTAGCAGCTCACGCAGACGTGCAGAATTATCGCGCTCCGGCCAGTGTTGGATATGCAGCTCAAGCTGGCCGTCGCCGCGTTCGGCGCTGGCGATCGAGAACGGCACCCAAATATCACCGTCTAGATGCATTTCCAGATACTGTCCCGGCGCGTGCTGCATCGCTTCTGCACGCCCTTGTAGGGTCACGCCGAATACATCGGGGTTTAAGTCTTCAACCTCGGTGACTTGGCAAGTCAACGTCCTTGCGCTCATAAAACCTCTTTATTATCTCAAACAGGGGAACTGCCTACTCACACCCTTGGCGTGCCGATGGCAGTGGAATACCAATACCCAATTCTTCCCAGCGCTGGTCGACACGCGTTTTCACTGCTTCATCCATGGTAATGGGCACGCCCCATTCGCGATCGGTTTCACCCGCCCACTTATTGGTCGCATCCCAACCCATTTTGGAACCCAACCCCGAGACTGGCGAGGCAAAGTCCAGGTAATCAATCGGCGTATTTTCGATAATCACCGTATCGCGTGCCGGGTCCATCCGCGTGGTCATCGCCCAGATGACATCTTCCCAATTGCGCGCATCGACATCGTCATCGAGCACCACCACAAACTTGGTGTACATAAACTGACGCAAAAAGCTCCATACCCCCATCATCACGCGTTTCGCGTGGCCAGGGTATTGCTTTTTCATCGTCACCACCGCCATGCGGTAGGAACAGCCTTCAGGCGGCAAGTAGAAGTCGACTATCTCAGGAAACTGCTTACGCAGGATCGGCACGAACACTTCGTTTAGTGCCACCCCCAGAATCGCGGGCTCATCCGGCGGGCGACCGGTGTAGGTAGAGTGGTAAATCGCATCGCGACGCTGGGTGATGCGCGTCACGGTAAAAACGGGGAAATAATCTACTTCATTGTAATAGCCGGTATGGTCGCCAAACGGACCTTCCGGCGCCATGTCATCAGGGTAGATAAAACCTTCAAGAATGATTTCGCTTGATGCCGGCACTTCAAGCTCAGCGTGGCCGCATTTAACCAGCTCCGTGCGCGAACCGCGTAACAGCCCGGCAAAGGCGTATTCGGAAAGCGTATCAGGTACCGGCGTGACTGCACCAAGAATAGTGGCAGGGTCAGCCCCTAGCGCTACCGCTACGGGGAAAGGCTCGCCCGGATGGGCTTTTTGAAACTCTTGAAAATCGAGCGCTCCACCGCGATGGGAAAGCCAGCGCATAATCAGGCGGTTTTTACCGATTTTCTGCTGGCGATAAATACCCAGATTTTGGCGTTTTTTATGCGGTCCCTGGGTCACTACCAGCGCCCAGGTCACCAAGGGGGCGGCGTCGCCTGGCCAGCAATGCTGAATCGGCAGGCGGCCCAAGTCGACATCGTCGTCCTCAAACACCACCTCTTGCACCGGCGCACGCTTGACCGTCTTAGGCCCCATGCTCAGTACTTGCTTAAAGATCGGAAGCTTTGACCACGCGTCTTTCAAGCCTTTGGGTGGGTCGGGCTCTTTTAAGAACGCCAGCAATTTACCCACTTCGCGCAGCGCCTCGACAGAGTCTTCCCCCATGCCCAATGCCACGCGCTTAGGCGTGCCGAATAGGTTCCCCAGCAGCGGCATGTCGTGACCCTTGACGTTCTCAAACAGCAGCGCAGGCCCGCCGGCACGCAGCGTGCGGTCGCAAATTTCGGTCACTTCCAAGTAGGGGTCAACTTCCGCGCTAATACGCTTAAGCTCCCCTTGTGCCTCCAGGGCGGCGATAAAATCCCGCAGGTCATGGTACTTCACTGTTGGCTCCCCGGCTCAAGGGTAAGACGACCAAAGCGCCTTAGCGGCGCTTCATGGCCTCAAAGAACTCCAAGTTAGTTTTGGTGTCTTTAAGACGGTCGATCAAGAACTCAGTCGCCGCGATATCGTCCATCGGGTTGAGCAGCTTGCGTAGAATCCACATACGCTGCATTTCATCCTCAGAGGCGATCAAATCTTCACGGCGGGTACCACTGCGGCGGATATTAATGGCAGGGAAAACGCGCTTTTCGGCCAGTTTGCGGTCAAGGTGCGCTTCCATGTTACCGGTGCCCTTGAACTCTTCGAAAATCACTTCATCCATTTTCGAACCGGTATCCACGAGCGCCGTGGCAATAATGGTCAGGCTGCCGCCTTCTTCGATATTACGCGCCGCGCCGAAGAACCGCTTGGGCTTCTCAAGTGCATGCGCGTCGACGCCACCGGTTAAGACTTTGCCGGAGCTTGGCACCACAGTGTTGTAGGCGCGCGCCAAGCGGGTAATAGAGTCGAGCAGGATAACCACGTCTTTTTTATGCTCGACCAGACGCTTGGCTTTCTCGATCACCATTTCCGCAACTTGTACGTGGCGCGCCGGCGGCTCATCAAAGGTCGATGCGACCACTTCACCGCGCACGGTACGTGACATTTCGGTCACTTCCTCCGGGCGCTCATCGATCAGCAGCACGATCAAATGACACTCGGGGTTGTTGCGCGTGATCGACGTGGCGATGTTCTGCAGCATTAGCGTCTTACCCGCCTTGGGCGGGGAGACCAAAAGTCCACGCTGGCCTTTGCCGATAGGCGCGGTGAGATCGATAATGCGCGACGTTAGATCTTCCGTCGAACCGTTACCGATCTCCATGAACATACGCTCATCGGGGAACAGCGGCGTCAAGTTCTCAAAGAGAATCTTGTGCTTGGCGTTCTCCGGCCGATCAAAGTTGATCTGGCTGACTTTCAGCAGGGCAAAATAGCGTTCGCCTTCTTTCGGCGGACGAATTTTCCCGGCAATGGAGTCACCTTTGCGCAGGTTAAAGCGGCGGATTTGTGAGGGCGAGACGTAAATATCGTCTGGCCCAGCGAGATACGAGCTGTCGGCGCTGCGCAGGAAGCCAAAGCCATCCTGAAGAATTTCCAGTACACCGTCGCCGTAGATATCCTCGCCACTTTTGGCGTGTTTCTTAAGGATGGCGAAAATGATGTCCTGCTTGCGCGAACGGGCGAGGTTGTCGATTCCCATCTCGCGGGCAATATCGAGCAGCTCGGGAACGGGTTTTTGCTTAAGTTCAGTGAGATTCATCGGTGTGTTAGAACGTTGCTCATGGAAGCTGGCGCCAGGCGCCGGAAATAAGAAAGGAGGCATGAAGCGACGCTTTAAACTGCCACGTCGCAGGGTGCGTTCAGATCCCGGGGGCACGCGCTCGAAATAAAAAGACACTACTGAGCGTAATCGGCTTCGCTCAGCGCGAGGGTGCTAACACTTACTGATCCCAGAAGCATATTGATTCACAATGGAACCGACTATACCAGCGGGCAATCTGACGACTTGGACATCGGGGCGGCTCGCCATTGAGCTGACTAAGCCTGAGGTGATCGAAACCGAGCGTTGCCAAAAACACATGACATGTCGATCCGAATCAAACCAATAGCGGGATGGTAGACAAGCTCTGACCCAAACGCAAGCCCTCAGCAATTGACAATCAAGATAGTGCCCCTCAACCTTTGTATAGCCAACCTCAAGGACAGCTCATGCCCAAGGACATCTTGCTCCCCTACGATTCACTGCCCGGCACCACCCGCAGTGACGCTGACAGCGGCGAGCCACAGCGTCTCGCTGCCATTGACATGGGCTCCAACAGCTTCCACCTGCTTGTCGCCAACTATCAAAATGAGCGACTTCAGGTCGTCGCGCGTCTGGGTGAAAAGGTCCAACTTGCCGCCGGTCTTAATGAAGACGGCTTTCTTAGCGACACCGCCATGCAGCGCGCGCTCGATTGCCTGGGACGCTTTGCCCCGTTTCTTAGCGGCATTCCTGCGTCACAGTTGCGTATCGTCGGCACCAACGCCTTGCGTGATGCCCACAATAGCCAAACGTTTATCGACTTGGCTGAAGCACAACTCGGCCACCCTATCGAGATTATTGCCGGACGCGAAGAGGCGCGCCTGATCTATCTTGGTGCAGCTCATGCACTTGCGGAAAGCGGGCGCCGGCTAATTATCGATATTGGCGGAGGGTCAACCGAGTTTATTATCGGCGAATCATTTGAGCCCATGGCGCTGGAGAGCTTGCGCATGGGCTGTATCACGTTTTCCCGCCGGTTTTTCCCAGACGGCGAGCTCAGCGATAAACGCATGCGCAAAGCAGAGCTCGCCGCGCTCTCTGAGCTTGCCAATATCCAGCGCCCTTACCAGCGCCTGGGTTGGGAAGACCCGGTCGGCTCTAGCGGCACGATTAAAGCGGCCGCCAGCGTATTACACGCATATGCCGATACGCCGCAAGAAGGACTCATTACGCGGGCAGGGCTGAAAAAACTGCGCGAGCGAATTATCAAATGCAAACACGTCGATAAAGTCGCCCTTGAAGGGTTAAAACCTGACCGTGCGAAGGTATTCCCTGCCGGTATCGCCATTTTAAGCGCCATCTTTGAAGCCTTTGAATTGGAGCAGATGCGCTTTGCCGACGGTGCCTTACGGGAAGGGGTACTTTTTGACATGGCCGGGCGCAACAGCGCTGAGGACTCACGGCTAAAAACCCTGGCGTCGCTTAGGCGCTGTTACGACGTGGATACCCGCCAGGCAGAAAACGTCGCTGATACGGCAAACCGTCTGTTTCAAGCGGTACGCGAGGAATGGCAGTTAAGCGATGATCATGGGCGCTATTTATGCTGGGCAAGCGATGTGCACGAGATTGGCTTGGCTATTTCCCATAGCCAGTTCCACCGCCACGGCGCCTACCTTCTTGAGCACTCGGATCTTTCGGGTTTTTCACGCCCAGAACAACGCCTACTGGCCTTTTTAGTGCGCGCCCACCGGCGCAAGTTTCCGCTAAAAGAGTGGCAAGCGCTGCCAAAAGCGCAGCAAGCCATATGCGCCCGACTGGCGAGACTTCTGCGTTTAAGCGTGCTGCTGAATCATGCGCGCCCTGAGACTCCACCGCCACTGCCTGCATTTAGCGTTCAGGGCGATGCGCTTTGCATTGAGCTGCCCAAAAGCGACGAGCCCACCCTGCTGAGCACGGACTTAGAGCAGGAGCAGGCCTACATGGAGAGCGCAGGCTTTTCGCTCGTGATTCGTTAACCCAGCCATCCGTTCGCCTACAACGCGTTATGCCATATCACCATTTCACCCGCCGCCTGCCAGCAAAGTCTGTCGGGCGGGTACACGGCAGCAATGCAGCGGATTGTGCGGTCCGTATTTTCTCGCCAGATAACCACCACGCGCTCGCGCTCCCAAGGCGGAATATTCGCCTCTTGCAGTAACCGCTTGAGATCCCGCCGACCACGTTTAGGCATCTCTAACACCTCCCCGCCCTGGCGCCACATTACGGTAAGCGATGACTCACTTACCAGCGAAAGCGGCACCTCACCGAGAGGTGTCACTAGCTTCGCTTGCCCGTCCCAGGTGGCGCACCATGCGGGCAATGGCGCGCGCTGCTTGATTAAATAAAACCGTTGTTGCCAAACCCGGGCCTCAACGTTGCCCCACGCGACTCGCACCTGAGCGCCAGCCCCGGCGTCCAGCTGCGAAAGCAGGCTTTCTAGCCGTTTGCGCGGCGGTGTTACCATCCCCAATTGCTGACATAAGGTGCGCACCAAAAGCCGCTGGCGCGCCAGTGAGCGCCGCCCAAGTGCTGTCACATCAAGCTGCCCTTCCCCAACACTCAGTGTGGCAAGCTCCTCCTCTGCGTACTCGGTTAATAGCGCATCGGCATCGCCCGCCTGTTCAGCGACAGCGGCAAAACAAGCATGCGTGCGCACCCAGCGCTCGCTAAGCACCGGAAAAACACGGTGACGTAGAAAGTTACGGTTGTAATGGGTCTTGGCGTTGGAAGGATCATCGCACCAGGTTAACCCAAGCGCTTCTGCGGCACACGTGAGGTCGTCTTGAGGAACATCGAGCCACGGTCGAATGATTTTTCCCCCTCGCCAAGGTCGTTGTTTGGGCATCGCGCTTACGCCCCGCAGCCCACTGCCGCGAAGGGCGGCAAGCAGAAAGGTTTCCGCCTGATCGTTTTGGTGCTGCGCCAGCCACAGATCGTCGCCTGCGGAAACGTGCTCGGCAAACGCGGCGTAACGAGCCTCGCGCGACGCACCCTCGACCCCTTGCCCATTTGAACTCACACTCACACGAGCCACCGTCAACGGTACGCTCAGGCTCGCACAAAGCTTGCGGCAGTGCTGCTCGAACGTCTCTGCGGCCGCTTGCAGGCCGTGATGGACGTGAATCGCTTTTAGCGATGTCTGCGTCTCTTTACATGCGATGACAGCCAGCGACAGCAACAGCGTTGAGTCCAGCCCGCCGGAGATTGCCACCCAAACAGAGCGCCCCGGCGGGGTTTCCGCCAGGGCGCTGTGCAGTCGCGTTAAAAGGGAATCAAGCGGCGGGGGCGCCATAGCTCATCAACCGTTCGTAGCGGCGCGATAGCAGCGCGTCGGTATCCATCGACTGCAAACGCTCTAAGCTCGCGCTAAGCGCCTCGCTGACCCGCGAAGCAGTATTAATCGGGTGGCGATGCGCGCCCCCAAGCGGCTCTTTCACTAGCGCATCGACAAAACCCAGCTCTTTCAAGCGCTCAGCGGTAATGCCCATGGCCTGAGCGGCATCAGAGGCTTTTTCGGCGCTCTTCCATAAAATCGAGGCGCAGCCTTCAGGCGAAATAACGGCATACGTCGAGTACTGCAGCATGTGCAACTCGTCGCACACGCCAATGGCGAGCGCACCGCCAGAGCCACCCTCACCGACGACCGTCGAGATAATTGGCGTCTTGAGCCGTGACATGACCGCAAGGTTATGAGCAATCGCCTCAGATTGACCGCGCTCTTCGGCGTCAATGCCGGGGTAGGCCCCGGGTGTGTCGATAAAGGTGAAGATGGGCATATTGAAGCGCTCGGCCATCTCCATCAAGCGACACGCTTTGCGATAACCTTCGGGCCGGGGCATGCCAAAATTGCGCCGCACCTTTTCTTTCACATCACGGCCTTTTTGATGGCCAATTACCATCATGGGCTTGTCGTTAAGGCGTGCAACGCCGCCGACGATAGCGGCGTCATCGGCAAAACGGCGGTCCCCGTGCAATTCGTCAAAATCGGTAAATATGTGCTCAATGTAGTCCAGCGTGTAAGGGCGCTGAGGATGCCGTGAAAGCTGGGACACTTGCCAAGGAGTCAAGTCTTTGAAGATTGACTCGGTGAGCCTGCGGCTCTTCTCCTCCAAGCGGCCAATTTCATCAGAGAGATTGACTTGGCTATCGGAGCTAACCAGACGCAGTTCTTCAATTTTTGCCTGTAATTCGGCAATCGGCTGTTCAAAATCGAGGTAATTAGGATTCATCGGCTAAGCCTGTAAAAATTAAGCCTTCTCGGATCGCGCAATAGGATAACGCATTATCGCACCTTGACCTTGTCACGCAAGCTAAGCCGAGCCATCTTGATCATCACCGCTAAGCGCGATGCTGCCGACATGGCTCACCTCTTGGTGATCATTTCTCCCTTATGGGCATGGCAAACCCGCTCACCCGGCCCATAAAGCCCAGAGCCCGAGAAATGCGACCCAATTGCCCAGCAAAAAATGCGAAACCGAAATCCCGATAAGATTGCGGTGCCTCAAGAACAGCGACCCCCAGATCAGGCCGCTGACCAAGCTGACAATGGATAAAATAGGGTTAACGTGAAGATGCAATGTAGCAAAAACCAAAGAGGACAGTATCACGGCTACCAACCCCTTACCCTTGCCTAAAAGCTTTTCCAAACTGGTTTGAAAAACGCCACGCGCCACCCACTCCTGTAACGGAGCGACTATCAAGTACGTTGCATAGCTGTAATCAAAGCGCGATAGGGTCCACCCTGTGGGTTTATCCCAATAGGCTGCCAAATACACGGCAAGCCCGTACAACAACAGCATGGCCATCAGAGTGAGAAGTAAGGATTCTTTAAGTGACGATCCCACATTAGCCATCGTCAATCCCATATCGTTGGCTGTCAGCCCGGACCGACGTACTAACTGCCAGAGAATAATCACCGCCATCAATTCGGTGATTCTGGAAAAAGAAAACATCAACCAACTATCGGTAGGCAGCGCCAGAAGGTTGACCATAAAACCATTGACTAACGCATAACTGGTCAACAACAGCAAAAGCGTTACCAAAAGAAAACCCAGCGAGTCTTTCTCTTTCTGAGCTTCAAGGAGCTGTTGATGTCTCGCCTGCAGGTCTTGGTGTTTATCGCTCAGTTGCTGATATAGCTTATGCGTGACCAAACGCTTGAATTCCGGCCACGTTTTGACAGCTTTCAGGTAATCTTCTGCGCGAATGCGGTAAGCGTGTACATCCGTTACCGCTTTTACGCTTGCCGCTCGCTGACCGCGGGCCTCTAACGCCAGCTCACCCAATAGATTACCAGCACCCGCTGTTCCAACAGGATGCGGCTTGCCTTGCTTGAGGATTTCCACATCCCCTTTGCTGATCAAGTACGCCGCGTCACCAATATCACCTTCTTTGATCAGATATTCGCCCGCAGCAAAATGTCGGTTACTGACACACTCCGCAAGCACTTCAAGCTCGTCTGCCAGTTGCGCACGCTCCTTTTCAGGGGCTCCTTGCAATAAAAGATCAGCAAAAGCTGACCGATCAACCTGCATGTTGTCCCCCATTAGCGATAGCGAAGTTGAACGCCAACCTGGCCTTGCACGTCTTTAAGCGCCAGTAACAAATCATCGCTCGGCGCCACCCGCCACTCGGCGGCAAGTTCAAACCATGCCGTGGCGTCCGGGTGGCGATACTGCAGCCGTACCGGTAAGCCGTCGCTATCGCGATACGGCGTCAAGCTATCGCGCAAGTTCTCAACCAGGCGGCCATTAATGTTGTCGGCTTCAAGCGCTACGTCGATTGATTCGCCGTAACGCGCGCGCGCCGCCACCATCGGGGTGACGTCTTTGCCGCGCAGCTTCAACCCGCCCGTATAGTCATCGCTTGAGACATCGCCTTCGACGATCAGCACCTGATCTGACTCGATCTGACCACGAAGCTGATCAAAAAGCTCGCCAAACAGCGAGGCTTCGATCCGCCCGGTGCGGTCATCAAGCGTAATAAATGCCATGGTGTCACCGCGCTTGGACTTCATCGTGCGCACGCCCACCACAAGCCCGGCAACACGCTGTGGCTCCCAGGAGGGCGATAAATCGACGATCCGAGTCGAGACAAAACGCTTCAACTCGCGCTCGTACTCGTCAATCGGGTGACCGGTGAGGTAAAGCCCCAAGGTCTCTTTTTCGCCCGCCAAACGCTCGCGGTCAGTCCATTCGCGCACGCCCAAATACTCAGCATAGACATCGTTATCTTCGGCGGCTTCAAAGGCATCGCCGAACATATCCAGCATACCGAGGTTTTGGTTGGTATGGTTTTGCGCGGCGGCCTTGAGGGCATCCTCCATCGACGCAAATAACACGGCACGATTAGGGCCAAGATTATCCAGCGCACCGGAACGAATCAGCGCTTCCAGCGTGCGCTTGTTTATGCGTTTAGGATCGATGCGACGGCAGAAGTCGAACAGATCGGCAAACGGTCCTTCGGCGTCGCGCGCCTCGACAATCGCGCCAATCGGCCCTTCGCCCACGCCACGAATCGCGCCGAGGCCATAGACTACGCGGCCATCGGTATCGACGGTGAACTTGTAGCCACCTACGTTGACGTCCGGCGGCGTCACGGTAAGTTTGAGGTGGCGGCATTCCTCGATCAGCGGGACGACCTTATCCAGGTTATCCATCTCGGTGGACATCACCGCGGCCATAAACGGCCCCGGATAGTGCGCTTTGAGCCACGCGGTTTGGTAAGAAACGAGGGCGTAAGCGGCCGAGTGCGACTTGTTAAAGCCGTAGCCGGCAAATTTCTCGACCAAGTCGAAGATATTGCCCGCGAGGTCTTTATCGATCCCGTTGGCTGCACAACCTTCCATAAAGCCAGCGCGCTGCTTGGCCATCTCCTCGGGCTTTTTCTTACCCATGGCCCGGCGCAGCATATCTGCCTGGCCAAGGCTATAACCCGCCATCACCTGGGCGATCTGCATTACCTGCTCTTGGTAGAGAATAATGCCGTAGGTGGGGCCCAGCACTGGCTCCAGCAGCTTGTGCTGGTAATCCGGGTGGGGATAAGACACTTCCGCGCGGCCGTGCTTGCGGTTGATAAAATCATCGACCATGCCCGACTGAAGCGGGCCGGGGCGGAACAACGCGACAAGCGCGATCATATCGTCGAGCGAATCAGGCAAAAGCCGTTTAATCAGCTCCTTCATTCCGCGGGATTCAAGCTGAAATACCGCGGTGGTTTCGGCACGTTTGAGCATGTCAAACGTCGGAGCGTCATCCAGCGGGATGGCATCGATATTGAGCGGCCCTTCACCTTCGACAGCGCGCACTTTATCGACCATCTCCAGCGCCCAGTCGATAATCGTCAAGGTGCGCAGACCGAGGAAGTCGAACTTCACCAGCCCCGCTTCTTCGATATCGTTCTTATCGAATTGCACCATAAGCCCCGAGCCGTCTTCATCGCACAAAAGCGGCGCAAAATCGGTTAGCTTCGTCGGGGCAATGACCACACCACCGGCGTGCTTACCGGTACCGCGGGTAATGCCTTCAAGTTTCCGCGCCATTTCCCAGATTTCGCTGGCTTCGTCGTCAGCTTCGACAAACTCTCGCAGGGCGGGCTCGGCGTCAATCGCCTTAGCCAGCGTCATTCCTACTTCAAATGGAATCAGCTTGGAAAGCTTGTCGCCCAAGGAATAGGGTTTGCCCTGAGCACGGGCGACATCGCGCACCACCGCCTTCGCCGCCATGGTGCCGAAAGTGACAATCTGCGACACCGCATCGCGACCGTAACGTTCGGCAACGTATTCGATGACCTTGTCGCGTTTTTCCATGCAAAAGTCGACGTCAAAGTCGGGCATCGACACACGCTCGGGGTTCAAAAAGCGCTCAAAAAGCAGGTCGTAGCCAATCGGGTCGAGGTCGGTGATTTTCTGCGCGTAGGCAACAAGCGACCCGGCACCCGAACCACGCCCCGGCCCCACTGGCACGTCGTTGTCCTTGGCCCACTGAATAAAGTCCATCACGATCAAAAAGTAACCGGGGAACCCCATCTGGATGATGATGTTGAGCTCGAAGTCGAGCCGCTCACGATAACGCTGATCGATCGCCTGGTACGCTTGATCATCGCGAGGGTACTGCTGCGCCGGAAAAAGAAAGTCCAAACGCTCGGTCAAGCCGTCGTGGGAAATCTTGCGAAAAAAATCATCCTGGGTCATGCCCTCGGGGATTTCGAACTCGGGCAGAAAGATTTCCCCTAGGCGCACATCAACACTGCAGCGCTTGGCAATCATCACGCTGTTTTCCAACGCTTCGGGGATATCCGCAAAGAGCTCAGCCATCTCGTCGGGGCTTTTGAGGTATTGCTCCTCAGCGTATTTGCGCTCACGCCGCGGATCGTCTATAGCCTTGCCTTCCCCTATGGCGACCCGGGTTTCATGAGCCCAGTAGTCGTCGCGCTCAAGAAAGCGTACATCGTTGGTCGCGACCACGGGCGTACCGGTGTCGATGGCAAGTTTGACGCTTTCGTGCACGCAGGCTTCTTCGAGCGCGCGCCCAGTGCGGGTAAGTTCGAGATAAAAGCGCTCGGGAAACGCCGCCTGCCACTCATGCAACAACGCTTTGGCATCTGCGTAGTGTTCGGCAAGCAAGTGGCGGCCGATTTCGCCGTCGCGCGCCCCCGAGAGCGCAATCAGCCCTTCGCTTTGCGCCAACACCCAGCGCTTGTTGAGAATCGCCCGCCCTTGGCGCTGGCCATCGGTCCACCCTTTCGAAATCAACTCGGTAAGATTGCGATAGCCCGTCTCGTCCATGGCCAAAAGAGTGAGCCGGTACGGGTGCACCTCATCGTGAGGGTTATGCAGCCATAGGTCGCTGCCGATAATTGGCTTAATGCCGGCGCTTTGCGCGGCCGTGTAGAATTTCACCAAACCGAAAAGGTTTGCTTCATCCGTCAGCGCCACCGCCGGCATATTGTGCGCCTCAGTGGTGCTGACCAGCGGCTTAAGTTTGACCAAGCCATCGACCAGGGAGTATTCGCTGTGTATACGCAGATGGACAAACGGAACCGTCATAGGAGTCTCGACGCTGGGCAATAACATGAATGGATAACGGGTTTATAGCAAAGCGAGCTGACGCTTAACCGGGGCAAAACTTTTGCGATGCTCAAGCAAAGGGCCGTGGGCGTCTAGGGCTAACAGATGCGCTGTCGTTGGGTAGCCCTTATGGCGAGCGAAACCGTACTCAGGATAGCGCTGATCCAGCGCGACCATCTGCGCATCGCGCGCCACTTTAGCCAAAATCGACGCGGCGGCAATCGCGCTATGGCGCAAATCACCTTTCACCACCGCCTGGCCTGGAAGCGCGTGCCCCGGCAGGCGGTTGCCATCGACCAATACGTATTCTGCTGCAGGCGTAAGCCCATCAATCGCGCGGCGCATGGCCAAGTGCGTGGCGTGATAGATATTCAGCGCATCGACCTCCGCCGCCGACGCTTCGGCAACACAAAACGCCAGAGCCTTCTGGCGAATTTCCCCGTCCAGCGCTTCGCGCTTTCGCGCCGACAGTTTTTTGGAATCGGTCAGCCCGTCAATAGGTACCGCTGGGTTTAATATCACCGCTGCCGCGACGACGCTGCCCACCAGGGGCCCACGCCCCACTTCATCAATGCCCGCCAACCATTCGCCTTGGTAGGCAATTTCCAGCGGTGGCCAGGACGATGCCTTCGTGGTCATGAATCCCCTTGAACTAGCGGCTGCCCTGCGGCTAGCGCCTCAATCGCCTCCGCTGCGCGGCGGCTAGCATCACGCTGCAATTCAGCATGCATGGCGGCAAAACGTACTTCTAACGCTTCGCGCTCGGCTGGGTGATCCAACAGCTGCTCTAGCTGCTTGGCAATCGCCTGGGCGCTTGCCGCCTCTTGAATCAGCTCCGGCACCAATGTTTCTTGGGCGATAAGGTTGGGTAGCGAGATCCAGCGCGCTTTCACGAGCCGCTTAGCAAGCCAGTGAGTGACCGGCGCCATTTTATACGCAACAAGCATCGGCCGATGGCAAAGCATCGCTTCCAGCGCGGCCGTGCCCGAGGTCAACAGCACAATGTCGCTTGCCACCATCGCCTCCCGCGATTGGCCGTCAAGTAACGTCACCCGTGTGGCGAGTTCAGGGTACTCGGTTAGCAGGGCGTTTAGCTCTTGGTAACGCGCGGGCGTGGCGGCGGGGATGACAAACTGAAGCGCAGGAAAGCGCTCGCATAGCATTACCGCGGCGGCTAAAAACGTCGGCCCCATGAAACGGATTTCATTCGCTCGCGAACCGGGCAGTAGCGCCACAAGCGGCCCTTCGGTTGCCAAACCCAGCGTTTTTCGGGAAGCGCGGCGGTCGGTGTCAAGCGGCAACTCGTCAGCAAGCGGATGACCTACAAAGGCAACCGGCACGCGATGCTCACGGTAAAACTCGGCTTCGAACGGCAACAGCGCCAGCATGCCATCAACCGCACGAGCGATCTTTTTCACCCGCCCTTGGCGCCATGCCCAAACCGATGGGCTGACATAGTGCGCGGTTTTGATGCCCGCATTGTGCAGGGCACGCTCTAGGCCTAAGTTAAAATCTGGGGCATCAACCCCTAGCATTAAGTCCGGCTGCCACGCGAGCGCGTCGGCTTTGAGTGTTTTTCGTACACGGAGCAGTTCCGGCAAGTGTTTAAGCACTTCGACCAACCCCATCACTGATAAGGTTTCCAACGGAAAGCGACTTTGCATGCCAAGCTCAATCATTCGCGGCCCACCTATGCCACGAAACTCAACCCCAGGGTGGCGGACTTTGAGCTCGCGCATTAGGCCCGCACCGAGGGTATCGCCTGATAACTCACCGGCAACAATGTAGATACGCTTAAGCGTCATGGCAGGCCTCGTTTACCGCACGATACCGCGGGTCGAGCACTCGATAGAGGCGGCAAAGCGTTCAACTTCCGGCAGCTCGTAGCGTTTACGCATCTCCACAAGCGCTTGCTCGACGGTTAGCCCTTGGCGATAAAGCAGTTTATAGGCGTCTGTCAACGCTTTGATCGCCTCGCTGCTAAAACCACGCCGTTTCAAGCCGACCAAGTTGAGCCCGTGCACTTGCGCCGGATTACCGTTAATCATGGTGTAAGCAGGGGTATCTTTGGTAATGATGGAACCACCCCCTGCCATTGCGTGCTCGCCAAAATGGCAAAACTGATGCACAGCCGCCAATCCGCCTAAAATGGCACAGTCACCCACATTGACGTGACCCGCGAGTGTCACTTGGTTGGCAAGAATGCAGTCATTACCGATGATACAATCATGACCTACGTGCACATAGGCCATTAACAAGTTACGCGAACCAATCGTGGTTTCGCTACGGTCTTGGACAGTACCGCGATGGATCGTCACCCCTTCCCGGATGACATTGTCATCACCCACAACTAAGCGCGTAGGCTCGCCATCGTATTTTTTATCCTGGCAATCCTCACCGACCGAGGCGAACTGAAAAATACGCGTGCGCGCACCCAGCGTTGTCGGCCCTTTCACCACCACGTGAGGGCCAATCACCGAGCCCGCCCCAATCGCGACTTGAGGCCCGATGATGCTATACGGACCTACTTCGACGTCGTCGGCCAACTGGGCCGATGGATCAATCAGTGCAGTCGGATGAATCAAGCCACCTTCCTCTCGGCACAAATAATTTCTGCTTCGCAGGCCAGTTCGCCTTCCACCGTAGCGCGGCAGGCAAACTTCCAGATACCGCGTTTGCCACGAATCACGTTTGCCTCCAGCCTCAGCTGATCACCGGGCATGACGGGGCGCTTAAAACGAACGTTATCGCTACCTACCAGATAGTAAACGTAGCCATCGGCCGGGCGCTTATTGACGGTTTTGAACCCTAAAATTCCACATGCCTGTGCAAGCGCTTCAACCACCAACACGCCAGGCATAATCGGATGGTGGGGAAAGTGACCATTAAAAAACGGCTCATTAATGCTGACATTTTTATACGCAACGATGGTTTCGCCTTCGGTGAGCTCAATCACCCGGTCCACCAGCAAAAACGGATAGCGGTGGGGTAAATATTCGCGAATTTCGTTGATATCCATGACCATCGTGGCGACCTCTAAATAACATATATCCTGAGCTGAGCTCAGGAGCGTCCAGCTTTCCTGCTGGTGAAGGCAGTGGATTATAACGCGCGACGCATTAGCCTCAACCTACCCAACGTAAATATCGTCGTGCCTTTTATTCACTTAACTGCTGTTTTTCTAGTCGTGACAGGCGCTTGGCTATTTCATCAAGTTGCTTAAAACGCACGGCATTTTTTCTCCACTGGAGATTATTCATCGCTCCCGTTCCTGATGAGTAGACACCCGGCTCATGGATGGAGTTGGTCACTAAGCTCATTCCCGTGACTTGCACGCCATCGCACAAGGTTAAGTGCCCTGAGAGACCCACACCGCCGCCAAGCATGCAGTGCTTTCCCACTTTGGTGGAACCCGCCACCCCCACACATCCGGCTAGCGCGCTGTGGTCGCCAATTTGCACGTTATGCGCAATTTGTACTTGGCTATCGATTTTAACGTCATGACCAATAAGCGTATCCCCAAGCGCCCCTCGGTCAATACTTGAGCAGCTACCAATTTCTACGTCATCTCCAAGAATCACGCCGCCTAGCTGCGCAATCTTGAGCCAACCGGCACCATCGTGGGCAAAACCAAAGCCGTCACCACCGATCACGCAGCCGCTATGCAAAATCACACGCTTACCCACCACAATGCCATGACAAACGGTCACGTTGGCATGTAAGCGCGTCGCTTCACCGAGATGGCTATCGGCCCCTACGATGCTGCCCGGCCCGACCACTACACGGTCTTCGAGTACCGCGCCAGAGGCGATGACAGCGTTAGGTTGAATCGAAACATCAGCGCCTAGCGTGGCATCTTCCGCCACCACCGCCGAAGGGTGGATACCGGGCGTATCTAAGACGGCCATTGGATCGAATAACTGTGAAAGCTTAGCGTAGCCAAGGTAAGGGTTGTCCATTTCCAAGCGGGGTACTGGACAGCTTTTGCCGTGCTCTGGGTGGAGTAACACAGCGCCCGCCTGCGTCTTGGCTAAATCTTTCAGATAAGCACGATTGGCAAGAAAGGCCACTTGATCCGGCTTAGCGTCTTTAAGCGTCGCTAAACCACGAATGGGCGAGTCTCCGTTGCCGCTAAAGGCGACGCCTAGATGGCGGGCAATGTCCGTCAGAGTAATGGTGTAAGCAGCGTGCGTCATGGTAGCCCAAACTCGTAGCGCAAAAAGCGTGCGGTATTAAAACACCGCAGCGACGTTCTCAACGACATTAACCTTTCTGGCGTGATTAATTCAGCGAATTAAAGGTTTGCGTCACTTCATCGGTCAGGTTGGGCAGATCCATTGATGAGTGCAACACACCCTGAGGCTCGACCAAAATATCAATATCATGGCGTTGAATGACCTGATCCACGGCTCGTTCAAGGGTGGGCTCCGCCTGCTGCAAAAACTGCTGCTCTGAGCGCTGCTGAGCCTGACCAACGTGTTGGCGTAGCTGCTCAAAGCGGCTACCTTTTCGCTGCAGCTCACGAATCATTGACTCACGCTCGGCATCAGACATCAGCTCGCCCTCGCTCTCTAGGCGTTGCTGGAGTGACTGCAGCTCTTGGCCTAAACTTTGCGCTTCACGCTGTTGCTCGCCCACTTCATTTTCTAATTGATTCAATGATACCTGGGCCGCCTCGGTGTTCATCAGCGCGGCCCGCCAATCCAGCACCGCGACCTCGGCTGCATGTGCTGGCAGAATCATCGCGCCCATCAAACATACTGTCGCTATAAGTTTACGCATGTTATTCACTCCTGAATTTTATCGGTATATATCGCAACCAAAGCATTTGTCTCTACCAAGGGGCGCTGAGTAAGCAAACCCAGCTGCCACTGGGTTCACTCTGAGTTATGCCTTAAAACGTTTGCCCCAAAGAAAACTGGAAGAACTGCGTATCATCGTCGCTTTCGTCATTCATCGGCTCTGCTACGCTAAAGGTCAGCGGCCCAACAGGCGTTAACCAAGATAGACCGACACCCACGCTATAGCGCAAGTCCCCCAGTTCCACACCTGAGTTGCAGCGCTGACGATTCGCATCATCCTCTAGCACGTCGTAGCAAGATGTCAGGAAGGTATTCCCCGCATCGAAAAACAAAGATGACTGCAGTGCACTTTGGTCCTCAATAAAGGGCATTGGGAAAATCATCTCGGCACTGCCTTCCACCAGGACATTCCCCCCCATGGTACGGTCGCGCCCCCCCTCACGCTGCGGTGTGGTGCGCTGCCCCAACGTATTGGAGGTAAAGCCGCGCACCGACCCTAAGCCGCCAGCATAGAAATTTTCATAGAAGGGATAAGGGTCGTTACCGCCAAACGTGTCAGCGTAGCCTAAATTACCACTGAACTTGAGGGCCCACAGATGATCGTCATCAATAGGGAATAGCTGCTGCGCGCGGACGCGCGCTTTATAGTAGCTAACATCACTGCCGGGGGCGGCCGTTTCTAATGAAACACGCTGATAGCTGCCTGCAGTTGGCATCATTCCACGGTTAAGGTTATTGCGTGTCCAACTTCCCGTCAGCTTAACGCTTTGGGCATTGTCACCTTCGTCCATGACATAGCGTTCAATTTCTGAGGCCGTATCGAAAAACGTTTTTACCGTGGTATCTTCAGCACTTGCACCGAAGTTTAATCGCGATAGCTCGCTAATCGGGTAACCAACATTGATTCCCGCGCCGTACGCGTCAGTTGAAAAGGTAGAAACATCAGAGTCTTCGTAGTCGGTTTCACGATAGAAGACATTATACCCACGGGAAATTCCGTCCAGTGTCCAGTAAGGGTCGGTAAAGCCGAAGTTGATACTGGTAAAGGTATCGCTTCGCTGAGCGCCAACATTGACGCGGTTACCGGTACCGAGGAAGTTTTTTTGCGACAACGATGCGCCGTAAATAACCCCGGCACTTTGCGAAAAACCAATGCTGGCAGAAATTGAACCGGAAGGTTGCTCTTCAACGTTATAGGTCACATCAAGTTGGTCTGTCTCACCCGGCACCCGGCGGGTGTCGACTTCCACTTGACTGAAAAAGCCCAGCCGTTGCAGGCGCTGTCGCGACTGAGTAATCGCTTCGGTCGACGCGGGCGCGCCTTCCATTTGAGTCATCTCACGGCGCAACACTTCATCCTGGGTCGTAGTGTTGCCGACAAACTCAATGCGCCGCACATACGTGCGCTGCCCCGGATCAACGCCAATGACCAAATCCACCTTACTGCGATCATCAGACACCTGTGGAATACCCTCCACGTCGGCGAAGGCAAACCCTTCAGTACCTAAACGCTGACGTAACGCTTCTGTCGAGGCATTAAGATCACTGCGCGAGAAGGTGTTACCACTTTGCACTTCTAAAAGATCACGCGCTTCGCTCTCAGCGATTTGCAGATCGCCATTGAAACGGATATCACCCACCTGGAACTGACTACCTTCATTAACGTTCAAGGTAATAAAAATATCGTTTTTCTCAGGCCCAATAGATACCTGAGTGGAGGCAATCTCAAAGTTCACATAGCCGCGATCAAGATAGTAAGAGCGCAACCGCTCAATATCACCGGATAACGCTTCACGCGAATACTCGTCGCTTGAGAACCAGCCGAAAAACAGACCCGGCGAGTCTTCTAGCTCAAACAGATCACGCAAGGTCTCATCATCAAATGCTTCATTGCCAACGATATTGATTTGACGAATTTTCGCCACGCCCCCCTCGTCGATATCGATATTGACCTTAACGCGGCCTTCATCGACTTCTTTCACGTCAACATCAATCCGTGCGCTGTAACGGCCCTGCGATTGATAGACGCCTTCGAGTTCACGTTGCATCTCTTCGAGGGTAGACAGCTGCAACACTTGCCCTTCGGACAGGCCGGATTGTTCTAGCCCTTGACGCAGGTCGTCCTCGGAAATCTGCTTATTCCCGCTAATATTCAGCCGCGCAATCGTCGGGCGTTCCACAACTTGAACCACCAGCACATCACCTTCACGCGCTAATGAAACGTCATCAAACAAGCCGGTAGCAAATAGTTCGCGCGCTGCTTTCGCAAGCGCTTGGTCATCAACACGATCATTTGCATTCACGGGGAATGCATTAAAGACCGAGGCGGCAGAAACCCGCTGTAGCCCCTCTACACGAATGTCGGAAACGTCAAAAGATTCTGCTTGGACATTCCCCGCTGTTGCCAACAGGAATGCCGCCACTCCCAGGGTCTTAATTTTCATGCAGTCAATTCGCTCGCGTTAGTCTGCCTTCGTGTCTCGACAGGCACCTTATACATTTGTGCAGGCAGCTGACAAGCCAGCTGCTCGCTACACGCGTGATCACCACAGGCGCATCAAATCAAAATAGAGCGCCATTATCATTAACGTTCCTACCATCGCCAAGCCAATACGTAGCCCAATCGCTTGCGCCTGCTCTGATACCGGGCGCCCGCGGACAATTTCCACTAGGTAGTAAAGCAAATGGCCGCCATCGAGAACAGGGATTGGCAACAGATTCAGTACACCCAGGCTGATAGAAAGATAGGCGAGAAAGCCGACGAATGCTTCCATGCCGGCGCGCGCGGAGTCTCCCGAAATCTGCGCGATGGTAATTGGCCCCGATAGGTTCGACGGTGAAATCAGCCCCACCAACATTTTCCGGATGGCATCGAGGGTCAACATAACCATGTCACCGGTTTTATTAAACGCTTGCCCCACCGCTTCAACGGGGCCATAGCGTATTTCACGGCGCAGCTCTTCCGGCCATTCAACAGGCTCAACCCCAGCGCCGATGTAACCTACTTCAACACCGTTTTCTAACGTGTTGCGCCCTGGCGTAAGCGAGACAGTTTGTTCGCTATCGTCGCGCTCAATACGCACATCAAGCGTTTCTCCTGCATTACCGCGCACCACATTAACGAACGCCATCCAGTCATCGACCGGTTTATCATCCACCGCGACAATACGATCCCCCAAACGCAACCCTGCCGCGGCCGCCGCTTCACTGCCCATGACTTGGCCCAAAACCGCCGGAAAGTCTGGCCGCCACGGAAAAATCCCTAAGCTTTGCAGCGGTTGCGGTGGCTCTTGGCGTACCAGATAGTCATCCACTGGCAGCGTATAGCGCTGCGAAGCAGTGGCGTTTTCAGGACGTGCTTCAATACTCAGCGCACCATTATGGCCGATCAAAGACACCAATTTAAGGTTGATCTCGTCCCAAGCGCGTACAGGCTCGTCTTCAATCGCGACAATTTCAGCGCCACGCTCAAGACCTGCCTGCTCCGCCGGAGAGCCCGATAAAACGTCACCAACAAGCGGCGCTACGGCTGACGTACCGGCCACAAAAAGCGCCCAGTAAGCAACAATTGCCAACAAAAAATTGGCCAACGGGCCTGCCGCCACAATGGCCACACGCTGCCAGACATTTTTGCGGTTGAACGCGTATTTAAGCTCCCCATCAGGCACAGGGGCTTCGCGCTCATCCAGCATTTTGACGTAGCCGCCAAGCGGGATCGCCGCCACGGCATACTCCGTGCCGTGACGATCGGTGCGGGACCACAGAGGTTTGCCAAAACCGACTGAAAAGCGCAGCACTTTCACACCGCAGCGGCGTGCCACCCAGAAGTGACCAAACTCGTGAAACGTCACCAAAAGGCCCAGCACCACGATAACCGCTAATATATTTTGTATCAGGCCCACGCTTATCTCCTCAGTTCTTGCTGGTCGCCCGCTGGTTTGCGCGCATAGCGATACTCTCGTGCAGGGTATTTAGCATGCGCAGACCTTAGCATGTATAGCGTCTAACCCATTGCTCGGCAGTGCGGCGCGCGTGCTGATCGGCATTGAGCACGGTCTCTAGATGATGGACTGGCTCAACAGGCTGATCGTCCAAGACGGCTGCCACGACGTCACCAATAGCGTTAAAACCTAGTCGCTTGGCCAGAAATGCCTCGACGGCGACTTCATTCGCTGCGTTTAAAATTGCCGGCGCACTCCCGCCTTGGTGCATGGCTTCACGCGCCAGCCGCAAGCAGGGAAAACGCACCTCATCCGGCGCTTCAAAGTCGAGTCGGGCGACCTGAAAGAGATCTAGCGCCTCAACGCCTGCATCAATACGCTCCGGCCAAGCCAAGCCATAAGCAATCGGCGTGCGCATATCCGGGTTACCTAGCTGTGCCAGCACCGAGCCATCGTGATAAGCCGCCATGGAGTGAATCACACTTTGTGGGTGCACCACGACTTGAATCTGTTCAGGCGCGGCATCAAACAGCCAGCACGCCTCAATCAACTCTAAACCTTTATTCATTAACGTGGCGCTATCGACGGAAATTTTTCGCCCCATCGACCAGTTAGGATGGGCGCATGCCTGCTCAGGTGTGACGTCCGCCAGTGCCGTGCGACTCCAGGTACGAAATGGCCCACCAGACGCCGTAAGAAGAAGTTGCGAGACCCCGTGACGCGCGAGCCCTCCACGATGCTCGCTAGGTAGACACTGGTAGATCGCATTATGTTCAGAATCGATGGGTAAAAGCGTCGCCTGCGCTGTTTCTACTGCCTGCATAAACAACGCACCGCTCATCACCAGCGCTTCTTTATTGGCGAGCAGCACACGCTTGCCCGCTCTAGCAGCGGCAAGCGCAGGCAGTAGGCCAGCACCGCCGACAATAGCAGCCATCACAACATCCACGGCACTTTCACGGGCAACGTCTACCAACGCCTGCTCACCAACGGCCACCTCCGTTTTCACCTGCGCTTTAGAAAGCGCCTCACGCAGCCACTGTGCATCGGTATCGTGCGCTATGACAGCGACCTCGGGGCGATGCTCAACACACTGAGCCAACAGCGCATCGCGGGAGGTATGTGCCGTCAGCGCATACACCTGGTAACGCTCTGGATGACGGGCAATGACATCTAACGTGCTGGTACCAATCGAGCCAGTCGCTCCTAATACGGTGACACGTTGAGGGTGGCTCATAAGTTAGGCACCAACGTATAAAGTAGGGCAAATAGCGGAATGGCGGCAGACAGGCTATCGATACGGTCCAGCACACCACCATGCCCAGGCAGCAGCTGGCTTGAATCTTTGATCGCGCGGTAGCGTTTCAGCATGCTTTCCAATAAGTCCCCCAACACCGATACCATTGTAACCACGAGCGTTATCATCAAGAGCACAAGACCACCGCTCCAACTTAAACCTTGCCAAACGCTGAATACCAGCGCCAGCACTAGCGTGGCAGCAAGCCCACCCGCAACGCCCTCCCATGATTTGCCCGGGCTTACGTGAGGAGCAAGCTTACGTTTACCCAACGCTCGACCGGCAAAATAGGCGCCCATATCCGCGGCCCACACCAGCAGCAAGACAAACAGTAGCCACACACCGCCGCTTTCGCGAAGCACATTAAAACCGACCCAGCACGGCAGTAGCACCCACAGCCCCATCAACAAACGCCTCGGCGTGGAGCGCCACTGTACCAACGCCTCTGGATAGCGCGTCACCCAATAAATATTCACCAGCCAACCAGCAGCGGCTACCCATAACGGCCAGGGCGAAAAAACGGCATCGCTTCGCCACAGCAGCAACATCAAGATGCCAACCCCGACCACAAGGATCGCCCGGTGAGTCAAACGCTGAACACCCGCCAAGTTACTCCATTCCCAGGCGCCGATCAGCACGATGGCAGCGGTAAAAAAAGCGAAGGCACCGCCGTGAAGACCGAACAACCCCGCCAACACCAGCGGTGCCAGCCAAGCTGCGGTGATAATTCGTTGTTTAAGCACCCTGCGCCTCTGTTTTTGTTGGCGACAATGCTGACGACGGAGCCGAAGACAATTGCTCGTCGGTCATACCAAAACGTCGTTTACGCTGGCTAAAATCCGCTAACGCGGCATCAAATGCATCAGCACCGAAATCTGGCCAAAGCAAAGGCGAAAAGTACAACTCAGCATACGCTAGCTGCCAAAGCATAAAGTTGGATAAACGCTGTTCACCACTTGTGCGAATGCACAAGTCGACTGGCGGCATTTGGCTTACGTGGATGGCTTGATCCATACGTGCTTCATCCACCTCGGCGACTGTCAACTCACCATCAGCCACTTGCTGGGCCAGCTCCCGTGCCGCACGAGCAATTTCCCACTGACCGCCATAATTGGCTGCAATCACCAAGTGCATTCCCGTGTTTTCACTCGTCAGCGTTTCCGCGCGCTGAATATGCTTTTGAATCGCGTGTGAGAACCCTTCACGCTCACCTAATATGGTGAGGCGAATATTGCGCTCGTGAAGTTTCTTTACCTCACGCTTGAGCGCCATCAAAAAGAGCTCCATCAGCGCGTTGACTTCAGCCGCAGGACGTTTCCAGTTTTCACTGGAAAAGGCAAAAAGACTCAGCGTTTCAACCCTACACTCAACCGCGCGGCGAATAACCGCCCTTACTGCCTCGACCCCCGCCCGATGACCTCGCACACCCGAAAGCCCACGCGAACGCGCCCAGCGGTTGTTGCCATCCATAATGATGGCAACATGAGTTGGAAGCAGCGCTAACTGAGCAGATTGTGTCGCTGAAAACTCAGTCGATGAGCACGTATTTACATTCGCCGGCTGTTTATCCGGAGGCTGCGGTAACGTCATAAAATATCGCACCAAAGATCGTTCATCTCACCGGCAAAAAAAGCCGAACGGGCAGCTACGCTGCCCGTGACTAAGGCGTCAACATCACACCTGCATCAAGTCCTGCTCTTTGGCAGCTAATGCTTTATCGATTTCAGCAACATACTGATCGGTGAGCTTTTGAATTTCTTCCTCGCCTTGGCGCTGATCATCTTCGGTGATCTCTTTATCTTTAAGCAGCGACTTGAAATCGCCATTGGCGTCGCGGCGCACATTACGCACGGCCACACGGGCATGTTCAGCTTCACTACGCGCTTGCTTGATGTAACCTTTCCGCGTTTCTTCGGTCAACATCGGCATCGGCACGCGAATGACAGTACCGGCGCTTGCCGGGTTGAGGCCTAGATCCGAGGTCATGATCGCCTTTTCAATCTTGGGCACCATGCCTTGCTCCCACGGAGAGATGGACAGCGTGCGAGCGTCTTCTACGTTGATAGAGGCCACTTGGCTTAGCGGCACTTGGCCGCCGTAGTAGTCTACGGTCACGGCATCGAGAATACTCGGATGCGCGCGCCCAGTGCGAATCTTGTTAAAGTTGGTATGCAGCGCGTCAACGCTTTTCTTCATGCGTGCCTGCGCGTCTTTCTTAATCTCTTTAATCACGTTATTCCCCTCTATCAATCAGCGTGCCTTCCTTGCCCCCAACGACCAGGTTTAGCAGGGCACCAGGCTTATTCATATCAAATACCCGCACTGGCATATCATGGTCACGTACCAGGCAGATAGCGGTCAAATCCATCACACCAAGCTTTTGGTCCAGCGCATCATCGTAAGAGAGTTGCTCATACTTCACCGCATCCGTGTACTTCACCGGGTCTTTATTATAAACACCGTCGACTTTAGTGGCTTTGATTACGACGTCGACATCCACTTCGATACCCCGCAGACAGGCAGCGGAGTCCGTGGTGAAAAAAGGGTTGCCGGTACCGGCAGAGAAAAGCACGACATCGCCCGACGTCAAATAACGAATCGCCGTGCGACGATCATAATGCTCCACCACCCCACTCATGGGAATCGCCGACATCACCCGCGAGCGAATATTAGAGCGTTCTAGCGCATCACGCATCGCTAATGCATTCATTACGGTCGCCAACATCCCCATATGGTCGCCAGTCACGCGATCCATACCCGCTTCATTAAGCGCAGCACCGCGAAACAGGTTACCACCACCAATCACAAGCCCCACCTGGACGCCGATGCCAACTAGCTGACCAATTTCTAGCGCCATACGATCCAGTACAGCCGGATCGATACCAAATTCGTGCTCGCCCATCAAGGCTTCACCCGAAAGCTTGAGCAAAATACGTTTATACTTCGACTTCGATTTCGAACCCTCCGTTTTTTTGCTGGGGGAAACCGAGGCAAGGGGCTCATCAGCATCGCGGGACATGGCATCTCTCCTAAAGCTTTAACCACACGTAAGGCTTTAACAACAAGGCAGACCTACGCCGAATTGGCGGGTGGCTCCTGCACTTGCTTTTTAAGCGTTGGCGCACATCACAATAGCGTTAACGCACGCTAAGCAAGCACAAGTGCCGGATACGCAAAGGCGTGCGCTTGCGCGCACGCCCACTTGCTTGGAACCTATGACCTTAGCTGCGGCCAGCCTGTTCCATCACTTCTTTAGCAAAATCGACTTCTTCTTTCTCAATGCCTTCGCCGACTTCAAAGCGCGTAAAGCCAAGAACTTCGCCACCGGCCGCTTTCACGTACTCAGCTACCGTTTGACTCGGGTCTTTAACGAACGGCTGTTCGGTGAGACTGTTCTCGGCCAAATACTTTTTCAAGCGACCTTGAACCATTTTCTCAGCAATCTGCTCCGGCTTACCGGCCATGTCCGGTTGAGCCAGAATGATCGCTTTTTCCTCGTCCAACTTTTCTTGCGGCATTTCGTCCGGAAGCGCTACCGTCGGGTTGATTGCCGCAACGTGCATAGCAACGTCTTTTGCAGCTTGAGAAGTGCCGCCTTTGAGCACGGTCAAAACGCCAATACGACCACCGTGAACGTATGCACCGACGAGGTTACCTTCACCCGCTTCGATGACAACAGCACGGCGCACGCCGATGTTTTCACCGATCTTTTGCACCAGCTGTTCGCGAGCGGTTTCCAGGTCGCCTTCCATTACCGCAGCGACATCTTCGTTTTTCGCGGTAAAAAAGGCATCCGCGATTTTGTCAGTAAACGCAATGAAGTTATCGTCACGAGCAACGAAATCGGTCTCGGAGTTAATCTCAACCATAACGCCGTAGTCGCCGCTTTCAGAAACACGCGTTACCACGGCACCTTCTGCAGCGGTACGACCGGCTTTTTTCGCGGCCTTAAGGCCAGAATTCTTGCGCAGGTTTTCGATCGCAACTTCGATGTCACCGTCGACTTCGGTCAGTGCTTTTTTGCACTCCATCATGCCAAGACCGGTGCGTTCGCGCAGTTCCTTTACCTGAGAGGCGCTGATAGCTGCCATAAGGATTCACCTCTGATCTAAATGAGTCTAGAAATTGGAGATAAGGCCCGCCAAAGCGGGAAAAAAGGGGGCATAAGGCCCCCTCCTAACGCGATGGAATATATTCACACCCCATCTTATGCGGCCTATTACTCGGCAGCAGCGCTGCTTTCGGTATCCGCGGCGTCCCCAGCGACTTCAACAAACTCGTCCGGATGGCCTTCTTTAGCGCGGCCGCAGGAATCCGCGATGGCTTTCACGTAAATCTGAATCGCGCGGATGGAATCATCGTTGCCCGGAATCACGTAATCGACGCCATCGGGGTTGGAGTTGGTATCGACAACGCCGATGACCGGAATGCCCAGTTTATTGGCTTCGTTGATCGCGATACGCTCGTGGTCAACGTCAATCACGAACAGTGCGTCTGGAAGACCGCCCATGTTCTTAATACCACCCACAGAGCGCTCAAGCTTGTCCTGCTCGCGTGTTGCCATCAAGACTTCTTTCTTGGTCAACTTCTCGAACGTGCCGTCTTCATGCATCGCTTCGAGTTCACGCAGGCGCTTAATGGACACACGAATGGTCTTGAAGTTGGTCAGCATACCGCCCAACCAGCGGTGATTGACAAACGGCTGGCTTACGCGGTTGGCTTCTTCTTTAATGATCTTGCTAGCGCTGCGCTTGGTACCAACAAACAAAATTTTGTTGTTGGATGCCGCCATTTTCTCAACCACGTCGATTGCTTCATTCAGCGCCGGCAGCGTGTGCTCAAGGTTGATAATATGGATTTTGTTGCGCGCACCGAAGATAAACTTGCTCATCTTCGGGTTCCAGTACTTGGTTTGGTGACCGAAGTGAGCGCCTGCTTTGAGCAGGTCACGCATATTCACGTGTGCCATGGTAAAACTCCTAAAACTCGGGTTAGGCCTCCACACACCCCATGGATCCGACCAGAGACACGACGCTTGATATAAGCTCAGACGTTGCGTTCAAAGGCACCCGGGACCATGTGACGGTGCATGTGTGATTTAAGGCTTTCTGTTAGCAGCATCACGCACCATTGCGCCATGCCTTTGTGCCTTTCCATTAACCTCAAGCAAAAACGGCTGGGCGATTGCAGGAAAGCGCGCGGCTTTATACCATAGATCGCTGCCAAGATGAAGCTATCACCACTTTCACTGCTACTTTAACCGCCACTTTCACCACCGCATTCCCGTTATTGCTGCCAAGCCTTTATACTGGCGCAACGGATGCCCCATTTCCAAGGTAACGAGTGCTCATGAACGTTCCCATCAAGACCCCCGCTGAAATCGAAAAAATGCGCAACGCTGGCCGTCAAGCCGCCAGCGTCATTGAGATGATCACCCCTTACGTTGTAGCGGGCGTTACGACCGGTGAGATTGACCGCCGCTGCCACGACTACATCGTCAAAGAACTCGGCTCTACACCAGCACCGCTAAACTATCATGGCTTTCCCAAGGCAACTTGCACCTCCATCAACCATGTGGTGTGCCACGGCATTCCCGACGACGGCAAAAAACTCAAAAACGGCGATATCATGAATTTGGATATCACTGTCAAAACCGCTGAAGGTTACCACGGCGATTCCAGCGTCATGTTTGTGCTGGGCGATACCATTCAGGGCGAACGCTTGAGCCGCGTGACCCAGGAGAGCCTGTATAAAAGCATTGCGCGCGTAAAGCCAGGCGTGCGCCTGTCGGAGTTAGCGCGTGAGATTCAACACCACGCAGAGACCCACGGCTACTCGGTAGTACGCGATTTCTGCGGCCACGGGATTGGTGCTGACTTTCACGAAGAGCCACAGTTTTTGCACTACGACGGCTACGCCGCGGATGCCGATATTACCCTGAAGACGGGCATGTGCTTTACCATCGAACCCATGATCAACGTCGGTGACTACAAAACCAAGGTATTGCGCGACGGCTGGACAGCGGTCACTAAAGATCGCAGCCTCTCCGCTCAGTGGGAGCATACACTGCTGGTTACCGACAACGGCGTAGAAGTGCTCACCGCGCGCAGCGATGAAGATTTCAGCTTTCTCAACGCCTAACGCATTCACCGAACGCACAACTTCTAGGCGGCCCATGCTACTTCACCACTACCGATTCGAGCCGGACACATCGCTCCTTGATCTCGACGTTTTTCGCGACGAATTGGCCGGCTCTCGCTCACCGATCGTTCCGTTTAAAGCGGCGCTACAGGATTTGCAAGCGGGGCTGGACGAAAAATTTCGCGCTGGCGCGGATATTCGCGACTTGATACGCGGGCGCGCCTGGTACCTTGATCAACTGCTGGCAATGGCGTGGGCGCAGCACGAGTGGCCCGATGATGGCGTCGCCCTGGTCGCCGTGGGGGGCTATGGGCGCGGTGAGTTGCACCCGCACTCGGATATCGACCTACTGCTACTTTTGGAACACGACGACGACACACCCTACCGCGAACCGCTTACCGCGTTTATTACCTTTTTATGGGACATTGGACTTGAAATCGGCCATAGCGTGCGCTCGCTCAATGACTGCGAACGCGAGGCCGATGCTGACGTCACGGTAATCACTAACCTGCTGGAATCGCGCTTAATCGCGGGACCCGAGCGCCTGCGTGACGCCATGCGTGAGCGACTTAGCCCCGAACGTCTTTGGCCAGCGGATCGCTTCTTTGAAGCCAAGTGGCAAGAGCAAATCGCTCGCCACTACCGCTATAACAACTCCGAGTATCATTTAGAGCCTAACCTCAAAAGCTCCCCTGGGGGCTTGCGTGATATCCAAATGATCGGCTGGGTCGCCAAGCGCCACTTCGGCACCGAACAGTACACCGATATCGTCGCCAATGGCTTTATGAACGATGCGGAGCTGCGTATTTTAAGCCAAGGCCAAGCATTCTTATGGCAAGTCCGCTACGCCTTACATATGCTCACCGGCCGCGCTGAAGACCGACTTCAATTTGACCACCAGCGCACTATTGCCGAACTGTTCGGCTTTCGCGACACGCCTGAGCGCCTCGCGGTCGAACAGTTCATGAAGCGCTACTATCGCCATGTAACAGCCCTTGCGCAGCTCAACGACATGCTATTGCAGCACTTTGACGAAGTGATCCTGCGTGGCCAAGAGACCTTGGAAACCGCTAAGCTCAACGAGCGCTTTGAGACCAAGGGCGGCTATATTCAAGTCCGCTCGCGGACACTTTTCCGAGATAAACCCTCAGCGATGTTGGAGCTTTTTCTGCTCATGGCGCAACACCCTGAGATCGAAGGCGTGCGCGCCGACACCATCCGCCTTATCCGTGACCATCGCCACCAGATCGACGATCATTACCGCGCAGATCCGCTTCACCAGCGGTTTTTTATGACGCTATTACGCTCCTCCGGCAACGTGCCGCGCCAGCTGCGGCGGATGAATCGCTACGGTATTTTAGGCAAATATCTGCCCGAATTTGGTCGCGCAGTGGGGCTGATGCAGCACGATCTGTTCCATATTTACACCGTGGACGCCCACACCCTGCGGTTACTCAAATTCCTCCACGGCTTCCGCAAACCGGAGGCCAAAGAAGAATTTCCAGTCGCCGCGGCTATCATGCCGCAGCTGCCCAAGCTCGACCTTCTCTGGATTGCCGGGCTCTTTCACGACGTCGGTAAGGGTCGCGGCGGCGACCACTCGCTGATCGGCGCGGAAGATGTCGCGCATTTCTGCAAACGCCATCGCGTCTCTACCCACGACACCAACCTTGTGAGCTGGCTGGTTGAGCAGCACCTTTTGATGTCGATGACGGCACAAAAGCGCGATATCACCGACCCTGATGTGATTCGCGATTTTGCCCTCGTCGTGCGCAGCGAAACGCGTTTGGATTACCTTTATGTGCTCACGGTTGCCGATATCAACGCCACCAACCCCACGCTATGGAACGGTTGGCGGGCATCGCTGTTACGCCAACTCCACTCCGAAACCAAGCGCGCGTTGCGTCGCGGGCTAAAAAACCCGCCCGACCGTGATGACTGGGTGCGCGAAACCCGCATGGAAGCCCGTTCGCTTTTGCAAACCATCGGCATTGACGCCGAACAGATCGACCCGCTATGGGATTCGCTCGGCGAAGACTACTTTTTGCAGTACGCGCCCAGCGAAATTGCCTGGCAAACCCAAGGCATCATGGGCCACACCGACATTCACCTGCCACTGGTGTTAATCAGCGCCCCCACAAAGGGCATGTCCGAAGGTGGCACCAAGGTATTTATCCACACGCGCTCGGTGGATGACCTCTTTGCGGCTACCGCTGCGGCCATGGAGCAGCTCGGGCTTTCGATTCACGATGCGCGCATTGCCACGTCTCACAACAACTGGACACTCAACACCTTTATAGTACTGGACAACCAAGGCCAGGCCATCTGTGAACCGGAACGCATAGAAGAAATGCGCCGTCACCTAGTCGAAGAGCTCGATGACCCAGACGACTACCCCGATATCGTCTCCCGCCACACGCCGCGCCAACTTAAGCACTTTAAGGTGCCCACCGAAGTGCTGATCGAACAGGATCCGGCCAATGACCGCACTATGCTAGAACTCAGCGCACCGGACCGCCCCGGCCTTTTGGCTCGCGTCGGACGCATTTTCATGGAGCAAGGTATCGCCCTCTCGGCGGCTAAAATTGCCACCCTGGGTGAACGCGTAGAAGACGTCTTTTTCATCACCACCAAAGCAGGCAAACCACTGACCGACCCGGATCGCCAACAGCAGTTACGCGAGCGCTTGACGGACGAATTGAGCGTCTAATTTGAGCCCGGCTTATTTGAGCCTGCCTCGGGGCTTGCCTATAATCGGCTAGCCAAACGCCGACAACGATGCCGCTCAGCCACCCTGGACACGCACTCTGGATGCTCATGAACCCCGATCTTGACGCCTTACACCCTTATCCGTTCGAAAAACTGGCCGCACTGAAGGCAGCACTCACAGCGCCGACGGATCTCGCCCATATCCCGCTGACTATCGGCGAGCCACAGCACGCGCCTTTCGCTGCCGCGCTCGACGCGCTGCATGCCCATCAGGCCGAATTCGCCCGCTACCCCGCCACTGCTGGGTTGCCTTTACTGCGTCAAACCATCGCCGATTGGGCGACACAACGCTTCTCCCTGAAGGAGCTTGACCCAGAGACCCAGGTACTCCCAGTCAATGGGACGCGTGAAGCTATTTTTGCTTTCGTACAGGCCGCGCTCGACCGTACCCGGGCAGCAAAGGTCGCGGTGCCCAACCCCTTCTACCAGATATATGAAGGCGCGACGCTACTCGCTGGTGGCGAACCGCTATATCTCGATTGCACCGCAGAAAACGGCTTTCGTCCCGATTTTTCCGCCGTATCGGCCGATACCTGGCGCGACGTTCAGATGGTATTTGTCTGCTCGCCAGGCAACCCCACCGGGGCGGTGACCCCGCTTGCAGAATTCAAACAGCTAATCGCCCTGGCCGATGAGTTTGACTTCATCATCGCCTCCGACGAGTGCTACTCCGAGCTCTACTTGGATGAGACCAACCCGCCGCCCGGGCTTTTACAAGCCTGCGCCAAGCTAAACCGCCACGACTACCGCCGCTGCCTGGTGTTTCATTCGCTCTCAAAGCGCTCCAATCTGCCGGGATTGCGCTCAGGCTTTGTCGCCGGCGACGCGGCGCTAATTGAGCCATTTAAACGCTACCGCACGTACCACGGCTGCGCGATGTCGCTGCCGTTGCAACACGCCTCTATTGCCGCTTGGCGGGACGAAAGCCACGTGCGCGTCAACCGCGACGCCTATCGGGACAAATTCGCCGCCGTGACCCAGGAACTCGCCTCGGTGCTAGATTTTCCTACCCCTGAAGCGAGTTTTTACCTCTGGCCAGCGGTACCGGACGGTGACGATATCGCCTTCACCCAGCGCTTGTTTGAACAGGCGCACGTTAGCGTTTTGCCCGGTAGCCTTATGGGGCGCCCAGGCACAAACGGCATAAATCCTGGCGCTGGGCGACTGCGCTTAGCGTTGGTGGTGGAGCTTGGCCCCACGCTTGAGGCTGCCCAGCGGATTCGCCGGCTAATGGAAAGCGGCTAATTAAGAGTGACGAAACGGGCCCATGACAGCCAACCCGTTAGCCAACCCAGCGCTAACCATGACTCGTCTTAATCAAGGTCTGTCTTAATAGAGACCCATCTTAATAGACAAAAGGAGGTCATATGCTCACGCTTTACATGATCGATAACTGCGATACCTGCCGCAAAGCGCGTAAGGCACTGGATGAAAAAAGCCTGCTCTACAAGACCCACGACCTCCGTAAAGACGGGCTTTCAGCGGCCCTTTTAGAGCACATTCTGCACCGCGTCCCGCTGGTCGAGGCGATCAATAAACGCAGCAAAACCTGGCGCGAGCTTTCCGACGAAGAAAAAGATTTTGACGCCAATTCTATCCGCCAACTGATGTTGAAACACCCAACGCTTTTAAAGCGCCCTCTGCTGGAACTCGACGACGACACCATTCTTGTCGGTTACCAAGACGGCGATTACGACAAGCTCTAGATTTCACAAACGCTAGATTGCGACAAACGTTAAACAGCTTGACTGAACATTGACTCAAAGGAATTTAACTATGCTGAGCTTTGCGCTTGGAATCGGCACGCAAAATACCCAGGGCGACTGGCTGGAGATTTATTACCCGGCGCCGCTATTAAACCCTGATGAAAACCTGGTAAACGCCGCGAAAGAAGTGCTTGACGCGCCACAAGGCAACGCTGCCATCAGCTTCCTACCTGAAGACTGCACACGCCTGGCAAAAGCGCTCGAAGACACTGGCCATGCGGCACAGGCCGAGCTGGCTGAATCCTTTGCGACAAGCACGCGCCCGTTAGTGGCGATGTTTATAGGAAACGACCAGCCGCCGCAAACTGCACCGGAGGTCTACCTCAAGCTGCATTTGCTCTCGCATCGTTTGGTCAAGCCTCACGAGCTCGATCTTACCGGCATGTTCGGCCTGTTGCGCAACATCGCCTGGACCAATGAAGGCGCCATCGATATTGAAGAGCTGCCCGTTCGCCGTCTAAAAGCGCGTCTGGCCGGTCGCGCGCTATCGGTCGATTGTGTGGACAAGTTCCCCAAAATGACCGATTACGTGGTGCCGGGTGGCATTCGCATCGGCGATACCTCCCGCGTGCGTTTAGGCGCTTATCTCGGTGAAGGCACGACCGTCATGCACGAAGGCTTTGTCAACTTCAATGCCGGCACCGAAGGCCCGGGCATGATTGAAGGGCGCATCTCCGCTGGTGTGATGGTTGGCAAAGGCTCAGATCTGGGCGGCGGCTGCTCCACCATGGGCACGCTTTCCGGCGGCGGCAATATTGTCATCAAAGTCGGCGATGGCTGCCTGATTGGCGCCAATGCCGGTATCGGCATTCCGCTGGGCGATCGCTGTACGGTCGAGGCGGGCCTCTATATAACCGCCAGCGCCAAGGTCACGCTGCTTGACGAGAAGAATCAAGACGTTGACACCGTCGCCGCACGTGAGCTTGCCGGCCAGGACGACTTACTGCTGCGCCGCAACTCGCAAAACGGCCGCATCGAGTGTTTGACCAATAAAAGCGCCGTTGCGCTAAACGAGGCGCTGCATGCCCATAACTGAGGCCAAGGCACTCTCGCCGACGCTACAGCTCGCCTTTGACCTGCTCAGCCGCGCGTCGGTGACGCCGGACGACGAAGGCTGCCAAGATGTCATGATCGAGCGCTTAACAGCGCTCGATTTTCACATTGAGCGACTCCCATTTGGCGACGTGGACAACTTCTGGGCGGTGCGCGGTCATCACGGCCCGGTGCTCGCCTTTGCCGGACACACCGACGTTGTCCCCAGCGGCCCACCTACGCGCTGGGAATACCCGCCGTTTGAGCCGTGTATCGATGAGTACGGCATGTTGTGCGGTCGCGGTGCCTCGGATATGAAAGGCAGCCTCGCGGCCATGGTGACGGCGGTAGAGCGCTTCGTCGTCGCCCATCCCGACCACGACGGCCGCATCGCGTTTTTAATCACCTCCGACGAAGAAGGACCTGCCATTGATGGCACCCGCGCGGTAGTCGAGCATTTGCGCGAATCCCACGACCGGCTGGATTACTGCATCGTTGGCGAGCCCTCGTCGACAACACACTTGGGCGACATGATCAAAAACGGCCGACGTGGCTCGCTAGGCGGCGTGTTGCATATCAAAGGCGTGCAGGGGCATGTGGCCTACCCACATTTGGCACGCAACCCGATTCATCAGGCCATGCCTGCCTTGGATGCGCTAGTCAACGAGCACTGGGATCACGGTAACGATTTTTTCCCTGCTACCCGCTTTCAGATCTCTAATTTCCGCGCAGGCACTGGGGCGACCAATGTGATCCCCGGTGAGGTGGAAGTGGTGTTCAACTTGCGCTTTTCCACCGAGGTCACCCACGACGAGTTGAAGGCGCGTACCCACGCCATTCTGGACGCGCACGGGCTTGAGTACGAACTGGATTGGACACTCAACGGCGAGCCGTTTCTGACCGCCGAAGGCGCACTGGTGGATGCCGCGATTCAAGGCGTTGAAACGGTAACCGGCAAACGCCCGACGCTCTCCACCTCAGGCGGCACCTCTGACGGACGTTTTATCGCCACCCTCGGCGCGCAAGTGGTGGAGCTCGGGCCGCTTAATGACACGATTCACAAAGTCAACGAGCGAATCCGTGCGGCAGACCTGGATGATTTGAGCCGCATCTACGAAGCAACACTCAAGGCGCTGTTTGTCGATGGTACCGGCCACGCCAGGGAGCACGGCTAATGGAGCATTACCCGGATATTGAAATCTACTTGGCGCACGCACCCCATGACGCGCTCAATGCTTGGCTCGCGCAGGCACTTGATGCGCCGCCGCTCGTGCCTGCGGGTAAAGGCAAGTGGCGCACCCAGGGCCACTATAATGGTCAGCCTGTGCCGATACTGCTGGTCGAAAAAGCCGCCGACGGCTTTGCCAGTCTATGGATGGATAGCCATAACACACCGTGGCATACCGACCAAGAAGCCGCCCAGTATGCGGCTGAAGCGCTGCAAACAGAGATTCGCTGCTCACTTGGCAGCTGGAACCCAGGCGACGACCCTGATCGCTTCTGGCAAGTATTACCTGGCGGCGAAGAGCGTGCTATCCACTGGCCTGACTCAGGGCGTTAAGCCACCCTTTTTTTAACGCCCAAACACACTCAACCCCGCTAAACGCGGGGTTGAGTGGGAACACTAACGGCTTGTGTTGTCAGCGCGTCTACTCGACGATGATGCTGACATCATCCGCCTGCAAACCACGCTCGTTTTTGATCACGTAGTAACGCACGATCTGCCCTTCCGTTAGCATACGCGGCCCACGACCACGAATGGCGCGGAAATGCACAAACACATCTTCGCCGTTTTCACGGGTAATAAAGCCGTAGCCTTTATTCGTATTAAACCACTTCACTTCGCCTTCTTCGCGGCCATCGTTGGGATCGATAATATCTTCTTCCTCATCCCAACCGTCTTCCTCTGGGACTGAGGTCGCTGGCTGACGCGACGCTGGCTTAGTGCGGGCGACTTCAGGCGTTACAACCACCGGAGGTGCAAGACCCGCTGCGGCCAATGTACCGACACACAGAAGAATAAAACTACCAAACGCCACGGCAAAATAAGTGCTGGCGATACCGCTGATGGCAAGCTCTGTCATTAAAAGCGCTGCCAGTGGTGCGTTGAATAGGTGAACGATCCCTGCCAACAGCAATGGCGCGGGGGCGGCAAGTAAAAGACTGATTAAGATGCAACGAACTACAACTTTCGGGTTCATGGATACAAAAAGCTCTCTTGTTGTATGGGTAACAGACACAGGACAATACATCGTCCTACCAACCACTGCCAATGCGCAGCGGCCTTAATTCACATGTGACTACCGTTCACACGCTTACAAGGCTGCAATGTTACCATGACCCAAGCATTATCGCCCGCCGAGCTCTACCAACGTCTTGAAACGTTAGAAACTCGCCTCGCTTACCAAGAACACTGGCTGGATACGTTAGATCATGCGGTTGCTCAGCAAGAGCGCCGCTTAGAAACGCTCGAACATATGAGCGCCTTAATGCGAGAGCGTCTGCGCGACCAGCATCAAAATCTATCTAACAACGACAGCACGGCGGCACCCCGCCCCGAAGACGACGTGCCGCCGCACTATTAAAGTACGCTCAACAGCTAGCGCTTTAACCCACCACGCTCGCCGGGTCGACGCTTTCCAAACCGAAGGCATCAGCAACCGCCTGATACGTCACTTGCCCGGCGTGAACGTTGAGCCCCGGCAAAAAGTGGGCGTCATCCTTAAGCGCCTGCTTCCAACCTTTGTCGGCCAGCGCCAACACAAACGGCAAGGTTGCATTGGTCAGGCCTTGGGTGGACGTCCGCGCCACAGCACCCGGCATGTTGGCGACACAGTAATGCACGACGCCATCAACGATATACGTTGGCTCGGCATGGGTCGTAGGCTTACTTGTTTCAAAGCAGCCGCCCTGGTCAATCGCCACATCGACTAACACGCTACCCGGTTTCATATTACTTAACATATCGCGCGTGATCAGCTTCGGCGCGGCGGCACCTGGAATCAGCACGGCGCCAATCACCATGTCGGATTCACGCGCGGCACTGTCAAGCGCATCGGCAGTGGAGTAAACCGTTTTGATGCGGCCCTGGTAACGGTCATCCAGCACCTCAAGCCGCGCCAGCGATTTGTCCAGGATAGTGACATCAGCGCCTAACCCCAACGCCATACGGGCGGCGTTTTCACCCACGACACCACCGCCGATGACGGTCACGCTGGCGGGCGCCACACCCGGCACCCCAGGTAGCAGCACACCAGCGCCGCCTTGGGCTTTTTCCAAACTATGCGCGCCAGCTTGAACAGCCATGCGCCCGGCAACGGTGCTCATCGGCGCCAGAAGCGGCAAACCACCGTGGGCATCGGTGAGGGTTTCATACGCAATACAGGTCGCACCGCTTTTCATCAAGCCGCGCGTTAATGTTTCTTCAGCGGCCAAATGCAGGTAGGTAAAAAGCGTATGCTGCGGCGTCAAGCGAGCCACCTCATCAGACTGCGGCTCTTTGACTTTCAGCACCAGTTCAGCGCTTTGCCATAAAGCGTCCACGTCAGCTTCAATACGCGCACCGGCGGCTTCATAGTTAGCATCGCTAAAACCGGCGCCTTCCCCGGCGCTGGCTTGCACACTCACTTCGTGACCCCGGGCGGTCAATTCCCGCGCACCGGTAGGCGTCAGCGCAACGCGATACTCATGGTTTTTGATCTCTTTAGGGACGGCGACGCGCATGGGCAAATTCCTTATATCAACAAGTGTGAAGTACGTTTACGGCGACATTACAGCACAGCTCGACGCATTTCCCACCCCCTCAACAACAAAACAAAAAAAAAGCCGGTGAAGGCGTTTTTTAGGAGGGAAAACGTATCATTACGCCGTAGGCACAAAAAAATCACCTGCTTATTTGCGACACGCCGCATTAATCACGGAAGACGCGTACACCCAATGCTTTAAGGTATGACGTTTCAGGAATCGCCGGGTGCACCGGGTGATCGCCTGCCTGGTGGCCTTGAAAAATCACCTGACCATGGCGATCTTGATGGCGCACCGAACTGCGCACGACCTCCATCAACCGCTCCGGTGCCAGATGCATTGAGCACGACGCGGAAAGCAACAATCCATCACGACCCAGCAGGCGCATCGCCTCGCGATTCAAACGTGCATAGGCGCGTTCGCCACTGGGAATATCTTTGCGCTTTTTGATAAACGCCGGTGGGTCAAGGATGACCACGTCGAACTCCTCACCGTCGGCTTTCAACGCCGCCAGCGCCTCGAAGGCATCGCCTTCACCAATGGCGACCTGCTCATGGAGGCCGTTAAGCTCGGCATTGCGCGCCACTTGCGAAAGCGCCGGGCCGGAGCTATCAACACACAACACACTTGAGGCGCCGCTGGCGGCTGCCTGAACACCCCAGCCACCCACATAGCTAAAGACATCCAGTACACGTTTACCCGCCACCTGGCGATTTAACCATTCGCGGTTTGTGCGGTGATCAAAGAACCAGCCGGTTTTTTGCCCGTCGAGTACCGGCACAACAAAGCGCACGCCGTTCTCTTCGATCAACACGTCGTCAGGCAGCGTACCCTTGGCCACTTCTACATTGGCTTCCAAGCCTTCTTGCAGACGCCCGCCCGTATCGTTACGAAAGACAATGACGTCCGGTTTGAACACTTTTTCCAGCGCATCGACAATTTCTTCACTGAGCGCCTGCATACCGGCGGTATTGAGCTGTACCACGAGAACATCGCCAAAACGGTCGATAACAAGACCAGGCAATAAATCGCCTTCGCCGTGAATCAAGCGGTAAAACGGCTTATCGAACAGGCGCTCACGCAGCGCCAGCGCCTGGTTAAAGCGGTGAACAAACAGCGATCGATCTAAACGCATGGATGGATCACGAGACATCACCCGTGCGCAAATCAGCGAATGCGGGTTAACGTAAGCCACACCCAGCGCCTTGCCGTTCGATGCTTCGATAATGGCCGTTTCGCCGCCGGTAAAGTTTTGCAGCGGCGTCTCTTTGGTATCCACCTCGTTGGAGTAAATCCATAGGTGACCGGCTTTCAAACGGCGGTCGGCATTTTTATTCAGTCGCAGGCGTTGGGTCACGGTTTTCTCCAAAAAACGGTAGTGTCGGGTAAGCGTTCTAACGCTGACACCGGGGGCAGTAAACGCTGGCACGCTGCCCGAGCGTAATGTGCTTTAACTCGCCACCACAGCGCCGACACGGCTGGCCATGGCGGCCATAAACATTAAGACGTTGGGCAAAGTAACCCGGTTCACCTTGGCCGCTAACAAAATCGCGCAACGTGGTGCCGCCCTGAGTGATGGCCGCCGAAAGCACCTCACGTGCCGCCGCGGCCAGACGCTCATAGCGTGCAAGCGAAATACGCCCGGCGGCACGGCGCGGGTCAATGCCGGCCATAAAAAGTGCCTCTGCGGCGTAGATATTACCCACGCCCACGACTACCTGGTTATCCATCAAAAACGGCTTTACCGCCATGCGTTTGCCGCGTGAAAGGCGGTAAAGGTGCGCGCCCGTAAACGCATCGGAAAGCGGCTCCGGGCCTAAATGCGCCAGGCGTGGGTCGCGCTGTTCATCATCTTGCAGCCAATCAACAAAGCCAAAGCGGCGCGGGTCGTGATAGCGCAAAATATGCGAGCTTGCAAGCACAAGATCAATATGGTCGTGCTTTTTGGGCAGATCGCCCACGCGGGCAATGCGCAAGCTCCCCGACATGCCAAGGTGCCATATAAGCGCCTGTGGTTGGTCTGCGCCCTCCACGGGCAAAAGCACGTATTTGGCGCGTCGGCGCAACATGCCAATGCGGGCACCGATTAAGCGCTCGGCTAAATCTTTAGGTACCGGCACCCGCAGGCGCGACTGACGCACCATCACCTCGGTTACTTCCTGACCTTCCACGTAGGGCGCAATACCGCGCCGCGTGGTTTCAACTTCCGGTAATTCTGGCATAGCAGTTCACGAATGGTAGTTTCGTCTTGGAACTTGGAAGTATCGCAGCGATAGTGTCTCAGCCACCCAGCATGCAAAAACCCGGCCGTAGCCGGGTTTTCAACAGGCACACTCGCCTGCGGTGAAAGCCGATCAGCGCAAGGCGCTTACTTGATCTTAGCTTCCTTATAGATCACGTGCTTACGAACCACCGGATCGTACTTTTTAAATTCGAACTTATCCGGCGTATTACGCTTATTTTTATCAGTGGTGTAGAAGTGGCCGGTACCGGCGCTAGATACCAACTTGATCTTATCGCGCATGGTTTAACTCTCCCATTTTTACTGCCTTGAATGGCGCTTTATTAGATAGCTTCGCCGCGTTTGCGGATATCAGCCAGAACCGTTTCGATGCCTTTCTTGTCGATGATGCGCATACCCTTAGTGGAAACACGCAGCTTGACGAAGCGGCTTTCTGCTTCTACCCAAAAACGATGGGTGTGCAGGTTCGGCAAAAAACGACGACGCGTCTTACGCTGGGAGTGAGATACATTGTTACCGGATACCGGGCGCTTGCCGGTAACCTGACATACTTTGGACATGAGAGCCTCCAACCGCTTGGCGAGTTGTTCAAAACTGTCGGGCAAACCGGAGCAGGGAGGCAGTTGGCGCGATGAACCGCCTGACGTTTCCCAAGCCCGATATTCAACCCAAGTTAAAGGGGGCACTTTATACCAGAGGACCTGACAAGCGGCAAGTCAAACCGCCTTAAAAGAGCAAAAATACGCCTATTTGCTTCGTTTTTTCACAGCATCCAGAGGCTAAGGCCTGAAAAATACGGGAGCAGTCGCGCGTCACTTACGCCACTGACAGCCCATTATGATCACATAACTTGGTCACTATATCCAGCCACGTTCGGCAAATGACACCACATCACCGTCACCGACCACGAAATGATCCAGCACGCGAATATCAAAAAGCCCGAGTGCTTCTTTCAAGCGCTCGGTGATGCGCCGGTCAGCATCGCTTGGCTCGGCAACGCCCGAAGGATGATTATGCGCCAAAATCATCGCCCCCGCCCCAAGCTCCAGCGCTCGTTTCGCAACTTCACGTGGATACACCGAGGCGCTATCTAGCGTGCCGCGAAACAGCGACTCATAACGAATGATGCGGTGCTGCGTATCCAAAAACAGCACTGCAAACTCTTCATGGCCTAGATGGCGCATCTGCGAGGTCAGATAATGACGCACTAGCGCCGGCGAGGTGAGGGCGTTGCCACGCGCTAACTGGCTAGCGAGATGCCGACGTGAAAGCTCGAGTGTCGCCTGAAGCTGGGCAAACTTGGCGCTACCCAGGCCTCTGGCGGCACAAAACGCGTCTTGATCCGCCTCTAAAAGTGGCCGCAATCCGCCGAAACTCGCGAGCAAATCCCGCGCCAAATCCACCGCTGAACGCCCCTGTACCCCAACGCGCAAAAAAATCGCTAATAACTCGGCATCCGATAGCGTTGCCGCCCCCATTGTGAGTAACTTCTCGCGCGGCCTTTCACCCTCAGGCCAGTGATTGATCCCCATGCGCTCTCCTTGCGGTTTTATCGATCCATTTATATCGGCCACTGCGGATCTAGCTTAGGCCTGCCAAGCTATGCACGCCAGTGGTATGGTAACCCTTTTCAATCATTGTCTTTGACCGACAACCGTTAAACGGGATCACCCGACATGGCGTTATTGACAGGAAAGCGCGTGCTACTTGGCGTTAGCGCTGGCATTGCGGCTTACAAAAGTGCGCTGATTATCCGCCTGCTCAAACAAGCAGGATGCGAGGTACGCGTCGTAATGACAGATGGCGCCCAGGCGTTTATCACCCCGATGACGCTCCAAGCGCTGTCTGGCGAACCTGTGCGCACCTCGCTTTTGGATCCTGAAGCCGAAGCAGGCATGGGACATATCGAGCTCGCCCGCTGGGCCGACCTGGTACTGATTGCGCCAGCAACGGCAGACCTTATCGCTCGTATAGCGCACGGTATGGCAGATGATTTGCTTACCACGTTGTGTTTAGCCTGTGAGGCGCCCAAGCTCATCGCTCCGGCGATGAACCAAGCCATGTGGCGCCACCCTTCGACCCAACGCAATATCGCGATGCTCGAGCAAGACGGCTGGCAGCAGATTGGCCCTGATGCTGGCGATCAAGCCTGCGGCGATGTCGGCCCTGGCCGTATGAGCGAGCCCGACGCCATCGTTGACGCCGTATTCACGCGACTCACCCCGCCCCCCATGGCAGACGATGCGCTACGTGTAGTGATCACCGCTGGCCCCACCCGCGAACCGCTCGACCCCGTGCGCTACCTTTCCAACCACAGCTCGGGGAAAATGGGCTTCGCGCTCGCCGCGGCGGCAGCTTCACGCGGCGCTAACGTCACACTGATCTGTGGCCCAGTAAATCTGCGCACCCCAAAAGGGGTCGAGCGTATCGACGTAGAATCCGCCATCGAAATGAACGCTGAAGCCCAGCGCCTCGCGAGGACTGCTACACTGTTTATCGGCTGCGCAGCGGTGGCCGATTACCGCGCCGAATCCGCCGCCGAGCACAAGATCAAAAAACGCGATGGTAACGATACACTCACGCTTACACTGGTCAAAAACCCCGACATCATCGCCGGTATCGCCACCCTCCCCGCCGATCAGCGCCCCATCGTGGTAGGATTTGCCGCCGAGACGCAGGACGTCGAGCACTACGCACACGAGAAACTGACGCGTAAGGGGCTGGACATGATCGTCGCCAACGACGTGGCTACCGCCGGACTCGGCTTTGGCAGCGATGACAACGCCGCTTGGCTTTTGTGGCGCACACCTACCGGCACAGACGCTGAGCATCAGCCACCGCAAGCCAAAACCCAGCTAGCCGCCACCATCATCCAGCGCGCGCTGTCACTTTTACCGTTTTAACGTCTATTGTTTAAGGAACCTCATCATGACCGCCCGTCCACGCCCTTCGCTACAGTGCAAGATTCTCGACGAGCGCCTACGCGATTACTTACCCACTTACGCCACTGAGGGTTCAGCAGGAATGGATCTGCGCGCAATGCTTGATGCACCATTAACGCTAGCGCCCGGCGAGTGCGAACTGGTCCGCACAGGGCTTGCCCTTCATATCCAAGACCCGACGCTTGCAGGGATGATTCTGCCCCGCTCGGGGCTTGGGCATAAACACGGCATCGTGCTGGGAAATCTCGTCGGGCTCATCGATTCCGACTATCAGGGCGAGCTGATGATCTCAGCGTGGAACCGCAGTCAGCGTGCTTTCTCCATCGAGCCGTTTGAGCGTTTAGCACAATACGTGTTGGTGCCTGTGGTGCAGGCCGAGCTCGACGTGGTGGAACAATTTACCGATAGCGCGCGCGGTGGCGGTGGTTTTGGCAGCACCGGCACCGCGTAAGCTGACTTCCCGACAACACACCTTGTTTAGCGACGCACGCTTACTCATGTATCGATTTATTACCTACCGATAGGGAACTCCATGGTTACGACAACGCTTCCAGCCTCAATTTTTCGCGCCTACGACATCCGCGGCATCGTCGACGACACGTTGACAGAATCCGGTGTCGAGCAGATTGGCCGCGCCATTGGCAGTGAAGCCGCCGCTCGTGGGGAATCCACCGTAGTAGTGGCACGAGATGGCCGCCTCTCCGGCGAGCGTTTGCAAGCAGCGTTAGTTCGCGGGCTCACCGCGGCTGGGCAAGACGTCATCGATGTTGGCATGGTGCCAACCCCCGTGCTTTATTTTGCCACCCACGTGCTCGATGGCACCGCCTCTGGCGTGATGGTCACCGGCAGCCATAACCCGCCTGACTACAACGGCTTTAAAATGGTACTCGGCGGCGAAACGCTCTCCGGCGAGGCGATTACCGCCCTTTATCAGCGCATTCAGGATAACGACTTCTCAGGCGGCGAAGGCACGGTACGCGAAGAAGACGTCCGCGATGCCTATCTTGAACGCATCATCGGTGACATCAACGTTGGTCGGCCGTTTAAGGCCGTGGTCGACTGCGGCAATGGCGTCGCCGGTGAGCTCGGCCCCAAGCTGATCGAGCGCTTGGGCGTGGAAACGATTCCGCTTTTTGCTGAGATCGACGGCACCTTCCCCAATCACCACCCAGACCCCGGAAAACCAGAAAACCTCAAAGACTTGATCGCTACCGTGCAGGAGACCGGTGCCGATATCGGCCTTGCATTTGACGGCGACGGCGACCGCCTGGGAGTGATCACCCCCAGCGGCAAGCTGATCTACCCGGATCATCTCTTGATGGCATTTGCCACCGACATGCTCTCGCGCAACCCTGGTGGCAAGGTGATTTTCGATGTCAAATGCACCGGTAACCTCACCCAAGTGATCGAGCAAGCTGGCGGTGAGCCGGAAATGTGGCGCACCGGGCACTCGCTGATCAAAGCGCGAATGATAGAGACCGGCGCGCAGCTTGCTGGCGAGATGAGCGGACATATTTTCTTCAAGGAGCGCTGGTACGGCTTCGACGACGGTATTTACGCCGCCGCCCGCTTAATTGAAATTCTGGCCAAGCAGGAAGGCGATGCCGATGCCTACTTCCAACGCTTTCCGCTGGATGTAGGCACACCGGAAATCAACATTAACGTCACCGATGAGAACAAGTTCACGCTGGTCGAGAAACTTGCTCGCGAAGGCGACTTCGGCGAAGGTATCAAAACCACGATAGACGGCATTCGCGTTGATTACCCGGACGGCTGGGGGCTGTGTCGTGCATCCAACACCACGCCGATGCTGGTGCTGCGCTTTGAGGGCAAAGACGCCGACGCGCTCGCGCGCATTCAAACGCGTTTTGCCGAAGCACTCGCCCAGGTCGACCCGGCGCTGACGTTGCCGCAGACGTAACCTCTAAAATAAGCGTTCAAAACGCATTATCCAGCAAGGGAAACGCAATGAGTTCAGCCAGTCGCGACCCTCAGGTCGTCGTGGAGGTGCTTTCCGAAGCCCTCCCGTACATCCAGCAATTCTCCGGAAAAACCGTGGTGGTGAAGTACGGCGGCAATGCCATGACCGAAACCACCCTAATCGACTCCTTCGCGCGCAATATCGTGCTGATGAAGGAGGTAGGCATCAACCCAGTGGTCGTACACGGTGGCGGGCCGCAAATCGGCGAGCTTTTGACCAAGCTCAACATTGAGTCGCGTTTTATAAACGGCATGCGCGTCACCGACGCCGAAACCATGGACGTCGTGGAAATGGTGCTCGGCGGGCTGGTCAACAAAAGCATCGTTAACCTGATCAACCAAAGCGGCGGCAAGGCGATTGGCCTGACCGGCAAAGACGGCGGGCAAATTCGTGCCCGCCAACTCAAAGTAGAGCATCAAAGTCCCGAAATGACCGCGCCGGAGATTATCGATATTGGTCATGTCGGCGAAGTCGAGTCTATTTCCACCGACTTGATTGAAATGCTCGCCGCTCGCGACTTTATCCCCGTGATTGCCCCCATCGGCGTAGATGAAAATGGCCGCAGCTTTAACATCAACGCCGACCTCGTCGCGGGCAAAATAGCCGAAGCCCTAAGCGCTGAAAAACTGATGTTGCTAACCAACGTGGCCGGCTTAATGAATGCGGAAAGCGAAGTGCTAACCGGGCTTACCACTACGCAAGTCGACGACCTGATTGCCGACGGTACGATTCACGGCGGTATGCTGCCGAAGATTCGCTGCGCCTTAGATGCCGTCAAAGGCGGCGTCAACAGCGCGCATATTATTGACGGGCGCGTCCCACACGCGGTGCTGCTTGAAATCTTCACCAATGCCGGGGTGGGCACACTGATTACCGATGCGGGTTAACAGCTAAGGGAGGTGGCCATGAGCGATTCACAAAAGCCGCATCGCCGTGAACAAATTCTGCAAGCGCTTGCACTCATGCTGGAAGAGGATAGCGGCAAGCGCATTACGACCGCCGCGCTTGCACGCCAAGTGGGGGTATCGGAAGCGGCCTTATACCGCCATTTCCCAAGCAAAGCGCGTATGTTTGAGGGCTTGATCGATTTTATCGAAGAGAGTCTGTTTGCCCGTATCACACGGATTCTCGAAGATGTGCCCGATGCCATCGGCCGTTGCGGCACACTTCTTACGCTGGTATTAGGCTTTGCGGAAAAAAACCCAGGGTTGGCTCGGGTGATGCATGGCGACGTACTCACCGGCGAAACCGCGCGCCTTCGACAGCGCGTACACCAGCTCTTTGAGCGCTTAGAGATGCAATTAAAGCAGGTGCTACGCGAAGCCGCAATCAACGAGGGTCGCCGCCCGACGATTACCGCTTCCGCTGCGGCGAATTTGCTCATCGCGCAAGCCGAAGGACGCATTTCGCAATATGTTCGCAGTGACTTCAAGCGCCTGCCAACCGAACATTGGGAGGATCAGTGGGCATTTCTTTCTGGACCACTTTTACGAGATATTCCCCAGCCTGCCTGATACGCAAAAACCGGCTCATTGAGCCGGTTTTTTTATTACCGCAAGAAAACGCTTATGCCGCGAAGGCGTCTTCACCCATTTTTTGGCGCAGCTTTTTCATCGCGTTTTTTTCCAACTGACGAATGCGCTCCGCGCTTACGCCATAAACATCCGCCAGATCGTGCAGCGTCGATTTATACTCGCCAAGCCAGCGCCGCTGTAGAATATCCCGCGAACGCTCGTCCAAGCTCTCCAGGGCCGTTTGCAAACGGCGCGTGGAATCCTGCTCAAAATCGCTATCTTCAAGCTGCATTGCCGGATCAGAGGCTGCATCATCAAGATAGTGCACCGGCGCTTGATAGACGCTGTCTTCATCGTCGCTTGGCGACGCGTCAAAGCCTGCATCGAACGATGTTAGCCGCCCTTCCATATCGCGCACGACCTCAGGTTTCACATTGAGGTCCTTAGCAATGGCATTAACTTCGTCGTTGTTCAGCCATGCCAGACGCTTTTTTGCGCTACGCAAGTTAAAGAACAGTTTGCGCTGGGCTTTGGTCGTGGCAATTTTAACGATCCGCCAGTTACGCAACACAAACTCATGAATTTCCGCTTTGATCCAGTGTACCGCAAACGACACCAGCCGAACCCCTTGATTCGGGTCAAAACGTTTTACGGCCTTCATTAACCCCACGTTACCCTCTTGAATCAGGTCAGCCTGTTGAAGGCCATAGCCTGAATAGCTGCGAGCAATGTGCACCACAAAACGCAGGTGTGAAAGCACGAGCCGACGGGCCGCTTCTAAATCACCTTCATCATATAGGCGAAATGCCAAGTCACTTTCTTCTTGAGCGCTAAGCACCGGAATGCTGTTGACCGCATGAATATAGCCGCCCAGGTCATGGCCTGGGGAAAGCTGTCCCACCGGTAGAAGACTGTTGCTCATGTGCAGGTGGTCTCCCTTGTAACCCCATTGTGGTTGACTAGATTAATAGACACTGACTGCCGGGAAAAGTTCGCCAACTTGGCCATTCTCGCCTTTCCCCAACACACCACATTGCAATGCATTGACCGGGCAAATCAGTAAAAACGCATTTATGACAGCGACATTGACGTTTTTACTTACCCCGGCTTGATGCTGGCCAAATGCCGCGTGACCGCAAGCCACGCGCCCAGCCAGCCGAGTAGTGTACTGCAAGATAGCAAAATTGTAGAGCCTGTCACGTCAAGTGACGGTATCGAAAACGCCGCCCCGTAGCTTTCGGCCAGCGACGCCACGGGAAGCGCCAACCACTGCCCGCCAAGGCGCAATAGCACGAGGGCTAAAAAACCGCCGCCAAGGCCGTACCAGGCACCGCTGTATAAGAAGGGTCGACGCACAAAGGCATGCGTTGCCCCAATCAGCATGACCACCTCAATTTCGCGCCGCCGACTTTCCACCGAGAGACGCACGGTATTGCCTACCACCAACAGCACCCCAAGCCCAAACAGCACGCCCAGCGCCAGGGCCAAACGCCGACCGAGATCCGCCAGATGGCGCAGCCGCTCGATCCAAGCAAGGTCTAAACGCACTTCATCGACGCCGACCATCTTGCCTAACCGCTCGGCTAGCGTCTGCATGGCAGCCGGGGCAACGTCGTCGGGCTGAATCACGATACTCGCGGGCAACGGATTGGTCTCAAGCCCGGCGAGGGTATCCTCCAGGCCAAGCGAGTGCTGAAACTCCGCCATGCCTTCTTCAGCGGTGATAAATCGGGTCTGCTCCACCGCTGGCTGCGCCGTCACGGCCTCATGGATACGCTGCGCTTGCCCCACATTAACGTCATTAGCCAGATACACGGTCAACGTCGCGCTTTCGGTAAGTTCCGCATCTAACAGGCGAGCGCTATCCAGCGTCAACCAAAGCGCGGCCGGTAACACCAGGGCAATGGCGATGGCCAGCATCGTCAACACATTACCCAATGGGTAGCGCACCAGACGGTGAAGGCTATCCAATGCCATCGCGCGATGATGGCGCCCCCAAGCCCGCAAGCGGCTAACCAAACGTGCCCGTTGCGAGCGTGCGCCGCGGAGTGGCGTTTGTCCCGTTCGTGATGCGCTCATCGTGCCCCCTCATCACCCACCAGGCGCCCATCACGCAGGCGCAAAATGCGATGGCGCAGGCGGGCGATTAACGCCAGATCGTGGCTAGCGACCATTACCGTCGTGCCGATACGGTTAAAGTCTTCAAATAGCGCCATGATATCGGCGGAAAGCTGCGGGTCGAGGTTACCGGTGGGCTCATCGGCGAGCAGTAACGCGGGCTTATTCACTACCGCGCGCGCAATGCCGACCCGCTGCTGTTCACCACCAGAAAGCTCAATGGGTAGCGCCTTTTCACGGTGCAAAAGCCCCACTTTATCGAGTGCCGCGCGTACACGGCGTGCAGACTCACGCGGCTCCATCCCCTGAATTTCCAGCGGCAAGGCGATATTGTGAAATATTGAGCGATCAAACAGCAGCTGGTGATCCTGAAACACCACGCCAATCTGGCGGCGGTAAAACGGCACCTGACTTGAATGCAGCGTAGCGATGTCATGCCCTGCCACCACGATCCGCCCGCGTGTTGGGCGCTCTAGGCGCATTACCAAGCGTAATAGCGAGCTTTTCCCCGCGCCCGAATGGCCGGTCAGAAACACCATTTCCCCGCGCGCCACGCGAAAATTCAGGTGGGCGAGCGCCTCAAAGCGCCCGCCGTAGCGTTTCCCTACATGCTCGAAAGCGATCATGCGCGCGTATCGTCGCCCTGGCCCTGGCGATCAAACAGTGCGCCGACAAAATCATCCGCCTCGAACGGGCGCAAATCATCCAAACTCTCGCCCACGCCGATAAAGCGAATCGGTGTTTCCAGCTGCTTGGCCAGCGCAAAAATAATGCCGCCTTTGGCCGTGCCGTCGAGCTTGGTCAGGGTAATACCGCTGACCGGCACCGCCTCGTTAAAGGTGCTGGCTTGGGAGATCGCGTTCTGCCCGGTGCCTGCATCAAGGACCAGCATCACTTCGTGGGGCGCGGTGGTATCCAGTTTCTGCATCACCCGGTGGACCTTTTTAAGCTCCTCCATCAGGTGGCCTTTATTATGCAAACGCCCGGCGGTATCGGCGATCAGCACGTCAACGCCGCGGGATTTCGCAGCGGCCACGGCATCGTAAATGACCGACGCACTATCAGCGCCGGTATGCTGGGCAATAACCGGCACACTGTTGCGCTCCCCCCACACGTTGAGCTGTTCGACAGCCGCTGCGCGGAACGTATCACCCGCGGCAAGCATGACGCTCTTGCCCTCACGCTGGAAGCGTTGGGTAAGCTTGCCGATGGTCGTGGTTTTGCCCACCCCGTTGACCCCCACGACAAGAATCACGAAGGGGCCATCCCCCTCTTTTTCAAGCGTAAGAGGCTTAGCGACCGGTTCGAGCATCGCCGCAAGCTCTTCTTGCAGGCCATGGTAGAGCGCTTCAGGGTCTTTGAGCTCTTTACGCGAAACGCGTGCTTGCAACCGCTCAATAATATCGGTGGTCGCTTCAATGCCCACATCGGCCATCAGCAGCTGCGTTTCCAGATCTTCCAGCAGCTCATCGTCGATCTGCTTTTTGCCCAAAAACAGATCCGCAATGCCATCGGTTAAATTGGCGCGGGTTTTCCCCAGGCCAGCTTTGATGCGGGAGAACCAGCCTTTCTTTTCACTACCTTTATCGGCCGCTTTCGGCTTTTCCTGCAGCGCGGGCTTAAGCTCGGGCTCAGGCGTCGGTTCTGGCTCAGGTTCTGGTGTGGAAGTTGGCTCGGGCTGGGGCTCAGCTACCGGCTCACGGGTCTCGACATCGGGCGCCTCCTGCTCCTGGGCTTGAGACGACGCGTGGTCAGTCTGTTGCTTGTATTCTTCCGTGGCCGCGCCGCCGACCTCCTCATCGGGCTGAGCTTCCTGCTGTGCTGTATCTTGATCTTGCTGGGGATTATCCTGCGGCGTTTTGTCTTGCTTCGATTTACGCTTAAACAAACCAAACATGGGTGTCATCCAACCAATCGGGGAAACATTAGCGCCATCCTACCACTGCGCCTCAAGACTTTGGATACGCAGGCCGCTACAATCACCGCCATGAAACGAAAACGTAAGCCCACCCCAAACGCGTCGCGCCGCTCGGCCAGCGGCAAACTGCGCATTATTGGCGGTGATTTTCGCCGCCGCCAGCTGCCCGTGCTCGAACGCCAGGGGCTGCGCCCAACGCCGGATCGCGTGCGAGAAACCCTTTTCAACTGGCTCGGCCAAGCGCTTTACGGCCAGCGCGTGTTAGATATATTCGCTGGTACCGGCGCGCTCGGCATCGAAGCGCTCTCTCGCGAGGCGGCAAGCGTGCAGTTTGTTGAGCAAGATCGCGGAGTGGCCGAACAGATTCGCACAAACGTGGAAACGCTAAAAGCGACAAATGCCGAGGTCAGCACGCAAGATGCCTTAGCGTTTCTGGTAAAACCGGATGCGCCGTTTGATCTCGTGTTTCTCGACCCGCCCTTTCACCACGGGCTTGCTGCGCCCTGCTGCATAGCACTTGAGGAAAACGGCTGGCTCTCGCCGGGTGCCATGATCTATGTCGAGACCGAAGCGGCACTTACCCCGGACGTGCCCGCTAACTGGGCGCTCTACCGCGAAACCACGGCGGGCGAAAGCACCGCACGGCTCTATCAACGCCAAAACGCCACATCAGCGCTTGCCGCTGATTCCGTGTAGCGTTAGGCTCGCTCAAGCCATACGAAACCGCTACGTCACCCCTTTTAAGGAGTCATCAATGAGTCAGGAACTGTTTAACCAGCTTGAGCAAAAAATCACCGCCGCCGTCGAAGCGCTAGAGATGATGAAACTCGAAAACGAGGAACTGCGCGAAGAGAACAGCCGCTTGAAGGAAGACCGCGATGAGTGGGAGCGTCGTTTGAACGGCCTACTAAGCAAGTTTGACGACGTCGATACCAGTAGCGCGCCTTAGCCTTATCACCTAAACACAAACGCCTAAGGCGTTAATACCCGCGACATCAGCAGCGCATCTTCTCGCCCGGCAGCCCCCAGCGCTGCCGGGCGGCCGTTTTGAAGCCGTGGGGGATGCTTTTGAACAGCCGGATAGTAGCCTTTACGCCGCCCATCTTCCTTAAAGCCCATACGCTGGTAGAGCGCAACCGCCGTTAGATTGCCTGCTCGCACTTCTAGTAGTAAGCGCTCACATTGCCATTGGTGCGCGGCTACCAGTACCGCCTGCATTAGCGCGCTCCCCACGCCACAACCGCGCGCTCCTGGCACAACGCCAATCGCGTGCAGTTCAGCATCAAACGGCAACTTTGCAACCAGCGCGTAGCCCACCAGCGATGCTTCCTTAAAGCTCCCCAGCACGGCCGTTTCCGTACCCACTAGCGCCTCTCTGAGCTGGGCGGGCGACATCCCACTTTGCGCTTGCGCCTCCACCACCAACAGCGCGTCGGCATCGTTGCTGCCCAGCGTTCTGATTGACGGGTTCATTGAGACGGCCATTGAGACAGGTTCATCGCCGCTACCACTGCTGGCCAAGCGCGAGAAGCGAGGGCAGTAGCGCGCGCTTAGCGTCAGCGCTTTCTAAAAGCGGCGCAAGCGATGGCCCTTGCCACACAGGGAGTTCAAGGGTGCGGCTTCTGCCTTCGGCGATATCCAGCACCTCGCTAAGCGGGGAAGCCTCAGCATCGCCCCACCAGAGCACGCGCTCAAGTGTCCATTCGTTGCGCCCAGCGGCACCACTGATAAATGCATGAATCCCGTCGCGCGCTTCTTCCAACGGCGCTTCAGGTGCGGGGCCGCCTGCCATCGGCGGCCAAGTAAACCTCATCTGCTGCAGCGGATGCGAAAGCAACACGCCCGCTGCGCGATAAAGATTGGCAAGCAACGTCTGTTCTTGAGCACTTAGCTGCCCGACGTGCAGGCTTAACCAGCGCTCCGATAAACAAAAGCACGACAGCGTGAACGTCACCGGCTCGCGGGAGGGTTCTGTGCTTTCAGTGACGGGTGTTGTTAGCGGCGCCGACGAAGGCGGTGCGGCTAATGCCGTCTTGACCGGCGCATCGTCAAGTAACGCTCTCACCGAGGCGGGTGACGACTGCGCCGCTGGAGGAGCGTTCTTGCGTGCTTGTTCCGCCTGTTGGGCATCATCCAGCAGCGTATGTAGCCGCTGGCTAGGCGACACGGGCGTCGGTGTGGCGTCTTCCCACTCGCAGGCGGGTGTTTCCAGTGCATTAGGCAGGCGATAACGGGATGCCCAGGCGGTAATGCCCATGGCATCCAGATACTGTCGGCGAACGACCTCTGTGTTCACTTCCCGCCGCCACGGCAGTTGGGTGAATCGGGCCGCTCACCGCCGCGCGCTTGCCACTCCTGCGGTGTATACAAATGCAGCGCCAGCGCGTGAACCGGGCCGGAAAGCTCATCGGCCAGTAGCGCATAGATTTTCTGGTGGCGCTTCACCGGCATTAAGCCCTCAAAGCCTTCGCTTACCAGCGTGACCTTGAAATGGGTTTCTGAGTTAGCCGGCACGTTGTGCATATGGCTTTCGTTCTCCACCTGCACCACCTCGGGTTCTAGCGCCGCGAGCTTTTGCTCGATTTGGGTCTGCAGCGTCATGCCTCACTCCTCGCTCTAAATACCCCCTATTGTACGCGCTCAGCCAGACTACGGCGATGCCCGACGGACACGGTTCGCCTCGCGTGCCAGCGGCACACGCGCAAGGCTTGCCACCAGCGATAACAACGTGGTCAGCGCACCAAGCCACAGCGTTAGCTGTACTGGCAACCCCAATGCTAGCGCCGCGCCCACTAGCGCCACCCCAAGCGATTGCCCAACGGTACGCGTCGTGCTCATCACACCGGAGACATTGGCGCTTCGCTCCGGCGGCAAGCTCGCCATCATTTCGCGGTTATTGGGCGGTTGAAACAACCCAAAGCCGATACCGCACAGCGCCGTTCGCCAAAGGCTGCCCACGACACCGGTGCTCTCATCCACTAACCCCAGTGATATCAGGCCGACCATCAGCAGTAAAAGCCCCATGCTTGAAAGCACGCTAGGGTTGATACGATCCGCCAAGCGCCCGGCCAACGGGCCGACCACCATGATCGCAAGCGGCCAGGGCGTGAACAGCCACGCGGTCTCAAGCGGCGAGAAGCCCATCTGCTCTTGGTAGAAAAACGACAGCGCCACAAAGCTTAACCCTTGACCAATAAATGCCATTCCCGAGGCCGACACCGCTAGGGTAAACCGCTTTTCGGCAAACACAGAGAGCGGAAGCAGAGGGTAAGGCGCACAGCGTTGGCGACGGATAAAGCCCGCGCAAGACATCACCGCCATGACCAACCAACCGCCGCTTTGCCACAACGGTGCGGCGTGGCCCACGGCGTCCATGGCCAAAAAAAAGCTCGCCAACATCAGCATCGATAACAGCGCGCCGAGGATGTCGAAACTGCCTTGGCGGGGAATTTCTCGCGGCAACGCGCGCTTGGCCAGCCAAAGCGAGACCACGCCAAGCGGCACGTTAAGAGCAAACAACCACGGCCAGTCGGCAAAGGATAGAATCACGCCACTAAGCGTCGGTCCCGCCGCGTAGCCACCTGCTACCACTAGCGCAGAAAGCCCTAGCGCGCTGCCAAGAAGTCGGGAAGGAAAAATCGCGCGGTAGATCGACGGGCCGATAGAAAGCGTTGCCGCTGCACCGAGCCCCTGCAGGGCGCGAAATACCAACAGCGTCTCCAGATTGCGCGAAAGCGCCGCCCCGAGAGCCGCTAGTACGAACGTGCTTAAACCAACAAGATACAGCCGACGCCGAGTCACCAGCTCACTCAACCCAGCAAAGACCAGCAGAAATGCCGCACACACCACTTGAAAGAGGTTGGTGATCCACACCGCTCGCGAGCCGGGGATGTCCAAATCGGCGGCAATCGTGGGCAACGCCAAGTTAATCATGGTGGTATCGACCACCGCCATCAGTGTACCGGTGATGAGTGCCAGCACGGCGAGCAAACGCTCACGGCCAGGCAGTCCGTCATCATTTGAGCGAGTTTCAAACAGTCGCATGCGGGTTTTCCAGCAAAATTCAATGCTAAAAAAACCGGCCTGGGCCGGTTTCATCAATACGCGTGTGTCGTCGGTCGAAAATTTCGGTCAGCCACTAGGCTTCGTCGTTATCCAGCAGCAGCGCGTCATCCACTTCCGAGATCTCAAGCGCCGTATCGTCATCTAAATCGATGGCAAGATAACTGTGCTCGAAGCGCAAAAACGTCTGGAAAAGTGACCAATCCAACATCTCGGGCCACTGACGCTCGTCCTCTTCCCACGCGCGCAACTCGGTTTCGAGAATTTCGGCATAGCGTTCATGCACGAAGGCATACAGCGCTTCGGGTGCGTCCATCTCAGGAATCAGGTAAATCGTGCTTTCACGTTCGACGTCGTCCAGGGTTAGGTCGTCGTCTCCCATGGTGGGTTCGAGCGCATTGATCCAATCCACAAAGGCTTGGGTCGGCCTAACACTTAGAGCGGAGCGGTTTAGCAGTTTCATAGGTCTCTCCTCGCCGTCGAAACGCAACCATTATGGGCGCTTACGCGCCCACTTGCCAGCGCTCGCGGTGCCTTATTCGCTTGATTCCGGGCGCATCGCTGGGAACAGCAACACGTCACGAATGGAGGGGCTATCAGTGAATAGCATCACCAAGCGGTCGATGCCAATCCCTTCGCCCGCAGTAGGCGGCAAGCCGTATTCCAACGCCCGCACGTAGTCGGCGTCGAAGTACATGGCTTCCAAATCGCCAGCGTCTTTTTCCTCGGCCTGCTCACGAAAGCGCTCGGCCTGATCTTCAGCGTCGTTAAGCTCCGAGAAACCGTTGGCGATCTCACGGCCACCCACAAAGAACTCAAAGCGGTCGGTGACAAACGGATTGGCGTCGTTGCGCCGCGCCAGCGGGCTAACTTCTGCCGGGTACTCGGTGATAAAAGTCGGCTGATCGAGCTTCGATTCGGCCACTTCCTCAAAGATTTCCGTTTGCAGCTTGCCCAAGCCCCAGCTTTCTTTGACCTGCATACCGAGCTTTTTCGCCAGCGCCCGCGCGGCGTCGAGGCTATCAAGATCCGCCCCCGTGATCCCGTCGCCATGATCCAGAATTGCCTGACGCAGCGTCAACCGGACAAACGGCTTGCCGACGTCGTAATCGGCGCCTTGATACGTAATGGTTGTCGTCCCTAGCACCTCTTCAGCGGTGGTGCGCACCATCGCCTCGGTGAGGTCCAAAAGGTCGTTGTAATCCGCGTAGGCCCAGTAAAACTCGACCATGGTGAACTCGGGGTTATGCCGGGTAGAAAGCCCTTCGTTACGGAAATTGCGGTTAATCTCAAAGACTTTTTCAAATCCACCCACCACCAGGCGCTTAAGATAAAGCTCTGGGGCAATACGCAGGTACATATCAATGTCCAGCGCATTATGGTGGGTGATAAACGGCCGCGCCGCCGCACCGCCAGGAATCGGCTGCAGCATCGGTGTTTCCACTTCCATGAATCCCCGCGCTTCAAAGAAACGGCGCATAGCGCTGATCACCGCCGCGCGCGTCTCGAAGACCTTGCGCGACTGCGGGTTCATAATCAGGTCCACATAGCGTTGGCGGTAGCGGGCTTCCTGATCGGTCAGGCCGTGAAATTTATCCGGCAGTGGGCGCAGGCTTTTGGTCAACAGCTGCGCCTCTTTCATCATCACGTACAAATCGCCCTTGCCTGACTTATGCACTGGGCCGTGGGCGGCGACGATATCGCCAATATCCCAGCCTTTGACATCGTCAAGCACGTCGGCGGGCAAGCCTTTTTTATCCACATAGAGCTGAATCTGGCCAGCCACATCCTGAATGACGATAAAGGGGCCACGTTTACGCATCACGCGCCCTGCTACCGAGGCGTGGTGATCCAACGCTTCCAGCTCGGCTTTTTCTTTATCACCGAAGGTGTTTTGCAGCTCGACGGTCAAGCTGTCGCGGCGAAAATCATTGGGAAAGGCGCTTTTCCCCTGCTCGGCGGCAAGTTCACGCCGCGCCGCTAACTTGGCACGGCGCTCAGCAATCAGGTGGTTCTCGTTCTCAGAAGAGGCGTCTTGGTTAGCCATGTGGCACCTTATTTAATGATAAAACCCTTAAAATAACCGTTAGCACGACAGGCGCTATTTACAGGCCCTGCTTAAGGCTAGCGACGATAAATTGGTCCAAATCGCCGTCGAGCACTTTTTCGCAGTTGCTTGACTGCACGTTGGTGCGCAGGTCTTTAATGCGCTGGTCGTCCAGTACGTAAGAGCGAATTTGGCTGCCCCACCCAATATCGGCCTTGGAATCTTCCGCCTCTTGCTTGGCCGCATTGCGCTTTTGCATCTCCAGCTCCCAAAGCTTCGCTCTCAATTGCTTCATGGCGAAGTCGCGGTTGGCGTGCTGGCTGCGCTGACCCTGGCACGCCACCACAATGCCGCTGGGCTCGTGGGTAATCCGCACGGCGGAATCGGTGGTGTTAACGTGCTGGCCACCTGCGCCGCTGGAGCGATACGTATCAACGCGCAAATCAGAGGGGTTAATCTCGACTTCAAAGCTATCGTCGATTTCCGGTGACAGGAACACAGAAGCAAACGACGTATGTCGACGTCCGCCGGAATCAAACGGGCTTTTGCGCACCAAACGGTGTACGCCGTTTTCGGTGCGCAACCAGCCAAAGGCATAATCGCCTTGGATATGTAACGACGCCGATTTAATCCCCGCAACGTCCCCTGCGGAGATTTCGAGAATATCGGTCTTAAAGCCGTGGTGCTCGGCCCAGCGCAGGTACATGCGCAGCAAAATATTGGCCCAGTCCTGCGCCTCAGTACCGCCAGAGCCGGATTGAATATCGAGATAGGCGTTATTTTCGTCCATCTCACCGGAGAACATGCGCCGGAACTCGAGCTTTTCCAGCGTCGCTTGTAGACCATTTAGCTCTTTGGTGACCTCTGCCACTGTGCCTTGGTCATCCTCCATCTCGGCAAGCTCAAGCAAATCGCCGCTATCGCCCAGCCCCTGTTCTAGCTCATCGATGGTGGCGACGATGGTTTCTAGCGAGGAGCGCTCCTTGCCCAGTTTCTGGGCATAATCCGGGTCGCTCCAGACATCAGGGTCTTCAAGTTCGCGGGTCACTTCTTCTAGCCGGTCTTTCTTTTCGGCATAGTCAAAGATACCCCCTAAGAACCTCTGTCCGCTCCGACAGGTCCTTGACTTGGCTATGAATCGGGTTGGTTTCCAGCATGGGTCAGCCCTAGTGAAGTAAAGCGAACATTGTAACGAAACACAGCGCCTACCGCATCCAATAGGCAGGTGACGAAGCGCAAAAACCCGGCCGAAGCCGGGTTTAAGAGCCAAAACACAGCTTTTGCTTAGAAGCGGTAGGTCAACTGCGCCCCGAAGCCATGAGCTTCGTTTTTGTAGTCGGCAGAGTAAGTTGATGTCACTTGCGACTCAACACCCGGCTGCAACTCACGATTATCCTGCTTACTCTGATTTACCTGCGTACTACGCTCGGTCAAGTAAGAGTAAGCAAAGTCTAACGTAAGGTTATCGGTTGGTGTCCAACCGGCACCGACAGAGAATACGCGACGGTCATCAGAAGGAATGCGGACGCTTCGGTGCTCATCATTTGTCGGCGTGAAGTCAAGCGTTACGCCAGCGCGCAGTACTAATGAAGGTGTCAGTTGATACTCGCCACCTGTCCCAAATGCCCAAGCATTTTCATAGTCTTGCTTTTCAAGAGTGACAACACCACGTTCACGTCCATCCACTCGAATTTGCTCAAAACGACTCCAACGCGTCCACGATGCGCCGAACATTAATTTTAGACGCTCACTCATTTGCTGCGTAAGGGAAAAATTAACCGTTTCGGGGCTGGTGAGATCAAGAGAAGCATCGTCTGTAACGTCAACATTTATACTGGGAGCAACAGCCTTAAAATCGCCTGTAAGGGTATAGTCAACTTTAGAGCGATAGGTTAACCCTAATGTAGTCTCCGGTACTGGCTGATAAATCACACCGAGGTTATAGCCCCAGGCTTCATCGTCCCCATCAACACGAGAGTCTACTTCAACTAAATTTGCCCCCCCTACTCCATCCGGGATAGCAACTGGCACCTGACGATGCAGCTCGCCTTCTACTTGGTTATAGGTAATACCCGCACCTACCGACCACTGGTCGTTGAAACGATAGGAAATCGTTGGTTGGGCACTTTTAACCGTTACTTCCGTATAGTTACCCTGGTTGCGTCCCATGAAACCATCTTCATAGTCAGCTTTCGAGCCAAAGGGCGCATAAACACCGAAGCCGAAGGCTAACTTATCGTTAACGGGATGGGCATAAAACGCGAAAGGAACTAATGTCCCCGGCACCATATCTCCTTCGTTGGTGCCTGTTACTGAAGCCGATGTACCACCCACCGGATTACCTCCTGCAATGACCACCCCAGTCTGCTGAGATGTTGCATTATCAATATCACTATTAACGTTCAAATACGTCCCACCTGCTGTGATTTGCGCGCGGTCAAGAAACGACATGCCCGCCGGGTTGCCGTACACAATGGTCGCGTCTTCCACATTGGAACTACGCCCGGCGTGACCGTAGCCCTGACCGCTGACGCTTTGTTCGTTGACCTGATAGCCACCAGCGTGCGCTTGGCTGGCGAAGGCAGCTGTGGTAACGGCTGCCGCTAAGGTAAGCTTTTTAAAGTTATTATACATAGAGAGCCTCTTTATTCTCGATAATCCAGCGGCGCTTACTGCTAGCGGCCGCCCATTTGTTTTTACATGACTGTTTTCTCGCACACTGGCGTTTGGTTCAAGGGCAAACGAGCGTTTTATTTCATTTAAGCCTTATACATTAGTCGCACGATCGTTTTAAATCATTGTTTTAGGCATTCCAGCCTATTTTTTCGCCTAGCCTTGACCTTTGTGTTACCCAAAGGTTTTAAACTGTTTAATCGTCATTAGTACTTCCCTTTGGAGCGCACAATGAAAGTCAGCGAGCTGGCAAAACGTGGCGGCGTTACCTCCGAAACGGTACGTCATTACACACGGGAGCAGTTGCTTGCACCTAAACGACATCCCGATAACGGCTACCAGCTTTACTCCGCGACAGACCTTGAACGACTGCAGTTTATTCAGCGAGCGCGCAAGCTGGGGTTTAGCGTGGCAGAGATTCGCGACATTATCGCCCACGCCGACCACGGCGACTCGCCCTGCCCGCTGGTACGCGACTTGCTCGCCCACCGGCTGCCGCAAATCCGGACCCAGATCCAGGAGCTGGAGGCGCTTGCACAACGCATGGAGCAGGCGCTAGAGAGCTGGCAGAACATGCCCGACGCCGCCCCAGACGGCCATAGCCTGTGCCGCTTGATCGAAAGTTTTCCTGAGCGCTTTCCTGATACAAAGGAGCCACAATGAGCCAACACACCCTGACGCGCACGGTGCCCGGCATGAACTGCCAGGGCTGCGTCAAACGCATGCGCGAGGCGATTCAAGCGCGCGACACCGGCGCTGACGTGGCCGGTACCCCGGCGGAGAAGCGCCTGGAGGTAACCACCACGCTCGACGAGACAGAACTCGACCAAGCGCTTGAAAAAGCGGGCTATCCACCCGGTAAGCTAGCGGATGATGGCGAAGCAACTGACGCCAAAGGCGATGACGAAGAACGCAACGAACAAGAGAAGCTTTCCAACAGCCAAAACGCCAAAAGCGAAGCACGCAGCAGCGGCCAGCAGTTCCGCCTCGCCATCAGCGGCATGACCTGCGCTAGCTGCGTGAAAAGCGTGCAAAAAGCGCTGGAGCGCACGGAAGGCGTTGATACCGCCAGCGTTAATTTTGGCACCCACACCGCGCAGGTGTTTGGCTGTGCCGATGAAAAAGCGCTGGTCGACGCGGTGGAATCGGTTGGCTACGGCGCCGAGCCGATTTTCGACATGCGGGAAGCCGAGAAGACTCGCGGCGAACAGGAAGCCCGTGAGTACAAACGGCGGCTGAAAGGCGGCATCTATTCGTTAGCGCTCGCCATTCCGCTAATGCTCAGCATGTTTGTCTACCACCCGCACCCGGAGGGCACCGGTCGGCTATTCTGGCTGGTCATCGGGCTTTTGACGCTGGCGATTATGGCGTTCCCTGGCCGCCACTTCTTCGTTAACGCATGGAAAAATTTCACACACCATCAAGCCAACATGGACACGCTCGTCGCCATGGGCACCGGCACCGCCTGGCTCTACTCCATGGTGGTCGTGATATTGGCCCCTTGGCTACCCGAAGTAGCGCTCGGGATTTACTTTGAAGCCTCTGCCATGGTGATCGGCCTGATTCTGTTAGGTAACGCCATGGAGCTTAAAGCGCGCGGGCGCACCAGCGACGCACTCAAGCGCTTGCTGGATCTACAAAGCCGCACCGCGCGGGTGATTCGCGACGGCAAGGAAGAAGAAATCGAGATTGACGCCGTGCGCGAAGACGACCAAATTCGCGTGCGCCCCGGCGAGCGTTTACCGGTGGATGGCGAGGTCATCGAAGGCGCAAGCCATATCGATGAATCCATGCTCACCGGCGAACCCGTGCCGGTAAAAAAAGGCGAAGGCGACGAGGTCAGCGCCGGCACCGTCAATGGCAAAGGCGGGCTGGTGTACCGCGCGACCCGCGTGGGCGCCGACACCCGTCTCGGCCAAATTACCGAGCAGGTCGCCAGCGCTCAGAACTCGCGCCCCCCAATTGGCGAGCTGGCGGATAAAGTGTCCAGCATCTTTGTGCCCTCGGTGATGATCATTGCCGTGCTGACGGCGCTGGCATGGTTTAACGTCGGCGCCGAGCCGCGGATCATCCACATGCTGGTCACCGCCACCGCCGTACTGATTATCGCTTGCCCTTGTGCGCTCGGCTTGGCGACACCGATTTCTACTATGATCGGCGTGGGCAAAGCGGCCGAACACGGCGTACTGGTCAGAAGCGGCGAAGCGCTGCAAACCGCAAGCAAGCTTACAACGCTGGTGGTGGACAAGACCGGCACACTCACCGAAGGCAAGCCCCGCGTCACCGAGGCGGAAGTGCTAAGCGGCGACAAAAACCGCGCGCTTGGATGGGTGGCCGCGCTGGAGCGTGGCTCGGAGCACCCGCTGGCCGCAGCGCTAATGAACTACTGTCAAGAACAGGCCGAAGAGCGTGACGCCAAACCCGCCGAGATACGCGACTTTGATACCGTCACTGGCGGCGGCGTTAAAGCGCAAACCCACGACGGTAAACCGCTGCTGCTGGGCAACGCGCGTCTATTAGAAGAAGCGGGGGTTGATCTCAGCGCTGGCCAGAACAAAGCCCGCGAGTTAGAAGAGAATGCCCGTACCCTTGTGTATCTCGCGGTGGACGGTGAGCTTACCGCACTGTTTGGCATCAGCGACCCACTGCGCTCAGACACCATCGACGCCATCAAGCGCCTACAGGCCGATAACATCAACGTGGTGATGCTCACTGGCGACAACGAGCACACCGCTGGTGCGATTGCCCACGAAGTCGGCATCGACGAATTCCGCGCGGGGCTTTTACCCGAGGATAAACACGCTGAAATCGAGCGGCTGCAAGATAAAGGCGAGGTCGTCGGGATGGTCGGAGACGGCATCAACGACGCCCCGGCGCTTGCGCGAGCCAATGTCGGCTTCGCCATCGGCCAAGGCACGGATGTCGCCATTGAAAGCGCCGGTATGACGCTGATGCGCGGCTCGCTGCATGGCGTGGCCGATGCCATCGAAATCAGCCAAGTGACTCTGCGTAACATCAAACAGAACTTGGTCGGTGCCTTTGGCTACAACGTGCTGTGTATTCCGATTGCCGCCGGGGTGCTCTACCCCGTCACCGGTATGTTGCTTTCGCCCATGATCGCGGGGGCGGCAATGTCGCTCTCCTCCATCACCGTGGTCAGCAACGCCAACCGTCTACGTCTCTGGCAAGCCAGTGGAAACGCATCCAAAGGAGATAACGCATGAGTTTACTGGTCAATCTCGCAGGCCTGGGTCTGATCGCTGCTATCGTATGGTGGTTCTGGCTGAGTGAAACGTAACGTTTCCCCTCATATCGCTGGCAATATTGCGACTATTCTTGTGCATACATCAGATTGATGTCTATATTGATACTTGTAGGCATCACTTAAGATGAGGAAAGGGCAATGCGAACCACGGTAACCATCAACGATGACCTGTATCAGCAAGCTCTAGAGCTTGCTGACCCTAGCAGCGTGTCGAATGCATCCGATCTCTGCAGAGAAGCGATGAAAACCTACGTACGCGTGCAGGCAGCTAGGCGACTTGCCGCCTTGAGCGGAAAGGCGCCCAACATGCAAGACATTCCCCGTCGGCGAGAGGAGTCTTTTCCTCAATGAGCACTTTCAGCGTGCTGATTGATTCTTCGGTATGGGTTGAGCATTTCCGAAATGGAAATACGGCTCTGATCGAGTTATTGGAAGCTGATTGCGCCTTAAGTCATCCGATGGTAACGGCAGAGCTTGCCTGCGGCACACCACCGTCACCGCGTGAACAAACACTACGTAACATTAGTCTTCTTAAACCCTGCAACCAAGCCAGTTTGCGGGAGGTGATGACATTCATTGAGCGCGAAGCATTGTATGGCCAAGGCTGCGGGCTAGTCGATATATGTTTGCTCGCCTCAACACTCATTACGCCAGAGGCCAAGTTATGGACGCTAGATAAGCGGCTAGCTGGTTTAGCAAAACAGTTGGGGGCCGCTTACCAAGTCGCTATACATTAAGCGTCGCGAACCCACCCAGCACTGCTGCTCACTAAAAACGAAAAAGTTTCTTCAGCTCACCCCGATATAACGCCCTGGCTTATGGTTCAGGGCGATAATCAGGTTGAGCGTCAATGCGCCGAGTACCGAATAGCCGACGCGGTCCAGCGGCAGTTGGGTGAGCGCGACGAGCAAAATCAAACCGTCGATACCCAGCTGCACGTAGCCTGCCCGCAGGTCGTGCTTTTCTTGCAGATAAAGCGCCAGAATGTTGATTCCGCCAAGGCTCGTGCGATGGCGAAACAGCATCAACATGCCGATGCCGATTAGCGCACCGCCCATCAGCGCGGCATAAAGCGACGGCACCTCGGCAAACTGCACCCAGCCCTGGGTTAACTCTGAGAAAAGCGACACCAAGCCAATGGCCGCAAAGGTGCGCAGCGTAAAGCTCCAGCCCATGCGCTTGATCGCCAAGTAATAAAACGGCAGGTTGATGGCAAAAAACCAAACGCCAAAGCCGCCACCGATGATGTAGTTTATCAGCAGCGCCATCCCCGCGGTGCTGCCGGTAAGCAGTACCGAATGGGTATAAAACGTAACCCCTAGGGCGACAAATAGCGTGCCAAGCAGCATCGCCATTACATCCTCATAAAGCTTATGAGGATCTTGGGGTAAGTCTTCCATACGCATGACGTATTGTCCTTAGGGTTAAGTATTTTACGCTAACGTTTTTACGCTAAAGGGCTGGCGTGTTCGACCATCAGCTGCAGTGAGTCGCGGCCGCGCCAGCGGTTGCGATTCAGCTTATAAGCACAGTGCAACGTATCGCCCACGCCAAATGAAGGCAGCTCGCCAGGCGTGAGGGCGCGAAACCAGATCGCCTTACAGGTGACCGGCCCCATGGAGAGCTCCAGCATCAAATGCGTGCCGTCAGCTCCCACCGGGCGCAGTGCCTCAACAATAAAACGTCCCTCAAACAGCGGCGGGTCAAACTCGCGCCCATAAGGGCCTAGCGCTTCGATCTCGCTGAGCGTGCTAAGCGTTAACTGCGCGATGGATAGCTCGCCGTCGGTCCAGAGCCGCGGGTAAAGCGGCGTGTCGCCAAGCTGCTCGCTCACGGCGTGTAAAAACGCGGCTTTAAACGCATCCAACTGCTCGCGGGGGACACCAACACCCGCCGCGCCACTGTGGCCGCCAAAGCGCGGCAGCGCCTCAGGTGCAAGCTCATAAGTACGCTGCAGCGCATCGCGCAGGTGCAGGCCGTCAATTGAACGGCCAGAGCCGGTGAGCATCCCCGGCTGCGCCGCTTGCGTCAGTACCAACGCCGGACGCCCGTAGGCTTGCACCAGCCGCGAGGCGACGATGCCTTGTACGCCAGGGTGGCCATCTTCAAGCAGCACTACCACGGCAGGCGCGTTAGCGGCGAGTTCCTCGGCGGCGAACGCCCGGGCTTCTTCGGCCATGTCGGCTTCAATCGCCTTGCGCGATTGATTGTCGTCATCCAGCACGTTGAGTTGACGCGTTGCCACCCCGTCGCTTTCTGCGAGCATAAAATGCAGTGCCGCATAAGGGTCATCCAGCCGCGAGCGGGCGTTGATGCGCGGCCCCATCTGAAACGCTAAGGTCTCAGCGTTAAACGGCACGCTATCTTGCCCAAGGCGCGCGGCCATCGCGCGCCAGCAAGCGGCGTCCATGCGGTTAATTAGCGTAAGTCCGTGACTAACCACCGCGCGATTGGCAGGGCTGCCCCCCAGCGATACACAATCCGCCACCGTGCCTAGCGCCACGTAAGAGAGCCACGGCGAGAGCTTGGGGGTCGCTTCTGACAGTGCGCCCCATTCGATCAGCACGCTACGCGCAAGCGACATTAAAAGCCACGCCACCATGCAGCCGGCGATAGTTTTGTCCGGATAGGCGCAATCGTCACGCGTGGGATTCACACAGGCGAAAGCCGATGCTGGCGGGCCTTCCAACGGCAACGCGTGGTGATCGCTCACTACCACGTCGATCCCGGCCGCTTTCATCCGTGCAATGCGCGGCTCATCAGAGCTTCCGCAGTCGGCGGTGATCACAAGCGTTGGCTCAGGTTTCAGGGCGAGCGTGCGCTCAACCAGCGGCAGGCTGATACCGTAGCCATCGTGAATGCGGTGGCCAATCAAACTGTGAAGCTTACTTGCAGGCACACCGAAAAGTTCGACCAGCGTGCGCCGAATCACCACGTGCGAGGTGATCCCGTCGACGTCGTAATCGGTCAGAATACCGATCGACTCACCCTCGGCCACCGCCTGGGCGATACGCTCAGCGGCCAGGCGGCCGTCTTTGAGCTTCTCAGGATGAGCCAGGTAGCGCAGGCTCGGCGACACTAGCGGCGCAAGCTCGCCCTGATACCCAGGCAGCCGTGAGGCGAGCAGGCGCGCCTGCAGCTCGCTCATACCTTCTGTTTGGGCACGCGCATAAACGGCCTCGTCAAGGGGACGAGGCTCCAGGCGCGGCTGGGTCAAGCTAGGGGACAGATCGGTCAGCGCGTTCATATCGCTCCGTTTAGCGCCGATGCTCGGCGACGAACTGCTGCACCGCGCTAAGATCAGACGGCAGCACCGTGTAGCGCTCTTCGCGTTCGAGCAGGTCATCCATGTGCGGGGGCAGTGACACACCGGGGAAGCCCGCTTTCACCACCGCCTCGGCGAATTTCGCCGGGTGCGCGGTGGCAAGCGTAATGATCGGTGTGGACTGATCGGCACGAGCGCGCTCGGCGGCACGGTAACCGGTAGCGGTGTGTGGATCGAGGATTTCGCCGGTGCGGTGGTGCGCTTCGCGAATCACTTCCAGAATCGTCGCATCATCCACGCTGTGGCTGGCAAATTTCTCGCGCAGCTTAGCCAGCGGCGCGTCGGCAAGCGCCGTGGGCTCTTGTTGGAAGCGTTCCAGCAAAGCCGCCACTGCTGCCCCATCGCGCTCGTAGGCGTCAAACAGCAGACGCTCGAAGTTGGACGAGACAACGATATCCATCGACGGCGCCAACGTGGCGGCCAGCTCGTGCTTGGAGAAATCATTGGCCGCCAGCGTACGGTGGAGAATGTCGTTGGCATTGGTGGCGATGATGAACTGCTTCACCGGCAGGCCCATTTTATAGGCCATAAAGCCGGCAAAGACGTTGCCAAAGTTCGCCGACGGCACACAAAAACTCACTTCGCGCTTGGGCGCGCCCAGCGCCACGCCAGCGCCAACGTAATAGACGATCTGGGCCATGATGCGCGCCCAATTGATTGAGTTCACCGCCACCAGCCGCGTGCCATTCAAAAAGTCTTGATTAGCGAAGCTCGCTTTCACCATCGCCTGGGCATCATCAAAGTTGCCTTCGATGGCAATATTGAACACATTGTTAGCTAACACCGTGGTCATCTGGCGGCGCTGCACCTCGGAGACGCGGTTATACGGGTGCAGGATGAAGATATCCAGGTTGTCGCAATGGCGACAGCCCTCAATCGCGGCCGAGCCGGTATCGCCGGAGGTGGCGCCCATGATCACCGCACGCTCGCCACGCTTTTTCAGAAAGTGATCAAGAATGCGGCCCAACAGCTGCAGCGCAACGTCTTTGAATGCCAGTGTCGGGCCGTGGAACTGCTCCAACAAAAAGTGATTGGCGTCGAGCTGCTTAAGCGGCACCACGGCATCGTGGTTGAACGTGGCGTAGGCGTCATGCACAAGCTGGCGGAACGTCGCGTCGTCGATTTCACCGTTAACGAACGGCTTCATCACGCGAAACGCGATCTCGGCGTAAGACAGTCCCGCCATTTCGGCAAGCTCGTCGTGCGAGAACGAAGGCAAGGTTTCCGGCACGTAAAGGCCACCGTCGCTCGCCATTCCGGTGAGCACCACCTCTTCGAATGACAACGCGGGCGCCTGCCCGCGCGTGCTGATATAACGCATGGCGCTATGCTCCTTTTATTCGCCTTCGTCCAGGCTTTCGACGCGGATGCGAGTCACGGCGCCAGCAATGTCCGCCATGGATTCAATTTCGCGAATCGCGTCGTTCATCTGTTTCTCTTTAGTGCGGTGTGTCATCAGAATGATCGGCACCAGTTCACCTTCAGTGGCTTCTTTCTGGATCAGTGCCTCAATCGAAATACCCTGCTCGGAGAGAATCGTGGCCACCCGCGCCAGAACGCCGGGGCGATCTACCGCCAGCAAGCGCAGGTAGTATGCCGTGACAATCTCTTCCATCGGCATAATCGGCAGCGCGTTAGCGCTTTGGCCCACGCCGCTGAAGGCGAGATACGGCACGCGGTAGTGGTGATCGGTGGCGATATCGCGCGCCACGTCCAACAAATCGGCGACCACGGCTGAAGCGGTGGGTTCCGCACCGGCACCAGCACCGTAATAAAGCGTCGGGCCTACGGCGTCGCCCATCACTTCGATGGCGTTTTTGACGCCGTGGACGTTGGCGAGAAGGCGCTCTTTGGGAATCAGTGTCGGGTGAACGCGTAGCTCAAGCCCTGCTTCGGTGCGCTTGGAGATACCCAAGTGCTTGATAATGTAGCCCAGGTTATCCGCCTGTTCGACGTCCTGAGCGGTAATCCGCGCAATGCCTTCGGTGAAGGCCTTATCGAACTGCAGCGGTACACCGTAAGCAATAGAGGCGAGAATGGTGAGCTTGTGCGCGGCATCAATCCCCTCCACATCAAACGTCGGGTCGGATTCGGCATAGCCCAGCGCCTGCGCTTCGGCCAGCACGTCCTCAAAGGCACGGCCTTCGTCGCGCATGTGCGTCAGGATGTAGTTGCCCGTGCCGTTGATAATGCCCGCGACCCACTCAATACGGTTGGCGCCTAAGCCTTCACGCAGCGACTTGATCACCGGAATACCGCCAGCAACGGCGGCTTCAAACGCCACAATCACGCCTTTTTCGTGAGCGGCCTGGAAGATTTCATTACCGTGCACCGCGATAAGCGCTTTGTTAGCGGTAACGACGTGCTTACCGTTATCAATCGCGGTCAGCACCAGCTCACGAGCAACATCGTAGCCGCCGATCAGTTCAACGACGACGTCGATATCGGGGTTGCGCGCCACTTCAAACACATCGGCGGTGGCTTTAATACCGGTGATGTCGCAATCAGGATGGATGCTACGATGCGCCACTTGTTCAATCACAATGGGGCGCCCGGCGCGACGGGCGATATCGTCCGCGTTACGTGTCAGCACGTTAAAGGTACCGCCACCGACCGTACCTAGCCCACAAATGCCTACTCTCACCGGTTTCAAAATAAATCCCCTCTCAGTATTGCACTCGAATATATGTACTCAAAAGTGCTTGTCTCAGCGTTAAAAGTTACTAAATCGATATTTGGCTTGGTGGTGACTTATTCGTCGTCCAAGCCCAGCAGGGCGGTCAAACGCTCTGGCGGCACAAAGCCGGGCACCATCTCACCATCCGGTAGAATAATCGCTGGCGTGCCCTCCACGCCGACCTGAAGCCCCAAATCGTACTGCGATGCTACCGGATTATCGCAGCTAGCGCTGCCCGAAAGCGCTTCACCTTGCTTTGCCGCCGTCATTGCCTCGGTAGGGTTATCGGCACACCAGACCTGCTGCATCACCCGGGCCGCCTCACTTTGCATGCCGCCACGGGGGAACGCCAAGTAATGAACGGCAATACCGCGCTCATTGAGCTCTGGCACCGTTTTATGCAAGCGCGAGCAGTAAGGGCAGCTGGTGTCGGTAAAGATCGCAACGGTCGCTTTAGGTTCGTCTACACCGCGAAAGATGACTCGCTCGCTTTGGGGCACGGCGTCAATGCTGGCAATACGCGCCTGGTTGCGTGCCTGCTCGGTGAGATTCACCAGTCCGTTGTCGCTATTTTCGTACAGATCCCCGACCACAAAGTGACTGCCGTCAGCGTTAGAATAAAAGGATTCGCCACTGGTCAGACGCACCTGATAAATGCCGTCTAGCGGCGTTTCGGTCACACCTTCCACCGGCATGGCTTGACCATTAACGCTTAAGGAGTCGGTTAACTGCTCAGGCACGCTCTGCGCCATCGCTGTAAAAGGCAACAGCGTGGCAGCCAGGGCCAGAGTAAACATTGAGTATCGACGCATCGTCCGCTTAACCTCGTGGGTGATGGTGTGCGTGCAGGCTCTCTAATCGGGCCTGCGCCACGTGAGTATAAATTTGGGTAGTGGAAAGATCGCTATGACCTAATAGCAGCTGTACGACCCGTAAATTGGCACCATGATTCAATAAGTGCGTGGCAAACGCGTGGCGTAGTGTGTGCGGCGAAAGCGGTTTGTTAATCCCCGCCGTCACCGCATGTGCCTTGATGCGGTGCCAAAACGTTTGTCGCGTCATGGATGTGTCACTGCGCCCAGGAAATAGCGCCGGGCGCATCGGGTCCGTCATCATCTCATTACGCGCGGTGCGCAGGTAGCGCTCAAGCCAATCCGCCGCTTCATCGCCAAGCGGCACCAGGCGGTCTTTATCGCCCTTGCCGCGCACGCGCACCACCCCTTGTTTCAGGTTGAGCGCATCAAGCGTTAAGCCTACTAGCTCAGAAACACGCAAGCCACAGGCGTATAAAAGCTCCAGCATGGCACGGTCACGCACGCCCATGGCGGTGGCGGTATCGGGCGCGGTAAGCAGGCGCCCCACCTCATCTTCATCAAGCGTATGGGGCAAACCTGGCTGCACGCGAGGTAACTTGATCGTCGCCAGCGGGTCACGCTCAACATTGCCATTCAGACGCGCCCAACGGTAGAAACTGCGCAAACTGGAAAGTAGCCGCGCATTGCTACGCAGTTGATACCCCTGTGCCCGACGCTCATCAAACCAGGCAATCAGCATGTCGTCCGGTGGCGCGGTCAACTCACTGCCCTGCTCCGCCAAGTACGCGCACCAAGCGCTCAAATCACGCCGATAGGCCGCTAGCGTATGCTCACTGGCGCCACGCTCAAGCCAAAGGCTATCCAGAAAAGCGTCAATGAGGTCCATAGGCAAGCGGTCTCACAGTTATTAACGACAGTGATGAATCGACAAACAAAACCCCGCCCCGCAAAGCGGTGACGGGGTTTTGGTATCCAGGCGCGGCTGCGCCGCAGCCGCGCCTGTGGCAAAGTCTGGCTTACGCCAACTTTTCCTTGATACGTGCCGACTTACCGCTGCGCTCACGCAGATAGTAGAGTTTGGCCTGGCGTACGTCACCACGACGCTTAACGTGAATCGAGTCAACCAGCGGGCTGTAGGTTTGGAAAGTACGCTCAACGCCGACGCCGTGGGAAATTTTACGCACGGTAAACGCTGAGTTGAGACCACGGTTACGCTTGCCGATGACGACGCCTTCAAAGGCCTGCAAACGCTCTCGGCTACCTTCTTTCACTTTTACCTGGACGACAATTGTGTCGCCGGGAGCAAAAGGAGGAATTTCTTTGCCCATTTGCTCGGCTTCAAGTGCCTGGATCACCTTGTTTTTACTGCTCATTATCTCACTCCTAAATAACTTGGTGGCTTAACCGCTCAGTTGTGGAAGGCGGAAGCCGTGATCCCGGCGCTCGAAACGAGCCACACGGGAGTCGTGATGGGTGACACAGGTGCGCGGCGTGTACGTTCGACACACGTGGACCGCCTTCGCCCTGCACCGCCGCTCTGGCCTACCGGGTAGCCAGAACGTATTCCTCGATGAACTCATCCAACAATTTACGCTGCTCGGGATTCAGCGTTCGCCCTTCGAGTAGATCGGGACGCCGCTGCCACGTGCGGCCCAGCGATTGTTTCAATCGCCAGCGTCGGATCGCCGCGTGGTTGCCACTTAGCAGGATATCCGGCACTTGCCGCCCATCAATCACTTCCGGACGGGTGTAATGCGGACAATCTAACAAACCGTCGTTAAATGAGTCCTCGATGGCGGAATCCTGGTGCCCCAGCACACCGGGAACCAGCCTTGCCGCCGCGTCAATTAGCACCATCGCTGGCAACTCACCGCCGCTCAGCACATAGTCGCCAATCGACCACTCTTCATCAATGTCATGTTCCACTACACGTTCGTCAATGCCTTCGTAGCGTCCAGCGACCACCACTAGCGGGCTTTTGCTAGCCAGTGCCTGTACGCCTTGCTGGTCTAACGTGCGCCCCTGAGGCGAAAGATAGATCACTTTCGGCGTTTTACCCGTAGCGTCAAACGCACGCTTACGCGCATCCGCAATCGCACTACGCAGCGTGTCGACTTTCATCAACATGCCGGGCCCGCCGCCATAGGGGCGGTCATCGACACTGCGATGGCGGTCTGTGGCGTAATCGCGCGGATTCCAAAACTCCAACGCAATACGGTCTCGCTCCACCGCTCGACCCGTCACGCCATGACAGGTCAACGCATCGAACATTTCAGGAAACAGCGATACCACCCCGATCCACATAGCGGGTGTTTCACTTGAGCCTTGCTCGTTTAACGCAAGAGGCTTTGTCGTAACGGGCTCTTTTAAAACCGGCTCTGTCAAAACGCTGAATCCCAATTCACCACCATGCGCTTTGCCTTTATGTCCACATCGATGATGACATCGCCGGGGAGAAACGGTAGCAAGCGCTCGCGCTTGTCGATGGCTTCATTATCGCCGTGCACCACCATGACATCGTTGGCGCCGGTTTCGAACAGATAACTAACCTGTCCTAGCCGTTCGCCGACCTGAGTCAAGACGCTCAAGCCTTCAAGCTCATGCCAATAATACTCATCGTCGGAAAGCGCTGGCAGCGCCTCTTTAGGCATCAGAATATCCGCGTTCGCCAGTATTTCTGCTGCGTCACGGTCATTCACGCCTTCAAGCTGAACCACCAAGCCTTTGCCCTGCCGACGCCCCTGAGCCACGGTATAGCACGTCAGATTTTCACCTTTACGCACCGACCATTCAGGGTAATCAAAAATACTGTCAATAGGGCTCGTGTAGGCATATACCTTAAGCCAGCCTTTCACCCCATGAGGGCTAGTCAACTTGCCGAGCACTACATGCGTGTCGTCTAAGTGATGTGTTGCAAAACGCGTCATTGACGACCTCGGTTCGACAGCATTGGCCTTAAGACTACGACAGACTTAGGCTTGCTTACGTGCTTCTTTAACCAGCTCTGCAACGCGGCCGGAAAGCTGCGCGCCGTGATTCTGCCAGTGTGCAACGCGGTCGAGATCAACGCGCAGGCGCTCTTCTTGACCACGGGCTACCGGGTTGAAAAAGCCAATGCGCTCAATGAAACGACCGTCGCGAGCATTGCGCGAGTCAGTCACGGTCAGATGGTAAAAGGGACGCTTTTTGGCGCCACCACGTGCCAAACGAATGGTAACCATACGATAACTATCCTTCGGTTGAGGTTACAAGAGAGCTAACCACTTACGGTTTAGGCCTCTATCGACGATACAAAATCGTGTTTTTTAAGCCCCTCATGCCGCAACAAGCAGCGCCACACTGACGCAACCCCTACGCATGAAGAGGCCGTATTCTACGCAAATACGGCCAATTTGGAAAGCCTAGGCGCAGGAAAACTGCCTCTTTTGGCCGCGACGCTTTACCATGACGCTTTGCCGCAGGCAAAGCATTGCAACAACGCTAGCGACGGGGGAAACCACCGGGGCCACCCGGGCCTCCGGGTCCGCCAGGACCACCGCCGCCCATCATGCCGGACATACCGCGCATCATTTTTTCCATACCGCCTTTTTTGCCGGCTTTCTTCATCATCTTTTGCATCTGTTTATGCTGCTTGAGCAGGCGATTAAGATCCGGCACTTGCAATCCAGCACCGTTAGCAATGCGACGCTTACGCGAGCCATTGATGATATCGGGCCTATGGCGCTCTTTGGGCGTCATGGAATTAATCAGTGCTTCAAGCTTGCCCAACTCCTTCTCAGGGCCGGGGCCTTGCGCCATCTCGGCCATCTGCCCCATGCCCGGCATTTTGCCGAGCAAACCGCCCATGCCGCCCATTTTCTTGAGCTGTTGCAGTTGATCGCGAAAGTCTTCTAGGTCAAAGCCATCGCCTTTTTTGACCTTTTTGGCCAACTTCTCCGCTTTGGATTGATCGACAGTGCGCTCGGCTTCCTCAATCAGCGATAGCATATCGCCCATGCCGAGGATGCGCGACGCAACACGGTCAGGGTGGAAAGGCTCTAGCGCATCAACCTTCTCCCCCATCCCCATAAACTTGATGGGCTTACCCGTGATATGGCGCACCGAAAGCGCCGCGCCACCGCGGGCGTCACCGTCGGCTTTGGTGAGGATTACGCCGGTCAGCGGTAGCGCTTCGTGGAATGCCTTGGCGGTATTGACCGCGTCTTGGCCGGTCATGGCATCGACCACAAACAGCGTTTCGTCCGGCGTCAGAGCCTGATGCAACGCTTGAATCTCGGTCATCATCGCTTCGTCAATGGCCAAGCGCCCCGCCGTATCGACCAGCACCACATCATGGAACTGAATCTTGGCATGCTTCATTGCGGCGTTAGCAATATCGACCGGCTTTTGATCCGAGCGCGACGGGAAGAAATCCACCTCGACTTCTTTGGCCAGCGTCTCTAGCTGATCAATCGCCGCCGGACGGTAGACGTCCGCTGACACGACCAGCACTTTTTTCTTTTCACGTTCGCGCAAGTAGCGCGCCAACTTCGCCACGGAAGTGGTTTTACCCGCGCCTTGCAAGCCAGCCATCAACACGACGGCGGGCGTGCCTTTAAGGACAAGCCCCTCGTTGGCCTCGCCCATGGTGACTTCCAGCTCTTGCTGGACAATCTTGACGAACTGCTGACCCGGCGACAGGCTTTTCGAGACCTCTTGGCCCACTGCCCGCTCGCGCACACGTTCGATAAAGTCTTTCACCACCGGCAGCGCAACGTCCGCTTCCAAAAGGGCGCGCCGCACTTCACGCAGGGTGTCTTTGATATTATCGTCAGTCAGGCGCGCCTGACCCTTGATAGACTTCAGCGTCTGCGAAAGACGCTCGCTAAGATTCTGAAACATGGGGCCTCTCTGCCTCCGTCGTGGTCACAAGGCGCACGCGCCGCGGACATGAATAGGGTGATTATACGCCCTGGCGCCGCGAGTCTCCATGGCTGGCGCGTTTACGCGCCCAAACAGACCGGCTATTGCGCTCTAAGCGTCTGTGCGCGGCGCTAAGGATTGGTTATAGTAGGGGTATATTTTCACGATACATTCTCATTAACACGCTTAACAGCGTACGGATAGCATCATGCAGGCGCTCCCTTTCGCCACGATGGCTTTAATTCTCTATATCGCCGCTGGAACTTGGCAGGGCATGGCGCTTTTGCGCCGCGTACCGCCCCGCCCGGGCATAGTGCGCATCATAGCGGCGTTAGGGTTACTGCTGCATATCCCCATGGTGGTCAAACTGCTGGGACAGGCGCCAGGGCTTTTGCCCGGTTTCACGACCAGCGCGACACTTTTTATGGCCGTCGCGGTTAACGTGGTGTTGGTTGCTAGCCTGTTCAAGCCAGTGCTCAACGCTGGCATAGTACTTTTCCCTCTCGCGGGTATCGTACTCATTGTGGCGACGGGACTGCCGAGCCAAGGCAGCGAAATCGGCCTAACGCCAGGTATTTTGCTTCACGCTATTAGCTCGGCACTGGCCTTTGCCTTGCTCGCTATTGCCGCGGTTCAAGCCGTATTGGTGGGGCTACAAAACCAGGCGCTGCGCCATCACCATATTCGCGGCATCGTGCAGTCACTGCCACCGCTAACCACCATGGAACGGGTGCTGTTTGAACTCGTTTGGGCGGGTGTGCTGTTATTGACGCTCTCCATCGTCAGTGGTTTTATTTTTTTAGACAACCTGTTTGCCCAACACTTAGTGCATAAAACACTGCTTTCACTTATCGCTTGGCTGGTGTTTGCCACGCTATTGCTGGGCCGTTACCGCTTCGGCTGGCGCGGCATGCGCGCGGTTAAATGGACACTCGCAGGCTGCGCCTTTCTCGTACTGGCATATTTTGGCAGCAAGTTTGTGCTTGAGATATTGTTACACCGCTAGGCTGGCCCACACGTACCTCTCTGACTTACGTTGCCTTGATACGCGCCAGCCTAACTTCTGAAAATCGAGCTCGATACGTAATAAAGGACGCCCAACTTGAGCGACGACTTCCCTCTGGGACTACTCTTTAGCCTGCTAGCGCTACTCATTTTACTGTCTGCATTTTTCTCAAGCTCTGAGACTGGCATGATGTCGATCAACCGCTACCGCCTGAGCCATCAGGCAAATAGCGGCGACATCCGGGCCAAACGCGTGCTGCATTTGTTAGCCCGCCCGGATCGGCTCATCGGCGTCATTCTAATTGGCAACAACTTTGTCAATAACCTAGCGGCGTCGATTGCGACCATTATTGCCATTCACTTTTTTGGCGAAGTAACTGGGCCTGCTGTCGCTACCGCCCTGCTGACCATTACGATTTTGATTTTTGCCGAGGTCACACCCAAAACCTACGCCGCAATCAAGCCAGAACGCATCGCTTACCCCGCCTCCCGCGTGCTAATTCCGCTGTTAAAACTGCTCTACCCGCTAGTGTTGCTGGTCAACATAATTTCCAATGGGTTGCTGCGTTTGGCAGGCGTGAAAAGCGTGGAAAACGGCGGCGACAGCTTAACCCGCGACGAGCTCCGCACGGTGGTGCACGAAGCCGGCAGCATGATTCCTTATCGCCACCAGGCCATGCTCTTGTCGATCCTTGATCTTGAAAACGTCACAGTGAACGACATTCTCGTGCCGCGCCAAGAAGTACTAGGGATTGACCTTGACGACTCACTCGATGACATCTTGCAGCAGATTCGCACCAGCCAGCACACCAGGCTTCCGATCTACAAAGGCGATATCAACAATATTATCGGCATGCTACACCTGCGTAACGCCGCACGTTTTCTCTCGCGCCCTGAAGTCACTAAAGCCGCCATCGTCCAAGAAGCGCGCGAGCCCTATTTCATTCCTGAATCCACGCCACTGCACACACAGCTACTCAATTTTCAAAAGCAAAAGCGCCGTATTGGCATTGTCGTCGACGAGTACGGCGACGTAGAGGGGTTGGTAACGTTAGAGGATATTCTCGAAGAGATTGTCGGTGAATTCACTACCGATGTATCAGAGAACCAAGAGATTCACGCGCAGGAGGACGGCAGCCACGTCATCGAAGGCACCGCCAATATCCGTGATATCAATAGGTTGTTGGGATGGCACTTACCTACCGATGGCCCCAAGACCCTAAACGGTTTAATTCTCGAGCACCTGGAGTCCTTTCCGGATGGTGCTGCATGTCTACAGATCGGCACCACGCGCATGGAAATTCTCGAGATGCGCGACAATTTGATCACATCGGCGCGCTGCTGGCAGGCGGTACGGATCAGCCGACGCTAGCCACTGTGTATGATAATTTAATGGCGTAGATCCTCTAGCGCAGCAGCTTTTAATACCCGCACCCGCGCCTCAAGGTAGCGACGCAGAGCTACGTCCTGGGTCATGCGTGGATCAACCGACGGGCCGAAGTGCAGGCTTACCTTGGCGCGAAAGCGTTTCGGCCACTTTTTTAGTGGCTGCCCACCCTCGTTGGAGGTCCATGACCCCCAAAGACCGGCAAGCCCTGCCGGCACCACCGGTACATTGTCGCGGGCAAGTATCTTCTCTAAGCCACGACGAAAGGTGTGAATTTCTCCATCGGGAGACAGCCTGCCTTCAGGAAACACCATCACGATCTCGCCGTTTTTTAATGCCTGGCTGACTTCCTCCAGCGCGCGACGCAACGAACCTGGATTGCGCCGCTCTGACTCTATCGGAATCGCCCCTACCAGCTGAAACCACCACTTCAGCCAAGGCGACTCAAAAATCGGCTGATCCATAACAAAGCGCACCGGCCGTGGGCTAGCCCCACCCAGCACCAACGCATCCATGTAACTGACGTGGTTGCACACCATTAGCGCAGCCCCCGTGATGGGCACATGGTGGCGGCCGCGTACCGTTAAGCGGTAACAGATCCGCATTACCAGCAAAATCAACCAGCGCAACCCACGGCGCACATTGACAAGCGACCGCCTCACTCAGCAGCTCCTCGGTGACGAAGCCCGGCCAGCACCGTGCTCAAAAGCTGCTCTAAGAGTTCGTCGACTTTTAGTTGCTCGCCCTGCCAATAGCCCAGCCGTTCGTTCAAGCCTAATTGTACAAGCCCATGCACACTGCCCCATAGCGTGCGCCCCAGGCGACGTGCCTCAAGATCATCAAGCGCGGGCTGGTAGCGTTTTAAGCAAGTTTCAACTTGGATGAACAGCGCTTCAATCAAATCACTCTGGCGTTGATCAAGCTCCCCTTCCTGGGCAAGGGGGTAATCAAACAGCAGCTGCCAGCGGTAGCACGCCTGCTCGGCATATTGCCAGTAAGTATGGGCCAGCGAACGCAGCCAGGGTTCAGGGTCGTCCGCCGCTAGCGTGGTAATCGCGTGTTCCAAGCACGCCAGGGTTTCGACGTTGACGTATTGCAGCAAGTTGTTGAAGCTGCCATAAAGTTTCAGTAGCGTACTCGGCGCACAACCCACCTCGCGAGCAATGGCACGCAACGATAAACCATGAACGGGCTTGTCCTCCAACCACGTATCACAGGCGTGCATTACCTGCGCGTGGAGGGCATCGGGCGCATGCTGTCGTGGACGGGCCATGGCAATCTCTTGGGTTTACCGCTAAAGAGGGAAACCTTTCTGCGCTGTTGCGTGGAAAGGGAATACGGTAGGATACCCTATATCGAACACTGTTTTCGATACGATATCGGCACGAATGTTGTGTTGCGCTCCATTTCTACCTCTATTTCTTCCCACGTTTTTCATTTCTCACCTCTTGGGAGGCTCGTGTGACCGGACGCCTTTATGTTCGCGACAACGCCTTGCCTGACACGCTCGCCATTAACGTCGCCACCCCCCTCGTGACATCGCCTAATTTAGCCCCACGCCAAGGCGTGTCAACGATCCGTTGGGAGCAAGGCAAAAGCCGTCTTAACACACTTTTTTGGGGCCTGACACCGCCGTGGCTAGAAGTTCTTGATCACGCGCCCCACTGCGCGCGCGCCGAAACACTAGACGCCCGCCCGATGTTTCGTGATGCGTTTCAATCGCGACGCTGCCTCATTCCGGTAAACGGTTTTTACGTGTGGAAAATAAAGCCACGGGGCAAACAACCCTACTTGATTACCCACGTACAACGCACGCCTCTCTTCCTGGCGGGGATTTGGTGTCGCTATCACACCACCCTTACCGAGTTTGCCGATTCCATGGCGCTGATAACTGTGCCCGCCAACCTATGGCTTTCACCACTCACAGATCGCTTACCCGCTCTTATAGCGCCTAGCGACATGGAACAATGGCTCCACCCGGAAACCGACGTCGCAAAGGCAAAACAGCAATTAACCCCGGCACCGCTGGAACTGTTGGGCGCTTTTCCGGTATCAAAACATGTGAATAATCCCGCCTATCAGTCACCGGCTTGCGCACACCCTGTCGGCCCGATGCTGCAATGGGCTTCGTCCTAGGAGTCGTTAATGTTACGAGTTATTACGTTGAACACGTACCGCCCACTTGCCCGAACCCCGCTGGCGGTGGGCACGGCGCTTTCGCTTAGCCTGATCGGATTCCCTACTGTTAACGCCGACAGCGCTGAAGGCGTTAGTGAGGTCGTCACGTCTATTGTTAGCCCGTTTGATGCGCGCAGTTACCGCGTACTCACGCTGCAAAATGGGCTGCAAACCCTGCTAGTGAGTGCCCCCGACGCCGATAAAGCCGCCGCCTCAATGAATGTACGGGTGGGCAGCGCGCAAGACCCGGAAGACCTTCAGGGATTGGCGCATTTTCTTGAGCACATGCTATTTCTCGGCACCGAGCCCTACCCAGCATCGGATGCTTATCAAGGCTATATTTCCCGCAATGCTGGCTTGCACAACGCCTTTACTGCGCCGCAAGATACCAACTACTTCTTTGATATCGAGCCCTCCGCGCTATCGGGGGCGCTCGATCGCTTTAGTGCGTTTTTCCTCTCGCCGCTGTTCAACGCCGAAAAGCTCGAAAGCGAGCGGAATATTGTCCACTCCGAGTACATGGCGCGCATCCGCGACGAAGGCCGCCGCGAAAACGACGTGATGAATCAGGTCTTAAATACGGACCACCCAATGACGCGCTTCTCCGTCGGCAGCCGCGAGACGCTGGCCGACCGGCCGGAGGGAGAGCCCTCACTGCGCGAGCGCGTCATCGATTTTTATCATCAGCATTACGGCGCCAACGTGATGACGCTCGCCGTTGTCGCCCCGCAGTCACTGGATACGCTGGAAGGGTGGGTTGCTGAACGTTTTGCCGACATTCCCAATCGTGGCCTAGACGTACCACAGATTGATGCGCCGCTCGTCGATGAACAGGCGTTACCGATTTACTTAGAGCGCCAATCGCTGAAAGACAGCCGTCAGGTCAGCTTTCACTTCCCAATCCCTGACCCGATAAACGACTACACCCACCAACCCACCCAGCTTTTGGCTCATTTGATCGGCGATGAAAGCGATGGCAGCGTGCTTGCCGTGCTGCGCGATGCTGGCTTAGCTGATGGCCTCTCCGCCGGTGGTGGCCGCCGCGATGGCGAACACGCGCTATTTAGCGTATCCATCAGCCTCACACCGGATGGCGCCGAGCGCCTCGACGATATCGAAGCCACGCTTTTTGCCGCCATCGATAACATTCGCGAGCAAGGCCTAGAAGAATGGCGCTACCAAGAGCAAGCTAACCTGCGTGAACAGGCCTTTCGCTTTCAGCAGCACGGCGCGCCACAACAAGAAGCCATAGGGCTTGCGATGAACCTGTCGCGCTACCCGGTCGAAGACGTGCAATATGCACCCTACCGCATGGACGGCTTTGACGCCGAGATGCACCACGCCTATCTCGATAACCTGGCACCGGAGAAAGTGCTGCGCGTATATTCCGGCCCCGAGGTAGAAAGCGAGCGCGTCTCGCCGTGGTTTAACACCCAATGGCGCAAGGTAACCTCGCCCGCTGCCAGCACGCCGATTGCGGTCTTAGCGCTGCCCGCTCCCAACCCGTTTGTTGCCGAAGATTTAACCCTTCTCGCGGGCAGCGACGAAAAACCAAGCCCCTTGATTGAGGCGCCCTCTTTTCGTGCTTGGCACATGCAAGAAGATCGCTTTAACACCCCCAAGGTGGAGTGGCGCGTTAGCCTACAGCACCCTAGCACCAGCGACTCGGCGGAAGAGGCGGTATTAACCCGGCTATTGGCGCAATGGCTCAACGACAGTCTTAACGAATCGCTTTACCCCGCGCGACTTGCCGGGCAGTCGTTTAATTCCTATGCCCACTCGCGCGGCATCACACTGGCGTTTTCCGGTTGGCGCGATGGCCAAACCCCGCTGATCGAGCGTACGCTAACGCAACTTGCAGAGGCGGAGATCTCCGCCGGTGCGTTCGAACGGGTAAAATTCCAGCTGCAGCGAGGATGGCGTAACGCATCGGGTGATTCACTGATGCGCCAAGCGCAGCGAACGCTCGGTGAGGCGCTCCTTACCCCGCAGTTTTCAAGCGAAGTGCTTTTGGCCGCGAGTGAGCGCTTACAGCGCCACCATCTTGAGGACTTCCGCCGGCGCTTTTTAGACGCGCTTTATATTGATGCCATGGCCGTCGGCAATCTGAGCGAGGCGAAAGCCAACACCCAGGCCGAGATGATTCGCGGCCAACTGCGCCCGCGCCTATCTCGCCATGATATCACCCAACTGACTCCCCTTAACGTCAGCGCGGATGCCCCGGTGCTGCATCCCAATAGCACGCGAGATGAGTCATTAGTGCTGCGCTACCTGCAAGGGAACGCGGCAACGCTTGAACAACAAGCAGCCGCCAGTGTGCTCGCGCAATGGCTGCAGACACCGTTCTATCAGCGCCTGCGCACCGAAGAGCAGCTAGGCTATGTCGTCAATGCTGGCTACTCGCCGCTACTCGAAGCACCTGGCATAGCACTTGTGGTGCAGTCACCAGATACACAAAGCACCGCGATTGCCGAGCGCATGGACGCCTTTCTACAAGATGCCAAAGCGCGATTGAACGAGCTTGATGACGAGGCGCTAGCGCCTTACCGCCAGGCGGTTTATGAGCGCCTAACCCAGCGCGATACCCGCTTGGAGGCACTGGCTAACCGCCACTGGCAGGCCACGGCATTGGATGAAGTAGCGTTTGATCGGCACGAACAGCGCGCCGAATTAGCCCTTGAGGTAAGTGCGGATGAGCTGCGTGCCTTATGGAACACGCTGCGCGAGGGGCAGCTTGATATCCGCTTTGACCCGGAAGATGAGCAAAGTGACGTGAAAGCCTACCGCGAGTCGCTTGAGGCTTTTGCGCGCCAATCACCCGCAACGCCATTACGTATAACCCCAGGCACTAGCAACCATTAGGAGGGGCATTGTGCCCCTTCGCTGGTTACCGTTAGTCGGCATCAAAGGCTTGAGCCGGCAAAATCGCCTCAATATGCATCACTAACTCTTCGAGGATTTGCCGTTCACGATCAGTGAGTGATTGCTGGTTGTAACGCTCAATCTCACGGGCAAAATCCTTCAGCGTAAAACCCGCAAGAGCCGGGTCATTGAGCCGCGACCAGCGAAATGCCTCCCACTGCGCTAACTCCTCACCTTCCAGGGTTTCGGGATAGCTGCGTGCCCGGTAGCGAAATAACATTTCCTCTAGGCGCGGGTCTTGGAAGGCGAAGCGCTGCCCAACCAGATCCCACGGCTCCATGCTGCGCACACGATCCATTTGCTGGCGATCCGCCGCAGAGAAAAAGCCGCCGGAGTAGAGCATCAAATCGGGGTCTTGCACGCCCTCAGCATAGCCCTCAGAAAACACGTCTGCCACTTTGCTGGCCACCGGCACGATATTGTCATGCAGTGTTTTCCAGTGCTCGCGGCAAGCCGGTAAATCCAGCCCTAGGCGGGAAACGATATCGCCATATTCGCCCTGATGCGGTCCGGCAACGTCTTTCAACGCGCTGGCCGGAAACACCACTGGGCAACGATTGATATGAATCACTTTCAGCGGAATGCGTGTTTCGCCTTCGGCCAAATCCTGCTGGCTGACAAATACACGGTCACGCACTTGCGCAGCCGACAGCGATAAAAGCTCATTCGGGTCGACGCTCAAATCGTAAACGATCACCCCATTGGGGTTGGTGGGATGCTCCGCCAGCGGCATGACCAACGCGCTACAGCCACGACTTGCTGGGTAACGCCGGGAAATATGCAAAAGCGGCTTAGCGTGAGGGAGATCCAACAGCTTGGCCACCGCGCGTTTACCGCGAAGCCCCAGCAGGTAGTCAAACAAATTGGCATTACGCTCACGAAGAAGCCGGGCCAGGGCAATGGTGGCACGCACATCGGAAAGCGCATCGTGGGCGCCGACGTGCTCAATGCCATTGGCAGCGGTAAGGTCTTCCAGCTTAAAACTCGGTGCACCATCGTCGCGCAAGGGCCACTCAATCCCCATGGGACGAAGCGCATAAAACGCACGTACCACATCAATTAAATCCCAGCGGGAATTACCGTTTTGCCACTCCCGAGCGTAGGGATCGAGCAGATTGCGGTAAAAGAGATGGCGCGAGATTTCATCGTCAAAGCGCAAACTGTTATAGCCCACCACGCACGTGCCAGGCTCGTTCATATAGCGCAGCACTTCTCCGGCAAACTCCGCCTCGGGCAAGCCTTTGCGGCGGGCTTTTTGCGGGGTAATGCCGGTGATAAGGCACGCCGCCGGGTGCGGCAGAAAATCATCGGCGGGCTTGCAGTAAAGCGCTACTGGCTCGCCGATCTCATTGAGTTCGGCATCAGTACGCAGTGCGGCAAATTGCGCCGGGCGGTCGCGCCGCGAGTCGGCGCCAAACGTTTCGTAATCGTGCCAGAGAAAGCTGGCCGGGGCCGCGTTAGGTGGCGCCATGTAAACCCGTGCTCCACTTTTTAATTAAAAACGAGATATTTAACTCAAACCAGGCGCTAATCTAAACCCAAGCATTTAATTAAAATGCCGTCTTTAGCCAATACTAGCCCTTGGGTAGGGTGACGTTCAGCTCCAGCACCGAGCAGTTGTCTTCGCTATCCAGCGATATCTGAATCGCATCGTCATCAACGTGGACGTAGCGGCGAATCACTTCCAAAAGCTCGCGCTCAAGCATCGGCATATAGTCGGGCTGACCGCGCTGGCTACGCTGGTGTGACACAATGATCTGTAAGCGCTCTTTCGCCACCGAGGCCGACTTTTTGCGCTCGCGTTTCAAGAATTCCGCAAGTTTCATCGCCGACTTCCCCCAAACATGCGCGTCAGAATTCCTTTTTTCTGAGCTTGATGAAAGCGTAGTGGTACGTCTTCACCTAGCAGGCGCGACACGGTATCAGTGTACGCCTGCCCGGCGTCACTCGCCGCATCGTGGGTCACGGGGACGCCTTGGTTAGAGGCGCGCAGCACCGCTTCCGATTCTGGAATCAAGCCCAAAAGATCAATGGCCAGAATTTCGCGGATATCGTCCAAGGTCAGCATATCACCGCTAGTGACACGATCCGGGTTGTAGCGCGTGATCAGCAAGTGCTCTTTAATTGGGGCATCGCTGCGTTCAGCACGGCGCGTTTTGGACGCCAATAACCCTAAAATACGGTCGGAATCGCGTACCGACGACACTTCGGGGTTAGTTACCACAACCGCTTCATCGGCAAAATACATCGCCAACTGTGCACCGCGCTCAATGCCAGCCGGTGAATCGCAAAGAATATAGTCGAACTCTTCTTTGAGTTTAGCAAGAATCTCTTCTACGCCCTCTTGGGTTAACGCATCTTTATCGCGGGTTTGAGAGGCGGGGAGAATAAACAAATTCTCAACCCGCTTATCGCGAATCAGCGCTTGATTAAGCCCGGCTTCGCCTTGAATGACGTTGACCAGGTCGTACACCACGCGCCGCTCGCACCCCATAATTAAATCCAGGTTGCGCAAACCCACATCGAAGTCGATCACGACGGTTTTTTTACCGCGCAGCGCAAGACCCGTCGAAATCGCGGCGGCGCTGGTGGTTTTGCCAACCCCACCTTTACCTGAGGTTACTACAATGATTTTGGCCAAGGTCTTCTTCCTTTTTGACACTGTGCACGTTCTGCCAGCGTACATCGCGCACGCTTAAGTCGTGGATGACTGTGCTAACTGCCCTACATCATACGCCTCCGTCGTGCGCCTTGGCATCCCGCGAATGGTTGAGCGCTTACCCGTTGCTAACGCTAAATGTCGAAAAACTCAGTTTCGAAAAATTCGTTCTCTAACACTAACGTTAAGGTTACTTTATCAAAGACTCCGAATGACAGGGTATTGCCCGCGCCTTTTTACGGGCTCACGCTAGAGGTTTAATCTCCAACTGCTCACTTTCAAAATGCACTTCTGCGGGTGTTCCGAGGCGGCGCGCATCAATGTCTTCCAACCGCTTATAGTTACCCGCCACCGATAAAAGCTCCGCATTAAGCTCGCGACAATAAATACCGGCGCCTAAATTGCCATGAATCCCCGCAAGCGCTCGCCCTCGCAACGCGCCATAAACGTGAATACTACCCGCTGCCAGCACTTCGGCCCCGGCGTTAACCGCGCCAATCACCACTAAATCCCCGTTCGACGCGCTTACCTGTTGCCCAGAGCGTACCGTGCCGCGATATAACCTCGCACCGGTTGACTCGGTCACTTCCTCCGGCGCGTTTTGAGGCACTTGCTCCTCTGCGCTGTCGTTTTCTGCTGCAATGCTGGCTAAGCGACGAGCACGCTCCTCTTCCACCGGGGCAAACCAGCCTAGCCCCAGCGCCCAGGCCGACTGCTTTACTGGATCCGTCCCACCGCGCACCGCTACCGGCAACAATTTATGGTCACGGCACACTGCGCAAATCCGCTCGAGTGCCAGATGTGGCGTATCAAGCTTTTCCACACTCAGGACAACCGGTGTATGCTGAAAGAACGCTGGCGATTGGGAGAGTTTGCCCTCAAGTTGCTGGCGGATTTGTTCAGGATCGGCGCTGTTAAGCTCCATGACCGTCATGGGCAACATGCCGCCTTTAAAAGTGAAGGCCACATCGGCACTATCTGCTTTTAGATTCATGGCCGAAACTCCATGTCTTGATCAGGTAGAATATAAAGGTAGCCCATTCTCATACGCTACGGCGGTGGAGCTTAACATTCTCTGTCTATAAAGACGCTGCTCTATAAGGAGGCACCATCATCAGCATAAGGAAGCGCAAACGACGCTATATCGACCAAAGCTAAGCGACAGCGCAGGCAACTGCAACTGTCAAAAGGCGCTGATCGATTTTTTACCTATATTTTTTTCGCTAGGCCCCTCACAGCAGGATGACCCATGCACGGACTGTTACGACGCCTGTTCGCCCCTCGGTGGCAACATCCCGACCCCGAGGTGCGTCGCCAGGCCCTTTCACGGCTCGACCCCACAAAGCCTGAGCAGCATCAAGCGCTCAAAATGCTGGCTTCCGATGATCAAGCCGATATTCGCCTGGAGGCTTTAACCTCCCTTGACGATCTTGACGGGCTAATCGCGGCCTACCCGCAACACCACGATATTGAGGCGTGGTTTAGCGCTATATTAGCACGCCTGTGCGGGCAGGCCGGCGAGCACGATTTAGCCGAGCGCCAAGCCAAGCTGGGCGAGCTTAAAGATTCGCGCTTGCTCAACGCTGTGGCGCTAGGCGGTGACAATCTAAACTTGCGTTTGAGCGCACTCGAACGACTCAACGCAGAAGACGATTTTATTCACCAAGCGTGCCACAACGCCGTGGTGGCAGTGCGCCACCGCGCCGCGGAGCAAGTAGCAAGCGAAGCCGGCCTCAAGCGGCTACTCAAAGAGTCTCGCCGTGATCGCCAAGTGGCTCGCCTCGCACGGGAGCGGTTAAACCGCCTCAAAGCCGATGCCGAGTGGGGGAAAAACCAGCACGAGCGGCGCGAAACGCTACTGAAGGCATTAGAACAACATGCGAAATCGCCCTGGGAGCCGCTCTACGCTGGCCGTTTCCGCCACCTACAGCGCGAATGGGAGCCACTTGAAAAGCCCCCTACCGCTGAGCAAGACGTGCGCTACCAACAGGCGGTGCTGGCGTGCCGAAAGACCCTTCACGACCACGAAACCCAAGAACATGCGCGCCAACAGCGCCAACAGCAACAAGAAGCTGCCGAAGCCACCCGCGAGCAGCTTCTTGAAGGGTTGGAAGAAAGCCTGGACGGTTTGCAGCACGGCGATAGCATAAGTGACCAAGATATTGAGAGCTTACGCGCTCAACATCGCTTACTGGCCCAACGCTGGCAAGCGCTTTCGGATACGCACCTGCCAAGCGAAGCCAGCAGCGAACGCTACGACCGCGCGATGCAACGCTACGAAGAAATCAGCGCCGCGTGGGAGCGTTGGCTTGCCGAGCAATCTGCCCTTGAAGACGCATTACACAATGCCGACTCCACCGCCCTTTCGGCGCATGTAAGCGCCTGCCGCTGGCCTAAAAAACTCGTCGCGCCGATGCTTCTGCAGCGGGCTCAAGCCGCCCTTAACGCCCAGCAAGATGAGAACACGGCGTCAGCTCCCTCATCCGCCACACTAGAGACGCTAAACCAAGAGCTCGACGCCTTTGAGCAATTGCTTGAACGCGGCGCGTTTAAAAGTGCTAGTCGCCTGCATCAGCGGATTAAGCCGCAAGTTGAATCACTTAGTAGCAAGCAGGCTAAGCCACTTATCTCACGGTTCAAACATCTGGGCGCCCGGCTTGCGGAACTACGCGACTGGCGCGGTTTTGTGGCTGGCCCCAAACGCGAGCAGCTATGTGAAAGCATTGAAGCGCTTGCTAACGACTCGCCACTCGCCGAGGCCGCGTTAGACCGCCGTCACCGGCAGCTCGTCAAAGAGTGGAAATCCCTAGGCGACGCCGCCGCTAGCCGCGAACTTTCCGCCCGCTTTCGCGCCGCCTCAAATGCCATTCATGAGCGCCTAGCCTCGTGGCGTGAGCGCCTCACCCAGCAGCGGCAAGATAACCTCGCGGCTCGGGAAGCGCTATGCGAGCAGTTAGAAGCGCTGTTAGAGCAGCCTTCCGCCGACGCCGACCCCGACGTGCTGCGCGAAATTCGCGATAAAGCTCGCCACCAGTGGCGCCATTACTCGCCAGTGCCGCGCGAGCACGCCGAAAGTATCGGTCGCCGCTTTGGACGCATGCGCCACCGCCTGCAGGCACTGATCGACGAACGCGCCCATGTCATCGCTGAACAAAAACGAGAATTGGCAGAGCAAGCGCGCGCCCTCGTTGACGCGAACGACACACCCATCAGCGCACGCACGCAACAGGCAAAGCAGTTGCAGCAGCAATGGCGTCAACTTGGCCGCGCGCCTAAAGGCGAAGAACAAGCGCTGTGGAAAACCTTCCGCCACGCGTGTGATCAGGTATTTGCCCGGCGTGACGCTCAGCAATCAGAGCGCGTCGCGCATCAGCAACAACAGTTAGATGCCATGCAGGCACTGATTGAACGCATGGATGCTTGGCAGCCCAATAGTCCTGACGATGCCGCGACGCTTGAAGGTTTTTTGCGTGAAGCAGAGGCATTAGAACCGCTTTCCAAAAGCCGCCGGAGCGACGGCATGCAAAAGCGTTTAAGCGGCATTGTTCGCACTCGACGGGAACGCCTAAACCGCGTAGGCATTGTGGCGCAAGTCACTCAGTGGCAAGACATCTTACCGCTCGTCAATGCGCATCTAGCCGCTGACCAACTCGCGCTGGACACCCCTGATGCAGTGGCTCCCGTCGATGCTGATGAAACACTCCAAACGCCGCTACCTGCCGCGTTTATACCGGCCCATGAAACCCGCAATGCAAAGCGTGCAAACGCCGCCACGTTTGATACAACCCAGCAAGAAACCATACGCGAAGAGCTGGCACGGTTGCGTGTTCACCTGTCACTCCTTGCGCTCGGGCGCGTTAAGCAAAGCGACGAACCGCTTCGTTTAGCGATTCAAGTCAAGCGCTTAAACGAGGGCCTACAACAAACGCGCAGCCGTGCCGAAGAGCTAGAAGCGATTCTCGCCGCGCTACTTGCACTCGGCCCAATGCCGGAAACACTGTGGAACGCAGAGGTGGGCGAACTCGATGACCTGCTTTCACGGCTTTCGCGCTTACCACCGCCATAAAAAGCCACTCACCTTTAGCTAAACACCGGCACGAAACAACAGTGCTCAATAACAGCACTAAACGCAAAGCGGGAGGCTTTAAGCCTCCCGCTTTGCGTTTCTATCGCTAACAAACAGTCGCCACTAGATGAGGTGTTACCCCATAAATTGGCCACCGTTGATATCAATGTTGGCACCGGTAATAAAGCCTGACTCCTTATCTGCCAGGAATGTTACCAAGCGGCCGATTTCTTCTGGCTTGCCGTAACGCTTCACCGGAATGGTTTCACGAATGGCTTCCCGGACCTTCTCCGGAATGTTCATGATCATATCAGTTGCGATATAACCGGGAGAGACCGTATTAACGGTAATGCCTTTTGTCGCTGTTTCTTGTGCCAACGACATGGTAAGGCCGTGCATGCCCGCTTTGGCCGCGGCGTAGTTCACCTGTCCAAACTGACCTTTCCGACCGTTAATAGAAGAGATATTGATAATGCGACCGTAACCGTGCTCCAACATGCTCTCAATGACGCTGCGACAGGTATTGAAAACACTATTAAGGTTGGTATCGATTACCTCGCTCCACTGTTCGTGCGACATTTTCTTCAATGTGCCGTCTCGGGTAATCCCCGCACAGTTTACCAGCACAGTGATTGGGCCATGCTGACTCTCAATGTCTCGCGCACCGTTAAGGCACGCATCAAAGTCAGATAGCTCAACACCGGAAAGCGCAATGTTATCGTAACCGTCGGTTTTTTGCGTTTCCAGCCAGGTTTTGGCTTTGTCGGGATTGTGATAACCCGCCACAACCTGGTAACCGGCATCCGCCAACGTGCGGCAAATTGCTGTCCCGATACCACCAGTTCCACCAGTTACCCAGGCGACGGGGGCTTGATTGGCCATAGACTACCTCCCTGATATGACACATGGCTTGGATCACATTCGTGTTTCACAAACCATCTATGAAAAGGCGCGACTGCGCCAAAGCATCAACGGCAAGCGTATTTGCATTTACTCATACATGCCGTCAACAAAACGTGTTGCTGTAAGCTAACACTATGCCTTTGTTATATCAGCATAGCGTCGATGCAGACATGTTGCAGCATGATGGCACATACGAATATAAGGCAAAGGTTTCGAATTATGTCTTGACGCAACGTAAAAAAAGCGTAGTATACGCAACACGTTGATGCGGGGTGGAGCAGTCTGGTAGCTCGTCGGGCTCATAACCCGAAGGTCATCGGTTCAAATCCGGTCCCCGCTACCAATATTTTAAGAGGCAGATCAGTAATTTACTGGTCTGCCTTTTTTTCGTCTTTAGCATGCTAATTTGTTGTGATACCTATCTGACGTATATGTGACACATGCACATCTCTGCTTTCCTCCGCCATTTTTCCTTGTGACCTTCAAGCAACTAGCACTAGCCGTTTAATCTTTTTTGCGCCTGCCCACGTTTATCTTGAAACTCCAGCATGATAGGACACCACTTAACGGCTTGTTACTGATTACCTACCGCGAAAGCGTTGGCCGCCTAAGCTTAATCAAGAAACTGGGCGACAGGGCAATATAAATAGGCATCGCCTTCTTCCACATCCTGGTTAGCATCAATCATCAGATATCCTTGGGACTTACTCGCAGCACTGAGCATATGCGACCCCTGCCCACCCGCTAGATAGGCAACCGGCACCCCGGAATACTAGTCGAGCACCACGCGCAGTAACTCACGTCGCCCTTGAGGTCCTTGCCTGGAAAAGCCCGCTGCGACAGGAAACTGCTGTAACTCGGCCGGGATACGTCCCTGGCAACCGTGCACCAACGGCAAAGCCAGCAATTGCCAGCCTACCAGCGAAGCGACGGGGTTGCACGGCAAACCAACGAACGGGATACCGGCTTCAGGAGAGTCGCCCAGGTAACCTAGGGTGAATGGCTTACCGGGTTTGATGGCGACACCATGAAAGGAAACGCCACCAAGCCTCTCCAACACTGGGCGGGCGTGATCTTCTTCACCCACCGAAATGCCTCCAGTACATACAACCAAATCGGCTTCGTCACGAGCCTGGGTAAAGGTCTGTTGGAGTTCAGTCACACTATCAGCGGTCACCCCCAAATCGAGCACGTCACAGGAAGACTGCATCAATAGTGCTTTCAACATGGCGCGGTTACTGTCATAAACTTGGCCCGGCACACGCGTTGCGCCCGGCTCGATCAGCTCGTTTCCCGTAGAAATCAGCGCTACTTTCAGGCGTCGTAAAACGTCAACCTCACCCATTCCGTGACTTGCCAGCAAAGCGATAGCTGCCGCATTTAAGCGTGTTCCAGCAGATAACAGTATATCGCCTTCACAGGTATCCTCTCCACGACGACGAATGTTAGCACCTTTGGCGAACTCACCTTCAATGTGCACACGCTCATCGGCATCCAGACGGACACGCTCTTGCGGTATGACAACATCGGCTCCAAGTGGCACCGGTGCCCCTGTGAAGATTCTGGCGCAGCTCATTGCTGGTAGAGACAAAACCTCTGCTCCTGCAGGGACGCGCAGCTCCACCGGTAAGCCATCCTCGCAGATCTCATTCAGACGCAGGGCATAGCCGTCCATGGCGCTGTTGTCGATACCGGGCATATCGAGGGTGGCGAACACGTCGTCAACCAATACCCTACCGACGGCTTGGCTCAGCTCCACCTTTTCGTTGCAGGAGACAGGGCGTGCTGCCGCTACCATTCTCTCGCGGGCATCAAAGAAATCAAGAAGAGGTGAGGAAATACTACCAGCGCAGCAGCTCATGCCTCAGCCTCAGAAGCAATAGAATTGTCTGCCGGAAAACGGCTAGCACAGCGTCCAGCATCCGGAATCACCATGGCCACGAAATTGCAGGGCCTGGTGCTAGCATCAAGCTGAGCCGCTAGGATGCCATCCCAAGCGGTAGCACATGCCTTAGGGGAGCCTGGCATGGCAAAGACCAGCGTGCGATCAATTAGCCCAGCCACAGCACGAGATTGAATAGTGGAGGTGGCAATGCTTGACCACGATAGTTGCCGAAATAGCTCACCATAGCCATCAATGACTTTATCGAACAATGGCGCCAACGCTTCGGGTGTAGTGTCACGAGGCGTGAAGCCCGTGCCACCGTTAACCATCACCACATGGATATCATCACGCACTACCCACGTTGAAACCTCTGCGCGAATCCGATAGACATCGTCTGGCACGATATGCCGCTCGACCAATTCATGACCTACCTCGGTGAGGCGACTGGCCAGTAGGTCGCCGCTGTCATCCTCATTAAAACCACGGGTATCAGAGACGGTTAGCAGAGCAATGCCTAAGGGGATAAAGGGCGTGTTGGCGTGAGCCATAAGATAACTCCTTTCTCACCACCCGCAAGTCGGGTAGCGGCATATAAAGGGAACGTTGTTTAATACAAAAGCCAAACTTTGCTCTTGTCTCTTTAAGTACTATCTGCCAATTGAAGAGCGTGACGTCGACTAGCGTTTACTCGCTGGCGGCGAGTAAACGTCGCAAGCCGGGCTCATCGAGAACCGTTAAACGTTGTCGGCTTGTCTCGATCATCTGTTGATCGCGAAGCTTAGCTAGCATCCTCGACAACGTTTCCGGCGTCATCGACAGCTGATCCGCTAACCAGATTTTGGGCAACGAAAGACGCAGCGTGTACGGCGTTCGCACCCGACCACGGGGCATTTGTCGAAGAAGGTAACTCACCAGACGTGCCATGGCATCGCACTGAGTGACAAGCGCCAAATCCTCCAAACGATCAGTAAGCTCCAGTGCCAGCCGGCTCATAAACTCAGCGCGGCAGGCGGGATACGCATCAAGCACTTGACGACACGCGGCAGCGGGAAGAACGATCACGTGCGTCATGCGTTTCGCTTCTGCGGAGTACAGGTAGTTGCCGAGATTAGAGACCATACTCAGCTCACCGAGCGTGCCGCCGCGCTCGACATGGCGGATAGTGGCTTGGCTTCCGTCCCGCGCGGCCCTCACCAAGCGCACCAAGCCCTTAATCACGATATAGAGCCATTCGGCGGGTGTGTCTTGGTGAAAAAGCCACTCGTCATCTTCGATGCACGCCACTCTGCTTTGCGATAGCAGTTCGGTTCGCTCTGCCTTGGTCAGGTCACTTAGCCACGGGACGCCACCCAGCAGCTCATTAAGCTGGTATGGCTGGCAGAGCAATTCAAGCGAGGAACTGGGCGGTTGTGCCGTCTTCATCAGCGTATCCTTTTTCTGCAAAGTCATTGCATCAAAGCCCCGCCACTTTAATCGTCAAGCGCTACGCTTTAATGCCACTATCAGCTTCAAACACCCGCAAGTAGTGGCGAAGGCCGCACTAGGCTGCCTGTTCGTGGAGGCTTTGACGGACTTGATTGGCCACGTCCGCATAAATTATGCAAAGGACTCGCGCGCTTTGCTGAAACAAATCTACCCGGTCAATGAAATGACACATGGTCGATATCCAGGCTTTTTGAAGGAAAGTAATCACTTCAAGTACAGGCATCTTGAAAATCAATTCTGGGTGATTAAACGCCCGATTTCTGCCTGGTTACCTCTATATAACCCCTCGCTACCCCTTAGGAGATAGACTTTGCAACGGTCGTTTACAATATCCGTCGAGAGAGCTTTTAAGAGAGAGCTTGAGAGAGTGCTTGAGAGCGCCCTCCTACCAGCCGAGTTATATGGGTAACTTTATTGGAGTGACGAAAATGCAGACGACTTCCCTACATAAGCAAGATTTCCAACAACTGTCTCAGTTTCGCTATCAACTGCGCTGTTTTTTACGCCACAGTGAAGATATTTGTCAGCGCCACGCGCTTACCTCGTTGCAATATCAGTTATTGCTCCATTTACGTGGTTTAAACGGACGTAAGTGGGCTACTGTCGAAGAGTTAGCGTAACGGCTACAGGTGTGCTAGGGGGGGCTATGTATGGAATAGCTATCTTGGCTTACTACTTCAAGTGTTTACGCATGTATTAGTCATACTTGGCCCCACTTTGATAAAAATTGGCTATGTGGTGCGTATTAACGCGCGCCACCGTCTCCGGTTAGCGTATTGAATACCTTACTGTGGTCGATCATAGCGATTCTTACATACGGTGACTCGCATCAATATATCATGAGGTGATATTTGGTTTGCTTATCCGGCGCAATAAAATAGCCAAAGGAGCAAGCATGACCGACCCTAGACCACAAGACTGGGACCCTCGTGATGATAACGTTCAACGTGATCAAATCGCTGCTTATGACGCCATGCGCCACCGTTTTTCAGTCGCATTCAGCGACTATCTGCAATGGTCGCTCTTTTGTCATAACGATATGGTGCGGGTGATTCATGATCATAAAACGTTCAGCAACGCAGCTAGCCGCCACCTCTCCGTACCTAACGCAATGGACCCACCGGAGCATACGCACTTTCGTCGCCTGATTGAGCCTTTAGATACTCAGCCTGCGGTGCGTGCTCGCTACCCTGCTGGCGGCTATGAACGTGTGCCCTTGTACATCACCGGGAATAAACCAAGCAATGCAGAATTTATAACGCTTCATCCAACAATGGTTCGGACAGTTTTAAAGAAAGCCTGATGCTCAGATAATGGGGTCTCTGACAACATCACCACCCGAGCACAGGCTTTCATGGAAATAGTCAATACGGTCTTGCAGCAGATGTCCAGCCTCA
>NZ_JAMJPJ010000059.1 GCF_023555005.1 Halomonas llamarensis | reverse complement strand
CGTTCCTCCTGTAGCGCGGATTCGGCGCGCTCGACCACATCTTTCAAGCGCAGATATAAGGGCAGCTTCGAAACGCCATGGGTTAGGGCGTCGATTTCGACCACTAAGCGCTCGCCCTCTGCTAGCAGCTCAGCGGCGGTATCAGCGCCCATGTCACACCCCCAGCCCAAGGGCGAGAACGGCAGCGGCGATGATGATGGCGCGGCGGAGCATGAGCAGCTCCCAAAGGCTGCGCCCGCTGGGGTCATTGTCAGGACTGAAGCGATCAGGGCGGGCGTAGGGGAAGATGCTGCGGTCGATCCAGTAGCCGAGGTAGGCACCCCAGCACAGCTTGGTGAGCGACCAAAGCAGCACGCCGAGTTGGTGCGGGTACAAGAACCCCACGCCAATGGTGGTGATGATGGCGAGGATCAGCCAAGGGCCGATGCGGAGTTTGTCGAGCAATTTTGGGGAAAGTGATGTGATTTTCACGGGATAGCCTCATTGCAGGGTTAGCGGTAAGTGCAAGTGCAGTGAGGTTCAGGCTAGAGGGGATCGGCTAGGGGGCGGGAATCAAGCGGTTTAGGAGTTTTGCTAGCGAAGGAGAAGCCTAAAAGCTTTCTTTTAGAGGTAGGGTGGATGCTATTTTCTGTATTTCTTTTTCGAAAAGCTCCTCTACTGTCTCAAAGAGGGACTTGATCGAGAGATATGTTTGCTGGGTAAACATCGCCTCAGAGACTTCGGATGAACAGGTTACCGAGTGACGACCAGCCAGTAGTGAAACCGAAACTTCAAGGTCTCGGATGTCAGCGGCAGTATGAGCAAATACTTCGTTTCTATTTTTTTTAAGAAAACAATGAAGCTCCAAATGCTCTTGTGAGAGTTTCTTACAGATGTTGATACTAGGTCTGTCTAACGTATCATCCGTATTATGATTGCCTGAAAATGGTCGATAATAAGCAACTACCATAGCGCTTTGTAGCCAGCGACCTAGCGTTCTAGCCTCAGGCTCATGGATATCATTCCATAGGCCATGTCGAATTATGTAGCGGCAAATATCTTTCGCTTCAGAGATATCGTATTCGGATAGCAGTAGCCTTCTAATTTGCCTCTTTTTTCTATCTAATTCAGCAGCTTTCATGCCTAATGCCTCAGTATGGTTTTGAATAAATGAGGTCGGTTGGTAAACGGTCAAACGTCACACTGGTGACGCCCCAGCGTCTTGAACCCCTCGCCCCTTGATACTGCGGCAACGTCGATAATGCGAACTAATCGGCGCCCTTCACCCTCAGCATGACTTCTAACCACCTCACAGACATAGCTGGCAAAGCCATCACGGCGGTTGCCGTTATCCAACATGCCGACGTAGATAGCGCCTGTTTCTGTAATCAGAAAATCATGCACCGACTCACTTTCCATGACTTCGGCTTTCAGTGCTTCCTGGTTGATAGTGACGTTGCTGGTGGCTTGGCTCTCGCCGCAACCGGCCAGCAATGCGCCGGTAATGATGGTGACCCCTGCCAGTGCTTTCATGATGTTCCCCTAATTCTGTTGAGGCTAGCTTAGCCGTTTGCGCTGTCGCCGAAAAGGTCGGACTGCATCCGCGCGCGGGCGAGTTTTCGCTGCTCGCCGAGGATGCTGTAGATCTGCGCTTCGGTCAGCTCGTAGTCTTCGACTAGCTGAGGGATGTTGTCGCCGGTGTGGCGTTCCCAGATTTCCCGGTCGCGCAGGGCGCGGTCTAGCTGGCGGCCTTGGGGCACGTAGAGGCTACGGCCACCGGCGAAGCTGGAGATAGCGCGCACGGCGGCGAAGGCGCGGCGGCGGGCCACCTTGGGTTCATCACCGGCGCGGATGTGGGCGCTCTCGACCACGGTGAGCATATCCGATAAGCCTTGTGGCCACTTCTTGAGAATCTCGGGGTCGAGGTAGTCCAGGGCATCATTGGGGATGCCGAAGCCTAGATCTAGATTATCCACCTTATGCGAGGTCATCGGGGTACCGTCCTTGCCGCTTGGCGTCAACGATGAGCGCCTGGAGCAGCTTGTGCAGTTGGTTATCGTCGAGAAAGTCCACGCGATCCACCTTGAACATGTGCTTGGCCATGCCGTCGGCGTAGGCCCAGGCGCGGCCCGCGTGAGTGAGCAGCGCCTCGACCTTGTTCATTTCCGCCTGACGTGAGCGTGGCGGGCGCGGTGCCTTGCGCCCTGCCTTTTTGGCGGGCTTGGGCTCAAAGCCCAGGCGCCGGAACTCATGCATCACTCCACCAACGGTACGATTTGTGAGGTCTTTGGCACTGCTCACGCCCGCAGTGCGGGCGAGAATCGCGCGGTAGTCTTCGTCGCTTAGGCCTAGCTGGGCTTTCGCGATGTGGATTTGCGCGAGTTTGCCTTTGGTGATCATGACGCCACCTCATCGGCCTGGATCTCAAGATCCGGGAAGTGTTTCTTGAGGTGAGCAACCACCGCGCCTTCGGTACCAAAATTCGGCACAACGCCTATCACACGGGGCGTCACCATCCGATCGGCTTCCTTCTTGCCAAACGCCCGCTTCGCACTCGCATACACCTTTTTGGAATGCGGTGCCCGCTTCAATGGCCGCCAGAAGCGCCCTTGGGGATGCACTGGCTTACCGTCCTCGGTTTTTGTCCATTCAAAGTCCACGGTGCCGTCCACGTACACCACAACGAAGATCTTCTTACTGTCATGCATCTTGACCAGTTGCAGCTTGTGGCCATCGGCCAGCAGCTCGACGGAGCCGCCCAGGTCCTTCAAGCGCTCTTTAATCTCTGCCCACTTATCCATTAATCACCTCATTGGCTGCTCATCAGTGCTGGGTCACCACGCCCAGCAGACGCCCCGCCATTGGCGGGGCGTTTCGCTTAGTGAAGGGTTTCGCGCTTCTTTGCCTCCTGCTCGTATTCATCAAGCACCTGCTGCATCGCACGCAGGCCCACCTGTGTTAGCGCCTGGGTGGCTTTCAATCCGCCGTTCTGCTCGATTTCCTGTGGGTCGATATCGGTGCGTACCGATATGCCGTGTGCTGTTGGCGTGATCGTGATGGTGCAAGCGGGGCCAATCGCAGTGGCAAGCTCGGTTTTGTCGTTAGTGCTCATCTCACACCTCCGCCAAGTTCAGGCTGATGGGCTGGTAGCGGTCGGTTTCGCCGATGCGCTCGTAGATCCGCACGTAGCTTTTTGAGCCGGTGACTTGCACCGCGTCGGCGATGGCGTCCATGGCCCGCAGCCAGCGTGGGTCGTCGAAGTCGTGGCGACGCAGGGCGAGCACGGCACCGGTGCGCAGGTTGCCTTGCTTGTCGGTGCGAAAGGCGTCCTGAACGATGGTCTTTACCTCGCTGCGCGCGCCGTCGGTCCAGTCTTTCAGGCATTCATCAATCAGCCCTTTGGCGGCTTCCAGGCGCTCATCGAACGTGATGCTGTCCGCGACCTGGCGCTGGATCTTGTACTTGCCGTCGAAGCTCAGCAGCGTGACGTTGCCCTTTTTGCCGCCGACGTTGACGCCGTACTCTTCGGCGGAGAGCTGGATAAAGCTCTCGATGTCGCCAAAGGCGGCAGCCTTGAACTGGGCTAGCTGGCGGTTGAGTTCTTTTGCTTTGGTAACCAGCTCAATGGCCAGCTCATCACGGGCTTGATCGACCGGCTTGATGCTCTCCTCGGGGATCAAGCGGCCTTTGGCGTCTTGGCGGTAGCCGTCGGGGATCACGTGTTCTGTGTTAGCGGGGCTGTTCATGGTTAGGCTCCTTTACGGGCTTGCTTGCGTTCAAAATTTGCGTTGCCGCGACTCATGCCACGGTTATGGCGGTGGTGGCGCATTGGCTCGACGTAGGCGCCGTTGCGCTGGCTCAGTTGATCCAGCTCTCGCTCGGACTGAGCCACTTCGTCACGCCATTGATCGAGCAGGTCGCGCCAGTCCCAGTCGGGTGTGCTTTCCAGCGGCGTGGCAGGCTGCTCGGCGAGGCCGGTGTCCTGTTGTTGCCATAGGCGCAAAGCGGCGGCGTGCTGGGCGGGCAGTAGCGGCTCCGGCTCTAACGCCAGGCGCTCGAAGCGTTCCACGTTGGCTAGGTACTGCGCCAAGTTGACGCCGTGGCGGGCTAGGCGCAGCGCAATGAAACGGTCGGCGTAGTGCTCAAGATGGGCATCGGTGTAGGTGTTCATCGCGTTGGCTCCTCGCTGGTCGCCCCGGTGCCTTTCAACAGGTCGGCTAGCCGCTTGGGGGCGTTGGCTTGCTCAGCGGCTTTGGCAGTCTGGTGCTGGCCTTTTTTAGGCGTGGCCACCGTGGATGGGCGGTTGGCCATGCGGGCATGTTCGGCTAACACGTCATCGGTCGAGCGCTCTTGAAACGCTGCGGCGGGCGGTCGGTTTGCAGGTTGTTTGGCACCGCTGCGCTTGGCCTCTTCCTGCTGCTTTTCCTGCTCACCCGCGTGGCGGTCGGCACAGTTGGCGACGACTTCATATAAATAGCCGTGGGTGTTGAGCGGTAAGTTGCTAGGTGGGCGTTCCAGCAGTTGATCCAGCGCCGTGATCCATACTTTCAGCGGTGCCTCGCGCGTGATGCCTTTGCGCTCAATCACGCCGCTGTTAATGGTGTCTTTCAGCTCATTGAGTAGCCGGGCGC
>NZ_JAMJPJ010000058.1 GCF_023555005.1 Halomonas llamarensis | reverse complement strand
AGGACGTTACGCTTTCACCCATAGTGGATGGCCTCTTGGAATCGTGTTCTTGGCGGAACATATTGATTACCTTAGAGATTACCATCCACTATTTTTGTTTTCAGGCCTGCCTAGTGAATAACCCGGGGTTGAGCTTCATGGACTCAAGGATGCTGTACCGACGAAAGTACTCATCAGGATTACCTTCCGCATGGTGGTAGAATTTCATAAAACTGACCAACGTCATGATATTGACAACGGTGTTATCAACATCGAAAAATGCAATCGTCTTATACATCAGAGCTTCTCTAAAACGTGTAGTGGGCGGCAAAGGTCAGCCTGTCTTTATCCGAAAACTGGCCAAACAAGCCATCAGTATCACCGAAAAAGTAATCGAACCCTGCCTTTAGTGTTACTGAGTCCGAGAAGTTATGGCGAATATTGAAAGACGTAAAACCATCCTGGCGATTTAAGTTCTGCATGATCATGGCCTCGACAACGTATCGCTGATTCAACAGATCCTTTGACAGGTTGAGGCTCCATGTTGTCTCGGTTTTATCCTGGTAAAGGTTATCCGCAGACTCCAGTATAATGTCTTGGAAAAGCTGGAAGGTAACGACACTGTCGCTGGCACCGTACCAGTCTAATGCGACGCCATAGTTCACCGTTCGCGCGAGATCAATCCCATTACCCTCGTTTGATCGGGTGAAGTAAGCGTTGTTAGTTGAATAAGCCAATTCTGACCGGAGCACGTAGTCACTCACAGCTGTGGAATAGGACGTTCCATAAATGTTGCGACGGGGTGCATAAGGCCGGTAGGTCACACCTTCGGAATTCGTTTCGCGACGATAGACGTAATCCTTGTCCGTTTGTCGTGCAACCACGAGGTTCACGTCATGACCTGAGAATGACCTTCCGACTCTCAGGGCAACATCTGTCTTGCCGCGTAGATCGTCGGGGTGTTCATTTTTAAACGTTACCGCGCGAGAATCATCAATAGTGGGAGAGACTAAGGGGCTTGAGGGCATGAAGGCGCCGTTGGGCACGAATGACAACGTCTGATCTGGAATTATCAGCAGTTGTGCTGCGTACTGATCGAAGCGATGACTGTAATTGACCATCCAGGTGGGAATACGAGATTCCTCGAAAGGTGCTAGTACGAACTCTTCGTAATCTACCGGGTTAACAATATCGAGCACTCTTAGACCGTCTGTAGCCCCCCAGGCCACGTGCTGTTTCCCCAGTCGCAGGAAGTGGCCGTTAAGAGGTATATCGACGTAGAGTTCGCGTAGATCCGCCCAGCCATCGTCGAAATAGTAGGGCTTCGATGCGTCAGAGTATGCAAAAATGTTGTCATAGTCGCGGTGAAGACTGTTATCAATATCATGGTTCAGGTTCACTCTAGCGCTAACACTGACACCTCCATTGAAATAATAGTCGACGTCATTAATCGACAAAAGCTGCTGTTTCTGAATCTCGCTATCGTCAACTTGAAAAGACGCGTCGTATACCAGCTCGCCCGAAAAGCTGAGTTCCCCGGCACTTGTGCTAGCCGAAATGACAGACAACAGAAGCAGTAGCCTAGATTTCATTGTAAAAATAATCCCTCTTCACAGTTTCCAAATTCAGCTGGGGCTCCGCGGTTGCTAGCCGCGCGATAAGTACTCACGCGTAAACATCTGCGGTCTAAGCGGTTTATTGAGTACAAAGTCATGGAAGTCGATCACGGTTTTGTGGCCGGTTTTAAGCGTTTCCATTGTCAACTTGTGAGGGCGGTATTCATTCTCGTCCCCGCCTTCAACAAGGCCAAAGTTATCCGCCGTCATGACTTTGAAGAGCTCGTCATCATGGTCATAGAATTCGGTGTAAACGGCGTGGAAATGTTCTTGCGAGATCCAGATAACCCTTCTGCCATACCCCGTAACGGCACGCTCTTCATCAGTAGCCGGTAAAGCCTCAATGACCCAGGTCTCATGCCCCATTTTTTCTTCAGTGCGCAATATTTCGTAGTCTCGGTTAGTGCCCGCAACTGTCCCGTCGAGTATCTCGAAGTCCTCGAAACTGAAGTCAGTACCGACAAAACTGTCCGTTTTAGTGTTGCCAGATATGCGCCGGGTACGCCGTAGCGAAGGCAGATACAACCATCGGTCATTATCTTCAGTAGCATGTTCGATCTGAACAAAGGAGATGCCTTCTACATTTCGTGGGGACAGGAACTTCATATACGATTTGCGAAGCGCAGGGTCAGTATCATCGAGGATAAATAACACGCGCCGTGTTCTCGATCGACCATCTCTATCAATAAGAGCCATTTCCAGCTCAGCCGTCTCGCTGATATCCGCTTTGCGGGCTGCTTCGTTAAGAGTCATGATCTCACGGGCTGTGTATTGCTCTGAGTAGGCGGTGTTGCCACCTAAGATGCTAGCCAGAACCACGCCGGCCAGTAGAATTTTACGCAGATTCATAAGCACTCCTTTGAGCTGTTTCCTGATGTGTGAATATGAATTTGGGTTGAACGATATTGATAAGTGCCGGGTACAGAATGATTGCACTACCCCCCATCAACAGCATGGTCAGAGATACTAAGTAGCCGAAAATCTGGACAGGCAGAAACTGGGATAGCGTTAGCATGGAAAAACCCAGCATGTTGGTAAAAGTATCGAACAGCACTGCTTTAGAAGAGATTGTTGAGGTTGCCACCAGCGATTTCTCGAAGTCGTTGGTAGCTGACATTTCCTTCTTCAGCCTTGTCAGGTAGTGAATGGAGAAATCGATGCCAATACCCACCGCCAAGCCGGTAATGATGGACGTGGGCATGTCCAGACGCAGGCCGAAGAAACCCATGACGGCAAAGGTAACCGTGACGCCGAACGCGACGGGTACAATGGCGAGCAAGCCGGCGGCAATGGATTTAAAGGAAAGCGCCACGATAACGACAATAATCGCGATAGCCATGAGAATGTTTAAGATCTTACCCTTGACGACATAGCCATCCTGCGCCAACCAAAGAATGACATCGCCACCGAAGTCCGCACGCAGCGTCGGGCCTAAATGCTCATCCGTGTACTGCTTGGCGAGGTCATAGAGGTGCTTGTGGTCGTCTGGCGAAGACGTGGTCAGCATCAGCTGGATTTTGGCTCTGCGATAGTCATAATCGACCAAGTCAGAGAAATCCCCTGGGCTTCCCGACATTTCGTAAAGCATCAAGTATTCAGCCACTTGCTTGTCATTGTCGAGGACGAATTCTGCTCCTCGTTCATCCTCAACAGACTCGGCAATTTGCTCAATAACATCGGCAATCGAGTTTGTGTAGCCTACGCCCGGCTGGTGCTCCATATAGTCCTGGAATTCGCGCATCTGCCGTAGTGTTTCCGCACGCTGAACGGCACCCTGTTCATCGCCTTCTATCATCACATTGATAAAGCGGGCACCGCCGATTTTTTCGTTAAAAACGTTGAACGCCACTTTTGCCTGATTGTCCTCTTCGAACAGGTTCAAAAAGTCCAGCCCCGTTTTCACCTTGCTCACGCCAATAAAGGCAATGACCAAGATGCTGAGGTAGACCAAAACAACCTTTTTGCTGTTTTTGAACGAGTACATGCTGACGGCGATCAACCGCCGATCCAACCAGCTCGGCTTGGCAGGCCCACTATCTTGCTGTGGTTTTTTCCGTCGGCTAATAACCTGCAGAATGGCGGGAATGATGGTGAGGTTAATAATCAATGCAGAGAAGACACCGATAGTTGCGGCAATGGCAAACTCTCTGATCATCAATATTTCGAACACGTAAAGGGAGGAAGCCCCCAGTGCCGAAGTGACGCCTACCATAATGAGAGAGGGCGTTATCCTTGAAAACGCAGATCGTGTTCTATCGTCACCGGAACGCTCGTTATTATGATATATCAGTAAATGTATGGTGTAGGAGCTGGCGATAGTAACCAGCAGAAGTGGTAGTGCTGACGAAACCGCTGTCTGTGGAAGTGACAAGTGCCCCATCATCCCCATGGCCCAGACGATACTTAACACCACCGCCAACATCGGTAGCAGCACGCCGGTCACACTTCGAAAACAAATCAGCAGACCCACCATGATCAGCAACAGCGCGAGAGGAATGAGTAGGGCTGTATCTTTCTGGATGCCGCCGTCGATTTCTTGAGTGAATATAGGCTCGCCGGTTACATAAAACTGCTCTGGGCCCTCGTACTGCTCCACGATTTCATAAATAGCGTTGTACAGCGTTGCTTGGTCGTAGCCTTCCTCGACTTTAGCGCTGATGATGGTGAAATCCCCCGACTCGGAGACCAAACGGCCGTGGACAAGCTTGTTGTCACGAACCGCCTGCCTGAGGGTTTCCGCCTCCCCGGCTGTTTTGGGAACTGATTTCATGAACTCGCCGACTTGCAGCCCCCACTCATTGGGCACCACGTTGTTAACCGTGGAGAGGCTGCGTATTTGATCAGGCACTACATAACTGATGTGGCGCAGGTCATTGGCGATATCAGCTACTTTCTGTAGCGTCGACGGCCTGAAAATCGTGTCGCTTTGTATGCCGATCATGATCTCGGTTTTATCGCCGAACACACCATCGATGCGGTTCTTGGTCTGCACGATGGGGTCGGATTTTGGAAGGTCTCCGTCCTGATTGGTCCTCACGGTAAGATCGCCGAGTTATTGTCAAATTTTGTGTATGACCGTTTAGGCGGCGGTCCTATCTGACTGATCTGTTAAGGGCTCCCCATCCTGGAATTTCACGTTATTCACGACCAGTTCCAGTTTGTTGAACCCCGCTAT
>NZ_JAMJPJ010000057.1 GCF_023555005.1 Halomonas llamarensis | reverse complement strand
GTACGTCTTCGAAACATTGCCCACGCTCAACGACGACGAGCTCACCACGCTGCTGCCCTGGCACTGGAAGGACACATTACCCGGCTGAGCGACGCCTGCCCAGATGTGGTTAATGGCTCGCTTACACTAGTATTGTGAATATGAGGATGCCACCCACTTCGTTTCATGATTCTTAACATGGAACAATCAAGCACTACCTCGAAGGCTTCAATCTCTCTATCCATACCAAACTCAATCATTCTCAAGAATAAGGCCAACGTGCGAGGATCCAGCCTTCCACCTAATTTTATATTGCCAAAATTATCTGGTCGTGGAGTTATGAAGAATCGAGAGGCTTCCCACATCGAGCTATCTGGAATCCTGACAGCATCAGGACTCTTTTTAATAAATTTTAGTGGTCCTGTTAAGAGAGTTGGACTCGTAGATGGACGCAGCCTGACACAACCAGTTACACCATCATCCCAAGAGAATAAATAGTATGCCTCATGATTATCATAACTATCTGACTCAAATTCGCCGCCCTCATAGCTGCCAACATTCCATTCTCTTCTATCGATAAATGCTTTCTTTCTTGCACGGTAAATATCAAGAATGGTGGACTTATCCAATTCCTCAAAGTGAGCCAAGTGGATATAGATCTTTGAGATTCCAAACAAATCAATGTTTAATTTTTTCACGGCCCCAACCAAACAGAGGATTTCTTTAAGCATACTAAAAAGTAATGTTATGCCAACCTGTCCTAAAGGACAGTAGATGGGCAATAGGAAATCGTCTCTACTGAATTTGATGCTTACGAGGTGACAGCTTTCTTTGGTGTCCGCTAAAATTTGAGGAATAGAAAAATGCCCACAGCAGAAAATATAGAAAGAAAGGTTATTCATAATGCTGGGGACGGTATTGAGATAAAGTCAGCACGATGGACATTTGGCAGTGATGTTGCCCAGAAATTCGACTCCCATGTCGGTAAATCCGTGCCACTCTATCACTGCGGCCACGACCTAACTGTCAAGCTTTCCGATTTTTTCATAAAACCGGGTTCTACCGTTTACGAGTTAGGCTGCTCTACCGGCACACTTTTAAGCCGGATTGCAGAGCGTCATGGAGATCAAGAAGAGACTCGTTTCATCGGCCTTGATGTTGAGCCGAACATGGTGAGTTTTGCTAACAATAAATACGGTGATACATCGAACATGTTTTTTCAAACCTGTCGTGTGGAAGAGCATGAATTCGATAAGACGGACTTTATTACTTCGCACTACACTATGCAATTTTTGGCACCCAAATACCGCCAGAATGTGTTCAATAACATTTATGAGGCGCTCGAATGGGGTGGTGCTTTTGTACTGTTTGAAAAGGTTCGAGCCAGCGACGCAAGGTTCCAGGATATCTTTTCAACCTTGTACTCCGAGTTCAAGATCGATAACGGCTATGAGTTAGACGAGGTGTTGTCGAAAACCCTAAGCCTTAAAGGGGTGTTAGAGCCTTTCACTTCTGAAGCGAATTGCGACTTCATGCGCAGAGCAGGTTTCACCGACATCATCCCCATACAGAAATATCTGTGTTTCGAAGGCTGGCTAGCCATTAAATAGAGTGCCAGTTCTTAACCACTACACACCATCGACAACGACACGAAATGGACCAGAAATGACCATCGCAACCTTTTCCGAGGACATCCAAGCATACGAAGTGACTCTGACCAATGGTGCTGTTGTGCGCTACGTTAATTTGGATAACGCCGCTACAACTCCTCCATTTCAAAGTGTACAGAGCGCAGTAGATAGCTACATGCAAGGCTACGGCTCAGTGCACCGAGGCGCGGGCGTAAAATCACATGTCTCTACTGACATTTACGAAGCTAGTCGCGACACAATTCGTAAGTTCGTGAACGCACCTGATAACAGTTATGTTCTCTATACTGCTAATACGACTGGTGCGATGAATGCTGCCGCCTATTTCTTCTCTTTCTTCGAAGGTAAAGTAGCCGTATCCGACATCGAACATTCTTCGTCTTGGTTGCCTTGGATCAAAGCTGAAGGTGTCCGCAGCCTCGGCAGTGAACGATTCAAGCTGGAAGACGCTGAAGAGATCAACCACTTAGTGCAGGCTGCAGGTTCCAAGCAGGTCGTTCGCTATAAAGTCAACGATGCGTTTGAGTTTGACATCGACGATATCGAGAAGATATTAAAAAACAACAATATCAAAGCCTTTGTCCTAACGGCGTCATCGAACGCAACTGGTTATTGCCCTAACGTTAAGGCCATTGGCGAACTCGTGCATAAATATGGCGCGCTATATGTGGTCGATGGTTGTCAGTTTATCCAGCACCATAAGATCGATATGCAAGAGATGAATATCGATTTTCTCGCTGCCAGTGGCCATAAATTCTATGCACCTTATGGTGGTGGTTTCCTGATTGGACCTAAATCTTTCTTCGATAGCTCCTTACCCTATGAGATAGGCGGGGGCAACCTCCCCTATATCGATATGAATGGAGAATTTTACCCTACCAAATCCCAGCTGGCTCATGATCCGGGTACACCGAACACGGTTGGTGCCGTAGCCATGGCCGCTGCGATTGAAGAAATCTCACGTATCGGGATCGAGCGAATCGAAGCCTATGAATATAACCTTGCGAAACAGATGTTTGATGCTCTACAGGATAATTCTCACGTAAAGCTTCTTGTCTCTGAAAAACAACTGTGCACGATCCTTCCCTTCAACATCGATGGAGTCTGCCCCCAAGAGGTTGCGCGACGTCTCAACGACGATTTTGGTATTGGAGTGCGTTACGGAAGTTTCTGTGTCTATGACGTCGTCCGGCGCCTTCTAAACATTACCGACGACTCCGAGATAGCTCGCAAAGTGCTCGCTGGCGAAGACAATGCAGTGCCGGGCTTCGTCCGTGCCTCAGTTGCATTGCCCAACACGCAGGAAGATGTCGACCGTTTCGTCGCGGCTATCAACCAGATCTGTGTTGAGACCTTCAGCGGCGCTGAGGTGATCGAAGCCATTAAATAAACATCTCAGCTTAAATTGGAGATATTCAATGAGACTGCATCCGGTAACCTTTGCGAAAAGCGTCAGGGATATATACTTGACGTTTAATAATAATTTTTCGGGCTATCTGAAGATGGACATGCTTAAACAAGATAATGTCGATCTAACGAAGGTGTTCGAGCCTGAAAAATTGACACAATTCCTGTCATTATTCGAACAACTAGATGCTCCCAAAGACACGAGCTCAGGCCCAATTGATTTCACCGAAGAACATGATTTCTCAGTTGCAAATGACCAGAAACGCTACGGAAAGCATCGCCTGGTAGAAGAAATTTTTCGCTGGCTAAAAGCACGTAAATCGCACGATACCGCGCCGCTCCGAACCCTATCTATCGGAACTGGCGACGGAGCCACCGCACTACGATATAGCAAAGCCCTGGATTTTAGTAATGGAGACAAAGTTATCGGTCTGGATTTGTATGAGAAGTACCTTGTAAAAGCATGCTATAACTTGCCAAGCATGCAAACTCATGAAGTTGATCTCAACGCACTTGGTGATGAAGTAAAGATGCCATTGGAGGATAATTCTGTCGACCTAGTTGAATGCTCTATGACCGCGCATCACATGGAGAATTTCGACATTCTCATAGACGAAGTGCATCGTGTGTTGAGAAAAGACGGCGTCTTTTTTTATGTAGACCTGATCGACAAGACTAACATAGAAGATTGCATGGTGTTCGACAATCATCATGACTACCCCAATTACCACGGCGTTGAGTTCTACCGTAGTGCGGATGAAATCATTGGTACTGTGACTAAACACCTCGAGATTTCACAAGTTTCTAGGATCGGGCCAGGATATATTTTCCTCGGCGCGACCAAGAAATAACAGCGCTTTGGCACAATTGTATTGGGATCGTAATAATGATCATGGAATATATTCTGGTAGCCCTAATCGGTCTTGCAGCGTTCTACATCAAGGGTGTCACCGGCACCGGTACTACCACGGTGATCGTCGCTCTAGGGTCGTTCGTGATCGATCCCAAACTGACAATCGTTCTGTCTGCCTTCGTCAACATCTTTGGTGGGCTTCAAATGATTCGGGTCGATCCTGTAAAAATGTCAGTCAAATACTGGGGGCGGATCGCGGCTTTCATGGTTGTAGGCTCGGTGATAGGGGCCTTTGCCCTGAAATATACGCCTTCACGTGAGTTTCAGATCATCTTGGGTCTCGTCCTGTTAGCCGCAGCGATCATGTTCTTCGTGCAGAAAAAAGTGGCAGTCGATTCAGACTCCTCACCAGACAAGGCCGATCACGGCGATATGATGGCGGCCACGGTGTCAGGGATGTTCAGCGGTTATGTAGGGATCAGTGCCCCTCCTCTGGTTTACTACTTTGGGCGATACCTCAACAAACGTTATCTGCGGCGATTGTTAGTGATTGTCTATATTCCTGCAGTAACCGCGCAAACTTTTACTTTCATCTACAATGGAATGTTTACTTTAGATGTTCTTATTTGGGGGCTACTGATGCTGCCATCAATGTTCTTTGGCGTCTATATGGGAAATTTAACCTTTAACTTGATTTCAGAATCGCTCTTCCGAAAAGCTCTTGGTCTCCTCCTGATAGTGGCATCACTGCGACTACTTGCGTTGGGCATCCTTCAATGACGATGCCAGTTACTATATCAGGGGCGCCTCTAAGTCACCGAAAGTGTGATCAATAAATGTCGTCAAGACCGTCCCACATAATGGATTGTTGAGCGCGAAGGCATGGTGACGATAATTAGGTGCTTCAAGCTACACAACTTCCGTCTGGCCATTGGTTGTCCAACAAGGTTAGTGAAGTCACTGAGAAAGCGTGCTATCTGGACCACCTTGTAGTTAAAGCGGGTAATTGTGGCTTTTTACCCCCTGAGACGAGGTTAAGAGCTTAAACAACGGTGATCGTATCCAAGCCACCAAAACCGATGAGGTCGCGAAGTAAATGTTCGAAAAAATTGAACGGGTGCCTGGGGATGCTATCCTCGGGCTGGTTGAGGACTTTAAGAAAGACACGAGATATAGTCGGATGTTGTGTATGGAGGACAGAAGGAAGGGTGGCGTATCCTGTTGATTGATCACGACCAAGATTTCAACCAACACAAATGGATACGCCATGACAGATTCTACCCTCCAAGCCA
>NZ_JAMJPJ010000056.1 GCF_023555005.1 Halomonas llamarensis | reverse complement strand
GCGCCCGGCTACTCAATGAGCTGAAAGACACCATTAACAGCGGCGTGATTGAGCGCAAAGGCATCACGCGCGAGGCACCGCTGAAAGTATGGATCACGGCGCTGGATCAACTGCTGGAACGCCCACCCAGCAACTTACCGCTCAGCACCCACGGCTATTTATATGAAGTCGTCGCCAACAGTGCCGACCGCCACGCGGGTGAGCAGGAAAAGCAGCAGGAAGAGGCCAAGCGCAGCGGTGCCAAACAGCCTGCAAAGCCCACCCCCGCAGCGGCGCTGCGCGAGCGTTCGACCGATGACGTGTTAGCCGAACATGCCCGCATGGCCAACCGCCAATCCACGGTAACCACCACCCAAAAGGGCAAGCGGCAAACCGCCAAAGCGGTTGAGCAAGCCAACGCCCCCAAGCGGCTAGCCGACCTGTTGAAAGGCACCGGGGCAACCAGCGAGGAGCCAACGCGATGAACACCTACACCGATGCCCATCTTGAGCACTACGCCGACCGTTTCATTGCGCTGCGCCTAGCCCGCCACGGCGTCAACTTGGCGCAGTACCTGGCCAACGTGGAACGCTTCGAGCGCCTGGCGTTAGAGCCGGAGCCGCTACTGCCCGCCCAGCACGCCGCCGCTTTGCGCCTATGGCAAAAGCAGGATACCGGCCTAACCCAGCAGCCCAGCGAAGACAACGACATAGAGACCCAGGCCGCTGGCTGGGACTGGCGCGACCTATTAGAGCGCTGGCGAGCCGAAACCGAGGAAGCCGAGCGAGCGCTTTCCTGCATGCAGCAGCGCAACGGCGCATATGTCGAGCCACTACACCACCACCGACACAACCGTGGCATGAGTCGCGGCAACGCAAACTTTGAACGCAAGCAAGCCCGCAAAGGAGCCTGAACATGAATACACCTAAAACACCTATTGGACGCCTCGCGAGCATCAGAACCATAGGCAACCAAACCGTCAATCAAGTGATGAAAGATATGGATGAGGTGGGTGCTGGTGAGGTCTCTAGTGTCTTTACCGATAACAATAGCAACGTGTTGGGAGCGCTGATTTTTCTACATGGGCCAGACACAAAGCTTTATCTCGACGCTATCGAGAATGTGAAAAATGAGCTTGAAGACGAAGAAATCGCAGGCGAGGAAGAGGACTAAAACATGAACACCCCAGCCACTGAAACACAGCAAATACCCGAAGGCTTCCGCATGGACGCCAAAGGCCGTTTGGTGCCCTTAGAGCAAATCAAAGAAATCGACCAACTCCGCGATGAGCTAGTGCTCTCGATTGTTGATCGCGCCACTGAACTGCGCGACCAGCTGCGCGACTTCAAAAGCGACGTGTTCAGCGAGATCGAAGCCTTCGTTCAAACCTCCGCCCAGGAGTACGAAGTCCAGATCGGTGGCAAGAAAGGCAACATTCAGCTGGTCAGCTTCTGCGGCAAATATAAGGTGCTGCGCGCCATCTCCGAAAACATCACCTTTGATGAGCGCTTGCAAGCGGCCAAAGGGCTGATTGAAGAGTGCCTGCGGGACTGGACAACCGACGCCCGCCCCGAGGTGGCCACCATCGTGCAAGACGCCTTCCGCGTCGACCAAGCGGGCAACATCCGCACCGGCCAGGTGCTCGGCCTGCGCCGCCTGAACATCCAGGACAAACGCTGGCTGCGCGCCATGGATGCGATCAGTGACGCCATTCAAGTCACTGGCTCCAAGAGCTACATCCGCATCTATGAGCGGGTCGGCAGCACCGACCAGTACCGTCCCATCAGCCTAGATATCGCGGGGGTGTGAGATGACATCTATTACCAACGCCTCATCCATCCGCGTCAGCCCCGCCATGGGCGGGTTTGTCGCCACGTTGCGCGGCCAGCGTGCCACCGGCACCACCCACCGAGAAGCGGCGCTCGCTGTCGCGCGGCGTGTGTACGGCCCACGGGTCAACGTCCGCAACGACTACCTGCGCGACGCCGACACCATGGCGGGCATCCAGTACCGCTACCACATCACCCACATGCGAGGTGCCGCATGAACTATGAACTCAAAACAGGCGACCGCGTGAGCTACACGCGCACCGTCCGCAAAGGCAACCAAATCAGCATTTCAGCGCGTAAGGGAATGCTGGTCAGCATCAAAGGCGATGTAGCGTTTATCCGCGCCCAGAACGGGCGGTTGATCCACGTCACCATCGGCAATGTTCGGCCCGCTAACCAGCCCAACGCCCTAACCGAAGCCATGCAGGAGGCCGCAAGTGAGCAACGTTGAGATCACCAGCATGAACGTCGTCGTGGACAAACAAGCGATCGGCCAGGCGTTCACCACGCTGGCCGCGCCCCTCATTGTCGCAAAAGCCCTGACGGATGAACACGGCGAGCAGAGGGCTAAAGCCATGCTTGGTCTGGAACCGAATGAAAAATTCGACAAGGCAGGTGAGGCGGTCATTTGGAAATACAACGGTCTGGTGTGCCGCCTGGTGGTTGAGCCAGAAAGCGGTAGCTGGATGGGTAACAACCTATATCACGAGCCATTTAAGGGAATCTCTATCACCAACATCGAAGTCAACGGCAAAAAGATAAAACCCAATTCATAGCGAAACGCCCCCACGCGGGGGCGTCTGCTGGGCGTGGTGGCCCAGCACTGATGAGCAGCCAATGAGGTTAACAATGGACAAGTGGAAAACGATCAAAGAGCGCTTAAAGCACCTAGGCGGTTCCGTAAAGCTGCTGGCCGATGGCTACGAGCTTTCTCTGGCCAAGGCGCATGACGGCAAGAAGATATTCGTAGTCGTCTACGTCAACGGCGTTGTGGAGGGCAAGTGGACTGAAACCAAGGATGAAAAGCCCGTGTATCCCGAAGGACGGTTCTGGCGACCCGTGAAGCGAGCAGCATATCGCAAAAAAGTGTATGCGCATGCGAAGCGAGCGTTTGGCAAGAAAGAAGCCGATCGCATGGTGACGCCTCGGGTGGTCGGCGTAGTACCAACCTTTGGCACGGAGGGTGCTGCGGTGGCTCACCTCAAGAAGCACTTCCCAGACCTGGAACTGGTGAGCAGCGAGGTGGCGTCATGACCCTTGAGCGCATCCCCTACAAGCCAGTAGGCGAAGAGTGGCAGGAATCATTCGACATGCTATGCGGCATGTGCCGTCACCTGGGTGAGTGCCAGATCATCGAAGGCATGATCGACATGAAAGACGGCACGCCGTGGCCCCAGGGCGGCTGGGTGACTGACCCCGGCGCGGGCATTACCTGCCTGAGCTACCAGCCCAAGCCGGTGCGCATCCTGGAAGGCGAAGCGCTGGAAGAAGCGCTGAACAACGCGGTACCCATGTGCGGCGGCTGCGCTGCTCGCCGGGGCAGCGATGCCTCGAAAAGCTTGCACACCCAGCGCGACTTCAACGCTGCCGTGAAGCGCCAGGGCGTGTTTGCGTGCCACGAAGGTGAAAACCACGGCAAGCCCTGCGGCGGTTGGTGTAACGCGGTGCGCCGCCAGATGGAGAACAATCATGATCAGTAAAGGCAAACTCGCGCAAATCCACATCGCAAAAGCCCAACTAGGCCTTAGCGACGAAGACTACCGCGCGATCCTCGCCCGCACCGCTGGCGTGAGCAGTGCCAAACAACTCACAAATCGAACCGTTGGCGGTGTGATGCACGAGTTCCGGCGGTTGGGCTTTGAGCCCAAGCCCGCCAAAAAGGCAGGGCGCAAGGCACCGCGCCCGCCACGCTCACGCCAAGCGGAAATGAACAAGGTCGAGGCGCTGCTCACTCACGCGGGCCGCGCCTGGGCCTACGCCGATGGCATGGCCAAGCACATGTTCAAGGTCGACCGCGTGGACTTTCTCGACGATAACCAACTGCACAAGCTGCTCCAGGCGTTGATCATCGACGCCAAGCGGCAAGGACGGTACCCCGATGACCTCGCCTGACTCTCGTGATAATCAGGACAACTTCGATTTAGGGTTTGATGAGATCCCCGCCGATGCGCTGGAACGCCTGCCCGATCCCGAGCTGGCCCGCCACTGGCCCCAGTCGCTGGTCGATATGCTGCAAGTGATTGAAGCGGAATACGTCGCGGTGGGCATCGCGCCGCGCATCGCCCAACGCCTGGCGTTTTCCACCTTAAGAATTCTGGCGTATTACCACGGCGGGCAGGTATTCTATTTAGCCAAAGGGGATCAGCTCGACCGAGCGCTACGCGATCACCAGATATGGTGCGAGTTCGACGGCAGCAACCACGCCGAGCTAGCCCGGCGCTATGATAAGGGCGTGATGCAGATCTACAAGATTCTGGCCGAGCAGCGGTCACTACACCGCAACCGCGTGCAGCCAGGGCTGTTTTGATAACAATCAGAGAAAAAGCGGGGGCGATATGAAATTATTGGCAGGGTTTGGATTAGCATTATTTGCTGCTACATCAATGGCGAAAGAAAATGTGACGTTTTCTCAGTACAAAGTTTCGACAGAGGTAGCAGCCGATTTAGCGCGGCAGTGCCGAGTGGAAGTACAACAAGAGTATGGCGAGCGTTGCGACCGCTTTTATAGCCACATGGAAAACCACATGGCGCTCTATAACCAATTCACTAGCCGCATAGCTTCTGAAGGTGATAATGCCTACGGGAGTGCTGACTCAGTTGAACTTGAGATGCACCAAAAAACTGTATCTCGTTTGATGGAAAGTATGCAGTACATAAACACTATGTCTGAACTCCACTTCCAGTGAGCTAGCGTTCGCAACACCCAAACAAACCCGCCCCGGCGGGTTGTTTGCTTTCTGGGGCATTGTCAAACACCCTGCAATCGCGTTGAATACCCCTTAGAGCGCCGGAGCGACCTGATCGCCAGAGCGCCCCAATGCCCGCTGCCTAGCGGGCATTTTTCTTTAATCCCCGCTAATCCCGACACCCTCCCCAAACACCGTAGCCTGAACCTCACTGCACTTGCGCTTATTACCGCTAACCCTGCAATGAGGCTACCCCGTGAACCAACCATCACTTTTCCAGAAGCTACTCAACAAACTCCGCATTGGCCCCAAGCTGCTCGACAAACTCCGCATCGGCCCTTGGCTGATCCTCGCTGTCATCACCACCATCGCCGTTGGCTTTTGGTACCCGCACCAACTCGGCGTGCTGCTTTGGTCGCTCACCAAATTATGTTGGGGTGCCTACCTCGGCTACTGGATTGACCGCTCCATCTTCCCCTACGCCCGCCCAGGCGATTGGACAGATACCCATACCCCTGGCAACGGATTGTTGCCGATGCTCATGATCCGCCGCGTCATCATCATCGCCGCCGCCGTTCTCGCCCTTGGGCTGGGGGTGTGACATGGGCGCTGATACCGCCGCTGAGTTGCTAGCAGAGGGCGAGCGCTTAGTGGTCGAAATCGACGCCCTAACCCATGGCGTTTCGAAGCTGCCCTTATATCTGCGCTTGAAAGATGTGGTCGAGCGCGCCGAATCCGCGCTACAGGAGGAACG
>NZ_JAMJPJ010000055.1 GCF_023555005.1 Halomonas llamarensis | reverse complement strand
GATGCGACCTGGTTAAACCAGTAATCGATTCCCGCTGTGTCTGGGGCACGGCCCAGGCTTTCCTGGTACTGCTCTTCAATCGCCTGGCGCACGGCGTCGTTGGTTTGCTTGAGCGCCGGGGCTAGCTTCATGAGCCGCACGGCCAGTTCGCCCGTTGCTGTGTCGTTGAGGTTTTGTGCTTCGACTAGAGCGCGTAGCTCGCCTACGGTTTTGGGCACCTGGTCAGTAACGCCCGCCAGCGTTTCGCGGAGATCCGCTTGTGAGCGGCTTAGGCGCTCGGTTTCGGTGTATGTTGCCTGGTAGTAGCCTTGATTGATTGCAGCTAGGTTCTCGACGCCTCCGGCAATTTGCGCCAGGTTACCAGCAGCTTCATACGCCCCGGCGCCGGCAACGTCAAACTGCAGATTCAGCCGCTCCATGCCGCCCGCTAAAACGCTATGCGCCTGCTGTGCAACCTGGGCTTGCTGAACAACTTGCTCAATGCCGCCGTCAATGCTGTTGACGAACTCGCCGAACATGCCGCCAAGTTCTTCAAGCGCAGCTCGTGGACGTTCGTTCAAGGCAAAATCAACTATATCGGCGGCGTTGCCGCTTGATTTTTCTAGCCCTTGCACAGCGTCGCGCATCGCATCTAGCTCTTGCGGGCTTTGCGCGATACTGGCGACAAGGTTGTCGACCCTTACCGCAGCATCCGTTAATTCCTTAGCCCAGTCTTGCGAACCGGTGCCCGCGCGCTGCAAACGCTGGGTGCCACGGTCGCGGAAACCGGTAAAGCCTAGTGCTGATTTCCCGTAAAAGTCATCTCTAGAGTTCTGGTGCTCAAACACGCCATCTTTACCGCCGCCTTCTGCGCCTGCGTCAAGCGTGCCGGTGGTGCCAAATCGGCCGCTAAAGGGCGTGGGGGAGCTGCCAAATAACGAGCCAACACCGCCGCCCAAGAAAGACCCAATGGCTGCACCGATTGGTCCGCCGATGTACGTACCAGCGACTGAGCCGATGGTCGACCCGATCTGCTGGGCCTCGCTTTCGCCAAACACTTCTCCGGCACCCCAAGAGCCCGCAAAGCCAGCGCCCATTGACGAGAGGCCGGTCATGCCGCTGAAATTGGCGGTAGAGCCGCCTAGGAAGCCTGAAGTTGCCCCGCCTACTGCAGAGTTTGCTCCCTGCAGTGCGCCCGATGAAATACCCCCTTGCATACCCAACGACGAATTGATAGCAGGCGTTGCGCCTGTCCAGGCGATATTGCTCACGCCACCAGTAACCGCGTTGTAGGCATTTTTGCCCATGCTCATCAGGTTGCCGCCGCTAAAGCCGCCACCGGTTCCCGGCATGCCACCACCACCGGCATTAAACCCAAGCGAGGCGGTAATCTGGCGGGTGGTGTACTGGTGAATGACTTCAGCCAGCGTATCTAGCGCCAGGCGTTTGAACGAGCCGAAGGCGTCCTCAGAGCCGTCCAGAAACGAGCGCCACATGTCGACGCTGGCGTCATCCATGCGCTCTAGCTGGCGGTTATACAGCGTGGCCATGCGGTCGGCTTCATCGCCCACGGTAGTGGCCAGGTCTTCTGATTCACGCTGGGATTGCTGAAACGTTTCGTTCAGAAGCCCCATGGCCTGCATGTACTCTTGAGTCGACATGCGCCCAGAGGCTAAGGCCAAGTTAAGCATGCCCAGATCACGCGCATACTGGACTGTCTCGCGGCGATTGGGCGTGATGCGGTCGAGCAGGGATTCGTAGGCGTCGGTGAGGTCGGTGACTTCTTTGGATTGCTTAGCGGTTCCCGAAGTGAGGTCGGCGGTGGACTTGGTGGTCTTGAATAGCCAGTCGTCGAGGGTTTTCAGGGTTATTACGCCGTCACGATCAGCACCGGTGGCGTCTTCGCGCTCCTGGCGGTTGCGCTTGATGGCCGCCTGCAAATCCACCTGACGCTCCCAGAGGCCCGCCAAGGCTTGTGTCTGCTGGCCTATCGCACCCGCAACGCTATCCGCCATACCCTTGTGCGATTTTTCGTAAAATGCTTGGCGTGCCTCAAGCTCGGTCAGCTGAGCCATGGCCTCTTGAGCCTGCAGTGACACGGCTTCCAGTGAATTAACCAGGTTGTCGTAGCTGGCATCAAGCGCAGCAGCAGTGCCACCCCGTATGGCACGAGTGTTCGCCTCTAGTGCGTCATTGGCGTTCTGGGCGGCATAGTCAACCAGCCCCAGCTCTTCGCGGAACATATAAAGCAGGCCGCCAGCGCCGACTAGCAGGCCAAGCGGGCCGCCGACCAGGGCCATGGCGCCAGATAGCGCACGGGCAGCGCCCGCGCCGGTGAACATGGCAGCGTTGGCAGTGACCTGGGCGGCGGTGTATCGCCCGAGTGCCACGACAGCGGTGGTGCCCGCCACCGTGGCCAGCCCCTTGGTGATATCAACGGCTAGGCCCATATTACTGGTCAGCGTTTGCACGCCCGCTGCCGCTGTCTTGTAAGCGCCGGTGGAGCGTTCCAGCAGGTTAAGCTGGTCGGCCAGCTCGATCTTGGCTTCTTGGACTTTTTGCCCCAACGTGTCCTGAGCGCCACCCAGGCCCTCCGTTTCCCTGGCCGCCACGCCACCGTACTGGGCTGCCAGTTCATCAAGGATGAAGGCCTGGGCTTCCGCTGTGCGGTTGGTCTCGACCATCTCCGCGACCATTTCGCGCTGGGCATCCGTAAATACCGTGCCGGAACGCGATAGCGCGGTCATCCCCCTGACCGGGTCTTCCAGGGCCTTGCCCAATTGCAGAATACTTGAGTTAAGGTCGCCATTCAGCGCGGCGCTCATATCCAGCGCGGCTTTTGTCGCCTCATCGAAGGTGTCGCCTGCGACATTACGAAAGGTTAGCAACGTCTGCTGCGCGGCCATAATGCCTTCGGTACTTTCAAGCGTGCCCAACGCCAGTTCCCTGGCCTGCTGGTGCATCTGTTCAGCGGTGCGGTTGGCGGTACGCCCGGTGGTTTCCAGCAGCTGCTGGGTGCGCAGCAGGTTGGTTTCCAGCTGCTCACTCTCATCAAGCATACCGCGTAAAAACGACATGCCGCCCAACGCCGCCAGGCCAGCGCCAACCCCCAGGGCGACCGTGCGAAGCTTGTTTAAATGGCCAGAGACCGTCTGCGCCTGCTCACCTGTACCCTCTAACGCCCGCTCTGCCCGTGCGCCCTCACGCTCAGTGGTGCCGCCGAATGCCCGCACCTCTCCTTGAGCATCCCTCAAGGTGCCGGAGAGCTGCTTGCCATCGCCGGTCAGGGTGACGCTTAGCGTTAGATTGTTGTTCACTGAGCTTCCTTCTAACGTTTAGTTGCGGGGCTAGTGTCGGGGTTGGTTCATGACGCTGAGCGCGCCGCGCTCGATGAGCTGCACTTGATCCAGCCGCTCAAGTTGTTCTGCTGGGGGTAGCGGGTAGAGGCTGAGCACGCTGGTGATGGCCGTTACATCTAGCCCCACCGGGCCGCCCATGCCGCTGAATCGCCACTGGCGAGAGCAGCGCTGGAAGGTTTGGACGGCTTCCCAATTCTCCGGCAGCACCTCGAACAGATCCGGCTCGGTTGCCGCTGCCTCGGCTTCTTCTGCCAGTTCACCTTCCAGCGTGATCCCCAGCGCCGCCAGGTCTTCCTTGACCAGGCTAGGCTTACCGTTGCTGGCATCCGCCCAGTAACGGCCGGCCTCGATCAGTTCCGCGGCAGGTTCTTTTTTACGATGCTTCTCTGATAGGCGCTGCTCATCGCAACGGAGGCAGACGGGTCATTTTTGAGTGCAGACAGCAGCTCATCACCGGTTAGCGGCTGGCCGTCTTCCCCCGGCACTTCGATGCCTTCCACGCTGACCAGTACGCGATCCAGTAACTTAATGTCATCCGGCAAGTCGCGGGATTCGCTATGCGGTAGGATTTTGAAGGTGGCGGTAAATGCCCCTTTCACGTCCTTGCCGTTTTCATCAACGATCGTGAGGTTGACAGGCTGCTTGAAGGTACGGCTTGTATTGAGCGTAAACACGGGTGCTTCTCCTGGTTGATGGCGTCTGAAACGCTGGTTAACCGCCGCTTAGGCAGCGGTTAGTGGTTCGTAAAAGGCTTTATTTGGTGACGATGGTGACTTCGTCGTTACCGTCGATGGGTTCCGGGCGGTAGTTGATGCTCAGCATCTGGGTACCGTCCTGATCCGAGTACGTGGGCGATTCGATGCCCACCTTGGGCATGGCGATCTCAATGATCTCGCCCGCCGTTTTGCCGTGGGTCAGCGTGAGCGCACCGGTGCCCGCGTTCTGGGAGATCTCGAAGTAGTTCTTGGTGCTTACACCTGGGTCTTCGATGGTGAGCTGGCCAGACGGCGCACGGCCGGTGATCTGGATATCGTTGCTGCCGACCAACTTGCGGTGGACGACCTCGCCGCTCATATCGAGTGAGAACTGGTTGAACGGCACCGTGGCGCCCATGAAGTTGAGCGGCTCGGTGTTCATGGTGTTGACCGCCAAGGCGTCACGCCACTGGCTGAGCGTGACGCTGGGCAGCGCTTCTTGAGTAACCGGGCTGATCAACCCACGCAGGGTGAAGCGGATCACCGGCATGTTTTCTGCGTTGACGGTGAAGGCGGCCGTGCCGTGTACGCCGCGCCCTTTGTGCAGGTTGCCGTCGACGTGGGCGAAGAACACGCCGCTGTCTTCGTTTTCGGAGACCGGGGCGTAGGTGACGTCAATAGTGTCCTGGATCACCTCAGAAAAGCCGCAGCAACGCAGCATCTTGCCCCAGGGCGGCGCGGTGCCAGCGGTACCGCTGGTGTTCAGCTCGACCTCGACTTCTACCTGCACGTGCTTTTCCCCCGGCGCGCGGGGCGAGTTGCCGTAGTACGGCCGCACAAAGTTGCGCTCGATGTCGTTGCCGCTGAGCGGGGTAACGGTGATCTCGCGGGTCAAGATGGCATCCGTCGCCGCTGCCGGCGTGGTGGTGCCATCGTTGTAGTCGGATTCCAGGGCGAACAGCATCGCCCGGCGGTTGGTTCTCATGCTCACGGGGAGTTCTCCATATGACCAAGGACGGTCGGTATCCCGACGCGTCTTGGATGGTTACGCGTCGGGACTAGGCCACCAGTATTCGGCGGTTAGCACATCGGCCCAAAACAGGGCGTGGCTTTGCAGGGCCAATAGCTGGCCGCGTTGCCATTTCACGGGGATGTCGCCGCCTGGCGGCATCCAGTTAATCAATTGCGTTAGGGCGGGCTGGCGTAGCTGCGCCAGTTCGTCGTCACCTGCGGTGGCCACCGGGCCTAACGGTTGGTTACGGCGGCGAATCCCCGTGACCAGCAACACCTCGGTCTTCACGCGGTGGCGCGCCTGGTCGCTCATGGGGCCGTGGCTGACGGTTTCACGCCCGAGCACCAGCATCATGTTGGGGAGCTGGGTGTTGTTCTTGGCGGCTTCGACATCCGCTGCCAGCTGCACAGTGGGCATGCCGCCCAGGGCGTTTAGGCGATCAAGCCACGGCGTGAGCGAGAGCATTACGTGGCCTCTTGCTCTTTTTTGTTGCCCTGGCCTGGCAGCGTGTCGGCGGCGACCTCGTCATCGCTGAGCGGTTTGTTGGGCAAGGTTTCCATCATCAACTCGGGGTCGCGGGCAATGGCCTTGTAGGCGCTGCCTTTGTCATCCAACAGCAGGCGTTTGTATTCATTGCCGAAGATCACCCCGCACACTTGGCGTTTAACGCCAGGGGATGTCGTCTTTACCCGCACCGACACATCCGCACGGGGCTGTGGTGGTGGTGCGGGCTGCTCAGCCTTCGCTGCTTTCGTGGTCTGTTTGGCACTCATGTCTGTTGTCTCCGTCAAAGCGGGCTAGAAGCCACCGCCGTTAAACACCTGGCGGCCTGAGTTCATCTGCACGCTGCCTGCGCTGCTTGATGCTGGGCCGGTTGAAATGCCGAGCTTCACATCGCCGCGTGAAACGCTGCGTAGGAACTTCACTGCATCGTCGTAGCGCTTCTGCACTTGGTCGGATGCGTGTTCGTCATAAAGCCGGTAGCGGGCGATGTCG
>NZ_JAMJPJ010000054.1 GCF_023555005.1 Halomonas llamarensis | reverse complement strand
CCAGCACTAGGCTAATCGCATCCAGTTTAAATTCTTTCGAGTACTGCTTTCGTGTGGTCATGATCCATCTCCAGTTTCAGGGCATTATTCCTTAACTGGGGTGGTCACATCTATTCAACCACTTCAGAATGAGCACTGTACCCACGCCGGCACTATCGGCGGTAGAAGAGCCTGAAACGCCAGCGAATAGCATGCTGACCATGACATTGACGTGGGCCAGGGCACCTTTAAAGTGACCCACTAGCAGCATGCATAACGTGATCAAGCGATCAGTGATACGTGCTGCGTTCATTAGATTACCGGCCAGTAGAAAGAGCGGTACGGCTAGTAGTACGAAGGAGTCCATTCCACTGTACATGCGCTGGAAGAGCACCCAGGTAGTCAGGCGCGGATCAAGGAAGATCAGGCTGAATGAGGTAAGGATCAGCGCCATTGCGATGGGTACCCCCACGACGATGAGTACGGCGAGCAGAGCAAACAGTAGCCATGGAAGAATAAATATCCAGTCGATAGGCATCATAGGTGGGGATCTCCCTGTCCAGGTTGTCCCTTACTCTTTGGGTGCAAGTGGAGGCTTTCTATGCTCTGGTCAGGTGCACTGACCTCCAGTGCCTCTATCTCGCTCGGTGTGTTAAGCGACATCTCCATTGCATCCAGGCCGTGGAGCAGGGTATGCAGTAAGCGCTGTAGACTGAACAGCAGTATGAATACACCACTAACCATGAAGGTTGAGTAGACGTAGATCATGGATAGCCCTGAGGCCGTGGCATTACGACGTAACCCAGATAGAGCGAATTCGTGTCCGTGGTAGACGAAGATAATACCGATAGCCAAACAAGCCAGATCGCGTATCACTCGGGTGGCGATATCAGCCCGTGAGCCACGAGGGAAAGCTTCAAGCACAAAGTGGTCTGCATGAAGCACGCCTACTGCAGCGCCCAGCATGACCATCCATTGAAACGCAAAGCGACTGAACTCTTCGGTCCAATAGATGCTTGGAATGAAGGCCAGATTTCGGCTGATTACCTGGTAAATGACCAACAGAATGAAGCCTAGTATGAGTAGCAGCAGTGACCAATTGAGCACGCGCTCAAGGATTCGGTTGAGCTGTGCCAACGCAGCGAGTAGTCGGGGCATGGCGATTACCTATGGCAGGCGCAGCGCCGGAGGGCCGGCGCTGCGTGGGTTATTCCGCGTTGACGATCATCTGGTGGAACTTGGTCAAACCCATGTCGGCGATCACGCTCTTGAGCGGTTCCGCGACGGTTTTCATCATGGTCTCGCGATCCATATCGTGCAGAGTGGCACCCTCTTCAACCAGCAGTTTTAGCGCCTCGGCGTCTTGTTCGAGTTGCACGTTGCGAGCGAAGTTAGCGGATTCGATGGCGGCCTTCATAACCTGTTCTTGTTGGAACTCATCGAGGCGATCCCAGGTCGCCTGAGATAGGGTTAACAGTCGTACTGTAATATCGTGCTCTGAAAGCCCGATATGCGGGGCGACTTCGTGAAAACGCATACGGTGAATCCACTCTGCTTCATTGAGTAGCCCGTCAATCGCCCCAAGTTGTAGCCCCGTGTAGATTTCACTCCATTGCATGACGGTAGGATTGGCTCCCAGCGCTTTCCAAGCGGTGATCAGCGGTTGTGTGGGGTTGGTGCGAATCTTTAAGCCTTCGAGGTCACTAAGATTTTCTAGCGGCTCGGTACTAACGATCTGCCGCTTTCCGCCCCCATAAAATGCCAATACGCGTACGTCGGTCTCAGCACTGATCTGGTCAGCAATCGCGCGGCCCACCTCGCCGTCAAGCACCTGAGACCAGTGTTCCTCGTCGCGATATAAGAAAGGAATCGAGAAAACATTGGCGGTGGGTGAAAAGTCAGTGATCAGGCCAGGGTTAATGATCGACACATCAAGAGCACCTACCATCTGTTGTTCAAACATTTCAGTCTCATGGCCGAGCACTGAGTTACCCATGATTTGGACGCCTATCGCACCATCGCTGGCTTCGGTAAGCAGCTCTTTGAAGCGTTCCGCACCCAGTTGGTAAGCGGTGTCTTCGGTGCCGCCATGGCCGAAGCGAAGCTCTAAGGCTTGGGCTGTGCCAGCGAATCCGAGGGCGGCGGTGACCAGCAGGGCGGCGCCCAGCAGTCTAGGAGAAGGGGTATAATTTAGATCGATCCATTTTTTGTTCATAATGACACCTTATTGTTGTCACCGCCCAGGGCGGCGTTGATTGGCTGGCGTGGGATAGGGCGTTAGCCGTGATCCCCGGCAGCATGGTTGGACAATGTTACGTTTGAGGTGGGCCTGGCGGCTCCACAAGAGTTACGGATCTGTAGCCGAGGTGATAGTACGACTTGCTCCCGTGTACCCTCAGGGTTGGCGATGCGCCTTAGCGCTAAACGTGCAGCTTCCTCGCCGATTGCGTAAGGATGGGTGGCGATACTTGTCAGCGCCGGGTCACTCAGGCTGGCTTCTTCAACGTCGTCGGTGCCGATCACCGCGCAGTCGACGCCTGGTATCAACCCTAGGCGCTTAAGGCCGAGCATAGCGCCAAAGGCCACTAAGTCGTTATGGCAGATCACTGCTGTAGGCGCCGGCGATTCAGTCATTAGCTGCTCAATCATGACAATGCCATCGCAACGAGTCACGGTGGAGCGCAATGAGCGCTGGTAAGTAAGCTGGTGATGTTCCAAGGATGCCTTGTAGCCTTGCCAGCGCTCACGGGTCGCCGAGTGCTCACTATGGCCGCCAAGGAAGGCGATTCGACGATGTCCCAGGCCTACAAGGTGATCCATGGCCTGGCATACCCCTTGATGAAAGTTGGCGCTAGCATAGTCGAAAGGGGGCTCGGCTACGTGTCGGAGTACCTGCACACAAGCCATGCCCCAGTTGTCGATAGTATCGATCAATGTTGGGTCGGTACCCTCCGCTGGGCACAGTAAGATGCCGTCAACGCTGTGTTCGCGCATACGCTCCAAAAAGCGCTGCTGACGCGCTGGAGAGTCCTCACTGTTGGCCAGGAAAGAGACGTAGCCCTCGCGATTCAGGGCGGCGTCAATCCCCGCCACCATAGCACCGAAGAAAGGGTTGGCAATATCGTAGACGACCACCCCTAAAGTCGACGTGCGGCTGCCGCGTAGCGTGGCTGCACCGCGGTTGTAGACGTAGCCCAGTGCTTTGATTGAGCGCTGCACCTTTAACCGGGTTCGCTCGGCGACCAACGGGCTCTCGCGCAGTACCAGTGACACTGTCGAGCGGGATACTCCAGCATGAATGGCGATGTCCTTCAGCGTCACGCTAGTGTTACCGCGCTGATCTTGGCGAGTCACGTCCTGGCTCATTGGATCTCCGGCATGGGTTGTTTTTAGATTGATCTAAAAGTTAGCTTATATAGTGCTTATGTACCAATCGTCTTTAGTCTAACAATGCCCAATCAAACACCTTGGCGCGACTCCCAGGCTTCTTCATTGACCAAGCTGATAGGGCGATTGCCGGACAGTGCCAGAATCAGGTTATCTACTGCCCGTTGCGCCATAGCATTGCGTGTCTCGTGGGTTGCTGAACCGATGTGTGGTAGGGCCACTACATTTGCCATGTGAGGTAGCGGTGACGCCTGTGATAGAGGCTCCTTGTTGTAGACATCAAGGCCAGCAGCGCGGATGCGGCCTGCCTTCAACGCCTCAATCAGTGCCGCCTCGTCCACTACTGGGCCACGGGCTATATTGATCAGAACTGCCGAAGACTTCATGCAGGTGAATTCATGAGCGCCGATTAAGTGATGGGTAGCAGCGGAGAGTGGAACGGTAACGCATACGAAGTCGGATTCGGCGAGTAGTTCGTCAAGTGTACGGCGCTTGGCACCCAGCTCAGATTCGAGAGCTGGCTTGGGTGAGGCCATGGCGTAGCGTACTTGCATACCAAAACCTAAAGCTCCGCGTCGGGCTACGGCTGCACCGATGCGGCCAAACCCCACTAAGCCTAGGGTCTTACCGTTAACATCATTGCCAAAGTGCTCTGGGCCGATGCTTTTAAGCCAGTCGCCACGTCTGACGAAATCGGCGAGTTCTACCACTCTGCGGGCAGTTGCCATGATCAGCGCGAAACCGGTATCAGCGGTGGTCTCTGTGAGCACGTCAGGAGTGTTGCATAGCAGAATGCCGTGCTGGGTTAGTTCTTCAACTGGATAGTTATCAAAGCCCACCGAGATGCTAGCAATGGCCTCCAAGTTTGGGGCTTCTTTCAGTAGCTCCGCGGGGATAGTCACGCTTGAGCCGATCAGGCCATGGGCTTCGGTCAGGGCGGCGCGGAACTCAGGGGTGTCTGCTGAGGCAAGACCATGAAACTGCTGTACCTCAAACTCGTTGGAAAGCTGAGTTAGCTGGGCTTCGCTCAGGCGGCCGTAAGCAAGGATACGTTTCTTCATGTTAAATTCCTTATTTCAGTGTGGATGACAGCTGATCCAGGTGGGTGCGATCGGGTAGCCCTTCCATATCGCCACGTACCTGCACCGCCAGGGCGCCTATAAGGTTGCCTCGCTGTACAGCTTCACGAGGTGAAAGACCTTCAAGCAAGGCGCTGATGATACCCACTGCAAAACCATCTCCAGCGCCTACAGTGTCGACAACCTTGGTCACCGGTACACCAGGCATTGTGAAGTCGACCTGGTTGCCCCCCAGGCTACCCCGATAGTAGCTGCCCTCGGGCCCCAGCTTAACGATTACAGCCTGGGCCCCGCGCTCCAGATAAAAGTCGGCAATTGCCTCAGGGCTGTCGTGGCCGGTTAGCAATCGGCCCTCAGCTAGACCAGGAAGCACCCAGTGAGTGCGGGCTGCCAAAGAGTTGAGCACTTCGCGCATTTCGGTTTTGCTGCGCCATAGACTAGGGCGAAGGTTGGGGTCGAAAGAGAGACTCGCCCCAGCGTTTCGAGCCCGATCAAGCATGGCTTCTGTGAGTTCGCGAGAACTTGCTGAAAGTGCCGGGGGGATGCCGGTGGCATGAACATGGCGTAAAGATGAGAAGTCAATGCCATCAGCGTCCGTTGGTGCTAGGTGGCTGGCGGCACTTCCTCGGCGATAGTATTCCACGTAAGGGTCGGCACCGCCCTGGGCAAGTTCCTTGAACACTAGGCCGGTGGGGTGTTCGGCATCGGTTCGCAGATGTCGACAGTCAAGCCCCTCAGCTTCTAAGGCACGGCGAATAAAGGAGCCAAAACTATCGTCGCCGACTCGACTTAGCCAGCCGACATGAAACCCTAAGCGAGCTAAGCCGATAGCCACGTTGGTGTCTGCCCCGGCAATGCGGCGTTGAAAATGCTCTACGTGGCCAAGCGCGCCGGCTTCCTCGGCGACGAACATTGTCATGGCCTCGCCAAAGGCAATGATCTCGGGAGAAGGGGAAAGTGGGGGCATGGCAGCCTCCTTTGTTTGGTTGGTAAAATTATAAGTGGCGCAGTCGTGCGAGTTGTTCAGCAGTAATAGCCGCCAAGTTCTCGCCCTTTAATGGATATTCGATAGCTCGCGGCAGTTGGGCTGGTAAATAGGTCAGCAGTGAACGCAAGGCAGAGAGCTCTTGCTCATCGGGTATGCTAGCTTTAAGAAGTTCATGACCGGACATAACGCCCTTGCAGTGTAAGTAGCGTACGAAGGGGCCTAGGCGTCGCGCTGCCTTCAACGGATCGGTACCAGTCCATAGCCAGTTTCCGATATCAAAGGTCATACCTAGTGGACATCCCGCAGACAAAGCGTCCTCCAAACAGGCAGCCAGGGGCTCTAGGGTGCCGCCCTCGGGGGTTTGGTCGTTTTCTATCAGTAATGGAGGGGCAGCCGTTAGGCATTGGCTCAATGCTACCCAGTCGACCTGATTCTCACCGGGGTAGTGGCCCATGGGGACTTTGATAGCGACTGCGCCCAGGTCGGCAGCCTCAACTATCTGTTTATCAAGATTTTCAGCGAACCGATCGACTTCCCAGAGCCTTTCAGGTGCGGAGTAAATGACTGCTAGGTCGAGGTCGGCGCAGGTCCGTCCTAGGCCGATGAAGTCTTCGAATCCTACAGGTAATAATTCACGACGGATCTCCACTCCATCGGCACCGGCTAAGTTAAGCCATGACAGTATCGTGCTATAGCCGCGTGCGGAGACGACGCTTTGGTCATAGGCAGAAATGGCAACCAGTGTTGCGGATGCATTTGAATCATCAGGCAATAGTAATGGGAACGATACCATTTGAGAGCATGAGGGTAGGATGGACATGAGGGTTCCTGAATGGGTTGATTAACGGCGCGTGGAGCCGCGCGGGATCAGAATGGCCTGAAAGTGCACTTGGCGCGATGGTGTTGTCCGATCACCAGCCTCACGTCGACGCATTAGACACTCGACTGCTGCCCGGCCGATCGCCTCGGTGGGCTGGGCTAAAGTGGTAATGCCGGGGCTGACGAGCTCACACCAGTCGAGTTCGTCGATACCTATCAGGCCAATATCGCCGAGTGGGGCGCCGTGGGCTTGTAGTGCACGGGTGGCAGCCAGGGTGGCATTGCCATTGGCACAGAGCAGCGCTTTGGGAGAGGTGCCAGGGCGTGCGATGAAGTTGCTGATAGCATTTTGTAGTGTTTCGGGCTCACTGAGTGGCTGGCAATGAGTTTCACCGGTCAGGTTGCGTGCGGCAACGCCCTGCTGGAAGCGAGTTAACCGCGCCTGTCGTGGACTGGCTAAACCCGGCGGTTCACTTAGATAGAGTAATTCGCCATAACCCCTGTCCTGTAAGTGGTCTAGGGCTAAATCGATCGCACGAGCGTTGTCGAGGCCCACAACTTCGGCCTCTACTTCGCTCAGCTCTCTTTCAAGGAGGACTAGAGGAATGCCTTGTTGGACCAGTGTCTGTAGTTCCTGGTCCAGACTTCCAACAGCATTGATTACCAAGCCTTCTATTTGGTAAGAGGCGAGTAAAGAAAGGTGCTCACGTTCCTGAGCTGGGTCATTGTCAGTATTGCAGACCATCAATGACAGACCACGCTCGCGGCAGGCCTGTTCCACGCCGTACATCACCGCTATTGAGAATGGGTTACGAATGTCAGCAACTAACATCCCAATGAGTTTCGAGCGCCCTCGTTTTAGACCGCTGGCCATCCGGTTAGGTCGATAGCCTAAGCGCTGAGCAGCGGCAGCAATGCGCGTCTGCATGCACGGAGAAAGTCGTTCACGTTCGCCGCTAAAGTAGCGAGAAACGCTGGTCTTGGAAGCTTTGGCTTCTCGCGCGACCTCAAGGATCGTTGTGCGCTGATGAGTTGTTATTGTCATATTTGTCTCTATCCATGGAACCGTTCCCATAATAGTTTCATGGCGCTAGCAAGGCAAATTCGTATTATTTGAATGGTGCTCATACGATGGCGGCGAAAAGTGCTGATACATTTATCCTGGGTTATTCACTAGGCAGGCCTGAAAACAAAAATAGTGGATGGTAATCTCTAAGGTAATCAATACGTTCCGGCAAGAACACGATTCCAAGAGGCCATCCACTATGGGTGAAAGCGTAACGTCCTGGT
>NZ_JAMJPJ010000053.1 GCF_023555005.1 Halomonas llamarensis | reverse complement strand
AGCGGGGTTCAACAAACTGGAACTGGTCGTGAATAACGTGAAATTCCAGGATGGGGAGCCCTTAACAGATCAGTCAGATAGGACCGCCGCCTAAACGGTCATACACAAAATTTGACAATAACTCCCTATGACACGCCCTGATCCCTTGACGGGAGGAGAGCGAAATCTGTGGAGAGTTCGGCTTGGTATCGCCTTGGTCATGCTATTGGAGCATGACCTTAGCCTGTACTACGATCCTGCACCCATTGCTCGCTTGCGGCACGGGATTAGTCAGGCGGTCGCTCGACACATATTGACCCACAAGAATGATCCAGCCGGAGGGTGGCATGTTGATACTCTCATTCGCGCAGTCTGTGGTGAAAACATCAATAGTAAGAAGATGCGAAATGGGCGTTCCAGGCTTAGGGAAGATGCGGAAAAATTGCATGAAGTTGGAATAACGATAGATGCTGAGAATAGGATAAGGCGCCTCACACCCGCCCGATAGCGTCCCGCACCCGCCCGATGGCGACTCACACCCGCCCGATAGTGACTCACACCCGCCCGATTTTTTGCTGTTTTGGCAGGATATTCAGGATATCTCAGGATATCCAGCAACCTCCAGCTGGGTGCTGGAGGTTGAGTATCTATCGGCCTCCGGCCGATGTTTTAACGCCAAGAGGAAGGCCGGTTCTGTGTGCTCGCCAGGAGCAATCCCTTCTCCTTGGCGTTCAATCCGTCCGAAGGACGACAAAAGCCGCCTCATAAGCCCCAGGAGCGTCGTTCATAGGCCAGCTAGGGGGTAGCGGGTGGGGATGCCTGAAGTGCCTCTCTGGGTGGCTCAGAAAGCCGTATTCCATAGATCAAGATGAATGGCCACTTAAGCCGATAGTAGGCCGAACAATGTGTGCGGTTTTTAGGTTGTAGTATGTAGTAGTACTATACAACATACTACAACACTACATTTCCTATCCGCCTTGACGCTGTGCCCGAAAAGCTGTCCGAAGTTGGGCGCTAGCGGCTCGACAAGCACAGGGTGTTGATAGCGATCCTTCCTGACGGTATGACCCAACCGATACCAATCTGAAACTGTCAAAGAAAAGGCCGGCGAGAGTGCCTAGTGAGTTTGAAAACCCATGGAATACAGCGCTCTACATTCGATGAGTTGCTAGCACTCGTACGTTTCATTGACACTTGAGGGGCGCTATCCCTCCTGAATTGGTAAAGCTGTGTATTCCTGTGTTTGTTTGCTGTGTAAACACCCGCGTTAGCGTAGTAATTGACTGATATTACGTGTTTTTTTTCGTGCTTCCGTTCTCGCAAGAAGGTGATCGAGCGATTTTATATGGTTTGCACTAAAAAACAGATTTTCGCGGCAACACTTTCCTTGGCGTAAACAACGCTGAAAGGCGGGCAAGATAGGTGAAGTAGGCCCACCGACAAGTCGGCGGTTCCTATTTCACTCCCCTTTATTCGCACCGGAGGTGCTCAACGGGAATCTTGCTCTGCGAGGCTACCGGCTGCCGCCGTAGGAGTTATTGGCTTAAATTTCTTCATGTCAACTTTTATGTCCAATTATTGAGCTTATACGTTATGCATTGAAAGGCACGATAAAGCATTCATTGGTAATGGAGATCAACGTATGCAAAAAGTTAGAAGAAAAAATTTAGCCGCTAAAATTGTTCTGGCCGTCGTTATGACGACCTGCACTTTGCAGCCCGTCTACGCCGGTATTCCAGTAGTCGATGGCACCAACCTATCGCAGAACATCATGTCCGCGATGGAAGCTGTTGCGCAGACGCTCAAGCAAATTCAGGAATACCAAACCCAACTCCAGCAGTATGAAAACCAACTGCAAAACACCATGGCCCCGGCGGCCCATATTTGGGACCAGGCGCAGCGCACCATCAATGATCTGAACCAGGCAACCAACACACTCGCCTATTACCAAAATCAGCTTGGCAGCCTCGATGCCTACCTGGGCAAGTTCCAGGACGTGGCCTATTACCGCAGCTCGCCGTGCTTCTCATCGGTGGGGTGCAGCGATGCCGAACGGGTCGCGATGGCCGAGAACCGCCGCCTGGCGTCTGAATCGCAGAAGAAGGCCAACGATGCGCTGTTTAAGGGTCTTGAGCAGCAGCAAGACAACTTGCAGGCTGACGCTCGACAACTCCAGCGTTTGCAATCTGCCGCCCAGGGCGCGGATGGCCAACTGGCCGCCATCGGGTACGCTAACCAGCTCGCCAGCAACCAGGCCAACCAGCTCCTGCAAATCCGCAGCTTGCTGATTGCTCAGCAGAATGCCGTTGGCACTCGAATGCAGGCGGATGCTGACCGCGAAGCTCAGTATCAGGCTTCACGCGATAAGCTCTATGAGGGGCTGTCACAGCCAGTCAACCGTTCTCACAGCAAGGAGTACTAAGCATGAAATACATGATTCAAATGCTGACGCTCCTGCTTTATTTGTTCCTCATGGCGGGATGTAGTGAGAAGGAAGAAAACTGTGAAAAAACAAACCAACAGCAAGAGCAGTGCGAAAAACAGGACGGGACTATCTACGATAGCCTGAAAGAACCGGTGGATCGCTCTAAGAGCAAGGAGTTCTGATATGAAAACAGTACTTCTTCGCTTTGGGGCAGTACTGCCCTTTGCTTCCATTTCACCAGCCGCCTTTGCCGAAATAGATAAAGGCGGCGTGTTGAATGAAGTTTCGGACCGTTTTTTAACCGAAAGCTCAAATTGGGCGACAACAATTACTGATCATGCGTCCTGGTTGTTCTGGACACTGGTTGTTATCTCAATGGTCTGGACGTTCGGCATGATGGCATTGCGCAAAGCCGACATTGGCGAGTTCTTCGCCGAGTTTACCCGCTTCACCATTACTACCGGGTTCTTTTGGTGGCTGTTGATCAATGGGCCCGGCTTTGCAATGGATATTATCAACTCGTTGAGAAATATCGCGGCTGAAGCATCCGGCCTGCCAAGGGGGTTGAATCCGTCCACGCCGATAGATATTGCGTTTGATATTATCGCTAAGGCAGCGAGCAGCTATAGCATCACTAGCCCTATGGACAACTTGTCCATATTCCTGACCACGCTTGCCATATTGGCATGCATGGCCATTGTCGCGGCCAACGTTCTTCTTGCCCTAGTTACGGCATGGATTATTGCTTACGCGGGAATCTTTGTCTTGGGCTTCGGTGGCTCGCGCTGGACCTCTGACATTGCCGTCAACTATTTCCGGAGTGTGGCCGGTATAGCACTCAAAATCATGACAATGACACTGCTGGTTGGGATCGCTGTTTCTATTATCGATGGTTATCACTCCGACCTTTCAGAAGGTGCGCCCATGGACGAATTGTTGGTCATTTTCGTTGTATCCCTTGTCATGGTTATTCTCGTTAACTCCGTACCAAACGTGGTTGCAGGTTTGATCCCTGGCGGTGGCGCTGCTGCGAGCGCTGGTAGTTCATTCAGTGCAGGGGCCTTGATCGGTGGTGCTGTCGGTGCCGGTGCAGCCGTTGCATCGGGTGGTGCTGCGCTTGGAAGCGCTGCAATATCCGGGGCGACTAACATGGCCGGTGGAGCTAGTGCTGTAAAAGCAGCCTTTCAAAAAGCGCAATCCAGTATGGCCGGTGGAGACATGCCGAGCTTCGGCGGTAGCTCTAGTGATACTGGCGAGAGCTGGGGTGGTAGCACCACTGGCAGCGATAACGCGAGCACGGGTGATACGCCATTTGCCCAGGCAGCAGGTTTTTCCGGAACGGGTAGTTCCAGCTCTGGCGGTGGGTTTGGTCGGGCAGCTTCTCTAGCAGCCGGAACGGCTGGCGAGCTTGCTAAAGGGGTAGGGGCAAAGATGGCCGGAAGTTTTCAAGACAAGGCTAATCAGACCGCCGGAGGACGCCTGGCATCCTCAATTCGTGAAAGCATGGAGCCAAAGAGTGATACCGATGCTGGTAGCGCTGATCAGGTGAGTGATACCGCATCGTTCGACAGCGATAGCTTGAGCGGTGGCAACGGCGGCGGCTGGGTAAACCAAACAGGCGGCTTTGATGCTCTGTCCAGCGAGGACCAGGACAAGGCCCGCCAGTCACACGCTGAGTGGCAAGCACGCGACCCGGAAAAGCACACCTTCGACGTCGGGGACTACGTTTCGTATGCCCAGGAACGCCAGCAGGAACGTAATGAAGAGGTTGCCAGCTTTGTGAACCGCGATCGGCAAGATACGTAAGGAGATAAGACGATGAAAGAACGTAGTTTCATGGCTGCCCTGGATATGCTCGACAAGGACCAGGAACCCCGCACAGAAGCCGATTTTGTGCCGGTTGTCGAACCATCGACCGAGGAAGAGAAAGACACCGACGCGGAGATTGCGGCCTTTGTGAATCGCCCGGACCCTACTGGCCGAGTGGAGGCATCGAGCAGCACACGCATCAGCAATGACGCAGGGGCTGGAACCGGGAAAACCCCGTTTTCAGAAGTGGCCGGGTTTTCCAATACCGGCTTATAGAAAGCACACGGGCCGGTGATGGTGCACCGGCCCGCATTTTCACATACCACCTGTCAGAGAGGTGACACATGACAACCACGCATAATATCGAAGTCCAGCAAGCAATTCATCAGGCAGCAACCAAGCTGGCTGCCCTGGAGTTTATCGACCAGGAAACCGCCCGGCAGATTTCGCCCGTCGCGGAGGCGGTCGCCAATATGTTCACGATCCTTTACTACCAGGCTGAAACTGGTAGAGCGACGCCGGAGGACTTCGAACAGGCGTTGGATACTATCCGTCAGGTGACAAGGAACCAAGGCACAAGATGATGAACGATAAGGCAAAACAAATAACGAGGAAGAGCAGTACACCTATCAAGGTGTACTGCTTACCCGAGGAAAAGGAGCATATCGAGGCGCAAGCAAAGCGAGCAGGCATGAGCGCTGCGCGTTATCTGCGTGAGGTTGGCCAGGGCTACAAGATCAAGGGGGTGGTCGATTGTGAGCAGGTCCGGGAGTTGGCTCGAATCAACGGCGATCTTGGCCGTTTGGGTAACATCATGACCAAGGTTGTTATGCCAAGGTCTGATCTATAAAAAGGTGGTAATACTGGCTCTCAAATAGATGTTTGGCTATGTTAATGTTTGTATAAAGGTATGCATAGGTTTGTTTTGGGAGGGGGCGAGTTGTCTAGTATAAATTATCCTTATTCGGTTTCTGTCGTTGATACCATCAAAAATAACTATGAATCATTTAGATTCGAGACGCATGATCTTTCCCATAAGGGGTTGTATACAGATGGTGAAAAAATTTATGCAGTTATTCAAGAGGTTCTTGGTGATGAAGAAAAGAAGGTCACATTAGAGAATCGCTATGAAGAGTTTAGAACAATGGCGATTCCTCCCGTAGTTATTGTTGGTGAAAAGCTCCCTGATTTTATTAAAATTCCACTTAGAGACTCTTTCGAAAAATCCCACTTGTTTGGTCAGCCGCTTGTTATGGGTGAGTTTATTAATCAGTTAAATATTCACATCCCTAAAAAATATCAGCCATTTAATTCTGATATGAAGTGGGGTACGAATGAGTTTAAAATTATTCTGAAGAATGAAGTAACTGATGATGAGAAAGAAGAGATTCAGCTTATCTGTGAATCTTTAGGTTATCAGGGGTTTGATTATGTTTTCGAGGTTAATCCTGATATTAGTGACTATCCAGGAGTGGTCGATTTCAAGGCTAACTCTAGAGATAACCTCCAAATTATAGCTAGTGGTTTAATTCAGAAGCAGTTTCCTAGAAATATTTTAGATAGGTATGAGGCAGATGAAGATTTTTGGGTTCAAAATAGAAAGATTGTTTTTAGCGGTGATGAGTTAGAGCGTCAGGATATATTTTTGCCTAGTGATTTTCTAGGAAGAAGTTCTAAATGCTTCGTAGATGCTTCTGTATTTGAACGCAGAAACTTGAGGGTGTATTTATCTCTTTATGAGAAAGTTGTTATAGCGTTGCCATTTAAGTCTGAAGAAAGAGATTTTTATGGAATGTTTGGTATAAATACACTTGAGTTAAAGGAGCTTATCACTAGAGGTAGGTTGCTTTTTGTTGTTCCACAGAATTTAGCAAGATACTCGCAAAGCCTATTGCAGGAAATTATAGAGGTAAATCCGAATGCAATAATATTCTCTAGGCGGTTGGCAGCAACAGCAATTCAGGGGATTCAAAAGAAGACTGGTATTGTTGGTGCCACATTTTCAAGTGATGAGCAATATGAATTTCTCTATTATTGTGCGAGGTCTAATAGCGAAGGGCTCAAGTTTTTAGCAAAGTCGCTTTCTGAGCAATGGCAGTTTTCAGAGTACATGATAGATAAAGAAGGAGCTGCTTCTGTTTTTAGGGCTGGATTTTCTAATTTGGCTACCAAGCTATTTGAAGCTAAAGGAAAGGACTTATCCATTGAGCTTGCTACAGCCAGCTCTAGCTTTGAGTTTGCTCAAGGATTAAATGCACATCACTTTCCATTTGATTCCGAGCAGTATTCAGAGGTTGCGGCTTGCGAAGCTATTAGCAGTCTTTATAGTGGAGTGATTGACAACTCTCAGTTTATTAGAGAGTCTGAAATTAGCATGCTCTTGGATAATGTTCTAGCAATTAATAATGATATGAATGTACTAGAGCTGGATGATGCTCTTACTAGCAATAGCCTTAGAGCCATTCCTGATATATTGAAAGGTTACTCCAATTTAAGCAATGATGAGCTAAGTTTAAAATTGTATGAGCTTAGAAAAGAGCTCATGCAAATAGAAAAGAATAGAGGGAATTTGGCTGCTTTAGATTTCACTGGGGCTTTCGGGCCATTAGTGGCCGGAGCCGTCATGGAATACAATGGTGTTCCTGGTGGTGCTTATGTATCTCTTGGTGGCTGGTTGTTAAAGGCATTGTGCCGCTATAGTGGTCAGTCAAGTCTAGCTGATAATCCAATCTTTACACGATTATCTAGCATGAATCACAGAGTGTCTCAAGACGCTGTTATCATTAAAAGGTGTCGAGACTCTATTAAGAAGTACTAATGATTTATTTACCGGTCTACGGGGGAAGTTAGTTGGTGGAGGCTAAAGAGCACGGTTCAGACACAGAAAATGAACTGCGTGGTAAAAATACCGTAACGGCGGATTCTGAAGGCCCAGCAGTGCGTCGACTTGCTCCTAGCGAGCTAGTAGAGCTGCGTCAGGACATGGCAGAATCATCAGCTTGGGCCAAAGCTGAACTAAAGCGTCGAAGAGCAGAAAAAAATCAAAAAAAATCTGAGCATGGTATGGGTAATGGTATCAAGAGTGAGTAAAATTATAAGTTGTTGTTATTTAAGTGTATTTTTCTCTAATTGATATTAGAGTGGAGTGATTTTGCACCCAATTAGGGTGATGATTAGCTAGACTCAACAAGGCCGCTCAACGATTGAGCGGCCTTGTTGTATGTTGCGCGTATACCTAAGGGAATGAGCATGATTAGCGACGAGGAAGTCAAAGCCAATGCAGTAGCCTTTGCCAAGCGTCATAAGTAAGCGAGCCATTAACCACATCTGGGCAGGCGTCGCTCAGCCGGGTAATGTGTCCTTCCAGTGCCAGGGCAGCAGCGTGGTGAGCTCGTCGTCGTTGAGCGTGGGCAATGTTTCGAAGACGTACC
>NZ_JAMJPJ010000052.1 GCF_023555005.1 Halomonas llamarensis | reverse complement strand
TGTAAACGCGCGATGGATTTGGCACTTCCTTGTGCCGTATTTGGCACCGTTTATGACGTACTTAAGTTTCCGTTTTCGCGATGGATTTGGCATTACTAGGTGGATGCCTATCAATCATCACATAGCGCGCACATACTTAAGTCTTCTAGTTCTATGTACTGCTTTCCACTTTGCGCTGCTCGTAGACGGCCCAGTACCAAAACGTGCATCCCCTCCAGCTCATAATCGAGCTGAAAGCCGAATCTTTTCTTAAAGTCGTCGTAGAGATGGGCAGGTATCATAACGCTTAGCTCGTCATATTCGCCGGTATTTAGCCAGAATGCGCCGCTGTAAGACATACCTGTATCGAAAACAAGCCCCCAGAAACCATGGAACCTGTTTTCGTGTTCCGGGCCAGCATCATCAAAGTGCACAAAAAACTGATTCACGGGCAGGCTAAGATATTGGGGAAGCTCAATCACGGAAGAAGAGCGGCGGAATTGTTCTGAACTAATTAAGCTTTTGAGAAGTGGTCGAAGGCGCCTGTTCATTTTTGCGGGGCCTCTCGGGCCATCACCTGTGAACCGTCCTCCTCTAGGTGCTCCAGGAGCCTCATCTTCACCATCTATGTGAAGACTTCCATGGGCCCCAAAGGCTGTATCAATAACGATATGGTCCATAGGGTTACGGAGAATATCTTTTGTTTCATTGCTTCCCGGCCCGCTTTCGCTGATAGGAGCGGCAAGGCTACAATTTGGAGCATGAGGCCTTGCACCAAAACAAGCTCCCTGACCACTTGATGCCGCCCGCTTGAAGTAGGCTTGCCATCCACACTTTGGGTCTGGACAAAGGAGATGTCGCCTCTTTTCCTGTATTTCGCGTTGGGGTAAAGAAGCAAAGCTTGCGATGTAATAGGTCACTCCATCCAACTTACAATAAGCGGTATCCATAATGGCTCCCTAAGCATTATTTTGTGTATATGTACCTTATGCGCACTTAGACTTGATAATAAACCTTTGCTTAAAACAACCCCGCTGGCTCTGCGTCCACATCCCAGCTGAAGATCAGCACCTCTTTGGCGTCTGAGCCTTTGCCGCCGCCGACGGTGTAGCGGATGTCGGTGGTTTCGATGTGGTAGTCCGCGAAGATCCGGCGGATGTCTGGGTGGTCGTTGAGGCTGATGATGGCTTTGCCCTTGAGCTTGGCCAGCATACTCGCCATTTCTTCGTACTGCTCTATGCCAAAGGGTACCCCATATCCTTCTGTCTGCCAGTAGGGTGGGTCCATATAGAAAAGGGTGTGCGGACGGTCATAGCGTTCAATGCAGTTCTGCCAGCTTAGGTGCTCTATAAAGGTACTTGATAAGCGAAGGTGAGCCGCCGAGAGCGTCTCTTCCAGCCGCAGCAGATTAAGCCCCGGTGGCGTGGTAGTCGCCGTACCGAAGGTTTGGCCTTCGATGCGGGCTCCGAAGGCGTTCTGCTGCAAGTAATAGAACCGGGCTGCACGCTGGATATCTGTGAGTGTTTCGGGCCGTGTCATCTTGAGCCACTCGAACACCTGACGGCTTGATAGGGCCCATTTGAACTGCCTGACGAACTCCTCCAAGTGGTTCTGCACCACGCGGTAAAGATTGACTAGGTCGCCGTTGACGTCATTCAGCACCTCTACTTCGGCTGGCGATGGGCGCAGGAAGAACAGCGCGGCCCCTCCTGCGAAGGGCTCTACGTAGCACTGGTGCGGCGGCATCAGCGGAAAGATACGATCAGCGAGGCGGCGCTTGCCGCCCATCCAGGGAATGATTGGGGTAGCCACGAGGCATCTCCTTTAAGGGTTTGGAGCTCGTGGCTCTCTGCTGGTTTACGTGCCTGCAACGCGGGCACTTTATTTCGATGAACTGATAGTCGCTGACGTTTGCCAGCTTGCGGTTACACTGTTTACAACGGATTTCTATTAACACTATGTCAAGCCTTCTAACGTTCTAACGTTTGGCTTAGACTGCCATTGCCTAGCTAGGCAGGGGAGTCTTGGCCGACTTGCAGGCTTGATCTGCTTGTTGGTGGCCACCTTTGGTGTTACAGCACCTTAGGTGGTCACTCCTCTTCTAAAATCAGTTGGACGGCGCGAGCATTTCGGCGGTGCGCGCTGCGCCGAAAACGCTTTCCATTTGCCCGCGCAAGAGCGTGTAGTAGTCGCTTGAATGTTCAACGCTCAGCGAGTCATCCCACATGCGTCTCTGTTTTGCAGGCGCTGAACTTAGGGCTGCATCCAGCGTTTCGGCTTCGTCTTCTGTGCAGCGTGTCCAGATGTCGGTTTTGTAAGTGAAATACTCGGGTTCTGGTAAAGGCTGAGGTTCCGGTGGCGCGGGCGGTGTCCAAGCTTGATAGAACGCGATAACTTCCTCGCGCTGTTCGCCGCTCATGTCTTTGTTGTAGTACCCTTTTTCGTGACTTTCGACGAATTGAGCGGTGTCGCCTGTGACTAGAAACCAGGCGTATTTAAAACTAAGCGGTGGCTTCTCAGTAAATACATGATCGTCTATACGACCGCTATTTTTTCTGTCTTCCCATGTAATTTTCATTTACCACCCTTCTTAACTCTCAAAAATTAACCAATCTAGGGCTACAGCATTTCCTTCATTTAATATCTCTATCAAAGAACCATTAGTCCCTGAAAAATAACCAGAACCTTCGTACCATTGTTCGTTACTAGCACCGCTGTTGTAGGTCCCAACTACCCTACCCCCATCGATATAGACGCTGAAAATTAAAGAGGGAGTCCCCCCTCCCGTAGGTCGTACTCTATATTTAACCCGTGTGTAAGAGGAAAGATCAAAAGCGCCGCTTTCGATTTTTGAGGATTGTCCCATACGAAAATCGTATGGCCCGTTTTGTACGCTTCCGTATGCTGCTAGCCACTTTGTTTGCCAGTTATCGAAATCTTCTACTACGTCGGGGAATCGTTTCCATATAACTACCTCGTCTAAAGATAATTCATTAGCTTGTATGCCGTTAAGCCATACGTCGTTTACCTCGACCCCATTAAGCATTAACGTCATCAGGCATTACTCCCGTTGCTTGTTATATATGCCGTGGTACCGTTTAAGCGCACTTTAATGCCGCCGAGGCTTGAGCTTGTGGCATTAGGCAGGCGCGCACCGTTTAACGTACCTGACGTAATTTGAGTTGCGCTGTGGTTGTGCGCCGTTGGCGTACGTGCATCAGCCAACCGAGTGTCGCTGCCTTTCACGACTTCATCCGCTGTGGCATTTCCGGTTTCTGCTACGTCTTTAGCCGCAGATGTGCCCAGGCTAGGCTTGCCGCTAACATCCGCCCAAGTCAGCCCATCAATCGTGGCGTATGCGTTGACCCACTCTGCTCCGGTCCAGTGGCGCATGCCCTCATCGCCTTCGGCGGTGCTAAGGTACAGTGCGCCAACTAGTAACGGACTGCCTTCGTTGTCAGTTGTAGGTGGTGTTTCGTGCGGGCCAAGGTAGCGTTTTAGGAAGTCGGCAAGCGCAGAGGCGGCGTTGTTTTCGCTTTGGCCTGCTGCTTGGGCGGAATCCGCAGCGGCGGCGCGATCTATGCCCGTTTGGGTGCGGTCAAGTCCGGTTTCCTGTGCTTTCTGAACCGCCGTGTTAGCGGCTTGCTCAGCCGCGTCTTTATCCTGTCCGGTGGCTACAAGGTCTTCACCTGTTGCTACCCGGTTCTGTCCCGTTAGTACTACATCCGCAGCTGTTGAGAGCGCGTCTTGTCCGGCTTGCTGAGCCTTATCACTAGCCAACTGAGCGCTGTCGACAGCCACTTGTTTATCGGCTTCGACTGCCTGGCCGAACGCGGCAATATTGGCTTGCAGCTCATTCAGCGCAACCAGCTGACCGTTCCATTTGACGATGTAGTTCTTATCCAGCGTGGCCCATTCATAAGGGCCAAAGTCGATAGTGGGAAAGTCTGCCATCAGTTACACCTCTAGAAACGGCAAGCTGGATTGCCAGTTGTTGTAAAAGTCATGAGTGTGCGCGTAGCTGGTATCTCGGCGGGCGAGGAACGTGTGCTCGATCTCCTTGATGCCGCCTTGCTCGGGGTACAAGCTGATAAAGATGTCAGCGCCTTTGCCGCGCTTTACCAACTCCGTCGTGAGCGTTGTGCGATCGGCCTCGGGTAAGTAGTTCAGTTCTAGGGTCAGACGGCGTGCCAGCCCTTCACCGATGGAGCGCAGCGAACCGCCTTCTGTCCGGCGATGCTCCACCTGCTCTACCCATTCCAGCTTCACGCCGTAGCTAAAGTTGTAGCGTGGTGAGAACGACAGACCCGCAATCACGCGCCCGACCTGGATATACCCATCAGGGTTGGCTGGGTCGTTGATCGTAATGCGGTAGCCTGTCGCGAAAGTTGGTGTGATCCAGTAAGGCTGCACAGCGACGGGTATTTTGTCGTTATAGCTCGCGCCCCATGGGTCAATGCCGAGCCGTAACAGCGGCGGCGGGATCAACTCAGCCGCTGACTGAACCCCGGTGTCGCGTACAACATCAGCGTCGTACAAAAACTCCATCTGCACGGTCGCTGACGCCGAAAGATTGTGACGATAAAGCACCCCGGTATCGAGATATTGGGGGCCCATTAACGTGGCCTCAATTACCTGGGTACCCGTATCAGCCGAGCGCCACGGGTATGCGCGCCCGCTACGTTGTGTGTAGGCCACTGGCAACGCTTCACTGGTAGCTGTTAGCGTTGCGCTGTCATGCACGTTATCGATGATTAGGCGCATATTGCTCATACCCATACCTCAATGCTGGTGGTGCCCCGTGTGGGCGAGCGTGAAACAGAGATGATCCGGCCCAGCTTTCTTGCTAGCCGTGGATGTTCGACGGCTATCGACTGACCGACTTCAACCACTGGCATAAACGCGTCGATGCTGTACACGTCCCGCCTCACCGACCGGATAGCAAGCAGTCTGTCGCGCTCGGTAGCTGCATCGGTCGCCTCAGCAATGCAGCTTTCACGGGTGACGTCTTCCGCTAACGGGTAATCAGGTAGTGATTGCTCGGCTTTCGATTCGCTCCATTCGCGCCTTAAGCGCGCCGCTTCGGTTGCGTTTTCGTCTTCGACCGCGCCCGCCACTTGGCTTAGCGGGGCATAATTACGCCCCCAGTTTAGTGTTAGGGATTTCCACGGAGGCTGGGTTTCGGAGAGCGCGATCTGGTCGTACTCGATGTCATCGTCGAACAGCGTCACATCAGCACTGGTCGGGATCGCATGCTGCCGGACAACCAGACGATCCAGACGGTCGAAATACCAATACCCCGGAAGTGCGGCGAGAATCTGACGACCGTTCACCTCGCCGTTGTAGTACAAGCAAACGGTGTAATCAGGCAGGCTTATTTCAGCGACTTCCTTGCCGTAGTAATCAGCTACCCACTCGGCAATTTTGGTCGGCGTGTTGTGCTGTTCTTTAATGTCGACTGTTAGATCAAGCAGCACCGGCGCATCAAGCACGAACCGCCCCTCGCTGGGGTGATTGGTTACGTTAAGCGTCGTTGAGCCGCCTTCCTTTGGCGTGAGCGATACACATGGCAGATACGACGCCTTGTATTCGTATTGCGTGCCGTCGCTAGTGCGATAGGCTGGAGCGTTGTAAACCGACCCTAGCGCTAGTGGCACCGGCCCCGCATCGTCGGGGAGGGAGCCGGTGTCGATTGGCTCATCAAATACGGCAGACTGATCCGTCATCTCGAAAGCGATCTCACCACGTCGGGCTGACATGATCCCGCCATTGATGCCAATAGCATGCAGTCGGAAATCATCCCGGCTCCAGTCAGGCCCACCTAGATATAGGCGGATGCCATGCCCCTGCCAGGCGCGATCCACCCAGTGGGTGATCTCGCCATCATCCACCAGTGTTATCTCGCCAAACGAGATGAGACCGTCGATTCGCGTTTCAATGTCGACGGCCTCCATCAACAAGTCGTCGTATACCCGGTTAGGGGCGCTATCCGTGGGTTGGCTGATATAGGGGTGCGTCGACACATACTCAGTGCCACCTGCATAGTCCAGCTCACACAATACAATGCGCGGTGCTGACAGATCCGCCAGCCAATTAGCGTACTGAGCGTCGGTCATAGCGTCGGCACCTTGGTTTTCGTGTTGCGATTGGTTTTTTGTTGTTCGCGAAGTTGCTTGCCGCGCTGGGTCGCCGCGCTTGCGGCATCATTGCGGCGCTCACTGCGCAGCTGTGCCACTTCTAGGCGGAGGGCGGCAAACTCACGCGTCAGCGGTTCGAGGTTGATGGCTGGCGTGGAAGCGGCTGGGCTGGTGTCCATGCCACTCGATATAGGCGGCAAATTTGGCACAGGCAGTGACCGCTTGATGTCACTGATTTCAGCCATTAACTCTGCCTGATAGTCGCCAGCAGCGTAGCGGCGAAACTCATCTGCTATACCTTCGCGGGAGGGCACGACCATCTCGTTTGCATGCAACATAGCTAGCTTGTCAGTCGGTAAAGACCACGCGCCGGTGGCGAACGCGGGTAATGAGGAATCATCACTTTTCGCCATCGTGTTTCTGTATGTTTGTAGCAACTTGCCTTCACCAAACGGGGAAACTGTATTTCCGAGCCGCAGCTCCCACATATGATCAAGGAAGTCAGAGCTAGTGACCTCGCCTTTTGGGGACGCTTGTAGGTACTTAAGAATGGCTTCCTCTTTGCTGCCCACCGGCTCGTAAGGCTCAGTATTGGCGCCTAAGTGATCAGCCATACTTCCGCCACTTCCGCCGCCACTACTTGACTGACCACCCGAGCTCGATCCACCTCCTGCTATACCACCGCCCGAACTTGATCCACCGGTTGTTGTGCCGTTGTTCATGCTGTCGATCAGCGTCTGTAATTCAGTACCCAACGCACCGGGCAGCCAATCCATACCGTCTAATAGGTCGCCGAGCGACCCCATCGTCTCTCTGTGAGACGTGAGCGCATCACGCGATGCGCGGTCAAGTATGCTGCCGATGGATTCAAGCTCGCTAACAGAGCCCTCAAACTGATGTTCCAGATCCTGGACTGAGTCGTTTACATCACGGAACACGCGGGCGTATTGCTCGGATGACTGACCGTAATAGGCGGCAACAGTGTCCAAGTAAGCGGTTGACGCGCCTTGCAGCTCTCCAACTGCTGTGGTGTCGCCGCTTTCGGCGCGAACTTGCAGCGCAGCGAACTGGCGCTGCGCTTCGTTCATGCGCTCCATCGGGCTTAGAATCGACTGGCTAGAAAGCTGTAGTGAATCGTACAAACTTGACAGGGTCTCGATAGCGCTCAGCTCAGCATTCAGCTGGCTCTCACGAGCCCTATCAATGCGGTCAATCAGATTCAGCGACTGACGGATTGTTTCCTGCTGCACTTGGGCGGCTTTCTCAGCAGCGGCCATTTCGTCTTGAATCGCCCAAATTCGTTTTTGGGTCGAAACAAGGCCCGCTTCCTCCCAGCCTTCCACCTCTTTTAGAGCATCAATTTCACGCTGCCGGAGCGCTGCAGTGTTTCCCTGCGCTTGCAGTAGTTGTCGATCTAACGCGTCACGTTCGCGTAGGGCGTCGGCCATATCCTTGATAGAGTTTGCAGCGCCACCGGCTGCGTTTTCGGCGGCCTCAGAACTGGCAGCAATCGCGGAAAGCGCACGTTCCAGCGTCGCTGATCCTGATGCGACCTGGTTAAACCAGTAATCGATTCCCGCTGTGTCTGGGGCACGGCCCAGGCTTTCCTGGTACTGCTCTTCAATCGCCTGGCGCACGGCGTCGTTGGTTTGCTTGAGCGCCGGGGCTAGCT
>NZ_JAMJPJ010000051.1 GCF_023555005.1 Halomonas llamarensis | reverse complement strand
GTAGATCGGCTAAAGTGAGTCTTTGTTGCGTCGCGTACTCGCTGAGGGGAATCTCTCGAACAGAGGCGTGATAAAGATGGCCGAGCCAAAACGCCTGCATAGCATTGAGTTCTTGGACCATGAGGATTTCCTGGATAAAGAATGCCTCAGTGTGATCAGCAAAACTCAGGTTGAGAAGATGTGGTTAGTGGCGCGCTTACAAAGCAAAGTACGTTGCTGAAACTTGCAGCGAAAATGGCTGGCACTACATGATAGGCGTTGAGTCGCCAGAAATTCCAGAGGATATTTCCGATCTAGAAAAGTTGCTCAATCCCGAAGCGTTACAATTAAAGTCAACCAAAGTCCCCAGGAATTCTCCCTGCCCTTGCGGGAGTGGTAAAAAATATAAAAAATGTTGTGAAAACATTAAGTTAACGCCATAATTATTGTCCTAATAAGCGGCTGTGCCGGACAAGCTTTTGCGTAAAGAGACGTACAAAAGCCGCTGTCGGGCTCGTGTGATTGATAACGCCACACCACATTGGCTAGGGAGGACTAAAACACTCCTCTATCAACGGGCGGGTTGTTTTTAGCACTTCATCGTTTCCATCAGCAGTTCTCCACCCCAGCTCAATAGGAAAAGTGTGCAATGGCAGCGGGCAAGGTAGCACTTGTAGCCCGGTGAGCGCAGCGACAGCCGCCGCGGCATGCGCCGGTATGGTTGCGATGGCCGACGTCCCTTTCAATAAGTACGGCAGGGCTGCAAAGTGTGTCGTGGCAGCCACGACACGTCGCGACAGCCCCCGTTCCGCCAATGCTTCATCGACAATACCCACAAAGCCGCCAGATGATACCAGGATATGCTCAGCGGAAACGAAGCATTCGATATCAAGTGTGGCTATCGCCCAGCGTTCAGGATCCACCACACAGGCGTAGTTCACCCCGCCGAGGAGACATCGGCTTAATCCACTTCTTGCCAATCCCCCAGAGCTGATCGCCAAATCTAAGTTTCGTCCTGCCAGGGCATCAGCAACTACTTGGCTGTGGGTTTGCCGGAATATCAGACGCAAGCCTGGCATTGTATGAGTCGCTCGCTCAATCAGACGTGACCCAATGGCGATCTCAAAGTCATCGGAAAGGCCAATTGTCACCGATCGCCCCTCAAAACTGCGCCCTAAAGGCGACACCATGACAAGGCTTTGGCGAATTTTGTGCAACGCCTCTGAAACAACGGGTTTCAATTGTTGAGCAAGCAACGTCGGCGCCACCCCGCACCCGGTACGCTGAAACAGCCGATCACCGTAAACGTCTCTCAAGCGCTTCAGTGCCGCACTCACCGCGGATTGTGTCAATGCTAGCCTTGTTGCTGCGCGACTAGCGCTGCCCTCTTCATAAAGTGCTTCAAACACCTTGAGTAGGTTCAGATCAGTTTTCGTGATATCAATTTTATTCATATCAAATAGAAATGCATCCATATTCATTAATAATGCTAAAGCTTATAACATTTCTTTGTTATTCACTTTTCACGCGTTTTTTCCAAAGGTACACAGTATGGCGCAAACGATCGTTGCCGCACTCCAGATCGGCTCACTCCTCTCCGGCAAAGCCGCTACACTCGATCTTATTCTCTCCTATGAAGCCTCAATTATTGAAGCTGGTGCCACCTTGGTGGTACTGCCAGAAGCCGTTCTCGGCGGCTATCCTAAGGGAGAGATATTCGGCACTCGGCTTGGCTACCGGTTACCCGAAGGCCGTGACGCTTTCGCGGCTTACTTTGCCAACGCTATTGATGTTCCCGGCCCTGAGACAGAAGCCCTTGCTGAGCTCTCGGCACACACCGGGGCAACCCTCGTTGTAGGCGTCATTGAGCGTGACGGTAGCTCGCTATACTGCTCGGCGTTGTTCTTCGACCCTGAGCAGGGTCTTATCGGCAAGCACCGCAAATTGATGCCAACGGGAACAGAACGGTTAATTTGGGCTCAGGGCGATGGCTCCACCTTAACCACAGTGAATACCCAGGCGGGGACTGCAGGTGCTGCTATCTGCTGGGAAAACCATATGCCGTTACTGCGTACCGCGATGTATGCTAAAGGCATTGAAATTTGGTGCGCCCCCACGGTAGATGAACGCGATGTCTGGCAAGCATCCATGCGTCATATCGCCCACGAAGGGCGCTGTTTCGTCGTTAGCGCCTGCCAAATCCAACCCTCTCCCGCCGAGCTTGGCATTGAAGTACCGGGCTGGGACAGCCATCGCCCGCTGATTCGCGGCGGCAGCCTTATTGTAGGCCCCTTAGGTGACGTGCTTGCGGGGCCGATGCGCGAGCAGTCAGGCTTGCTAATAGCGAAGGTAGATACCGCCAAACTCGTTCAGGCACGCTACGACTTTGATGCGGTCGGGCACTATTCTCGTCCTGATGTATTCGAGCTAACCGTCGATGAGCGGCCAAAGCAGGGTGTTGTCTTTAACTATTAGCAGTACAATGGTTCGGATGGTTTTAAAGAAAGCCTGATGCTCAGACAATGGGGTTTCTGACAATAAGTTCGTATTCTTCAATCTTTCAGTCATCAGCCTAGAGGTGCATCTTGGCGTAATGGTTTCGCCTCACACCCCGTTTCCCACGGGTTACGTCACCCTGCCAATGTACAGCAGGTCACCATCGCTTCGGCTCAGGCTCTCTCACAGCAGAGAGCCGCCCTTCGCTGGGAACAACCCGTTCGACACGAAGGTATTCCAGTCATGCTTGTGCCCATTCAGATGCTTCCTGCAGCCGTTAGGGTCGAGAAACACTTTAGGCGATATCGCCAACCGGACAACTAGGCTGAAGGAGGGCACTTGGATCGTGAATGTGACCCGACCAGCAGGCGGCCGCTAGACCGAACCTTGCCCAAGCTTGCGAGCGGAGAGCGCTATTGCTGGTCATTTTCCGAGGGCATATCGGGCCAATCCTGAGGCTTGAAGACTCGGCTGGCTGCGGGATAGGCTTCGCGCCATCTCGAATAGACCTTGCCGATATCGCCGAGCGGCTTGGCCAGAAGCCGCGCATTGATGGCGAAAGCCGCCGTGCCACCAAGCGCAACTTCGTCCGGTAACAGCCAGAGATCAAACTTCCAGGAGACGAGAATGAGCGCAACCAGGGTTGTCCACATCACAATATTGAGCCCGTCTTCGACGATCCATTTACGCAGCTCAAGCATCAGCGAATGGCGGAACCAGCTCTCTTGATGCTGGTCAAACTCGGCGCGGCCCGCCCTCGGTGTGGTATGTGCAAGCAGCGATTGCAGGTCGAGTATGGAGCTGCTGAGCCACTGTATCCCCGGCCCGAAGCCCCAAGCCAGCGCGAGCGCCGGGATAATCGACAGCAGCATGAGCGGGATCCACTCCGGCCCGAGACTCACTTGCCAGACCAACACTGATATAATCGAGACCGTGATTTTCCAGGACTCCTTGTAAAGCACTTCCGCGGCCTTCTTCGCCTGCTCGCATCCGTAGATCACCTGGCTGATGTCGCGCGCACCGTGTTCATCCTGCCGGCCGTCGAGGTAGAGTCGCTGAAACGTGATGATGAGGCGCACTTCCACGGCTTTGTTGGCGAGCTTCTCAACGAAATCGAACAACGTGATACCGGCCATGATTGCCACGAACAGCAATCCGAGATCAGAAACCAGATCCGGTACTTCGAATCCGGGCTCTCCCGCGATTTCAAATACTCGCTTGGTAATCCAGGCGCTCGCCGGTTCAAGCGCGGCCTTGCCGGCCAATGCAGCGAGCAGTACCCCCACCACCCAGCGATTCATCAGTACAACGCGCAGGCAGTCGTATGCCACGCCAAAATGCTCGTTGGAAGCGCGCGGCTGGTTTTCGGCATTCGATGTATTCTTTGTCATTTAACTATTACTTGCGGCTAGTGGACGGCCCTTTTGCAGGGTCTCGACGGTTTTTGTGAGCAAACCGATAACATTCAGAAAGATCCGCCTCATCCGTATCTGCGGAATGGCATCCGATAAAACGATCTCGAAAATACTCATGGTCTGCAGTCTGTTAGCCGTTAGAATTCGGCCGAAACCGAAAGCTGAATCAGCCTGGAGAATGACTTGGTTTTATCTTCGAATTCTATCTCACCAGGCTTGACCTTTCTTTTTGTCTCGTCCTCTTCTCCTTCAAACAAGTTCTGTCCGGACAAGGTAACCGTCCAGCCGTCGTACACTTCTGCCCTGACAAACGCATCCACGGTGCTGAAAGCGTCGGCCGTTTCGTCTTCAGTTTCCACGCCCTCTAATTTCGATGAATCAGATTTACCCGTATAAGACCAAGTAACACCATAAGAGGCGTTCCAACCTGGAAGGGTGTACTCAAAGCCAAGGTCCGAGAAGAACTCCACCGTCTTCTCCAATGGCTTGCCGGTCTTGTCCAGCTCGGTATCAGCAAGAGTAAAATTCCCGATCAGTTCTAAATTCCTCAAACCAAACGAAGACATGTTGCGACGATAGTCAAACTCGACGCCCCGCAGGAACGCGCCTCCAGCATTTACGGGAGATCGCTCTACACGACCATTATTCGGGTTTCTAACTCTCTGAGACTGAATCTTGTCTTCGAACTCCCTCCAGAAGAAATTCAGCCCCATCACACCTGAACCATCCGCAAAGTAATAGTCGCCGCCAAAATCTAAACCCCAGGCTTTCTCGGGTTCGAGGCCGGGATTCCCTGTTTTGTCAGGGTCGTCAAAGTCGCCGTCTCCGCCCTTCACAGTCGTGGTCAAATCTTCGAACGCAGGGCGCAGAATCGTGCGGGAGATGCCTAATCTCAAGTCCGTCTGCTCGTTGTACTGATGTTTTATCTGGAAGGAAGGCAGCCAAACTAACTCGCTATCGGCGGCAGTTTCCCCGTTTCCAGCTACCGGTTTTCCGATCAGGTCATTGTACTCGCCACGTATACCGAGTCCGAGATCGGTTCTATCCGACAAGGAGTAATCATCCTGGACGAACAACATAAAACGATCTTCATCAACACCGAATGTTTTCTCTGGTTTTATCTCCAAGGGATCGTCATCTTTGCTTTCAGCCACGTTTCCGAAAGTGTCTTTGCTGACGAACTCGCCACCCACTTTGAGATCATGCCGGTCCGACACAGCCAACTTATACTCTGCTGAAGCGCGCCATTCTTCACTTTCCACCTTTTCAATCTCATTTTTTGTTTCGCTTTTATCAAGGGCGCCAGATGCATCAAACTTATCTACAAGTTCCGTTTTAATCTTATTTTCTTCCGTCTTCTGGTAGGTCAATGAAGTCTTTAACGATTCGTTTTCGGAGATTTCTCTTTCCCAGACGGCACGAACGCGGGACTGGTCCTGATCCTTCGTCTCATTCTTGTCTTTAAGCTCCGTCTCCTTCAGGTTTTGACCCTGAGCATCAGTAAATTTACGTTTTTTTTCGTTTTCAATTTTTTCCTCTTCCGAGAAGAAAAATGACGGTTGGAGCTTGAAAGTGGTTGTGGGAGTGATATCCCATTGAAACCGGGCGATCACGTCGTGCTCCGAAAATGTTGTGGCTTTTTCTTTTTGTTCCAACTCGAGCTCGTCAAAAAAGCCATCTTTGAACTTGCGTTTCCTCTTGTCTTCAACCTCAGGCTTCCTGCGTTCGCGCGCGCTAGCACTGATTAAATATCCAAAGTCACCTACCTTATCTCCGTACGTAAAAGATCCGTTTCCTTCGCCGCCACCAACATCTCGGCCGTTATCACTGACATGTCCAGCACCGACAGTCACCCGCCCAATCTGTTCGGAAGGCGCACCTTTGAGCTTGACATTAACGGTACCGTTTATGCCCTGTCCGGTCTGATCGGCCCGAGGACTGCGAATGATTTCAATTTCTTCGACCATACTGGCGGGAAATCGGCCAATTTCGATCGCCCGCTCACTACCGCCAGGCAAGCGCAGGCCATCGATCTGTACCTGCGTAAACTCTTCATCGAGCCCCCTCAGATTCACTTTCTCGCCCTTTGCGCCCTCCATGAACGCCCCGGGAACCCGACGTAAGAGATCACCGACCGAACTATCTGCGTAATCCTCAAACATCTCCTCGTTAATCACGATTTTCGAATTCGTACTCTGTCTCCGTGCTTCGAGTGCTTCCTTTCCTTCAACACCCTGAATTAAATCGCCTTCAACAAGGAGTACTGGAAGCTTTTCGGATTTCGTGTCAGCGTATTGCTCATCCTGCGCTGCAACAGGCAGAGCGACGAGTGTTGCCATCCATAGCCATAAAGTCGAAGCACGGTATGAGAAGAAGCGGTGCTGAGTGAGGATCATGGTAGTAAATGCTCCGTTACAAAATAAAACAAAATAATAGCAATAATGATAATTACTATCAATAACTTTTTAAAAACCTGAACGTATAATCTGACGGATCCCCACGACGTTAATGCTGTTCATCACTTGGTGTCTGATCAGTGGCTTCTTCACGTAGGCATGTCTGAAGCAGTGTCCAGCACGGTCAAGGGACATCATCAGGAGGTTGTCGACGAAGCTACTCCAAAAGCAGAAGCTGTGCGCAGCCTGGGGATAGGGGCTAATCTACCGGGCCGGTGGATCAAAGAGCACGCGGAGGGTGACGGGCAGGCCTTCCGGGGCAATGGCAAGCTGACACCGGAACAGGCCGAGATTCGACAGTTGCGAGAAGAAAACCGCCGACTGAAGACGAAAAAAGATATCCTAAAAAAGGCGACGGTCTTCTTTACCAAGGAAACGCGGTGAAATACGCGTTCATCACCCAGCACAAGAACATTGGGCAATATGTCCGTAATCAAGTATAAAAAGGCTAACAAGCGCAGGCACAGAGACGGCCTTTTCGTGGCGGCTGCCCCTTCACTACAAAGCCGCACGTGCTACGGGCGTTGATCCTGTAGAAAAAACCACTGACGCCCAATTTTTTGATAGGATCGAGAGAACAGACGAGGAGTGGTCAGCAAGCCGCGCTTTAACCCGCCTCATTCATCGCGGCGGTGGTAGTGCCATTATTTAGCGCTTTACGTCTGCGTGGTGGATGCGTTGAGGCTATCTAACGTCTTACCGACGCGATAGTTATGCGAGATAGGCTTTTAGTGTCCCGTTTCTATCGCGTTTTTGCATAGATAGCTGTCATTTGCCCACAGTGTGCTCTCGGCCCTTGGCCGATGGTGATGCTTGCGTTGTTGAAGCCATCATGTCAGTCAGGAAGCGGCTGCAGTCGGCGGATACCCGGGAGTAAACGAGGCCACCACTTGTCGGCCGCAACACTCAAGCGCATGCGGATTTGGCGAGCTTTTACCGTGAACGTAGCCGCCACTTTTAACACTTGCTCACGCAGCTTGATCAAGCTCCACCCTTTCCCGGTTCGGCGCTCCATCACGCAACGCACACTATGGAGCACTTGGTATGCATAGAGGCTCAGCAGCAGATTGACCTGATAGCGGGCCATGACGTCCTGAGTGGTCAGGTGGCCTTCAGCCTTGCCCCGCTTGCGATAGAGCGCCAGGACTTTCTCAGCTGGGGTGTGATAGCGGCTGAGGTTAGTGACCAGGAAAAACGCATGCGGCAGCAGGTCGTCAGGCGTTTCCTGCACCACCAATATCACCCGCCGCGGTGATTCCCAGCTACCGGCCTGATAGTCCAGATCATGGCACCACTCTCGTGGCGTCTCCGGTGGACGCCCGGGCGGCCGTTTGAGATAGGGGGCCGCCTGTGTCTGCAGGGCGTTGTTGCTTTTTAACCGGCCCAGATAAGCGATGTCCCTTGAATCGAGTGCGCGCAGTGTTTCCCCATCGGTAAAGCCAGCATCCAGGGAGTTATTGTCAAATTTTGTGTATGACCGTTTAGGCGGCGGTCCTATCTGACTGATCTGTTAAGGGCTCCCCATCCTGGAATTTCACGTTATTCACGACCAGTTCCAGTTTGTTGAACCCCGCTAT
>NZ_JAMJPJ010000050.1 GCF_023555005.1 Halomonas llamarensis | reverse complement strand
ATGCCAGCGCGGCGATCTACAGCTTGATCGAAACCGCCAAGGCCAATGGCCTCCCACCCTATGAGTACCTGCGGTACGTCTTCGAAACATTGCCCACGCTCAACGACGACGAGCTCACCACGCTGCTACCCTGGCACTGGAAGGACACATTACCCAGCTGAGCCACGCCTGCCCAGATGTGGTTAATGGCTCGCTTACATAAAAACGGGACACTAAAAACCTATCTCGCATAATCATCGCGTCGGTAAGACGTTAAATAGCCTCAACGCATCCACCATGCAGACGTAAAGCGCTCAATAATGGCACTACCACCGCCGCGATGAATGAGGCGGGTTCAAGACATTAACCAATGAGTCTGCGAAACGAATTGCTGATGGAAGAGCGCCAAAAACCCAAAAATCAGCATTGAGTAAAGTAAAATTGTTTTTTTGGACACTAGGTAGTCGGCTCCAAATATCACTTAACATGACGCCTTCTTGAAGAATTTTTTGACCCGTTAAGTGGGAAGTGTCAATGATGACTAAATGATCATCATAATCAAATAATTCACTAATACTAACGATTGAAAATCCCCAGCGGTTGGATTTCCCTTTCCATGCATTTTGTAAGCCAAGCCGGTCCAGAACTATTCCTGGCATGCTATTATCTGCATAAACTCTAACATGTTTTTTGCCAAGAAACTGAACAATTAGTAGGGGCGAAGAAATAGAACCAGCTCTTTCGCGGATTTCAAATAATTCTTCTTCTGCTTCAGAAATCATTAACTCGGCCTCATTCTTACGATCTGAGTAAAGCCCCACCTCTTTAGTAAAATTTATTATTTTTTTCCAGCCAGATATAGAGCTAACGTTGTAAGGTGAAAGTTGTTTAACAGGTGCTATCGTTGATAGGCTTTTCTCTAAATATGTGAATTGCAACGGAATCAAAATTGAGGTTATATCTAATTTTGAAAGAAGCTCTTTATTTGGTTGATAAGTGATCCCGATATTTACGAGATCTTTTGGAATTGAGTTTTCTCCTACCCACTTCCTATAGCTACTTACGCTTCCCATTGCAACAGGAGAATCTAAAATCTCGAAAAGGGTTTCTCCAACAGCATGGTCAAGAGTTGCTATTGTGCCGATGTCACTATTTTTTTCCCCGAAAACAGAAAAAGAAACGAAAAATATCGCAACTTTTGCTATAGAGGATATATATTTGAGCAATTTTCTTGCGTATTTATAAAATATAATCATGTTTTGACTTTTGTGAATATTTTCATAGTTAAAAACCATTTATATAAATAAAAACCTGTACAGGAAAATATCCTGTACAGGTTTTGAAGGCTCAGTATTGATAGCGCATGGTGAACGTGAAGTTGCGGGGCTCTCCATAAGAGTTGTTGCGACCACGAGCTCTCATCGCTCCAAAGTATTTTTCGTCACTTAAATTGTTGCCTTTAAGCGATAAGTCTAGGCTGCGATTGAAGCGATATCCAATTAAGCCTGAAAGCAATGTGTATTTATCTTGTTCCCACCGGGTTTCACCAGATTCTACAAAATAGCCGCTAGAATAGTTTAACCCGGCACCAACTCTCCAGCCTTCATCAGGATTATCTGAAAAGTGATAGCTTGTCCATAGCTTAAAATCGTGCTCTGGCGTGTTAGTGGAAAAATCTTGGCCCTCTTTAACAGGATCATCTACAAACTCTGTTGTTGTGTAAGCATATCCTGCTGAAACATCCCAACGGGGTAGGGGTTGTCCGGTAACCTCTAATTCAAATCCTTGACTCTCAACTTCACCGTTCGCAACTGAAAAGCCAGGATTATCTATATCGGCAACGCTACGGTTCTGATCATTAATACGAAAAACAGCAGCATGCCAACTTAATAAACCACTTGAGGGTCCACCTTTTAGGCCTAGCTCAAGTTGCTCACCAGTACGTGGTTCAAGAAAGTCGCCACTAATATTTTGTGAGCTCTGTGGCTTAAATATCTCGGTGTAACTTGTGTATGCTGAGATACTATCATTTATGTCGTAGATCAAGCCTGCGTAAGGTGTAAACTCACTATCAATATCGAAATCTTCGGAGGAGTTTAACCGATCTTCAACTTGGAACCAGCTCAGCCGACCACCTGCGATGAGTGTTGTATTTTCTAGGATTGATACATTTAGCTGGCTATATAACCCCGTCTCTTCTGTTTTTGTATTGGTGATTTGGTTGAGATCAAATGTTGGCTTTGGCGTATTGGGGTTAGGATCAGCCAGATTACGCTGCAGGCTGCGAGGTTCTCCGTAGTTAAAGTTTACTTGTCCATCGGTAACTTTATGACTCGCCCCCACCATGATACCGTGGGTTTTCCCAAAAAGAGAAACCGGAGTAGAAACCGTTGCATCCACGAAGCTGTCTTCGCGGGCACTAATAATTCGCCACTGATTAATCTCCAAATTATCGGTATTGGACGTTGGAAGGCTTACGCCAGCGGAACTCTGCTGAATATCTGTTTCACGTTCAAGATGGTTGGCGATTAGACGAAAATCTCCACCATTACTGAACTGATGTTCTAGTTCAGCAAAATAGCGTTCGACGCTCTCGTCTTTAATATCCCATAGAGCGCCATGGTAAGTAGATCTATCAACGTCTATCAGCTCACCATTAGGGAGTTGTGGGAGTCCAAAATTAGGCCTGGACTCACCGGATTGGTTGATTATGCCACCGGATAAAGTGGTGTTCGGCGTAAGGTCGTACTCCAGGGTGCCATATCCAATTGTGTTTTTATCGTAGTTAAAATCGATGAAACTTTCTCTATCGTCATACACACCAACGAACCGGCCCCGCAGTTTGCCAGCTTCATCGAGTGCGCCAGTGACATCGACTTCGCCGCGATAACTATCCCAAGAGCCATAGGAAAGGGTAGATTGGAATCCAAAATCTTTTCGGGCGCGCTTACGCACCAGGTTAACGGTGCCACTCGGTTCGCCGGACCCTTGAAGAAGCCCTGAAGGGCCGCGTAAGACTTCTACTCGATCCAGCAAGGCAGTATCAAAGACCGTGTCTGTCACGCCAGCCGCCGTGTCAATTGGGCTACCGTCAAGCAACAGCGTATCCATCAGAAATCCACGGGAAATGAAGCCATTTGCTGAGGGTGAAACGCCTCTTTGAGATATTCCTGTTACCTGTGACATGACATCGGGAAGATCTGTCATATTCTGATCATTCATCCGCTTACGGGTAACAACACTGACAGATTGAGGTATTTCCCTAAGAGACTGATCTTGCTTACCGATGGTCACTTTATTGGATGTGTAAGATCCAGTGCCTTCGGTAGTAGGCTCAGAAACTGCCTCGCCGACTACCCTGACAACTGGCAAATTAGATGAATCTTGATCTGCCTCCTGAGCAAACGCCGAAGAGCTGCAGGCAGCCACAGCAATAGCCGCCGTGAGCCACCGCTTGCGGAAAGTGGGGTGATTCATGAATGTTCTCCTTGCTTAGGTTTGAATTGATTTAGTGTAAATATTAATTGTTATTGTTTGCATTATGAGTCGCCATGCCCCGATGTCAATACCTTGTGAATACCGGGACGACCTAACACTATGGCGCAGTGACTTCTTGCTTACAGGGAGAGGAGGTAGATAAGGCGGTTGTTTGATTTAGTGCATCACAAATCTCACTCGTCCGTGCCGCCAAAATCGATAGCAGGGTGTCGCTTAAACCGTGGGTGGGCTCGCAGCTGCCTTGCAGGAAAATAGCCGGTTTGAACTCAGGCTTGGTATAGAGCTGATAGTGGCGGTTGACGGCAAAATCAGGCAGGTAGTCCGCAACGGGGGCCAGTAGCTGTTTATGGGTGTCGCGTACATAGCCGGTGGCTAACACCACGGCGTCGTAGCGGGTGATATCCGTATGGCCAGTCTCCAAATCACGCACGTTTAGCTCAACGCCTTCTGGGCCTGCTTGACTGCCGATAACCTCATGACGGCGACGGAAGCGGTGGCGGGCCTGGCCGGTCACTTTTTGCTGATAGAACACATCGTAAATTTCCTGAATCAGTGCCAAGTCTGGCGCTGAGTAGTTGGTGCTTTTGTACTCCTGCAGCAGTGCTTCCCGCTGACCGGTGGGATTGTTGAACACGTAGTCGGTGTATTCGGGATTGAATATCTCGTTAACGAAGGGGCTATCGTCCGAAGGCTTAAAGGCCCATGCCCGGCTAATGAGATCCACTTGAATGCCTTCGCGGCCGTGCAGATCAAGGAAGATTTCAGCGGCGCTCTGGCCCGCACCGATCACCGCAATGCGTTTGGGGGCGTCTTGCTTCGCCAGTTCCCGGAGGTAGTGGCTGGAGTGGAAGACCCTTGGGTCGTCTTTTAGCCCAGCGAAGCATTCAGGCACATTGGGCGCGCCGCCTACGCTGACCACCAGTGAACGGGTGAGCCTTTCCTGCACCGCACCGCTCTCATCCCGTGAACGAACGCGGAGGTAGGCGACCTCGTCGTTGTCAGTTTCGGGCAGCACTTCAAACACATCCTCTCCGTAGGCGCACTGGTGTTCAAAGTGGCTGGCCGTCCAGCTTAGGTAGTCATTGAATTCGTGGCGGCTGGGGAAGAAGGTCTGCAGGTTGATAAAGTCCTGCAGGCGGCCTTTGCTGTGAAGGTAATTGAGAAAGCTGAAACGGCTGCCTGGATTGCGCGGCGTGACCAGGTCCTTGAGGAATGAGATCTGCATATGGGCATTTTCCAGCAGCATATGCGGGTGCCAGGCAAAGCAGGGCTGACGCTCAATAAAAAAGGCATCCCGTGCTTGCCCTGACTGGCGTTGCTCGTCGAGGGCAATGGCCAGGGCTATGTTGGAGGGGCCGAAGCCGATGCCGATCAAATCGTGAATATGCATAAGAGTCCTCGTGGCTGATGTGTCTATAGGGTGAAGCGTGGGTCGGGTCGTGGCGCTGACCCCGGGTGCGGAGGCAGCGGTATCCAACTGCGCTCGTTAAAAAAGTGTTCGCGTAGCTGCATGCCGAGCATGGCCCGCTTATGGGGAAAATCGAACGCCTTAACATGCGCGTAACCGCACTGGGCAAGGTTGCGCAGCATCTTGGCGTTATCCACGCGGGGTTCGATCACCAGGCGCTGGGTGCGGCAGTCATCCAGAAACAGGTAGTGCGAGATAGAGGGCATCCAGGCAGCGACATAGGGCCGCCCGCGAAAAGCGGCTTCGCCGATGAGTACGTGCCAGCCGCGATCAAAGTCATCGGCAGCGTAATAAGCGCCGATGCGATCCTCCTTGGCCCAGTAGGTCTCGAGGTAGCCGAAGGGTTCGCCGTCAATACAGCCGATCAGCGGTACCACGCTGGGATTTTGCAGCGTGCTCTCCAGCCGCTCGCGGTGCTGTTGCAAATCCCCCTGCTCCTCCCAGAAGTGGGCGACGACCGGGTCGTTCATCCAGCGGTTGAAGCGTTCAAGGTCAAGTTCCAGGTCAAGTACCCGAAAACTCAGAGTGGCATTCAGCCAGGGAATATGGCGCTGATAGACCGTGCCGCTGGGGCGCGGCGGCCGGCGTGGATGTCGCTTGCCGTTCTCCAAGATGGGTTGCTGCGGGTAGGCGCACATGGAGGGGGAGGTGAGCCAAAGGGTTGGCAGCTGCCAAAATAGCTCCGCGTAGGCCCAGAGTTCTCCATGGCTATCTTTAACGGCGATGCCGGCTGCACACAGGTTGGCATGCACAACAGTGGGTAGCTGAAGGCGTAGTGCAACAGTGGCCGGGTAACAGGCAAAGGCCCCTTCGATAGCCGCAAGTAACGCTGGGAGAGGTGGAGCGGAGCGCTGTGGCCAGCGCAGCGTCAAGTGGTTGCTATCGTCCACCAATGACCATTCAAGACGCTCTTGATTACCCTTAACGAGCAGTGACTGCGTGGTGGAATCACCAACGACTTGATAGCCATAACCCTCGGGCCGTGAGAGCAGCGAGGCTTCTGCGGGGCTTTCATAGGGTACGTCTACCTGTATTTGTGCCTGGACAGAACTGGACACCGCAAAGCTCCTATCAATAAGAACGAATCACAAAAACGAATCGAAAAATCAAAGAAAAAGCAGCCGTAAAAATTACCTGCCACGGGCGGCATTACTGACTTCCTTATCTAAGGACGAATGAGAATGAGGCTTGTTTACATGAAAATTGATTAACTTTTTGCGGGAGTGATTCGTCTTTAGAGGTAGCTGCCGGTTTTCAATCGCTTTCCAACGAGGTGAATGTGCTTTCCTATCTGTTTCGTCGAACCCGCGGGCTGATGACCGCCGCTGCCCTGGCCAGTATTCTCTCGGGGCTTTTCAGCGTGCTGCTGATTGCTCAAATTAATACAGCGCTAAACAGCGATGCCGCTAGCCGTGCCAGTGCTGCTTGGGCTTTCGCAGGGATTGCTTTGGCCCTAATGGCCTGTCGAATGGTGTCGACGGCGTTGTTTGAGCGGTTGGGGCAGCGTGCCTTGGCGGAGTTGCGCCGTTTTATTGCCCAGTGCGTGGCCGAGACGCCCTTTGCTCACTTCGAGCGTGTGGGCAGTGCGCGGATCCAGTCGGCGCTCACCGAGCACAGCAACAACGTGGCGGTACTGTTCGTTAGTTTGCCGGTGATTTTGACCAATACGGTCATTGTGGTGGGGTGCTTGGGCTACCTGGCGATGCTGTCATGGCAAGTGTTCTTGTTTGCACTGGGGGTGATTGGGTTGGGCGCTGTCGGCTATCATCTGGTGCACTTACGCGCTATTCACTATCTCCAGAGTGCCTCGTCAGAGCAGGATCGTTTGTTTGGTCATTTCCGCGCGCTGACCGATGGGGCGAAAGAGCTGCGGCTGCACCAGCGCAAGAGCGGGGTCTTTATGGACCAGATACTGGGGGAGTCAGTTGAAGGCGTGCGGCGGCTGCGCACCTATGGCATGTCGCTGTTCGTGATCTCGACCAGCTGGGGACAGTTCCTGATGTACGCTTTCATTGGCCTGGTGCTGTTTGTGTTGGCGGGCGATGGGCCTGATCAAACCCAGGTCATGACCGGCTTTGCGCTGGTGTTTGTGTTTATGGTGACGCCCCTTGAAGCGCTACTAATGAATATTCCGCGGATCAATATGGCGCGGGTAGCCGCTAGCCGAATTGATGACATCACCCGCGAGATGCCCCAGGGGCAGGAGAGGCAAGCGCCTACCCAGATGCCTACGTTGCAGCGTCTTGAGTTGCGCGACGTCACTCATCAGTACTACCACGAGCAGAGCGATGATTTCTTTGAGCTGGGGCCGATTAATTTAAGCTTTACGCCGGGGGAAGTGGTTTTCCTGGTGGGGGGCAACGGCAGCGGCAAAACCACGCTGGCCAAAGTGGTGGTGGGGCTTTATCCGCCGGATGGTGGCGAGGTGTTGCTCAATGGCGAGCCTGTCGAAGCGGATGGGTGGGATGCCTACCGGCAGCTCTTCTCGGTCGTCTTTTCTGACTTCCACCTTTTCGAGCGCCTGTTGGAAGCGCCGCGGTAAGACCGCGACGAAGAGGGCAATCGCCTGCTGGCCAAGCTGCACCTGCAGCACAAGGTACGGGTCGAAAACGGTGCCTTCACCACCCAGGCGCTCTCCCAGGGACAACGTAAGCGCTTGGCACTGGTAGTGGCCTACCTGGAAGATCGGCCCTTCCTGGTGTTTGACGAATGGGCCGCGGATCAGGATCCGTTATTCAAAGAGGTGTTCTACACAGAGGTGTTGCCCGAGCTAAAACGCATGGGCAAGGTAGTGCTGGTGATTACCCACGATGATCGCTACTTCCACCTCGCGGATCGATTGGTGCGGCTGGAAAGCGGGAAGCTGTTGGCGCCAGAGCCGGTGGATGGTGAACAGCCAACTAGTGCTGAGGTGGAGGTAAGCGAACTGCCGTAGCGTTGTTGGGCCAGGGATGATTCAAGAGCTTTTAGCCAAAGTCTCCACCTCAAACGCCACAATCTGGCGCTGGATGCTGGAAAACTCCACGCCGATGAGGTGAATGGGTTTGCCGGAGGCACGGTGTTTATCGGCGTAGCCTTTGTGTTTGATTTGCGCCAGCGCCGTGCCTTCGGGCAGTTGCTCCACCACCTTGAACTCAAACAGGTAGATATGCCCGCCAAAGTCCACGCTCATGTCCACCTTGCCATGGTGGCTGGCGTCTTCCACCGTCACACTCACCCCCAGGGCGGCAAAGTGGC
>NZ_JAMJPJ010000004.1 GCF_023555005.1 Halomonas llamarensis | reverse complement strand
CGCGTGGGAGACACACAGCGGGTGCTAACGTCCGTTGTGAAAAGGGAAACAACCCAGACCGTCAGCTAAGGTCCCGAAATCCTGGTTAAGTGGGAAACGATGTGGGAAGGCTCAGACAGCTAGGAGGTTGGCTTAGAAGCAGCCATCCTTTAAAGAAAGCGTAATAGCTCACTAGTCGAGTCGGCCTGCGCGGAAGATGTAACGGGGCTAAACCAGGTACCGAAGCTACGGGTGCATTCTTCGGAATGCGCGGTAGAGGAGCGTCGTGTACGCCAATGAAGGTAGATTGAGAAGTCTGCTGGAGGTATCACGAGTGCGAATGCTGACATGAGTAACGATAAAGGGTGTGAAAAACACCCTCGCCGGAAGACCAAGGGTTTCTGTTCGACGCTAATCGGAGCAGAGTGAGTCGGCCCCTAAGGCGAGGCCGAAAGGCGTAGTCGATGGGAAACGGGTCAATATTCCCGTACCGGACATGATTGCGATGGGGGGACGGAGAAGGCTAGGTGAGCCAGGCGTTGGTAGCCCTGGTGAAAGTCAGTAGGCTGAGATCTCAGGTAAATCCGGGATCTTAAGGCCGAGAGACGAGACGAAGACACCCCGGTGTTGAAGTCACTGATGCCACGCTTCCAAGAAAAGCCTCTAAGCAACAGATTATGTGCGACCGTACCCCAAACCGACACAGGTGGTCAGGGTGAGAATCCCCAGGCGCTTGAGAGAACTCGGGTGAAGGAACTAGGCAAAATGGTGCCGTAACTTCGGGAGAAGGCACGCCGCTGTTACGTGAAGCCCCTCGCGGGCGGAGCGGAGAGCGGTCGAAGATACCAGGTGGCTGCAACTGTTTATTAAAAACACAGCACTCTGCTAACGCGCAAGCGGACGTATAGGGTGTGACGCCTGCCCGGTGCCGGAAGGTTAAATGATGGTGTTAGCCGCAAGGCGAAGCACTTGATTGAAGCCCCGGTAAACGGCGGCCGTAACTATAACGGTCCTAAGGTAGCGAAATTCCTTGTCGGGTAAGTTCCGACCTGCACGAATGGCGTAATGATGGCCACGCTGTCTCCACCCGAGACTCAGTGAAATTGAAATCGCCGTGAAGATGCGGTGTACCCGCGGCTAGACGGAAAGACCCCGTGAACCTTTACTATAGCTTCACACTGGACGCTGATGTTGCCTGTGTAGGATAGCTGGGAGGCTTAGAACCCGTGACGCCAGTTGCGGTGGAGCCAGCCTTGAAATACCAGCCTGGCATCATTGGCGTTCTCACTTAGGTCCGTGATCCGGATCGAGGACAGTGTGTGGTGGGTAGTTTGACTGGGGCGGTCTCCTCCCAAAGTGTAACGGAGGAGCACGAAGGTACCCTCAGCACGGTCGGACATCGTGCAATGAGTGCAAGAGCATAAGGGTGCTTAACTGCGAGACCGACACGTCGAGCAGGTGCGAAAGCAGGTTCTAGTGATCCGGTGGTTCTGTATGGAAGGGCCATCGCTCAACGGATAAAAGGTACTCCGGGGATAACAGGCTGATACCGCCCAAGAGTTCACATCGACGGCGGTGTTTGGCACCTCGATGTCGGCTCATCACATCCTGGGGCTGAAGTCGGTCCCAAGGGTATGGCTGTTCGCCATTTAAAGTGGTACGCGAGCTGGGTTTAGAACGTCGTGAGACAGTTCGGTCCCTATCTGCCGTGGGCGTAGGATGTTTGAGAAGGGCTGCTCCTAGTACGAGAGGACCGGAGTGGACGCACCTCTGGTGTTCCGGTTGTCACGCCAGTGGCATTGCCGGGTAGCTAAGTGCGGACGGGATAACCGCTGAAAGCATCTAAGCGGGAAGCCCCCTTCAAGATGAGACATCCCTGAGGCCATGAGCCTCCTAAAGGGCCCAGCAAGACCAGCTGGTTGATAGGTCGGATGTGGACGCGCTGCAAGGCGTTGAGCTAACCGATACTAATGGCCCGTGAGGCTTGACCCTATAACACCCAAGGGGTCTGGAAAGCCAGTGATAACGATGACGTTCGAAAGAACACCGGATACGCTTACGTAGCCCGCACCACGGCTACGTAAAAGAGACGCACAAAACACAGCATGATAGATCGCCAGTTACGCCTGACGACCATAGCGAGCGGGAACCACCTGATCCCTTGCCGAACTCAGTAGTGAAACCGCTCAGCGCCGATGGTAGTGTGGGGCCTCCCCATGCGAGAGTAGGTCATCGTCAGGCACTTATCCGAAAAATCCCCCCGGGCTCAGGCCCGGGGGGATTTTTTTTGTTTAGTATTTTTTAAAAAGAGTTACCACTCAATAGGTTTACCCGCCCAATCCCAAAAGCTGCCCGTATCTTCCGGCGCTCGTTGGGCCATAACGTCGATAAGGCTTTGCGCGACAAAGTCAGGCGTAAAGAGCTTGTTTTCTGGTACGCGTGCTTGAAAGGGTTTTGATAGCTCGGTATCCGTGGTGCCAGGATGTAAGCAAAGAATGATCGATTGCTTATTGAGCCGCTTTAGCTCTATAGAGGCAGTTTTTAACAGCATATTGTGTGCTGCTTTGCTTGCACGGTAGCTATACCAGCCGCCAAAGCCGTTATCTCCAATAGAGCCAACTCGCGCGGAGAGGCTAGCAATTATCGTGGGGTGTTTTCCTTGTAGTGAGCCTTTTAGGTCAGCAATCAGCAGCGCTGGCGTTGCTGCGTTAATATGCATTACACGGTCGAAAGCCTCAGTATCAAGCTCTTCCAGACGCTTTTCAGGCGCAACTTTCTTCTGACTATCATGCAAGATACCGATAGCGTTAAACAGCAGGTGTACAGGCTCGCCATTTAGCTGTTCAACCAGCAATTGTCGACCACTCTCTTGCGTAATATCCGCTTGGAGACATTGTACGCGGGGATCAGTGTTGGTTTGAGAGCCGCTGCGGCTTACGGCTATTAGCTTGCCAACTTGGGGTGAGGCTAAAAGGGATTGCACCATGGCATGGCCAATACCACCACCGGTGCCTGTCACTACGGCAGTAAAAGCATCTGGAAGGTGAGGCAGCATATAAAGCTCCAAAATGGAAAACATGTGTTTCCATTGAAGCGGCTTGTATATGTTTTGTCTATATTCTGGAGGGGTATTTTGACGCTCTCTAAGCAGAAGCGTTAATGCGGCCGGGCTGGGCGCTATTGCGGCCATCAGGTTTGTATAATGTTTTTTCGGCAATCTGGCGGATATAATCCAGCATCTGCTGATTGTGCTTCATGCGCAGCGAAAGCATTTGACCGGTTAGCTCGTTAATGCGCGCGACCCGTTCGCTTTTTATCAGCAGCTGTTGCCAGTCAGAATGGCAGTTGGCATCTTTCGCCGCCTCCTTGGCGCCGGTAGCGCCTTTTTCATAACCGAGACGGCTTTGCACATCACGGCGAAGGCTTTCCATGCGATCAAGCTCTGTCAGCAGGGATTGTTTCTCATGGGCTAACGTAGCCAGTGCGTCGCCATCGATATCACCTTGGGTAAGTAGCGACTGCTCTTTTTCCATTAATGCGATCAACGTATCCATACGTTCTTGTTGATTATGGAGTAGGCGCGCAAGACTCATGAAAACATCTCCTTACATAATCGGTATTGATTACTCACTACTTAAGCTAGCAAGTAAACCGCTGGCAATGCGTTCGGGGTCAATGTCCAGTTTGCCTTCACGGATAGCGTCACGAATTTCATCAACTTTAGCGAGGTCGATATCTTGAGAGGTATCCACGCTTTGCTGACTTAATTGCGTTGCGTCAGCTGAGCCTTGTTTTACGCTGGCAGAGCCCCCCGCTTGGGATTTCTGCGTTTCATCGCGCGGCTGTGTTGGATTAGGTCGAAGCAGCGAATTTACGTTATCCACTTTCACGTTATTAGCCTCCGTTGAGCTTGGATGGCATTTTGCGCCAATTGACTATTGCTATCGGCGGTACTTGGCAAAACTTTAGTGTCTGGCGGTGAAATTCGCGCTAAAAATCGATCTGTAAAACGCCATCCCCGGTGATGCGTGCTTCCAATATCTCACGGGAGCCAAAACGTACGCGTATCCTCTCATTTAGGCCGCCGTCATCCATCGCTTCCCCCTCGCGAGCAATTCGAAACGCGGGGCCTTCGGCAATAACGGTGACGCGCTGCCCTCGCTCGACCAAGCGTGGTGCCTGGATGTCATGGGCTTGAAACGAGCTGCCGCTGCGAATGGGGCGGAGTGCGACATTGCCGACAATACTATCGGCTTCGGTTAGCGTGCGCGAAGAAAGCTCGCCAAGGTTGCCGCGTTGCGTATCGAGCATGGATTCAGTAATCAGCGTGCCGCGTGAGATATCCTCTGACGCTACTGCATAGGGGCCGATAACGTCTACTTGGGCTTGAAGGTAACGAACTTGGCTCTGTTGTTCACCACAGCGAACGCCAACGGAGATGCGTCCCAGTGGCGCTTGATCGGCATTGGGCAGAAACGGGGTTGGGTTGATGCAAGCGGGTAGATGAGGGGACGGCGCACGTAGGTCAATCACGACTTCTTCGCCAAGCATCAGGGTCTTCTCGTACAAAAACTGGTGCACTCGCTGGGTTAGCACTTCATCATTAGCGAACGCGATGTTGGGGATGAAGACCACGGTGACTAACATCACACCAAATAGCGCCAATATGACGCGAGGTATCCATAAAGAGTGAAGGGATAACAGTGCCAGCATGACTGAGGTCTCGGTCGTCAACGAAGTCTAAGGCGAAAGAAAAAAGCATTTGAAGTGTAACGAAAAGGCTTAGGCGGCATCAGCAGAAATACCGGGTGAAAAAAAGGCTGTTCCATGCTTTAGAATGACGCCGAGGAGGGTATTCTGCATCATCAACAAATTCCCATTTATTTCGCCTCTCAGAGAGGGTCGGCATGATCGATAAACTAGAATCTGCCTTCAACCATCATCAGCAGGCACTTGGCTTGCGCCACGCGCGCCATGAAGTGCTGGCGGCTAATATCGCCAACGCGGATACGCCTAACTACAAAGCGCGCGATATTGATTTTGGCAGTGAGTATAAAAAAGCGGTTGAGAACAGCGAACGCTCGCAAGGCAGCCGCGACGGCTTGGCGCTTGAACGCACGTCAGCGCGCCACTTGCCGGGCGAAGGGCCCGCTTTGAGTGGCGGCGCCGGTGATATGGATTTGCTCTACCGCATACCCGACCAGCCAAGCTTAGATGGCAACACGGTGGATATGGACCGTGAGCGCGCCCAGTTTGCCGATAATGGTGTACGTTATCGAGCGGCGCTGTCGATGCTCAATAGCCGCATTCAAGGGCTGAAAAATGCCATGCAGCCGGAATAATCAGGCGAGGATAAGTTATGACAATGTTTTCCGTATTTGATATTGCCGGCTCCGCTATGAGCGCGCAGTCGCAGCGGATGAACGTCACCGCAAGCAACATGGCCAATGCTGATAGCGTTGCCGGGCCGGATGGTGAAACCTACCGTGCCAAGCAGGTGATGTTTGAAACCCAGTCGCAAAACAACCGTTACGGTGTCGGCGGTGTACGTGTAACGGAAGTGGTCGAAGACGACTCACCGCTGCGCATGGAGTACATGCCTAACCACCCCGCCGCGGATGAAGACGGTTACGTGGCCAAACCCAACGTTGAACCCGCGCACGAAATGGTCAATATGATCTCCGCGTCGCGCTCTTATCAGGCCAACGTCGAAGTATTCAACACCAGCAAGCAGATGCTAATGCAGACGCTCTCGCTTGGTCAGAACTAAGGATTACGCCAATGATTGACGGTATCAACAACACTGTGTTAGATCGCATCAATGGAAATGGTGGTAACCCAAAGCTGAGCCAAAGTCAGTCTGATGAGCTGCGAGAAAGCTTTCTAACAATGCTGGTGACGCAGCTGGAAAATCAGGATCCAATGGATCCAATGAAAAACGAAGAAATGACCTCGCAGCTCGCGCAAATTAATACGGTGAGCGGCATTGAGCAGCTTAACGATACGCTCAATGGCATTACCCAGCAGATGGATGCTGGCAAGATGCTGCAAGCGTCAGGCTTGATCGGCAACGCCGTGTTGGTGCCGGGTAATAGCGTTAAGGTTAACATCGACGACGAAGGCGCTTCACACGCCACACCGTTTGGTATCGAGCTTGCTAAGCCTGCTGAGCGCGTTGATATTTCGGTCACTAGCAAAACGGGCGAAGTGGTGTACACCGAAAAAGTTGAGAATGTTAGCGCTGGCGTTCAATCGTTTAGTTGGGACGGTCTAAACAATAACGGCGAGCCGCTGGTGGCGGGCGATTACCGCGTAAGCCTTAAAGCGTTTGACGCTGAAGGCGAGGAAATGAGTGCCGAGTCACTCAACTACGCGTTGGTTCAGGGCGTCACACCCGCGAAAGATGACGGCGATGTGCGCTTAGATTTGGGCGCCATTTATGGCCAGGTCGGCATCGACCAAGTTAAACAAATTCTTTAATAAATAAATTTCAGGGGTAAGAGAATGAGTTTTTCACAAGCGCTTAGCGGCCTTAACGCACAGCAACAAAAGCTGGGTGCCGTCGGTAACAACATCGCCAACTCGCAAACGGTCGGTTTTAAAAGCTCCGATGTACAGTTCGCCGATGTGTTTGCCGAGTCGCGTATTGGGCTCGGGGTTCGTACCTCTACGGTGCTGCAGAATTTTAGCCAGGGCAATGTTGAGTCCACCAACCGCAATATGGACTTAGCAATTGCGGGCGAAGGCTTTTTCCGCTTCCAGCAGCCAACAGGCGAAGTGGGTTACTCGCGCAATGGCCAACTGACCATGACCGCCGATGGCGATTTAGTAAATGCCCAGGGCGCGCAGATTATGGGTTTCGCCGCTGATGATGATGGTGTTGTTCAGGGGGGGGGGGAGGTAACTCCCTTAACGGTAGATTCTGAAGCCCTCGAAGCAAATGCTACAACAGTGTTATCAGTTGGGCTTAATTTAGACTCGGGTGAAGCGGGTATAGATACCGCTGCTGCTGGCTATGTTTTTGATCCGACGGATACCGCTACCTATAGTTACTCAACGAATGCCACTGTTTATGATTCGCAAGGTAATGCGCGTAACTTATCCATGTATTTTATTAAAGACGCAAATGCTAACAATCAGTGGGAAGTTCAAGGCCGTATGACTGGTGGGCCTAATGACGCTGAAGCATATAGCGTTGACTTGGGTAGGATTGCCTTTAATACCAATGGTACGCTAGATAATGCGAATACGACTATCAACCCGATTGATAGTACTGGTGGTGTTGGCGGTTTTGCCGTTGAGCCTCCTGGCGTCGCTGCAGATAACGAATTCGGCCCGGTTTTTGACCCCTTAGATATTGCCATTGATGTGCAAGGGTCTACGCAATTCGCTGATCCTTCAACCGTCAATGACGCGACTCAAAATGGCTTCACTGCTGGCTCTCTCGTGGGTGTCACCATTGAAGACGATGGCACCGTTATGCGTAACTACTCCAATGAGCAGTCGTTGGCAGCGGGTCAAATTTCGCTAGTCAGTTTCCGTAACCCGGAAGGCTTAAAGCCTGAGGGTGATAACTTGTGGTCGGCCACGGGCTCATCGGGTGATGAGCTTGTGGGTGCGCCGGGTACCGGTCAGCGCGGTTTGATTGAGGCGAGCGCGATTGAAACCTCTAACGTGGATTTGGCCGGTGAACTGGTGGATATGATTATCTCGCAGCGGGCGTATCAGGCCAACTCGCAGACCATCAGCACCCAAGATGAACTGCTTCAGACCATTATCAACCTTTAATCAGTTGTTAAACGCCTTGGGCGACGTATAAGGAGTTAACCGTGGATCGGATGCTTTATACCGCGATGAGCGGCGCCAAACACAGCATGGATCAGCAGTCGGTGGTCAGCAATAACCTAGCGAACGTTTCCACCACTGGCTTTCGCGCCCAGTTTGACGCCGTGCGTGCGGTGCCGATTCAGGGTGAGGCACGGTTAGACTCGCGCACTCACGCGGTGACCACCACGCCGGGCACGGATTACTCTCAAGGCCCGATCGAGACTACCGGGCGTGCGCTTGATGTGGCGATGCAAGACGATGCATGGATGGCCGTGCAGGCGGAAGACGGCACTGAAACGTATACACGTCGTGGCGATTTACAAATCGACGCTGACGGTATTTTGTTGAACGTCGGTCGCCCAGTGATAGGCGATGGTGGGCCTATTAACGTACCTCAGGGGTCAGAAGTGTTTATTGGGGCCGATGGCACCATCAGTGCCATTCCTGAAGGCGTAGGCCCAGAGGCATTGGTCAATGTTGGCCGAATTAAGCTTGCGACACCAGAGCCCGGCGAGTTAACTCGCGGTGAAGATGGCCTTTTTCGCGCGCCAGAAAATGAAGAAGGCGTGCCCGGGGCATTGGCCGCTAACGAAGACGCGAAGCTGATTAGCGGCGCGCTAGAAGGCAGTAATGTCAGCGCTGTGGATGCTATGGTTTCCATGATTGATGTCGCCCGCCGCTACGATATGCAGATGAAAGTGATTAGCACGGCGGATGAGAATGCTCAGCGTGCCAATGGCATGCTCTCTCTCCAGGGTTGATACACTTGATAGCTAAAGGAATTTTTAATGATTAAGTCGCTCTGGACGGCCAAAACAGGCTTAGAGGCACAGCAGACCAAGCTTGATGTGATCTCCAATAACTTGGCCAACGTCAGTACCAACGGGTTTAAGCGCTCGCGGCCGGTATTTGAAGACCTGCTGTACCAAAACATGCGCCAACCCGGTGCACAGAACAATATTCAAGACCGTCTACCTTCCGGCATGCAAGTGGGTACCGGTGTCCGCTCGGTAGCGACGGAGCGCTTGCATACGCAAGGCGGGCTCGAGCAGACTGAAAACTCGCGTGACCTGGCGATTAATGGCAAAGGGTTTTTTCAAGTGCTGATGCCCGATGGCACCACAGCGTATACCCGCGATGGTAGTTTCCAGCTAAATGAAAACGGCCAGATGGTGACTGCAAACGGTTATCCCCTGGAACCGGCCGTTTTTATTCCCGAAAACGCACTGTCGGTCAACATTGGTGAAGATGGTATCGTCAGCGTACGAGAGCCTGGTAACCCGGTAGATAATGAAATTGGTCAAGTTAACCTTGCTTCTTTTATCAACCCCACAGGGCTTGAAAGTATTGGCGGCAATCTTTATTTGGAAACGGGGTCATCCGGCGCACCAAACCAAAACATTCCCGGCCAAAATGGCATCGGTAGTCTCTTCCAAGGTTATGTAGAAACGTCCAATGTGAGTGTAGTGGAAGAAATGGTTAGCATGATTCAAACCCAGCGCGCTTACGAGATCAACAGTAAGGCAATTACGACCAGCGATGAAATGTTGGCGCGTTTAAGCCAGCTGTAATGGCCGTTATGATGAGACAAGCGATGTGCCACTTTTTTTTAGCTTTCGGCAGGCGATTAACGCTTCTTGGTTTGGCACTACTCATCCTTGCATTAGCCGGTTGTGCGCAAATACCACATGCCTCAGTGGTCGGTGAGCAAGAGCAAATCGAAATCGTAGATAGACCGCCACCGGTGCCCAACGGCTCGATTTATCAGACACGGCGCGGCTATCAGCCACTTTTTGAGGATCGTCGGCCGAGGGCTATTGGCGATATTTTGACCATTGTTCTCGATGAAGAAGTGAGTGCGAGCAAAAACTCGCAATCCAACGCTGACCGTAGTGGCAGTGCGGGTTTAGAGCTTGAGCAACTACCTGATGCATTAGACACGCTTGCTGAATACGGTTTTGATGTTTCCGGAAATAGCGAGTTTAGCGGTGGCGGGGGCTCGCAAGCCACCAACTCCTTTACCGGTACCATCACCGTCTCTGTGTTGGATGTTTTGAATAACGGTAACCTGCGCGTGCGTGGCGAAAAGCAAATCGCTATCAACCAAGGCACTGAGTTTATTCGCTTTTCAGGTGTTGTTAATCCGAGGACGATCACCGCGCAAAATTCCGTACCGTCGACGCAGGTCGCTGATGCGCGCATCGAATACGTCGGCGATGGCTATATTAATGAGGCGCAGCATATGGGCTGGCTGCAGCGCTTCTTCTTAAACGTATCGCCCTTCTAGCGGTGATGTGACAATAACCGAGAATAGAGATACACAATGCGATACAACCCCGTTTCAGCTAAACACTTTTGGCAGCGCGTTGGTGCTATCGCCTTGGTGTGCGTGACGTGTATCGCTGCGTTGCCCGCGCAGGCTGAGCAGGTACGCGAGCTATCGAGCTTTGCTGGGGTACGCAATAACCAGCTGGTGGGCTATGGGCTCGTCGTGGGGCTCGATGGTACCGGTGACCAGACCACTCAAGCGCCGTTTACCAGCCAGAGTCTTGCCAATATGCTCTCGCAGCTAGGAGTCACTATTCCCCAAGGCACTAACATGCAGCTACGCAACGTAGCGGCTGTCATGGTGACGTCGGATTTGCCGCCGTTTGCACGCCCAGGTCAAGAGCTCGATATTGTGGTCTCCTCCATTGCTAACGCCGGTAGCTTGCGTGGCGGTACGTTGCTGATGACGCCATTGAAAGGCGCCGATGGTGATACGTACGCCATGGCGCAGGGTAATATGCTGGTGGGCGGTGCTGGCGCGCAGGCGGGTGGCAGTAGTGTGCAGATTAATCAACAAGCAGTGGGCCGAATTCCCAATGGCGCCACGGTAGAGAAAGAGGTGCCGCTAAATCTTGGCGCCAATGGTGGTACGTTGGAGCTGCAACTAGATCAAGCCGATTTCGGCACCGCGCAGCGAATGGTCACCGCCATTAACACCGAATTTGGCCGCTCCGTGGCGTATGCGCGTAACGGTGGGGTGATCGCATTGGATGGCCCGGCTGACGATAATGCGCGTGTTAATTTTATGGCGCGTGTGGAAAGCGTCGATGTCACGCCCACACGCGCACCGGCTAAGGTGGTGGTGAATGCGCGCACAGGGTCGGTGGTGATGAATCAGGCAGTTACACTACGCGAAGCGGCCGTGGCCCACGGGAGCTTGTCGATCATGATCGATACCAATTTTGGTGTAAGCCAGCCCAATCCTCTCGGTGAAGGGGAAACCGTGGTGGTGCCCGATGCTGATATTGAGGTTGAGCAGCAAGAGGCTTACTTGAGAATGGTAGAAGGGGCTCAGCTCAACGAAGTCGTCAACGCGTTGAATGCATTAGGCGCCACGCCACAGGATCTGATGTCGATTCTTGAAGCCTTGAAGCAAGCAGGTGCCTTACGCGCTGAACTGGAGGTGATCTAGTGAGCGTGAATCAAGATATGACCGGCCAGTTCGCGCTGGATATGCAAGGGTTTCAGCGTTTGCAGCACACGGCGCGGGTGAGCCCAGAAAAAGGCGTCGACAGCGCGGCCCAGCAGTTTGAAGCGCTGTTCGTGAAGATGATGGTCAAAAGCATGCGCGATGCGGTACCCACCTCAGGGCTGATGGATAGCCGCCAAACCGATTTTTATCAGTCGATGCTGGATCAGCAGTGGTCACAGGTGATTGCCTCGCGCGGTATGGGGTTAGCCGATGCATTGGTCGATCAGCTTGAACGCCAAGGCGCGTTCACGCGTAGTGAGCCTGCAGTCGATAGTGATAATGCAATGCAAGCGTTGATTGCCGGCATTCCTCGTGGCACACCACGTGAGCTCAATAATCCTGGCGCATTGTCTGCTGGCGACAATCGCGGCGCTGCAGCGCAAACCGAGCGACAAGGTTTCTTGTCTGAGCTTGATGCTGTCCGTCAAACGGCGCCGATAATCGATAGCATTGATGAACAAACACCTGAGAAAAGCGGAACAAGTGACCATATCCAGCAGTTTAAAGACCGACTGACTGGGCCTGCTCAGGCGGCTAGCCAAGCGACCGGCGTCCCCGCTGAGTTGATTCTCGCACAGGCTGCGCTGGAAACTGGCTGGGGACGGCATGAAATCACTACCCAAGACGGTCGTAATAGCCATAATCTGTTCGGTATCAAGGCGGGTAGCCGGTGGGAGGGGGACACTACCGATATTGTCACCCATGAGTATGTGGATGGTCGCCGCACCCAGGTAAGCGATACGTTCCGCGTTTATGACTCCTTTGAACATGCGTTTACCGATTACGCGTCGTTAATTGGCAATAACCCTCGCTATGCCAATGTGGTATCGGCACCGGATGCGCAGCAGGCCGCTCGAGAACTCCAAGCAGGCGGCTACGCTACTGACCCCCGTTACGCCGATAAGTTAGTGGCGGTAATGCAAACCTTTAACCCAACATCATCAGGCGACTGGCTGGCGGCATCACGCTAGCACACCCTTAAGTTTTTCTGCGCTTAGCCGATAATTAAAGCATCGGCTTAAGGAATCGAACCATGAGCATGTTTTCTACCGGGCTAAGCGGCCTCAGTGCAGCGCAAAGCGCCCTCAATACGACCAGCAATAATATTAGCAACGTCTTTACGCCGGGCTATAACCGTGAGCTCACGCAGCTAGGTGAAGGCTCGGCGGGTACCCCTGGTGTGCAAGTTGATAATATTGAGCGTCAGTTCAATCGCTATGTGGCGGATCAGCTTAATAGCGCCAAAACGCAGTCGAGTGCGCTGCAAAAATATTCTGAGCAGGTTACCCAGATTGATAACTTGCTGGCGGACCGCGACGCGGGCTTGGCGCCGCTGATGCAAAACTTCTTCTCTTCGCTGGAAGACATGGCCAGCGCACCTTCAGACCCTGCTGCACGCCAAGGGGTGTTGGGCGCCACGCAAACGTTAAGCGCGCAATTCCGCTCGTTTGATGGGTATCTGCAAGACATGCAGAGCAATATCAATAGCGAGATTGAAGACGAAGTTACCCAGATCAATAACACCTCGGAGCAAGTCGCAGGCTTGAATCGTGAGATTGCGCTTGCACGCGCACGTACCGGTGAAGCGCCTAACAGTCTGCTGAATCAGCGTGACAAGCTAGTATCGGATCTTAATGAGCGGATGGACCTTCGCCTCAATATTCAAGACGGCAAAACCTATAACATCAGCCTGCCTAACGGCCAGCCGCTGGTAACGGGGACGGATTCCTTCACGTTAGAGCCGCTGAAGTCGGAGCTTGACCCACAGCGTACCGTTGTTGGTTACCGCGACGGCGGCGGCAACTTGGTGGAGCTAGAGGAAGATGTGATCACCGGTGGTGAGCTGGGCGGCTTAATGTCTTTTCGCCAAGAGACGCTGGACAAAACCCAAAACCAGATCGGCCAGCTGGCAGTGTCCCTCTCCGTTGCTTTTAACGAGCAACACAAGCAGGGCGTTGACCTAAACGGCGAGCAGGGTGAAGATTTCTTTGATATTCGCCAGCCGCAAGCGTATAGCTATGACAGCAATAGCGCGAATAACCTTTTAACGTCTGCTGAATTCGACGTTACCTCTATTGATGACTTGAGGGCGACGGACTACTCACTCACTTTTGCAGATGATGCAGGTGACCTTAACCCTGTCATAACTCGTACTGATAACGGCCAGGTTCTCGACGGTACAAAGGTCGATACTTCTGGCTGGGATGAAAGTGTCGGCACCGGCGAAATTACCTTTGGTGGTGTAACAATTGCGTTTAATAGTGGCACCAGCGTGGCCGAAGGAGATACGTTTGAAATTCAGCCGGTGCGCCGCGCCGGTGCGGGGATGGAAGCCAATATCGCCGATCTAGATAAGATTGCGGCGGGTAGTTTTGAAATTGATCAAAGTGGCAGTATGGCTGTGAGTGATGTTGGTGTTACCGGTGCTAATGCTTTTGCAAACACGAACCAACCACTTGGACTGCAACTGTCTGGCAATGAGCTAACAATAACTGGTTTCACAGGTTCATCTGTACGGGTAAATGGTGAAGAACGTGCTCTCACTAGTGGGGTAGTTCAGGATGATGCGGTAGGTGGTACGAATGCAACTCTCGCTGATGGCGATGAAGTTACCGTCGACGGAGTTACTTTTACTATCGATGACGCAGATACTAATTCAACATTGGACTTACGGCAGTCAGTTGCCGCTTCAGGCGATAACCGTAACGCCCTCGCGCTTCAAGACTTGCAAAGCCAAAACGTGGTGGGTGGCAGTTCGACGGTCAGTGGCGCTTATGGGTCGATGGTGAGCGACGTGGGTAACCGCACCAATATTACTCAGGTCAACTTGGATGCGCGCCAGGGCTTAACCGATCAGCTAAGGGCGGTGCAGCAGTCGGAATCTGGCGTAAATCTAGACGAAGAAGCAGCAAATCTGATTCGTTACCAGCAGTATTATCAAGCCAATGCCAAGGTAATTGATTCGGCAACGACAATCATGGACACCATTTTGGGTCTACGCGGTTAACTCGGGAGCTTAAGTCATGCGTATTAGTTCGGTCACCATGTTTGAGCAGAGCACTGCGTCGATTAATCAGCAGCAGAGTGACTTTCTCAACGTGAGCAAGCAGATTGCCAGCGGTCGCCGTGTGGTTAACCCATCCGACGACCCCCAAGCAGCTGCGCGCGCGGTTCGCGTTGATCAGTCGAAAGCGGTGACGCAACAGTTTGAAGACTCACGTGTTTCAGCACGAAACTCGCTGGCGCAGACGGAAAGCATTCTCAATAGCGTGAGTGATGCCGTTACCAGCGCTAAGACGCTGCTGGTACAGGCTTCTAGCGATACCTTAAGCAACGTTGACCGTGAATCTATTGCCAGCGAAATGCGCGGCATTTACGAGACGATGCTTGGCCAAGCGAATGCCACCGACGGCAACGGCCGCTATCTATTCGGCGGCTATGCGGATAACGCCCCGCCGTTTGTTAAAAACACCGACGGTAATGTGGAATACAAAGGCGATACCAATGCGCGCGAACAGCGTATTGATGCCTCGCGCTTAATGCCTGTTACCGAAAACGGTGACTCTATTTTCAAAAGTGTACCGAGTGGTGCGGGTTATGTAGCTGAGGCTACAAAAACAGACATTAATGGTGATCCTTTAGCTGGCAATAATGTTAGGAACGATGGAAGCGTCACCTTTGGCGGTCCGCAGGTCACCAACGTCAATGATGATGATCATGGTGATAGCTTCCGGATCGTTTTTGAAGAGTTTAATGGAGAAGATGCTTTTAGGGTTGAGAAATTTGATGCTGGCTGGGAGCCATTCAATCCTGCTACTTCAACAGATGATCCTATAGCTTATGAGGGCGAAGGCCAAACCGTGTCGTTTGGTGGCTTAGATATCACACTTGATGGTACACCTGATAACGGCGATCAAATACTAGTCGCTCAGGCAGGCAGCGAGCAACGGGAGCCGAATCTGTTCCGCACCATGGAAGAAGCCATTCGGGTGCTGGAAAAGCCGGTAGAGAACGATACGGATAAGGCCGATTTGCGCAACACACTCAACACCTCAATGCGCGATTTGGATAACGCGCTGGATAACGTGCTCACCGTGCGTGCCTCTGCCGGGGCGCGTTTAAACGAGCTCGATGTGGTGGATGCCGTGGGTGGTAACCGGATGCTGAACTACGAGCAAACGCTTTCAAATCTGGTTGACTTAGACTATTACGATGCGATTTCGGAATATAGCTTGCGCCAAGTCGGTCTGCAGGCATCACAGCAGGCGTTTGTTGATATCAAAGGCATGTCGTTGTTTGATTTCCTGCGTTAATACATCAAGCTAGCGTAGCTTAAAAACCCTAGGCCAACTGCCTGGGGTTTTTTTATGGCTTAAGGCAATTGGGCCATTAACTCGATCAAGCCTTGCATAAAGGCGACGCCATCGCTGAAAAGCCGCTGCAAAAAGCTGCCGATGTCTGTCATTAACACCATCATCAGCGTTAATCCAACGGTGAGCGAGGTAGGGAAGCCAATATTGAACACAGTGAGCTGAGGGGCTGAGCGATTTAAGATACCCAGCGCTAAGTTGATGATCAGCAGTGAGGCAACCAGTGGGAGTGCTAAGAGCATGCCGGAGGCGAAGATAGTGCCCCCGTAACGGGCGAGTATTTCAAAGGCATTGGCGTTAATCAGGTTGACCCCGATGGGCAGCGTCTGGAAACTCATCACCAACGTTTCCAGCACCATAAGGTGACCATTCATGGCAAGGAACATCAAAAGCGTAATCATATAAAGAATACGTGATAACACCATGATGTTAGTGCCGCTCGCAGCATCAAAAAAGCTGGCAAAAGCCAGGCCCATTTGCAGCCCAATGAATTCCCCTGCGGCTTGTACCACGGCAAAGACAATGTGCATTACCATGCCAATGGCTGCCCCAATAACGATTTGCTCAACAATAATCCCCGTCCCTACCCAAGATACAAGGGGCACATCAGGCATGGGGGGAAGAATGGGGGCAATGACCACCGCCACAACGGCGGCAAGTGCGACTTTGGCTTGGTTAGGAACGCTGGAGTGCCCCCATAGAGGGGTCGCCGCCATAAACGCGGTGATGCGTACAAACGGCCAAAAAAAGGCCACAAGCCACCCATGGAGCTGAGCGTAGGTGACCTCGATCATGCGCTTACATCACCATGCTGGGGATATTGGTAAAGAGGCGTTCTGTATAGTCAGTAATCAACCCCAACAGCCAAGGGCCCGCGATGACCAAGGTAGCAAAAACAGCCAGAATCTTGGGGATAAACGTGAGCGTCATCTCGTTAATTTGAGTGGCCGCCTGGAAGAGGCTGATCAAAAGGCCGGTGGCAAGAGCGGCAAGTAATAACGGGCCTGCCAGAAACAGCGTAACACGCATCCCTTGGTAGGCAATGTTCATGACCATTTCGGGTGTCATGGGGAAGCTCCTGCACGGCAGTGTGCTGGTGAATAGGGGCTATACGATATAGAAGCTTTCGGCCATCGAGCCGATGATAAGTTGCCAACCATCGACCAGGACAAAAAGCATCAGCTTGAACGGCAGTGAAATCGTAATGGGTGGTACCATCATCATGCCTAGCGCCATCAATGTGCTGGCCACGACCAAGTCGATGATCAAAAACGGAATAAAAATCGTAAAGCCGATTTGAAAGGCGGTTTTCAACTCGCTGGTGACAAAAGAGGGAAGCAAAACCCGCATCGGAAGTTCTTCCGGCCCTTCCATCGGGCCAATGTCCGCTAGGCGTGCAAAAAGAGCGATATCTGGCTCGCGGGTTTGGGCCAGCATGAACTCGCGAAAAGGCTGCTGCGCGAGAGCAAAAAACTCTTCAAAGTTGATGCTCTCTTCCGATAGGGGCACCCAAGCGGTTTGATAGACCTGCTCAAGTACTGGCGACATAATAAAAAATGTCAAAAATAGTGCAATGCCGAGAAGCACTTGGTTAGGCGGCGTGGCCTGCGTCCCCATGGCGGTACGCAGTAAGCTCAGTACAATAATAATGCGCGTAAAGCTGGTCATCATTAACAGCATGGCCGGCAAAAAAGCCAGCGAGCTTAAAAAAAGGAGTGTTTGCAGCGAGACGGACCATTGTTGGCCACCGCTCTCCGTTGGCTCGCTGACGATACCGGGAATTTCTTGAGCGAAACCTAGGCTCGGCAGTCCCAGCAACACGAAAAGCCCCAGTAGGGCAATAAAGGCAGGTAAGTATCTAGATGGCGGCGTTGGCATAGGAGTTAAAGCGGGCATCCTATAAGTCATTTCATTGTATCGGCGTCTGAGGATGCGGAAGAACTACCGCGTCTGCGTTGCTTTTGGAGCGCTTTAGCCAAGCGTTGCGAAAAACGCAAGCTTGGTGCGTTATCATGGGGTGACGGCTTGGGCGCGGAAAGCTCGTGCAGCTTGCTAATGTGACCGTTCCCCACCCCCAGTACTAGCCACGTACCTTCCACATCCACGATCACCACTCGCTCGCGGTTACCGACGGCTGTGCTGCCGACCACGTTGAGGTTTACGTTTTGATGCGAGCCTTGACGTGTCCAGCGCTTTAGCAAAGCTGAGCAGAGAAAAATGGTGGCCACAACTAGCGCAAGTGCTGCCGCCGTTTTACCTAGCGCCGCCATGCCGATGAGGGCATCGCTGCTGCCGACGGAGGTGATAGCACCGTTGGATGTGGCCTCTGTGCTCATCGGTTAAGCTTATGGATCCGCTCAGATGGCGTGATAATTTCGGTAATACGGATGCCGTATTTATCTTCAATCACCACGACTTCACCCTGGGCAACCAAATAGCCATTGATAAGAATATCCATCGGCTCGCCGGCTAAGCCATCAAGCTCAATCACAGAGCCTTGGGCAAGCTCTAAGAGTTGTTTGATCGTAAGTTTGGTGCGCCCTAACTCCACGGTCAGCTTGACCGGGATATCCATTATCATTTCAAGATCACGCGAAGCAGCGCTGTTATTTTCTTGATCCAACGGAGGGAAGACATCGCTGGTGGCGGCTTTTGCTTGCGGCGGCTCTGGAGTAAGCGCTTCTTCTTGCTCTGAGGTATTGTCTTCTTCTACCGCTTGCTGTTCTGCCATGGCAGCAGCCCAGGGATCTTCTTCCTCTTCTGAGCTATCCGTATCCGAGCTATCCGTGCTTTGTTGCGCTGCTTGCTCAAACGCATCATCGTCTGTGTTGGTATCGCCGTCGGTAGGCTCTTGTTCGGACATGGCGGCCGCCCAATCGTCATCAGAAATGTTCTGATCGTCAGAGTTTTGATCGTTAGAGTTCTGATCGTCGGGCTTGTTAGGATCAGTCATGCTTTCGATTCCTTGGCTTTCAGTCGCGTAGACCCGTTATTAAAGTCGTCGGACGATAGGTTATTCATAGCGGCGTGGTCATACATTCTTAAAACGCGCAGCGCACGTTGCTGCTTTTGGCTGCCGAACTGGCACTCCATGACGGGCACACCGCCAACATGCGCGTTTACCTTTTCGGGGATTTCGACAGGGAGTACATCGCCTTTTTTTAGCCCCATGATCTCGGCAATCCGGCTCGGAATATGGGCAAACTCTGCTACGAGCTCTACTTCTGATTGCCTTAGCTCGCTCGCCATGCGTTTGTTCCAGGTGCCGTCCTGATCATGGTTACTGTCATTGATCGGGTTGGCGAGCAAGTCGCGTAATGGCTCTATCATCGCGTACGGCATGCAGACCTGAAAATTACTGGCCAAGTTGCCCACTTCAAGATTGAATTTGGTATTGACCACTATTTCATTGGGCGAGTTGGTAATGTTGGCAAACTTGGACTGCACCTCAGAACGCAAGAAATTGATATCTAAAGGATAAACGACTTTCCAGGCCTCTTCGTACGCCTCTATTGCCAGATTGAGTAAGCGCTGGATAATGCGCTGCTCGGTATTGGTAAATTCACGACCATCTGACTTGGTCACAAAACGGCCGTCACCACCAAATAAGTTATCCACCACCATAAAGACGAGGTTAGGCGGGAAAACGATAAGTGCAGAGCCGCGCAGAGGCTTCATGGCTACAATGTTAAGGTTGGTCGGTACCGGCACATTGCGTGAAAAGTCGCTGAAACTCTGGTAACGCACGGATTCCACGGTGATATCGGCGCTGCGCCTAATCAGGTTGAAAAGCCCGGTACGGAAGTAGCGCGCGAAACGTTCGTTGATAAAATCTAATGCGTGCAGGCGCTCGCGTATGACGCGATGCTGCGTTGAAGGGTCATAGGGACGAATGCGCGATTCATCACCCTGCTGCTGGCTCGACGAAGAAGTTTCCTCGTCGCCGCTGACCCCTTTTAGCAAGGCATCAATTTCATCCTGGGACAGTAGATCGTCCTGTGACATGACGGCTCCGAGTTCCCGGGGTTATTGCACAATGAATTCAGTGAAAAGCACTTCACGTAAATCCAGGGGCGCTTGATTTTCTGCTAATGGCTCACTCAGCGCGGTGACGATATCTTGTGATAACGCTTTTTTGCCTTCCGGTGATGTGAGATCACCAGCCCGCTTACCTGAGAGGAGCGTGAGCAACCGGCTGCGTACTTGAGGCATATGCTCGTCTAGAATCTGTTTACTTTCTTTATTACCAACGCGTAGCGTAATGCCGGTGTAGAGTAGCCGAGAGCCTGCGCGGTCGCTTTCGAGGTTGACCGTAAAAGGTTCAATATTCAGAAAAATAGGTGATTGGCGTTCTGGTTCTACTTGGGCCTCAGCGGTATTATCATCACCACCACCATCCTGGTTCATTACCATATAGATGGCCGCTGCGGCTCCCGCTGAGGAGAGCAATACGAGGATAATCATTATCCAAAGCAGTTTTTTAGACCCACCGCTTGATTCTGCCATTGTGCTTCCCGTGATCATGATGCGCAAAAGAGCATTATGCCCAATGTGCGTGTTCGTGATGAAATGAATAGGCTCGCTGCGCGAGCCTATCTTCTAGCTTAAGACTGACAAGCGTTAGCTATTAAGCATATAAATCAACGCGGCCATCGATAGCCACTGCCCTTGGCGGCAGCGATGTTGGCTCGCTAGTGTCTTCGCCACCCCCTTCTAGGGTGCTACCTGACTGACCGGCTGTGTTGCTTCCACCCTCGGCAAGTTCGGATTCACCGTTTTGTTGTCGTTGCTCGCCAACTGATGTTTCACCTAGGGAAATGCCCTGTTCGGCTAACGCTTCACGCAGTTGGGGGATTGCCTGCTCAATGACTTGGCGTACTTGTGCTTGGGCTGAAAGGAAGAGGGCCTGAGTGCCTTGCTCGCCCACCTTGAGCGAAATAGACAGGGGGCCGAGTTCCGCTGGGTGCAGTTGTAGTTTTACATGCTGCTCTCCGCCACGTTGAGCAAACTGAACGAGCTGCTGACCGAGTTGCTGTGACCAGGCGGGACTGGAAACCGGGGTGGCTATACTACCTTGTGCTGCCGCTCCCTGAGAAAGTCCGTTGGCGCTATTTTGCAGCGCTGCAGCAGGCGAGCCGCCACCGTTTAAACTCGCTTGAAGGGCAGCGGGTAGCTCAAAATTAGGGGCGGGCGTTGAATTATGGGTGCTAGACAACGCCGCAAGTAATGCATCGCTACTGATACGCGATGAGTTATTAGCACTCGTGCCATCCAATAGTGACAGCGCTCGGTTAGCCGCCTCACTTTGTGACGCGGCGTCTGATGCTTGGGCATTGCCTCGCATGGCAGCAAGGGACGGCGAGAATAACGTAGAAGCGGAAGATTCCGTACTACCGTTAGCTGCCGTGATGTGTGTACCGTTATTTTGCATTGCCGCAATACCGCCTAAAAGCGCTGCTAACTGCTGGGCAAGCCCCTCGCTACCATCGTCATTGAGGGCTTCAAGGGTATTCGCGAGCGATTGTTGCTCCTTCTGCAATGCATTATCACTCATTGACGAGGTGTGTGTACCGTTATTTTGCATTGCCGCAATACCGCCTAAAAGCGCTGCTAACTGCTGGGCAAGCCCCTCGCTACCATCGTCATTGAAGGCTTCAAGGGCATTCGCGAGCGTTTGTTGCTCCTTCTGCAATGCGTTATCACTCATTGACGTACTGCCGGAGGATTCTTCAAATGCTGATATCAGTTGAAGCCGTTGGGTAATTTCAGCCAACGACGAAGCGCTATCTGCTAACTCGCCTTGAAACAGCTCGCTACCGGGTAACGCGTCGGCTCCGGTATTGGCATCCAAAGAGGCAGTCAGGGCTTGTAGCGCATTCATCAGCATGGGTTGCTGGCGAACTTGCTCCATCAGAGCTTGCATATCGGCTTTCTGCAGCTGCTCCTCGCTGAGACCAAGCGCTTGTAGCTGGTCGGCAATCTGTTGTAGCGAAACCGGACCACTGCCGCTTTTCGGGTTTCCACTGTCGGCTTGAGCACTGTGGCTCAGAGAAGTATGCGATGCCTGACTAAAGGCCTGCATAAAACCATTCGTCTGTGCGTTATCGGAACGACTTGCCGACGTGGCTTGATTGGATTGGCCTGGGTGCATCGAAAGCAGAGCATGAATGTTCATAATTCGTCCCTGACACCGTTACCGCGGTGTCTCAGATTGCTGGCGTGCCATACGGCTATTCACCAAGTCATCGTTAATCTTCTGTTCTTGGCGCGCGCTGCGGCGCTGCGCTTCGAGCAAACGGCGCGAGGCTAACGTGTCGTAGGAAGAGAGCTTGCGCTGTTCTTGGCGCCACTGCTCTTGGCTTTTCTCTACGCGGTTTTGCTGTTCTGCAAGCGCTTGCTGGGCACGTGTTAGTGCGGCATCCAGCGAAGCTAGAAACTGCTGGTAATTGTACATACTGGCGGGGTCAATGCCCTGGCGCATGGCCGTTTGTAAGCGCTCGCTGTACTCTGCCCGGTAACGATGCAGCGCTTGTAGCTGCGCCTGCGTTTGCTGCTCGGATTGACGCTCCTTGGCCAGCAGTTGCCCGGCTTGGTCGCGCGCATCTTTGGCAAGGCTCGAGAGCATCTCGAGTTGCGAAGTACCTGCTTGGGACGTGCTCATGCTTTCCCTCCGGCGGCCTGCTTACCAGCAACGGCGTCTAGTGCTTGCCGTGATGCCTCTATCGTCGCACATTCGTCAATATTTTGCTGTAAGAAGTGCTCAAGCTCAGGAAAACGCTTGACCGCTTCATCGAGTTGCGGGTCATGCCCCGGCGTATAGGCGCCAACGCTAATCAGGTCACGGTTGCGCTGGTAGCGCGAGAACAGACGTTTAAAGTTGCGCGCATTACGTTGCTGCAGTTCGTCCGTAATCGCTGTCATGGCGCGGCTAATAGAAGCTTCTATGTCGATTGCCGGATAGTGACCCGCCTCAGCTAGTGTGCGTGATAGTACAATATGACCATCTAGAATAGCACGCGCTGAATCGGCGATGGGGTCTTGTTGGTCGTCCCCTTCAGTGAGCACCGTATAAAATGCGGTAATTGAGCCACCGCCACGCTCCGCGTTACCTGCGCGCTCCACAAGGCTTGGCAACTTAGCAAATACGGAAGGTGGATACCCCTTGGTGGCAGGGGGTTCGCCGATCGCAAGTGCAATCTCGCGCTGCGCCATGGCATAGCGCGTCAGCGAATCCATAATTAGCAGGACGTCTCGCCCCTGATCACGAAACCCTTCGGCTAAACGAGTGGCGTAAGCAGCACCCTGTAAACGCTGTAGCGGTGAGGTATCGGCGGGGGCTGCCACCACCACGGCCCGCCTACGCCCTTCAGGGCCAAGGATATTATCAATAAAGTCTTGCACTTCGCGACCACGCTCACCAATCAACCCTACTATGATCACATCGGCTTGCGTATAGCGAGCCATCATGCCCAGCAGCACGGATTTCCCTACACCGGAGCCAGCAAACAGCCCCATTCGCTGGCCGCGACCGACGCTTAATAGCGCGTTAATGGCACGGATACCTACGTCGATTTGCTCATCAATCGGCGCGCGTAAAAGTGGGTTTAATGGTGGGGTGCTGAGAGTGGCGCGCGGTGCCTCTTCTACGCTTTCGTGATCGTCTAGCGGGTTTCCATTGCCATCAAGAACGCGCCCGAGAAGGCTTTCGCCTAGCGGAAAACGGCGGGCGCTGTGCCCGGCATCACTTAACGGCGAGACGCGCGCACCGGGCATCAGTCCGGATATCTCTTCCAGCGGCATTAAATAGAGCTTATCACCAGCAAAACCGACGACTTCAGCTTCAGCATAATGCGCGCTTTGGCCGAGTCGGCCGTCACTGCCGGGTAGTTCAATGCGACAAGCGCTACCTACCGCGACTTTTAACCCCACCACCTCAATCACCATGCCGGTGGCGCGTACGACACGCCCGCTAACGCGATAATACGGTAGCGGGTCGACGCGTTTAAGCGTACGTCGCAACGCTGTTTGCCAGCGCTGATGATGGCGTGCAGTCGCGGTCGTCATCGGGTTACTCTATCGCGTTATTCGTCGATTCACTATCGCTAGGCGTTATATGGCGCTGTCGCGTTTGCGATTGAATTGATTGCCAGCGACTTTCAAATGTCGCGTCTAACTCACCTTGTGCGCTCGTCACACGGCATCCGCCGCGAGCGAGTTGGTCGTCAGGCTGTAGTTTCCAGTTGGCAGCACGCAGCTCGTCGCCTAAGTGTTGTTCCACAATTGCATGATCTTCTGGATTTAGCCACAGACGTTGTTGGCCCACCAACGGGGGCTCGGTGTGCAATAGCTGACGCACGGTGTCGAGAATATACTCGGGCGAGGCGTCGAGTGCATCGCTAGCCAGCTGTTTTCCAGTCGCAAGGGCCAAGTCAACCAGGTCATGGGCGACTGTATTGTCGAGTTGGGCAAGCGCTTCGTTAAACGCTTGGGTCAGCGTCACCAGTGGCGTAATCGTCTGCTTTACTTGTTCCTTAAGCTCTTTACTTGCTTGCTCGCGGCCATCTACAAGCCCTTGCGCATGCCCCTCTTTTTGCCCACGTTCAAAGCCAGCTTGATAGCCTTCTTCCTCAGCTTGGCGACGCACCTTGTCATAGAGAGCTTGACGTTCTTGCTCTTCGCGTTTGCGCGCTGATTCCGCCGCTTTTTGGGCGGCGGCGACTTTGCGTTTATGTTCGTCGGCGGGTGACTCCGGTTCTCCGGGGTTGCGCTGTACGGGCTGACTCAGTTCGTCCATTTGCCAGCGCCGCCAATGGCCATGTCGGTCAAACTCAGCGGATTGAGAATTAGACATACTCGTCGTCTCCGCCGGCTAAAACGACTTCGCCTGCATCGGCTAGGCGGCGTACCACCTGAAGAATGGTTTTTTGCTCGGTTTCCACTTGTGAAACGCGGATCGGGCCGCGAGCTTCCATGTCTTCGCGCACCAAGTCTGCAGCGCGCTGCGACATATTGCGTAAGAACTTGTCGATCAAGGCGTCTTCTGCGCCTTTGAGTGCGACCACCAGCGAGTTGGTCTCCACCTCTTGAAGTACCATTTGAATCGCGCGATTGTCGAGGTCGAGTAGGTTCTCGAATAGGAACATCTCGTCGATAATCTTCTGTGCTAAGTCTTCGCTGTGTGCCCGGACGGTTTCGATAGCCGTCTCTTCCTGAGAGGAGTTCATCAGGTTGAGAATTTCGGCAGCGGTCCTTACGCCGCCCATTTTGCTGCGCTTGAGGTTTTGGCCTTCCAGCATATTACTCAGCACTTCCGTCAGCTCTTGAAGTGCAGCCGGTTGAACACCGCTGAATGTCGCGATACGCAGAAGGACATCGTTACGTAGCTTCTCGTCAAAATGCTCCAAAATATCGGATGCCTGATGACGCTCTAGGTGAACCAAAATAGTAGCGATAATCTGTGGGTGCTCATCGCGGATGAGCTCAGATACCATCGAGGCTTCCATGAGGTTGAGCGCGTCAATGCCGGAATTTTCCCCAGTGGTTTCGAGAATATCCTCAATTAAGCTGGACGCGCGCTCACTACCAAGCGCCTTGGTCAGCACCGAGCGAATATGGTCGCTAGAGTTCAGGTTAAGGGCGACAAACTCTTCTGTCTCGGCATGGAATGCTTCAAGAACGGCCTTCATGTCTTCATGAGAGACCTGTTGTAGCTTCGTCATTTCCATACTGATCTCTTGCACTTCGTTAGCGCCGAGGTACTTAAAGACTTCTGCGGCACTGTCCTCTTCAAGGGCGAGAAGTAGGATGGCGCTTTTACGTGCGCCAGTCATTTCTTCGGCTGCGCTACTCATTTTGAATTCATCCAGCTGCGAATGATCATGGAGACCATGCGGGGGTCTTCTTGGGCCATTTCACGAAGATCATTGAGATTATGCTCATAAAGCGATGTTTTACGTTTACGCTTAGGCTTGTGGTACGTCTCATCCGCGTCTTCCCCACCTTCGCGGCTTGCTTCGCTTTCCTCATCGTCGTCATCGCCCACGCTTGTCTGCAGTGTGCCGCCGCCGGGTGCCGTTGCCATGACTGGCACTTGGGTGTAACGCTTGATTAGCGGTCTTAGAATCAGCAAGTAAAGCAGCAGCGCGGCGAGGGCGACGAGCAGATAACGGCCAAGCGTTGAAGCGAGTTCCAGCACCTCGGGGCGTTGCCACCATTCTCTAGTGTCTTCTTCTTCGCGCACTTCGGCAAACGGCGTATTCACTACGTCAATGGCGTCATCGCGCGCAGGTGAAAAGCCCATGGCTTGACGGACCAAGCGTTCAATTTGCTGCACTTCCACGTCACTCAGCGCTACCTGTTCCCACTCACCGTCGTCGTTCATCTCTTCGCGATAGTTGACCACGACGGCGGCGGTTAAGCGCTCGATTTGTCCCAAGCGGTGCTGGATGTGCTCGACGCTGCGGTCAACTTCGTAATTAATAACGTCGTCTTGATTTAAGCGACGCAGATCGCCGGGGTTGTTGGCGCCTTCATCACCTTCACCCTCATCGGGGGCGTTGATGGGGGAGGCCGCAACGCCTGGCGGTGTGTTACTTAATGCGCCGGGAATACCGGTGGCGAGTGGATCTTCGCCATCGAGTGAGAGGCCCGTCTGGCGGCTGCGAACGGCCGCTTCGTTGGGCGGTTGATTGGGTCCGTAGGTTTCAGAGGTTTCTTCGCGGCGTGAGAAGTCAATCTGCGCTGCCACTTGAGCACGAATATTATCGTCACCGAGGATAGGCGTCAGAATATTTTCTATGCGTCGTTGATAAGAGCGCTCAACTTCTTTGATGTACTCCAGCTGAGAGCCATCTAAGTCGTTATTGCCGCCTGCGTCAGCCGAGAGTAAGCGCCCATCTTGGTTAACCACCGAGACATCTTCCGCCGCGAGCTCAGGTACACTGCTTGACACCATGTGCACAATCGCACTGACTTGGCCTTGGCCGAGTACGCGCCCAGGTAGAAGCGTGAGCACCACCGATGCCTTGGCGGATTCACGATCACGGATAAACACCGACGGTTTGGCCATCGATAAATGGACACGAACATCTTCGACAGGCCCTAGCGATGTGATTGACTGAGCTAGCTCACCCTCAAGGCCGCGCTGGTAATTGATCTGTTCGGCAAACTGGCTAATGCCGAAGGCTTGATCGTCCATAAGCTCCAGGCCGATGTTGCCACCGCGAGGGAGGCCCTGCTCGGCGAGTTGCAGCCGTAAGGTGTATACGTTTTCGCTAGGCACTAGCAGGGCTTGTCCGCCGTTGCTAAATCGGTAAGGGATGCCGCGAGTGTCAAGCTCGGTAATAATGCGCCCGCCGTCGGCTTCACTGAGATTGCTGTAAAGCACGCGGTATTCGGGGCTACTTGCCCACATAAATAGCGCCACGATAATTGCCACACTGGCCGCGCCTGCAATGAGCAGGACGACCAAAGGGTTGCCGCGGAGCTGCTGTGAAACGCGCCCAAACACAGACGGGGCAGGCTTGTTACTTGCCTGCGCCCCGTCTTGCTGGGAAGCTTGTGCTGTACTGTTTTGACGGCCTGTCGCTGTGCCGGTTTCGCTCATGCGCTCCTCCGAGAAGACAAGCAAAACCGATCAAGACCCAGGCGCATCACCAAAGAAGGCATAGGCTATATCCGTCAATCGCGATTGTCCGCTATTCTAGTCATGCGGAATTATGATGGACGCCATTATCCGGCGGCACGTCGAGCCTAAAGGAACGAAAAGCCTCGGTTTTTATACGCATTTGTTCGCATGAGGAAGCTGACACCGGTGTTAGGCTTTCTGCATTATTTCATTTTTTAGCGCTTGAGGCATGTGTATGAGCTCACCGGCGATTCAATCCGCGTTACAACAGATGCAGCAGCTAGCTAGCCAAGCCAGCCAGCAACCTCTTCAGGGGTCGCAAGTGGCAGCGACGATGGGGCAAGGAAGCTTTGGTAGTGAGCTTCAAACGTCTATCCAACGCATTAATCGTTTGCAGCAAACCGCTAACAGCCAGGCCGTGGCGTTTCAGGCTGGTGATTCTGATTTGGCGCTTAACGAAGTGATGGTTGATATGCAGAAAGCAAGCGTTGCCTTTCAAATGGGAATGCAAGTACGTAACCGTGTGGTTTCGGCTTACAGAGACGTGATGAACATGCAGGTATAACGTCGCGGGTTGGCAACGTCAGGCGGTTAAATTTACCAGCCCGCCTTGCAAGTCATTAAGGCGTTCGGCAATACGCAACACCTCTTCTGCGGGGATCTGGCGAATCACTTCCCCCGATTCGCGGTCGATAACACGTGTGATCACACGTGAGCTCTCATCACTTAAATCGAATTCCAGCCCGCGTTGGCTCATGACTTCATTGATGCGTTGCAAAGGTTCGATCAGCGCAGATGGCGACGCCACGATGCTGTTGCTCTCTGCTTGGGCAAGCTGTGAGCCCGCCGCAGGCAGTTTGTCAAAAACGCTCTCGAGGCTTTGCCTTGGTGTAACATCGTTTGGTGACGACGCTGATAGCGTATGAGTCGCATCCGTTAATGGTGAGCTCATATCTATTCCTCTGTTGAGTGCCCGTACAGTGCCTAGTTTCGGCAGGCCATCCAGGCATTTTTTTATGGTTTTATACTGCCTATCGGCAACATTATCCAAATCTTAAAATTATGTAACATAAGCGCAGTATAGCGAATAGCGTCGAAACTGCCAGGTTGATTAAAGTATCATACACCATACCGTGTATGAGCATTTCTGAGCTGTGGGGCGCTGTCGCTGTTGCCTAACATTTCTCAATTTTTCCACTATTGGCTGTTATTCAAGGACCGGCAGTTTTGAGGGTTGGCCTGTGTCAGGCTGAGTGGTTGTGCACATCGTTGGTTAACCTATCGGCCTAGGGGTTCTTTAGGCATTAAGCGAGAAATATTAAGCCAACTATGCGCTAGGTGAAAAAGGTTCTGGTATTCTGCAGTGCTGCATTAAGGCATTCGCCTTAACTATCAGGTTTGTCGTTAAGGAATATAGGGAAGTGAGGCGAGGATGTCAGCGCAAGAAGGTGAATATGAGCGGGTCGCAGGGCCTGTTGCGATCGAGTCACTGCTTGATGGGTTGATTGAAAGCGGTGGTGTTTCGTTGTGCTTAAACGAGGCTGGCACGCGTCCAGAGCCGATTGTGCTGATGGAGCAGCATGCCGCGGAAACATTGGTGATGGACCTTTCTTCGGTCGATCATCTGTTAACTCGTTTGCAAAAAGGCGCGTCCTTCTTTTTGCGCGGTCAAGCGCAAGGAAAAGTGGTGCGTACTCCATCGCTTGAGCTGACTGAAGTCCGCCATGCAGGCGGGCGCTATTTATGCTGTAGCGACTATCCGGCTTATCTCGATGTGTTACAGCGGCGGGAGTCATTTCGTGCTGAACTGCGGATGGGGATGGAAGTGCCGGTCACGCTGTTTGGGCATGATGATTTGGTCGCCGAGGGTGAGCTTCGCGATCTATCCCAAGATGGCTGTCAGGTCGAGCTGCCCATGACCGCCAGCGGTATTCTTTCTCAGGCAGACGCGCTGCCGCTAAAAATGGGGCTTAAGTTCCCTGATGGCACGTATTTTGAAGTTCAGGGCGAAGTGCGCCACCGGAAAACCGATCCTGACCACCAGTTACTACGGATTGGTTTGCGCTTTGCGAATTGCAGTTCTGAACAAGAGCGGCAGATTTGGTATTTCGTCTGTGAAATTGAGCGTGAAGCGTCACGCTACGAGAAAGATAGCAACAAAGCGGGGCGGCAGCCGTCGCCGTTATTTGAAGCCTCCAAAAAGCGCAGCGGCGATAATATCGGCCAACGCGAACTGAAGCACTACGCCACGCCGATGGCACGGCGTTTGGCCAAAGTGGCGGCGTATCTCGACTCTCAAATGCTGCTTTTGCAAAACGGCAGCGACGTGAACTCTCGCCAACTTTCCCGCTACGCTGATCGACTGCTGGCGCTGCATGAAGAGGATCGAGAAGCTCTGCTGTTTGCAACCCGCTGCATGACACGCGAGCCATTACTGGTGCGCCACAGCCTCTCCGTCGCCGTGCATTTATTAGATCTGGTGGGTCCCCATATTGCCCAGGATCTGCGTAAAGCCATTGCCGCGAGTGCCATGGTGCATGATTTGGGTAAAGCGCTCGTACCGCAGGTGCTTTTTCAGGCGCCTAAGTTTGAAGGGGTGCACCGCAGTGCGATGAGCGAACATGTCGAGTTAATTTTATCGCGGCTACATAATTGTCACTGGCTATCGACGCGGATTGCTCAGGCTGTGATTGGCGGCATTAATGAGCGTATGGATGGAAGCGGCTATCCTAAAGGGCTAAGTGGCCGTCAGTTGCATGATTTAGCAAAGGCCAGCGCAATCGTCGATGTGGTGGAGGCGATGCGCCGTGATCGAGCCGATCGGCCTGCCCGCACTGCCCAACAGATTTATCGTCATTTGCTTCGTCACCCGCATCAGTTTGATCCTAGCTGGATGAAGCGTTACATCGAGCATTTTAAGGCACTACCTATTGGTTCTTTGGTGCGTTTCTCAGGTGAGCAGTTAGCCTGGGTGCTACGTTTGGATGCCAAAGGCAATGCCGTCGAAGTGCGGCTTGCTAAACAATCCGAACCCCCTTCCAATGAAAACTTAGGGGCCGTCATTCGGGGCGATGTGGGCGAACGACTGGGTCGGCCTGTTGGTGAAGTGGCAGTTTCTACTTAATACCAACGTAGTATGAAGTTAAAAACCTTAGGATGAAGTTAAACGTTTAACGTTAAACGTAGCGTGAAGTTAAGAGCCATGCCAATGTGAAAAACATAGCGTCGCGTTAAAGTCTCCGTAGATGATGCCGATATGGTATGTATTAGCGATTTATTTCATGACAGGAGTTTGTATCTATGACTTACTCACGTGGCGCCAATGCCTACGGCCGAGGGGCCAATGCGTATGCACGGGTAGGTGTCGAGAGCGGCGTGATGTCGGCGGATCCGCATCAGCTGATTGTAATGCTCTTTGACGGCGCTCAGGCTGCCATTCGTGCGGCTCGCATCCATATGCAGGCAGGCAATGCCAGCGAGAAAGGCAAGTCGATCTCAAAAGCATTGGATATCATTAATAATGGCCTTGCCGCGGCGCTCAATCAAGAAAAAGGCGGTGAAATTGCCGAGCGTTTGGGGTCGCTTTATGAGTACATCGCACGGCTACTGTTGGCGGCTAATCTGCGCAATGATGAAGAAAGCCTAAATCAAGCAGAACAGCTGCTTGAAGATATCGCCTCGGCGTGGCGAGAAATTGGCCAACAGCAAAGCGCATGAGGCTTACATGTCAGTGTCTAACTCTGCTCACGGTCCAATGACGCAGCAATCATTGCTTGATGCCTATGCCGCACTGCTCGATAGTGCCGCATACATGCACGAGCTTGCGAATGCTGAAGAGTGGGCTGCGCTCATTGATCAGCGCACCCACTACGTTATGTCAGTGGAAAAATTGAAGCAACTTGATGGCTCTCTGGCATTAGATGAAAATGCGCAGAGAATAAAAGCCGAGCTTTTAGAAGCGATTCTTGAGCACGATGTTGAGATTCGTCGCCAACTTGTTGCGCGCCGTGATGAGTTGGGAAAATTGATCGGCGTCTCCCAGCGTCAGCGCAGTTTGCACCGTGCATATGCACCGCAACAAGGTGGTTCGGAAGCATTTTATGCGCTTGGTGAGGCGGACACGAAGAGGTCAACGTGAGCGGTATCACGCCGTTAATCGACACCTTAATGCACCAAGTGTTGGGCAAGCGAGGGGATGCTTCGCCGCGTGTCTTGAATGAGCCGGTGCGTCCCATAGACTCTGGTGAAGGGCCGCGTGCTTTGCATAGCGACTCGCGTTTGGATGCACGTTCTTCTGATACTCGCTTAACCGATCTGCGCCGTTTGCCGCCTCAACTGGATCTTCCGCGTCAAGGCGTTCGCGGCGATCTGCTACCTCAAGGTCCAGGCTCAACCCAAACGCACTTTAGCCCCGCCGCTCGCAGCATTGCTGATGTTCTGATGCGCTTTCCTGCGCCCCCTTCCGTGTTGCGGCCCGAAGCGCCGTTGATGTCGACAACCGAAGCCGCATCGCCGCAAGCGCTTGCTACGCGACTGGAGTTGAGCATCCGTGACAGTGGCCTGTTTTATGAATCACACCTGAAGCGTTGGTTTCAAGGTGAGGGGACGCGTCAACAGTTATTGCGTGAACCCCAGATGCAGCCCGGTATTCGGCCGTCGCCTTCGATAGCCAATGTAGCGCTGGGAGGCGGTGCTGTTGGCGCCGGAAGCTCGGGATGGGGCGCGATTAACAATCCACTTGTGCCCCATGGGCCACCGCTTTTGTTGCCATCCTCCGTTCCGTTTGTGGTACCGGAAAGGTCGAATCTAAACCTGATGCTTCAGGGTCTACTCGGCGGCCAACTGGGGCAGGGTGGCTCAAGCAGTCCCGGCGGTAGTTCTTTGATTCAGCCCGGTAGTGTGCTGCTGCCGACGCCTGGTAGTGCTGAGGCTGCGGCTGGGCGTGGTGTCAACGTACCGACTGGCACGCCGCTAAGTGCTACGCCAGACGCTGCACGAGGAGAGCTAGCCGGTGCGCGTGAGATGCTTGAAATGGGCGCGGCGCGGCAATCGCGAGACGTCGTGCATGAGAGCTTGCAGAGCATGGTGCGCCAGCAGTTAGAGATGCTGGTGATGCCCACGATTCGCTGGGAAGGTGATGTATGGGCGGGGATTTTCATGGCGTTGGTCGTTACGCTTCCCACTCGCGAAGAAGAGCAAGGTGGTGAAGAAAAAGGCAGTGAGGAGGCAGATGGTTGGCGCTCCGAAATGCGCCTTGAAGTGCCTAATTTAGGCGAATTAGAGGTGGCTTTATGGCTCTATCGTGGGGTGTTAAGCGTTGATCTCACCACCGAGAGTCAAACGGTTCATCAACGTTTAGAAGAGGGCGTGCCTGCGCTGGAAAAGCGCCTATCCGCGCTGGATCTGCGTAAAGTGCAGGTGCGCGCGCGTTATATACCACAAGAGGGCGCCGATGAGCTCTACGGATGAGCGACGTCGCCAAGCAGTAGCGCTTGCGTATCAAAGCGATGACGGTGCACCGCGCGTTGTCGCTAAAGGGTACGGTGAATTAGCGGAGCGCATTATGGCAGAAGCGCAACGCCAGGGGATCTATGTGCACGATGCGCCGGAGCTGGTGGCGCTTTTGATGCAACTTGATATAGATGAAGAAATCCCAGGCAGCCTTTATCAAGTCGTGGCGGAGCTTTTGGTATGGGTATTTGAGCTTTCTGCGGAGGGGGTTAGCCCTCGCGACGTGTCTGAGTAGCCAATATCGCATATTGTATGCAACCATGGAATGGATAGAGGTTCCCTATAAAGGGTACTTGCAGAGAAGAGGGTAAACCATGGATTTACCATGTTATTTTAATAGGGCAACATGAGCCAAACCAGTTTTCTCGACGAAATCCAAGAAATTAACTTGACCTACTTGCTTCTTGCTCAGCGCTTGCTGGGAGAAGATCGCGAGGCAGGGATGTTTCGTCTCAAAATTGACGCCGAGATGGCGGATCTTCTCATGGCGCTCAATGCACGGCAGCTCACTCAGTTGGCACGCACCAACCAGCTTCTGTGTCGCCTAACGTCCGTTAGTGCCGAACAGCTTCGCCAAGTGACACATAACCCGCGCGATCAAGGGTTAGCCGGGTTGCATACCTCGCTGTTGCTAGCCGGTAAGGCACCCGAGTTACTGCCTAAGTGTCCGAAGGCGTCTTCCTCAAAAACACCCAAATCAGATGAGGAGCCTCAGTGAGCCAAAAAAGCTTGGTGGATGAAATGCACCAAGTGCAGCTGGCCATCGAGCTGATTGAGCTAGGTGCGCGGCTACAGGTGCTGGAGACGGAAACGGAGTTGAGCCGTACGCGCTTAATTAAGCTCTATAAAGAAGTGCGTGGTATGTCGCCGCCAAAAGGTATGCTGCCCTTCTCGGCCGACTGGTTTATTACCTGGCTTCCGAATATCCACTCGTCGCTTTTTTATAATGTCTATATCAGCTTGATGCAAAGGGAGAATTGCGAGCGTATTGATGCGTTTGTAAAAGCCTATCGTCTATATAACGAGCAAATCACGTTAGAGGGTGTTGAGCCCGTCTTAGGATTGACTCGTGCCTGGACGCTTGTGCGTTTTTTTGAAAGTGACCTTTTGCAGTTGAATACCTGCACTCGTTGTGGGGGGCGTTTTGTGACGCATGCGCATAGCCCCGCCCAGGATTATGTGTGCGGTATTTGTCAGCCACCTTCAAGAGCGGGAAAAACCCGCAAAGCGTGCCCGAAAAAGACATAAAGCTAGCAGTCTAACATCTGCGTTGCTGTTCAAGTTCGATAAAAAAGTGCCGATTGTATAGATGCAGCTCAATGGTAATGGTACTTTTTGATTAGCGCCGATATTAACGTGTTGTGTACTTATGCGCTGCCGAAAGACTCTTCTGGCGACAAAAGAATAGAAAGGAAATTACTTGTGCTTATTTCTCTAGGATATTTAGTCGTTCTATTCTCCGTATTTGGCGGCTACGTTTTGGCGGGCGGGAGCCTCGGGCCGTTGTTCCAGCCAACCGAGCTTTTGATGATCGGCGGCGCGGGCGTCGGTGCGTTCATTGCGGCCAACAACGGCAAGGCGTTAAAGGCCACCTTTAAAATTTTCTCCAAGCTAAAGCGCACGAAAAAATACAACAAAGCCATGTACATGGAATTGATGGCGCTGCAATTTAAGTTGTTGTCTAAAATTCGGCGCGAAGGGATGCTCGGGATTGAGCGCGATATTGATGACCCGCAAGAGAGCCCGCTGTTCCAAGAACATCCGGCGTTGCTCGCTGACCCACATATCATGAATTTCCTCACTGATTACCTGCGCTTGATGGTGAGTGGCGGCATGGAGCCCATGGAGATTGATGAGCTGATGCTGCATGAGATTGAGGCATTTGAGCAGGAGTCGCACATTCCCATTGATGCGATCACCAAAGTGGGCGATGCCATGCCCGCGTTTGGCATTGTGGCGGCGGTAATGGGGGTGGTGAAAGCACTGACATATGCCAATGCCAGCCCCGAGCAGATGGGCGTAATGATTGCCCACGCGTTAGTGGGGACTTTTCTCGGAATTCTGCTCGGGTATGGCTTTGTGAACCCCGTCGCGAGCTACTTGGATCGCCAAGCCAAAGAAGCAGAAAAAATGCTGCAGTGTATCCGCGTGACGCTGCTAGCCAGCCTGCACGGCTACGCCCCCCAAATTGCCGTAGAGTTTGGTCGTAAAGCCTTATTTACCGCTGAACGACCAAGTTTCACCGAGCTTGAAGACTACGTGCGCGACGCCAAAAAAGCAGGCGGCGCATGAGTCAAGGTGGTGATCGGCGCCCGATTGTTATTCGGCGTAAAAAAGTGGTGCACGCTCACCACGGCGGATCGTGGAAAATTGCGCTAGCGGACTTCATGACCGCGCTCATGGCGCTTTTTTTGGTCATGTGGATCTTATCTACTGCCAGCGAAGAACAGCGCCAGGGTGTTTCTGATTACTTCAGTACGCCGCTAACCACGGTTATCACGGGAGGGGATCGCTCTGGCAGTACCAGTGCGATCCCCGGTGGTGGCCCCGATCCTACCCATGCGGATGGTGAGCGCGCCCGTATCGATACCTTTCAGCAAACCCGCCCCAGTATGCAGGAGCGGCGCTTTTTTCGCGACGTACAGGAGCGTATTGAGCAAGCCATTGCCTTAGACCCTGAGCTCAATCAGTTGCGCAACCAGATGCGCTTTGATCTCACCCGCGAAGGGTTGCGTATCCAGCTACTCGATACCGAACAGCGCCCCATGTTTGAGCTGGGCAGCGATCAGGTTGCGCCCTATATGCGTGATCTTTTGCGCACGATTGCGCCACTGCTAAATGAGTTACCCAATGATTTAAGTATTAGTGGTCATACGGATAGTGTGCCATATGGCGGCGGATTTCGCGGTTACAGCAACTGGGAGCTGTCAAATGACCGGGCAAACGCCTCGCGGCGTGAACTTATTGTCGGCGGACTTGATCCGGATCAATTGCTACGGGTTTCAGGCTTTGCCGACCGGGTTACTCTACCAGACACTGAATCGGATGATCCGGTCAACCGCCGCATTGAACTTGTGGTACTGCTGCCGGGGATCGCCGACGCTATCCGCAATCCTAGCGTGATGTTGGATATGCCGTCGCCGATTCCCCTGCCGGTTCCCGGCTTAGATGCCGAAGTAGGCACAGAAGTGGACGCTCTGAATGACAATTTTTCACAGCCGCCAGAGACCGCTGAGTAGCTGGTAGTTGACATAAAAAATACGACGTACAAGGTGGGATGGTGCATGGATATCACGGATTTTTTTGACACCTTTTTTGAAGAAGCCGAAGAGTTGCTTGCGGATATGGAGCAGCACTTGCTGGAGCTGGATGTCGAGGATCCGGACAGCGAGCAGTTAAACGCCATTTTCCGCGCCGCCCACTCTATTAAAGGGGGGGCGGGCACGTTCGGCTTCACGGCGTTGCAAAAAACAACGCATATTTTTGAGAATTTGCTCGATCACGCGCGCAAAGGCGAGCTTGCGCTGCGGGCTGACCTCGTTGATACGTTTTTAGAGGCAAAAGATATCATGCACGACCAACTTAATGCCTACCGTAGCGAGGAAGAACCCGATCAAGAAGTTTTTGAGCGTATTTGCCAAACACTTCAACAAATTGCGTTAGAAGAAATCGGTGAAGGTTTGGAAGCGGCAGAGGGTGCGCCGATTGCTAATGCCACTTCATCGTCTTCATCAAGCGACACCAAAGCGGCACCTGCCAAAGAAGCACCGGTGGAAGAAGCTAGCGGCGCAGATGATTCGTCGGCGGCGTCTGGTGACATGCTTAACGTCACACTGATCAACGTAGATGAAAAAGACCGCATTTTATTGGTAGAAGAACTTGAGCAGCTAGGCGATGTTAAGTCCCACTCAGGGGACGAGTCTCGCTACGAAGTCATTCTGCAAGGTAATACCAGCGCGGACGATATCGAAGCGGTCATGTGCTTTATTATTGAGCCGGAGCAAGTGGAAATTACCGCTATCGAAGGCGAAGCACCGACGCCTGCGCAAGAACCGCCGCAAGCGCCAGAACAAGCAACGGCGCAAGAGGAAACACCTGCAAAAGCGGCAGAGCCGGCACCCAAAGCCGAGAAAAAGCCCGAGAAAAAGCCCGAGAAAAAAGCTGAAAAGCCGAAAACCAAAAAAGCCGCCGCCGAGTCCTCATCGATTCGTGTTTCTGTCGACAAGGTGGATCAGATTATCAATCTGGTAGGCGAGCTGATCATCACACAGTCTATGCTCGATCAGACAGTGAGCGACCTTGAAGACGCCAATAGCTCATTGCAAAACGGCATGAGCCTTTTGCAGCGTAACGCACGGGATCTGCAAGAGTCGGTGATGTCAATCCGCATGATACCGATGGAATTCGTCTTCAGCCGCTTTCCTCGCGTGGTACGTGATACGGCGGGCAAGCTGGGTAAAGAGATTGAGCTTGTCACCGAAGGTAAGTCTACCGAACTCGATAAGAGTCTCGTGGAGCGCATCACTGACCCCTTAACGCACTTAGTACGCAATAGCCTGGACCACGGCGTTGAAATGCCCGATAAACGTGAGGCCTTGGGTAAGCCGAGAACCGGTAAGTTGATACTTTCAGCCCGTCACCAAGGTGGCAATATTCTTATTGAGGTGAAAGACGACGGCGCGGGTATGGATCGCGAACGTTTGTTAGCCAAAGCACGAGAAAATGGCCTGAACGTATCCGACACGATGAGCGACGAAGACGTTTGGCAGTTGATTTTTGCCCCCGGCTTTTCTCTCGCCAAAGAAGTCACCGATGTGTCTGGGCGTGGTGTCGGCATGGATGTGGTGAAACGAAACATCCAAGGAATGGGAGGCCGGGTCGAGATCCAATCGAAAAAAGGGGAAGGTACCAATACGCGTATTGTTCTGCCGTTGACGCTGGCCATCTTGGATGGCATGTCGATCAAAGTTGGCGCAGAAACGTTTATCCTGCCACTTTCTGCCGTGCTTGAGTCACTACAGCCGGCCAAAGAAGACATGTATGCCATGGCCGGTGACGATGTGGTGCTCAAGGTGCGCGATGAGTATTTGCCCGTCATTGCCATTCATGAAGTGCTCGACGTCGAAAATGCCATTACTGATCCGACCAAAAGTATCGCGGTGATTGTGCAAGGCGAAGGGCGACGCTACGCCATGCTTGTGGATGAGTTAATCGGCCAGCAGCAAGTCGTCGTGAAAAATCTAGAAGATAATTATCGCAAAGTGCCAGGCATCTCAGCGGCGACCATCCTTGGTGATGGTAGTGTGTCGCTGATTCTGGATATTACAGGGCTTCACCGCTTAAGCCGGGCGAAAAAAGCGTCTGGTAAACCGGTAAGTCAGCAAAACCCGACGTATTTTAAGGAGGCAGAGCCGTCATGAGCCAGGCTAACAACGATGCGGTGCTGGCCGCTGCAGAAGAAGACAACTGTGAATTTTTGGTCTTCTCACTAGGGGATGAAGAGTACGCGATTGATATTCTCAAAGTGCAGGAGATTCGTGGTTACGAAAACGTAACGCGTATTGCCAATGCTCCCGATTTTATCAAAGGGGTCACCAATCTTCGCGGTGTGATCGTGCCGATCGTGGATCTGCGCATTAAGTTCCATTTGGATAGCGTTGAGTACGGTGGTCAAACAGTCGTGATCGTGGTCAATGTGGCGGATCGTATTGTCGGCATCGTGGTTGATGGCGTCTCTGATGTGATGACACTCACGCCAGACCAAATCAAGCCCGCGCCTGAGTTTGGCGTAACGCTCTCTTCAGACTTCCTCAGTGGTCTTGGCAGTTTAGAGGATCGCATGCTGGTGTTGGTGGATATCGACAAGCTATTGACGAGTGAAGAGATGGCGCTAGTAGATAGCACCAGCAACCGCTAATAGGATGGGTTATGCAGGGAAGCGTTAAGCGACTAAGCAAGCTACGTCTGCACCGTCGCGCTTGGGATAAAAAACTAACGGTAAGTATTTAACGCGCAGGGAGCGTTGTGCGTGACACAGCTAATACGACAACTAATGCAAAACTTGACGGTTCGGCTCAGCTGGATCCTCATCTTATTGACGTTTTCCGTGCTGGTGCTGCTGGCTTGCGGAGTGGGCTTTTACGCTCTGCAGCAAGGAGAACAGATTGTAGCCAACGGGGGGGCGGCGGCGGCGCAACAGGCGGCATTTGTTGAGATCGCTCAGTGGTTGCGCTGGGCGTTGCTTGCCCTTGTGTTGATCACTGCAGTGACGGTAATTGTCGTCATATGGGGTGTGGCGGTTAACGTGCTACGACCGCTGGATAACCTGGTGGGTCATTTCGAGCGAATGGCGCAGGGAGATTTAAGCCAGTCGATACATGTGCCGGGTAATAACGAGATTGGCCGTCTTTATCGCGCGATGGCTGAGATGCAAGCGTCTCTCTCTCACACGGTGGGCGAGGTGCGTGAAAGTGGTACCTCTATTTACGACCGCTCCCAGCATATTGCGAGCGGCAATAACGATTTGTCGGCGCGTACCGAGCAGCAAGCCTCGTCGTTAGAAGAAACAGCATCAAGCATGGAACAACTTTCCTCCACCGTCTCTCACAATGCTGATAATGCACGCCAAGCCAGCCAGCTCGCTGGGGATGCCACCTTCACGGCAAGACGCAGCGGTGAAGACGTCGGTGAGATCGTTACGACGATGGAAGAGATTAGCCAAAGCTCCCATCAGGTCGGCGATATTATTACCGTGATCGACAATATCGCATTTCAAACGAATATATTAGCGCTTAACGCATCGGTAGAGGCGGCGAGGGCTGGCGAGCATGGCAAGGGCTTTGCCGTTGTGGCCCAAGAAGTACGAAGCCTAGCCGGACGTAGCGCTGATGCGGCTAAAGAGATTCGTCACCTGATCGATCAATCGCTAAGTAAAGTGGATGCTGGCACTGAGCGGGTTAATCAGGCGGGGGAGACCATGCATACGTTAGTGGCGGCGGTTCAACGTGTTAGCGATATCATGGATGAAATTGCCGCTGCGTCTGAAGAGCAAAGTAACGGTATTATTCAGGTCAACCAAGCGGTAACGCAGATGGATCAGGTGGTACAACAAAATGCTGAACTGGTGCAGCAAGCTTCCCGCAGCGCCAATGAGCTAGAAAATGATGCCGCGCGCCTACGCGATGCTGTTGAACGCTTTACGGTTCAAACAGAGCGTCCCCTTAAGCTAACGTGAAGCGTGCCGATACCTAACGAAAATACCCTGACGAAAAAACGAAATGTAAGGCATCACAATGCGAAACAACCAACCGGTGACTCAACGAGAAATCGAGCTCAACGATGAAGATTTTCTAGTCTCCAGAACGGATTTAAAAGGCTGCCTTACATACGCCAATCCGGCATTTATTGAGATCAGCGGTTTTACACAAGATGAATTGATCGGCTCGCCGCATAACATTATTCGCCACCCCGATATGCCGTCGGCAGCGTTTGAAGACATTTGGCGCACCATTAAAGCGGGGGATACCTGGCGTGGCTTGGTAAAAAATCGCTGCAAAAATGGCGATCATTACTGGGTAGAAGCCAGTGTGTCACCTATCACCGAAGGCGATGACGTCGTTGGTTATGCCTCGGCCCGGGTTAAGGCGAGCCGCGACGCCATTAATCACGCTGAGCGTATTTACGCTGAAATGCGCGAAGACCGAAAATCACGTGTGTATTTGGATAAAGGACGTATTCGAAAGCGCGGTATCATCGCGCGTTTATCGCGAGTGCGCCTTGATACGATTCGCGCCAAGCTAACCGCCATGATCGTCTTAGCGGGTCTTCTATTGCTTGTTAGCAGCGGGCTGGGGCTATACGGATTACAGGTGGCCGGAGAGCGTTTAGAGCGGGTTAACCACGATGGCCTACTTGATGTCATTCGCTTACAGCAGATTGATCAAACCATTGCACGGGCACGACAAGCAATGATTGAACCGGAACGGATGTCGCTTATCGACCAGCGCTTTGATATAGGCGAGGCAATAGAAGCACAAGCGGCTGAAGTGGCGTCTGCATGGGAGGCGTATTACACCCGTGAGGTAAATAGTGGCAAGCTCTCACGTGAATTTGATCAGCAACTGCAAACGTTTTTAGCGCAAGGAATGAACCGCGCGGCTAGCGTGCTCCAGTCAGAAGATACTTATGACGCTTTTGTTGGGCTTGATGACGTGATTAGCGTGATGAATCGTGATGGCCAAAAGATTTCGGCGCAGGTAAATCAGCTAGTTGAGCAAAAACAGCGCGCCGCAGAAGCCATGGTGGTAGACGCGAAAGAAGGGCAAACCTTGATGCTTTCCGCGCAGGCGGTGGTGCTGGTAGTGGGGCTTCTGTTATTAGGGTTGATTGGCGTGCTGACACTGCTCGCGATTACACGGCCATTGAATAGCGCCGCACGCTTTACCCTGCAGATTGCGAGCGGCAACTTGGCAGCGAAGGTGCCGGCTCATCGTCGTGATGAAGTGGGATACTTGATGGATGCGCTGAATACTATGCGCAAAAGCCTCAGTAGCATTATTGGCGATGTGAAAAGCGGTATTGATGTTGTTACACCCTCGGCACGAGATATTGCCAGCGGCAATGAAGCGTTGTCAGCCCGCACCGAACAGCAGGCGGCAGCGTTGCAGCAAACGGCATCGAGCATGGAAGAGATGACGACGACGGTGCGCCAAAATAGTGATAACGCACAGGAAGCGCGACGTTTAGCCGAAAATAACAACGCTCAAGTGACCCAAACGAATGACCTGATGGGTGAGCTTGTAGCGAACATGGAACGCATCACCAATAGTGCCAAGAAAATGACTGAGATCATCGACGTCATCGATTCCATTGCCTTTCAGACCAATATTTTAGCGCTTAATGCATCGGTAGAAGCGGCGCGGGCGGGGGAGCATGGACGTGGCTTTGCTGTTGTTGCCGACGAAGTACGCAAGCTCGCCGGACGCAGTGCGGATGCCTCGGGTGAAATTCGCCAGCTTATTGATGGTTCTAACCGCGATATCAACGTTGGCGCCGGGTTGGTGAAAAAAGCGGAAGGGTCGATTGCCGAGGTGATCCAAGCAACCCAAAGTGTAACGCAAATTATGCACGAAATTTCCTCCGCGTCTGAAGAGCAAAGCAGTGGTATTGCGGAGGTTAACCAAGCTGTGGTCGAGATGGACCAGAGCACGCAGCAAAATGCGGTGCGCGTTCAGGAAACGGCGCGGGCGGCGGCGGCGCTAGAACAGCAAGCATCACTGTTGGCGCTATCGGTAGAAGCCTTCCGTTTGAAATCAAGCGGGTCGTCGCGTTCAGCTGTGCTACAGCGTTCAGTTAATACGAGTGCAAGTCCGTCTGGCAATTTGCCAAGTCGTCAACGCGATAGCGATGAGCGCCGCGAAACTCGGCCCATGTTGTCGAATAATCGACAACCGGCCGCTGTGGATGAGTGGGAGGAGTTTTGACACAACAACGTGAAGGAACGGGCGCCGGCCAGTGGGCGTCGGGTAGCCAAATCGAACGCGATCTGGTGCTGACAGATGCTGACTTTACACGTATTCGCGAGCAAATTTACCTGCGCGCGGGTATCGTATTGGCGGAGCACAAGCGCGAAATGGTTTACAGCCGCTTAGCCAAGCGGCTGCGTCATCATGACCTTACGCGTTTTAGCGACTATCTTTCGCGTCTTGAGCGCCAGCCGGATGCGAAAGAGTGGGAGGCGTTCACCAACGCGTTGACGACCAATCTGACGGCGTTTTTCCGTGAGGCGCATCACTTCCCGCTACTCGCGGAGCATATTAAGCATAAAACCGGCTCGGTGAATGTTTGGTGCGCGGCAGCGTCAACCGGTGAAGAACCCTACTCACTCGCTATGACGCTCTTGGAAACGCTAGGCCCCAAAGCTAGCCAGTCTAAAGTGGTGGCGACCGATATCGATACCGAAGCGCTGAAAAAAGCGCGTGCGGGCGTCTACCCACTTGAGCAGGTCAACAAGCTCGATGAAGTGCGTGTTAAACGCTTTTTCCAAAAAGGCACTGGACGCCGCGTGGGAATGGCGCGCATACGCCCGGAGGTCTCGGAGATCGTTGAGTTTTTGCCGTTGAATCTGTTAGCACCACAGTGGCCGATTAAAGGCCCATTTGATGTCATATTTTGTCGCAATATCATGATTTATTTCGATAAAGACACACAGGCAAAAATTCTTAAGCGTTTTGCGCCGATGCTAAAACCCGACGGTATCTTGTTTGCCGGGCATTCGGAGAACTTTTCCTACATCAGCAGCGAATTCAAGCTACGTGGGCAAACGGTGTATACATTGGCGCCCAAATAGCGGGCGTCTAGATGGTTTATATTCCGCTAATAGTGTAGGGGCGTGTCAACCGATGGTGGTGGCCAGCTTAACTCTCGTATTAACACGAAAGGAGGCGTGCATTGAGCGCATCTAAAATTAAAGTCTTGTGCGTCGACGATTCAGCACTCATTCGCGACTTACTGACTGAAATCATCAACACTCAGCCGGATATGGAAGTGGTGGCGGTGGCACCCGACCCTATCGTAGCGCGGGATCTGATTAAGCAGCATAATCCGGATGTGCTCACACTTGATGTGGAAATGCCGCGTATGGATGGCCTGGATTTTCTTGAGCGCTTGATGCGTTTGCGGCCGATGCCGGTGCTGATGGTCTCCTCGCTGACCCAGGCAGGCTCCGAGATTACGCTGCGCGCACTGGAATTAGGCGCATTGGATTTTGTCGCCAAGCCGAGCTTGGGTATTCGTACGGGCATGATGGAGTACGCCAACGAGATTGCGGAAAAACTGCGTGCCGCTGCCCGTTCGCGTCCTCGTCAAGCACGCCATAAAAACGCGCCCCCGAAGCAAGAGTTGAAGGCCCCGCTGGTCTCGAGCGAGAAGCTGATTATCATTGGCGCCTCCACCGGCGGCACCGAAGCTATTCGTTCGGTATTAGAGCCGTTACCAGCCAATGCCCCGGCAATTTTGATTACCCAGCACATGCCGGGCGGTTTTACCCGCTCGTTTGCTGAACGCCTTGACCGCTTATGCCGTATGACCGTGAAAGAGGTCAGTGATGGCGAGCGCGTCCTGCCGGGCCATGCCTACATTGCGCCGGGGGATCAGCACATGGAGCTCGCGCGCAGCGGGGCTAATTATGTGGCGCGCCTCAACGACGGCCCGCCGGTCAACCGGCACCGTCCCTCGGTTGACGTGCTGTTCCACTCGGCGTCCAAACAAGCTGGGAAAAATGCTATCGGCGTTATTTTGACTGGCATGGGGAAAGACGGCGCTGCGGGGCTTTTGGAAATGCGCCAAGCGGGTGCCGAGACAATTGCGCAAAACGAAGAAACCTGTGTTGTCTTTGGTATGCCGCGCGAAGCGATTGCACTTGGTGGGGCAACCGAAGTGGCATCCTTGGACGATATTCCCGGTCGTTTGATGTCGCTAGTGGCCTCATCCGGCCGCGCCCAACGTGTTTAATGAGGCCGTGCGCCATGAGTCAGTACGTCGTGTAACTGATATTATAATACTCACACCATCGTCATCGCATGAGCATGATGATGGGTAAGAATTTTAAAAGCTGATATTGATAGAGGATGACCCATGGCAGATAAGAACATGAGCTTTTTGGTAGTAGATGACTTTCCTACCATGCGCCGCATTGTGCGTAGCCTACTCAAAGAGCTTGGCTTTACCAACGTGGAAGAGGCAGAAGACGGACAAGACGCGCTCAACAAACTGCGTGCAGGCAGCTTTGAGTTTGTGGTTTCCGATTGGAACATGCCGAACCTTGACGGGCTCGAAATGCTCAAAGAGATGCGTCAAGATGATGCGCTTAAAGAATTACCGGTGCTGATGGTGACCGCTGAGGCCAAAAAAGAAAACATTATTGCCGCCGCCCAGGCAGGTGCCAATGGTTACGTGGTTAAGCCCTTTACCGCTGCGACCCTCGAAGAAAAGCTCAATAAGATCTTCGAGAAAATGGGTAAGTGAGCGGTAGGACGTCACGGCGTCTGAATAACAAGGAGACAACACCATGAGTCAGAATGAGCAAACCGGCTCTGACCAGCTGTCTGAGGAGGCCTCTGAAGAGCTGATTCATCGCATTGGCAAGCTGACGCGAATGTTACGTGAGAACATGCGTGAGCTGGGCTTGGACAAAGAGATCGAAAAGGCGGCCGAGGCGATTCCCGATGCGCGTGATCGTTTGCACTACGTGGCGGCGATGACCGAGCAAGCAGCCGAGCGCGCACTCAATGCTATTGACCGCGCCCAGCCCATGCAAGATGAGCTAACTGAGCGTGCTGAAGCACTGGATAAACGTTGGGCTGAGTGGTTCGACGCACCGAAAGAGCTTGATGAAGCCAAAGCGTTGGTCAACGATACGCGCGGCTATTTAAATGATGTGCCGGATATGACCGCTGCGACCGGTAAAGAGCTTCTAGAAATCATGATGGCTCAGGATTTCCAAGACCTGACCGGTCAAGTGATCAAGAAGATGATGGACGTGATCCGTGAGATTGAACATCAATTGGTGCAGGTGCTGATCGATAACGTGCCTGAAGCGCAAGCGCGGGAAACCATGCAGCGTAAGGCCGAAGATCAATGGAAGCACGACACCGCGCGGCGTAACGAAGAACTACTAAACGGCCCACAAGTCAAAGAGGACGTACCTGACACCGTATCAGATCAAGATCAAGTGGATGATTTGCTAGACGAACTTGGGTTCTAGCGCCGGACATTCTTTGTGTTTCCTTTGCGCACCCGCAACGTGATCACGGGCTCAGCCGCCCTTTGGGGCGGCTGAGCCCGTATGCGCTGCTCTCAATGATAGATAACCCGCCATGGCCGATAACGATAGCGACGAGGAAAAGACCGAAGAGGCCACGCCCCGACGCGAGGAAAAGGCACGCGAAGAAGGTCAGGTACCGCGCTCGCGCGAGCTCACCACCTTTTTGATGCTGCTCGGCGGTGTGATTGGCCTTTGGAGCATGGGGAGGTCGCTGTATGACCAGTTGGGCATGGTCATGGAGCAAGCGTTTCTGTTTGAGCGCCGTGAGGCAATGGAAACCATGCCTATGCTGGTCTCAGCATTGGATTTAGGCGAACGCACGCTGTATGCGATTCTGCCGTTATTTTTGCTGCTGACGGTCATCGCGCTGGTCGCACCGGCGCTTTTGGGTGGCTGGCTTATCTCCGCTAAGTCACTGCAGCCCAAAATTTCCAAGCTCAACCCGGTGAAGGGATTGCAGCGAATTTTTGCCCTGCAGGCGCTGATTGAGTTGGCAAAGGCGCTCGCCAAGACGGTACTTGTCGGTGGTGTGGGTGGGGCGTTTTTGTATTTTAATATTGGCAAATTTTTGGCGCTGATGGATCAGCCGGTGCAGCAGGCGCTGGCGAATGCTTTGAGCATGGCGGCGCAGGCGGCGGGGCTGATGGTCTTGACGCTGATCGTGGTGATTTTGATTGATGTGCCGTTTCAGCTCTACAGCCACGCGAAAAAGTTGCGCATGACCAAAGAAGAGGTCAAGCGCGAGCATAAAGAGTCTGAGGGTGATCCTCAGGTTAAAGCGCGCATTCGTCAGCAACAGCAAGCTATGGCGCGTGGCCGGATGATGAGTCAAGTGCCCGACGCCGATGTTATCATTACCAACCCGAGCCATTACGCCGTCGCGCTGGTTTACCAAGAAGGGTCGATGGGTGCGCCGCGCTTGGTTGCAAAAGGGGCGGATGTCGTCGCCGCTAAAATTCGCGAAGTGGGCGAAGAGTCTGGCGTGCCGCGCCTAGAAGCGCCGCCGCTGGCGCGAGCGCTTTACCATCACGTTGACTTGGAAGAAGAAATACCCGCCCAGCTGTACAGCGCTGTGGCAGAAGTCATGGCTTGGGCGTATCGCTTGAAGCATGTAACCGATCAAGGAGGCGAGGTGCCCCCCACCCCTGACAACCTTCCGGTACCGCCGGAATTGGATAGCCGCACAGAGCGCGGTAACGAGGCGCCGTCATGAAAGGGCTGAGTCAACTACTGAGTCAGCGTGATCGTCTGGGCGATGTGCGGATGAAGATGCTCGCCGGGCCAGTCTTGATCCTCATGATTCTGGGCATGATGATCCTGCCGCTGCCGCCGTTTGTGCTGGATTTGCTCTTTACTTTCAACATTGCATTGGCAGTCATGGTGCTGCTGGTCAGCATGTTTACGCAAAAACCGCTCGATTTTGCCGCCTTTCCTGCGGTGTTGCTGTTTACCACGTTGCTGCGCCTGTCGTTGAACGTGGCCTCCACCCGTGTGGTGCTGATGAATGGTCACGAAGGGGGGGACGCGGCGGGTAAAGTCATCGAGGCATTTGGTACCTTCCTCGTTGGCGGTAATTTTGCCGTGGGTTTGGTCGTGTTCCTGATTTTGGTGGTGATCAACTTTATGGTGATCACCAAAGGTGCTGGGCGTATCGCCGAAGTGGGCGCGCGCTTTATGCTTGACGCCATGCCGGGTAAACAGATGGCAATTGATGCCGACTTGAACGCCGGGCTGATCGGCGAAGAGGATGCTAAGCAACGCCGTGCCGAAGTGTCTCAAGAAGCTGACTTTTACGGCTCCATGGACGGTGCGAGCAAGTTCGTGCGCGGCGATGCCATGGCGGGTCTGGTGATCATGGTAGTTAATATCATCGGCGGGCTACTGATCGGTATGATGCAGCACGGCATGAGCTTTGGCGATGCGGGGGAAACCTACACGTTGCTGACTATCGGTGATGGCTTGGTCGCGCAGATTCCGGCGCTGGTCATCTCCACTGCGGCGGGTGTCACTGTCTCGCGGGTGACGACCGACCAAGACGTGGGTCAGCAGATGTTGAGCCAGCTGTTCGTTAACCCACAGGTGTTGATTCTTGCCGCTGTGGTAATGGGGCTTCTGGGGCTGGTTCCCGGTATGCCCAACCTGGTGTTCTTGATTTTTACCGGGCTGCTCGGTGGGTTGGCGTGGTTTTTGGTTCGGCAAAAGACGCAATTGTTGGTCAAAGAAGAGATATCCACGGAAGCGCCGCCGCCCTCTCAAGAGGCACCCGAGGCCAGTTGGGAAGACGTGCAGTTGGTCGATACGCTGGGCTTGGAAGTGGGCCATCGGTTGATTCCTCTGGTCGATTCGCGCCAGAAAGGCGAGCTTTTGGGGCGGATTAAAAGCGTGCGCAAAAAGTTTGCCCAGGAAGTGGGTTTTTTGCCGCCGGTGGTGCATATCCGCGATAACTTGGAGCTTTCACCTAACGCCTATGTGCTGACCATGAAGGGCGCGGAAATTGGCCGCGCCGAGGCACACCCAGGCAAATGGCTGGCGATTGACCCCGGTCAAGTCTCGGGCGAGCTGCAGGGCACACCAACGCAAGACCCGGCGTTTGGCCTTCCTGCGGTATGGATCGACAGCAACCAACGCGAACACGCCCAGGTGTACGGGTATACGGTGGTGGATGCCAGCACCGTGATTGCCACGCACCTCAACCATCTGCTGCACCGTCATTCACCCGAAATGCTGGGGCGTGCCGAGGTGCAGAAACTCCTCGACAAGCTCAGCGATGAACAGAAATCGTTGGTTGAAGAAGTGGTGCCTAAAGCGATTTCACTTACGGTTTTACAGCGTATTTTGCAGAACCTGCTCGACGAGGAGATCTCCATCCGTGATATGCGCTCCATTCTTGATACCCTGGCCGAGTATGCGCCGCAGCAGCAGGATGCCAACGAGCTCACTGCGCTGGTGCGCGTTGCCCTCGGCCGCGCGATTACGCAGCAATGGTTCGCCGGACAAGAGACGCTTAACGTGATGGGGCTGGATGCTCAGCTTGAACAAGTCTTGTTGCAGGCCATGAACGGCAGTGGTGCGCTGGAACCGGGCCTTGCCGATACGCTGATGACGCAAGCCGAGCAGGCGCTTGAACGCCACGAAAGTGCGGGCGAGCCGCCGGTGTTGGTCGTGCAGCACTCATTACGCGCCGTATTGGCGCGTTTCTTGCGCCGTCGGCTACGCCACTTGGTGGTGATGTCGCAGGCAGAAATTCCCGATGATCGCACCTTGCGTGTGATTACGTTGGTAGGCGGGCGTCAGTAATGGCGCGAGCGCTTTAGTTATTCCACGGGCAGAGGGTGAAGCATGAGCGTAAGACGTTTCGTGGGCGCCAATAGCCGCGATGTAATGCGCCAAGTGCGCGAGGCGCTAGGCGACGACGCCCTGATTGTCGCTAATCGCCGCACCGAAGGTGGCGTCGAAATTCTCGCCATGGCGGATTCGGCGGTGGATCACTTCGAGCCCGCGCCGGAAGAGCCACCGGCAGCGTCACCTGCGCCCGCCAACCCCGCGTCGTCGGCGGATGTCACATCGCCAGCGCCTCAGCCGTCGCCTTCCGCCGCACCCGACCCACTGCAGGCGATGAGTGAGCGACTGCTCAAAGAAATGCAGGACATGCGCGCGCTGCTCGCGAGTAGCGGCCAGCCAGCGGAGGCCCATACGCCGCCCAAAGGTTGGGCGCAGCGTCTACACCAGCTGCTGTTTGAAGTGGGTTTTAGCGTTGAGATCGCTAACGAGGTGCTGGGGGGGATGCCGCCGGATTTCGCTGCATTGCCTGAAGACAGTGAGCGCCCGCTGACGTGGCTGCGTGAGCAATTGATCGCACAGCTTTCCGTGCTTAAGGCGGAAAACGCCTTTTTCGACGAAACCGGTATCGTGGCGTTGGTGGGTCCCACCGGCGTGGGCAAAACCACTACCACAGCTAAGCTTGCCGCGCGCTTTGTGATGCGCCACGGCACGCGTCCGGTTGCGCTGGTCACCACCGATAGTTTTCGTATCGGCGCCCATGAGCAGCTGCGTATCTACGCCCGTTTGCTGGATATTCCCATGTACGCACTGGACGCTGAGCAACCTATCGATTCGCTCTTAGGGCGTCTTCAAGGCAAGCAGTGGGTCATTATTGACACCGTGGGTATGAGCCAGCGCGACCGGCGCGTGATCGAGCAAATCGACCACCTGCAAGGGGGGCACTCGCGGGTACGTTTGGTGCTGCTGCTTAATGCCGCGAGCCAACCGGAGACCCTTGAAGAAGTGGTGCTACGCTATCGTCAGGCCGCTCGCGCGGCCGGCGCGGAACTTGATGATTGCATTATCACCAAGCAGGACGAAGCGGGCCGTTTGGCGCCGGTGCTGGATATTATTATGCGCCACGGCATGCGCGTGCTGTTCGGCTCCCACGGCCAGCAAGTGCCGGAAGACATGAGCGTCGCCAATGCTGACGGACTCATTGAACAAGCGCTGAAAACGCGTACGCCGCGCTCACCGCATGCCGTTGACACGCCGAACGAATCGACGCTGGCGCTGCCGCGCTGGTCGCGGGATGTGCTGGGCCAAGGGCGGCGGCTGTCATCGCTTTTAAGCCGCCTGCGTCAGCGCATCGGTGGCTTTGCCCATTTAGAAGCGAGCTGGGATTTAGCCGCACTGCCGGCGACCGTGCAAGATCAGCGTCTCGATCAGCTGCTCGCGGATTATCCACCCGCCGGTGCCACGCTGGGGATGCAGTGGTCACCGCGGCGCAACGAACGCAATTGCGACTGGGCGATGCCTGATATTGGCCTCGACCCGGATGGTGCGTGGCTGGCCCTGGCGTGGTTACAACATCGTCAACCGGCCGGTTGGCAGCCGCGTCTGGCGGCGGTCACGGCGCAAAGCGGTGTGGCGGTGCATCTGCTGCCGCTGCTGCCGGATGCTGCGACTCGCGAATGGCTCGATACCGAGCGTCTGACCTGGGTTAGCCAAGTGCGCGCCTCGCAGCGGATTATCTGCCGGGGTGAGCGCACCAGCTTGAAGCCGTTATTCGCTGAAAGTACGTTAACCCACAGCGTAGATGTACGTTTTCGTGGCCAGCCGCTGGAGCTTTGGGATGTCTACGCCGAAGTAGAAAGCGATGATGGTCAGGCGTTGCTCGCTTGGTACGGGGAAGTCCGCGACCCCGAAAGCGCCAAAACCGTGGTGCGCCGCTACTGGCTGACGCCGCAGCACTTAGGCGCCGATGCACTCTCGTTGTTGGTCACTCAGCTCCAAGGAGAGGGGCTGGCGCCGTTGACCCGTCGCGCCTGGCAGCAGCTAAAACAGGATGACGGCGGCGAAGTCAGTGCCGAAGTGCGGCTCTTGATGGCGAGCGGCTGCGCGGCGGTGGCAAGCCATCTCGATCTGGCCACCGACGAGTCAGCGGCCACACTACGCAGCGATTTGCTCGGCTTGCTCGGTGGTCGGCGTCGGCGGCGCGATACAGCGTTGTTGGATGCACTTCTGTATGCGTTGATGGCCCGCGATGCGATTCGCCAACTAGGGAGCGTTAATCGGGAGGGTGTCGTGTGACAGGCTCGCAAGATCAAGCATCGGGGCTGCGTAAATGGGCCAACCTGCAACGTCAGCAGCAGCCGGATACGACCGGTGACGCGGTAGACGACCCGCAGGCGCCCGAAGAGGAAGCGGTTGAAGGCTCGGTCGAAAGCGCCGAGATGCTTGCCGACGCCGAGCCGCGCGTGGAAAACGCCCCGGTTGAGCCAGCCCCGACCGCGGCCGCCGCCGCAGAGCCGGAAACGGTCGCCCCCCCAAAGCCAAAAACCGTCTTGATGGTCGTGGGTTTGCCCTCAACCAGCACGCTACAGGCCAATCGCGTTAAAGCGCGGTTAGGGCAATGGTCAGCGCTGGGGCGGCAGTGGGCTGGCGATCCGGATGACTGGGACGTACGCGTGATAATGCCCGATGACCCTGCGCTACACCACCTTGCGCGCGAGCACTCGCGCTGGGCGCTTTGGGTGAGCAGCCACGCCGATGCGTTTGCGGAAACCTACCGCACGCTGCGTCAGCTGCGTAATGCCGGTGGCCCCAGGCGTTTACTGGCGCTGCACGAGCCCCACTTACCGCGTGCCGGGCTTTTGGATAATTTGCACGCGGCCGCACAGACTTATTTAGGCGTTGAGCTGCTAATTTTGGCCCAATAGGCGCCGATTGGCGTAAGCTTAAGTGATGAGAGCAACACAGCGAGGCAAACGCCATGCAACGACACAATGATAGGCAGCGTTGGGCAAGTATCTTCGCTTTGCTCGCTGTACTGTTAACGGGCGCGGCTCAGGCCGCCTCAGGTAGCTGGGTGGCGCAGGTGCCGGGTATGATGGTGGCGATGAGCGATCGCCAGAGCACTTCTCAACAGGCAGTGCCCCCGCTGGATGCCCCCGTTCAGAGCGGGGCAATAAACCGTATTCAGTGGCGTTTCCAACATCCACCGGGGCAGACGGTCAACGCTTGGCTGTGTCAATCTGAGCGTTGTACAGCGTTAACGGGAATGCGCGGGCGCACGCAGGCTTTTGCTGGCGAGCCCGCCGCGGCGGCGCTGCATTTTCGCTTTACCTTGCCTGCAGGGAAGCCGCCAGTGCGGGTGCACGGCATGCAAGTTATCGTCAATTACCAGTGAAGGTGCCAGCCGCGAGGCGAAACGATGTACACAGCACAGGGTAGATTTGAACAGCAAGATCAATTGACCCAATACATGCCATTGGTGCGTCGCCAGGCGTTATCGTTGCAGGTGCGGCTGCCGGCGAGTATCGAGCTCGATGACTTGATTCAGGCCGGTACGGTGGGGCTTTTAGAAGCGCTAAGCCGTTTTGACGCCAGCCAAGGTGCCACTTTTGCCACGTTCGCCAGCCAACGTATCCGCGGGGCGATGGTGGATGAGCTGCGTACCCGTGACTGGCTCCCGCGCAGTGTGCGGCGCTCGGCGAGAGCGGTGGATGAAACCGTGCGCGAGCTAGAACAATGCCTTGGACGCGCCCCCGACGAGCACGAAATTGCCGCTGAGATGGCGATGCCGCTTGGCGAGTACCAGCAGCTCCTTCACGATACCAATAGCGGGCAACTGCTGCCGTTTGAGGCGCTGGTAGAAGAAAGCGGCGAGCCCGCCGCCGGGCAAGGGGCGCAGAGCCAGCCATTTGAGCAGCTGCTGGATAGTCAGCAGCGCGAACGTTTGGTGGCGGCCATCGCCATGCTGCCCGAGCGCGAAAAACTCTTAATGGCGCTCTACTACCAAGAAGAGCTGAACTTGAAAGAGGTCGGTGCGGTGCTTGGCGTGACTGAGTCGCGCGTATCGCAGCTGCACAGTCAGGCGGTTAGCCGTCTGCGGGCGAAACTACACGACTCCGCCTAAGCGGAGCCAATAAGAATTCTCGCCGTGCCGAGGGCACGACAATTTTTGACGTTATGTGACCGGCAAGGAGCCGTTGATGAACCCTTCAACGCTAATCGGTATGTTTGCCAGCATTGTGCTGCTGGTGAGTGTGCTTTTTTTTACTGCAGAGTCGCCTGGGAGCTTTCTCAATTTACCGGGGCTGGCGATCGTGATTACCGGCACACTTGCCGCCACGTTTATCAGTTACCCCCTGCGTGAAGTACTGCGCGTGGTGCGTTTGGTGGGGGTGGTTTTCCGGCGTGAAAATACCTACGTGCGCGACGACATTAAAGAGCTCGTGGATATGTCGCGGCTGTGGTTCAAAGGCGATGTTCGCGCGGTCGAAGAGGCGCTTGAGTTCACTCGCAATCCCTTTTTGCGTTCGGGGATTCAACTCGTGATTGCCAATACCAAAGAAGACGAAATTTTCGATATGCTGCGTTGGCGAATTGCGCGGCTTAAGGCACGCGAACACGCTGAGGCGCAAATTTTTCGCACCATGGCCACCTACGCCCCGGCGTTTGGGATGATCGGCACGTTGGTGGGGCTTGTGAATATGCTGGAAGTCATGGATGCCGGCGACTTAGAAATTATCGGGCCGCGGATGGCCGTGGCCCTTTTGACCACCTTTTACGGCATTTTGTTATCCAACCTGATCTTTAAGCCCATCGCGGTTAAGCTTGAACGCCGCACGGAAGAGCGCTTGATCACCATGAACATGGTGCTGGAAGGGATTTCGTTGATTACCAAGCGCCGGCTGCCCTCGTTTATTGAGGAGACGCTTAACTCGTTTATCGCGAACTATCATGATGAAATTCGCGACCCTAACGTGAAAACGCGTAAACATAAGGGGTAGCGGCCATGTTGGACCGTGATACGCGTCGCACGTTGGAGCCGTCGCCATCAGGAGATGGTGATGACGAGAGCTGGCTGACTAGCTACCTTGATGTGTTAACGCTATTGATCACGCTGTTCGTACTGCTGCTCGCGCTGACGCCCCCCGGTGGTGGTGAGGCGAGCGATAGTGACCAAATGCGCCCGCCAAGCGCGGTGCCCTCGATGTCGCTTGCCACCATGGCTACTGGCATTCAGCCGCGCCACGATGGCCTACAGCCACAGTTTTCCGGCCTGACGGTGCCGGGCGTTAACGTCGAGCAGGGGCGTGAAGGGATTACCCTGCGGATTGATGACAGCCTGCTGTTTTCTAGCGGTGCTGCGCAGCTGACGGCGCAGGGGCGCGGGGTAATTGACAGCCTGGTCGACGTGTTAGAATCCTTTGATGGACAAATTTCAATTGAAGGCCACACCGATAGTATTCCCATTTCGACCGTACGTTTCCCTTCTAATTGGGAGCTTTCCGCAGCGCGTGCGATTGCTGTACTGCGCCATTTAGACAGCAAAGGACTTGATGTCTCGCGTATGCGGGCTGTCGGCTATGCTGATACTCAGCCCATGGAAAGCAACGAGATGCCAGAAGGCCGCGCGGCCAATCGGCGCGTTGAGCTACTGCTGCGCCAACCGGTGGGTGGGTAACCTGTTTCCGAGGCAACGCTCGTGACGCCATTGTTAAACAAACCGTCGACTAAGATGCACCCGGCACACCCATCAGCCGCCCATATTCAGCCTTTTGGTGCGGTGATAGCGGTGGACAGTGCGTGCCGCCGTGTGCATTCGGTAAGCGCCAACCTGGGCGCAATACTTGATATTTCCTTACCTGAGCCAGATCAGCTTTCGCTTGCGTGTTTGTTGGGTAAGCGGCTGAGTCAGCGTGTGCGTCGTGCCATGCAAGGGCGCGAGCGCCTGCTGGCACCGATTACGTTTGTGCGCCCAACAGACAGCCGCAACGTGCGCTACCAAATTCATGCACTGCGTAGCGGTGAGCAGGTGCTGGTCGAAATCGAGCCGTTGCAGGCGTTGGGTAAGTGGCGCTTGCTTGGCGCCGTGAACGAGCGGCTGATGCAGCTCGCCGATGCCACACACCAGGAAGCGCTACTCGATAACCTGGTAGGGGCAATTCAAGAATTAACCGGTTATGACCGAGTGGTGGTGTGTCATTTTGATAGCGATTGGCACGGCTTTACTCTGGCTGAGGCTCGGGAGGGACGTCTGCCCACGATTTTGGGGCAGCACTTCCCAGCCAGCGACTTTCCCGTCGCGTTGCGCCAGGCCTACGAGCGCAACGCCATTCGCTATATCCAAGATGTAAAAGCGCCAGCCGTGGGTTTTGTACCCGAAACGGCGGCTCCCTCGCTGGAAGACAGCCTGTTACGCGCCCCAGCGGCGGATCGCGTGCGTTACTTACAAGCGCTTGAAGTGCGTGGCTCGCTAAGCCTTGCCATGCAAGGTGATAGCGGGCTCTGGGGTATGGTCGTTTGTCATGCGGCGGCGTCGCATCCTACGCCGCCGCCGGTGCGCGATGCCGCACGGGCGCTGGTACAGATGGCAACACAACGTTTACTCCTGCTACGTGCCCGGCAAGAGGCGCGCTATCTTCAGCGCGTGCAAGATAGCCTGGTCCTCTCTAGCACCGCCCGTAAAGCGCCGCAAAGCCCAGCGCAGCTATTGCGTGCGCATGCTGATACCTGGATGACGCTTTTCCGTGCCCGTGGCGTGGCGCTCTGGATTGACGGTAATACTTACCAATCAGGCAGTAGCCCATCGCCTACCGTGACCCGTCAGCTCGTTAAACGGCTAGCGCGTGCCCATGATCATTCTGGCCCCTGGTGCAGCCGTGAGTTGGCAACAAACCCGCTGACCCGTTCGCTGGCGATGAACAAACAGTGCGGTTTGCTGGCGGTGCCGTTGCCGTTTAGTTTGGAGGCGTGTGGCTGGCTGCTCTTTTTCCGTCCCCAGCAGGTTGAAACGCTTTATTGGGCCATGCAGCCTTCGTTCAATCAGCCTTCATCCAGCCAACCGTCTGTACTAACGCACCCTTCGTCGCCTGCCGCATGCTACGAACACGTCGTGGGCAAAAGCGAGGCGTGGCAGCGCGTTGAGCGGTTAGCCGCGGTGGATTTGGGCGAAGACCTGACGCTGGCGATATCGGTGTATGAGATCAGCAAACTAAACGGTTGCTTAGAGCAAGAGCGTAAAGCCCTGGCAGACGCCAATCAGCGCCTAGAGCAGCTGGCGCATTTTGATCCCTTAACGCAGGTGTGGAACCGCTACCGTATTGAACAGGCCATCGACGCCGAGCTGGTGGCGGCGAAACGTTATGGGGCGCAATTTGGACTACTGCTGTTTGATGTCGACCACTTCAAAGAGATCAACGACACGCATGGCCATGCCTTGGGCGATGACGTATTGGTTGCCCTGGCGCGCCTGGTGGAAAACTCGCTGCGCGGCTGCGACCACTTGGGCCGCTGGGGCGGTGAGGAGTTTATTGTGCTCGCCAAGCATGCAGATACTGAGGCATTAATCGGCCTAGCAGAGCGTCTACGCGAGCTGATAACAACGCTCAATGTTGAGGGGCTGAGCAAACCGTTGACAGTCAGTGTCGGCGTGACTGAATGGCAGTTGGATGATAGCTGCAAAAGCATGGTGGCGCGGGCAGATAAGGCGATGTATCGGGCCAAGCACAAGGGACGGAACCGGGTGGAAGTCGCGACGAGGAAGGGATCGTGACGTTACGTTCGTTAATCGGGCACTGGATGTCCCCGCGGCGCGCCACGTGGGGGGCCGGGGTGATGTTTGTGGGTTTGTTGCTACTGGTGATGTGGGAGATGCGCCACTTCTATCACAATCAACAGCAGCAAGCACAGGCACGCACCGCCGCTAATGCCGAGATGGTCGCGCAGTGGATGGAAAGCGCGCTTGATGCGTCACGGCACTCGCTGCAAGGCGTCGGTGACCTTTACCACCTTTGGCAAGCCCAAAGCTTGGCACAGCAAGATTTGGCGATGCTGCTAAATCGCCAGCGCGATAGCCTGGATGTGTGGCAAGACGTGGCCGTGCTGTCGCCAAAGACAGAGCTTGTGGCCACAACCGCACCGCTATCCTTGTCCTTCGATGAATCGAGGTTACTTCAAACGCTTGCTTGCAACGATGGCGGGCCGAAAAGTGCGGTATCACCGCTTTACCGTGAGGGAGACAACGATTCGCCGTATTTGCTTCACGCCCTGCGGATTGAAAACAGTAACGGCGAATTGGATGCCTTGGTGGTTGCCCGGCTATCACCGCGCTATATCGTTCACGTGGTGAACCAGTTGCCACTGCGTCGCGGTGATAGCGTGGCGCTTTTAGATACGTCGGCGCGGGTAATGGCCCGGCGTAGCGACGAGCGGCCCAAAGCCAAATCGCTACTGGGCAAAGCGGTTAGCACCGAGCAGCTTGACACCTTTTTGAATTCATCCGTTGTGAGTAATAGCTGGGTGCGCCATTCACCGCTGGACGGAGATCAGCGGATGTTCACCGGGCGCAAGCTGCAGACGGCCCCGTGGCTTGTGATCGTCGGCGAAAATACCACTGTGTATCTGCACGATTGGTGGCGACGTTTTTGGGCGCTATTGGTTGGCAGCTTGCTGTTGCTGGCACTGGGAGCACTCACCCTGCGTCATTATCGTCAACTCTATGACGCCGAGCAAACCTTGCGCGAGCACCGCAATCGGTTAGTCAAGGAAGTGACCTTACGCAAAGAAATGCAGCAGGTCAGCGAACTCAAAGCCGCGCAGCTCAAAATTGCAGCCATGGCGTTTGAAACACATCTGGGGATGTTCATCGCCGATGCAAACAATCGCATTGTGCAGGTCAATCGTACCTTCAGCGAGATCACCGGTTATCGCGAAGAGGAGGTGCTCGGGCAGACCCCGGCGCTGCTTAACTCCGGACGCCACGATGCTACCTTCTACAATGAAATGTGGCAGCAACTGAACGAGTCCGGTCGCTGGCAAGGTGAAGTGTGGAACCAGCGCAAAAGCGGTGAGGTTTACCCGCAGTGGCTCACCATTAGCGTGGTGCGTAACGATGCCGGTGAGGTGACTCACTATGTCGCCACGCTCAGTGATATCACCCAGCGCAAAGCGGCTGAGCAGGAAATTCACCAGCTGGCGTTTTTTGATTCGCTGACTGGACTACCTAACCGGCGTCTGTTGATTGACCGGCTAGAGGCTGCGCTTAAAGACACTCAGCGCGAAGGCCACTACAGCGCGGTGATGTTTATTGATCTGGATAACTTCAAAACCATCAATGACAGTCTTGGCCACTATTTAGGCGATGCACTGCTAAATGCCGTGGCCGAGCGGCTATCCGGCATCATCCGTGATAACGATACCGTGGCGCGCTTAGGTGGCGATGAGTTTGTGGTGATGCTGCACAAACTCGGGAGTAATGAGCAGGCGGCGACGCACAGCGCAGAAGCCGTGGGGCAAAAGTTGCTCAAAACGCTACTGGAGCCAATTGACGTTGATGGGCACATGCTGCAAGTCAGCGGTAGCGTCGGCATCACCCTGTTTTACGGTGACGGCATGGGGGTTAGCGCTATTCTCCAGCAGGCCGACCTTGCCATGTATCAAGCCAAGGCCGCTGGGCGAAATACGCTGCGCTTTTTTGACCCGACGATGCAGGCGGCGGTGATCGACCGTGCGCAACTTGAAGCCGACTTGCGCCATGTTATCGAGCGCCAAGAGCTGGCGCTCTTTTATCAAACCCAAGTGAATGCACGGGGTAACGTCGTTGGCGTTGAGGCCCTGGTGCGCTGGGAGCATCCTAACCGCGGCGTAATCTCGCCGGGGGTATTTATCCCCTTGGCGGAAGAAAGTCACCTGATTGGGCCAGTGGGGGCTTGGGTGATGGAAACGGCTTGCGCACAGTTAGTGCAGTGGGCAAGTGACCCATCAACCGAGCACTTAAGCATTGCGGTGAACGTCAGCCCCAACCAGTTTCGCCAAGTAGGGTTTGTCGAACAGGTTGAAACGGTGTTATCGCGAACCGGGGCGAATCCACAGCGGCTTAAGCTTGAAGTCACCGAAAGCCTGCTAATGGAAGATTTAGAAGCGGTGTGCGCACGCATGGAGCAACTGCGTAAGCTCGGCGTGCGCTTCTCACTGGATGATTTCGGCACGGGTTACTCGTCGCTTGCCTACCTGAAACGGCTGCCGCTGGATCAGCTTAAAATCGATCAATCCTTCGTGCGCGATGTGCTTGATGACCCGGCGGATGCGGCCATTGTGCGTACCGTGATTGCGCTCGCCCACAGCCTAGAGCTTGAGGTGATCGCCGAAGGCGTTGAAACGCAGGCGCACCGCGACTGGCTTTATGCTGAGGGCTGCATGGCGTACCAAGGTTACTGGTTCTCGCGCCCGGGGCCGGTGGAGACGCTGTCGCTATAACGTTCGCTATAACATGCGCCTTGCATCCGTTTGAGGGCCGTATCGGCGCCGTCCAGACTGAACGTCATATGCCACGGTTCGCGTTCGCCTTGTTCGAAGGTCGAAAGCTCAAAGGCAAGAAAAAGCTGCTCACCGTCGCGCATGTCTGCCAATACGGCCTCCAGCGCATTGATATAAAAGTGTGCATAGAAACCGTCGTCGCCGCGCTGGGTAATAAACTCCGCGACCGCGTGGCGAATCTCACCGTCATCCACGCGTATCAGCGCCGGCACCACGTTCAGCGTATCGCTTTTGCCTTGGTGCTCCTCCAACGTGACGCGCATCTCCAACCAAGGTAAATCGCACACATCGCGTGTGGCGTTCACGCTGAGGGTCGCATCGGTATAACTGTGACCTTCCACGGCGCGAAAATGACGCTCATCGCCGAGGGTGAGCGTCATTGATTGCCAGTGAGCGTGGCGCTTTGCATCGCTGACGTTAAAAGAGGTGGCGAAAGCAATGGCCGACAGCAAACTGATCACGATCAATAAGCAGCAACGTAGCGGGTGTAACAAGCTTAATGGCATGCGGGGCTCTTTATCCAAACGGCAGGGTTGATGGAAACGGTGCAAAAAATAGCAGCCTATAATGGTGAGGGCGCTAGGGAAAGCTAACGCGCTGATTTTCCTATATCTAGTAGATTTTTTAAAAAAAGATAGCCTATATAGTGGCTGTCAAGCCTATACTTCACCACTGTGCGCCGTATAATGCGCGTCAATTTCCGCTCTGCTGTTTTTAGTCGCCACGTTCCCGTCGGGAAGGAGTTAAGCCCCATGAGCACTGCTGCCAACGCCGTCAAAACCTCCAATGATGTGCCGCTACAAGCGCCGTCGAAGGAGATTTGGGACGCCAAATATCGCCTGAAAGACCGCCATAATCAGCCGGTTGATCAGGATGTAGGCGCCACCTTTGAGCGCGTTGCCCGCGCGTTGGCAGCGGTAGAAGAAGATAAGGCGGACGCGTGGTTGCCCAAGTTCCGTTGGGCATTGGAAAACGGTGCCGTTCCCGCGGGCCGAATTCTCTCCAACGCTGGCGCGGAAGTTTACAAACCCGCGGTGAGCTTGATCAACTGCACCGTGTCGCGCACCATTCGCGACTCCATGCGCGATATTCTCGACTCCGTGGTCGATGCGGGCATGACGTTAAAATCCGGCGCGGGCATTGGCTACGACTTCTCGACGCTACGCCACAAAGGGGCGTTTGTATTTGGCGCAGGCGCGGGTACCAACGGCCCGCTGGCGTTTATGGATATCTACGACAAGATGTGCTTTACCGTCGCCTCAGCGGGCGGGCGTCGTGGCGCGCAGATGGGCACGTTCGACGTCGGCCACCCGGATGTGCGCGAGTTTATCCAAGCCAAGCGCGAAGCCGGGCGTTTGCGCCAGTTTAACTTGAGCCTGTTGATCACCGACGAGTTCATGGAAGCGGTGAAGCAGAACGCTGACTGGCCGCTGGCCTTCCCGCTGCACCCGGGCGAGAAAGAGGATGTGAAGCCGGAAGATTTGATTTACCGCGACTGGCCGGTGATTGAGGAGGGCTACACAGTGGATGACGAAGGCCGCGTCGCCTGCCGCGTTGTCGAGGTGATCAAAGCCCGCGAGCTGTGGGACACCATCATGGCGTCCACCTATGACTACGCCGAGCCCGGGTTTATCCTGATTGACCAGGTCAATCGCATGAACAACAACTGGTTCTGCGAAGATATTCGCGCCACCAATCCGTGCGGCGAACAGCCATTACCGCCGGAAGGCGCATGCTTGTTGGGGTCGATCAACCTGACCAAGTTCGTGATCGACCCGTTTGGCCAAAAGCCCCGCTTTGATTGGGAGCGCTACCGCAAGGTGGTGGCGATTTTTACCCGCATGCTGGATAACGTGGTTGCAATCGCCGGCTTACCGCTGCCGCAGCAGCAGCGCGAAATCGAGCACAAGCGCCGCCACGGCATGGGCTTTTTGGGGCTGGGTTCTACGTTGACCATGCTCAAGATCCCTTACGGCTCCAAAGCGTCGCTCGCCTTTACCGAGGAAGTCAGCCGCCACCAAGCCATTGAGGGCTGGAAGCAGGCGCTGGAACTCTCACAAGAAAAAGGGATGGCGCCGGTGCTGAGTGAGGAGCACACCATCACACCGAAGATGATGCGCGAGCGCCCGCAGCTGAAAAAAGACGGCTATGAAATTGGCGACAAAGTACCGGGGCGGATTTTGCACGCCCGCTACAGTGAGTACATGGCAAAAGTGGCCGAACACGAGCCGGAGCTGGTAGCCGCCCTTGCCGAGCACGGCGCGCGTTTTACCCATCACAGCTCGATTGCGCCGACCGGCACGATTTCGCTCTCCATGGGCAATAACGCCTCTAACGGCATCGAGCCATCGTTCTCGCACCGTTACTTCCGCAACATTATTCAGTCGGGCAAAAAGACCAAAGAGCAGGTAGAGGTGGTCTCCTTTGAACTCGCGGCGTATCGCCACTTTATTGCCGCTGAGGCGGTCGAAAGTGATCTGCCGGACTACTTCATCACTGCCGATGCGGTCACGCCCGAGCAGCACGTTGCCGTGCAGGCCGCCGCGCAGCAGTGGGTCGACTCAGCAATCTCCAAAACGGTCAACGTACCGACTGATTTCCCCTTTGAGCCGTTTCAAGATCTTTACCTGCAGGCGTATGAAAGCCGCCTGAAAGGCTGCACTACCTTTCGCTTTAACCCGGAGGCTTTCCAGGGTGTGCTGGTCCGCGAGGATGATCTCAAAAACACCACCTATGTGTTTGAGCTGGAAAACGGTGAAACCGTCGAGCTTAATGGCGACGAAAAGGTGGTCTACGATGGCGAAGAGCATAACGCCGCCAATCTGTTTGATGCGTTGAAAGAGGGCACTTACGGCAAATGGTGATGGCGAACTTCACCTGAACGCATCACTCTTTTTTGCCTCAGTGCGAAAAGACAGTTAATAAGACAGTGGAGAAGACAATGACTGTTGAAATCACCTCAAAGATCGTCGGTTACCGCATCAAGCAGGATGAGCCTGCGACGCCTGAGCCGGTGTTGCAGGAGGAGAACCCGCTCACGGTGCGCATCCCGTCGCGCCCGGAGGGCACGCTGGAAGCCGTCTCGGAGAAGATCTCTTACGTCGGTGCGGAAGGCCGTAAGAAAGTCTACCTGCTGGTTTCGTTTATGCCCGTTGAGGGCGTGGTCGGCGGCAAGCGCGTGGTGATCGAGCGCCCGGTAGAGTTTTTCTTTCCCTCCGGACAGCTCTCAAGCGAACACCAGTGGATCACTGCCACCATGCGCAGCCTATCGCTGGCCGCTCGCGGTGGTTACGTTACGCAAGCGGTGGCCGATTTGCGCAAGGTCGCGTGGGATAAGGGCTTGGTACGCTGCGGTTGGAACCGCTGGGGCAAACCGATGTTCCATGACTCGGAAGTCGCGGCGATTGCCTGGTCGATCCAGCAGATTCTCTATCGCCGTGGCTTCCTCGATCAGGATGGCAACCAGGTGCCGGTAGAATCACTCGTCGAGTGCTACCAGCACCGCATGCAGCACGGCCACGCTTGGCAGCCGCCGGTTGAGGAAGAAGAGAGCGTGCCTGGCGCCGTCGAGCCGATTGGCGCAGGCTCGGAGGCGGAAAAAAAGCCTAAAGGCAGCGGCCTAGCCACGGTCGGCCACTGCCCTGAATGTCGTGGCGAGCTGATCATGATGGACGGTTGCCCCACTTGCTACGCCGGTTGCGGCTGGTCGAAGTGTGGCTAATCCGCTTTTTTAGTGTTTAACCACGGTTTTCGGGCTACGCGCTAGTAGCGGCTTAAGAAACCGCCCGGTGTGGGACGCGTCCATCTTCGCGACCTGCTCGGGCGTGCCTTCGGCGATGATCTCCCCGCCGCCGGCGCCGCCTTCGGGGCCTAAGTCGATCAGCCAGTCGGCGGTTTTGATCACGTCCAGGTTATGCTCGATGACTAATACCGTGTTGCCGTGGTCGCGCAGGCGATGCAACACCACCAGCAGTTGGCGAATATCCTCAAAGTGCAGCCCCGTGGTGGGTTCATCAAGAATATACAGCGTTTTGCCGGTATCGCGCTTGGCCAACTCGCGCGCGAGCTTTACCCGCTGCGCTTCGCCACCAGAGAGCGTGGTGGCACTCTGACCGAGGTGGATATACGAGAGCCCTACATCGAGCAGCGTTTGCAAGCGTCGGGCGATGGCGGGCACCGGGCTGAAGAATGCCAGCGCGTCTTCCACCGTCATTTCCAGTACCTCGTGGATGGTTTTGCCTTTGTACTTGATGTCTAAGGTTTCGCGGTTGTAGCGCTTGCCTTTGCACACATCGCAAGGCACGTAGATATCCGGCAGGAAATGCATCTCGACCTTGATCATGCCCTCGCCCTGGCACGCCTCGCAGCGCCCGCCTTTGACGTTGAAGCTAAAGCGACCGGGCTTGTAGCCCCGCGAGCGCGCTTCCTGGGTACCGGCAAATAATTCCCGAATCGGCGTAAAGATGCCGGTATAGGTAGCCGGATTAGAGCGCGGTGTACGGCCAATGGGGCTTTGATCGATATCAATGACTTTATCGAGCTGATCAAGCCCATCGATTTGCTGGTAGGACGCTGCCTTGAGCGTGGTCGCGCGGTTGAGTTCGCGGGCGGCAATCGGCATTAAGGTGCCGTTGATCAGCGTCGACTTGCCCGAGCCGGACACCCCCGTGACGCAGACAAAACAGCCCAGCGGCAGATTGAGCGTAACGTTTTGCAGGTTGTTGCCGGTGGCGCCGCTGAGTACCAGCTGTTTCTCTGGATTGCCGGGAATGCGGTAGGGCGGTACGGCGATCTCGCGCTTGCCGGATAAGTACTGGCCAGTAAGTGAGTCAGGGTGATCCATCACCTCTTGCGGCGTGCCCTGGGCGACGATTTCGCCGCCATGAACGCCTGCGCCGGGGCCGATATCCAAGACGTGGTCGGCGGCGCGAATGGCCTCTTCGTCGTGCTCGACGACGATTACGGTGTTACCCAAATCGCGCAGGCGCTCTAGGGTTTTTAAAAGCCGGTCGTTGTCGCGTTGGTGCAGGCCGATGGAGGGTTCGTCGAGAATATACATCACGCCGACAAGACCGGCACCGATTTGGCTCGCCAAGCGGATACGCTGGGCTTCACCACCGGAGAGGGTATCGGCGCTGCGCTCTAGGTTGAGGTAATCCAGCCCCACGTTGACTAGAAATTCCAACCGGGCATGGATTTCGTTGACGATCTTCTCGGCGATTTCGCCTTTACGCCCGGGAAGCGAAAGCGCAGCGAAATAGCGCTGGGCGTCGCCAATCGGGAAGCGCACGATATCGGCGATGTTGTGATCATCGACGTAAACGTGGCGCGATTCCTTGCGCAGCCGCGAGCCCTGGCAGGTGGCGCAAGACTGCACGGCGATGTATTTGGCCAGGTCGTCGCGCACCATGCTCGATTCGGTTTCGCGGTAGCGCCGCTGTAGGTTGGGCAGCACGCCTTCAAACGGGTGCTCGCGGGTCACCTTGCGCCCGCGGTCGCTGACGTAGCCAAACGGGATCGCCTCGTCGCCGCTGCCGTGAAGAATGATCGCCTTCTCGTGGTCGCCAAGGTCCTGCCATGAGGTTTCCAGGGTAAAACCGTAGTGCTCGGCGAGTGCTTGTAGCTGGGTAAAGTAATAGACGTTGCGACGATCCCAGCCCTTGATCACGCCTTCGGCGAGCGATAGCTCCGGGTGGCTGATTAGCTTGTCTGGGTCGAAGTACTGCTGTACGCCCAGGCCCTCGCAAGTGGGGCAGGCGCCCGCCGGGTTGTTGAACGAGAACATGCGCGGTTCAAGCTCGGCGAGCGAGTAACCGCACACCGGGCAAGCAAAACGCGAGGAGAAGGCGATGTCTTCGTGCTCGCCGTCCATAAAGTGAATCATCGCCGTGCCGTCGGCTAAGTTCAGCGCGGTCTCAAACGACTCCGCCAGGCGCTGGGCGATGTCGTCGCGCACCTTAAAGCGGTCGACCACCACGCTGATATCGTGCTTTTTGCGTTTATCCAGCGGGGCGATGTCGTCAAGCTCCAGCACTTGGCCGTCGATCAGCACGCGCACAAAGCCCTGGGCGCGAAGCTCAGCGAGAAGCTGCAGGTGCTCCCCTTTGCGCCCCTTGATTACGGGGGCGAGCAGCATCAGCTTGGTGCCCTCAACCAGGTTCATTACCTGGTCGACCATCTGTGAGATGGTTTGCGCTTCTAAGTCTTCGCCGTGCTCCGGGCAGCGTGGCGTACCCGCCCGCGCGAACAGTAGGCGCAGGTAATCGTAAATTTCGGTGATGGTGCCGACGGTAGAGCGTGGGTTGTGTGAGGTGGATTTCTGCTCGATGGAAATGGCCGGCGAAAGCCCTTCGATGTGGTCGACATCGGGCTTTTCCATCATTGATAGAAACTGCCGCGCGTAGGTGGAGAGCGATTCCACGTAGCGGCGCTGGCCTTCGGCGTAGAGGGTGTCGAACGCCAACGACGATTTGCCCGAGCCAGATAGGCCGGTGATCACAATCAGCTTATCGCGGGGGAGCTTGACATCGATCTGCTTGAGGTTATGGGTGCGGGCACCCCTGACCAGAATGCTGTCCATTAACACCTCGTGTCGCGCAGCAAAAGAACGATTATACGTTTCTTATACCCTGTTCGGCAAAGCGGATGAGGTTTGATGCAGGCGGGTAAGGTTTCCCTCGGTCGTTTCCACTATCGAGGCAACGCGCTAGAATAGCGGGCTGTCTTAAACGTATGGTCACCATTGTTGATCAAAACGTTCATTCTATACGTTCACCACGTGTAACCGTCGTTGCCACAAGGATTCTATGCGTAAGGTTTCCGCACTGTTGCTGGCCTCTGAGCGCCGAGCTATTAGCGGTCTCGCCGGGCTCTATGCCTCGCGTATGCTCGGGCTTTTCATGGTATTGCCGGTGTTGGCGATCTATGCCGAAGCCCTAGCGGGCGCCACGCCGCTTCTTATCGGTGTGGCCTTAGGGATTTATGGGTTGACTCAAGCGTGCCTGCAGATCCCGTTCGGCTGGCTGTCTGATCGTTATGGGCGCAAGCGAATGATTGCGTTGGGGCTTTTGCTGTTTGCTGCGGGAAGTGTGGTGGCGGCGCTAGCGGATTCGATCGGTGGAGTGATCGCCGGGCGAGCGTTGCAGGGTAGCGGGGCGGTCGCGGCGGCGATCATGGCGCTGTTGGCGGATCAAACGCGCGAACAGGTACGCACCGCCGCGATGGCGACAATTGGCGTCTCGATTGGCCTTTCGTTTGCGCTGGCGATGGTGCTGGGGCCGTGGCTCGCCGCCTGGGCCGGGCTTGCCGGTGTGTTTTGGTTTACCGCCGCGCTAACGCTCGTGGGGCTTTTGGCGCTGTGGCGCTGGGTGCCGCCGGCGCCTCGGCGGCTTAAGCACCGCGATGTGGGAATGGACCGCCAACAGCTACGCCACGTGATCACGCGCCCGGATTTATGGCGGCTCGATCTGTCGATTTTTACCCTGCATTTAGTGCTAATGGCGATTTTTGTTGCCGTGCCGCTTCGCTTGGTCAATGCCGGTATCAGTATTGAGCATCATGGCCTGGCTTATTTGGGCATTATGGGTGCGGCCTTTGTGCTGATGATTCCAATGGTCATCATCGCCGAGAAAAAACAGCGTATGAAGCTCATGTGTCTCGTGGCGATTGGCGCGATGGTGCTGAGCTTGGCAAGCCTTGGATTGCCGGTATCGCAAGGCGCGGGGCTATTTTTCTGGTTACTGATATTTTTCACCGGCTTCAACTTGCTAGAAGCAACGCTGCCTTCCATGCTCAGTAAACTCGCCCCGGCGGGGGCCAAGGGCACAGCGATGGGAGTGTACTCCACCGGGCAGTTTTTAGGTGCCTTTTTAGGCGGGACGCTAGGCGGGTGGCTGGCGCATACGTGGGGGTTAGACGCGGTATTTCTCGGCGCCGCCGCGCTGGCATTTTTATGGTGGGTGACGATGTGGTCGATGCCCTCGCCACCGCCGCTATCGAGTGAAGTGGTCGCTTTAAGTGAGGAGCACACCGATACGCTAGATGCCTTGTTGGAGCGCTTGGCTGATGTGGCTGGCGTAGAAGACGTGATGGTGGTACCGGAAGAACGGCTGGCCTACCTTAAGGTCAACCGCCAGCAGCTCGACCAAGCGGCGTTATCACGGCTTTTATCACCGCCCAAGCAATAGCATTCACTCAGCAGCAACAGCATCGAAAGTAGATGCATAATGATTTGACGACAGCTTTACAAAGACAGACAAGGAGCAGCTTTTATGGCGCGCGGCATCAATAAAGTCATCTTGATTGGCAACTTGGGGCAAGACCCTGAAGTACGTTTCACACCATCAGGCACCGCGGTGGCAAACCTCAATCTAGCGACCACCGACACCTGGATGGACCGCCAAAGCGGCCAGCGCCAAGAGCGTACTGAGTGGCATCGTATTGTGCTGTTTAATAAAACCGCGGAGATCGCCCAGCAATACCTGAAAAAGGGTTCTAAGGTTTATATCGAAGGACGATTGCAAACGCGTAAATGGCAGGACCAAAACGGTCAGGACCGCTTCACCACCGAGATCGTCGGCAACGACATGCAGATGCTCGACTCTCGCGGTGGCGGTGACTCCCAGGGTGGCGGCATGTCGCAAGGCCACTATCAAGGCGCTCAGCAAGGTGGCGGCTACCCGCAGCAGCAGAATACCCCGCAGGGGAACCCGTACCAGGGCGGTGGTCAGCCCCAGCAAAACGGACCTCAGCCCGCCCCTAACCAGCAGGGTACACCCGCGCAGCCCCAACAAGGCCAGCAGAACAATCAACACAACAACCAACAAAACAATAACTATGGTGCACCGGATCCGGGTAATTTCGACGATTTCGACGACGAGATACCGTTTTAACGCATGGCAAGATAGCGTGTAACGTTGCCAATACCCACGCCTTGTACATATTTGAATTATAAAACCCTGATTTATCAGGGTTTTATATTAGGCTTCGATAGGCAAGCTACATCCAATGCAAACAAACGTTTGTTTGTATCCTGTCGTCCTATTAGGGAAGTAGAATGAAATTTCAAAAAGCCTTCTTTGTACCCTTAACTGCCGCCAGCTTGGCAGTATATAGCGCCTCAGTTATCGCGGCTCCTCGGTGATGTCAGCACATAGACGTTGCTACGGGTGGGCTGATGAGCTGATATACTATGCCCACCTAGAACCTTTGAAAAAGTAGGCATTTGTCCTGAGGGGGTTAATTAGCCATTACTTTTGAGGGGTCGAACAGCGTTATTACCGCGATGGGAGAGAGGCATTCGTGAAGCTGCTGATTTTAGATGCGGGGCACTGCTTGAGCTTGGCGCTGGCGCGGGAGGCTAGCCGCCGCTCGGATACAGAGCTGGTGATTGAGCAAGATGCCAACCTTGCGCCCGAGCACTTAACGCATGTGGCCCCGGATGCGGTCATTATCCCGCCGCTGGCGCACCCGCTTTCTATGGCGCCGGCGGCGGTCACCGCGCATGCGGATGCGGTGGATGCGTGCCTGGATGCGTGCCGCGCCCAAGGAGTGCCATTGGTGTGGTGCGTGTCGGATCAGCTGTATGAAGATGGCTTTGACGTGCCGATTGATGAGCACGTTGTCCCTGCCCCGCGGGATGATAGCCTGCGGCGGCTAGTCAAAACCGGTGATCGTATCCGGGCAGACTACCCGCGCCACCTGATTGTGCGTTTAGGGCCTCTGTTTGCGCTGGAAGGTAGCCACGCGTGGGTCAATGAAATTATCGATAGTTTGGTGGTAGGCGATAGCGTGCGGGCGGCAGAAGATGTGATTTTTTGCCCCACCTCGGCGGATGCCGTCGCGGCGGCGCTAGTGGGTATGCTGCAGCAGCTTGGTTGCGGCGCAAACGCCTGGGGCGCGTATCATTTGGCAGGTACTGAGCCGGTCAGTGCCTTTACCTTTACCTCGATGGTGCGCACGCAGTTGGCAACGCACTTAGAAGGGCGCGGTGAAACGATTATGCTCGGCGAGGTAAAGGCGCTGAATCACCACCACGATGCCAAGCTTCGTCGCGTATTGAACTGCCGACGCGTGTTGGATGTGTTCGGTGTCCATCAAAAGCCGTGGCGGTTAGAAGTGGGAAGACTTTTAGATGCGTGGTGCTTAACCCGTGACGCGCAAGACGAAAATGGCGCGGAGGGTGCTGCTTTATGAACACCGTGCGTAGCGCGATTTTTTATCTGGGTTATTTCACCGCCCTGTTGGTATGTGGCGTGCTATTTCTACCAATCTCCCCGTTTTTGCCACTTTCTGCCCGTTATCGGCTACTTAACCTTTACAACCACTTTATCGTTGTCTGGTTTGGTATCGCGTGCGGCGTACGCTATGAGATCGAAGGTCGGGAAAACTTACCCAGTGGCCCCTGCGTGATTCAAGCGAACCACCAATGTGAGTGGGAAACGGTATTTTTGCAGGTGATGAAACCGCCAGTCTGCACGGTGCTCAAGCAAGAGCTGCTAAAGTTTCCTATATTTGGCTGGGCACTGCGGTTATTGGACCCCATTGCATTGGATCGTTCTAGACCCGCGCGGGCGATGAAGCAGGTGTTAACGCAGGGGGAGGCGCGTTTAAGAAGCGGGCTTTCGGTGCTGATTTTTCCTGAAGGTACGCGGGTGGATCCGGGCCAGCGTCGACGCTACAACAAAAGCGGTAGCGTCATCGCCTGCCGGGCAGGCGTGCCGGTATTGCCCGTGGCGCACAATGCCGGCGAGTGCTGGCCGGGGCGTCACTGGGTGAAACGCCCAGGGGTTTTGCGAGTGCGGATCGGCGCGCCGATCGACACGGCCGATAAAACCCCGGATGTAGTGATAGCGGAAGTGGAAGCCTGGGTGGAAGGGCAGCTCCAAGAGATCTCCGATGTGCCGCGCCCAGAGTCAAGTTAGCGTGCCTAAACCATGATAAAAATAGCTCAGTAAAAAAACGGCACCGCTGCGTTAACAGTCGGTGCCGTTTTTGTTTGTCGCTAACGTTTATCTCGCACGTTAGCGATTAGTCCATATAGCGCTGGAATACCAAGCAAGCATTGGTGCCACCAAACCCGAAGCTGTTCGATAGCACCCGATTTAGCGTCACGCTATCGCGGCGCTGGGTCACGATGTCAAAACCGTCGGCCTGTTCGTCGAGGTTTTCGATATTGGCAGAGGCAGCGACAAAGTTGTTTTCCATCATCAGCAGCGAGTAAATCGCTTCTTGCACGCCGGTTGCCCCTAAAGAGTGACCGGTAAGCGATTTGGTCGAGCTCATCGCTGGCGTGGTATTGCCAAAGACTTCGCGCACAGCTTTGAGCTCTGCGACATCGCCCACGGGCGTGGAGGTGCCATGGGTGTTGATGTAGTCGATATCGCCGTCGACCGTGGCCATCGCCTGGCGCATACAGCGCATAGCGCCTTCGCCGGAAGGGGCGACCATATCGTGGCCGTCAGAGGTGGCGCCATAGCCGACCAGCTCGCCGTAAATCTTAGCGCCGCGGGCTTGGGCATGCTCTAGCGCTTCGAGCACCAGCATGCCGCCGCCACCAGCGATCACAAAGCCGTCGCGGGCCTGGTCGTAGGGGCGCGAGGCTTTGTCTGGCGTCTCGTTGTAGTGGGTCGAGAGCGCGCCCATGGCGTCGAAAAGACACGAGAGCGTCCAGTGCTCCTCTTCACCGCCGCCGGCAAATACCACATCCTGTTTGCCCATCTGGATCTGTTCCATGGCGCTGCCAATGCAGTGTGCCGATGTCGCGCAGGCAGATGAGATCGAGTAGTTGACGCCTTTGATTTGAAACGGCGTGGCCAAGCAAGCTGACACGGTGCTGCCCATCGTACGTGTTACGCGGTACGGGCCAACGCGACGAAGGCCTTTTTCGCGCAGCACATCGGCGGCTTCTACTTGGTTGGCGCTTGAGGCACCACCGGAGCCGGCGATGAGGCCAGTGCGCTCGCTAGATACTTGCTCGGGCGTTAGCGCTGCGTCTTCGATGGCCTGGGCCATGGAGATATACGCGTAAGCGGCCGCATCGCCCATAAAGCGCAGCAGCTTGCGGTCGATGAGCGCTTCAAGGTCGATATCCACGCTACCGGCGACATGGCTTCTAAAACCGCGCTCGGCATACTCGTCTTTAAAGCGAATACCGCTACGCCCTTGTTTGAGCGCCTCTAGCACCTGTTGCTGGTCGTTGCCCAAGCAAGAAACGATGCCTAGGCCGGTGACTACCACTCGTCGCATGGGAGCCTCCTGTTAAAAATTCGCAGTGGAGGTAAACAGGCCAACGCGTAAGTCGTTTGCCTGGTAAATGTCACGCCCGTCGACAGCAACGGTGCCGTCGGCGATGCCTAAGATTAGGCGCCGCGTAATGATACGCTTGACGTTGATACGGTAAGTGACTTTTTGCGCATCAGGTAAAATTTGGCCGGAAAATTTCACTTCGCCGCAGCCGAGTGCGCGACCGCGGCCAGGGTGGCCTAGCCAGCCAAGGTAAAAGCCGACGAGCTGCCACATAGCATCCAGCCCCAGGCAGCCGGGCATGACCGGGTCACCGGGGAAGTGGCAGTCAAAAAACCACAAGTTGGAGGCAATATCCAGCTCGGCGATCAGCTCGCCTTTATCGTGCTCGCCGCCATCTTCCGTAATAGCTGTAATGCGGTCGAGCATCAGCATATTGGGAGCCGGAAGTTGGGCGTTTCCGGGGCCAAAAAGCTCGCCGCGCGAGCAGGCCAGCAGTTCTTCGCGATCAAAAGAGTGTTGCTTGGTCACTGAGTCGTTCCGAGTGTCGAGATGATTGTGCGCCTAGTCTACTTCCCGAAGCGAGCGAATGCACGTAGCGCGGCACTCTTTCCCTTTACCGCTCGATAGCGTTATGCCCATGGGGTTAATGCGCAAGGTGTCTGGTCTAAGGGCTTGTTGGAGCATTAGACAGCGTAAAGCCTTCTACCCACGGCAGCATGTCGTTGGCGGGCATGGGGCGTGCAAAAGCATAACCTTGGCCGTACTGGCAGCCAAGAGTCAGTAGTGCCTGCGCATGGGCGTAGGTTTCTACCCCTTCGGCAATAACGCGCCGCTGAAACGCTTTGGCAAGGCTTAGTATGCCTTTGAGCATGACCAAATCCTCTTCTTTCTCGAGCATATGGAACACAAAGCTGCGATCGATTTTAAGCTGCTCGACGGGTAAATAGCGTAGGTAAGCAAGCGAGGCATAACCCGTGCCGAAGTCATCCAAGGCGAAGTGAGCGCCAAAACGTTGGCAACGTCGCATAATGCCTGCCACATGATGAATGTCGTCTAACGCACTGCTTTCTAACACTTCGATTTCGATATCGCCCGGCGCCACACTGGGGTAGCGTGAAAATGTTTGCTGCAGCCAGTCGGTAAAGCCTGCGTCCTGCAAGTGAATGCCATCAATATTGATGCTAACCGGCAAATGCACACCTTGTTCTTTCCAGTCGCAAAACTGGGTTATTGCCGTGTGAACCACCCATTCGCCCACGGCAATCGCGAGCGAATGTTGCTGAAGGTCGGGTAAAAACGCGACGGGCAATAACAGGCCTCTGTCAGGGTGTTGCCACCGAATGAGCGCTTCGACGCCAATCACCTCACCGCTGTGCATGTTGACTTTGGGTTGGTAAAAGAGCACGAACTCGTCATTGTTCAGTGCTTGCTGCATACGGGCGATGCTCCGGTGGTGGCCGCGTACGGCGCGTTCGTGTGCGGAATCAAAAATGTGGTAGCGGTTTTTCCCTAACTGTTTGGCCTGGTACATGGCGTGATCGGCATGACGAATGAACTGGTCTGGCTCAATATCATCATGACCCGCGTAACAGGCGACGCCAATGCTAGCTGACACGTTGAGTTCGTGACCGGCAAGCCACATTGGCTGGTTGACGCGTTGGATGAGGATATTGATGACATGCTGCATCGCTTCGTCGCTGTGCAGGTGAAGTAGCATAATCGCGAACTCATCACCGCCTAGGCGCGCGACCGTACTATTACCCTCTACCGCGCTGCGAAGCCGCTCAGAAATGACTTTTAACACTTGATCGCCTAGCGTATGACCATAGGTATCGTTAATTTGCTTGAAACCATCAAGATCGAGATAGGCAAGCACCACGCGATGGCCGTGGTGTCGAGCGCTGGTCATGGCGTGTGTTAGGTGCTGGGTTAAGCCTTCGCGGTTAGGTAGGTTGGTTAGGCGATCAAAGTAGGCGAGGTGCTCCAGCCGGTTTTCATACTCTTTTTGGCGGGAAATATCGGTTAAGACAACGACAAAGTGGGTGCTACGGTCAGCGCTATTATCGACGCGTGAAATGGTCAAAAGCGCCGGAAAATGTTCGCCATTCTTGCGTGTTTCCTGTACTTCGCCCTGCCAGGTCGCCTGCTCATTACCTAGGCAATCCAATAGTGTCGCACGCGTGTGAAGCACGTCCTCCGGCTCAAATCCGCTAATGTGTGTGAATGCCGCATTGATGTCTACGATCACGCCATCGCGATCAGTGAGCAGGATGGCATCGTGGGCGTTGCGAAAAACACTCGCCGCCAAATGAAGATCCGCTTCAGCGTGGCGTTCAGCGCTAATATCAATGCGGGTTCCTGAGACTTTAAGTGCGTCTCCTTGGTCATTGCGGCTCGTGACTTTGCCGCGGTCAAGCACCCATAGCCAGTGGCCATCGCGGTGGCGTAAGCGATATTCGCAAGAGTAGCTGGATGTTTGGCCACGTAAGTGGGCGTTTAGCGTTTGCTCCGCTTCGGTAAGGTCATCCGGGTGGACCCAACCCCGCCACTGCGAAAGGCTGCAAATGCTGAGCGTTTCGGGCGCGTAACCCAGTATTTCGGCCCAGCAGTCGTTGACGCTAAGTAGACCGGTGGCGACATCCAGTTCCCAGGTGGCCGTGCGGGTGACGTGCAGTATTTCCGTTAAGCGTTTTTGGTGATGACGTAGTTCGCGGGTTTTGCGGCGTACTAGCTGGCGCAGCCATAGGTTCCAGGCAATCACCCAGAGTGCGGCGATCATCACAAGCAGCGCATGGGGCCAATAGTCGCGCCAGTTGATACGCGCGGAGGGCAGCATCTCGCCGAACCACTTTTCGTTTAATCGATCCAACGTGCCTTGCTTGCGAGCCTGGTTGATTCCCTTGTTAAGAATGCTTTGTAGCGGTTGATTGCCCTCAATCACGGCCATGGCGTTTAAGCCGGTATAGAGCGGTTCCCCTACCCGTTTCATCTCATCATTTAGCCCTTCACGGTAAAGGTGATAAAGCACGATTTGCTCATCACCGACCATGGCGTCGGCATCACCGGCCAAAACGGCCTGAGCGGCACTGGCAAAGTTGGCGGTAGAGACGAGTTCAATATCTAGGTTCGTGTCTGCCAAATATTCTTCGGCGTAGTCACCGCGTTGAGTCGCCACGCGACGGCCTTTTAGGTCCTGTAACTGCGCAATATCGGGGCGGTCTGCGCGAACAAAAATGGCGGCTGGGACCTCGAAAATCGTTTGAGTAAAATCAAAACGTTGGTCGCGGTTGTCGCTGTAGAAAAAGCTGGTGAGCACATCGGCGTCACCGCGTTGAATCTGCGCTTGGGCGGCACTGAAGTCAGTGTTAACAAACTGGGCGTGAAATCCCGCCTCGGTAGCGATCCAGTGGGCCAGCTCCACCATCATGCCCTGCCGTTCGCCATCGTTGCCGACAAATTCAAACGGCGGGTAGGCACGTTGGCTGACAAAAATGATCGGCTCGTTTTCCTCAAGAAAGGCTTTTTCTGCGCTGCTTAGCCGAATCCCAGGCTTATCGGCATAAGCCGGGAAGGTGATCAGCAAGCCGATAAGCCCTGCTGTCAGCCAATGCAAGCAAAACGATTGGGCGGTGCAATCCTTGTCTGCCACGCGTTACGCCTCCCTAATGATGGTGGTTCTGTGAAAACGGTTGTGTTGGCTTAGCCGTTGCGTCAACGCGTCGCTATCGTGTTGACACTTGGTAGCCTCGCGCAACTTTTGCGATCCGTCTAGGACGCAGGTCAACGTTTTGACGCCGCCGCCTAAGCAGTATATATCACGCATCCAAGTTGGCTGACGTCGTAAGCGGGATGTGCCATGGCAGTACCTTGTCGGCTAAGAGAAAAGCGGTTTCACTGCATCAAGCTGCATATATTTCAATAATAGATGAAAAACGTAACATAAAAGACGACGATGCAGTTCTACCAAGGAGACGTCATGCCACAAGAGACCAACGCCTTTTTTGTCGCGATATCGCTGCTCTTAAGCGGGGACGCGGCGCTGATGAGCATTGTGGCGCTGTCGCTGAAGGTGTCGCTGGTTGCCGTGCTGGTGGCTGCTGTGCTGGGCTTTCCTTTAGGTGCGGCAGTGGCGCTGTGGCGCTTTCCAGGGCGTGGTGTGGTAGTGGTGACGCTTAACGCGTTGATGGGGCTGCCCCCGGTGGTGGCGGGTCTCTGCGTTTATTTGCTGCTCTCCCGCGCGGGCCCGCTGGGTGAGTGGGGGCTTTTGTTTACCCCTGCAGCGATGGTCATTGCTCAGGTGGTGCTGGTGCTGCCGATTTTGGCCGCGCTGTCACGCCAGAAAGTGGAAGAGCTTTTAGGCGAGTATCGCGAGCAGTTGGTGTCGCTGGGGATGTCGCGGTTGCGCATGATGCCAACGCTTTTGTGGGATGCACGTTTTGCGCTTTTGACGGTGCTACTTGCTGGTTTCGGTCGCGCCAGCGCGGAGGTCGGCGCGGTGATGATGGTGGGCGGCAATATCGACGGTGTCACCCGAGTGATGACCAGCGCCATCGTGCTGGAAACCAGCAAGGGAAATCTGCCGTTAGCGCTGGGCTTAGGGATGGTATTACTGACCTTGGTGATGCTGATTAATGCCGCTGCTTATGTGATTGGCGAAATGGCGAGGAGGCGCATGGGATGACATCACTCTCGATGCCCGACGCACACACTATCCCTGATATACCGGTGTTTAGCGGCCCAGTCGCGTGCCTCACGTTTGAGGCGGTGAGCTTTGCCCACCAAGGTAAAACGCTCTTTGGACCGTGCTCGTTCACCCTGGCGGGCCCCGGCCCGACGCTGGTGATGGGCCCTAATGGGGCGGGGAAAAGCCTGCTGTTGCGCCTGGCGCACGGGCTGCTCTCGCCCACTCAGGGGGGCGTGTCATGGTCGTCTGCTCGTCCGCGCCAGGCGATGGTCTTCCAACAGCCGGTGCTGTTGCGTCGCTCGGCGCTTTCCAATCTCACGCATGCGCTGGCGGTGAATAAAACCCCGCGCAAGGCACGCAAGCCGCTCGCTGAAAAAGCACTGGCGCGCTTTGGGCTCGCTGCCTGCACCGATACGTCCGCCCGCGTGCTCTCCGGCGGCGAGCAGCAGCGCTTAGCGCTGGCGCGGGCCTGGGTGCTTGAGCCCGAGGTGCTGTTTCTGGATGAACCCACCTCCGCGCTCGACCCGGCGGCGATCAAAGCGGTGGAGGCAGCGGTGCACGCCTTTCAGCGTCAAGGCACGCGCGTTGTGATGACCACCCACGACGTGCATCAAGCAAAGCGGCTGGCGGGCGATGTGTTGTTTCTTGCCGGCGGCCATGTACGTGAACACACTCTGGCGGATACGTTTTTTACCGCGCCCGCCTCAAAAGCGGCGCAGGCGTTTCTTGCAGGCGAGCTGATCGAATAACGGTGCTCTGGCTGTTTTGCGCCATGACAGGAGAACGACCAGATGAAATCGACTATAACATTGGCCTTTGCGGGCATTATGACCGTGGGCTGGGCCTCACAAGCCCACTCGGAAGACTACATTACCTTGGCCTCGACCACCTCGACGGAAAACTCGGGGCTGTTTGATGCGATCGTGCCGCTATTCGAGCAAGCGACCGGTATCGAAGTGCGCGTGGTAGCCGTTGGCACCGGGCAAGCCTTTGAGATTGCGCGTCGCGGTGACGCCGATAGCTTGCTGGTGCACGACACAGCCGGCGAAAAGACGTTTGTCGAAAACGGCTACGCCACCGAGCGCGCCGATGTGATGGTTAACGACTTCGTGCTGATTGGCCCGGCGAGTGACCCAGCGGGCATTGCCGATGCACAAAACGCCGCCGAGGCGTTTGCGGATATCGCCGAGGTTGAGGCACCTTTTACCTCGCGCGGCGACGACAGTGGTACCCACCGCGCGGAGCTTCGCCTGTGGGATGAGGCTTCCGTCACACCAGAGGGCGACTGGTACCGCGAGCTGGGCAGTGGCATGGGGCCGACGCTCAACACCGCCGCCGCCATGGGTGCCTACGTGATGTCCGACCGCGCCACCTGGGTCGCCTTTGAAAATCCGCAACACCTGACGCTGTTATTTGAGGGTGACGACGTATTGTTTAACCAGTACGGCAGCTTATTGCTATCAAAAGCGCGCTATCCGCACTTAAAACGCGATCTTGCCGAGCAGTGGCACCAATGGCTGCTGTCGGATGAGGGGCAGCAAGCGATTGCGGCGTTTGAGGTGGAGGGCCAGCCGCTGTTTTTCCCCAATGCGCAATAAGATGTCGTGATGGGTGGTCGCGGTTGTAATGTGATGTCACAGCACTCATGTTATATAGGAACTACTCAACTCACATCAGGAGCCGATTATGTCACTACGCATCAACGAAGTTGTACCGGATTTTGCAGCCGAAACCAGCCAAGGTAAGATTCACTTTCATGACTGGATTGGCGATAGCTGGGCAATTTTGTTCTCCCACCCGAAGGACTTCACGCCGGTGTGCACCACCGAGTTTGGCGCCGTCGCGTCGCTGAATGAAGAGTGGAAAAAACGAGGTACCAAAGTGATCGGTGTGTCGGTGGATGGCGTCGAAGATCACAAGCGTTGGATCAACGACATTGAAACCTACTGCGGTAACGATGTTCATTTCCCGATCATCGCCGATGAAGACCTGGAAGTTTCCAAGCTTTTCGACATGCTACCGGCGGAAGCCTACTTGCCGGACGGTCGCACCCCAGCCGATAGCGCCACGGTTCGCTCGGTATTTATCATCGGCCCGGACAAGCAGCTTAAGCTCTCCATGACCTATCCGATGACCGTTGGTCGCAACTTCGCTGAAGTGCTGCGCGCCCTTGATGCACTTCAAACCACGACACAGCATGGCATCGCGACGCCAGCTGACTGGACGATTGGGCAAGATGTCATCATTCCGCCGAGCGTGTCTGATGACGACGCTAAGGCAAAATATGGTGAATACGACACTATCTTTCCGTACCTGCGCAAGACCAAATTGCCTGAGTAGTGCTGCCTGAGTCGTTAAGAGAAACGGCTTAAGACAGACGGCAATGGTCAGCCAGTTAAGCCACCTCAATGTGATGGGGTGGCTTTTTTAATGCGCACAGGTTGGATAAAATTCTTAACACATGAGCTATAAATGTCTAAGCTCATTGTTTTATCGCATATAATGTTGTTGCCGCTTCGCCGTAAGCACGGTGTTGTGACTGATCGCACGGTAGACAGGAGGATCGCAGGTGAATACGTGGCTTTACGCAGCAGGATTGTTAGCCGGCGGCTCGGCGCTGGGCATTGTGCTGCAGCAGCGTTTTCACCGCCGTTTGCACTGCGAGCTCGCCGCACCCCGGGAGCCGGTGAGTCACGCGCTTGATGCTTACTCGTTAGTGGGGGAAACGGTGCACTTCCCCACCCAGCGTGAGCGGAAACTAGAAGGCTGGTGGTTGCCTGCGGCATCTGCTCAAGGGCACGTTGTGATGACACATGGCTGGGGAGCCAACCGGGCCACCCTTTTGGTCTTGGCACCGCTGTTGCTTGAGGCGGGGTGGAATGTACTGCTGTTTGATGTGCGCAATCACGGTAACAGCGATAGCGATACGTTTTCGTCCATGCCACGTTTCGCCGAGGATATCGAGGCCGCACTTGCCTGGTTACACAAGACTCAAGCCACACGTCCGGTTGCGTTGATCGGTCACTCTGTAGGCGCTGCCGCCACGCTGCTTGCCGCTTCGCGCCGCGACGATATTGCCGCGGTGGTGAGTCTTTCAAGCTTTGCCCACCCGGATGGCATGATGCGCCGCTGGCTTTCAGAGAAAGGTCTGCCGTTTTTCCCCTTGGGATGGTACGTACTGCGCTATGTTGAGCGTGTGATTGGTCACCGTTTTGATGCGATCGCTCCGGTGAATACACTGGGTAAGATACGTTGCCCAGTGCTCTTAGTACACGGCGAAGATGACACCGTCATTCCGCCTCAAGATGCGCATACGCTGGCGGATCAGAACAAAAATGCGACGCTGCGCTTGGTTGAGGGTGGGCATGACTTAAGCGAAAGCCTTGCCCGCCACGGCGATGAGCTGGTGATGTTCTTACGTGCGGCGCTGTTATGAATGACCTTGTGCGGCTTCTAGCGCGCTGCGGCGGTCTTCCAGGTCGTGGCCCGCTTTGTGGGCCGCCGTCAGCAGCGCGGGGATATCGCAGCTTTCCTCTTGGCTTTTCGCGTGTGCCCAAAGGTGTACGGCGCGCTTGCCGCTACGGCAGAAAGCGAGTATCGGCGTTGGCAGTTCATCCAGCGCCCGTCCAAAGGCGGCAATATCGGCGTCGCTGTATTCGCCCGGCGTGACAGGAATGCAGCGCCACTCAAGACCCAGCGATTGCGCTTTGGTGCTTAGCGATTTGTCGTCCGGGTGGTCCTCGGCTTCACCAGGGCGGCGATTGCAGATCACCGATTTGAAGCCGCGCGCCGCGACGTCTTCCAAGTCATCTGGGGTAACGGCTTCGCTGATGGCAAATCCCGGTTCGAGTTCATGAATATTCACGGCAGGCTCCATATCGTCATTTGAGTGAAAATGCCCACAATGCCACCTGAGCCGGTGACGCCATGGGCAGTTTAGTTTGCTGCGTTGCACTGTGCCCAAGATTAATCCCAGGCAGCCCCCTCTAATGCATCCAACGGAATTTTGAGATAGCGCTTGCCGTTGGCTTCCGGTTCCGGCAGGCGCCCGCCGCGGGTATTGACCTGCAGTGCATGCAGGATCAACTTGGGCATTGGTAACTCGCTGTCGCGCTTGTCGCGTAAGGCAATAAAATCTGCCTCACTGATGCCTGCCAAATGCGGGTTCTCTGTTTTCTGCTGTTTTACCGTGCTTTCCCACTGTGGCTCGCGATCATTTGGCATGTAGTCATGCCCGGTGAACAGGCGCGTGTCATCCGGCAAGGCGAGAATGGCCTGAATCGAATCCCATAGCGCTTTAGCGCTGCCACCGGGAAAGTCGGCGCGCGCGGTGCCAAAGTCCGGCTGGAAGAGGGTGTCGTGGACAAACGCCGCCTCGCCGATCACGTAGGTGATGGAAGCAAGCGTGTGGCCGGGCGAGAAGATGACCTGCGCCTCAATATTGCCGACCTTAAATGTCTCGCCTTCGGTGAAAAGATGATCCCATTGGCGGCCGTCGGCGGGGAAATCCGGCCAATGGTAAATGCCTTTCCACAGTTGTTGGACGTCTTTGACGTAGCTGCCGATGGCGGTGGGGGCGCCGGTCTCTTCTTTCAGGTAGTGTGCGGCCGAAAAGTGATCGGCGTGGGGGTGCGTGTCGAGAATCCACTGCACGGTAAAGCCTTGCTCTTTGACGTAAGCCAGCAGTTCATCGGCGTGATGAGTGGCGGTGGCACCCGATTTCTCGTCGTAATCAAGCACAGGATCGATAATCGCGCACTGCTTCGTCGCTGGATCGCTGACGATGTATTGCACGCTGAACGTGCGCGAGTCAAAAAAGCCTGCTACATCCGGTGCGTAGGTGTCTGTACTTTTATCCGTTCTCTTATCAGGGCGGCGAGAAAGCGAAAACGTTTGCATGGTGCCCTCCGTGAAGAAGTGAAATAAAACTTATATTTAATTATAAAGGTAGCTCATTTTTTTATAAAAGAAAAATAACGTCTCCGTATAATTGACATAGCGCCGGGGTATCAGAAAAAGGGCGCCAATACTGGCGCCCAAATCTGCATTTAAAATGCAGAGGGGGAGATAAACTGAGCCACGGTTAATGGTAGCCTTCGCCGACTTTGACCTTGCCGCGGAAAACCCAGTAGGTCCATGCGGTGTAAGCGACCACAATCGGGATGATGAAGACCACGCCAACCAGCAAGAAAAGCTGTGATTCGGGCGCTGAGGACGCATCCCAAATGGTGTGGTCGGGCGGCACGATCACCGGCCACTTACTGGCAATCAGCCCTAGATAAGTGAAGATGAAAAGCCCCAGCGCCATGACGAACGGAAGACCTTCCTGCTCCCGCTTGACGCTGCGATAGAGCATGCCAGCGCATACTAATGTCAAAATGGGGAAGACCCAAATAAGGTGGAGTTGATCCAGCCAGCGTGACCTGACCTCAAGGCTCACTAGTGGTGTCCACAGGCTAATGATGGCGAATACCGCCAGCACCGCAAACAGCAGTTTTGGTGTGATGCGATACGCCCATGCTTGCACGTAACCTTCCGATTTTAGAATCAACCAAGTCGCCCCAAGCAGCGCGTAGCCTGCCATTAAGCCAAGCCCCGTGAGTACGGTGAAAGGAGTCAGCCAGTCGAGCGCGCCGCCGACGTAAACGAAATCTTCCACCGCGAAGCCCTGGATATACGTGCCGACCAACGCGCCTTGAGCAAACGTCGCCACCACCGAGCCCCAGCAAAAGGCGCGATTCCACCAGTGGCGGTTTTTACTCGATTTAAAGCGAAATTCAAACGAGATGCCGCGGAAAATAAGTCCCGCCAGCATTAAGAAAACACCGATATAAAGGGCGGGCAGAAACACCGAATATACCAGCGGGAAAGCACCTAACAGGCCTGCGCCCCCGAGCACTAACCAGGTTTCGTTGCCGTCCCACACGGGCGCGACAGAGTTCATCATCACATCCCGTGCGTCGTCATCTGGGGCAAAGGGGTACAAGATTCCTAAGCCCAGGTCGAAACCGTCCATCAGCACGTACATAATCACGCCAAAGCCAATAATACCGGCCCAAATCAACGGCAAATAGAACTCCATCATGAGCGAACTCCTTGCATGTCGTTGTCATCGAACGGCGTGTGTGCAGCAGAGAGCGGACGCTTGGGACGCTCTACTTCGCCATGGGTTTCTTCTGGATCTTCCAGCATGCCAAAGCGCACCACGCGGGTGAGGTAATAAACCCCCACGCAGAACACCACGCTATACACCGCGATATAGCCAATCAGGGTGAACAACGCCATGGCGCCGGTCAGCGAGGGGGTAAGGCCTTGTGCGTGAGTCATAACGCCATAAACGAGCCACGGCGCACGGCCAGATTCAGTGACAATCCAGCCCGCTAACACCGCCAGGAAGGGCGATACGATCATGGCCACCAGCGCTTTGAGGAATAGCGGGTTTTGATAAACGCGGCCACGGCGGCGCAGTATTAGTCCGGCAATGGCCACGCCGATCATGGCAAAGCCAAGCGCCACCATGATGCGGAACGACCAAAACACAATCGCCACCGGTGGCTGCTCATCAGGTGCCGCCTCGGTAATACCCGGCACGACACCATCAGCGCTGTGCTTGAGAATAATACTCGCCATGCTGGGGATACCGATTTCAAAGCGGTTGGTTTGCGCGTCTTGATCCGGTATGGCAAACAGCAATAGCGGTACGTTGGATTGAGTTTCCCAATTACCTTCCATCGCGGCCACTTTAGTCGGCTGGTGCTCCAGCGTATTCAAACCATGGAAGTCGCCGACAACGGCTTGCGCCGGTGCGAGAAATAGCAGTAGCCACAAGCACATGGAAAGCGCCTTCTTGTTCGCTTCCACATCGCGCTTGCGCAGGAGGAACCAAGCACTGACGCCCGCCACGACAAACCCACCGGTTAAGAACGAGGCCATGACCATGTGCGAAAAGCGATACCAGAACGACGGGTTAAAGATCGCCGCCATCCAGGACGTGATATGGAAGTGACCGTCAATCACCTCAAAGCCCGCCGGTGTTTGCATCCAGCTGTTAGCGGAAAGAATCCAGAACGACGAGATAAACGTGCCCACGGCGACCATGATGGCGGCAAATAGATGCACGCCCTCCGGTACTTTGTGGCGGCCAAAGAGCAGCACGCCGAGAAAAGCGGCTTCAAGGAAGAAGGCCGTTACCACCTCGTAGCTGAGCATGGGGCCAAGAAAGTTGGATGTTGCCTGGGAGAAGTTGCTCCAATTCGTACCAAACTGAAACGACATCACGATCCCTGAGACCACGCCCATGCCGAAAACGACGGCAAACACCTTGGTCCAAAAAAGCGCTAGGCGATCCCAGGCCGGGTTTTCTGTTTTATAGAAAAGGCCGTGCAATACGGCAATATAAGACGCCAGCCCGATGGTGAATACCGGAAAAATGGCGTGAAAAGACACCACAAAGGCAAATTGCAGCCTTGAAAGTAACAGCGGATCAAGCTCCATGATGACCTCCCAGAGCACGTCGCGGGGGAAGAGATAAGCACGCCACTAACAATCAAAACTGGCGCGATAACGTCCGAATTTTATTTTTTAATGGAATATGCTTATCACGTATAATCTATTGTAGAGGAAAACCTTGCTTGCAATAACCTTAAGTTAATCCGTTGGCAATGGCGTATTGTCGCAGTAAAGGGTAATTAACCGGTTAACGCCAAGGTATGCGTGATACGCGGCGGCATAGGGGCGTTCACGTTAAGGCCATGAACAAGATAGATCACGCTGCGCCCCGCTAACCAAGCATCTAAAAAGTTAGACAAATGTTGTGCAGTAAGTTCGTCAACGCCAGCAAACGGCTCATCCAACAGCACAAGGTCTGGGTTGCGCAAAAATAGCCGTGCCAGCGCCACGCGGCGAGCTTGCCCGCCCGAGAGCTGGCGACCGCCTTCCCCCACACGAGTATTTAGCCCTTGAGGTAGCGTATTCGCCCATTCGCCCAGGTCGACGTTGTTGAGTACCTGCCACAGGGCGGTGTCGTCGGCATCGGGAGCCGCCAAGCGCAGGTTAGCCGCCAGGCTATCGTCCAACAGTTCGGTTTGCTGAGTAAGCACGGCAACGCGTTGGCGCAGCGTGTCGTTCGGCCATTGCTCAAGCGGTACGCCGCCAAGGGTGATGTGCCCAGCGGTGGGGTATAGCTGGCGGCTAACCAGGGCGGCCAGGGTAGATTTCCCCGCGCCGGAAGCACCGGTGACGGCCAAGCGTTCGCCGGGGTTAAGCGTCAGCGAGAGTGACTCAAGCGCAGGCTGTAGCGATCCAGGGTAGTGAACGGAGACATTTTCCAGCGTCAGCGTTTGGGCGCTACTCACCGGCTGAGTGGCCTCAGCGTTCACCGGCATTTGCTGGTCGTTAAGCTGATTTAAGCGCGCCGCGGCGCCTTTGGTGGCGCCAAGCCAGGTGAACGAGGCCGGTAGCGCCCCAAGTGCCTCGTTCATGGCGAGCACCGCCATCGGTAACATCACCATTACCGGGCCGCTAATAGCTCCGGCCTGCCACGCCTGGGCGGCAAACCAAAGTGTCATTAGCGTAGCGGCACTCACAAGCCACCCTTGTAGCGCGTTACCCAACGCTGATAGGCGCCCGAGTGTTCGCTGGTCGTGCTGCAGGCGAATTTCAATTTCATCGAGACGAGCGCGGTGGTCAGCCAAACTGCCGTACGCTTCCAGTTCCGCGAGCCCCTGAAGCTGCTCGATGGTGCGACTACGCAGCGCTTCCAGCTGGTGAACGTGGCGCTCGCTTGCCGCCATGCCCAGCCGCGCCTGACCGAGCGTTAGCCATAGCCAGCCAAGAAGCAGCACGGCCGCGAGTAGGGCACCGGCCTGCGGGACAAAAATCGCGACACCGCCGCTTAGCAGGAGAATCGCCACCAAGGCCACCGCAGGCGGTGCGAGCAGGCGCAGATAAAGGCTGTCCAGGGTATCAATGTCGGCGGTTAAACGGTTGAGCCAATCGCTGGCGCGACGTTTGGCTAGCGTGCGGCTATCCAGCCCTGCCAGCACGCCAAAAAGCTGGGTGCGTAAATCTGCCAGCAGGCGCAGCACCGTATCATGGTTGTACACACGCTCGACGTAACGGGTCACCGTGCGGCTGACGGCAAAAAAACGAATCGCCCCGCCGGGCACATACACCTCAAGGCTGGCAGCGACGCCCGCGGCAAGCAATAGCCCAGTGATACCGGTGGCGGTAATAAACCACCCGGAGACGGCCAGAAGCCCCAGCGCGGAGAGCAAGGTGAGCGCCATGAGCAGCGCCCCCAGCCACAGCCGCGCGCGGCGTTTGGCCAGCGCCGAAAGCCACGGGCGTAGTGTGGCGAAAAGCGTATCAGGCGGGGTCATCGCGCACCTCCTGTCCTTGAGCCGAGTAAAGCTCGCCGTTTTCGATATGCCAATGACGATCAGCCAAGGCCTTAAGCGCCGGGTGATGGGTCGCAATCACCAGCGTACGGCCTTCGCGCTTGAGCGTCTCAAGCCCCTGCATTACCGCACGCTCGGTGTGTTCATCTAGGCTGGCGGTGGGTTCATCGAGTAATACCAGTGGCGCTTGGGAGAGAAACACTCGCGCCAGTGCCAGTCGCTGCGCTTGCCCGCCGGAAAGTCCCACGCCGCGTTCGCTAATAGAGGTTTCGATACCGTGGGGTAAGCTGCTGACCAGGTCACGAAGCTCCGCCTGGGCGAGCGCTTGGTGAAGCGCTTCATCGCTGGCGTTCGGGGCGGCAAGGCGGAGGTTTTCCGTCAGCGTGCCCTGAATCAGCAGCGGGCGTTGGTCCATCCAGGCGAAGCGGAAATCTTCCGCTATCAGGCGTTTGCCCTTGCCTGGGTCGACAAAACCGGCGAGTAGCTGCAAAAGCGTCGATTTACCACTACCCGAGGCGCCGGTGAGGATCACCGTTTCACCGCGTGAAAGCGAAAGGGTGACCGGGCCAAGCACAACGCCACGCGCCGGGTGGGCAACGTTAGCGTTTTGCAGCGCGACAAGCGTGCTGGGTGCTTGTGGTGCGACCGCTGGCGCGTGATCGGTGCGTGTGGTCGGTGGCGATTCGGCGAGTAAGTTGACCAAACTGTCTGCTGCCCCTAGTGCGGCCGCGCGGTCGTGGTAGTGCTGGGCGAGGCTTCTTAGTGGCTGAAAAAATTCCGGCGCCAGCAGCAAGATGAATAAGCCGCTAAACAGCGTTAGCTCATCCGAAGGGCCATAGTCGATGTAGCCAAGAAGGCCAAAACCGATATAAATCGCCACGACGGCAATCGCTACGGCGGCGAAAAACTCCAGCACCGCCGAGGAGAGAAACGCAAGGCGTAGCGTACGCATGCTGCGGGTGCGATAGCCTTCAGAAGCCGCCCACACGCTTGCGCGCGCCTGCGCCGTTTGGCCGAAAAGCTGCAGCGTTGTGAGGCTTCTCACACGGTCAATAAAATGCCCGGAAAGCCGCGCGACCGCGGCGAACTGGTCACGGTTTAAACGCTCGGCTCCCATGCCCACGAGTGCCATAAACAGCGGAATCATCGGCGCAGCAAGGGCTAGGAACAGTGCCGCTAGCCAATCTTGGCGTAGGGTGATGACAAATACGCCTAACGGCAGCAGCGCGGCCAGCCAAAGCTGCACGCGAAAGCGGGCAAAGTAGCCATCCAGTGCCTCAACTTGTTCCACCAGCTGATAGGAAAGCGACGCTGAGTGATAACCCGACAGGCGCACTGGCCCCAAGGCGATCATATGATGTAAAAGCCGCTGGCGAAGCCGTTTGCGGATGGCAAGAGATGCCCGCTGGCTTAGCGTCTCCTGCACGTAGGTGAGCAGCCCCCGTAGCGGCAGAATCAAAAACCATAAGACAAAGAGCGGGGTTAGCTGGCTTAGCGGCTGTGAATTGACCAATAGTGCGGTGACACACCAAGCAAAGAGCCCCATTTGCAACCAAGTAAGCGCACCGGCAAACAGACCGCTAACCACGGCAAGCCTAAAGCGGCGTTGTTCAGCGCGCGCCAGTTGGTTGAGTAATTGCTTAGCGCTGTTGCCACTTATATCGCTTTTAGCACTCGGTGCGACCATGACAGCCCCTTAGCGTCGAGCCCCTGAAGCGTGAGGCCCCTAAGCTTGAAAAAAATAGTCAGGTAATATCGCTAGAGTACGGCGAAAGTCGAACTTTACCAAGGCGAGTGCGGCAATAGGACGCTTTGGCGTTTTTTATCGTATGCCGGCAGGGTGATGGGAAGAAGCTATCGCGCTTAATGCGGCTGGTTACAAACGCTGACGATAGGCGGCGCTTCGATGACTTGGTTGCGGCCTGCGTGTTTCGCCTGGTAGAGCGCTTCATCGAGACGTTTCATGCAGCTGTGAGGACAGTCGGTTGACTGCAATGTCGTGAGGCTAAGGCTTGCAGTAATCGTCCTTACCACGGTAAAGCAGTGTGAGGCGATCAACTGACGTAACCGCTCGGCGAGGTAGTACGCTTCGCTTAAGCCGGTATCGGGCAACAAAAGCACGAACTCCTCGCCGCCCCAACGCGCGAGTAAATCCGGGACACGCAGGCTCTCTTGGATGAGGTGGGTAAGCTCGACCAGTACCTGGTCGCCAACATCGTGGCCGTGTGTATCGTTAACGGGCTTAAAGTGGTCGATATCGAGGAGTATCAGCGCGGTGGAAACGCCGTTGCGGCGGAGTCGGGCGAGCGCTTTCTCGATTTCTTCATCAAAACGTTTGCGGTTAAAGGCGCCGGTGAGGTGGTCGGTAATGGCGCTGTGTGCAAGCTCCGCTTCCAGGCGTTTTTGCTCGGTAATATCCTGCACGGTGCCTATCATCCGCCGCGCCTGGCCGTCTGGGCTGAATTCTATTTGGCCGCGTGCGTGTACCGTGCGTACGCGGCCATCGGGGTGAACCACGCGGTGCACGATATCGTAAGGCGCGCCGCGCATCGCCGCATCAAAGGCAGTTTGAACGTGATCACGGTCGTCAGGGTGAACGGCCTGCATGAAAATCGCATGGGTAATGTGCTCGCCTTGAGGGCGGCCGAACATTTGGTAAATCTGCTCGCACCAGCGGATCTCGCTACGCTCAAAGTCTGAAATCCAGTTGCCTAAGCAGGCGATGCGCTGTGCTTCGAGCAGGTCTTGCTCGCGCTGAAGCAATGCTTGGCGCTGCGCTTGACGCTCACTGATATCGCGCACCGTGGCTTGCAATACTCTGCCCTCGGGCAGATCGAGGCGGTAAAGCATCACCTCGGCAGGAAACTCACGTCCGCCAAGGTCGCGCATTTGCCAATCAAAGAACGCTTGGCCGGTGTTTAGTGCCCGCTTAATACGGATGTTGCCTGCAATATCGCTGCGTTGGCCGTTTGGCTGCTTGAATGGTGAAAGGTTGTCGATATCCAGTTTGGCGAGCTGTTTACGGTGTGGAATGCGAAAGAGCGCCAGGAACGCCGGGTTGCAGTCAAAAATGCGCCCGTGCTGAAAGAATAAGATCGCATCGCGTGATTGGGTGAACGCCGCCCGGTAACGGTGTAAAAGGGTACTATCGGTCGCTTCAGCACCGTTGGTTTTGTTTTTTATCGAGTGTTGAGTCGCCATCTCGGGGTCCCTGTCGAGGCATCAAAAACGTATGCTGTTGCGCATGCCGCTTTATGGGTGCGTATTGGCCTGAATCGCTATCCTAGCGCCATCTTTTTTGTCGGCATACGGTCGGTGTGTGCAGCGTATTGCGTTCAATGTACAACCATTCGACGTTACTTAGCCGGCGAGTGTGTCTCAAGCCCGCCATGCCAGGCAATAGCCTTGATGCGCTATTTGTAAACGTTATTAGCAATTGCCGTGACTAATATGCTCACCATTATCCGTATGGCCCATGCCAAGCGACGATACCCCGAGGCGTTTGAAGCGGTTATTAAACAACAATAGGCGTTGGTCGAATGACGCTTTGTTACGGCGCGTTATTTTCCACCGCATCGGCCAGTAGCTCAGCGGTAATGGCTGAAAGCGTCCAGCCGAGGTGCCCGTGGCCGGTGTTATAGAACACGGTGGGAAGCTTTCCGCTTCCTACGCGGGGCATCATATTCGGCAGCATCGGGCGCAGCCCTGCCCAGGGCACGACACGGCGGGTGCTAACTTCGGGGAAACATTCTTCTACCCAACGAATCAGCGGGCGAATGCGGTCGTCGCGGATATCACGATTGAGGCCGTTGAACTCTGCGGTACCCGCCACGCGAAAGCGGTCATCCCCTAAGCGGCTGGTGACGAGCTTGGTTTCATCGTCTAGCAGGCTGACCGTCGGCGCTCCCTGCTGCGATGTTGGGTCATCAAGCTGAACAGTGATCGAGTAGCCTTTCACGGGATAAACATTAACACGGTCGCCCAGCTTGGCCGCCAACGCGCGGCTGCCAACCCCCGCACAAATCACCATGCCATCAAAGGTTTGGCGCACGGGCACGCCGTCGGCTTCGGCGGTGACCCAGGCACTGCTGGCATCCGCGCCTACATCCTGCACGCTGTGGCCGTAATTAAGCGTGGCGCCGCGGCGCTCGGCGGCTTGGGCAAGCCCGTGGGTAAATTTGTGGATATCGCCGGTGGCGTCGCTATCGGTAAAGAACCCCCCGTAGTAGCTCCCCGCTAGCGTGGGCTCGATGGCGCGCATTTCTTCTTGCGTGACCGCACGGCGTTCCAGGCCGCCTTTTGCCAGTAGCTTGGATACATTGGAGGCGTGGTCAAACCCGGCTTTGTCGCGGTAAATATGCAAAATACCTTCACGCTTGAGGTCGAAATCGATGGACTCGTCATCGGCCCATTGAAACAGATGGTCGCGAGCGGCGATGGCAAGCCGTGCCGTTTCGCTCGTATTATCAGTGTATCGCGGAATAGAACGAATAAACTCGGCGAACCAACTTAGCTTGTGCCATGAAGGGCGTGGGCTGACCAACAGCGGTGCGTCGCGGCGTAGCATCCAGCGCAGGCCTTTGGTGACTGTCGGCCAGTGGTTCCACACTTCGGCATTGGAGGCAGAAAGCTGCCCACCATTGGCGAAGGACGTCTCCATAGCGGCATAGCGGTTTTTTTCGAACACGGTTACATCAAAGCCGCGCTTGATCAGGCTATACGCAGTGGTAATACCGGTAATACCGCCACCAATGACGGCGATATGACGGGGGGAAGCGGGAAGCATGTTTTGTTTCTCCAGGGGTAGGCGCCAGGGAAATACACGCTGGATCAGCGTGTGCCCCTTCCGTCTATAACCTGAGAGATTCACAAGTGGTATGCTTGCTTGCTCCTTCGGTGGGCTGAGTGACGCTTTTATCAGCCGCTCTTCGGAAAGTGATCACACAAACGGTCCGGGGGCCTGAGAGTTTCCGGGGCGGTTGCTCCTTCGGCGCTGTCTCGATGTGAAGATCGAGAGCAGTCTCTCCCGCAAGTGCGTAAACCATGCTAGCGTGCATTGATACCGTGTAAGGGAAATAATGTGCAATTCACCAAAGGTCTAATGATGCAAGCAAACGGTTTTTTTCAGGGAGTCGGCGAAGCCGTTGGCGAAGCGATTCACACGGTTGTCACGTTTTTGCTCTCGATATTTACCAATTTCTTTGATGCCTTTGAGACGTTTATCGATGGCCTGGCGCGTTCGCTGGGCATTAGCCCGTCATTTTTCAGTATCTTGGTGCTGGTGATTGGCCTGTGGGTTTTGTGGGGCGGTCTGCGTGCGCTGTTTCGCGGTGCACTAATCGGCGGGATTGTGCGTATCGTTCTGGGGCTTTTAGTACTCGGATGGCTGTTAATGTAGGTGCTAGTCAAGGCTCGGCACGTTTACGTTTGCGGTATTAGGCGCTCCGCTAAGGCAAAGGTGTGTGGGTCGTCGACGTCGAGTTCACGCAGGGCGCAAGCGAGGTTGAGCAGGTATTCACGGTTGGCGCCGCTCGGGCCGTGGGCGCGATCAATCTGGGCAGCGATGGCATCAAGCGGTGCGTCGCCAAGGTAAGCGGGGTTCTCTTCGGTAGCGAGATAAACAAGCCCCTTGGCGTGTTCGCCATCGTCAAAGGTGAGCGTAGTGACCTCGCGTAAATAGCCGTTTTTTTCACGGATATCCAACGGTTTGAGCGTTTTTCCCGTGATACGGTAGGCCACGGCGTGGCACACCGCACCAGGTGAAGCAACTAACGTCGCTACGCGACCGGGTGCCTCATGTGTGCCACGGTGGTCGTGCGACCCCTGCCAAAAGCGCCGCTCCCAGCCGCGGATAAACGCACGGCGCCGCTCAAGAAAGGGGAAATCCGCTTTCCAAATCAGCGAGCCGTAGCCGAATAACCAAACGGATTCGTCGTCGCCCACGCGCTGGCGCTGTTGGTTAATCGTGCGAGTATCAAGCTGCATACAAGACTCCTGTAGTTTTGTTGAAATGAGTTTTGTTGAAATGAGTTTTGTTGAAATGAGTTTTGTTGAAATGAGTGTTGCTGAAATGAGCTTTGCGGACATGACACGGATATAGCACGAAAAAATGCCACTGACTGTTGTTCATCACCCGGGGTATACGATTGATATGCCCGAACACCATCCTTTTCCGATGGCCAAATTCTGTGTACTGCGCGAGCAGCTGGGGGAAGCGGCGCTCGCCTTGCCGATTGATTGGCAGCAGCCCGAAACCGTCACGCTCGAAGCGCTTTTGCGTGTCCATGACCGTGAGTATATCAAGGCATTGTTAGAGGGACAGCTTGAACGTGCGGCGCAACGGCGAAGCGGCTTTGCTTGGTCAGAATCGTTGGTCGAAAGGGTTCGATTGGAGACGGGCGGCACGCTGCTGACAGTGGAGGCGGCATGCGCGACGGGGTTGGCGTGTAACTGTAACTCGGCGGGCGGCACGCACCATGCCCATGCGGATGCCGCAAGCGGTTACTGCTTGATTAACGACTTGGCGGTGGCCGCCGCCCATGCATTGGCAAAAGGGTGGGCCTCACGCGTACTGATTGTTGACCTTGATGTGCATCAGGGAGACGGTACAGCGCGGCTTTTTACGCATGAGCCTGACGTGTTGACGTTTTCTATGCATGCTGCGCGAAATTTTCCGGTGCGCAAAGCTAAAAGCGACTTGGATATTCCCCTGGCGAACGGGCTGGATGATGCGGCCTATATGCAAACCTTAAGCTCTTACTTGCCTGGGTTACTGGCCGCCTACCATCCCGATTTAGTGCTTTACGATGCCGGTGTCGATGTTCATCGTGATGATCGGCTAGGGTACTTAAACTTGACAGACACGGGACTTTACCAGCGCGATGGCTATGTGTTGAGCGCCTGTGTGATGCGTGAGATCCCTGTTGCAGCGGTGATTGGCGGGGGTTATGACCGCGATATTGCTGCATTAGCGGCACGTCATGCTTTGTTGCATCGTGCCGGGGCGGATGTGCTAGCCGGCAGTTTTCAATCACACTATTAACGACACCAGAGGACCGTCATGCGCGCGATTTTTCTCACTGATAACGGCTCATTGCGGCCACAGGCGACGTTCAACCTACGTCGTGTAGCGGAAAAACTCAGCAAGACATGCGGCGAGCCGGTGCAAGCGGCGTCGCTTTTGCACGCCAATAAAATTCCCGCCGAGCAGCTTGACGGTCAGCCGGCCGTCACGCTTGGGCCCCTCGCTGAACGCGCCGCTGAGCAGGGCGCTAGTGAAATTGTCGTCGTGCCGTTTTTTTTCGGCCCCAGCCGGGCGCTGACCGATTACTTGCCGCAGCGAATGGGCGAGCTGCAGGCCCGCTTTCCGGATGTTGCCGTGCAGGTGGCCAAGCCGCTGGTGGATGAGCGCGCGTCGGTGGATCTGCGCCTTGCGCAGTTGCTTGCTGATAACGTGCGTGAGCGCATCACTCCGGCCACACAGCCGAAAGTGGTGCTGGTGGATCACGGCAGCCCGATTCCGGAAGTAACGGCGGTTCGCAACCGTTTGGCGGGACAGCTGAGCGTGCTGCTGGCAGACGAGGCTGCTTGCGTGTGTGCTGCCTCAATGGAACGTCGTGAGGGCGATGCTTATCGTTTCAACGAGCCGCTTTTGGAACACTTACTGGCAGAGCCATCGTTTCATCATGGCGAAGTGGTGTTGGCCATGCTGTTTCTCTCGCCGGGGCGCCATGCCGGCGACGGCGGCGATATTGCTGGGATTTGCGCGGCTGCTGAACAAGCACATCCCGGCTTGCGCGTGGTACCAACGCGCCTAGTGGGTGAGCATGACGGGATCACTGCGGTGCTCGCCTCACGTCTTGAGGCGGTGAATGCAAAAGACGTGCTGCTAGCACTGCCGCCGCTTAGCCAATAATGTGCGCGTAGGTCTCTTCGCTGGCAGGGTCGCCGTCGAGCATATCGTCTTCAAAAATGTCCCCCATCTCTTTGGCTAGCTCCACATATACGACCATTTGCTGGTTGCGTCGCTTACGCAGCGGCGGTTTGACCAACGTCAAATTGAACGCCCGGTATGCAACCGCCCCATAGCGGCACTCATAGCGCCCTATGGGCTAATAGTTTCAAATGAAACAAGTTTGATCCTGGTCAAGTCAGACGCTGATTATCGCAACGATACTGCAGGTATTCACTCGAAGGGAGAAGACCATGACGTATCCCCAATCTAAAGCCCCTAAAAGCCGTCCCTCCTGGTGGGAGCGTATCAGTGAGCGTTGCTACCGGGCTTCCACACCCACCCTGGCGCGAGGTATGCAAAATGAGTCGCCGGATGCCTTTCAAGCGGTGGTCAGCGATATCACGATGCCATTGGATGCCTCCTTCGAACAGGAAGTCGCCAAGCAACTGGCACAGGGAACCTATGCTGGTTTTCGCCCCGCCAAGTCATTGATGCCGGTAATGGTACAGCGCTTCGGTCTGGTACTCGAAAACCTTGGTGAGGAGCAAAAGCCTCTTGAAGACACCTGCAATGCATGCCCTGTAGTGGGCCATTGCTGGAAGACGCTGCGCTACTCCACCGATATCGAGACCTTCCGTGACTTCTGCCCCAACGCCGAGGCGTTCGATCGGATGGGGGCTCAGGTCGACGAATAACCGGGCTAGCCCTTAGCAATGGGAATGGCGGTTTCTTCCTTGATATTACGCAGCACGAAGTTGGAGCTGACCTGGGAAATACCGTTAAGGGTGAAGAGTTTCTCGTTGAGAAAGCGGTCATAGGCTGCCATGTCCTCAATCACCACGCGCAGCACGAAGTCGGCGTTACCGGTGGTGGCGTAGCACTGCAGCACTTCTGGGTACTGCAGGATACGATTTTCGAATTCGGCGGTATTGTCGATATGGTGGCGAACCAGCGTCACCATCACCAATGCCGATAACGGCTGGCCCACTAGGCTGGGTTCCACCAGTGCCGCAAAGCGACGAATGACGCCACTCTCTTCCAACGCCTTTACGCGTCGCCAGCAGGCGGCAGGGGAAAGGCCTATCTGTTCGGCAAGCTCATTGTTGGTAATGCGCCCCTGTTGCTGAAGCAGGGTAAGGATGCGCTGATCATGCCTATCTAACGTGATTTCTTTGGTCACTTCTTTCATAGGGCTATTTCATTTATTTGTGGTTTGTTGAATATCATTGCGTTAAACCGCAAAAAATGAAAGTAATAATTAATAACCAGGGTTTTGAAGAGTGAATTAGCAAGCACCTTTAGTGCGCTCTTGGCTAGACTTCAGGTCATTACAACCATAATTTTTCGACCTGACTGGTGACACCTCATGACGACCTCTCCTCGTGTTGATATCACGCTCGATGACTATGCGCTGGCCGACCGCTATAGCCGTGGCCAAGGGCGTATCTTTCTGACCGGCACCCAGGCACTGGTGCGTATCGCCCTGCGCCAGGCTGAGCTCGACCGTCGTGACGGTCGCCAGACGGCGGGGCTGATCAGCGGCTACCGGGGTTCGCCCCTGGGTGGCGTCGACCAAGCGATCTGGCAGGCCAAGGCCGCCATGGATGAGCATAAGATCGACTTTGTCCCTGCCATCAACGAAGACCTGGCCGCCACCATGATGCTGGGTTGCCAGCAGGTGGAAACGGACCCTGACCGGCAGGTCGAAGGTGTCTTTGGCATGTGGTACGGCAAAGGGCCGGGCGTTGACCGCGCGGGTGATGCTTTGAAGCACGGCAATGCCTACGGCAGCTCGCCCACCGGCGGTGTGCTGGTGGTGGCCGGTGACGACCACGGTTGCGTGTCGTCCTCGATGCCGCACCAGTCGGATGTCGCCTTTATGGCATGGTTTATGCCGGTGGTAAGCCCTGCGTCATTGGCGGAATATGAGCGCTTTGGGCTGTGGGGCTATGCCCTTTCACGCTTCTCGGGGTGTTGGGTGGGTTTCAAAGCCGTGTCTGAAACCGTCGAGAGTGGCGCTTCAGTCGAGGTGCCTCCCTTGCCAGACTATGTAACGCCCGACATCGAGGTGCCGGAGGGTGGGCTGCACTACCGCTGGCCCGATTTGCCGGGGCCACAACTCGAGACTCGCATTGAGCACAAGCTGGCCGCCGTGCAGGCGTTTGCCACGGCGAATCCGATTGATCAGTATCTGTTTCGCCAAGAGCAGACGACCTTCGGGCTAGTCACTACCGGCAAGGGTCACTTGGACTTGCTTGAGGCGCTGCGTTTACTGGGGCTGAATGAAGCGAAGCTGCGTGATCTCGGGATAGAAATATACAAGGTTGGCATGGTGTGGCCACTCCATCGCCCCGGCATCCTTGAGTTTATTCATGACAAGCGTGAGGTGCTGGTCATTGAAGAGAAACGCGGAATTATCGAAAGCCAGTTGAAGGAGTACATGTCGGAACCCGATCACCCCGGTGAGGTCATCATTACCGGTAAGCAGGATGAGACCGGTAAACCGCTGATTCCCTATGTCGGAGAACTGAGCCCGCGTCTCTTGGCTGGCTTCGTGGCAGAGCGCCTGGCGCGCTTTTTCGGGGTTGATTTTAGCGACAAGCTGGCAACGGTTGATGCTTGCCAAGCGGGCGTTAAGGAACTCGGCGGTGTGCGCCGCATGCCCTATTTCTGCTCAGGTTGCCCGCACAACAGCTCGACCAAGGTGCCCGAAGGCAGCAAAGCCCTGGCGGGTATTGGTTGCCACTTTATGGCCTCTTGGATGGACCGCAGCACCGAATCGCTGATCCAGATGGGTGGCGAAGGTGTCAACTGGGTGGGCAAGAGCCGCTTTACCGGCAACGGCCACATCTTCCAGAATCTCGGCGAAGGCACCTGGTTCCACTCGGGTTCAATGGCGGTGCGCCAGGCAGTGGCTGCCAACGTCAACCTCACCTACAAGATCCTGTTCAACGACGCCGTGGCCATGACCGGCGGCCAGCCGGTGGACGGCCAGATCAGCGTGCCCATGATCGCCCGCCAGTCGCTGGACGAAGGGGTGCGTCGGGTGATGGTGGTGAGCGACGAACCGGAAAAATACCGCGGTCATGAAAAGGAATTTCCCGAAGGCGTGACCTTCCATGGGCGTGAGGAGATGGATACGTTGCAGCGTGAGTTGCGCGAGATCCCCGGTTGCACCGTACTGATCTATGATCAGGCCTGTGCGGCGGAAAAACGTCGCCGCCGCAAGCGTGGCCTGCTGGAAGACCCGGCGCGCCGGGTGTTCATCAACCACCACGTCTGCGAAGGCTGTGGCGACTGCTCGGTACAGTCTAATTGCCTGTCGGTGGTGCCTCGCGAGACCGAGCTGGGTCGCAAGCGCAAGATTGATCAGTCCTCCTGCAACAAGGATATGTCCTGCGTAAGTGGTTTTTGTCCCAGCTTTGTCACCGTGGAAGGCGGCGAGCTACGCAAAGGCCAGGGTGTGGCGGCGGATAACGCCTTCTGGGAGCGCATTTCACGGTTGCCGTCCCCGGCGCTTGCCACTCTCCAGGCGCCTTATGACCTTCTGGTAGGCGGTGTGGGTGGCACCGGGGTGGTCACGGTCGGCCAGCTGATCACCATGGCCGCGCACCTGGAAGGCAAGGGCGCCAGTGTGCTCGATTTCATGGGCTTCGCCCAGAAAGGCGGGGCGGTACTTAGCTACGTTCGCCTGGCACCGCAGCCTGGCGAGCTGAACCAGGTGCGTATCGAAACCGGCCAGGCCGATGCCTTGATCGCCTGCGACATGGTGGTGGCAAGCTCGCAGAAAGCGCTCAATGTGCTGCAGCCGACGACCCGAATCGTCGCCAACCTAGCCGAGCTAGCCACCGCGGATTACGTCCTGTATCGCGATGCCGACATGCAGCCTGACAAGCGCCTCCAGCTGCTGCGTGATGCCGTGGGTGAGGCGCGTTTCGCCACCCTGGATGCCAATCGCCTGGCCGAACAGTTGCTGGGGGATACGGTCTTTTCCAACATGATGCTGCTGGGATTCGCCTGGCAGCAAGGGCTGGTGCCGCTTTCCGAGCCAGCGCTGCAGCGTGCCCTTGAACTCAACGGTGTGGCGGTGGAAAAGAACCGCCAGGCATTCGCCTGGGGGCGTCTGGCGGCAGTCGAGCCCGACTACCTCCAGCAGCGCCTGGATGCCGTGCCGCTACCCACGGGCGCTACCTTGGACGACGTGGTAGCGCGAAACGGCCGTTACCTGGAGCGTTACCAGAACCGTGGCCTGGCCGAGCGTTACGCGGCGAAGGTGGCCAAGGTGCGTGAGGCCGAGGCGCCCTTGGGAGGTGGCGAAGCATTGAGTGAGGCAGTCGCTCAGCAGCTCTACCGCCTGATGGCCTACAAGGATGAGTACGAAGTGGCGCGGCTGTACACCCAGAGTGATTTCCTCGACGAGGTCAAGGCTACCTTTGCCGGGGATTATCAGTTGACCTTCCACCTGGCGCCGCCGCTGCTGGGGGGACGCAAGGATACCCAGGGGCGCCCGGTAAAACGCCGCTTCGGCCCTTGGGTGCTGAAAGCCATGGGGGCGCTGGCGAAAATGCGCGGTTTGCGCAACACCGCCCTCGACCCGTTCCGCTTCAGCGCTGACCGTAAGCTCGACCGAAAGTTGCTGGCGGATTACGAGCAGCTGATTGATGAGTTAGTGATGCGTCTTGATGGCACTAACCATGCCACTGCGTTGGCGCTTTCCAAGTTGCCGGAAGAGGTGCGTGGCTATGGCCCGGTACGTGAGCAGGCTGCCGATAAAGCCGCCGAGCGTCAGGCCCGGCTGCTCAAGGAGCTGCGTGAAGACAAGCCGGTGAGCATTGCCTCAGTGGCCTGATTCCGGTTTGTTGCCGACGGCCTGAGCCGGTGCTGCGTCGTGACGCACCAGGCTCAGGTAGCTCACCAGCGCCAGCAGGCCGGATGCACCGATCGCCAGGGCCATGGTACGCGAGGTGCCGTCATGCAATTGCCCGACCACGCCGCCGACCACGGCGGCGATGCTCATCTGCAGAAAGCCGAATAGTGAGGACGCCGCCCCGGCACAGTCGGGGTTGGGCGCAAGCGCACCGGCCATGGTCTGCGGCATGAGAATACCCACACCTATCATGAAGATGACATGCGGACCGACCACCGCCCAGGGAGCAAAGACCCCGGCGATGGCCAGTGCCGCCATGCTGCCTCCCCCCAATGCGCACAGCAGCGTTCCCCGCTGTATCAGGCGGTCGCGCCCCAGGCGGTGGCTATAACGACCACTGAGCAAGGTCCCGGTGAAAAAACCGGCCACGATCAGGATAAAGAAAAGCCCGTAATGCAAGGGCGCGACTCTCAGAAACTCGATCAACACGAACGAGGAACCGGAAAGATAGGCGAACAACCCGCAAAAGGCGGTGGTATTGGTCAGGGTGTAACCGACGAAGGCGCGCTGGGTGAGCAGCATGCGGAAATTGCTGAGGATGGCGCTCGGATGAATCGATTGGCGGTGGTCGAGAGGTAATGACTCGGGCAGGGCCAGGCTGAGGATCAGCAGCATCACGCCGGCATACAGGGCCAGCACCACGAACACCGACTCCCAACCGAAGAACACCAGCAGCCCGGCACCCACTAAAGGGGCCAGTGCTGGCGCCAACGCCATGGTGCTGGCCATGTAGGAAAGGATTCGTCCGGCTTCCAGCGGGCCGTGGATATCGCGTACCGCCGCTCGCCCCAATACCGGGCCGGCCGCGCCGCCGAAGGCTTGCAGAAAACGCCCTGCCAGCAACACCTCGATGCTAGGCGCAAAGGCACACAACAGGCTGGCCAGCAAAAATAGCGTAATTCCCCCGACCATGATCGGCTTGCGGCCGAACCGGTCGGAAAGCGGTCCGTAGAGTAGCTGCGCCACGGCGAACCCCGCCATATAAAGGCTGAGGGTCAGTTGTACTTGGTCGGGGCCGGTATTCAAGGCGTCGGCCATGGCCGGCATGGCCGGCAGATACATGTCGGTTGCCAAGGGGCCTAGCGCCGTCAGGGCAGCGAGCACCGCTACGGTGGTGGGGGACGTAAGCTTCAGCACCCGAATCTCCTTGGGCAGCCAGGAGTGCTCGGGGCTGCCTTGAAAGCAATGGAACGAGAAGTGGGTGCGACCCTGAGGGGCACACCCACTTAATTAGCCTGCTTATTGTAACCGCAAAACGCGCGTCTGTTTAGTTGGCGTTCGTCTGGTCAGTTGGTGTCAGGCTGTTCGCCTGGCGCTGCCAGGCGGAACGCTTCCAGGGCGCGACAGTTGGCGGTAATGCGTTGGATGGTCGGATACGCTGCCAGGTCGCATTCAAAGCGTTCGGCGTTGAACACCTGGGGGACCAAGCAAAGATCTGCCAGCGTCGGGGTATCCCCATGGCAGAAGTCGCCAGTACCGGCGGCCGGTTTGAGCATCGGCTCCAGTGCATTGAAGCCTTCGATGACCCAGTGGCGATACCACGTCAGCTTGTCCTGCTCACTGACGCCCAGCTCGCTGACCAGATATTTCAGCACCCGCAGGTTGTTGAGCGGATGCATTTCACAGGCGACCAGCTGTGCCAGTGCCCGCACCCGGGCGCGCTCCTCGATATGTTCGGGGAGCAGGGCCGGGGTGGGGTAACGCTCGTCAAGGTATTCGCAGATCGCCAGCGATTGCGTGAGCGGCACGCCTTCTTCGGTCTCAAGTACAGGCACCAGCCCCTGGGGATTGAGCGCGCGGTAAGCATCATCGTGGTTCTCGCCCTTGACCAGGTTGATCGGGGCCTGAGCATAGTCCAGGCCCTTGAGGTTAAGCGCGATGCGTACCCGATAGGCGGCCGACGAACGGAAATAGCCATGTAGTGTCGTCATGCGAGTTGTCGTCATGCAAACTCCTTAGGCCTTGGGCTGATACTTCACTACCTGTTGGTCGATGGTGCCGAAAATGTTGTTGCCGTCGCGGTCGAACATCTCGATGCGCACCCGGTCACCGAAACGCATGAACGAGGTCTTGATTTCATCAAAGAGAATCTTTTCCACCATCCTGATTTCCGCAAGGCAGCTATAGCCTACGCCGCCGTCAGTCACCGGCTTTCCGGGGCCGCCGTCCGGGTCGGGGTTGGAAACCGTGCCCGAGCCGACGATGGCACCGGCACCCAGGTAACGCGTCTTGGCGGCGTGGGCGACCAGCTGCGGGAAGCTGAAAATCATATCGGGTCCGGCTTCGGGCTCGCCGAATTTCTCGCCGTTGAAATGCACGGTCAGCGGTAAATGCACCTTGCCTTCCTGCCAGGCGTCACCGAGTTCGTCGGGCGTGACGCAGATCGGCGAGAAGCTTGAAGCCGGTTTGGCCTGGAAGAAACCGAAACCCTTGGCGAGTTCGCCCGGAATCAAGCCCCGCAAGCTGACGTCGTTGACCAGCATGACCAGCTTGATATGACCGGCGGCCTGTTCCGGGGTGACGTTCATGGGCACATCGTCAGTGATCACGGCGATTTCACCTTCGAAATCGATGCCGTGCTCTTCACTGACGGCTTCGATGTCTTCGGTCGGCGCAAGGAAGCAATCGCCGCCGCCCTGGTACATCAAGGGGTCGGTCCAGAAGGTGTCCGGCATCTCGGCACCGCGTGCCTGGCGTACCAATTGGACGTGGTTGAGGTAAGCGGAGCCATCGGCCCAGTGGTAGCTGCGCGGTAGCGGTGAGTGCAGCTTACTCTGATCCAGGTCGAAAGCTCCTTCGGCCTTGCCGTCATTGAGCTGGGCGTAAAGCGCTTCAAGCTTGGGTGCGAAGGAATCCCAGTTCTCGATGGCTTGCTGCATGGTGGCGACAATGCCGGTAGCGCGCACGGCGCGGGTTAGGTCTTTCGAGACCACGAGCAGTTCGCCGTCGCGGCCGGTGTTGAGAGTAGCGAGTTTCATCGTTGTTCAATCCTTGTCGTCAGGGTGATATAGGGTTCAGGGCTTGCTCGGGTCGAAGTGCGAGCGCAGGGTCGACCACACATCGACGTAGTCGCGTTGACGAATATCGGCGTTCAGCGCCGTTTCAGTCGGATGGTAGACGTAGCGGCTCTCGAACATGAAGGCCATGGTATCGCTCTGATGCTGGGGTGTCAGATCAGCATTGGTGGCCTTCTCGAAGGTGTCGGCGTCGGGGCCGTGGGGCGACATGCAGTTATGCAGGCTAGCACCGCCGGGGGTGAAGCCTTCCGCTTTGGCATCGTATTCACCGTGAATTAGACCCATGAACTCGCTCATCAAGTTGCGATGAAAGTAGGGTGGGCGGAAGGTGTTCTCAGCCACCATCCAGCGCGGCGGGAAGATCACGAAGTCCAGGTTGGCCGTTCCCGGCGTATCGGATGCCGAGGTCAGTACGGTGAAGATCGACGGGTCGGGATGGTCGAAACTTACCGTATTGATGGTGTTGAAGTTGGCCAGGTTGTACTTGTAGGGCGCGTAGTTACCGTGCCAGGCCACCACGTCAAGCGGTGAGTGCGAAAGCTTGGTTTCCCAGAAGCGCCCGGAGAACTTGGCCACCAGCGAGTAGTCGCCTTCCAGGTCTTCGTAGCTGGCCACGGGGCTCAAGAAATCCCGCGGGTTGGCCAGGCCGTTGGCACCAATAGGGCCGAGGCCGGGGAGTTCCAGAGGACTGCCATAGTTTTCGCAAATATAGCCGCGAGCGCTATCAGCACCGCCGCTCAACCGCACTTGGAACTTGATGCCGCGGGGAATCACGCCAATTTCGCCATTGGCAATATCCAGCTCGCCCAACTCGGTTCTCAAGCGGAGCGTGCCCAGTTGCGGCACAATCAGCAGTTCGCCGTCGGCGTTATAGAAGAAGCGCTCGGTCATGTCGCGGTTGAAGGCATACACATGTACCCCGACGCCGCTTTGCGCGTCGGCATCGCCATTGACCGCGATTGTCAGCAGGCCGTCGATGAAATCGGTGGGCTCATTGGGCACCGGTAGCGGGTCCCAGCGCATCTGGTTGGGGTCGGCTGCGGGCTTGGCCAGCGGCGCGGTGGCTACCGTTTTGTCGGGCAGCGGCTGGTAGGCGCTTTGAGCCACCGAAGGGTGGATGCGGTAAAGCCAGCTGCGCAGATTCTGGTGGCGCGGTGCGGTGAACGCTGAGCCGGTGTATTGCTCGGCATACAGGCCGTAAGGGCAGCGCTGTGGCGAGTTTTGCCCTTTCGGCAAAGCGTTGGGAAGGGCTTCAGTGGCGAAGTGATTACGAAAACCGCTTTGATATTCAAGCATTTCAGTATTCATGAAAACCTCTTTTCAACCTTGATGCAGGGGATGTTGTGGGGTTATGGGTTGCTGTGTCGTCACGGCTTGTTCGGCAACGCCCAGCGCTTCTTCAAGCACCTGCTGGTCACCGATATGGTTGGCCAGCAACAGGATCAAGCGGGCATTGATGCGTTCGCTTTCTTCGTCGCTATGCTCGCGGTGGGTGGCTGTCAAGGCTGCGTAGAAAGCATCCGGTTGCGTTAAGTTGGGGTTGAGTTCAAGCCGTGGCATAGCGTTTCTCCACTTCGTCGAGATGAGCGCCCAGGGCGCAAGCAAGGGCGCTTTCTACCGCCTCGGCGGAAACCTGGGCCCAGCGGGCGGTGACGTGCTGGTCGGGGCGCAAGAGATAGCCGGCGCCGCCACTTAGTCGATAGCGCTCACGGACCGACCCATGAACATCGTCGATCACCAGGCTGCGGGGCAATTCACTCAGCTCGGCGGGGGCCGGCCCCAGGATCACCAGGTCCAGGTCGTGTTGGACGTCAAGCAACGCCTTGAGCTCAGCGCCCAGGGTGGTCGCCCGATCGCTTTCGACGCGGCCGTCAAGCAGCAGCACGAAGCGGTCGCCGAACTGATTGAGCAGCCAGGCAGCGTTGCCGTCCTTTTCGATTGGAGCATCCTTGGCTGGGGTTCCGGGGCGCAACTCATCGGGAAAGCCGACATCATCGGCACCGTTGAGCGGTGACGCATCGTAGTAACAAGGCAATGACAGGCGGCCGCTGTTAACCAGGCTGCGGGCGAAGGGATAGTGCTCCGCCAGTTCCAGCGTGGTATCGCGGAACAGTCGGCTGACACGGCTCTTGGGCGTGATGAAGTCGGTGGCCCGAGTGGAGTTGAGAATGTTTTCCTTGGCACCGTGCTGGCGCTCGATGTTGTAAGTCTCGAGCAAGGCCTGGGGTGCTTGCCCCTTGAGCACTCGCGCCAGTTTCCACGCCAGGTTGTCGGTGCTCTGGAGGGCGCCATTGGCACCGCGAGCACCGAAGGGCGACACCTGATGCGCGGCATCGCCCATGAAGAGCACCCGATTGTGGATGAAGTTGTCCATCATGCGGCAGCGGAAGGTGTAGACGCTGGCCCATTCCAATTCGAACTCGACACCCTCGCCGAGCATCTGCTGCACGCGGGGGCGAATATTCTCTTCTTTCTTTTCTTCTTCCGGGTCGGCATCCCAGCCCAGCTGGAAATCGATACGCCAGACATTGTCCGGCTGCTTGTGCAGCAATACCGATTGGTCGGGGTGAAAGGGCGGGTCGAACCAGAACCAGCGCTCGGTGGGAAACTCGGCTTTCATCACCACGTCGGCAATCAGGAAGCGGTCATGAAATACCTGGCCTTTGCTTTCCAGCCCCAAGATGTCGCGAATCATGCTGTTGGCGCCGTCGGCCACCAGCAGGTAGTCACAGCTCAGCTGGTAGTTGCCGTCTTCGGTGGTGACTGAAACGAGGGTGCGTTCAGCCTGGCTGTCCACCGTGGTGACCTTTTGCATCCAGCGCAGATCGATTCGATCCTTGAGCTCGTCGGCGCGGTTGACCAGGTATTCTTCGAAATAATACTGCTGCAGATTGATGAAGGCGGGTACGCGGTGGCCTTCTTCGGGCAGCAGGTTGAAGTCATAGACTTCACGTTCCTGGAAAAACACCCGGCCGTGTTGCCAGGTGACGCCCTTGTCCAGCATCGGCTGAGCGGCCCCCAGTCGGTCGAGAATTTCCAGGGTGCGCTTGGAAAAACAGATCGCTCTTGAACCCACGCTCACGGTGTTGTTGTCATCCAGCACGACGCTGTGGATGCCCTGCTGGGCCAGGTCGATGGCGACAGCCAGGCCGCTGGGGCCGGCGCCGACGATAACGACCGGGCAATGGCGGACGTCGCTGCGATCCAGTTCCGGCGGGCGATGGTAGGGATAGACGGGATTTTTGTAGGTTGTCATCAATGTAACTCTCCCATGGCATCGCCGTGGCACGCGGCCAAGCGATGCGTCCTGCTCCCGGCTAACCGGGAGCTAACGACTATTAAGTCTTTCGATGATTGTTTTTTGATGATTAGCTTTCGAGAACGTCCTGCAGCGAATGCCACATTTCAGTGTCACGCTCGGCGGTCCAGATGCGTGGATCCGGATGTTCGCCGCCAGCTTCGTCATAGCAGCGCGTCACATCGAACGGCAGGCAGTGATCGAAGATCACCCAGTGGCCGTACTGGGGCTTGAGTTTGGCGTAAGTCTCGGCATAGCACTCGGAAAGGGGTTTGCCAGCCGCCTTGCCTGCCTTGACGCTTTCATACATGTCGGCGAGGAAATCGCGGGTGCCTTGAATCGCTTCTTGACATTTTTCTGGGGTTTCCAGGGCATCGCCGCGGCCGGGTACCAGCTTATGCGGCTGCATGGCTTGCAGGCGATCCAGGGTGGCGGGCCAGTCTTCGTGATAGGCGTCGCCGGTGTAGGGCGTGGCGCCGTATTCGACTAGATCACCAGCGAACATGATTTTTTCTTCAGGCAGCCAGACGATGGTGTCGCCCTTGGTGTGGCCGCGCCCCAGATGGATGATGCGCACTTCGCGCTTACCCATGAAGACGGTGAGTTCTTCCTGGAAAACGATGGTGGGCCAAGTCAGGCCGGGTACCGATTCGACGCCCTGGAACAGGCGCGGGAAACGACCGACTTCGGATTCGTAATCCTGCTGACCGCGTTCGACGATCAGGTCGTAAGTGTTCTGGCTGGCATAGATGTTTTCAGCGTTATACGCCGAGGCACCCAGTACGCGTACCGCATGGTAATGGGTCATCAGCACATGCTTGATCGGCAGGTCGGTGACTTCACGAATACGGCGGATCACATCCTGCGCCATGATCGGCGTGGCCTGGGTGTCGATGACCATTACGCTGTCGTCGCCAATGATGATGCCGCTATTAGGGTCGCCTTCGGCGGTATAGGCGTAGAGCCCTTCTGCCAGCTTGGTAAAACTGATGTTTTTTTCTTCTGTATCGGCGTGGGAAGCGAACTTCTTGCTCATGTTATCTCCGGTGCTGTCAGGGTGGTCCAGGTATTCATTGGCATGTTGTATGTCAGGATGATAGTTTCTAATGAAACTATATGTCCAGTGGCCAGTCTGCTTTATTCGTTAGCTAGCAAGGCGTTTGGCGTTAATCGCGTTGATAAATCGGGTTTTTTAATAATTTAAGACATAAGTATATGATGTATTTTTCGCAAATTAGTTGCGAAAGAAATTATCTATCGGCATGGTGGAAACGGCAGGATGCCTAGGGCTGCGTCTCTTTTCCGCCTACTACTCAGCAAGAGCCAGCCACGACAACCATACGGCGCAAAGGCGCCTCACCCGTGACGACGAGGTAAAAAAATGAATAATTCAACCCGCCTGATGGTCGGCGCTGTGGCAGCGTTTGGCTTGAGTTTTGGTACACAAGCCTTGGCCCAGACCACGATTACGGTCAGCACTTGGGGAGGGCCCAACCATGGGATTAACACCATGGTCTGGCCGACCTGGAAAGCGTGGATCGAAGAAGCCACCGATGACCGCGTGACCGTCGAGGTGATTCACGACATGGGGCCGCCAGCGTCACAAATGGCCTTGGTAGCGGATGGTGTCGCGGATGCCAGCTGGATCTTTCATGCGCATATGGCGGGTCGTTTCCTGGCGACTCAGTTACCTGAATTCCCGACGTTCGAAGAGTTTTCTTCCGAAGATGCCTCCGCTGCTTATTGGCAGACCCATCAAGAGCATCTGGCTCAGGCGGGTGAACATCGTGGTATCGACGTCATGGCGATGGGGGTGCATGGCCCGGGGCAAATCTTCACTCGCGATCAGGTCGAAGATCTCGACGGCCTTGACGGCAAGCGTCTACGTGTTGGGGGCGGCGTGATGAGTGGTCTCGCCGATGCGATGGACGTGATCGGAGTGGCTCTACCGCCGACCGGTGTCTATGAAGCGGCTTCGCAAGGCGTGGTTGATGGCGCCATGCTGACGTTGGAAAGCCTGAAAAGTTTTCGTGTGGCGGAAGTGGCTCCGCATACGTTGACCGTGGACGGTGGTTTTTACCGCGGCAGCTTTGCCATCGTGGTCAATCCAATGGTCTGGGACCAGATGTCCGAGGAAGACCGCGAGGCCGTGCATAGTGTCTCCGGCGAGCCACTCTCCCGGTTGTTCGGTTACATGATGGATGTTTCCGACGAGCGCGGTGTCGAGTTTGGCAAGGCGGAAGGGCAGACCTTCACGCCAGTACCCGAAAGCGATGTCGCAATGTTGCGTCAGGTTACCGATCAATTGATTGCCGACTGGTCCGAGTCCGTCAGCGAGCGTGGTGTTAAGGCAGAAGAGGCGTTGGCGTATTTCTATGATCAACTGGACGCTGCCGCTAATCAGGACAGCATCGCACCACGCGTCTTGGAGCGTTAACCACTGGTCCCGGGAGACTCGATAATGCAAGACCCTGACGAGTCGCGGGTCGAACGTCGGCAAGGTCATGCAATTCGGAGTGGTTCGGTATTCTGGTGCTCATCGTTATCGTGATCGAGATCAGTTTGATCACACCACCGGTGGAGGTGAGCGTTTTCGTGCTGCAGGTGGTGTTGCCAGGCGTGATTGCCGGGACAATCTTCCAGGGCGTGACACCTTTCTAGGTCGCCGGTACGCTACGCGCCCTACTGGTACTGGTGTTTTCGGGCATCGTACTGTTCTTGCCACAGCTGCTGTATCGACGACAGTGTTAACCGATGGGGAAATGACTTAATGGACGCTAACCACAAGCCTTCGGATGATGAAGAAGGGGGACAGCACGCCTCTTCTTCTGGGGAAATGCGTACTAGGGCTGAATTGGATCTTAATCAATTCCTTCCTTATCGGCTCAATAACTTAGCTGACCGAATCAGTCAGGCGTTAGAGACGCTTTATGCCGAGTCTTATGCACTCAACATCGCCCAGTGGCGTGTGCTTGCCTGGCTTAGCCACTGTGATGACTTAACCGCAAAGAAGGTTTGTGCCTACACCAATATGGATAAGGCGCGGGTGTCTCGCGCTATTCAGTCGCTAGAAGATCGTGGACTGATAATCCGCACGCCATCACAGCAGGACCAGCGACAACATGACTTACAGCTAACCGACGCCGGGCAAGCGCTGCTCAATAAGCTAGTGCCCGAAGCTCAAGCGTGGGAGGCGCAGTTAGTTGAGACATTGTCGGTAAGTGAATATCGCGACCTGCTCCACACCATGGGCAAGCTGGAGCGTCAGTTGGATAGGCTTGGCTAAAGGTTAAATACAGGGTAATCAAACCAAGACGGTGGATGTTGGCTGCTTTTTCAGTGGCGTGTCATTCGTGTCGAAAAAAATATGTTTTATGTAACGAAAAAGAGGACTATAAATTATCTGCCAACAGGCGTTGATATACGCTATAAGAGGTAGTTTTTTAAAATAACTACCTGTAATTAAAGTGAATTAATTTTAATGCTACTTAAGTATTAGCATCTATTAGTCGATGGATCGTTGCATAAATCGCGTGTCTGCAGGCATTGTTATAGGTGAAGCGATTCATATATATTATATTTTATAAAAATAAAGTATCACGTTTTGTGCTCCCAATTCGTGATGACCAGAGGAAAGAAAAATGAATAAAACAACAAACCTGATGATCGGTGCTATCGCCGCTGCGACGCTGAGCACATCCGCCTTGGCCCAGACCACCATTACGGTAAGCACTTGGGCGGGTCCCAATCACGGGATTAACACCATGGTTTGGCCGACCTGGAAGGGCTGGATCGAAGAAGCCACCGATGGCCGGGTAACCGTCGAGGTCATTCATGATTTAGGCCCGCCGGACTCGCAAATGGAAATGGTGGCCGATGGTATCGCCGATGCGACCTGGGTATTTCACGGCTACAACGCAGGGCGTTTCCTGGCGACCCAGCTGCCGGAGTTCCCGACTTTCGAAGCCTTTTCCTCGGAGAATGCCTCTGCTGCCTATTGGCACACTCACCAGGAATACCTGGCGCAAGCCGGTGAACACCGGGGTGTGGATGTCGTGGCTGCCGGTGTCCATGGGCCGGGTTGGATCTTCAGTAGCGACCTGTACGAGACGCTTGACGATCTTGAGGGCGAGCGTATTCGCGTCGGTGGCGGTGTGATGGGAGATCTCTCCAACGCGCTCGGCCTGACCGGTGTAGCCTTGCCTCCAACCGGTGTCTACGAAGCCGGTTCTCAAGGGGTCATCGACGGGGCCATGCTGGTGCCAGAAGGTCTACGTAGCTTCCGTGTGGCGGAAGTCTTTCCCCATACGCTGATGGTCGATGGCGGCTTCTATCGCGGTAGCTTCACCATCGTGGTCAATCCAATGATTTGGGACCAGATGTCCGAGGAAGACCGCGAAGCCGTTCAGGAAGTCTCGGGTGAGCGTTTGTCACGTCTGTTCGGTTACATGATGGATGTTTCTGATGAGCGTGGTGTCGAGTTTGCCGAAGAAATGGGCCACACCTTTACTTCCCTGGGTGATGAAGACCTCAAAACCCTGCATGGTATCAGTAATGACTTGATAGAAACGTGGTCTGAAAAGGTCAATGATCGCGGTGTGGATGCCGATGCTGCCCTGGAATACTTTCACCAACAGCTCAAAGAAGCTGCCGAACAAGACAGCGTTGCACCCCTGGTGCCGCAGTCGTAATTATCCTTCGCCACCTGGAGGGCGATAATGCAGACCTTGACGCGTCGCGGGTCGAGCGTCGGTAAGGTCATGCAATTGGGGCTGGAGGGTGTGGCGGGCGCCACCCTCTTTGCCTTGATGCTGCTGACCACCGCCGATGTCGTCGGCCGTTATTTCTTTAATGCTCCTATTCTTGGCACCGTCGAACTCACCCAGCAGATGCTGGCGGCAGTAGTGTTTCTGTCGTTGCCGGTGGCTTGCTGGCGGGAGGAGCACATCAGTGTCGACCTGCTGGACGCGGTATTTCCGGCGCGCTTTATCTGGTTGCGCCAGCTGATCGTCAACCTGATAGTCGCTCTGGCGCTGTGGGTGATCGCGGGTCGCGTTTGGTCTTTGGGCGAGCGCGCTTTTGCCTGGGGCGATGTGACCGAGTTTCTGCGCATTCCCAACGGCTACCTGATTTACCTGATTTCCCTCATGCTATTTCTTTCTGCGCTGCTAACGCTGGGGCGAGCGCTGGGCTACCTGCTCGAGGGGATGGGCGTCGTCGAAAGGGGTGGGCCGGTAAGCTTAGCCGCCACACCCAACACCGCCAAATCTCAGGGAGGCACGCATGATTGAAGCACTCTACGGGTTTGCCGCCCTATTGGTTCTGGTGTTTCTGAGAGTTCCGTTGGCCTTCGCCATGGGCATCGTGGGGTTCGCGGGGTTTTACTACCTGACCGGCAACTGGAACGCAGCCGAAGCCATGGCGGCGCGTCGGGTGGTGGATACCGCCATGAGCTACGGCCTGTCGGTGATTCCGCTGTTCATCCTGATGGGCAACTTGGTCTCGCATGCGGGGCTCTCGGATGCGCTGTTCCGAGCCTCTAACGGCTTTCTCGGCCACCGCAAGGGCGGCCAGGCGATGGCGACGATTGTTGCCTGTGGCGGTTTTAGTGCTATTTGCGGTTCAAGCTTGGCAACGTGTGCCACCATGGGCCGAGTCGCTATGCCGCAAATGCGCAAATATGGCTACAAGGATTCGCTTGCTGCCGCTTCTATTGCTGCAGGTGGCACCTTGGGGATTTTGATACCGCCCAGCGTCATGCTGGTGATCTACGGCATCATCACCGAGACCAGTATCCGCGAACTGTTCGCGGCCGGCTTCATTCCCGGCATGCTGGGGATCGTGATGTACCTCGGTGCGGTGAAATGGGTGCTGTGGCGCGATCCGAGCGCTGGCCCCGCTGCCGAGAAAGTGCCCTGGGGCGAGCGGATATCGGCGCTCAAGAACGTCGGTAGCACCCTGGCGCTGTTCGTTCTGGTGATTGGCGGAATTTATCTTGGTGTGTTTACACCCACCGAAGCCGCCGGTATCGGCGCCATGGGCGCCTTCGTTATCGCCCTGCTCAAGCGTGCCTTGACGCCCCGGGTGCTGATGAACGTCCTGATGGACACGGTGCGCACCACCGCGATGCTGTTTGCCGTGGTGCTGACGGCCCTGATCTTTGCCAACTTTATCAACCGGGCAGGATTGCCAAACGATTTGTTGGCGTTGGTCAATAATCTCAATGTAGCACCCTTCGTGGTGATCCTGGTGATTATCGCGATCTACGTGGTGCTGGGCTGTGTGTTTGAAAGCATGTCGATGCTGCTGCTCACCGTGCCGGTATTTTTCCCGGTTGTCGCAGGGCTGGGTTACGACTTGGTGTGGTTCGGTATTCTGGTGGTGATCGTGATTGAGATCAGTTTAATCACACCGCCGGTGGGGATGAACGTGTTCGTACTGCGGGCGGTACTGCCAGACGTGAGTACCGGAACAATCTTCCGAGGCGTGACACCTTTCTGGGTCGCGGGTACGTTACGTGCATTGCTCGTGCTTCTCTTCCCCGCTATTGTGCTTTTCCTGCCGGAGTTGCTGTATTAAACGGCGTTATTAGTGCGGTTTTATTAGCACGGTTTTATTAAATAACCTGCTGGCGAAACAAACGGGTGACAGAGCGTATGCTCTGTCACCCGTTGTGCTTTTTGCCTTGCTTTTTTGTCTGGCTTTATCGGCTGAACCGTTACTGTCGCTTCGCGACCAGCGTTAGGATATCGTAACTGGCGACCAGCTCATCATGTTGATTGGTCACCGCCACATACCACATCACCACACCCTGCGGGTGACCATCGGGCGATGCCCGGCCCTGATCAATCTTGCGCTTGCAGGTGAGGCGGGCGCGGATGGTGTCGCCGACCAACACGGGCGTAATAAAGCGCAGGGTATCCAGGCCGTAGTTAGCCAGTACGGGTCCTTCGCCTGGATAAACGAACAGACCAGCCGCCGCCGACAGTACGAAATAGCCATGAGCGATACGCTGGCCGAATTGAGTCTCTTTGGCGGCAATGTCGTCGAAATGCATATAGAAGTGGTCGCCGGAAAGGCAGCCAAAATTGACGATGTCAGCTTCGGTGACGGTACGGCGGTGGGTTAACAATGATTCACCCACCTGTAGGTCGTCAAAGTGGCGGCGGAACGGGTGGACGTCAGTCTCGATCACCTTCGCGCCACGCACATATTGCCTTGTCACTGCCGCAACCATGGTGGGCGACCCTTGAATAGCGGTGCGCTGTAAATAGTGGTGAACCGCACGAATGCCACCCAGCTCTTCGCCACCGCCTGCACGGCCAGGCCCGCCATGTTTGAGCATCGGTAACGGCGAGCCGTGGCCAGTGGATTCTTTTGAGGCTTGGGCATCCAGAATGTGCAGGCGGCCGTGATGGGCGGCCAGGACGGGGATCATCTCGGCAGCAATGGCAGGGTCTTTGGTGGTCAGTGTGGTGACCAGGCTACCCTTGCCTTTGGCAGCGATGGCCAACGCTTCATTGATGCCGCGGTAGGGCATTAGCGTCGCGACAGGGCCAAAGGCTTCAATGTCGTGAGCGCCGCCGTCGTTCAACGGGTTGCGGTTGATCAGCAAGTGGGGAGCGATAAAGGCACCGTGTTCCACTCCCTGGCCGACAGGTTTAAAGCTGCCGTCTTTGCCGAACACACACTCACTGGTTTCCAATAGGCGTTCGATGGCGTCGTTCACGTCGTGGAGCTGATCACGCGACGAGAGGGCGCCCATGCGCACGCCTTCTTCATGAGGGTCGCCGGCGACGATGCTTGAAAGGCGCTCTTTGATCATGTTCGCTAATGCATCCAGGTGCTCGGCGGGCACTAACACCCGCCGGATGGCGGTACATTTCTGACCTGCCTTGGCGGTCATCTCTTTGACGACTTCTTTGGCAAAGATCTCGAACTCTTCGTCTTCCGGGCTAACATCCGGGGCCATGATGGCGCTGTTGAGTGAGTCTGCCTCGGCGTTGAACGGGATGCTCTTGGCCATGATGTTTGGGTGGCTTTTCAGCATCAAGGCCGTGGTTGCGGAACCAGTGAAGGTGACAACGTCCTGCTCTTCCAATTGGTCGAGTAAGTCACCGGCGCCGCCAATCACCAGTTGCAAGGCGCCTTCCGGCAATAGCCCCGAGTCGTTGATGACGCGCATGGCAGCTTCGGTCAGATAGCTTGTCGCCGTGGCCGGTTTGAAGATACACGGCATGCCTGCCAGAAAGGCGGGGGCGAACTTCTCCAGCATGCCCCAGATGGGGAAGTTGAACGCATTAATATGAACAGAAACACCGCGGCGAGGTACCAGAATGTGGCTGCCGTTGAAGTGGTTATCTTTACCTAATTGAGTCACCGGGCCTTCGTGGGCCACGTTACCGGAGGGCAGTTCCTTGCGCCCCGTAGAAGCGTAGGTAAACAGGGTGCCAAAGCCACCGTCAATGTCGATCCAGGAGTCGGCCTTGGTGCAGCCGGTGTGATGAGAGATAGCATAGAGCTCACGCTTGCGCTCTTGGATATAACCGGCCAGCGCTTTAAGAATGGCGGCCCGCTGCTGGAAATCCAGCGCCAATAGGTTTTTCACGCCGGTGTTACGGGCAAACGCCACTGCTTCGGCGAAGTTGATGCTTTCTTGGTGAGTATGTGCAACGGTCTCGCCATTGATGGCGCTGATCAGTGCTTTGGACTCGGTTTTTCCAAACCACTGGCCGGCGATGTAACTCTGTAAAACTGGCATTAAGTGTTCTCCCGCAAAACATAGACTAAGCCGACGGGGTCGCCGACTTTGAAGTAGGTGGGCTAGGGTCTATACCTCGTCATAGTCAAGCACCACCTTGTCGCTGATCGGATAGCACTGACAGGACAGTACGTAGCCAGCGTCTATTTCGTAATCTTCCAGGGCAAAATTGGCGTCCATTTCCACCTCGCCTTCGATGACTTTTGACTTGCAGGTGGAGCACACGCCGGCCTTGCATGAGAACGGGAGGTCTGCCCCGTGTTCGTTACCCGCTTCCAGGATGCTCTGGGTATTGCGGGGCAAGTCGTATTCAATGGTGCGGCCGTCGATAATCACTTTGATGTGCGATGTTTCAGCTTTTACCTGCTCGGCTTTCGTCGCCTGGCGGCGCTTGGCGCCTGCCGTCGGCCCTGTCGTGAACAGCTCAAAGTGTACTTTTTCCTTTGGCAAGCCATGTTGGGGCAGCACATCACGCACGATCTCGGTCATTTCTTGTGGGCCACAGAGGAACGCGGCGTCGAGCTTGGGTACCTCTACCCAGCGGTCAAACAGGGCATTGCACTTATCGGCATCAATCCGGCCGTTATACAGATCAATTTCCTGTTGCTCGCGGCTGAACACGTAAATGATGTTAAGGCGTTCCAGGTAGCGGTCTTTGAGATCCTGCAGGCGCTCGCGAAACAGCGTGCCCGTGGTGGAGCGGTTGCCATAGATGACGGTAAAACGGCTTTTCGGCTCGCTTTCCAGGGTGGTGGAAACAATCGACATGATAGGGGTGACGCCACTGCCAGCGGTCACCGCCAGGTAGTGCCCTTCACGACTGGGGTCGAGAGGCACGAAGAACTTGCCCTGTGGCGGCATGACTTCCAGGCGATCACCGGGCTGCAATTGCTGGTTGGCAAAGGTGGAGAAGCTACCGCCCGGCACCAGCTTAACGGCCACTCTCAGCTCATGTTCGTGAACGCCGGTGCAGATTGAGTAAGAGCGACGTATATCCTCACCTTCGATATCGCGGCGCAGTGTCAGGTACTGCCCTTGGGTAAAGCGAAAGGCGTCCAGCAGGTCGTCGGGAATGTCGAAAGCAATGGAAACGGCATCATGGGTTTCCTTGCGAACATCCTTGACGGTCAAGGCGTGAAATCGGCTCATGGGAAATGGTCTCGTCGTTTTACAGACATTTGAAATAATCGAAAGGCTCCAGGCAATCGCGACAGCGGTAGAGCGCCTTGCAAGCCGTAGAGCCGAATTCGCTGACGCGTTCAGTCGCTTCGCTGCCGCATAAGGGGCAGGGCACTACCGGGTCGGACTGGCCGGTCAGGCTGCGCTTGCTCGCACTGCCCACCGGTGGGGCGATGCCGTAGGAGCGCAGTTTTTCGCGACCCACGTCGGTCAGCCAATCGGTCGTCCAGGCGGGTGACAGGCGGCGCTGGATCAGTGGGTCTGCGTAGCCAGCGGCCACCAGCGCCTCAAGAATGTGCTGTTCGATAACTTCGGTGGCCGGGCAGCCGGAGTAAGTCGGGGTCACGTTGACCACCAGCCGCTCATCGAGCCAATCGATATCACGCACAATTCCCAGCTCAACCACACTGACCACCGGCACTTCCGGGTCCAGCACGTGCTGTAAAACCGCCAGCACGGCGTCGACATCACCTTGTTCACCCGCTCGCGGCAGCCCGCTGCGGTCGCTGCCGATCAAGTCGCTGGAAGGCCAGTTATCGATAGACGCAGACGGATGATTACCAGACGGTCGCATCGGGATATGCCCTCGGCAGATATTGCATTTCCGCCAATAGAAAGCCTAGGTGCTCGGTGTGATGACCGACTTTGCCACCGGTATACATCCAGGCGTCGTAGGAAGGCCGCTCCAGCGTGGCTTCTTCAAGGACCTCTTCAACGGTGGCTTTCCAGCGAGTGGCAACGGTTTGCAGATCCGGCGCAATGCCGGCGGCTAACATAGCCTGATCAATCTCGTCGGCCTGCAATAGCTCACCGGTAAATTGCCATAGGTTGTTTAGGGCACGCTGCATGCGGGTGTGGCTCTCTTCAGTGCCATCGCCCAAGCGAATCACCCATTCAGAGGAGCGGCGCAGGTGATACGTTGCTTCCTTAAGCGACTTGGCCGCTACTTCGGCAATGCGCGGGTCGCTGGAGTGAGCCAGGCCGTCAAGTAGGTGGACGTGCCATGCATCGAACAGAAACTGGCGCCCGATGATGTCGGCAAAATCGCCGTTAGGCTGCTCAACGAGCAACAGGTTGCGGAAGTCCTGGGCATCACGGCGGAAGGCCAGCTGGTCGGCATCGACCTTGTCAGTCGCCCGTTCAGCAGCCATCAGTTCAGCGGCATAGCCCAGCCAGTTGCGTGCCTGCCCGAAGAGGTCGAGCCCTACGTTCATTAAGGCTAGCTCTTCTTCCAGTGCCGGGGCCTTGCCGCACAGTTGTGCGTGACGTTGACCGAGTACCAAGGCGTTGTCGCCAAGGCGCAGCAGGCAGTCGGTCAGCGGTGTCTGTGTTGTTTGGGCGATATTTTTCTGAGCCATGTTTTGCATGACAGCCTCCTTTACATGTGGCCGACTTCTTTCGGCAGTTTGTAGAAGGATGCGTGGCGGTAGACCTTGTCGTTAGACGGGTCAAACAGCGGCTCTTTCTCGTCGGGAGAAGAAGCGGTAATTTCGCTGGCCGGAACCACCCAGATGCTCACCCCTTCATTACGACGGGTGTAAAGCTCGCGCGCGTTTTCAATGGCCATACGGCGATCAGCGGCGTGCACGCTACCGACGTGCTTGTGGTTAAGGCCGTGCTTGCTGCGTATGAAAACTTCAAATAAGGGCCAGTCAGCCATGAGGAAAGCCTCTGTGGTCACAGGAGCCCCGTGCTGCGGGGCTCTGTATTGTTTTAAAAATCAGGTTTAAGAATCAGGTTTTAAAAATCAGGCCGCTCGGCGTTGCCGCTTGGCGGCATAAGCCACGGCGGCTTCACGTACCCAGGCACCGTTATCAATCGCGTGACGGCGTGCCTCGACACGTTCGCGGTTGCAGGGGCCGTTGCCCTTCACTACGTCAAAAAACTCCTGCCAATCGATTTCACCGAACTCATAGTGGCCGGTCTCTTGGTTATATTTGAGATCCGGGTCAGGCGCGGTGCAGCCCAGCAGCTCTAGCTGCGGTACAGTTTGGTCAAGGAAGCGTTGGCGCAGCTCATCATTGCTGTGACGTTTGATCTTCCAGGCCATCGACTGAGCACTGTTGGGCGAGTTTTCGTCGGAGGGCCCGAACATCATTAGCGACGGCCACCAGAAGCGGTTGATGGAGTCCTGCACCATGGCTTTCTGCTCGTCAGTGCCCTCTTGCATCATGGTCAGCAGGATCTGAAAGCCCTGGCGCTGGTGGAAGCTCTCTTCCTTACACACGCGGATCATGGCGCGGGCGTAAGGGCCATAAGAGGTACGCTGCAGCGGCACCTGGTTGACGATGGCGGCACCATCAACCAGCCAGCCGACCGTGCCCATATCCGCCCAGTTAAGCGTTGGGTAATTGAAGATGCTGGAGTACTTGGCGCGGCCGTCGTGGAGCTTATCGATCTCCTCATCGCGGTCGGCACCCAGGGTTTCCATGGCGCTATACAGGTACAGGCCGTGACCCGCTTCATCCTGAATCTTGGCCATTAGCTGCAGCTTGCGCTTAAGGGTCGGCGCGCGTGTCAGCCAGTTACCCTCCGGCAGCATACCGACGATCTCGGAATGCGCGTGCTGTGAGATCTGACGGATCAATGTCTTGCGGTAGGCATCCGGCATCCAATTCTTGGGTTCGATTTTAATTTCGTCATTGATGCGTTCCTGGAACTGGCGTTCCTCAGGATCCATCTCATCAAGCGTTTTGAGTTTGTTAGAACCGGTTTCAACGAGCTGCGCGTACATAGAGACCTCCGCGGCGTCGGACTATCAGGGAGTGTGGCTTATCTTACTTAAAGTATAGTGATACATAATATTTTATCAATAAGTATTTTTGTGTGTCGCTTTAAGACTTTGTGATGACAGATGATGCCAAGTTGCTTGGTTTATAAAGGAAATGTGGTCAAAAGTAAGTGATTCTGAATATGTTGAATTTTTTACTTAAACTGAATGAGTAGGCATAAAAAGCCCTTGCAGAGCTGCCTGCAAGGGCGTCAGTATTTTCGTATTCAGTCTCAATCTAGGCCGATAAGAACCTGTTAAGCACGAAAGGCTGACTCAACTCAGCGAAGATCTTTAACGCGTCTGGCCTTACCCAGCGAGCGCATCACACTCTCTACCGGGCACACCTCAACCTGGGTGCTGATACCAATGTACGTCTTGACGGCATGCTGAAGCTCTTTCTCGGCTTGTTCACAGGCCACGGGGTCGCGGGCGATGTCGTGATGATTCGCTTCGACACGCACCAGCATCATGTCCATATTGCCTTGGCGGCTGACTTCAATTTCGTAATGAGGCGAAAGCGACGCGATTTTGAGCAGCTGCTCTTCGATCTGGGTGGGAAACATATTGACCCCACGAATAATCAGCATGTCGTCGCTGCGACCAGTGATTTTGTCGATGCGGCGCATGGGGCGTGCGGTGCCGGGTAGCAGGCGGGTCAGGTCGCGGGTGCGGTAGCGAATCACCGGCAGGCCTTCTTTGGTCAGGGTGGTGAACACCAGCTCACCGTATTCGCCGTCTGGCAGGACGTCGCCGCTGACCGGGTCGATGATCTCAGGGTAGAAATGATCTTCCCAGATGGTCGGGCCATCTTTGGTTTCTAGGCACTCCATGCCCACGCCCGGCCCCATCACTTCAGAGAGGCCGTAAATATCGAGGGCATCGATGCCCAGGCGCTGCTCTAGGGCGGTGCGCATGCTGTCGGTCCAGGGTTCGGCACCGAAAATACCGGTGCGCAGGGGCAGCGTGCGCGGGTCGATGCCTTGGCGCTCCATTTCGTCCGCGATGTTGAGCATGTAAGAAGGGGTGACCATGATGATGTCTGGCGCGAAATCACGGATCAGCTGAACCTGTTTCTCAGTTTGGCCGCCCGACATGGGAATCACCGCGCAGCCCAGGCGCTCGGCGCCGTAATGCGCGCCCAGCCCGCCAGTAAACAGGCCGTAGCCATAGGCTACATGCACCTTATCGTTGCGGCTGCCGCCAGCGGCGCGGATTGAGCGCGCCATCACATCGGACCACACATCAATATCCTTCTGGGTGTAGCCCACCACCGTGGGTTGCCCAGTGGTGCCGCTGGAGGCGTGGATGCGCACGATCTCGCTCATCGGCGTGGCCAACATGCCAAACGGGTAGTTGTCGCGCAAATCGGCCTTGGTGGTGAACGGCAGTTTGGCGAGATCCGCCAGCGTCTGGATGTCGTCGGGATGCACCCCGGCGTTATCGAAGGACTGGCGGTAGAACGGCACATTGTCGTAAGCGTGCTTGAGGCTCCACTTCAGGCGCTTGACCTGAGTGGCGCGCAGCTCGTCGACGCTGGCGGTTTCCAAGGGGTCGAGTGTCGCAGTGTCGATACGTGTAGCGGGCTGATTCATCAGGAGTCTCCGGTCAAGCAAGTTGTTATTGGATTAATGTCTACACACGCCGTGGCCAGTGATTTGAGCAATAGGCTTACAAACGCTCAATGATCATCGCGATGCCCTGTCCGACACCGATGCACATGGTGCATAGCGCAAAGCGCCCTTGCCGACGTTCGAGTTCATGCAGGGCGGTGGTCACCAACCGAGCGCCACTCATGCCCAGCGGGTGGCCGAGTGCAATGGCTCCTCCGTTGGGGTTGATGTGTTCGGCATCATCGCTCAGTCCCAAGTCACGCATGACCGCCAAGGCCTGAGCCGCAAAGGCTTCATTCAGTTCGATAACATCCATCTGATCGAGGGTAAGCCCGGTCTGGGCAAGCACCTTGCGGGTGGCCGGGGACGGGCCGAATCCCATAATCCGAGGTTCCACACCCGCAGTGGCCATGCCCACCACACGGGCGCGGGCTTTCAGGCCAAAACGTTCGGCCTGCTCGGGAGACGCCATCAGCAGCGCACAGGCGCCATCGTTAACGCCTGAGGCATTGCCTGCCGTCACACTGCCGCCTTCACGGAAGGGCGTGGGCAGTTTGGCGAGCTGCTCGGCGGTCGTGGTGGCGCGCGGGTGCTCATCGCTATCGACCACCAGCGGCTCCTGTTTGCGCCGGGGGATTTCGACGGCAACGATCTCTTCAGCCAATCGGCCAGCCTCCATAGCGGCGGCGGTGCGCTGCTGGCTGCGCAGCGCAAAGGCATCCTGGTCTTGCCGGGAAATACCAAACTGTTCGGCGACGTTCTCGGCGGTTTCGGGCATGGAGTCGATGCCGAACTGAGCCTTCATGGCACGGTTCACAAAGCGCCAGCCGATGGTGGTGTCGAAGATGTCGGCTTGGCGTGAGAAAGCTTGTTCTGCCTTACCCATCACAAAGGGCGCGCGGGACATCGACTCCACACCGCCTGCCATCATCAGCCCCGCTTCACCGGTCTTGATGGCGCGGGCGGCGTTGCCGACGGCGTCCATGCCGGAACCGCACAGGCGGTTGATGGTGGAGCCGGGCACCTCGACGGGAAGCCCTGCGAGCAACGCGGACATGCGCGCTACGTTGCGGTTATCTTCCCCTGCCTGGTTGGCGCAGCCGTAAAAAATATCGTCAATCAGTGACCAGTCGACGCTCGGGTTCCGCTCTATCAGGGTGCGCATTGGCACAGCACCAAGATCATCGGGGCGAACTGACGAGAGGGCACCGCCGTAGCGACCTATCGGGGTACGAATGGCATCAATGATCAGCGCGTCTTTCATGGGTTATCTCCAGCAGCGGTGTCTTCTAGGCGGCGTACGCTGCCGCGAATTTTGTAGGAATGTCCGCGGAACAAGGCAACGGTATCGCCGTGCTGATTGCGCAACGTGATGTCGTAAATGCCGGTGCGCCCGCGGCGGCTGCGCTCTTCGGCGGTGGCGGTGAGCTCATCACCCAGCTGGCCGGGGCCGAGGTAGTCGATACTGCAGCCAGATGCCACGGTAGCTTCATCGTAGCTGTTGCAGGCAAACGCAAAGGCGGAGTCGGCCAGGGCAAACAGAAAGCCACCATGGCAGTTGCCGTGGCCCTGCACCATGTCTTGGCGCACGGTCATGGTGAGTTCGGCAAACCCGGGAGCCATGCGCGTAATACGCATGCCCAGCCCTTGGCTGGCATGGTCGCGGGAAAACATCGCCTCGGCACAGGCTTCCGCCAACTGTTGTGGGGTCAGTGGGGAATCACTCATGAAAGCTTGCCTCGCTCAGGGCGTTGCGGCGCAGCAGGAAAGAGCTGCGATAGCGCTCTTCGCCGTAGCTCTGCTGCAGGTGCGTAAGGGTACGGTGAACGAAGGGCAGTCCCAATGAATCTGCCCAGGTCAAGGGGCCGCGGGGATAGTTGACCCCGGCCTGCATGGCCAGATCGCCATCCTTGGCGCTGCACACGCCCTGCAAAACGGCATCGGCGGCTTCATTGGCGAGCATGGCCACGGTGCGCAATACCACTAGCCCCGGCGTGTCGGTTAGCCAGACGACGTCCATGCCCAAGCGTTGGAATAACGCGGTAGCCAGCTGGCGGGCCTCGGGCGAGGTGGTATGGCTGGCAGCAAGCCCGATGGCGCTGGCGCTGCGGTAGTCCAGGCATAGGTCGAACAGTACCAGTGCTTCGAGCCCTTCATTAACGGCGCGCTCGGCGGCACATCGCCCGTCGCTGAGGGCCAGCGCCAGATCACCTATATACAGGCGAGGCGTGCCGTCCAGTTGCAGTGATTCGCGACGCACTACCTCAAGTCCAGCTTCTTGAGCGCGTTCCAGCAGCGGAGCGATGGTGCTGTCCGCGCCCTGTGCGACAAGTGTCGGGAGTTGCGTGCTGGCGGGGGCGGCAAAGTTGGGCTGCGGCTTTGCAGCGCTTTCACCCGCGTAGTCAAAGAAGCCTTGGCCGGACTTACGCCCCAGGCGACCGGCTTCAACCAGCGCCTGCTGCACCAGGGAGGGTTCAAAGCGGGTATCGCCATAGTAGGCGTCGAACACCGAGCGGGTCACTGCGTAGTTGACGTCATGGCCGATCAGGTCCATCAGCTCGAAAGGCCCCATGCGGAAGCCGCCGGCCTGACGCAGCAGCGCATCCAGCGTGGCAGCGTCGCTGGCGCCTTCCTGTAGCAGGCGAAGCCCTTCGGCATAGAAAGGCCGTGCCACGCGGTTAACGATGAACCCAGGGGTGGAGCTGGCGTGCACCGCAACCTTGCCCCAGGCGCTGGCGGTATCAAAAAGCGTCTCGGCGACCTCGGTGGTCGTTGCCAGGCCCGATACCACTTCTACCAGCTTCATGACGGGGGCTGGGTTGAAGAAGTGCAGCCCAGCCAGGCGCTCGGGGCGTTCAAGGTTGGCGGCAATTGAAGTGATTGACAGCGACGAGGTATTACTGGCGAGCAAGGTATCCGGCGCACACATTGCTTCGAGCTGAGCGAATACCTGGCGTTTGATGTCAAGGTTCTCAACGATGGCTTCGATAACCAAACGGCTATCGGCCAGGGCATCAATCACGTCGGCAGGCTGCAGGCGAGCGATGATGTTATCCACACCACCTTGGGTCATCTTGCCCTTGGCAACCCGCTTTTCCAACTGGCGACGAATGCTGTCGATGCCTGCTTTGGCGGCACCCGGCTGGTTATCATGCAGGATGACGGCATGACCCGCCTGGGCGGCCACCTGAGCGATACCGGCACCCATGGCACCGGCGCCGATCACACCAATAACGGTGGTCGTGGATAGGGCTGGCATATCACTCTCCCTTGAAGGTGGGGCGGCGTTTTTCGATAAACGCACTGACCCCTTCACGGTAGTCTTCGCTGCGCCCAGCCAGACGCTGCAGGTCGCGCTCCAGGTCAAGCTGTTCATTAAAGCTGTTATCGCTGCTGGCGTGCAGGGCGCGTTTAATCAGCGCTAGGCCACGGGTGGGTTGAGTGGCCAGGTGGCGAGCCATGTTCATGGCTTCTTCCTGAAGCACCTCATCGTCGACGCAGCGCCAGATCATGCCCCACTGTTCGGCGGTCTCGGCGGGAAGCTTGTCGCCCAGCATGGCCAAGCCCTTGGCGCGGGCCATGCCGACTAAGTTAGGCAGGGTCCAGGTGCCGCCGGAGTCCGGGATCAAACCGATCTTGCAGAAGGCCTGAATAAAGCTTGCCGAGCGAGCCGCCAATACGATGTCGCAGGCCAGGGCGATATTGGCACCAGCGCCGGCGGCCACACCGTTCACCGCGCAAATAGTCGGAAACGGCATATCTTTCAGGGCGCGCAACATGGGGTTATAGCGTTTCTCAAGCGACTCGCCGAGGTCTGGCGCTTGCTCGCCGGGCGCGACGCTACGGTCGGAAAGGTCTTGACCGGCGCAGAAGCCGCGGCCACTGCCCGTCAGCAGCAGCGCACGGACGCTTGCGTCCTGGCGCACGGCCTTGAGCGCCTTGCGCATTTCGGCATGCATCTCGGTATTAAAGCTATTCAGGCTGTCGGGGCGGTTCAATGTAATACAGGCGACGCCGTCTTCGACGCTATAAAGCAGGGGCGCTTGGCTCATGGGGTATATCCTTGTCTCAGTGCCCTTGAAAAGTGGCAGGTCGTTTTTCTTGGAAGGCGCGAATGCCCTCGTCGCGGTCGTCGGTGCCCGCCAGTAAGGTGAACGCATGGCGTTCAAAGCGCAGGCCGGTGGCCAGGTCGGTATCCATCGCTTTGTGCAGCGATTCCCGCGCTAAGCGCACGGCCAGCGGTGCCTTGGAGGCGATGCGCGTCGCGATGTCTATGGCGCGTTCAAGGGTCAATTCGGGTTGGGTGATTTCGCTTATCAGGCCAGCTTCGAGGGCGCGGCGCGCGGAAATCGGTTCGCCAGTGAGTACCATCTGAGTGGCCAGGGATTTCCCCACCGCTCTAAGCAAGCGTTGGGTGCCGCCAGCGCCGGGCATGATGCCCAGGTTGATTTCCGGCTGGCCAAACAGGGCGTTTTCACCGGCAATGATGATGTCGGCATGCATGGCCAGTTCACAGCCACCGCCTAACGCATAGCCATTGACGGCGGCAATGATGGGTTTGCGAAAGCGCGTAATGGTGGCCCAGTGGTGCTGTCGTGGGTCTTCCAGCATGCCGACCAGATCGCGTTCAGCCATTTCGTTAATATCCGCACCTGCGGCGAAGGCTTTCGCACTGCCGGTAATCACTACGGCACGAACGGTGTCGTCACAATCAGCGTCGCTCAAGGTGTCGGCGAGCTCGCCGAGGAGCTGCGTATTAAGCGCATTCAGTGCTTCCGGGCGATTCAGCGTGATGCATAAAACGCCTTCCAGGGGCGTGGTTATTTTTAGAGTCGTGAGCATTGTTACCTCGGTTCGGCCTGTGGCGCACAGGAGGAATACCTGTCGAGTATAGGTTTATTTTGATACGCATCAATATTGATTGATTGTTATTAATGTGTCGCTTGTCGTCGTTTTTTATAATTTATGCCTTTTAACAACAGCTTGTATGTGGTTGGTGCGAAGAAAAAAGGGGTGTTAGACCATGGTATGAAAGACGGTTATGTAGCTCAATAAAGGGATTTATAGCCGGTATACATCGATTTTTTTGTAATCCTTAAGCAAGCAGCAACTGGGAAAGCGTTTGATGTTTTGTTACGGGAAAGATAGTCTTCAAAATAATAGCGTATCAAAAAAATAAGTGAGTGCAGGAGCGCCCCATGACGCAATCAGCGCAGCAGATGTTTGACCTTCATCGTGAGATTCTTGATCAGGCTGTCGACGCTATCGCTAGCCGTAATTTCTGGACGCCCTTTCCAGAAAGCATGCGCAAGTACCCCGAGGATGCCGTTAAAGCGGCGCCGTCTAAATTCGAGTCACTGCTCAATCAGCCATTTACGCTCAATAGTGGCGGCGGCAGTGCCCAACAAGTGGGTGATGAAGTGTCACCCTATGGCTTTGAACTCGGCATTACTTATGACCAGCCAGACCCCAGCGAGCTGGTAGCGGCCATGCAAGTGGCCATGCGCGACTGGCGGGATGTCGGGGCGCAAGCGCGTGTGGGGGTATGTCTGGAAATCCTGTCACGTCTTAATGCCATGAGCCCAGAGATTGCCCAGGCGGTGATGCATACCAGCGGGCAGGGGCCGATGATGGCATTTCAGGCGGGTGGGCCGCATGCCCAGGATCGTGGTCTTGAAGCCGTGGCGTATGCCTGGCAGGCAATGGCGCAGGTTCCCGCTACCGCGCAATGGGTTAAGCCCCAGGGCAAGCATGACCCTATCGTGATGGATAAGCGTTTTCACATCGTGCCTCGCGGTATCTCGTTGGTAGTCGCCTGTTCTACGTTTCCTACCTGGAACACCTATCCTGGCCTGTTTGCCAGTTTGGCGACGGGCAACCCGGTCATTGTTAAGCCGCACCCCGGCGCTATTCTGCCGCTGGCGATGAGCGTACGGGTGGCTCAACAGGTGCTTGAAGAGGCAGGCTTCGACCCCTGCCTGGTCAGCTTAATGCCCGACAGCGTCGATGCGCCGCTCACCAAGACGTTGGCGCTTGATCCTGCGGTTAAGCTGATTGATTTCACCGGCTCGAACGCTTTCGGTGATTGGCTGATACAAAACGCCACTCAGGCCCAGGTGTTTGCTGAGAAAGCCGGTATTAATTCGATCATTATCGACAGTGTGGATAACCTTAAAGCCGTCACGGCGAACCTTGCCTTCTCGCTTAGCCTTTATTCTGGGCAGATGTGCACGACCCCTCAGGCTATTTATGTGCCCAGGGATGGTATTGAAACGGCGGATGGCCATTTAAGTTTTGACGACGTAGCGGCAGCGCTTGCGAAAGCTGTTCAGGCATTTCTAAGTGATAACGACCGCGCCTGCACGGTGCTGGGGGCTATACAGTCGTTGGAGACGCAAGCACGCATTGATGAGTGCCGTGGCTTAGGCGACATAGTGCTGGACAGCGAGCAACGCGAGCACGCGCATTTTCCTAACGCCCGTATCCATACGCCGCTGATTCTTAAGGTCGACGCAGAGCAGAAGGCTGCCTATAGCGAGGAGCGCTTTGGCCCCGTTAGCTTTGTTATCGCAACGGATAACACCGCGCACAGTATTGCGCTAGCGCGAGACGTCATCGCAAAAAAAGGCGCGATAACCCTAGGCGGCTATACCACGGACGAGGCAGTGGCCGAGCAGCTCGAAGCGCTGGCGATGGACGTAGCGGCGCCGCTCTCGCTGAATCTGGATGGGGGAATATTCGTTAACCAGTCGGCGGCTTTCAGTGACTTTCACGCCACAGGCGGTAATCCGGCGGCGAATGCTTCTCTGTGTAATCAAGCCTTTGTCGCCAACCGCTTCGTGGTGGTGCAAAGCCGTCGCCACGGCCAATCCAACTAACGGAGAGCGTGATGCCTTGCTATCGACTTGAAGGGGTGACACCGGTGGTGCATCCGACAGCCTATGTTCACCCGACGGCGGTGTTGATTGGAGATGTGATTGTGGGCCCCGGCTGTTATGTAGGCCCTGGCGCGGTGATGCGCGGCGATTTCGGCCGTCTTGTGCTGGAAGAAGGTTCAAACCTTCAGGATACCTGCGTGATGCACGGCTTTCCGGGGTGCGTCACCAAGGTCGAGAAAGATGGCCATATCGGCCATGGCGCGGTACTCCATGGCTGCGTAATTGGGTGTGATGCCATGGTGGGCATGAACGCCGTGGTGATGGACGGTGCCAACATTGCTGAGCGGTCTATCGTGGCGGCAGCCGCCTTCGTTAAGGCAGGTTTCGAATGTGAGCCCCAGTCGCTGGTGATGGGGGCACCTGCAAAGGTTAAGCGCCCGTTGAGTGATGAGGAGTTTGCCTGGAAACAGCAGGGTACCCAAGAGTATCAGCGCTTAGTGACTCGTTGCCGTGACAGCCTGGAGCCGTGTGAGCCGTTAGCTGAAATTGATGCTGACCGCCCAACCTTACTGGCCGGTGATACGCAACCTAAACAGCAGCTTGGCTCCAAAATAAATCAGTCCTGATGCGTTATGCCGGGTAAAAAGCTTTACGCTGATAGCACGTAGCGCCTCCTGCTGAGCAGGGGGCGCTTTTACTTGAAATTAGCTTTTAAAGCCTCTAGCCATGTGTGTTTGGTACGGTGAAGTGTCAAAATATCGTTACACGAATGCCGCACGCTTGTTTTGCGCCTTGAGGGATCTATGCGCCTTAAGTTTCACTGCCAGAATCGAATCGGAATTCTTCGCGATATCGTGGCCCAGTTCGCCGACTACCGCGTCAATGTGGCGCGAGGAGAAGTGGGCGGAGAACACGGCAACACCATTTATCTGCATGTGCCACAACTGCTCAATGCCCAGCTGGCTACATTAAAACCGGCCTTGGAGGCGACTCCTGGGGTGTTCGGTGTTAAGCGTGTCAGCCTGATGCCCAGCGAGCGGCGCCATCTGGAGCTGGATGCGCTGCTTTCATCACTTTCCGACCCGGTGATGTCGATTGATATGCAGGGGCGTATCGTCGCTGCCAATCGCACGGCGGTACAGATGCTCGGCGTGCGCATCGACGAAGTGCCGGGGCTGTCGCTGGATCGCTACCTGGAAGACCTGAACCTTCCCGATCTGATTCGGCGCAACAACTCGCGGATCAACGGATTGCGCATCAAATTGAAAGGCGATACCTACCTTGCCGATATCGCCCCGCTGCATACCGAAAATAATGATGTGGCGTCGTTGGCTGGCGCGGTGGTGACCTTGCACCGTGCCGACCGAATCGGTGCGCGTATCTATCAGGTACAACGTCAGGGGTTGCAAGGCTTCGAAGCTATCTTTCAGTCGAGTCCATGTCTGGAAGCCTTGATCCATGAAGCGCGACGCATGGCGCCGTTGGATGCACCCTTGTTAATCGTGGGTGAAACCGGTACCGGAAAGGAGCTGGTCGCCAGAGCCTGCCATCTGGCAAGCCCGCGTGGGCAAGCACCGTTTATGGTGCTCAATTGTGCCGGGCTTCCTGAATCGATGGCCGAGACCGAATTGTTTGGTTACGCACCGGGCGCCTTCGAAGGGGCTCGGCCCGAAGGCAAGCTGGGTCTTCTGGAGCTTACCGAAGGCGGCACCATCTTTCTCGATGAAGTCGGCGAAATGAGCCCGCGCTTACAGACTAAATTACTGCGATTTCTCCAGGATGGTGGCTTTCGCCGCGTGGGTAGCGACGAGGAAACCTATCTTGATGTCAGAGTGATTTGTGCTACCCAGCAAAACTTGCCGCAACTCTGTGCCGAGGGGTTGTTTCGACCTGATCTTTACCATCGACTCAATGTGCTCTCGTTGCAAGTGCCGCCCTTACGCGAATGCCTCGATGGTATCGAGGAGTTGGCGGCCTACTTTCTGGATCGTGCCGCGCGTCAGATCGGCTGCCCTTTGCCCCGTCTTGCGCCGGCGGCACTGGAAAAACTCGCGCACTACGATTGGCCGGGCAATGTGCGCCAATTGGAAAACGTCCTGTTTCAGGCAGTGTCGCTGTGCGAGGAGCAAGTCATTCACCCGGTGCACCTGCGGCTTCCGCAAAGTGGCGGTGCCCCTGAACTTTCCGGCATTCCACTGGAAGGAAGTCTGAGCGATATTTTGGGAAGTGTGGAGAAACGCATCCTGAGCAATCTGTATCGACAACACCCTTCCAGTCGTCAGTTGGGTAAACGCTTAGGGGTATCGCACACCACCATTGCCAATAAACTCAAGCGTTATGGCATTGAGGCACAGAATGACTAAATTGACTGTCAATTTTTCTTTACGGGGTGTCAGTAAAACACAACGACAAGTCGCCATTACTCAGCACTTAGGCTCAGGTGTAACGTTTTCTTTACGTTAATCGCGCGTCGACACGGCCGGTGCTGCCATGAAAGCGCTTTAATACCATTCTCGGAGCATGGTTAGCCCCCTAGACTCTTTATCACTGGCTTGACTGCAGTTGGTCGGCCTGATTGAAAAACAATTATCTGTCTAGAGGTTTATTATGAACGCCCCAGCAACCACATCTCTGTCTACGCATAACCCCATTGGTACCAATGGATTCGAATTCGTTGAATATACCGCGCCGACCAGCGAGGGTATCGAGAACCTACGCACGCTGTTCAACCAAATGGGGTTCACCGAAACGCGCAAACACCGTTCCAAGCAGGTTTTTCTGTTCCAACAGGAAGGCGTTAACTTTGTGCTCAATGCCGAACCGGGAAGCCATGCCGCGACATTCGCTGAAGTGCATGGGCCTAGCGCCTGTGCCATGGCCTGGAAAGTGGCCGATGCGCAACAGGCCTTCGAGCATGCTGTGGCTCAGGGCGCCGAGCCAGTGGAGAACTCGGTCGGCCCTGATGAAGTGGGTATCCCCGCAGTGCGTGGTATCGGTGGCTCGCTGCTGTATTTCGTCGACAACAAGGTCGACGACCAGGGCCGCACCATCTATGACATCGACTTCGAGGCGATCCCCAATCGTTCGCCCAGCGATAAGAGCGTCGGCCTCAAGGTGCTAGATCACCTGACCCACAATGTTGACCGAGGACAGATGGATGTTTGGGCCAATTTCTACATTGATGTCGCCAACTTTCGTGAGAACCGCTATTTCGATATCAAGGGCAAAAAGACCGGTCTGCACTCCCGCGCCATGACCGCGCCTTGTGGAAAAATGCACATCCCTATCAATGAATCCGCCGACGATAATTCTCAGATCGCCGAATTTCTGCGTGAGTATAACGGCGAGGGCATCCAGCACTTGGCCATGTCCACCGATAACATTTATGCCACAGTGCGTGCGCTGCGCGAAAATGGCATGACGTTCCTTTCGACCCCGGACACCTACTACGAGAAGGTTGATAAGCGCGTACCCAATCACGAAGAAAACGTAGAAGACTTGCGTAAACTGAGCCTGCTGGTCGACGGCGGCCCAGATGAAGGGGTGTTGCTGCAGATCTTCACGGAAACGGTAATTGGCCCGATCTTCTTTGAAATCATCCAGCGCAAGGGTAATGATGGTTTCGGAGAAGGCAATTTTAAGGCACTGTTCGAATCGATCGAGGAAGACCAGATCCGTCGTGGTGTACTCAACGATTAAAAAACAAGGCCACCCGCCCTGCGTGGGCGGTCTTTTTATGCAGCCAAACCGGCTTTTCATTGGCCGGTTGTGCTGTTCATAATCAATAACCTAAAACAATTAAATCTATAAGGTTTCCTCAATGTCGACAACAAATATACCCACCAATACGCTGTGGTTAGGCCGCTGGGGGTTTGTACTGGCTGCCACTGGTTCCGCAGTGGGCCTGGGTAATATCTGGAAGTTCCCCTACATCACCGGTGAATTCGGTGGTGGTGCCTTCGTACTGGTCTATCTGGCATGCATTCTGGCGGTAGGGGTCCCCATCATGATGGCTGAAATCAGTTTCGGCCGTCGTGGCAGGGGTAGCCCGGTTGACGCTATCCGCCGTGTGGTGAATGAATCTGGCCATGGCGGGTTCTGGTCGGTCTTCGGCTGGATGGCCATGCTGTGTGGCTTCATGATTCTGTCTTTCTACGTGGTGGTCGCCGGCTGGGCGTTTTCCTATCTATGGAAAATGCTGAGTGGTGGGCTGGCAGGAACCAGTGTCGATGACATGGCAGCGATTTTCGCGGCCAATAACGCCAACCCTTTCAACCTGGGCGCCTGGAGCACACTGGTCACCGTGTTGACCATGCTGATCGTGGGCAAGGGTGTGCAAGCTGGTATCGAAAAGAGCGTCAGTTGGATGATGCCGGGCATGGTGATCATGCTGGGTATTCTGATCGGCTACGGCGCCTTTTCCGGTGGCTTTGGTGAGGCCTGGTCGTTCCTGTTTTCCTTCAATACCGAAGGCCTTAGCAGTGAAGGTCTGTTAGCGGCGCTGGGCCATGCCTTTTTTACCCTGTCGCTAGCGTCCGGGGCGATCCTAACGTACGGCTCTTACCTACCGTCGGGTCACTCCATCGCACGTACTACGTTCAGCGTAGCAATTGCTGATACCGTGGTGGCGCTGATGGCGGGCTTAGCCATTTTCCCGATTATTTTCGCCAATGGAATGAGCCCAGGTGCAGGGCCGGGTCTGATCTTCATGAGCCTGCCACTGGCCTTCCAGGCCATGCCGTTTGGTACTTTATTCGGTATCCTATTCTTCTTGATGCTTGCGATGGCGGCTCTCACCTCTTCGATTTCGATGATCGAAGCTACAGTCGCCTGGCTCACTGACAGTAAGGGCATGACACGCAAGCAAGCTTCCTGGGGTGTGGGTATCGTGCTGTGGCTGGTCAGTACCCTGGCGATGCTGTCGTTCAATCTGGGTGCCGATTGGACGCTGGCGGGACGCAACTTCTTTGACTGGTTGGATTACCTGACTTCTCGCTGGATGATGCCGTTAGGCGGTTTGGGAACGGCCTTGATGGCGGGCTTCTTGCTTCGTAACGAAGTCTTTAGAGAAGAGTTGGGACTCTCCCGCACCCAGCATGCGTTGTGGCTGTTCATGGTGCGTTATGTGAGCCCATTAGGCATCGTATTAATTTTCATCGATGCGCTGGGGCTTGCCACGCTAAAGATAGCAACGCAGTGGCCTTGGTTGTTGGCTCTTCTGGTGCTGATTACCGTGGTGGGCGAGTTGGTTAGCCCACGGCTGCGCCAGCAAGCCTCTTGAGCCACCTTGGCTGAAGCGCTCCTATACACTCTCATGAGGAGCAAAGCGAAAAGTGAGAGCCGCTGTGCTGTTTCCTCTTACCGGTGGGAGCAGTGCAGCCTCTTTGATGATGTGAGGTATCTTTTACGTGGCGTAACATGTGCGTCTTTGTTGCCAACGCTTTAACGCCCCCAGAGTTGCTGTATGGATGGGATGTGTAAGGAACATTCCCGGTTTTTTGGTGGCCGGGGCCTCGCATTGAATCGATTCTGAAGTCAATCTAGACCGCCGAAGCGTTGATAGAAACTGGGGCCAGGGGCTGGAAGCGGGCCTTCGGCAGTTTCTAGTTGGCGCTCGAGCCAAAGCTCGGCGCGCTTGTAGATAGTGCGATAGATATTGCGACAGAGCTGATGGGCGTTGCGTCCCTCCCAGGCGGTGGGGAGCAGCTCGTCGGGCAGTTGTGGGTCGCGCAGTTGCACTTTACGATATTCGTGGATCAGCAGCGTTCGGGCAATGAAGCAATCCTCCTCGCCAAGATGGTTCTCTTCATTAAGTGCTTTCCACAGCGGTCGAAACTGAATTAAAAAACGTTGATAGTCATCTGCCAGGGTGTCGAGATTCCAGCTCTCGCGAACCTGCAAGCGCAGTGGCTTGCTGGCAAGAGGTTCGACAGCCTCGGTCTGCATGACAATGCTCTCTTCGGCTGCACCTAGCTCCTGTAAAGCCGCATTAGCTTCGCTGGGATTAAGGGTGGGGTGGGCGAGAACACCAGAGGCAAAATGCCCAAAACCAAGCCACTCGAGTTCATCGCGAACCTTCTGTCGACGAGCCGTATCAAGTTGGGTGAGCAACACCAAGGTCCACTGACCTGACCAAGGAGGCTGAGTGCCGTAGTAAACTCGTTTAAAGGCTTGCTCGAAACGGCGTCGCCCTGGTCCGCTCAGGCTATAGTAACTGCGACGGCCAACCTTTTCCCCTTGCAGCCAGGTCTCATGTGTTAATCGATAAACCGACGTGCGCACAAGTCGCTCGTTGATACCGATGGGCTTTACGAGTTTTGAAAGGCTGCCAAGCCATACAGTACCGCCTCGGGGGACGATGGCGTCGCCATAAATAGTAATGATAAGAGAGCCAGCCCGAATGGGCCGGTGCTTCTGGAAGCGGTCGACGAGATTGGCGACACAATCGGTAGCAGACGACATGATGAGGCCAGTCTCTTTGATTGATGTTTGATGGCCAAAGGCCAATCAAATGAGTAAGCAATAATGATCGTGACAACGTGCTGCAATATACCACATTCGTAATCAAGCATTCCATGGCAGGCAATCGCACGTAAATAAGTTTTCTCATTCCCAACCAAGCAAATGAGCGCGTTAGTTATCTGACGTGGCGCCAAGGATTCGCTTCGTTTTGAAACTCGCTTTGCTCTTTACAGAATCCAAGCGAATCAAGTGACGTGTCAGGCGCTTGAGAATGGCCAAATCATGGTCATTTCTTCAAAAGTATCGGTACCCACGCGGACGCCGCAGACCGTCACCGCCAGCACTTCCGGTAACGCGTGAAATACGTTGCTTAGAAAACTCTGCTATTCAAGGTATAGGATTTTTGCGAATCGCTTTGATAAGCCAGCGTGCCAAAATCATGAGGTCTATTGATATATGTCAACTAAGCGGACGAAATGTAATTTGCAAAGAAAGTACAATATTTACTAACAACGTATGAGATTACATGAGTCGAAAGGCTGAATGACCACCCCATTGCCGCCCTATCGGCACGAGGAGTAAAAATGCGCGTAACAATCAAAGCGCGTCTGATCACTGTGATCAGCGTGATGTTGGTATTGATGGTGTTTATTGGTGCCATGGGCTTTAGTGGCATGATGTCATCCAATCGCTCAGTCGATAACATTTATCAAAACAACCTCCGTAATACCCAGCGTATTTCTGCCCTGAATGAACATGCCAAAGACATGATCATGGAGTTAGCGCTGGCAGGGCAACACGACCCGATTCTACCGGTGAGCGACCTGCACGATCATAGCGTACAGATGCACATGGATAATATTGTAATGAACTTGTCAGCCGTCGATTCTAATTGGCAAGAGCTGACAGAAAATGAGTTGTCGCCAGAAGCACAAGTAATTGCCGAACAGTTCCGCGCAGATTATCGCCAACTACTCGGTTCTATCGCGCCCGTTATGCCGATGTACTCCGTCGGTAATTACGAGGCTGCCAACGAAAAAGCCTTTACCGAAGCGTTGCCCGCCTACCGTCAAATGGACGAAACCCTAACGGAACTTATTGAGCTTGAAGAGCAAGAAGCGCAGGCCGAGTATCGTAACGCCGAGTCTCAAGCGAGCTTTATGCGTAATCTGATGATTGGCGCGCTCGTGATCGCCGTTATCTTGGGCTGTGTCATGGGGTGGTTACTGATTCAGCGTATTACCCAACCGCTCGCCATGGCGCGCCGGCACTTCCACGCCATGGCGGAAGGGGATCTTAGCCGTTCAATTGATGCCTCACATCAAGACGAAATTGGCGATATGCTGATCGAGCTTGGGGATATGCAGGCCAAGCTTCACGCGTTGATCGGTGATATTAAATCGTCAGCCGATGCTATCTCGACCGCGTCCTCACAAATCTCTACAGGCAATATCGACCTATCGCAGCGTACCGAGCAGCAGGCTTCTAGTTTGCAAGAAACGGCAGCCAGTATGGAGCAGGTGGCTGCGACGGTGAAAAACAATACTCAGCATACCGGTGAGGCTAACCAATTGGCCCATACTGCCAGTACTTCAGCGAGCCAAGGCGGCGAGAAGGTGACTGAAGCCGTAGGCAAAATGCACGAGCTAACCGATAGCTCGGAGAAGATCAGCGGTATTGTCACGATGATCGACGGTATTGCCTTTCAGACTAACATTCTGGCGCTTAACGCCTCGGTCGAGGCCGCCCGTGCCGGCGAGCAAGGGCGTGGCTTTGCTGTGGTCGCCCAGGAAGTACGCAGCCTAGCGCAGCGTAGTGCCGATGCGGCGAAGCAAATCCAAGAGCTGATCGTGCAAAACGATGAGATCGTCTCGGAAGGAAGCACGGTGGTTGAAGCCGTAGGCGACTCCATGAAGCAGATCGTCACCAACATTGGCAAGGTGTCTGACTTGATGGAGGAAGTGAGTCAGGCGTCTACTGAGCAAAGCTCGGCTATTGAGCAGATGAATACGGCAATTAACCAGATGGACGATGTGACTCAGCAAAACGCTGCCCTGGTAGAGCAGACGGCAAATGCGTCGGCCTCAATGGAAGAGCAGGCACGCGACTTGGCTAACGCGGTGGCGTTCTTTAAATTAAGCAGCACCGAATCACGCCCTGGTCTAGCACAGCCGTCAGCTAACAGCGCAATGAAGCGCCCTGCACTGGGTGAAAGTGGAAGTCAGTCCAACGCGCCCGCTCGTTCTGAAGGGACGCGTCACTCCCAGCCTAAGCAACAAGCTTCCACGCAAAATGACGATGATGATTGGGAAACGTTCTAAATGACGTTATAGCGTCACCCAACGTGGCTAGGCGAAACGCCGTCATCATGTGAAACGTAAAACGCCGCTGGCTACGTTATCGTAACCCGCGGTGTTTTACTGTGCGGGGCTGTTTCTTTTCAATTACCCTTTACGACAAAACGGCCAGACTTGATAAAACTTGCGGCATTGAAACTCCGCTTCGCAGCTTGCTAACTGCGAACGGTAACGATTGGCGCGACTTGCGACTTGGCGCGCAGCACGTTGTACTGCCGGTTTAGCGCGATAGCTGCCGCGTTGATAGCCGCCTGCACCTTCGTGATAGGCGAGATAAAGGTGCTCAGGGTTGTTGAGCGAAATACCCGTTTGCGCGCGAGTGCGGGTGTTGTACCAACCGATAAAATCGGTGGCGTGCTTCATATGTGTGCGCCGGGCGAAGGTGCTGCCAGCTTGGTCGCGGTACTCCCCCCAGACTGGGTCTTGAGCCTGAGCATACCCTTTGGCTGATGACGGGCGTGGGCCGGGAATAAAGCCAAGGTAGCGTTTGCGCGGCGGACGAACGTGACTACGAAACGACGATTCTTGTTGGATAAAAGACATTTGCGTTTCTATTGGTGTGCCCCATTTCTCTTCAGAGTCACTTGCGTAGTCGTACCAACTGGGCTGTTCACGGAAGATTTCACAGATATTGCTTTGATCTTGCGGTGGATTGGGCGCGAAGACCGCGCAGCCGGAGAGAAAAAGCATCAGCATCAGCGCTGTGGCAAAAGGCGTGTGTTGAGGCATGGTGATTCCCTTGTTGGTGTTGGTATTTTATTGATCGAACAACGATAGCTGATTTGGCGGCGTTTTTTGCCGTTTTCCGATTTTGGGACGGCGTTGACTGGCAAGCTTTGTTACCAGCTTCTGACTCGTGTCGCGCGCCTCTGGCGTGCGCCTTAGTTGATAGAGCTTTGCTTTCCAGTGGCGTGCTTCGGCGTCAAAATCATGAGGTAAGGGGTAATCCTTGCCGGGGTGAAAGTCAAAGCGCTGACGCAGCGATGTTGGCAGCGCCCACGGCATGCTGCGCCATTCCAAGGGTAGTCGTGCAAGCTCGGGAACCCAGCGCGCCACAAAGGCGCCATCCGGGTCGTTGTCCGCCGCCTGTTTGATGGGGTTGTACACTCGCAGTGCGTTGGTGCCGGTTGCGCCGGACTGCATCTGTATCTGCGGGTAATGAATGCCAGGCTCATAGTCGGTAAATAGCCGTGCGAGATGCAACGCGGGTTCTCGCCAGTGCAGCCCCAATCCAAAGGTGGCGTAGGAGATCAACATGGCGCGCATACGAAAATTCAGCCAGCCGGTTGTGATCAAACTACGCATGCAAGCATCCACCAGTGGCACCCCGGTTTGGCCGTGCTTCCAGGCAATTAGATTAGCATGTTCGGGATCGCGTTCCCGCAAACCGCGCAGCGCCGGGTGCAAGGTTTGGTGCTCCATGTTCGGTGCACTCTCTAGCTTTTGCATGAAGTGGCAATGCCAGTAAAGCCGAGAAGTGAAGGCGCGCAGCGACGCGGCCCACTGTGCGTCATCTGTGTGTTTTTGCCGCTGGCGGCGGAGCGATTGCACGATTTCGCGCATCGAGAGGGTGCCCCAGGCCAGATGAGGCGAAAGCCGTGAGCCAAACTCCCAGGCCAATAGTGGTTTGGAGAGTGAGCCACGGTAGCGTCGCCCGCGGTGGGTAATAAAGCTTTGCCACAGCGCGTGACCTTCACGACGGCCGCCGGGTTGCCGCTCAGGGCAGGGCGTTCGATCGAAACCGAGCGCTAGGGTGGCGAGCTGCTCGCTGGGCACATGGTGAAACGCCTCCCAGCCGTTTGCCACGTGAGCGTTTTGTGGCGCCGGGTAGCGGGGTTCGGCCATCAGCGCTTCCCACTGGGCTTCCCAGCGGTGGCGCTTTTTCAAGCCGCGCACGATGCCGTGTTGGCGCGGTTGATGCCATGAAATGCCGTGATGACGACACCAAGCGTTTACGCGTTGGTCGCGGGAATAGCTCCAGGCATTGCCGGTCTCTTGGTGGGAGTGCAGCTCAAAAATACCGTAGTGGGTTTTGAGTGCTTCCAGCAGCGTCAAAATATCCCCCTGCCAGCAGCAAAGCGGTAAGTGAAGGCTTGCGAGCGCTTGGGATAAATCGCTTAGCGACTCGGCGGCAAACTGCCAATGGCGTAGAGCACTGTCTGGCGTTTGCCACTGTTCAGGCTCAATGGCGAAAACCGGCAGCACCGGTCCGGCCGCTGCCGCCAGGCAAAGGGGCGCATGGTCGTGAATGCGCAGATCGCGCTTAAACCAGACCACTTGAACGCGACGGGGCATCAAGACGCACCTAGGCTGTCGTGCTTAGTGGCTCATCGGCATGATGGGCCGCACGGGAGCTGTCACGTCGAGGGTTTCGCCGTTATCAAACGTGAGCGTCAGCGCCACTTCATCGCCTTCGCTCACCGCGCTTTCCAGGCCGATCAGCATTAGGTGCAGCCCGCCGGGTGCAAGGGTGACGTTGCCATTTGCCGGTACGTCGATGTACTCAATTTGGCGCATCTGCATAACGCCGTCAACATCCACGTGATTGTGCATTTCGGCGTGGGCAGTGAGGTCGTTCTCCGCATCAATTAAGCGAACCGGCGAGTCACTTGTGTTGTGCAGTGTCATGAAGGCCGCAGTGGCGGGGGAGCCTGGGGGCACTTCGCGCACAAAGGGGTTGTCGGCATTGATAGTGTCGGTATTGATAGTGTCGGCGAGTGCTGCGGTGGAAAGCATTAGGGCGCTGGTCGCGGCGGTAAACAGTATTGATTTCAGCATGAGTCAGTCTCGTGTGATGATGGATAACGACAGGCATCATACAATGTTTTCTTGCGCCGCCGCCAAGCGTGCGACACTGCGTCCCGTTGTCTTATTGGCCTATTTGCAAACGCGTTTGATCGCGGTAGCGTGAGTCACTCAATCATGAAGGAGAATGCTATGTATATTGCCATGAACCGTTTTCGTATTGCGCCCGGTCGGGAAGAGGACTTTCTTGACGTCTGGCGCAACCGCGACAGCCATCTCGATGAGGTGCCCGGGTTTAAGCAGTTTCAGATGCTGCAGGGTGAAAAACAGGACGATTACACGGTGTTTATTTCGCACAGTGTTTGGGAATCCGAAGAGGCGTTTCGTGCCTGGACAAAATCTGACGCGTTTCGTAAGGCGCACGCTAACGCCAAGGCGCCGGAAGGCATCTATCTCGGCCCACCGCAGTTTGAGGGGTATCAGGTTGTATTGTAGGCGTGGTGATGGCCCTTAGTCTTTTGATGCCCCATCGGTTAACGCCAAGCGGCCAATAAATGATATACATCAATAACGTGTATAAAAGGTGCACAAAAATACCTTAAAAAATGTGCCGAATCAGGCATCCTTGGGCAGCCAAAGATTCCCGTTATAACGATAAGGTACGCGGCGCTATGCCAGATTCTCCTGAAACATTGGCGGCTGAAGCGCGTTTATACCGACGCCTAAGGGTCAATGCCATCGCGATTTATGTGTTTGCGCTGATCGCGATGGCCGTTATTTTTACTTGGCTTTTGAGTGACCAATATCATCAAGAGATAGACGCGGCGCATGAGCGTAATTCCACGCGAGCCGATTTGATCGCTGAGTGGGTGAATAGCACCTTTGCGTTAAGTGAATACGCGTTGAGAGATATTGCACAGCGTTTAGAGCCCCCCTTGCTGCCCCGAGTAGGCGAGTACCATAACCTTAAACAGTTGCTGGTTAAGCGCCGCGATAGTCTACCGCTGGTAAGTGAAATCGTCGTGATCGACGAGCAGGGCAGTGTTCTGATCAGCTCAAACGCTGCTCGTTCCGCCGGGTTTGATGTTAGCGACATGCCGTTTTTCCGTGCTTTTAAACAAAACCCCCCGCTTGATGACTACGTGACGCCGCTGTTTTGGTCGGCGGTTGAAAGTGATTACCTCATGTTTCACGCGCGCCGATTACGTGGCGTAGACGGCCATTTTGAGGGTCTCGTGGCCGTGCGCATTGACCCACAGTTATTTGACGATACCTTGCAGCGTTTAACGATGCGCCGTGGTGAAAGCATGGCGATCATGGATAACGACGGTAAGTTGCTTGCTCGACGCCCTGATGACCAGGTAGAACTCGGTGAATTGGCCAGAAACGATGAAGTTGAGCACTTTCTCGCCAGTGATACAGGAATGCAGGCGGTACGTATGCACTCGCTGGTGGATGGTAAAGAGCGACTGTACAGGATGCAGTACCTAGATAATTTGCCTTTTGCTGTGGTGGTAGGCGATAGCATTGATGCGCTGCTAGCGCCCTGGCGCCAGCGGCTGATAATTTTAATGGTAATCGCCGCTATTATGACGCTGCTGGGTATTTGGTTCGTGCGTCACTACTTGAATCGGTTGAGTATGTCGCAGCAGTTGCATACTCGGGTGCTGGAACGCGAGGAAGCGCGAGCGCAGGTGCAAATGCGCGAAGCGCGTCTTGACGCGCTGGTGCGCTCGATTCAGGACATGATTTTTGTCTTTGATGAGTATGGCCGTTTTACCTATATTCACGCCTTGGATGAGGCACAGCTACTGCGCCCTCACCATGAGGCCATCGGCCTCCATTACAGCGAGGTGCTGCCCGAAGCTGTCGTTCAATTGCTGACGGGGACTCTCTATCGTGTGCAGCATAAGCGTGAGATACAAGAATTAGAGTATTCGCTGCAGGTCAACGCGCAAATACGCTATTTTAACGCCATTTTAAGCCCGCTGGCCGATGCGACGGGTTTATTTAACGGCGTGTTGGTCGCTGTACGCGATGTAACCCAAGCCAAAATAAACGAAGCAGAACTGCGCATTGCCGCGACGGCGTTCAAGACGCATCTGGGGATGATTATTACCGATGCGCGCGGGCGGATTCTCAAAGTTAACGACACCTTTACGCGTATTACGGGTTACGAAGAGAACGAAGTGCTCGGTGAGAATCCGCGCATTTTTAGTTCTGGCCGCCATGACGCCGAGTTTTATCAACAAATGTGGTCGAAAGTGAAAGAAACCGGCAGCTGGGAAGGTGAAATCTGGAACCGCCGCAAAAACGGCCAGGTGTTTCCCGAATGGTTGACCATTAGTGCCGTTAGCGATGAGAAAGCGCGACTGACGCATTACGTCGCCACGCTGAATGACATTACCGAAAGCAAAGCCGCCGAGCAGGAAATTCATCAGCTAGCGTTTTATGACCCGCTCACCGGGCTTGCCAATCGGCGTTTGTTTCTTGATCGCATGGCGGCTGCCCTTAAAGACAGTGAGCGTCATGCCCAGCACGGTGTGCTGTTGTTTATTGACCTGGATAACTTTAAGCAGGTGAACGATACCTTAGGGCATTATGCCGGTGACCAGCTGCTGCAAAACATGGCGCGAGAGCTGTCGCAAATGCTGCGCGACACCGATACGCTCGCGCGCCTGGGCGGTGACGAATTTGCCGTGTTGATTCATGCGTTGGACCGTGATGTCGAGCAAGCCGCCCGACTCGCAGAGGGCATCGCGTTGAAGTTGCTCACCGCGATTCGGCGACCGATTGATATCAATAATGAAACCGTACTGGTGACGGGGAGTATCGGTATTACGCTGATGGATAACAGCGTGGATGGCGTCGATGATTACTTGCAGCAAGCGGATATGGCGCTTTTTCAGGCCAAAGAAGCCGGCCGTGACACGCTAAGTTTCTTCGACCCGGGTATGCAGGCCGCGCTAGTATCGCGGGCACGGCTTGAGAAGGATCTGCGCCAAGCGTTAGCCAATGATGAGTGGCGGCTGCTTTATCAGCCGCAAGTGGATAATGAGAGCCACGTCACCGGTGTGGAGGCGTTGCTACGTTGGCATCACCCTGAACGCGGTATCGTCTCGCCAGGAGATTTTATTCCCCTATTGGAAAGTACCCGGTTGATTAACATTGTCGGTGCCTGGGTGTTAGAAACCGCCTGTAAACAGCTGGTCGAGTGGCAGCATTGCCCGGATACGGCGCACCTCACTGTGGCGGTCAACATTAGCCCAGTGCAGTTCCGCGAGGACAATTTCGTGCCCAAGGTGAAATCGATATTGCGCCGCACCGGTGCACCGGCGGATAAATTAAAGCTTGAAGTGACCGAGACACTGTTTGTCGAGGCGCAGGACGATACCCAACGCAAAATGGAGCACCTACGTGCGCAGGGCATACACTTTTCTCTCGACGATTTTGGCACGGGGTACTCCTCGCTTGCCTACCTAGCGCACTTGCCGCTTGATCAGCTCAAAATCGACCAGAGCTTTGTGCGCCAGGTGCTTGATAGCCCCGCTAACGCCGCGATTGTGGAGAGCACCATTGCGCTGGCGCGGAGTTTGGGACTCTCGGTGATTGCTGAAGGCGTGGAAACCAAGGCACACCAAGACTGGCTAGCACGCCACGCTTGCCACGCCTTTCAGGGGTTTTTGTTTGGTCGGCCGATGGCGGTCAAAGAGGTCGAGGCGATGCTGTAGCACAGGCGTTGAGCCGTGCTAAAAGCGGCTCAACCGTGAGCGCCTCTTCGCTGGGGTGAATCACCTCTAGGCGTGAATCCTGTCGCCACGACGTGCTCTCCAGCTGAAAGGTACCGCCTGAGCGATTTAACCGCTTCCAGCCGTTTTCGGTATGAAATACACCTTTGATACGCGCCTCAACGGGGAGCTCACCTAGGGTGGCCGCGAGTCGATCGAGTTCAAAGCACGTATCCGGATGCCAGCGTATCCCGATGCTGGTGTAACCCAACGATGTGCCGACCTCCACTTGTGGCTTACCAGGGGCGGGCGGGAAGTCAAAAAAGCCGCCGTCTACGCTTGGCACGGTATTTGAGACGGTACTTGAGACAGCACTTTGTCCCTGTGCCTGGTGCGCGTCGGGCATCGCGCCACTTACCGCCTCGCTGGCATGGCTTTCTACCAATAGCGAGATCGGCAGTTCACCGTGGGTCGCATCACGCACCCATTTGCGCGGCGGCCAGTGTGCGCCGGCATGTTGGTGGGCGGCGTCGATTTGCTCGGCGCTGCTGTGGTCATGCATGGTGATGGCAATGGCGTCGGCAATGGCAAGTTGGTCTTGAAAGGTTTCATGCTCGCGGGCGCGCGGCTCATCTAAACGGCGCGGGTCGAGCGTGGCGATAATGTCGCGCACTTCAAGTGAGTCCGCGAACGCTTCGCTGCGCAGCAAATCGATCAGCCCCGCCGGGTGGCCAAGGCCTGAGGGCTCAATAATCAATCGATCAGGCTGGGTGCGGGCGAGCAGGCTAACAAGCCCTGCTTGCAACACAAAGGCCAGCTGGCAGCACAAACAGCCGCCAGGAAGCCCTTTCACCGCCACGTCGTCGCGCTGCTCAAACATTGCTTGATCAATGCCGATCTGGCCGAATTCGTTGACCAGAATCGCCCAGGTTTCCTCCACAGGCTTCTGCGCAATCAGGCTGTGGATAAGCGTGCTTTTGCCGCTGCCCAGAAAGCCGGTGATGATATGCACCGGCACGCGTTGTGCCACGTTAACCTCCGGTCATGTTCATAAAACGCACGACTTGCACGTCGCCGTCGGTGGTGAAGTGGTGGCGCTCGGGCTTTTTCGGCAAGGCGTTGATAATCGCCTCTTTTAGCGCGTCCATGTCGCCAGGGTAGCGGCGCAGTACGGCGCGCAGATCCACCGAATGCTCATTGCCTAAGCACAGCAATAGCCGCCCTTCGACGGTGACGCGCACGCGGTTACAGCTGGAACAGAAGTTATGGCTATGGGGTGAAATAAACCCAATACGCGACTCGCTGTCGGCCATTTTGAAGTAGCGCGACGGCCCCGGTGTCGCCTCGGTGGTGGGGATGAGCGGATAGCGACGCTCGATGTGCGCCTGTACCTCGTCACTGGAGCAGTAGGTTTCATCGCGGTTGTGGTCGGAAACATCACCCAGCGGCATTTCCTCGATAAAGCTGATATCGAGCCCTTCATCGCGGGAAAAATCCACCAAATCCAAGACTTCGTCGTCGTTGCGGCCTTTGAGAATCACGGCGTTGAGTTTGATGCGCTCAAAACCGGCTTCTTTCGCCGCCTGGATGCCGTCGATCACCTTGGCCAGCTCACCGGTGCGTGTCAGGCGCTTGAAACGGCCCGGGTCGAGGGAGTCGAGGCTGATGTTCAACCGCGTTAAACCGCCTTGGCGCAGGCGCTTAGCATGTTTACGTAGGCTGGCGCCGTTGGTGGTCATGGTGAAGTCGTTAAGCCCCGGTAGCGTGCCGATTTCATCGACGAGCTGCTCGACGCCGCGACGCACCAGTGGCTCGCCGCCGGTTAAGCGGATCTTTTCCACGCCCATTTCGGTAAACGCGCGGGCCACCATGCCCATCTCTTCTAGGGTGAGCACTTGCGCGCGCGGGAGAAAGGTCATCTCTTCGCTCATGCAGTAGACGCAGCGGAAGTCGCAGCGGTCGGTGACCGATAGCCGAACGTAGTTGACCCGACGGCCAAAACTGTCGATGAGTTGTTGTGTTTTTACGTGCTCTGTCATGGTCAATTGAGCCTCTTTTCTCTATCTATGCCGTTCGTTTCGACTGTGCCGCTCGTTTCGACTGTGCCGTTCGCCCTGAGCCTGTCGAAGGGAGCTTGTCGAAGGGTGAGCTCTGATGGCTTTATCTATTGACGCTATCAAGCGGTTGGATCGTTACCGTCTCGCCGGGGGCGGCACCTGCGCGCTCATCGGGCAGCTCGATCAGGCAATTAGCGGCGGCCATTGAGGTCAAAATCCCCGACCCTTGCGCGCCGGTGCTGCGTACGTGAAGTTGTCCGGCAGCGTCACTTTGGTACACGCCGCGAATAAAATCGCAGCGATTTAGGCGACTTGAAAGCGGCTCATCGGTGACGGCGGTGAGCCGCCTCGGTGATGCCACCGGTTGGTGTTCTAAGCGCTGCAAAAGCGGCACGACAAACTGTAAGAAGGTGACCATAACCGCCACTGGGTTACCCGGCAATCCCACCAGAGGGGTACGCCTTTTGCCCAGTTGCCCGCAGGCAAGCGGTCTGCCAGGGCGAATCGCCACGCGCCAAAACGCCAGTTGCCCGAGCGCTTGTAGCGCGTCGCGGGTAAAGTCAGCTTGGCCGACGGAGACACCACCGCTGGTGAGTACCAGGTCGCTCGTTTCGGCAGAGTGAGCCAGCGCCTCACGAATCGCGTCGGCGTCATCGGGCAAAATGCCGAGATCGATCACCTCGGCGCCGTGCTCTTGCAGTAACCCGGTCAGGGTGAAGCGGTTGGTATCGTAAATCCCCGCGGCGGGAAGCGACTCGCCAGGGGCGGTCACTTCGTTGCCGGTGGAAAATACCGCCACCTGTGGGCGGCAGTAAACGCTCACTTCAGCATAGCCGAGCGAGGCGAGAAGCCCCAAGCGCGCCGCATCAAGCCGGGTGCCTGCGGTAAGCGCCATGGCACCCTCACGAATGTCTTCCCCGGCCTGGCGTACGTTCTGGCCACGTTTGACGCGCTCGGGGGCATTAATGATGACGTGATCGTCGTGCTCTTCTAGCTGCTCGCGCATAATAACCGTGTCGGTGCCCGCCGGTAGCGGCGCGCCGGTGGTAATCGTGACGCAACGGCCCGCTGGCACGCGGTCATCAAAGCACTCGCCAGCAAACACCGTGCCGGAAAGCGCCCAGTACGTCTGCTCGGCGTTTTCCCAGGCGAGCGCCACGCCGTCCATCGCGGCATTGGTATTTTGCGGCACGTTAATGGGCGCGTGAATGGCGTCTGCCAGACGCCGTCCGTGAGCGCGGGTAAGCGCTATGCGTTCGCTGCCCACTGGCGTTTCCACCAGCGTGGCAAGTGCAGTACGTGCTTCGTCGACGCTTAACATCTGCTCGCCGAGATCAAAGCACGAAAGCGAAGCGGGAGCGCGTACGGAAGAAGATTGTGTCATAAAGCGCCTTCCTTTAGGGCCGCTTCCAGGCGTGCTTTTTCTTCATTGGTATTCAAGTTGGCAAAGGCCGATGCGGCGTCACTCATGTCGATGCGACACCACGGGTGGCGCGCGTACCAGCGATCGATTTTACGTTCACCAGCCGCAAGTGCGGTGTGAAGGTCATCGGCGAGCTCGGTGCGGATGAGCGCGACCACCGGGTGCAGGCGTTCGCCGTCAAAGGCGACACCGATGTCATTACCTCTCACGCCTTCGACCAGGCGCGCAACGAGATCGCGCGGCAGCGCAGGGGAGTCGCAGGGGGCGATGAGCAGCCACGGCGTTTTTGCCGCGCGCAGGCCACTGTAAATGCCCATCAACGGGCCTTGGAAGCCGCCCTCGGCGTCTTCGATTACGCGGTCGGCGTAAGGGCGGTAGGCGTCGAGATTACGGTTAGCGTTGATGAGTAGCTCCGCCACGTGGCCCCGAAGGCGCAGGCTCACATGCTCGACCAGCGGCGTGTCGGCAAACGGTTCTAACCCTTTATCGCGGCCGCCCATGCGGCGGCCCTCGCCACCGGCGAGAATCATGCCGGTGATATCGCTTGCGGGGATCATGAGCGGGCCTCCGTGGTGGCGTCAGCGCCCTTCGCGGCGGCTGGCGCTGAGAGCTCTTTTGAGCTGCGCGCTTTAGGCGGGCGTGGCGGAATGGCGTCGAGCGTCAGTCGGTTGTCGGCGTTGAGCGCTTGAAAATTTTTGCCTTTAGCGCGGGCGATCAGCATCACGCCGAAGCGCTGGGCAAGTTCGACGCCTTTTTGCGTCACGCCCGAACGCGATACCAACACGCTGATGCCCATCTGTGCAACTTTGAGCACCATCTCCGAGGTTAAACGCCCGGTAGTGTAGAAGATATCGGCGTCGTTGCTTTCGGCTTCATGCAGCCATTGGCGCCCGGCGAGGGTATCCACGGCGTTGTGGCGGCCCACATCTTCGACGAAATCGAGCACCTCGGCCTGACGGCACAGCGCGCAGCCATGCACGGCACCGGCGCTGCGGTACGTTTCGTTATAGGCGTTGAGGTTTTGCAGTAACGCATAAAGCGTTGATTGTGCAAGCGGCGTTTCCGGCAGTGCGCTCAGCGCGGTTTGATCGAGCAGCTTGCCAAATACCGTCCCCTGGCCGCAGCCCGTGGTCACGGTCCGTTGGCCCAAGCGCTCGTCAAGGTCGTCGGGCAAATGGCGCGTAGCGATGACCGCAGCTTCCACGTCCCAGTCTACTTGCACGGCAATCAGGTCTTCCGCTTGGCGCAAAAGCCCTTGATTGCGCAGGTAGCCAACGACTAGCGCCTCTGGGTCATCGCCGAGGCTCATCAGCGTAACGATTTCGCGCTTATTGAGGTACACCGTCAGCGCACGCTCGGCGGCAATCGCCTGCTCGCGGGTATCGCCGTAGGCGTCGAGCACCTCCACCTGCGTGGTGGCGGGTAAGCGGGCATGGCTTAACGCAATCGCGGGCATCCGGCATTCCTCGTTTTTCTAGTACTTGAATTTAGTACCTGAGTAAAATTGTCGATATTGACGATGATGGCGCCCTGCGTGCTTACTTGTCTAGCCTAGCGTTTGATTTCACTTGCCGACGGGAGAGACCGCGTGATGTCTGACAATACACGGCCGCTAAGCGTAACGCTTGCGGCAGAAGAGAAACAGGTGGGCAAGTTTCGCTTGCGCCAATGGCGAATTGATTCGCTCACGCCTGGCGAAGAAGGGCCGTATACGCTGTGGTTGCAGCTGTCGATGACCGAGCGCGCCGCTTACCGCTTCAACCTTACCTCGCAGGCGCCGCGTTTGTTTGTGCGTGCCGGGTTTACCGGGGAGGACCCATCGCCTGATGCCATCAGCGCGAGCCAAGACGTTGCCGCGAGCTGGATGGACGGCGAGCAGCAAGTGTTGGAAGCACCGATGCCGATGGCGATTCAGGTGTGGATTGAAGGCTACCTCGCGCGCCACGGTGAGGCCCCACCCGAGGGACGCAAGAAAAAGCGCAAAGGGGCTGGCCGTGCTAAAGAGTTGCCGACCAAGGAGAACCCGCAATGAGCCGTTTTGAACGCTGGTCGCGGGCCAAGCGGGGCCTGCCCGCGGTGTCTGATGAAGACACGCCGTCCGTTGAAACACCCTCGGTTGAGAAGACGGCCACGTCCGCAGACGATGATAAAGCCCACCTTGATGCGTCTGAACACGTTCGTCAGCAGGCAGAGGGTGACGAAGTAGGTGGCGCGGCCGATGAATCACGCGATGCCCTCGAAGCGCCGCCTGAACCGGGAAGCTTGGATCACACGCTGCCCGACCCCGACACGTTAGCCGCGGGGAGTGATTTCAGCGCTTTTATGTCACCAGGCGTGAGCTCGGCGCTGCGGCGAAAAGCGCTTAGGCGGCTGTGGTCGACCGGTGATTACAACGTGCGCGATGGCCTTAACGATTACGATCACGACTTTAAGGCACAAATGAAGCCCATGGCGGCAGAGATGGTCGACAAAGTGCGCCAGTGGACCAAAAAAGTCGAGGATGCGCTGGATGATAAAACAGCAGATCAAGCGGACTCCGAGCTCAAGCCGACAACCACCGAGCCGTCTCTGGAAGACGACATGGCGATGGAATCGCAAGAAAAAGCCAACGATAACAACAGCGAGAATCGCCCAACCGTTGAACAGCATGACCACCGTTGAAAATAGTTTGGCAAGTCAGACGTTTTCACCATACGCTAAGTAACAAGGTTAAGTCAGCGTGATATCACCAACGGCTTATATTAAAATAGAAAAAACATAATTCATAAAGATAACAAGAAGACACCTGACCGTGAGAACGCATGAACCAGCATATACAAGTGGCGTCCATTGATGACGCGCGTAACGCCCAGGCGAAAGAGGCGGTGCGTCAGCGCATCTCCTGGCCGGTTAATCTAACGCCCGCGAATGTGACGTATCACAGTCGCGGCCATGCGCTACTGCTTGGCAGCGAGCGCGACACCCGACAAGCCGCACGTGCCTTGCAAGGGCGCGGTCTGGCGTCATTGACGCTGGTGTTTACCGCGCCCAACGCGGCCCAAACGGGCGAAGCTCAAGTGGATCAAGTTCAAGCGGGGGGAAAAAATAGCGATGATGATCTGCTCGCAGCCACCGAGGCGCTCACCACCCAGGCGTTGACCCGCGCTCAAGCTGACAAGCTCCGTATCAGCGGTCATCTGGGTGCGTTCAACGTAATGCTCGATGACGATGAGCCGCTTGACCTTGCCCGGGCGCTGATTGAGCGTGACGCGTTCGACATGATTTTTGATGTGAACACCACGCCTTGCCTGTCGGTGGATTTGCCGCCACCCGGTTACGTGGTGTTTGACTGGCAGCAAGCAGAGGCACGTAGCGACGCGCTTGAGCAGTTTACCGAACTGGTGGGTGAGTTCGACAAACCACGCTATTTCCAAGTCAACAGCGACCTTTGCGCTCACTCGTCTAGCGGCAATATCGGCTGTACGCGCTGCTTGGATGTTTGCCCGGCCGATGCGATTTCAAGCCACCAAGGGCGCATTGAATCGCAAATTGAAATCGACCCTTTCCTCTGCCAGGGCGTGGGCAGCTGCACCAGCGCCTGCCCTACCGGGGCGATTGAATTTCGCTTGCCCGAAACCCGTCGTCAGCAGGAAACGCTCTCGACGTGGCTTGCCGCGTACCGCGATGCCGGTGGCAGTGCCCCTGTGTTGCGCTTTGTGACTTACGACACACTGGAGGCAGAGCAGCAAACAGGCACTTATGTCGCCGGGCACGTGCTTGATGTACCGCTTGAAGAACTCGGCGCTGCTGGGCACGACCAGTGGTTGACCGGGTTGGCTGCCGGTGCTGGCGAGATTCGCCTGCAGTATCACGCCAATATGCCCGCCAGGTTAACCGCGTTTCTCGACCAGCAGATCGCCCAGGCGCGCACGCTGCTCGAATCATTAGGGCTCGACGCGGATCGCATTCAGCCGCTTGCCGCCGATGACACCCAGGCGCAAAGCGCAATGCCCACGCATTTACCCCTCACTGATGAGCCCCTCACGCTTAACGCCCCGGAAAAGCGCGCCCGTTTGAACCAGGTGCTGGCCAGGTTGTCGGCGCTAGGCGAGCTCAGCGGAGAGCGTCACCGCATGCCAAGCGGTGCGGCGTATGGGGCCATCAACGTGGATAGCGACGCCTGCACCCTGTGCATGGCGTGCGTGAGCAATTGCCCGACCCCCGCGCTGAAAGCCGGGGCCGATCAGCCAGCGCTGAGTTTTCTGGAGGCGGACTGCGTGCAGTGCGGCCTGTGCGAGGAGGCATGCCCGGAAAACGCCATCACGCTAGAACCTGGCTTTTTCGCCGCGCCCGAACGCACTGAACGGCACGTTTGCCATGAAGAAGCCGCGTTTGCGTGCATCGCTTGCGGCAAGCCGTTTGCCACGGTAAGCACCGTTGCCACGATCAAAGAAAAGCTGGCGGATCACCCCTATTTTGCTGGTGACGCCATGGCGCGCCTGGAAATGTGTGAAGACTGCCGGGTAAAAGACGTGTGGCAGACCTTGGCCCGTGACCCTAACGTGCAACTGAAGGTGTAAGCGATGAGCGATGAGACGCCGTTATCCCACAACACTCTCTACAACACGCTGCCTGAAGAGCGCGCCCTTAGGGCCGATATTTATGCGCTTCTCGCGGCGCTTTTGCGTCAGGCGCCCAATGCCGAGCTGCTTGAGTGGCTGGCTGAACTTGAGATTGAGCGCGATGGCACGCGCCTCGCTGCCGCTTGGCAAGGCTTGGCAGAGGCTGCCGCGGCGACAACACCCGAGGCGCTTGAACGCGCGCACTTTCGTCATCTGGTCGGTGTGATTCAGGGCGAGATCACACCCTATGCGTCGTGGTACCGCCAGGGCGAGCTAATGGAAGCCGCGTTGGTCGAACTGCGCCAAGATTTGAAAGCGCTCGGCATTGAACGCAGTGAACATACCCGCGACCCGGAGGACCACCTGGCGGCGCTTTGTGAAGTCATGGCCATGTTGGTCAATACCGATCAGAGGGAAGCGGATGAGCACGAGCAAGGACGGTTTTTTTACCACCACTTAGCGCCTTGGGCCGCCAGCTGTATGGGTGACCTGGCGCAGGTGGATACTGCTTTCTATGCAGCGCTAGGCGAATTAGGCAGCGCTTTTATGGAGAGCGAACAGGCGCGTTTGCGCGTGGCGGCAAGTGAGGCGCCTGTGCGTATCGTTGAGCCGCAACCCTAGCGTCTCAGCCAGTCGCGCCCACCATAATATTATAAGAGACCTGACATGAAAGAGGAGAGCCCCATGCAGACGTCACACAACCCTGAGCGCCGCCGGTTCATGAGAACCGTAGGTTTAGGCACCGCCGCTGCCGGTGCGGCCGCCGCGGTGGGTCATGTCACCCTGGCGAATGCCGACACCCCCACCAAAGAGCGCGATAAAGCATCGGTTAACTACCGTGAAACCGACCACATCCGAGCCTTCTACGCGACGCTGCGTGACTGACGGCCAACGCCAGGAGAATTGCCATGCGTTTAACTCGTAAAACAACCGCATCTAAGGCGAGCGGTCTGGGTATCAGCCGTCGCCAGTTCTTAAAGCGTAGCGGGGCGGCTACCGGCGGTGTCGCTGCGGCTGGCTTTATGGGCGCACCGATGATGCAGCGCGCCGAATCGGCGGATAAAACCCCGGTGCTGGATTCGCCGGTGGAAACTAAGCGCACGGTTTGCTCGCACTGCTCGGTGGGCTGTGGCGTGTACGCCGAGGTGCAAGAAGGGATCTGGACCAAGCAAGAGCCTGCGTTTGACCACCCGATTAACCGTGGCGCCCACTGCGCCAAGGGGGCGTCATTGCGCCAGCACGGTCACTCCAGCCGTCGTTTGAAATACCCGATGAAGCTGGTCGGTGGCGAATGGCAGCGCATGAGTTGGGACGATGCCATCGAAGAAATCGGTAATAAGGTGCTGGCGCTCTCCGAGCAGTACAGCCCGGATAGCATCTACTGGCTCGGTTCGGCCAAGTTTAATAACGAGCAGGCGTATTTGATGCGCAAGTTCGCCGCGCTCGCTGGTACCAACAACACCGACCACCAAGCGCGTATTTGCCACTCCACGACCGTTGCCGGTGTGGCCAATACCTGGGGTTACGGGGCGATGACCAACTCGCTCAACGACATGCAGAACTCGAAGTCGATCATGTTTATCGGCTCTAACCCGAGTGAAGCTCACCCGGTGGCGATGCAGCATATTTTGCTCGCCAAAGAGCGCAGCAACGCTGAGATCATCGTGGTGGATCCGCGCTTTACCCGCACGGCGGCTAAGGCCGATAAGTTTGTGCGTCTTCGCCCAGGTTCTGACGTTGCTTTTATCTGGGGGCTTTTGTGGCACATCTTTGAAAACGGCTGGGAAGATAGCGAATACATCAACCAGCGCGTTTATGCCCTCGACGAAGTGCGCGCCGAAGTCGCGAACTTCACGCCGTCAGAAGTGGAGCGCATTACCGGGGTACCCGAAGAGGCGATGTATGACACGGCCAAGCGGCTAGCGGATAACCGCCCCGGCTGTATCGTTTGGTGCATGGGCGGTACGCAGCACACCACCGGTAATAACAACACCCGGGCTTACTGCATTCTGGAGCTGGCGCTGGGTAATATCGGTAAATCCGGTGGCGGTGCCAACATCTTTCGCGGTCACGATAATGTGCAAGGCGCAACCGATTTGGGCCTGATGTCGCACTCGCTGCCGGGCTACTACGGCCTCTCGGAAGGTGCCTGGAAACACTGGGGACGCGTTTGGGGGTTGGATTATGAGTGGCTACAAAGCCGCTTCGATGACACCGAATACGTTGACGGCAAGCCGATGCACTCAAGCGGTATCACCGTCTCGCGCTGGATTGATGGGGTGCTCGAAGATGACGACAACATCTCGCAGCGTTCCAAGCTGAAAGCGATGTTCTACTGGGGGCATGCGGTTAACTCGCAAACCCGCGGGCCGGAAATGCAACAGGCAATGAAACAGCTGGAAATGATGGTCATCGTCGATCCGTACCCCACGGTGGCTGGCGTTATGCACGACCGCACCGACGGCGTTTACCTGCTGCCCGCCGCCACGCAGTTTGAAACCACCGGCAGCGTGACCGCGACCAACCGCTCGATCCAGTGGCGCGATAAAGTCATTGAGCCGCTGTTTGAGTCCAAGCCCGACCACGAGATCATGTATCTGTTGTCGCAGAAGTTAGGCTTTGCTGAAGAGCTGTTTAAAAACATCCGGGTGGAAAATAATGAGCCGGTGATTGAAGATATCACCCGCGAATTCAACGCCGGAATGTGGACCGTGGGCTACACTGGCCAAAGCCCGGAGCGGTTGAAAGCGCACCAGAAAAACTGGCACACCTTTAGCTTTAGTAACTTGCAGGCGCAAGGCGGCCCGGCGGACGGTGACTACTACGGCTTACCGTGGCCATGCTGGGGCACTGCCGAGATGGGTCACCCCGGAACGCCGATCCTCTATGACACCAGCAAACCGGTGGCTGAAGGCGGCCTGACGTTCCGCGCCCGCTTTGGCGTTGAGCGCGATGGGGAAAATATCCTGGCGGATGATTCCTTTAGCGCCGGGTCCGAAATCGAGGACGGCTATCCCGAATTTAACGCGCAGATGCTTCAAGATCTGGGCTGGTGGGATGATTTGACCGCTGAAGAAAAAACCGCGGCTGAGGGCAAAAACTGGAAGACCGATCTTTCCGGCGGTATTCAGCGCGTGGCCATTGAGCATGGTTGTGCGCCGTTTGGTAACGCTAAAGCACGCTGCAACGTCTGGACGTTCCCCGACCCGATCCCGAAGCACCGCGAGCCGCTCTACACCAGCCGCCGCGACTTGGTCGAGGATTACCCGACGTGGGACGACGTGGCCTCGCACTACCGCCTGCCGACGCTCTACCAGAGCATTCAGGAGAACGATGTCACCGACCATTATCCGGTTATTCTGACCTCGGGCCGCCTGGTCGAGTACGAAGGCGGCGGTGAAGAGACACGCTCTATGTCGTGGCTTGCTGAACTGCAGCAAGAGATGTTCGTCGAGATTAACCCGGCACTGGCTAACGATATCGGCATCCGCGATGGCGATATGGTGTGGGTTGAAGGGGCTGAAGGCGGTCGCGTGAAAGTGAAAGCGTTGGTAACACCGCGTGTCGCGCGGGAAGTCGTCTTTATGCCATTCCATTTTGGCGGCATGTTCCAAGGCGAAAGTCTGCACGACCGTTATCCCGACGGTACAGCGCCCTACGTGCTAGGGGAAGCGGCTAACACCGCAACCACTTACGGCTACGACACCGTGACACAAATGCAGGAAACAAAATGCACCCTGTGTCGTATTGAGCTCGCCTAAGCTCAGACCTGACGCACCGACGGCGCGGTTGCCATTTCCGCGCCGTTAAAGGAGAACACCATGGCTCAAATGAAATTTATGTGTGACGCCGAGCGCTGCATCGAGTGCAACGGCTGTGTCACCGCCTGTAAAAACGCCAACGATGTCGAGTGGGGTATTCAACGCCGCCGCGTGGTAACCCTAAACGACGGCGAAGCCGACGAGATGTCGATTTCGGTCGCGTGTATGCACTGTGATGATGCACCCTGCATGGCGGTCTGCCCGACCGACTGCTTCTACAAAACCGATGACGGCATCGTGCTGCACGATAAAGACCTGTGCATCGGTTGCGGTTATTGCCTCTACGCCTGCCCCTTCGGCGCGCCGCAGTTCCCGCAGCAGAACGCCTTTGGTGAGCGCGGCAAGATGGACAAGTGTACTTTCTGCGCTGGCGGCCCGGCGGAAAGCAAAGAAGAAGAGTACGAAAAGTACGGCGCCAACCGCATTGCCGAAGGCAAGTTGCCGCTGTGTGCGGAAATGTGTTCCACCAAAGCATTGCTCGCCGGTGATGCTCAGGAAGTGGCTGACATTTTCCGTCAGCGCGTGGTGCACCGTGGCCACGAAGACGGTGCCTGGTCCAATAATCAACGGGCTAGTGCGGACAACCTCGCCTATGATGCTGCCCGTAAAGGGTAAGGAGGTCCATCATGAACCTGATACGTTCAGACCTATGGCGGTGGTTGTGTTTGGCGCTCGCGCTGGTGGCAACGCTGGGTTTTACCCAGCTTGCGATGGCGCAGGCCGACCCTGAGCGCGAGATGACCACTGCGGCCCCGGCGATTGATGCCGACCAGTGGCGCCAAGTGCGCTCAGGCGAAACCGGCGCCAACTACCGTGATTCGCGTGCTGAGAGTAATTACAACCTGATCAACTCAAGCGGAGAATCCTGGCGCCAATGGCGTAACCGCTGGGTGTCACCTTTCGGGTTGATCGTGATTGGTGGCATGATCGGTATCATTGTCCTGTTTTATCTGATCATTGGTCGCAAAGATCTGGAGGAGCCGCGAACGGGTCGCAAGCTGTTGCGCTGGCCGCTATTCATGCGTGCCCTGCACTGGTCGGTCGCGTCGCTGTTTATCGTGCTGGCGCTTACCGGTCTCAACCTGCTATTCGGCAAGTTTGTCTTCCGCGGTCTATTCGGGGATGCCTTCTGGGGATGGATGGTCTCTTCCTCAAAGCTGCTGCACAACTACCTCGGGCCGATATTCGGCATACTGCTAGTGGTACTGCTGGTCAGCCTGATCAAGGATAACCTGCCCAAAAAGCACGATCTGGAATGGTTTAAAAAAGGCGGCGGCATGGTCGGTAAGGGACATGTCGATGCAGGCTTTGCCAACGGTGGGGAAAAAGCGTGGTACTGGTTATTGGCAACCGTCGGGTTGCTGGTGATCGCAAGCGGCTTTGTGCTTGACTTCCCTAACTTCGGTCAGGGCCGCGACACCATGCAATGGGCAAACATCATCCACGCCGTCGGTGCCTTGGGGCTGACCGCTGTGTCATTTGGCCATATTTATATCGGTACCTTGGGCACAGAAGCCTCGCTGGAAGGGATGACCACCGGCTACGTCGATGAGGCCTGGGCCAAAGAACACCACAATCTGTGGTACGAAGAGGTCAAAGATCAGGCGCTTTCCGAAGAGGAAGTTGCCGCACAAAAAGGCACTAAGGGATCGGGTGACGCAGCGCCCTCGCAGCCAAGCTAAACGGCCTCCCTTAGGTATGATTTTGTTGACCTTTGACACCGCCTACGGGCGGTGTCTTTTGTTATGCTCTGCATAGCTTATGCACAGCGCCTTAGCCTTTATTAATCTCAGGAGTCACCATGCAACAATTTGACGATGCGACCCGTACTGAGCTCGAAGCCGCCGCTTTTCGCCGTCTGCTCCAACACCTCGACGACAATAAGGATGTTCAGAATATCGACCTGATGATTCTGGCTGATTTCTGCCGTAACTGCCTGTCCAAATGGTTGGTAAGTGCTGCCGACGCGCGCGGCGAAGCGCTCGACTACGAAGCGGCGCGTGAGTACGTCTACGGGATGCCCTACAGCGAATGGAAAGAAAAATACCAAACGCCCGCAACGCCCGAGCAATTAGAAGCGTTCGATGCCCGCCAAGCGCAGAAAAAAGCCCGTTCTCAAGATCAGGAGGCGTAACGACATGAGCGAGGCAATGATCCCGTTAAGCGTGGCGGTGTTGACCATCTCAGATACCCGCACCGAAGAGACCGACCGTAGCGGCCAAGCACTGGTCGAGCGGGCCACGAGTGTCGGCCACCGTGTGGCGGAAAAGCGTATCGTGGCGGACGATGTTTACCAGATTCGCGCGCTGGTGTCGGCGTGGATTGCCGACTCCGAGGTGCAGGTCATTATCACCACCGGCGGCACCGGCTTTACCGGCCGCGACTCGACGCCCGAGGCGGTGTCTGTGCTGCTAGACAAGCGCATCGAAGGGTTTGGCGAGCGGTTTCGCTTGCTCAGCGGCGAGGAGATCGGCAGTTCCACCATCCAAAGCCGCTGCCTTGGCGGGTTTGCCAACGCCACGGTGATTTTTTGCCTACCAGGCTCCACCGGCGCCTGCCGTACCGGCTGGGACGGCATTCTCGCCGAACAGCTCGACAGCCGTCATAAACCCTGCAATTTTGCCAACCTGGTGATTCCCGAGCGGGGTCAGCATGGCTGAGCTGGCTTTGGTAGGCGATGCGCTTTCTGCGCTGCTGGCGGATATTTATCCGCTTAAAAGCGAGTGCATTGCGCTTACGGACGCGCCTGGGCGTGTATTGGCCGAGGATGTTAGCGCTCAGCTTGACGTGCCGGGGTTTGATAACAGCGCGATGGATGGCTATGCGCTGCGCGCCGTTGACGCTGGCAAGCGGCTACCGGTGAGCCAGCGCATTGCCGCGGGGGTGCTGGCCACGCCGCTTGCCCCTGGCACCTGCGCGCGGATTTTTACCGGCGGTGAAATCCCACCGGGTGCGGATTGCGTGGTCATGCAGGAGCGCGTTGAGCGCGACGGCGACGCCGCTAGTGTTCCGGCGAATATTCCGGCAGGCGACAACATTCGCCAGCGTGGGCGTGATGTGCAAACGGGCGCGATCCTGTTGACCGCTGGCACCCGCCTGGAGGCCGCTGCCCTTGGGCACTTGGCGGGGCAGGGCGTCGTAAAGGTCGACGTGCGCCAGCGCCCTAAAGTGGCGTTGCTATCAACCGGTGATGAGATTGTTGACCCGGGTAAGCCACTGGCGCCGGGGCAGCTTTACAATTCCAACCGCCCAATGCTTAAGCGCCTGCTAGAAAACTTCGGCGCTGAGGTGGTTAGCCTTGTCAGCGTACCCGATGATTTTGCTCAGACCGTGGCGTTGTTGCAGCAGGCTGCGGAAGACGCCGATGTGGTGGTCAGCACCGGCGGCGTTAGCGTCGGCGAGGAAGATCACGTTAAAGCAGCGCTGGAGCAGCTTGGTGAGCTTAACCTCTGGCGGCTGGCGATTCGTCCCGGCAAACCGCTGGCGCTCGGGCGCTTACCCAATTCTGGGGGCGAGGCGCGTTTTGTGGGGCTGCCGGGAAACCCGGTATCGAGCTTTGTGGGCGCTTGGCTTTTTCTTCGGCCGTTGATAGGGGCGCTTTTGGCAAGCCCTGCGCTTGCGTCGCTACCGGAGATCACCGCCTGCGCAGGGTTTGCTACCTCAACCGGCCCGCGCCAGCACTATATGCGGGTGCAGCTTCGCTTCACGCCGGAAGGTGCGCGGGCAGAGGCATTTGAGGATCAAAACTCTGGGGTGCTATCGACCTGCATTACGGCGAATGCGTTTGCGGTGATACCGCCTGATGCCCAGGTTAAAGAAGGCGATCAGGTGAGGTGTTTATGGCTGGACGGTTAATCCGATAGGTGCTGCGCTGCTACGCATGACGCACGGTAAACCGAAAGAGGTTAAACTGAGCCAGCCACTGCACTGGGTTGGAGGGCGCCACTTTTTAACCGCGGCGCTACACCGTATCAGCGCCGCGTGAGAAGACCTTCAGCCGTCGGCGTTGATTCTGACGATGATGCCTTTAAGCGTGCTTTCGGCCTTATCGTTGTCAATTTGGCAGGTGCCTGCGTTGAGATGGCCACCGCCGCCGTATTCAAGGCACAGTTCGCCCACGTTCGTTTGGCTAGTGCGGTTCAAAATCGATTTGCCAATCGCCAACACGGTGTTTTGCTGTTTTAAACCCCACATGACGTGGATGGAAATATTGCACTCGGGGTAAAGCGCATAGACCACAAAACGATTGGTGGCGTAAATGGTGTCTTCGTCCCGCAGGTCGAGCACGACGAGATTGCCGTTAACCTCGGCGCAGTGCTTGATTTGTTCTTTCGCTTTGTCTTCATGGTCGCGGTACAGCTCGACGCGCTCGCGGACGTCGTCAAGCGCTAAAATCTCCTCAATGCTGTGCTCGCGGCAGTAGTCGATCAGCTTCATCATCAGCTGATAGTTGGAGATGCGAAATTCGCGGAAGCGGCCAAGGCCGGTGCGCGCGTCCATGATGAAATTAAGCAGCACCCAGCCCTGCGGGTTAAGAATTTCGTCTTTGTTGAACTGCGCGGAATCGCCCTTGTCGACGGCTTCCATCATGTCGTCCCAACGCGTGGGGAAGGCGTCATAGCCACCGTAGTAGTCGAACACCACGCGTGCTGCGGAAGGCGCGTCGGGGTCGATCACGTGATTGTCGGCGCGCTCGGTGTTACGCACGGTTTCGCTTAGGTGGTGATCAAAGGCCAGATGGCAGCCGGGCACGTAGGGGAGATTGGTGGTGATGTCGCGTTCGGTGATCTCAATCTTGCCATCCTGCATATCCTTCGGGTGGACGAAGGTGATGTCGTCGATCAAATCCAAGTGCTTGAGAAGTGCGCCGCAAACCAGGCCGTCAAAGTCACTGCGAGTGACAAGCCGGAACTTGTGCGAATCAGTAGAAGCCATGAACCATCCTCAACATTATGTTCAATTTAAAAAGATATAAGACGATACCAGCCCTTACTACATAGGGGAACGGGAGAAATATGAGTACAATCGAGGTCTCATCCATTTTTGGTGCCAGGAGTAGGCGGTGAGCGATTCCATCATTCGTATCGACGGCCTGAGTAAGACCTTTGCCGGTGGCTTTCAGGCGCTGCGCCAGGTGGATCTATCGATTCAGCGCGGCGAGATTTTTGCGCTGCTCGGTCCTAACGGAGCGGGCAAAACCACCCTCATCAGTGCCGTGTGTGGGCTGGTATCGCCTTCGCAGGGCACGGTGTGGGTGGATGGTTTTGATAACGTTAAAGCGTATCGCCCCGCCCGTGAGCGAATAGGGCTGGTGCCCCAGGAGCTCACCAACGAAGCGTTTGAAACGGTTTGGAATACCGTTAGCTTCAGCCGTGGCCTGTTTGGTAAGCCGCCCAACCCGACACACATCGAGCGAGTGTTAAAATCGTTAACGCTGTGGGAGAAGCGTAATAACCGCCTGATTACCCTCTCCGGCGGGATGAAGCGCCGGGTGTTGATAGCCAAGGCGCTCTCCCATGAGCCACGCATTTTGTTTCTCGATGAGCCCACCGCCGGCGTGGATGTGGCGCTTCGCCGCGAAATGTGGGACGTAGTGCGTGAACTGCGCGATCACGGTGTCACCATCATTCTTACCACGCACTACATTGAGGAAGCCGAGGAGATGGCTGACCGTATCGGCGTGATCAATCACGGCGAGATCGTGTTGGTAGAGGAGAAACACGCGCTGATTGAAAAGCTCGGGCGTAAGCAGTTGACCGTGCAGTTGTTTGAGCCGTTGCAGACGCTGCCACCCGGGCTTGCCACCTTCGCGCTGACACAAAATGACGCCGGTGATGAGCTGATTTATAGCTATGAGAGTGCCACGCAGAAAGCGGGTGATGGCGGTATTTCGGCGCTTTTAGGCGCGCTCAATAAGGCGGGTGTCGGCGTGAAGGATCTGCATACACGGCAGAGCTCGTTGGAAGATATTTTTGTTGACTTGGTTAAGGAGCGTGCATGAACGTCTACCCTGTCCGCGCTATTTATATGGCGGAAATGATGCGTACCCGCCGCACGCTGCTGCAAAGCGTGGTGTCACCGGTGATTTCTACGTCGCTGTATTTTGTCGTGTTTGGTGCGGCGATTGGTTCGCGCATTGATGAGATTGGTGGCGTTAGCTACGGGGCTTTCATCGTTCCCGGTTTGATCATGTTGATGCTATTGACCCAAAGCGTTTCCAACGCCTCGTTCGGGATTTTCTTTCCTAAATTCTCTGGCAGTATTTATGAGCTGCTTTCCGCGCCGATTTCGTTTCTTGAAATTGTCATTGGCTACGTTGGGGCGGCCGCGACAAAATCGGTGGTGCTGGGATTGATCATTTTGGCGACCGCTCGGCTGTTCGTCCCCATGGAAGTGGCGCACCCTGCCTGGATGTTACTCTTTTTACTGCTGACCGCGGTGACGTTTAGCATGCTCGGCTTTATTATCGGTATTTGGGCGGATGGCTTTGATCAGCTTCAGCTGGTGCCGCTTTTAGTGATTACCCCGCTGACCTTTCTGGGGGGCAGTTTCTACTCCATTGATATGCTGCCGCCGTTCTGGCAAGGCGTGACGCTCTTTAATCCGGTGGTCTATCTGGTGAGTGGTTTTCGCTGGAGTTTTTACGGTATTAGCGATGTCAGTATGGGGGCCAGTCTGGCGATGGTTCTGCTCTTTTTGTTTGTGTGTTTGGCCGTCATTGCTTGGATCTTTCGTACCGGTTACCGCCTTAAGCCTTAAAATCGCTACACCTGGGAACGCTTTACGCTATGCCGCTATTGCAAAGTATTGTTCATCATCTCGAGCCCGCGATCGAGGGTGGGCGCCTGACCGTCTCCGCTGCGGATGCCCCGCACCCGCAAGAAAATGCGGCGATGGATACGTTGGTCAGCGAGTTAAATGACACCTATAACACCAAACCCAAGGGTTGGGGGCGCTTTACTGACGCCGAGGGGTCAGGCTTTGTTCGTGAGTTGCGGGCGTATCTTGCCGAGGAACAGGGCTTTGCGGCCATCACGCAGACACTCACTGAGCGTTTGGCCCTAGCGCTTGCCGAGCATCTGGCCGTGAGTGGCTACATAGTATTTGCCCATCAACAGCAAGGCGAGACGCAAACATTACTGTTGGCCTTGGTACATCAGCGTGAGGGTATCGGGATCAATGCGGCGCACCATGCCGAGCCGGCCGCGCAGCTCAATACGCGTCAGCTGACGCTTGCGGCACGCATCAACCTCACTCAATGGCAGCAGGGTGACGCGCAATCGCAGTATGCCTCGTTTCTGAAAGACCGAGGTGGCAAGAAACTCTCTGAGGTGGTGGCCGAATGGCTGGGCGTTGAGGAGGGCGTGGATGCCCCGACTGAGACGCGCACGCTGCTTAAAGCATTCAGCGACTACGTAGAGAAAGAAGACTGTGATGATGAGTCGAGCCGGGAAAAAACCGATGCGTTAGTGGGCTACGCTAACGACCAGCTGCGCCGCGGCGAGCCGATGACGCTCGATGAGCTCTCGGCGGTCGTGGATGAGAAGCAGCCGAAGGCATTTTACGAGCATATTCGCCAAGCCGATTACGGTCTCGCCCCGGAAATCCCACCGGATAAGCGTACACTCAACCAGTTCAGGCGTTTTACCGGCCGTGCAGGTGGTGTATCGATCAGTTTTGACTCGCACTTGCTGGGTTCCAGCGTGGAGTATGACGAGAACGCCGATCGTCTGATCATCAAACAAGTGCCCAAGCAGCTCAAAGAGCAGCTTAAACGCCATGATTGAGCGTTAAGTTAAGGCTTGCCTTGATTTAAGAGGCGTTTACATGACGCGAGCTTCCAGCCTGACGCATCTACTGGAATCTTTAGAGAAAATAGAGCGTAGTAAATCTCAGGTGAGCGTTGAGGATGTGCTCACCGCTGCGGGGAGGCGTTCGTTCGGCCCTATGCTGTTGGTGGCGGGGCTTATTACGCTCGCGCCACTGATTGGCGATATCCCCGGTATGCCCACGCTGATGGCGGCTATCGTGCTGTTGACCGCTGGGCAGTTGTTAGCAGGACGAGATCGATTTTGGTTGCCGCAGTGGCTGTTGCGGCGGCACATGGCGCGCAAGACGTTTGGCAAAGGCTTGCAGCGGATGAAAAAGCCGGCACACTGGATTGACCGGTGGCTGCGGGTGCGCTTGCCGTGGCTGACGGGTTATTGGGGCAGCCGCCTGACCGCGCTAACGGCGCTTATCATTGCGCTTGCCATGCCGCCAATGGAGTTTATTCCCTTCTCCGCTAACGGGGCGGGGCTGGCGCTATCGCTTCTTGGCTTAGGGCTGGTTGCCCGCGATGGAGTGGTGTTATTACTGGGCGTCGGCATCATGGTTACCACCATTATTGTGGTGGCGGTAAATCTTCTCTAATAACGCCAAGAAGTGCTTCCGTTAACCGCAAAACGCCACCCGAAGGTGGCGTTTTAGTGCGGACAGCTAATGACTTAAGCGCAGTCAGCAGCCCCTTCGCCGAACATATCAAACATCATCTCGCGCCCCATGCTGGTCAGCACAAAGCGGCCATACTCGTTGAACGTAGCGGCCTCGCTGGCTTCTAGCACTTGTTGGCAGGTCGCCCATTCTGATGCGCTGGTTTTCAGCGCCGACAAGTCACGGCGGGCTAAGCCACGATGCGGCAAGGTAAGGGTTTCTAAAACGTGGCCGTGGTTGTAAAGCAGCTCGGCAACGGTAGCAAGGCACTGGCGCAAGCTACGTTGCACATGCGCTGCGGTAGAGGTATCGGGAGGCATACAATGTTCTCCTGCAAACAGCCCAAATCGGGTTTGTTGCGGTGCATTATAAACGAAAGTCGTCATAATACCAAGGTCGTAGTTCCGGCGATGGGTGTATGCAACGGTAAGAGGAGCGTGAGGGGAAATAATAAAGCGATAAGAATCGTTCCGCCTCTTTACCCGCATAATAAACTGACGCGCTGTTTTGGTTTTTAATAAGGAGTTTGTTATGGCACGCGCCAGCGCCCGCCATATTTTGGTAAGCAGTGAAGAGCAGTGCAACGCACTGAAACAAGAGATCGAAAACGGTCGAGATTTCGCTGAAGTGGCCAAGGGGCACTCTAGTTGCCCCTCTGGGCGTCAGGGCGGCGATCTTGGCAGCTTTGGCCCGGGCCAGATGGTGCCGGAATTCGATAAAGTCGTCTTTAATGATGAGTTAAACAAAGTACACGGGCCGGTACAAACCCAGTTTGGGTATCATCTGCTTGAGGTTACTAGCCGCAGTTAATGGCAGCTAAAAGACGTTAAGCACCGCGGCCTAACGGTCGCGGTGTGAGACGCGCGCCTTGCCTCCTTCCGGCACAAATCCTGATATTCGTTCGTAAAAGACTGACGTCATAACAGATCAGTGCAGCAACAGCGAACAACGTGCTGGATGCGATTACTCATTTCTTCCAACAGGCGCTGGCGGCGCCAGAACAGCGCGATAACCAAACCGTAACGCTAGAGCTTGCTTCGGCGGCGTTGCTCTGCGAAGTGATGCGCGCTGATTATGATAAAAACGATGACAAGCGCCGCGCTCAAGCAGATGTTAACCCGCCGTTACCACTTAAGCGACAGCGCGGTCAGCGAGCTAATAACGCTGGCGGAAGCGGAAGTGGATGATGCCGTCGATCACTACCAGTTTGTCAGCCTGATTAAACAACATTACGTTTACGAGCAGCGCTGTGAGCTGGTGGCCTTGATGTGGCAGCTGGCCTGGGTAGACGGCAATATCGACCCACTCGAAGAGCACCGCGACGCCGACGACCATTAATCTGCTGAAACTAACCGTGAGGTGAGGGTAGCGGCCTGCTGGTCAAGCGCTTGTAGCGCGCATTGCAACACCTTGATCGTTTTCGCGGTGGCGGGTATTTGGGAAGAGAAAAACAAAAAAAGCACCCGTAGATGCTTGATTTGCTTGCTAAGGTGGTGGAGGCGGCGTCCCGCTTAAAGTAAATATAAGCCATTGTTTTTATTTTACATTAAGCAATTTTATTTTTAAATATGCCCCCAATTATGCCCCCATTTATACAGTGCTGCCTTTATTAACCCATGCTTTGAACCCGTGTACTGTTGTTATGAGCAAATAGCTCTACTGGGTGCCACTCCCTTAAGTGCATTTTAACCCCTTGTTTGGCAATGAAAGGGGTGGCGGTGCTTGTGGCTGGGTGGTGGACGTTTGACCAACAAGCCGCCGCGTTTATCTTGCATTGTCGTTACCGCTTCGCTCCATGGGGCTTCGCCCCATCCCCCAGGTAGTGAAGTACGCCAGCAGCCTAATTGCCTTCATTATAGCGTGACAAAATCACAGCAACGCCAGCACCGCGCCGCGCATGACCTTTTTGCGCCGTTTGGTTGTGTGGGGTTGTTGTATCGCGTGCCTATGGCCGGGGTGATTTATTGGCCACCTTAGCGGATGGCGGGCACCTTTTCGGCTTCGCGCCAGCCTGATTAAAGGCCAGCTAAAACAGCGTGATAGCGCATTGATTGGGGCATTTATGAGGCGGTGGCCACGGTATACCGGGCATGATGCCAGCGACGGCTTGATGGCTTGATAACAAAACAACAACCAACCTCTGAAAATTTGCCGTGCATAGGCGAATTCCGGGACTGTTTGCCCCCGTAGCCGTGGGGGCGGGTGGGGGAGTACCTTTTATTTTTTGGCGTGTCTGAGCGCCAGCACCAGGCACAAAAAAGCCGTGAAAGGATCGCTCCCTTCACGGCGTTGACTGCTTGCGATAATGCCCCTAAGGGTTATGCCTTGCTGCCGCGAACCATGCCGCGATAGTCCAGCGGTGCAACGCCTGCATCAATGCGGCACTTGTAACTTACACCGTCCACGCTCCACCCCTCTTGCTGCTCAAGGTAAGGGGTATCAACGCCGTCCAAGTAAGCCACCTCTACCGTGTCGCTTCCCAGCTCAGCCGCCACGTACCAATTATCCGGGGAGTGTGCATCAAGACGGCTTTCAACCACCAGTTCCCCCATGCTGTTGACCGGGTTCATGATGCCGCTATTGGTCTCAGCGCCCGGCACTGAGGTACTGCTTAGCACCTGCATGGCGATAGATTCAAGGGCGGCGGGCACAATCACGAAGGCGGGCGCGATGTTCAGCGTGTTGCCGTGTCTATCCTTCTGCATGCGCATTTGCTTACGGGCCTCACCCAGCGCATTAGGTATGAAACCTTCAGAGCTGGTGATGATGTTGCCATGGTCATCATGAAACAACGGCTTGCCGTCTGTGAAGGTGTTGTTGCTCATCAAGATGGCGTAAACCAAGTCACCAATGGTACGGCTTGCCGCTCGCCCCATGTTGGCGGGGATCGCTTGAAAGGCACTCATATCATCGTTAATGATTGCCTGTCGTGTGATGCTGAACAGTCCGCCGTATGTCGCTAAGGCAATCGGGGCGGCGCGGTCGTCTGCCGTGACATAGTTGTACTCTGCCCCTTCTTTCACTTTGGGTAGTGAGGGGAAGCCGCCCAGGCCTGCACGGTGTGCCGTGTGGAAATTGCTTAACGTGCCCTTCTTAGTCCAGCGCGGGAAGGTTTCGCCGCTGTTCTCCCAGCCTCTTAGCATGGCCTTCTCACTCACGTTCTGTAGCACATGGCCAAAGTCACTAGAGGTATGAGTGAAGGCAGCGCCCACCATCTGCATCTTGGAGCCATAGGCGCTGACACTGACGCCCTTCTCGGTAAGAGAGGCCCGCGCCATTTCGGCTAAGCTCATGGTGCGGAAGTGGTTGCTCTTGTCCTGTGACTTGGCAACACCTGCACGATCTAATAGCGCTTCAATCATGCCATCCTGTACGGCGTTACCATTATCAGCAAAGGCGCCAACGTCTTTGCGTGGTGGGGCTGTGGGTGTGGTGCCTTGGCCTAAGGCGTTCATGGTAGCGGCGCGGATTTGTTCGGCTGACATAGTCTTAATGTCCTGACTGTTTTTAAGTTGGGCCACGGCGGGCAGGTCTGGAAATTGATTTAGGGCGGCTATTTGCGCTTCACGGCGCTGGGCGGCTATCTGCATTTCCCGGCGCTGGGCGGCTGCCTCGGGTAGGTTGGTGATGTTGGCCAAGTAAGCTATGGCCACCGCTGACATACGGGGCTTGTCCTGTTCGCTGGCTTCAACCCGCTGGGCAAACCCGGCGGCTACCGTTTCCTCAGCGTTGTACCAAGTCTCAGCTTCCATGATTGCCGTGATGGCTTCGTCACTCTGCCCGGTGCGCTCGGCATAGAGCGTGACCATTTCGTCGGCGGCTTTATCAAGCGTGTCTGCACTTCTGCGCATCGCTCTTGCGTCGCCCATCACCACAGACCACGGGTTGTGCACCATGATGAAACTATGCTCAGCCATTACCACTTCATCGGCTGCCAGCATTACCAGGGTCGCAGAGCTTGCCGCTAGGCCATCCACAAACGCAGTCACGTTGCCAGCATAGGTACGCAGGTTATTGAAGATCGCTAGAGCATCGGTGACGCTGCCACCGGGGCTATTGATATGCAGCGTGATAGGTTCGTTGCTGCCGCTGGCTAACAGGCGCTTGACGGTGGCAGCGGTCACACCGTCGATCACATCATAAATCTGAATATCCACGGTTACGCTTCCTCACTCTCTTTACCTAGCCATGGGTGCGGTACCGGGGCGGCTTGATTGTCACACCACTTACGGATCGACAAACGCGCCAGCTCAGCCATGGAATAAGGCGGTGCTGCTGGGTGACGCTCTGCATCAATTTGGCGCTTTAACTGCGCCAGCATGTATACCGTCTGTTCATCAAGGTGAACGGTAAGGTGGTTGTTTTTAGTCTGTGATTTAGGCATTGCGTTAACTCCAAAGGGCTTAATGAAAATGCTGAATTTTTATACAGAATATAATAGATATTATAGAAAATATAGCCTCACAACTTTCTGATAATTAAGGATTTATTTTTTTATCTAGCTGTCGCTTAAGCCAAAGATTAGCCGCTTGACGGCCTGCGTTGCTCTTTACGTGGGCGAGCTGTTCTTGCATGGCTGCCTGTTCCCAGGCGGCGCAATACCCTTTAGCAAGTCGCATTGCTTCGCTGTTTTGTTGTGTGGCCAGACGTAGGCGAATAAAGCGGCGATCCTCAGCCAGCAGGGCACACCGTTTCTCTATCAGCGCCAGCCACGATTCCACGCGGCTGGTCACGCTCGCACGGCGTGGGCGTTGTTGGGGGCGGGTGCCGGGCTTGCCTTGCGACCGGGAAGCGCCAGCAGCGGCTTGCATCTGAGCAATGCGTGTAAGTAGAGCGTCACCGTTCATGCAAATACTCCCGGTGGAATATCAGCGAGTGACAGCTCCCCATCCAACAGCCAATCAAGTACCAGTTCACGGCCTTCATCCAGTGAGGCGCGCAAACGCTCACGATCTTCGTGTTCAAGGCGGCGCCTAACAGAATCGATGCGGCATTGGTGGGCGTCTACCTTGGCTTGTTGCTGGATACGGTTTACCTGTTCGCGGGGTAACGGTGGGCACATGCGCCTAAACCACTCGGACTCGGTAACGCCCCTTTCAAATAGGATTGATTTCTCCCATGGCCATAGCGGGCGCTTAGGTTTTAGTTCGCCCATGTACCGGAAAGCTTTTAATGGCCCTTTTGCTGCCAGTTCCCTTGCTTCTCTCTCATGCTTAATGGCGCTGTGCGTACAGTTAATGACACCAGTCCAAGGCGCTGCGGCTTCGCCTACGCGCTTAAAATCAAACCCGGCCGCTTCACCTTTGCGTTCAAACGTCCAGCGGTAGTACCGGGTAAGGTATTCCGTTTCGCCTAGCTGACTGCTAACCACCAAGCCCCAGATGCCCGCCATCGGCTCCCCGTAACGGCCAAGCGTGTCGCTTGACCATTCCCCGGTCATAGGGTTGATGTTGGCCGCGTCAACGGTTTGACGCACCACACGCCACGGGCGAATAGGCGCGGCGTCACGGGGCTGCATGGGGCCGCCCATCAAGTGAAGGTACTTATCCCAGGCGCCAGCATTGGCCGCTTGGCGTAACTCTCCCAGGATCGCGGCGGCTTCTGGCTCTGGCCGTGTGGCCGCTTCCCAATCAGCTAAGCGCTGTTCATCTTTGAGGCGGCGCAGCTCACGCCACACCGTGACGGAAGGCAGGCCCACAAACTGAAACTGACGAATACCCCAGCAGGCCGCCCACGCTTCGATACGCGGGGCGCTGGTTTCTAGTGGCTGGCCGTAGTGGTCGAGGTTATCGCTCGGTACGCCTTGGCGGGTGTGTTGCTTGCCGTTGATATTTTTCGCCACGTACTTGGCCACATACCCGGCAGCGCTTCCCTTGCTTCGATCAATGGCCACGGGCTTGAATCTAACGTTGGTGTTTCGCTTAACCTCACCCGGTGAATCTTCCAGCGAGTAGCGGCGTAATATGCTGGTTACCTTGGGTTCATCTTCGGGGCGCATCCATATCAGCAAATGCCAGTGAGGCGTTCCATCGTGATGAGGCTCGGCAACACGGATCCCGTAAATACCTAAACCGTCTCGCTTGAATTTAGCGCGGGCTTTCGCCCATAGGTTTTGCAAGTAGGCCTGTGCTTCACGCGGGTTAGCGCCAGCATATTTGTGGTTAATGCTGGCGTTCTGTCGTACCGGATGAAAGCGGCTAGGAGTGGTGATGGTGTAGAACATGCCGCAATGCCCGGCCCGGTCGGCTTCCCGCTCAGTGTCGGCAATGCGCAACATTAGCTCTGCCCGCCGAAACTCAGGGTTTGCTAAACCAAGCTCGGCCAGCTCTGCAAGGGTGTACTGGTCGCCGTCCTGGTTGGTGGCCGTGATGGCTTCCAGTAAGCGGGCGTTGCGGGTGGTTTGGTCAATACGGCGGCGGTAGCCTTCGTTGCTAACGTAAATGCCTGCCCGCTTCTGTGTTCGGCCTAAGATGCGCTGCCTCTGCTCACGGCGGCGGCTGGTGAGTCGTCTAAGCTGACGGCGCCACCACATTGGGCATGCAAGGCGTAAGAGTTCCCCGGCGGTACTATGCCCGGTGGGAAGGGGTAGGCAATGCAAAGCGACACGGCGGCGGGCACGTTGTAGCGCGTAAACAGGATCGCCCAGGCTGGCGGCTTCCAGTTCAATGGCGCGGGCTTGGGCGGTGGCGTGGTCGATCAAGGCTTGATCATCGCTGCAGCACTTCCACGGGCCACAGTTCAGCAGCGAATCAGCAAGGGCTTGTCGATCAATAAAGGCGGCGTGGCTGGTCATACCACCCCCTTACCACTTACCGGGCGTGGCTTCTCAGCGCCAGCACCAACCCCGAAGGGTTGGCATTGATCGATAAGGCATAGGCGCGCCCCATACCGTGTGCTACTCTCAGGTTTAGCGTTTGCTTTGGTCAGCGGCGCGGAGAAGGCCCAGCCATTGCGCTGGGCTTTTTCATGGGGGCTAGTCAGCATCGCGGCCCCCTTCCTGATCAGCGCCAGCGGGGTCAATGCTTTCATCAAGTAGGTCATTGGCTAACGTGGTGGCGCGCTCCCCCATGCACCGGAAAGCCGTTGCCCATGCAAGCGCCTGCTGTTCCGTTACTCCCTGACTTAGATAAGCGGTATCACCCAGGGCGGTTGCTAGCGTGCTTTGGGCTTCGCCGATGTCGCGCAGCTCGACCAGTTGCTTTACGGATTGATCTTGTGGGCGGCTCATGAAATAGCCCTCCATGTATTACCGCTGAGAACTTCAAGTTTCACGTCTGTGAGTGGAATGGCGACGGGCACAGCAAACCACTGCTTGGGATCGCCTCCCCGCTTGCGGGCTGCGGCTTCCAGTTTCCGGCGCTCATTTCTGGGTAGGCACGCGTAATTGCACGCTTCGCGCCATGTCATTAGGCGGTTATCGTCGGCAGGTAGTGCAAAACGAACGCAGCCGAACAGGTCGCGGTATTCCCAAAATTTGAGGTTAACCAGCGTGCCACCAGTCCAGCAGGGCTTTGTCGCGGTAGGCTCCCAAAACGGGTGTGCTGAAAACCACAGCAAGGGCGTTTCAACGTGGGTATCTGCATGGGGCAGTAGCTGGCCGCTGTTCAGAACCGGCGGCAGCTTTTGCACAAGGTTGGAATAGTGGAAGACGCAACTCATTCAGCCACCACCCCTGGAAGCAGCGCTTCCAGATCGCGGGCAATGGCTTGCAGCTCTTCAAGGGCGTTATGACCAGCCAAGCGCTCTAGGCCAGGAAGGTAAACAGTGAAGGATTGGTGGGCTTTGAAATTATCTTTAGCCAGTTCACTGAACAGCAGCACGTTGACGCGAAATCCATGGCCAACGCCTGTGTATTCAGCACTTACGCAATAGATGCCTTGAAAGCTGATTGTTATGGCCAGGTCCTGGATGTAGGCCATGGCGTCGCGGTGGGCTTGGGTAAGCAAGCTGGGGGCTGGAATGTGGTGGTTAGCGTTATTCATGCTGCACCGCCTACGCTGCGCTTGGCAGTTTCTAGGGCGCGGGCTTCTAGCTGTTGGGCTTTTTCGATGTGGTGGTTGTAACGCTTAAGGCGGGTGCGCGTGCTGGAATCGGCAAACAAAGCGGCCTTGGCCATTTGTCTATGCGCTTCGGCCCGGCGGGATAAACTGCGGGTAATGAGGTTTGAAAGGCGTAATGATGCCATTGGGACGGACTCCTGTATCTTCGGAGTCGCCACTACTGCGGCCAAACAGTTGGAGGCGACTGCATGCGGGTTGGCCGACCGGAGATACAGGATTCCGGCACGCTCGAAAGCGTCCCACATGCAGCCACCACATACGCGGATGATGGGCACAAAAAAAGCGCCATTATCGCGGTGGGCGCTGATGCGCCTGTATCTTTCAGACCGGCCAAGGTCTGTAGTTGCTGACGATTTTGCGCCAGCCGTTAGAGCATAGCTGGGAGCGGGGTAGCGGTCAAACATTATGCTGCCCCCTCTTGGCGGCTCGCTTCAATGCGCTGCTGAATCCACTCGTCTATTTCCGACTCTACCCAGGCCACGGCGCGCGGCCCAATGCGAACGGGTTTCGGGAAGTCACCGCGCTCCATGCCGCGATAAACACCGGTCGTACTCATCCCGGTTTTTTCGCGGACGACAGGGAATCGGATTAGGTTGGACGTTGGTTTGGTAGGGGTAGCCATGCCTTTAGCTCCTTTGGTTGCTTATGGGGCATGGCTGAAAGGATGGATGGCGGCATATCTCAAGTATTGCTGGATTTCACGGCGAAATTCAGAATCTATCTGCTTTCGCGTCGCTTTATTTTTATTTTGGTAACTATGTACCTACTCTGAGCTACGAATTCCTTTTGCTAACTCCTTAAAATCTTTATATTTTTTAACTCCATCGTCGTTGTAATAAAAGTCCTTAAGAGTTCCTGGCTTGATGTTCCAGCGCTTAGCAATTAACTCAAAAAGCCCATCATCTATAGGAGTTTTATTTTGCTCTTGGGCATAGTAGACATCCATTGCGCCTATCATCTTCCAAGTATATTTATTGTCGACATAACCATCTGTCACAAGCGGTGGCTTTGCTGGCTCATTTTCTTTTGTTTTACGAGGCCTAGTTAACGGCAATCCTAGCGACTGGCCAACCCACTTAGATCGCCCCTCCATAAAGTCATTAGCCATTACGCTCAATAGCTTCAGTTCATTGTGGCTAGGCACAATCAGTGTGTTAGACAGAGCATCAAAACAAGCCAATAGTGTTCCTAGTCGATTGCCGTGCACTTCTATAAAATTGGCCTTTTTAGACGCCTGTTCCTCTTTATGAACTAAGAAAATTTCTATCAAGCTATTAAGACTCTTTGATATTTTTTCTTTATTTGAATAGAGCAACACAACAGCGGCTGCATCCTCAAGATCAACCTTTTCTCTAACGCTTATTTGAGAGCATTCGCTTTTGCTATTCATGTGCTTAGCGAGGCGCTCCAATACGTTATCTAAGTCAGCCTGAATAGCTTGCAATTCTTCATCCATGATTGGCCGCTCCCTTGTAGATCGGCACCACATTACTTGCACCATCGCGCAGGGCGTCGAGGTAGTCGGCCCAGCTTTGTAGCATTTCCCGGCGCTGTTCTAAGTGCGTGGTGCGGTTATAGGCGCGCCCGTTGCTGTCTTTCACCTTGTGGGCTAGCTGCTGTTCTATGTACTGTTCTGGGTAGCCAAGGCGCTCAGCCAAAATAGTGCGGGCCATGGCCCGGAAGCCGTGGGCGGTCATTTCCCCTTTGAAGCCCATACGATCCAGCGCGGCCTTTATCGTGGCGTTACTCATTGGGCGTTTGCTACTGCGGGCACCGGGGAACACGTATTCACCCCGGCCCGTTAGGCGGTGAAGCTCTGCCAGCATGTCGACCGCTTGACGGGGTAGGGGCACCACCAACGGATCAGCGTTTTTGCTTGGCTGGAAAGCCCATTCACCGCGCTCTAAATCGAAGTCTGCCCACTTGGCTTGGCGTAGCTCACCAGGGCGAACGAACACCAGCGGGGAGAGCTTGAGCGCGACGATGGTAACGGGCATCCCGCCGTAACCGTCGATAGCATGCAGCAGTGGAGGCAGCTCTGCCGGGTCGGTGATGGCTGCATGGTGGTTTGTCTTAGGGGTGCGTAACGCGCCTCTAAGGTCTGGCGTTAAGTCACGTTCGGCGCGGCCCGTGGATATGGCATATCGGAATACTTGCCCGCACAGGGTTTTTACCCGGTGCGCTGTTTCAAGGTGGCCGCGCTTTTCAATTTTGCGCAGGCATTCCAGCAGTTCAGGCGGCGTTATATCGGTAATAGGGCGATGGCCCAGCGCTGGAAAGGCGTCACGGGTTAAGCGTGACTTGTTGCGCTTGTAGTGGTCGGGCACCACTTCATGGCGGTGGATATGCTCAAGCCATTCTGTGGCCACGGCTTTAAAGGTATTTCCCGCCGTCGTTTTGCCAAGCTCTTTGGTAACGCGCTTTGTGGTGCTGGGGTCTAGCCCTTGCGCCAGTAGCTTTCGGGCCTGTTCGCGGGCCTCTCTAGCAGCGGAAAGACTGATTTCGGGGTAAACGCCAATGGCTAAGCGCTTTTCCTTGCCGTGGAAACGGTACTTCATGCGCCAGTAGGTGCCCCCAGTTGGGGTAACTTCAAGATACATGCCCCCACCATCGGTAAGGCGGTAGGTTTTCTCTTGGGGCTTGGCGCTGCGCACGGCGGTAGCTGATAGCTTATTGCTAACGTGGGCCATATTGGGGGCACCTCATCGGTGAAGGCTCATAGTGCCCCCAGATATGCCCCCTATAGTGGGGTTGTGTCAAGAGTTTCCACCCAATGCCAAGACAACAAAAAAGCGCCCTGAGGCGCTTTTTTGCTGGTTTCTTGGGAGGTTTTGAGAACTCTTGAAACCTTTGTGTGGTGGAGGCGGCGGGAATTGAACCCGCGTCCGCCGGCACTCGCCCATTGGCTCTACATGCTTAGATTTCGTCTTTTGCTTTAACGCGACTGGCTCCGACGATCAGGATCCAGCCACGCGAGCCTTCTTAAGTTTAACGATTGACGAGAAGACACCGCCAACCGCGGTCCTATCAGCTTTAGCTCGTATCTCCTCAGTGATGAATAGGCACATCACCTTGGAGCCGGACAAGAAGCTACCAGCTTTACGCTGCTAGCGCGCCCTGAGCATAGTTTTCGTCGTTTGCGACTATTTTTCGTGATGTTGGATTTACGAGATACATCACGCTCTCGGCATGCACCGCAGGGTTTGTCACCAGCGTCGAAACCATGTCGCCCCCTTAGTGAGACGCGCATTCTAACGCGCTTGTAATAAATTGACCAGTTATGCCTTGTTTTGTTCCCGCATAATACGGCCTTTTTGACGTTGCCAGTCGCGATCTTTTTCAGTGGCACGTTTGTCGTGGGTTTTCTTGCCGGTGACTAGGGCGAGTTCGCACTTCACCTTGTTGCGCTTCCAGTAAAGCTTAAGGGGGACGCACGTGTGGCCCTTATCCTGGGTTACCGAGAAAATTTTGGCGATTTCTTTGCGGTGCAGCAGTAATTTTCGCGTCCGTGTGGGGTCAGCGATTTCATGAGTGCTCGCGGTGTTTAGCGGCATGATATGGCTACCCAGCAGCCACGCTTCGCCATTGCGAATTAAAATATACGTGTCTGTTAACTGTCCTTTGCCTGCGCGAAGGCTTTTGACTTCCCAGCCAGCCAGCGAGAGACCCGCTTCGAAGGTTTCATCAATATGATACTCAAAGCGGGCCTTCTTATTTTGAGCGATGACGCTGCTGCTAGGACCTTTTTTGGTTTTTCCTTTCTTTGTGGCCATGAGACCTCGTCATTGATCTGTTGGTTGCCTCTTCGCGGAGAAGAGAGCCGTGATACTATTTGTGCGTTAAGATTAGCCCCCATGATACGCCTTGGGCACTATGAAGTCAGCGGAGAGGTCAATGCCAACCGTGAATCGTTCCGCCTTGGTGCGGCACACTCCTAAGCAAATGTTTGAACTGGTGAACGATTTCGAGTCCTATCCGGAATTTTTGCCGGGTTGTCGTCGTGCGCGGTTGATTGAGCGCGATGATGCACATCTTATCGGTGAAATGACTTTAGGGCGCGCAGGTATCGAACAAACCATTAAGACGCGTAACGAGCTGTATTCGCCCGAGCGAATTGAAATGTCGCTAGTCAGTGGACCATTTAAACGCCTGAAAGGGCGTTGGTGCTTCGTACCGATGGGTGAAGATGCTTGCCAGGTCAGCTTGGAGATGGAGTTTGAGTTTGCTAACCGTCTGTTAAGTATGGCGTTCGGTAAGATATTTCAACAAATTGCTGGGCAGTTGGTGGATTCGTTTACTAAGCGTGCCAACGAGTTACATGGCCGTTGAAAGCCATATGAACTCGCTGTTTGTTGAGGTGGCGTTCGCATTGCCGCAAAAACAACGCATCGTTGCCCTAACAGTGCCTGATGGAACCACGGTGCTTGAGGCGGTGGAAAAAGCAAATTTGCCGTTACTCTTCCCCGAGGTTTCGCCCGAGACATTTCATCAGGCGCCGCTTGGCGTCTTTGGCAAAGTAATACGAGAGCCGTCTGCGTACCCGCTACGCCAAGGTGATCGTGTCGAAGTGTATCGCCCGCTAGAGGTGGATCCTAAAGTGGCTCGCCTAGCGCGTGCGAAGCGCCAGGCAGAGCACTAGTTAGGGACGAGGCGTCGGTTACGCTCTGACTCAGGGGGCTGCTTGCGTACTGTCACTCGGAAGTGCGTCCATTGGGTCGGTGCCTTCTGTGGCAGGCCCTAAGCTAGTTTCTGTGCCTAACGGTAGACCCTCGGAGAAATCCCCTTCTTTATCAATCTTGGTAAGTTCCCCTTGTCGATCGAACGTTAGCGTGACGCGCCGGGTTTCGACGCCGCTGTAGGCTTTATCTAGCCGAGAAACATAGTCCCACTCGCGCGAGTCGAAGGGCGCCTCAAGTAGAGGGCGGCCCATGACATACGTGACCTGTTCTTGCGTCATGCCGGGCTTAAGTTGCTCCACCATATCTTGCGTGATGAGGTTGCCTTGCGGGATGTCGCGTTTATAAACGCCGACATAACTGCAACCGCTAATGAGTGCGAGCGTGGCTGAGAACGTGATAATTCGAGTCAATTTTTGCATTTGCGCCTATTCTTCACTATCGTGGTTTCGGTCGATCATACCCGACCTAACCTGTTACTGCGAAGAGCAACCATGGCCGATCAGAACCATGAACTGCGTAAAGCCGGGCTCAAAGTGACCCTGCCGCGCGTTAAAATCCTGCAAATCCTCGAAAATGCCTCTGGCCAACACCATTTAAGCGCAGAAGAAGTGTATAAAACACTGATTGATGCGGGAGAAGATGTTGGCTTGGCAACGGTCTATCGCGTGTTGACTCAATTTGAGACAGCGGGCCTCGTAATTCGTCATAATTTTGACGGCGGGCATGCTGTATTCGAGTTAACTCAAGAAGATCATCATGACCACATGGTCTGCCTTAATAGCGGTGAGATCATTGAATTTGTCGATGAAATGATCGAGCGCCGTCAGCAAGAGATTGCTGAAGAGCATGGCTATGAATTAGTGGATCATGCGCTGGTACTTTATGTGCGTCCTAAGGATGACACTCCATCGCGCGCTGATAGTCACTTACCTAGACCCCGACGTTGATGCGTATTCAATAAGTGATTTCGGCAGGCATTACGCCTGCCGTTTTACTTTTTAGGGGCGTCGCTCACTAACTGCTTCCCAAAGTGCCTGAATCCTAGGCCGCTTTAGGCGCCGATTGAGCACACATAAGCCCACATCGTAATAAGGCAGTTCTGGCTTGACGTGGAGTATCTTGACACTCTCAGCCAGCGGGCTGTTATCCAGCACAATTTTGGGTACCACGCCGACGCCAAACCCTAGACCCACCATGCTGACAATAGCCTCGTGCCCTGCCACCTGAGCATAAATGCGCGGTGTGACGCCAAGTGCTCTAAACCATGTATCGGCGTATTCGCGCGATAAGCCCGCCTCCGACAAAATCATCGGCACTGTCTCCCACTGCTGCGCTGTTGAGCTTTCGGGGGTGTGGGGTAGCCACTCAGCTGGGCTCGTGGGGGCGATGAATACAAGCGATGAGCGTGTGAGTGATTTAAACGCCAGTGCTGGCGGGGGCGTCCGTGGGCGAGGCGTGATGGCCATATCGTCATCACCCGATAATACACGGTTCATTGCATTTGCGGGGTCGCCGGTATGTAGCTTGAACTCGATGCCGGGGTGTTGGAGGCGGAAGTCGCTAAGCAGTTCGTACAAAAAACTGTAGCTCGCAGTAACGGAGCAATAGATGCTGATGTCGCCGGTTAGTTGTGCCGCTTCGTCTGCCAGCGTTCGTTTGATGGTTTCCCACTGATCTAGCGTATCCCGCGCGTAGCGCTGGAAGTGCATCCCTTGTGGCGTCAACGAAACATGTCGGTTGTCGCGTTCAATAAGCGTCGTGGCGAGTTCGTTTTCTAACTGCTGAAGCGAACGGCTAAGGGTAGAGGGGCTTGTGTGACACAGCTCACTAGCGCGGCCAAAGTGGAGGGTGTCAGACAAAGTGATGAAGTGCTTAAGTAGTCGAAAGTCCATGAGAGCCCCGTGTTTCACTATGTGCATTGTTGTGTTGCAAATATAGCGTTTTACGCAATAGGCGTCATCGCGTAAGGTGACTTCATTGCTTGAAGCGAGTGCTGCATGAGACAGCGCCAGTGGCTTTCAACGCTGATATGACGTTTTATTTCAAATACTTAATGGAGTTCCTGCTATGCACGTTTATTACGATAAAGATTGTGACCTGTCTCTTATCCAGGCGAAGAAAGTCACTATCGTTGGTTATGGCTCTCAAGGGCACGCGCATGCCAATAACTTAAAAGAGTCTGGCGTTGATGTAACCGTGGCGTTGCGCGAAGGGTCCTCTTCTGCAGCAAAAGCAGAAGCTGCTGGTTTGAAAGTTGCCACCGTGCCAGAAGCGTGTAAAACCGCTGACGTAGTGATGATTCTTGCGCCGGATGAAAACCAAAAAGCGATCTATGAGCAGGAAGTTGCACCGAACCTGAAAGAGGGCGCGACGTTGGCTTTCGCCCACGGATTCAACATTCACTACAATCAGATTGAGCCACGCAAAGATCTCGACGTGATCATGATCGCGCCGAAAGCACCGGGCCACACAGTTCGTTCTGAATTTGTGAAAGGCGGCGGTATCCCCGATTTGATCGCAATTCATCAAGATGCGTCAGGTAAGGCCAAAGAGCTGGCGCTTTCCTATGCAGCAGGTGTTGGCGGCGGTCGTAGCGGTATCATTGAAACCACGTTTAAAGATGAAACCGAAACAGATTTGTTCGGCGAGCAAGCGGTGCTGTGCGGCGGTGCTGTGGAATTGGTGAAAGCCGGTTTTGAAACGCTAACCGAAGCGGGCTACGCGCCGGAAATGGCCTACTTCGAGTGTTTGCACGAGCTCAAGCTGATCGTTGACCTGATGTACGAAGGCGGTATCGCCAACATGAACTACTCCATCTCTAATAACGCGGAGTATGGTGAGTACGTGACGGGTACCGAAGTGATCAATGAGCAATCACGTGCCGCCATGCGTAACGCCTTAAAGCGTATTCAAACCGGCGAATACGCCAAAATGTTTATCAATGAGGGTAACAGCAATTATCCGTCGATGACCGCACGTCGTCGCTTAAACGCTGAGCACGAAATTGAACAGGTAGGCGCTAAGCTGCGTGGCATGATGCCGTGGATTGCCGCTAATCAATTGGTAGATAAGTCGAAAAACTGAGTCTGGGTTGCTTGATGGATTGGGGGCGCTATGTCGCGCCCCTTTACGTATGGCGCCATCACGCTAACGGGCTGGCTGAGTGAGGTTCTCCGTGTAGAATGAAGAGAACGCTATTTATGTGACTTCATTTCAAACGGATGATACTTATGACTCAGGATGCTCATGACCCAGAGCGAGCAAGTTCTCCTTCGCCGGAAGAGGAAGAATCCTCTAAGCGAGTGAGTAGCGAGGACTTGGCGAGTACTTTTTTGCGCGAAACCGAAGTCATTGAAGAGTCGGTTGAAGATGGTCAGAAAATTCGCCGCAAGGGTATTTATTTACTGCCTAACCTATTTACCACCTCGGCGCTGTTTTCGGGTTTTTTCGCGGTGGTGGCCGGGATCAACGGTGATTTTACTGCCGCAGCCGTCGCTATCTTCATTGCCATGGTGCTTGATGGCTTGGACGGCCGTGTTGCACGAATGACCAACACGCAAAGCGCGTTCGGCGCTGAATATGACAGTCTGGCCGATATGATCTCTTTTGGTATGGCGCCCGCCTTGGTCGCCTTTACCTGGATTTTGCAGGATATCGGAAAAACCGGCTGGGTGGTGGCCTTTCTCTACGTTGCCTGTGCCGCGCTTCGCTTAGCACGCTTTAACGTGCAGATTGGTAGCACGGATAAAAAATGGTTTATCGGCTTGCCTAGCCCTTCTGCCGCCGCATTAATTGCCGCAAGCGTATGGACATTCCATAGCTTTGATGCTGATGCGCTGGGGTTTAAGTTGTTGATGCTATTTATGGTGGCAGCCGCAGGAGTGTTGATGGTCAGCAATATTCGCTACTACAGTTTTAAAGATTTCGATTTTAAAAAGCCGGTGCCCTTTGTTGTGCTGCTGGCAGTTGTGTTGGGGTTTGTTATGATTTCCGTAGAACCCTCCGCAATGTTGTTATTGTTGTTTGGGGTCTATGTGCTTTCGGGGCCTGTGCTGGCTGTCATGCGTAAGGCAAAGCCCAAGAGTTAGAACTTTTTCGCACAACCCCTTGCGAACCCGTCATTGAACCCGTAGAGTACGCATCCGCTGCCGGGGACGCACAGCGTTACCAGCGGTGATTAAGGTGTAAAAACCTTGGTTTGTCAGAAGGTTAGAGGCTTGATTGAGTTGTCAGTTTGTATCAATCGCTCGACTATTGCCTTCACACGTTTATCGCCATCTTAGCGAAAAGCGAGTTGACAAACATCACGGAATGCGTAGAATACGCCTTCCTCGCTGAGGCAAGCCATTCAGGTTATCGAATGACTTCCTTCAACGACATGCTCTTTAATAATGTGATCAGGTAATTCATGTGGGCGCTTGCCGATGAGGGTGATAAATCACCGATTATCAAGGCAAGCGACTCGACCAAGGTCTTCGGATCTTGAGAGAACGTTTGAAAACCTTGAGCCAAGTTTGATGCACTTATGTGACTTTCGAGTGACATGTAAGCATCACAATGATTGTAAACTG
>NZ_JAMJPJ010000049.1 GCF_023555005.1 Halomonas llamarensis | reverse complement strand
TTTTATAACAGTCGGCGGCGGCATTCGACGCTGGATTACAGCAGCCCCAATGATTACGAATCAGCAATGGCAGAACTGAAGAAAGCGGCTTAACTGGGTTGTCACAAATTGCTTGACCACTCCATTCCGGCGATGAAGCGCGAAGGCTACCCAACGCACTTTGCTGTGGCGGTTACGGCAGCCTCGTCGGTGATGGGCATTATTATTCCCCCTTCGATCAACATGATCGTATGGGGTGCCCTGACCAATACCTCCATCGCCGGGCTCTTCCTGGGCGGTATTTTACCCGGGATTATGATCGGCATAGTGCAACTATTACTAAACCTTGGTTACGTAAGGCGTTACAACGTGCCTGTACGGCCGCGTGCCTCCTTCCGCGATTTGCTATACTCGGGCAAGGACGGTCTGATGGCGGCAGGCATTCCGGTGGTGATAATTGGCGGTATCACGTTAGGTATCGTCACCCCCACCGAGGCAGCTATGATTGCCGTGCTTTACGCTCTGGCACTAGGTTTCCTCGTCTATCGCGAGCTGACGTTCCGTGATGTCTTAGACTCTTCCACTGCAACCGTTAGGCTCTGTTCGTTGTCGCTGTTCAGTTTAGTGGGAGCGGCCATTTTCGGTTATCTGATTAGCTTCTATCAGATTCCACCGAAGCTGATGGCGGGAGTGAATATTTCCGATCCTATAATGCTTTTGCTGGTGATGACCGCTGTGATGCTACTCATTGGCACCTTCATGGACTCGCTACCAGCTATGGCGATTATGGCACCGATATTCCAGCCGTTAGCAATGCAGGCTGGCATTCATCCGGTGCAGTTTGGCGTGATTGGCGTGATGGCACTGGGATTAGGGCTTATTACACCACCCTATGGCCTGTGCTTGATGATCTCGGCAAAGATCGGCGGCATCCCCCTACTCAAAGCGTTAGGTACCACCCTGCTTTACCTAGCCGTGATGCTTGCCGTAATAATCCTGCTGATCGTCTATCCCCAGTTGATTCTAGCTATCCCCCGTGCTTTGGTACCAGACTTCGTCTGATTCATCCTGATGCCGGTTTCCTCTCCTGTTAGAGTGAACCGGCGTTTCATTATTTGATAACGTGAGATCCTCATGCCCATACCACTCTGCTTGCTTTTCGACTCCGACGGCACCCTAGTTGACAGCGAGATAATTCTCGCCGAGGTGATGGGCGAACTTCTCCCAACTTTTGATCTGCCCTTCTCAGCCCAGCAGTATATTGAAGAATTTCGCGGCGTTCGCTTTCGCACCATCATCGACAAACTCGGCAAGCACCACGGCATATTAGGCGAAGAAAGTTACTCAGAAATGGAGAGAGAAATGCGGCACCTGACAGAACAGCGTATGCGCGCCGAACTGCTCCCTATCGACTGCATACCGGAGGCTTTAGAGAGTCTTGTCAAATACCCTAAAGCTGTTGTCTCCAATGGTCCCGAACGTAAAGTCCGCTGCGCAATGGAAAGCACAGGTTTATCAAAGCATTTCGGCGATAACTTCTATAGCGCTTATAACCTAGGCATCTGGAAACCTGATCCAGGTCTATACTTAAAAGCTGCCGAAAGCATGGAACAACCTCCTGAACGTTGCGTGGTAATTGACGATGCTATCGTGGGAGTTGCAGCAGGATTAGCTGCTGGCATGCAGGTGATTCACTTTAATCGCTTCCCCAAAAAAGAGAAAACACCAGAGGGAGCCATCGTTATTCATCACGCCAGTGAACTACCTAAAACAGTGGCACTGCTAGCAGCAAAAATAGAGTGTTCGTGATCCGACAAGTTTTGCTCGAGGGAAATTAGTAAATTCATCTTACTTCGTGAGTTGGCACACGCAATAATTTCGGTACTGGCGAGCACGACTACAGTTCGCGCTTGACAAGCACGAGGTTTTGGTACACATTTTTAGAGCAAATTGAATACACCCCAGCATCCATACTGGGATATGCAGTAAGGCACCTGAACCACGATTGCGTGGGTAACCCTTCGACCTTGTCGATGGGTGCGTTTCATTCAGGAGCTTTTGCATGACACATTTCCCCCGTAATTCTTCTGCCCGTCTCTGGATTCGCCAGCCATTGAGCTGCGCTGACCCTGCGGCTGCGAATGGCGTGGTCATTCAAGACAGTCTTATCGTTGAACGCCTCGGTAGCGGCGAGAAACCAAGCCTTCCGGTCGATCAAGTTTTCGATGCTTCGCAGCATGTGCTGCTACCAGGCTTGGTCAATACCCACCACCACTTCTACCAAACACTGACCCGGGCATACTCTGAGGCACTCAACAAGGAGCTTTTTCCCTGGTTAACCACGCTCTACGACGTCTGGGCCAACCTTGATGAGGCACAGGTCGCAGTGGCCAGCGAACTAGCCATGGCCGAGTTGCTTCTCTCCGGTTGTACTACCGTCGCCGATCACCACTATGTCTTTTCTGGAGCTCTAGAGACAGCTATTGACCGCCAGGTCGAGACCGCCCATCGACTCGGCGTGCGTGCCGCTCTGACCCGCGGTTCCATGAGCGTAGGCCGAGACGAGGGGGGGCTACCGCCCCAGTCGGTGGTGCAGAACGAGAACCATATTCTTGATGATAGCCGCCGCCTCATCCAACGCTACCATCAGCGAGAGGAAGGCGCCATGATCACCGTGGCCCTGGCCCCATGCTCTCCATTCTCGGTGAGCCGCGAGCTGATGATGGCCACCGCTGAGTTGGCCAAATCGGAAAGAGTGCGGTTGCATACTCACTTGGCTGAAACAGAAGACGAGACTCGCTATTGTGAGAATCTCTTCGGTCTGCGCCCCCTAGATTACTTAGACGAATGTGGCTGGCTAAATGATCGTACCTGGTTAGCCCACGGCATCCACTTCAACGACGAGGAAGTACAGCGCCTGGGCCGTGCAGGTACCGGTATCGCTCATTGCCCCTCCTCTAACATGGTGCTGGGCTCGGGAATCTGCCCAACCCTAGAACTGGAACGAGCTGGCTCTCCATTGGGACTCGCTGTCGACGGATCGGCCTCCAACGATCACTCCAACCTCGCGGAGGAGATGCGCCAAGCCATGCTAATTGGCCGACTCCGCTACCGCCCCAACGAAATCGGCCATGAAGACGTGATCCGCTGGGCTACTCAGGGATCCGCACGTTGCCTGGGCCGCACCGACATCGGTGGCTTAGCCCCTGGCCAACAGGCCGACCTGGCACTATTTAAGCTCGACGAGCCACGCTTTTCCGGCGCTGAGAACCCTCTAGCTGCGTTGCTTTTATGCGGCGCTCACCGCGCCGACCGGGTGATGGTAGCCGGTCGATGGCGGGTCATCGACGGTGCGATCCCAGATGTTGATCTAGGGGCCCTGATGGCGCGTCACCATGAGGCTGCTCAACGACTTTGGCGAGCTCTCTGAGAGCCATTTTCCAACAAACTCCCTTTTAACCGGCAGAGAACAACAACAATCTGCCGCTAGCGCTCTTTGCGAAGGAGTCCCAGATGTCTAAATACAATTCTTGGTTTCACCATTTCTCGGCCAGTGCCGACGTCAACGAGATGCCCCCGCTCAGGCGAGCCGTCCCCCTGGGTATCCAGCATGTGCTGGCCATGTTCGTCGGTAACGTGACCGTACCGCTGATCATCGCCGGAGCCATGGACTTGCCCAGCGAGATCACCATCTTCCTGATCCAGGCGACCCTGTTCGTGTCCGGTACTGCCACCCTGGTACAGGCCCTGGGGTTCGGCCCCCTGGGAGCACGGCTGCCCATCGTGATGGGCACCAGCTTCGGCTTTGTGCCGGTACTGCTTCCCATCGCACTCAACCTTGGCCTGCCTGCGGCACTGGGCGCCACCCTCTGTGCGGGCGTGACCATCACCCTGGTCGGGGTCTTCTTGCCTAGGGTTCGCTTCCTTTTCCCCCCAGTGGTTACCGGCACCTTCGTACTGATGATCGGCGTTCTGCTGCTCCCCATGGGCTTCGCTTACGCCGGCGGGGGCTTCGATGCCGCCGACTTCGGCGCCTCACACCACTTGCTGCTGGCGGGGTTAGTGTTCGCCATCACTCTCGGTTGCCACCAGTTCGCTCGTGGCTTCTGGTCGGAGGTGGCACCGCTGATCGGCCTAGTAGCAGGTTTCGTCACCGCGCTGGCCACAGGTCTAGTGGATCTCTCGCGGATTGGTGAAGCCAGCTGGTTCACCCTGCCCCAACCCTTGGCCATAGGCATCGAGTTTCACTGGGCAGCGATCCTGCCCATGGTGTTGCTGGCCCTGGTCACCTGCGCCGAGTCGATCGGTGATATCGTCGGCACTACCGCCGGTGGGCTGGACCGGCAGCCCACCGAGCGAGAACTCTCTGGAGGAGTAATGGCGGATGGCATCGCCAGCGTCTTCGCGGCTGGCTTCAACGCCTTCCCGCAGATCAGCTTCAGCCAAAACGTCGGCATGGTGGCGCTTACCGGCGTAGTCAGCCGCTTCGTAGTCGCCATCGGTGGTGGCTTCCTGCTGGTAGCCGGCCTACTGCCCAAGCTGGGAGCCCTGATCTCGAGCATTCCCAATGCAGTACTCGGCGGCGCGGTCTTGATCATGTTCGGCATGATCACCAGCGCTGGCATCAAAATGCTCAGCCATATCCCTTTTGACAAACGTAATATGGTGATCATCGGCGTTTCGCTGTCAGTGGCAATCGGTCTGCCAGCCCATGAGGACCTACTGGCTGGCGCCTCAGCAGATATTAGAGCCATGCTCGACTCAGGACTGATCCCAGGCGCTCTCTGCGCTATGCTGCTCAACCTGCTGCTCCCCTCCTCTGCTGTGGGTTAGCAGTAGATATGGCACAGCGACCTAATGTGGGACTATAAACAACAAATAGGGATAAGCTGGGATGAGAGACGAAATTTAGCGCCGTAGATTCAGAGGGTTACAAACACAAGGCCAGTATATAGCGCCAGCAGATTAGACACCAGCAGTGCCAAAGGCGCGCAAATTGAGAAAAAGGCCGTTCCTACGTGGAGCGGCCTTTTTTGTTGGATGTTTGGCACAGCCTCACAACCACCCAGCAGCCCACACGGCTCGCCCGACGATCTCCAGTTCATTCAGGCGATCGCGTGGTACAACGACCTCGCGGTATTCCTTGTTGGTGCTGATGATGCTCACGCCGTCGAAGTTACGCTGTAAGCGCTTAGCGTAGAGATGTCCATCCAGGCGCAGGATATAAATACCTTCACCCTCAATCGCCGTGCGCGTGTGGTCGATCAGCACTGTATCGCCGCTGTGCAGTATAGGCTCCATGCTGTCGCCATCAATGCGGATCGCTGAAAGGTGATCCGGCGTTAGCCCCTGCTTGCGCAGTGAGTAGCGCGTAAAGCTGATATGCGTAAGCACCCGGCACCCTTCATTCCAAGCACCATCGCCCGCGCTGCACTGGGCGTCATACAGCGGCACAAAGGCGTAATCCTCCATGCCTGGGACTTCCACTGTGGGAATAGGTGCACTCTGCCCAGCCAGCATTGGCCCTTCACCAGATGCCAACCAACCAATATCTACCCCCACTGCTTTCGCAATTTCCACACAGCGCGCCACTTTCGGCTCTCTATCGCCGGTTAAGTAGTACTCCAGCGTTCGCCTCGGTATAGCCGTTATGCGCGCCAAGGTATCGCCGCTTCCGGCAATCTCTGCACACTTTCTCATCCTTGCAGCCAAGGTATCAGTCATTTCGGATTCCCAAAGGCAGAAAACGAAATGACGTTACTTTTGAAAACGAAATTTCGCATAGATAAAAGTCTCATAAAATCAAATACATACATAAATAGCTAACCACATAGCCGTTTTGTTCAAAGCGAAATGCCGTTTTTCGCTTTACCGTAAGGAATAAAACGGCTATGTTTATGGGGAAAGACAGGTTAGACACCCCAAAAAAACGCCACCGAGGTGACGCCATGAACCAAGAAATCCCTATCAATCCAGCCCAGCGCTGGGAGTGGTTGAAGTACCAACTCCGCAGCCAGGGTTGCAGCTTGCGCAAGCTTAGCGACGAGCTGGGCGTCACTGGCAACGCCGTACAAATGGCGAAGTACGCCCCTTACCCACGCATGGAACGCGCTATCGCCAAAAAGCTTGGGCTGACCCCGCAAGTTATTTGGCCAGAGCGTTGGAACCAAGACGGCACCCCGTGCCGTGAACGTCCTAATCGCGCAGAGACGCTATCAACAAAGCTTAAAACTGCAAAAGCGCAAAACTGCTTATACGACAAGGATAGCGGTTCTAACGCGTCTACGCATCGTCAAATGGTGCGGGAGGCTTAGTCATGAGGCGCGTCAAAGATACCCAAACGCTAGACATCTTCGAGGTGCCCGAGCCGGTGGTACCGATGCCAGGTAGCGGCAACTATGCCGCCCAGGTCAGCGAGCTTGTCGGCATCGTCATGAAAGACTGCCCCGTCGACCGCTACGAAGTCGCCGCGCAGATGAGCCGCCTATCCGGCGATGACGTCTCCAAGCACATGTTGGATGCCTGGAGCTCGCCAGCGCGTAGCGATCACAACATCCCTTTCTATCGCATTCCGCTCCTCGAAGAGGTTTGCCAGAGCCACGTCTTCACCGATTGGATCGTTCACCTACGTGGCGGGCGGGTGGCCTATGGCCGTGAAGCGCTGGCCGCCGAATACGGGAAGCTCTCGCGAGTGCAAGAGCGCGTGAATGCGGATCTACGCAAGCTGAAAAAGCTGATGGGAGAAGACCAGTGAGCCAACAACCAGAGAACCCCACCGCATGGTGGCGCAGCAACCAGCCCGCCCGCCACACCCTGCGCCGTGAAGATGGCAGCAAAGTGGTGCTTAGCGAAAGTGACCTGGACGCCATGATGCAACGTTGGGATCAGGTTGTGCGTGAGATGGAATCTGCGTCAGCGGAACAGCGGCAGGAAGTGGCGCGCTACTGGGATCGCGCCGTGAATGAGATGGGAGTACAGCAATGAGAACGTCATCCATGTTGAGCACTGAAACGATAGAAAAAGCCCGCGCCTTAATTGACAAGGCAATAGCTGAAGGTCAATCGGCTGAAGAGTTCAAGAATGCTTTTGCAGAGCTTATGGGTAATCAAGCTGCACATGAGAAGGGTAAAGAATCCGTTATTGATGAAGAGCACCAGCTGCGTATTCAAGTTGCTGAAGCGGCAATTCAGGGCATGAAGGCCGCTGTAGTAAATGGAGAACTTCCAGAAGACATAAATGAGTTGGTCATTCTGGAAGCCCTTCTGCTGACCATGCAGATGCTGGGCGGCCCACAAGCGACCGCCACAGTTATTCGCTACTCCTTCGATATTTTCGCGGCTAAGTGATCATGAACCTTATCGAATATCTCAAGTGGATCGGACGTAGGTTGGGTTCCACGGGCCTTATGAAAATTAGCCAAGTGACTGTGTTTATTTTCCAGCAAGGCAACGGTGAACGTCATAGCCAACTTGGCAATTTCGATATCGCTTTGGTCTTTCATGGGCGTTCCTCTAAGGGTGATTTGGGTTTGGGTTGCACCGCCCAATCTACCGCAGAGGGCAACGCCCGCCTATTCCAGCGGGGGCGTGTATGAACTGGTACTCCGCCAAAGAACTGGCCGGGCTACCAGGGATGCCCGGCACAGAACGTGCTATCCAGATTCGAGCTAAGCGAGAAAAGTGGGAGGGTCAGCCACGTCTAGGCAGCAAGGCCGTCGAATACGCCTTCGCCGTCCTACCCGCCGAAACCCAAAACGCACTGCTTTTGGCACAGGCGGATAACGCTGCGCCCACGCCTACCAGCACGGTAGAGCCGCAGATTGAAGAACAGCGCCCAGGCCAGCAGCAGCTAACCGACGCCCAGCGCCAGGTGATGAGTGCCCGCGTGGCGTTCGTTCGTGAGATCGAACGCATGAGCCGCATGGTCAGCCAGCAGCGCGCCATCGAAACGTTAGTCGCCCATGCGAAAGCGGACGATCTAACGCCTTACCTCAAGCAACTCGTGGTGCTTGCCAATGACCGTAAGACGGCCACCCGCAACCTGAGCGAACGCACGCTGAAGCGCTGGATCGCCGACTTCAAAAAGCACGGCGAGCGTGGCCTAGCACCCAAACGCCGCCAAGCGGATATGAGCATGCCAGCGTGGGCCGGTGATTTTCTCAAGCGCTACCAAAAGCCACAGAAGCCCAGCGTTGAAGCGGCCTACCAACTGCTGATCGAGCAGACAGAACCGCCGCACCCCTCTATCCACCAGGTGCGCCGCTGGCTTGCCAAGCTGTCGCCGGAAGCGCGTGAGCGTGGCCGTCGTAGCCCGCAAGAGCTGAAGGCGCTTAAGTCCTTTAATCGCCTGACCAGCGACCACCTTCTACCCAACGATGTATGGGTCGCGGATGGCCACAAGTTCGATGCCGAAGTGATCGACCCACGGACAGGCAAGCCCTTCCGGCCCGAGATCACCACTTGCCTGGATTGGCGCACACGCCGCGTCGTTGGGTACGCCATCAACGTTGCCGAGTCGGCACTGGCAACGCTGGATATGCTCAAGATGGGCATTGGCCGGTGTGGCATGTTCCGCCAGTTCTACGTTGATAACGGTAGCGGCTTTGATAACGCCCAGGTGCGTGAAGTCATTGATCGCCTCGGCGGTGATATGACCAACGCGCTGCCCTACAACTCACAGGCACGCGGCTTGATTGAGCGTTCTCACCGCTCAGTGTTGGTACGGCTAGCCAAAGAGTTCGATAGCTATATCGGTGCCGACATGGACAAGCACGCGGGAACCCGTATTCATCGGGTTAGCCGCAAGGCGCTCAAGGAAGGACAGCAACCGGTGGAAATTCCCACCCTTGAAGAGTTCTGGTCTCGTTTGGCGGAAGCGCTAGATGCTTACAACGACCGACCCCACAGCAGCTTGCCGAAATGTCGCGATCCAGAAACAGGCGCCAAACGCCACCAGACGCCTAACGAAGCCTGGGAAGCCGCGATTGCCGAAGGCTTCCAGCCGCTGATTGCCTCGTGGGATCTCACCCAAGCACTCACTCGCCCACAAGAAGTGCGCACCACACACCGTGGGGAAGTGCGCATCAATAGCCACACCTACTTCTTGCGAGAACTTGAACTGCTGCATGGGGAACAGGTGCGGGTGGCCTGGGATTACCGCGATGCCAAGCAGGTCGGCATCTTCAGTCTGGAAGGGGTATGGATCGGTGAGGCAATGATTGAGGGCAATGCTCGCAAAGCCTTCTCGAAGCTAGAGCAAGACGAAGATCGGCGCATTCATGGCCAGCTGGCCCGCCTGGGCGACAAAGGCAAAACCCTCACCGGCAAAGACGTGGAGATCCAAGTTATCGAGCCAGTGCCCGCGGCTTCTGAGCAACAGCAAGAACGCCAGATCGCCAATGCCCGCGCCTACGCCAAACAACTGGCCGATCAAGGCACACGCTTTCAAATACCTCAAGACAAGATGGCGCGCTACCGCCTTTGGAAAAAGCTGGATGCACAGATGCAACAAGGGGAAGACGTGCCAAAAGAAGCGCGTGACTGGTACGAGCACTACCGAGAAAACAGAGACCTGAAAGCCATTGCAGCCGTAATGGACACGGACGGGCTGCCACCCGTCCGCAATCCCTGGGCCAAGTAAGCACCTGGCCCACAACACCCGAAGCAAAAGGAAAAACTATGAGTGTCAATGCCATTGTACCACTGACGAACGTCGGCTTACTCGCCGCTGCCGTTGAAAGTGCCGCCAACCGCCCGCCGGAATTGCCCGGCCTGGTGGTCATGTACGGCCCCAGCGGCTACGGCAAAAGCCTGGCGGCGGCCTACGCGGCCAACATGCACCGCGCCTACTACGTCGAGTGCCGTGAAAGCTGGACGAAAAAGGCGTTCGTTGTCGCTGTGCTGCGCGAGATGGGCATCATCCCCATGAAGACGCTCAGCGAGATGGTCGACCAGATCGCCGA
>NZ_JAMJPJ010000048.1 GCF_023555005.1 Halomonas llamarensis | reverse complement strand
GAACCACCTGATCCCTTGCCGAACTCAGTAGTGAAACCGCTCAGCGCCGATGGTAGTGTGGGGCCTCCCCATGCGAGAGTAGGTCATCGTCAGGCACTTATCCGAAAAATCCCCCCGGGCTCAGGCCTGGGGGGATTTTTTTTGTTTTGGGGTATGGCGTTACCAATGTCGGTAATCATCGGGTAGGACGTGTAACCGTGATGTTGGGCGGGGAGAGGTTTGTTTTGTAACGCTGCTGATAGGTTATCCGATATCCACAAAAAAGGGCAGATTTGAATAATCTGCCCTTAACGTATTGAGTAGCAAATACCGTACGTACGCCCTCAACTCTTGCCTGTGTGCTGCGCCTTGAGGTTCTCCTGGTCTTCGATCATGCGATCAACGGAGGAGACATGATACTCCTCAGCAAAGCCGCCTTCCGGCTCCTTAAGCCAGAGTAGGCAGAGCAGCCAGCTGATAAAAGCGCCTGCAGCGATAATGTAGAAAAATTGAGTCGGTGTGACGAAAGTGTATATGGTCAGATAAACAACAGCGCCCACGTTACCATAGGCTCCCGCCATGCCTGAGATCTGGCCGGTGATGCGACGCTTGATTGAAGGGATAATCCCGAACGTCGCGCCTTCTGCCCCCTGCACGAAGAAGGAGGTGAAAATGGTGATGGCTACGGCTACGATCAAAGGCCAGTTTGAGTTAAGCATGGCCATCAGCATGAAGCCAATACTTATGCCAAACATGTAACTGAGCATGACGAAGCGACGGTTTCCCATCCGGTCCGATACCATGCCGCCCATGGGGCGTGCCACCAAGTTGACGAAGGCAAAGGAGGCTGCGATCACCCCGGCCATGGCGGCACTGAGTCCCCAAGTCTGCTCGAAGAACATGGGGAGCATTGAGACCACGGCAAGCTCGGCGCCAAAGTTGGCGAAGTAGGTGCTGTTAAGCGCCGCCACGCTGCTGAAGGGGTACTTGTCGTCCTCGGGTACGCCTTCCTTGAGAATGGGGATATTGACTCGCAGGATTTGGGTGATCTGATAAATAACCACCGCGATGATCACCAAGTAAGCGATGATAGCACCCGTGGTGGAAAGATAGCCCATATTTTGGATGCGCCATACCAGGATGCTGAGCACACCGACCAGCGGAATTGTCCAGAGAATCAACTTAACCATGTCGGCCCAGGAGCTGACCTCCATCGCAGCGGCTTTGCGCGGCTTGCGATGTGCCTTGGGATCGGGGCCGTCGGTGATGCCGAACCAGTAGTAGACACCGTAGGCCGCCATCACGATGGCGCTTTGCGCGATGGCCCAGCGCCAGCCATCGTCACCGCCATACATGGTAATGGCGATGGTGGGTAAGGTCATGGCAGCGGCGGCGGAGCCAAAGTTGCCCCAACCGGCATAAAAGCCCTCGGCAAAACCGATATCCCTTGGTTTAAACCACAAGGCGGTCATATGAATGCCGACTACGAAGCTGGCACCGATAGAGCTCAGCACTAGTCGCGAAATAAGAAGCTGCGCCATGGTGTTACCGAAGGCAAACACCAGCGCAGGAATCGACATCGTCACCATCAGCACCGAGAAAACTCGACGTGGGCCGAAGCGATCAAGCGCCATGCCCACGATGATGCGTGCGGGTATGGTTAGCGCCACGTTGCAGATGGCGAACAGCTTGATGTCATCCTGGGTCAGCCAGTCGACGCTTTTCAGCATGCTCGATGCCAGCGGCGCCATGTTGAACCAGACATAGAAGGTGATAAAAAAGGCGATCCAGGTTAGGTGCAACGCCCTTATTTGCGGATTTTTCACCCTGAACACGGCAGAGGCTTTCATGGTCGTCTATTCCTTGTTTCCGGTGTCGCCTGTGGGAAGAATTAGCAACGGGCACTCGGCCCGGCGGGTCAGAAAGGAACTGACGCTGCCGAAGGTCATGTAGTCAAACTCGTCGAAGATGGCATTGAGCGACTTGGCGATAAAACTCGGGTCGGGCTCGTGGCTGTGTCGCGCAATCACTAGCAAGTCAGGCTTCTGCTTGTGGGTGGCTTGCAGCAGTAACTTGCGGGCATCGCCTTCGGCGATGAGTAACTCGGCTTCGAATCCCTCCTTGATGGCGGCTTCGACACCCTCCTGCAGGTGTCCCTTGAGCTCCTTGTACTCCTCCTCAAAGAGGTCTTCGTTGGCGTCCGTGGAGTCTCCGGGATTTTCCGCCACGCCTACCAGTATCAGAGTGGGCGCATTGCACTGAAACATTTCCATGGTTTGCTCCAGGGCCAATCTGGCATTCCGGGAGCCGTCATAAGCAAGCATGATTTTCATTGATGAACCTCGCAAAACAGATAGCAGCGGGCGCCTGCTATGCAGGCGCCGCTCGACAGATTTAAGGGTTCTTCACATAGGCGCTCTTGCGCAGGTAGAACCACCAGTTAACGATCAGGCAAAGCGCGTAGAAGATGGAAAAACCGTACATGGCAAGTTCTGGTGTGCCGGCTTGAATTTGTTCACCCATCACGCGTGGTGCGATGAAAGCGCCGTAAGCGGCCACCGCAGAGGTCCATCCCAGCACTGGGCCTTTTTGCTGGGCATTAAAGATGACCCCGATACTGCGGAACGTTGAGCCGTTGCCAATACCGCTGGCAGCGAAAAGAACGATGAATAGAATTAGGAAGATAGCGAAGTAGCTGTTGGGGTCGGTTGAGTTGTAGGCCAGCATCATCACGTAGCCAACGGCTGCAGAGGCAACGACCATAATCACAGAGATAATTTGAGTGACAATAGCGCCGCCCATCCGGTCGGAGATCCAGCCGCCCACCGGACGAATCAGCGCCCCGACAAAAGGACCCATCCAGGCCCAAGTCAAAGCGCTCGGGCCTGCGGGGTTATCAACCCGTGTCATGGTTCCGTTAGCCCCCATCTCCATCATGCCACCGAAAATGACGTTAATGGACAGCGGTAAGGCGGCGGAAAAACCAATGAAAGAGCCAAACGTGGCGATGTAGAGAACGGTCATTGACCAAGTGTGCTGGTTAGAAAAAATTTCAAACTGCTTTTGGATATTGGGCTTGATGTCGCCAGGGATAAGGCGAAGCAGTACCACGGTTAATACGATGGTCAGTGGCAGTGCTATCCACATGTTCAGCCACACCAGCGCTAGCATGCCGATAACGCTAGTCACAGCGCCGACGGCGTAAAGGCCCAGAATCTTGCCGAAAGCTTGAGCCGGTGTGCCTGGGTTGGGAGTAATCGCGCGTAGGTTGTTCATGCCGAACCAGCCGGCAAAAGCGAGCGGAATCAGAAATACTAGCCAAATAAAGGCGGCGTTCTGGATCCACGTATCCGTTCCGGCGTTGATACGGCCGATGAGGGTGCCGCTAGCGCTTTGTAGTTCCATCGGACCACCGGCAATAGCACCGAAGATACCCACGGTCATCACTAACGGAATCAGGATCTGCATGGTGGTAACGCCGAAGTTACCCAGACCGGCGTTCATGCCCAGCGCATAACCCTGCTGCTTTTTGGGAAAGAAGCTGGAGATATTGCTCATTGAGGCAGCAAAGTTACCCCCACCGATACCGGAGAGCAGCGCTAAGGCCTGAAACACCCATAAGGGCGTTTGCGGATTCATGAGGGCCAGACCGGTACCCACGGCAGGTATCATCAAAAGCGCCGTGGTCAGGAAGATGGTATTGCGTCCTCCGGCAATACGGATCATAAACGACGCGGGAATGCGCAGCGTTGCCCCAGACAGACCGGCAAGTGCTGTGAGCGTGAATAGCTCACCAACACTGAAAGGAAAGCCAAGGTTCTGCATCTGCGTGGTGATCATGCCCCACATCAGCCAGACGGCAAACCCTAACAACAGGCTCGGAATGGAAATCCACAGATTTCGCGTTGCAACCCGTTTTCCTTCTTGTTCCCAGAACGTGGGATCCTCGATATCCCAACGTTCAATATCGGCATTTTTTTTACTCATGGCGTACCCCCTTGGACGAGAATGCAGCGTTATGCCGCCCTGACCGGAAAGATACGCCTTGGCTTTAAGGGGGGAAATAGGGGGCGTAGCGTCGAAAAAAAGCCTTTATACTTCTTGAGAGGTATAAAGGCTTATTGGTTAAGTAATTGATATTAAATGAAAAAGTATTTACGTCGAGGTAAGTGATAACAAGAGCTAGCCTCTCTCCAAATCTTTAGGAGTATCCACACAGAGCCGGCTGCCGGGCTATTTATCCAAGCCTTCCTGTACGGCCCATACGGCCGCTTCCACTCGCGAGCGTAGCTGAAGCTTTTTGAGCAGATGCTTGACATGCACTTTGACGGTGCCTTCGGTGATATCAAGCTTTCTTGCAACCAACTTATTGGACATACCGGCGGCCAGCTCGCGCAAGATTTCTGTCTCGCGTTGGGTAAGGGCATCAATCGACGGCTTTAAAGGAGCTGAACGCTGATTGCGCAGCGCTTCGGCGAGCAGTGCGGTTAAGTTATCACTGATCACCATGCGACCTTTCGCGGCCTGGCGAAGCTGATGAACCATATCTTCCGGTTCCATGTCCTTTAGCAAGTAGCCATCTGCCCCACCTCGCAGCGCATCCACCACATCATCCTCTTGGTCTGATACGGTATACATAATAACCCGTCCGGCATAACCTGCCTCGCGCAGTCGTTTAAGCGTCTCCAGACCGTTTATTTCGGGCATATTGAGATCCAGCAATAGCATGTCAGGATCTAATGCTACCGCTTGCTCAATGCCTTCTTTGGGTGAGCCGGTATCGAAAATCAGCGTCAGGTCATCTTCGAATTCTAGCAGTTGGCGGACGCCGCGGCGCAAAAGGGGATGGTCGTCAATCACCATGATGGTTGCAGGGTGATCGTGGGCGGTGCTGGACATGCTCAAATGCTCCCTTCTTCGATGAGTCGGTCAGTCTGTGGGATAAAGACGAGATAGACCCCGGTTCCGCCCTCAGAGCGGTTTTTAAAATTGAGCGTGGCATTAATATTGCGCGCACGGTCGCGCATGATGATGAGCCCGTAATGCATCGGCGGCGATTGATCATCGGCTAGGCCAACACCGTCATCCTCAACCGCTAGGTATAATTTCGCCTGCTGGAAAGTGAAGCTAACCTGGGCCCAGTGGGCATGGGCGTGTTTCAAGGTATTGGCCAATGCTTCCCGGACGATTTGGAGCAGATGGACCTCTTCGTTAGCACTGAGTAAATGTGGTGGTACCTGATAGGTTAGCGCCACGGGAAAGCCCAGGCGTTGGCTAAACTCGTCCACGGTTTGCTGCAGCGCCGGCTGTAATCCGGGTTTATCCAGTGATAGCCGGAAGGTGTTTAGTAGCTCGCGAAGCTGACGATAGGCACTGCTGAGGCCTTCACGTAGATCGTTGATGACGCCTTGCTGCTGCTCCATAGGGAGCTGCTTTTCCTGCATACGCTCAAGCCGGGCGACCTGCATTTTCAGATAAGAAAGCGACTGTGCCAGCGAGTCGTGTAGCTCACGCGCGATGATGGTGCGTTCCTTAATGAGAGATAGCTGTTGCTGTTCCTCAATGCGCTGTTGTAAGTAGATCGCAGTGGCCAAATGATTAGCGAGCGTGTTAAGAAGCTGATGTGTTGACGTGCTCGGAGGTGTGCCGTAGCCGATGGTTAAATAACCGAGCGTTAAATCACCGACAGCAACAGGCAGCACCAGCGTTTGTGCATCGCTTTTACTAAGCGGTGGGGTATGTTGTTCGTGAGACAGTCTAGGTGCAACGCGAGGGTCTTGAGCGTCGTCCAAGCAGGCAAAGCAGTCTAAGTCACGGCAGTAGCGTGGACGATCGGGTGAATGGGTCGCTAAGATTTCCATATCGCTGCCATCGTGTTCGTTATTCAGCGATAACACCATGGGGCCGATGTTAAATAGCGCTTCTAGCTCGCGCAGCATCGGAGCCGCGCTGCCACATAAATCGTTGCCACCGCCGTATAGCGCGCGACTGCCGTTATGAATGATGTGCAGGGCACGATTGTGGCGCGTAAGCTCTTTTTGCTTGTGCGAAATACGTGCTTCTAGCTCGCTATAGCTTTTGCTCAGCTCCGCCGCCATTTTGTCAAATGTGCGGCCTAGCTGACCTAGCTCGTCCTGGCCCGTAAAGTGTGAGCGGTAGCGAAAATTGCGACGCCCGGCTTCACGGCTGAGGACCATCAGTTGGCGTAGCGGTGTGACAAGGTTGTGTCGAATGTCATAAAGGGCAATCAGAAGAAGTATACCGATTAAGACCAAAAAGAGTATCTGCATGGCGCCAAGCAGACGAATTTTCGCCTCGGTGCTTTTTTCGAGCGAAGAAACAAAGTGGTCAATGTCATCAATAAAGCCATTTAATGCGGTGCTTGCCGCCTCAATATCCAGTGTATCACCGTGTAAGGCTTGCTTTAGTGTTGGAGTAATTTCTTGATACCACTGTGTTTTTAGCACACTTAGCTGTTCGGAGAGTTGACCGCTACGCGTGTAATGATGCCCTTGCTCTAGCTGAGAGCTTTCCAGGCGGGCAGTGAGCCGCGTCATTAGCCTATTAACTTCACGTACCGTTTCAACTGTCTCGCCCGCTGTTGAGCGCTGCAGCACTCTAGCAATCTGCGCACTATTTAAGCGTAGAGAACCAGCGACATTGATGGCAGTGGCATCGCCCCGGCTGCTTTGGGCAATCAGCATAGTGAGCCCGATGCTGACGATCGCCATGCCGCTGATCACCAGCAAAAAAGCGACGATGCGGGCAACAAGAGAGTGGCGTAAAATTTTCATGCGGCTCTCAGTGGGGATGGGGTAGAAAAGATGGTGTCCGCTTGATTAGCACTTACTTTGCTTTAGCTCATGCCGCAAATAAACGTTCAGTATAATACTTATGAGTGAGTATAAAAAGGCAGAAAAGCCTACCTCTTTTGCCCTTTTGACCTGCTGCGTCTCTCTTTCGACAATAGCTAAGAGCCTTACTTGCCGCGTAGAGAAGCGATGCCACCATTCGATTTACAGCATACGTCCACAGAAGATGAAAAGGGCGGTTACCATCTTTTAGCCAGCCTGCTGCTGGTACCGCTTGCTTGCGCTGCGGTCATCGCAGGGTGGGTGTTGTATGCCATGTTGGCGATAGCGGCGGGTGAAGGTTATCCAGACGCACTGCCCACCAGTACGTTTGCGCTGCCTATTGCCATCGGGGCCGTTGTGATGTGGCCGGCATACGGGTTGAGCAAACATATGCATGCCTGCTGGCTTATCCAGGCATTGTTGGCGCTACAAAGTATCGCCCTAGCTTGGCTAGGGGCGGCACAGCAACCCTGGGAGTTTGTCGTGGTGGCGTTGGGGCTAGGTATTGTAGGAGGGGTAATCAGTGCCAGTGTTGCCCACATTCGTGAAAGAACGCCGCAGCACTGGGGCGGTCTCGTGGTAGGGTTGCACGTTGCCCTTCTAGCGGGCGGGGGGCTTTCATGGCTTTTGGTACCGATGGTCTCCCAGGCTTACGGTTGGCGCGTTACCGCATGGAGCCTAATGTTACCAGTTGCGATCGTCATGTTGCTGCTGTGGCTGTTTGTGGATCCGGCAGAAATACGAGCTGCTTCTCGATGATTGACGCAATGGGTATGCGCATTAGCCGAGATAAGTAATAACTCCCCATTTTCGCCGAGGCGCATTTACGTAAGGTGACGAGGCTGATACCTTAAAGATATATTTTAAATATATCTTTAAGAGGCGTTTATGCTCTCACCGGCACAAGAAGACATCATCGAAGCTACCGCGCCCGTGGTGGCCGAGCACTTAGAAACCATCACCGCACGGTTTTACCCGCTAATGTTTGCGCGCTATTTACAGGTCATGCCGTTGTTTAACCCAACGCATCAACAAAACGGCGGCCAGCCACGCGCACTGGCAATGGCTGTGCTGGCCTATGTGCAGCTGCGTCAGTCGCCGCAAAAGGCCCGCGAAACGTTAGAAACAGTGGTCAATAAGCACGTCTCGTTGGATATTCAGCCGGCGCACTACCCGATTGTCGGCGAGTGCCTGATGGCCGCAATTGGCGACGTGCTTGGCGATGCCGTCACGCCGGAGGTAGCCGACGCCTGGAGCGCACTCTACCAAGAGCTTGCGGACTTGCTGATTGAGCTGGAAGCGCAACGCTATAGCGCCTTTGAGCAGCAAGTCGGCGGCTGGCGCGGACCGCAGCGTTTTCGCATTGCTGAAACACACCAAGAGAGCCGTGTGATCCGCTCGTTTATTCTAGAGCCGGAAGACGGCGGCGCGGTGGCAGCGCATGCGCCCGGACAGTACATTGGGGTGAAACTTGAGATTGATGGCGAGCCGGTTTATCGCCACTACAGTCTTTCCGATGTGCCCAACGGTCGTGCTTACCGACTTTCTATTAAGCGCGAGACGCATGGGGTGGCGAGCCGCCACTTCCATGACCGGCTGCGCGTTGGCGATACGCTAGAACTGTTGCCTCCCGCGGGCGAGCTAATACTGGCCGGTGATGATGAGCCACTTGTGTTGATTAGCGGCGGAGTCGGTCAAACACCGCTGCTGCCGATTGCTAAGCAGGCGCTTGAGCAAGGCCGCCGGGTGACGTACCTACACGCCGCTTTGGACGCTGAGCATCACGCTTTTGCGGACGTGATTGCCAAACTACGTAAGACTTATCCCCAGCAGCTCAACAGCATCACCGTTTACGAGCAGGATGACAGCGGCGATTATCAAGGGCGCATTAATCAAGCGCTACTGGCCGATTACGTGCCTTCACAGGCGCGCTGTTACTTTGTTGGGCCGCACGGCTTTATGGCGGCGGTAAACCAAGGGTTAGAGCGATTGGGCGTGCCAGCAGACAAGCGCCACTTCGAGCACTTTGGGCCCGAAACGGCGCTAGACGCGGCGCTAGACGCGGCGTAACCCCAGAGCTTGGAAATGTAACCACCGCACTGAAAAAGAGCGCCATCGCCGTGAGTAGCGAGGCGCTCCCCCCTCCATCAGAGTATTGCCACGCTTGAGGCTATCAGCCTAGCCAAGAGAGCGGCGTACGCTGAATCGCAGCGCCTAGCATATACCCAAATACCACCACGGCAGCGAAGGCAAAGCCTGCGCGAATGGCCGGTGTTTTACCCCGCTTAATGGCGACAGTGCCGAGCATGATATAGATCACCAACGCCGCAACTTTAGCGCTGAGCCACGCGGGTAACGGCCAAAAATTAAGTGTGATAGCGAGCAAAATGCCAAACGTGAGCAGCGCGGTATCGATGACATGGGGCACTACCTTGACCCAGCGTGCTTGCAAAATGGGCGCTTCCCGCAGCGACCAAAAGGCGCGCAACATAAAGAAAAGCAGGCTCAAGTAGGCCGCAGTAATGTGTAGATGCTTAAGCATTAAATAGTGTTCTGCCACGTCTATCTCCTTCGGTGTTCGCTACGCTCGCTAATAATACCGCCCGTCGCTAACCGTTTTTGCCATCGGGGCGGGCACTGAGTAGCGGCATCATATAGTGCAGCACAAAGACGAAATAGCTTAAGCACCAGATAAGAATCACCACGCTATACACCCAATGGCTTGTTTGCGGAAACAGCAAGAGCCATACCGAACGCAAAAGGGCGGCGACCAAAAGTCCCGCCAGCGCGATGCCAATACCGGGCAGCGTGCGGATCACGCGCCCCGTGTGGCCAAGTGAGACGCGTGACATCATCGCCAGCATCATGGTGCCTATGCTGCCAATTGTCAGCGCATGAAGGGCGGTTTCCACGCGTTGGCCAGCAAAAAGCTGCCACGTCCACATCAAAAGCCCCAGGGGAATAAACGCATAGCTTACATGCAAGCCCCACAGAAGCGGCTCGCGGAAGCTTAACCAGCCTTGCCACTGTACTAAACGCCAAGCGTTAGCCCCGGCGGCAATTAGCAGAAGAATGGCCAGCAGGATGTTCGCTTGCACATCGCTTAAGGTGATCAGCGTTTGCAGTAGCACCACCGCAATCATGGCGCCCAGGCTTAACTGCTCGATAACGCGGCGCGGCTCCGGCTTTTGAAATCCCAGCTTGTTCGCGGTGAAAAACGGAATTACCCGGCCACCTAGCAGTACCATCAGCGTGGTAATAAGAAAAAGCGCTAAGTGCCCGGCCTCGCGTATCAATACCCCATCGCCTTGCAGGGCACCCCAATGCATCGCTGCGTTCGCCAGAGCGAGCAGCAATAACACCGGCACAAAAAGTAAATTACGCCACATCCGGGCGGCTACCACGCGCTTAGCCATCACAAAGCCGACCAGTGGTAGAAATGTCACGTCTACAAGCAGCAAAAGCCAACTGGGCAGCATCGGCGCGTAAGCCAGTAGTAGCCGGGCGGTTAGCCACAAAGCGACAAGCCCCAACAGCGGCCCGCCAGAAATACTCGGGCGACCGGTCCAGTTCTGCACGGCGGTGAGCAGAAAGCCGGTGATAATGGCGCTGGCAAAACCAAACAGCATTTCGTGTTGGTGCCACCAGAGCATGCCACCGTGGGGGGTAATCCAGAGATTGCCGTGCCAGAAAGCAAGCCAGACGAGCATAGCGAGCACGCTAAAGAGCGCACCCAGCAGAAAGAAAGGCCGAAAGGCCAGGCGCAGCAGTGGGAATCGTTGGGCTAGCGTGGTGTCGCTCATGTTGTTTCACCTGTTAACTCGGCTGGCAAGGTTAATATCCTTGAGCTTAATAGCTGAGTGACTTGATTTTGTTCGTGTATCGTAATAAAGATGCTTAATTAATGCATGATTATTGTCAACCGTAATGCGTTTGCATTGCCGCTATCTCCAGATATTGGAGAACGCTATCCCCTAAGAGGTAGCAAGGGGTTATATGGAGGTAACCGGGCAGAAATCGGGCGTTTAATCACCCAGAATCGGTTTCCAAGGTGCCTGTATTTCAGGCGATTGCTTTCCTTCGAAAAGCCTGGAGATCGACCATGAGTCATTTCATTGACCGGCTAAATTTTTTCCGCAAAGCGCGTGAGCCCTTTGCTAGGGCCTGTTGACGTTTCACATTGGGAGCCATAAAAAACCGCACGCCAAAGCCACCATGCTTTCGTAGTTTCGCTTCAGTTTATCGTAGCGCGTCGCTATGGCGCGATACGATTTTAAACGGGC
>NZ_JAMJPJ010000047.1 GCF_023555005.1 Halomonas llamarensis | reverse complement strand
GCCGGTTGAAATGCCGAGCTTCACATCGCCGCGTGAAACGCTGCGTAGGAACTTCACTGCATCGTCGTAGCGCTTCTGCACTTGGTCGGATGCGTGTTCGTCATAAAGCCGGTAGCGGGCGATGTCGCAGGCGTTGGCAATCACGATCCTCGGTACCGGTGACAGCGGCACGGGGTAGCCCGCTGCACTCACGTAGCCGTCGATCTCGCCGCTGGCGTCGTCGCAGGCCCGCTCGACAACGGCGGTGTCGATGGCCGTGCCGGATTCATCGCGGGCGATGGCGAGCAGCTCGTTTTCACCAAAGCGCTCGATCAAGTCGGCTTTCGTGCAGTACGGCATCGGTTAGGCCTCCGGCTCGCTGGTCGCTTCCTCTACTGGGAAGGTGCAGTCTTCTACCTCTAGCGCCGGGTCGCTGCGCAGCTGCGTTAGCTGCTCGTCGCTTAGCAGCTCCAGCGCGATGGTGGTGCCTTCGCGGTTGAAGCGATGGCCAGCACGGCGGCGGCTTTTGATCCGGCGCTTGGTGCGAATAAACACGCCGGGCATTTCGTTAGCAGGTGTTTTACGTGTTGCCATGGTGGTGCTCTCCGTTGCGCAGTGCCCGCCGGGGCAGGCACTGCGAATCATCGCGGGGTTAACCTGCTGTTACGCGCTGGCTAACCAGGGGTTGAGAACCAGCGTTGAGGTGTTGGCCCATTCGTTGGTCTCGCCGCCCTCCGCCAGGGTGTTTTGCAGCACCTTGCGGGCCGCGCCTTCCATGCTGGTGGGCACCATGGTCTGGCTGTGGCGCAGCGCGAGCGGGCGGCCGTAATCGCCTTTCATCTTCTGCAACGCCTGGCGGGCGATTTTGTAGTTCTCGGCGGTAAACGGCTGGCGAGAGCGCACGGCCAACTGCCACAGGCCCGCACCGGCGTTGACACGGGCATCCACCCCGAACAGGAACTTGTCGGTCATGAAGACCTGGGTATCGTTCAAGTCGGTAATCGCGCGGAAGTTGTAGTCACGGCGGCGCTGAAACACGACCGGCTTGATCACGCGTGTGGTATCCATCACGTACCAGGCGTCGCCGCTGCCGCCCATATCGTTGGACACGGAGACCTCTTCGCCCTTGGCGTCCAGCACGGGGTGATCGGTATCGAACAGCGGCTGGCCGTCATAGCACTCCGGGTTGGCTTCGAGTACTTCCACCGCCAGTTCATTGGGGTGTTCACGACTGGAGCGGCCAAACTCTTGGAAGACCGGCGACCACAGGCCATAGGTGTCGTCATCGATGTTGTCGCGGGGCACGCCTTCGGTCAGCTCGAACTTGCGGTTCTTCAAGCTGAACTCGCCGCCTTCCAGCGAGTGAATAACACGGTCGCCCAGCCATTCGCGCATGCGCGGCAGGCTCTTGAGGAACGGGTAAACCTCAACGGCGGTGGTGCTGGGCACAATGGTGCAGAACTGCTCGTACAGCGCGCCTTGTTCACCCAGCGAGCTAAAGCCCTGCTGGAAGTTGGTGTTGTAGGCCTTGAACAGCGCCTGCAAGTTAGCGGAAGTCAGGTTCATGAAAGCGGTCCTTTATCAAGCGCTAGCGGCAACGCCGTTAGTCGGGTCGATGTTGACCCACACGCCGTTGCCGTCGACGTCGTCGACGATGCCAGCGGGGGAGCGGGTGTCAGTGCCGGAGGTTTTGGCGACGGTCTCGTCATCGACCATGTAGCAAACCTGGCCGATGTCGGCACGGGTGACCTCATCGGCACCGGCTGAGTTGGCAAAGCCGAAAAAGCCGCGCTGCACGTCGACGTGCTGGTCGCCGTTGTCGCCGGTGGTGTTGTCCTGGTAGTGGGTGGCCACGCCAACGGCAGTTAAGCCAGTGGCGGTTGATGCGGCATTGACAAAGCCATTGGCGGCCATGGCCACCATGCCCCCGGCGTACACCACCGCACCGGCGGCAAGTGCGAGGTTGCGACTGGTGTTTTGGCGGTGCGGCGTATTGCGATTCTGGGTAAGTGCCACGGGGTGGTCCTCCTGGTTGCTGGGTTAGCGGCTGGGCTTACTCGGCCGGAGCCGGGTTCGCCTTGCGGTACTGCTCTGGCGTCAGCCCCGTGGACTTGCACACGGCAAGCTCTGATTCGCTGAGCTTGTCGTCACCTTTTACCTCGCTGCCTTCCGGCGCTTTGCCTTGGGTTTGGGTGGTTTTCAGCGCGGCGATACTTGGCGCGCCTTCCAGGTGGGCTTTGCAAGCAGCGATGCCTTTTTCGCGCAACCAATCGGCGGTGGCTTTGCCAGGGATGCGGCCGTCGTCGAGGCCTTCTTTGATGAGTGCGTCCAGCTCGGCGGTGTTACTGTTGGCTTTCAGCGCGGCCAGTTGCTGGTTGGTTTCCTGGTACACCGCAATGGGCACGTACTGGGTCATGTCCGGCGCGGTGGTGCTGGATGCCTTCAGCGCGGCCACGGCTTCATCTGGCTTTGCATCGTCTTTGGCACCCAACGCCTGGCGGAACGCCTCGGCATCGGCGGCAGCGGCTTTTAGCGCGGCAATGGCGCTGTCGATCTGTTCGTCGGTGGCGTTCTTCGCCAGGCCGAGCGCGGCAATCAGTTGTTCACGGTCCACGGTGTCAGTCTCCTGAGAGTTGTCGTGCGTAACCGACATGCGCGCAGCGGCAAGCTGCGCGGCACCTTCGTCGATGGCGGGGGTGTTGGTTAACGCCAGGTGCAGCAGGTCTAACGGCACACCGTTGGCGTCATACGGGAATACGGGGGAGAGGTAGCGGTATTCGTTGGCGTCGATCGCGGCGCTGGCAGCAGCTGTCCAGGTAATGGCGCCGTAGAGGCCGTCTTCACGCCATTCAAGCGAGCGCGGGTCTAGCCAGCCGGATGCAGGCGCGGGTTTGCCGTTTTTCTCGGCGTAAAGGGTTTGGTGTTCGTAGTCGAGGGCAATATCGGTGCTGCGCCCGGCGGCAAGCTGGATAATCGCGTGTGCGGCGTCGGCAGACAGGTGCCACGGGCCGGTGCCCTCAGCAGCCCCACGCGGTGCGTGGAAGGTGCCAGCAGGCATCAGGCGCGTTTTGTCGTTGGTGGTTTGCACGCTGAGGGCGCAAACGGCAACGCGGGGCTTGGTGTGAAGGCTGTGTGTTGTCATGCCCCCATGATCGGGGGCTTACGGCGGGGCGTGGATTTAAAGCGCTTTAGGAGTTTTTAAAGCTAACTGAAGTATGGTTATTATTGAGTTTTGGGGCACGTTGCATAGCGTTTACAGTACCTTCAAGGTCAAAACTATCCAGTGTCCATGACTCCTCACTGATCTTACACCCATAAATTTGAGCCTGAGGTTGATAGGACCGTATGGTGCTGATGATGTGTGGAGCTTGATCTATATGCAATTCTGCAGATCTTTCCCCTAGATAGACTTCCTTAATCGCACCTTTTGGTAATTTTAATAGTTGCAAAGCATGGCCACGTTCGTCTTTCGAAAGAATTAATCCACTTTTGTTAGGTGAGCTGCCTTCGATAGCTTCCAGGCATTTAACCACCCTGACCTCTTCTTCGTATGACCAACATGAAGCCTTAAATAGGAAATATCGCTGCAATTTTTCAAAATGATCTAAAGAAAAGCTGAAGCTTTTTGATAGGTCGAAGCTCGCATTTTTTAGTAGTGGTGAATTAGGCTTTGTCTCGGAGTATATAACGTTCCCATACTGAACAGGTATGGTGTTAGATTTTTCACAAGTGAATTCATTAATTGTGCAATCAATACCGATGACCATTCCCTTATGCTGATTAGCATAGTGAGCCCACATTAGAGGGTTAAGTGACTGCCTTGTAAGTGATAGAACTCCATAGCTATCTTTTAATACCCCTCTCAATCCCACGTTTGCAGTTTGTCGGAGCATGCGATCTATAGGGTTGGCACTGTCGCTTGGTGGAAAAGCAGCTTCTGATTCAAATGGGTCATTGAAATATTTGGGCTTAGTAAACCCTATGGAATTACCCTCTAGTATCTTCATCCCCACGTCATGAGATACATATTTGTATAGAATCATGCCTTACCCTCGACCCAGTAGCTTCAACACAGCCCGTGTATAGCTTACATTGGGAATCTAACGCGGGTCTAACCCGCCTTGCGGGGAAAAGTCGGGCCAACGTAGCGGGTCGGGGCATGTCGGCGCTCACAGGGCCGCGTTGGCTGAGCGGGTTATAGGTTCAGATGGTCGGCGAGGATGGCCAGCACTTCGTCTTCGTCGTCATCGCTTAGGCCGATAAATTCCCGTGCCGGGATATCACCCCATAGGTGGGGGAACTCGGCCTTGGTGCCGCCGAAGTTTTGCATGGCAGCGTAGACCATCAGGCTCCCCCATTCGACGCTGTCGCTCGCGGCGGAATAGCTGAACTGTTTGGATAGCTCATTGCTTTCCCCTTCCAACACACGGCCATGGCCTTTGCGCTTTTGCGTGACCGGGGAGTTAGCCGCCCAGGGGGTGCCGTCCGGGGCTTCTTTGTCGCGGAAGCGCTGCTGGGTGCGGTTGATCATTTCCTCGCCGATGCTTTTCATCGGGGCGGTGAGGTCTTCGCCTTTGTTGAGCAGCTCGCTAATGGCACGCTCGACCTGCGCTGTGTTGACGTTGATGGTGCTCATGGATTGCTCCTATACTGTGAATGCCTGTCCTCGGTATGGCTACCGACCCCTTCGCCTTATTCATCTCACTGAATGGGCGTTGATGAGGGCTAGCATGGGTGCCTCCCATGCGGCAGGCTCATATTCCGTACTGCCCCCTTGCTGAGTCTTTCTGCCTATCTCAAACGCTCCGCTTCGGGGGGCGGTTGATCCGTGCGGCTTTTAAACAGCGTGAGGAAGTAGTTTTTCTTACCGTCTTCGGTGCGCTTGAGTGCGGCGCGGTAGGTCACGCCATCAATGATCAGGTAGATCAAGCGGCCTGGATCATCAGGCATTCGATACACCTCGCCATCGTCGAGCAGCTGCTGCACGCGGCGGTAGTCGCTGATATCAATCTCTGGGTGACGCTCACGGTGGGCGCTTAGGCTCTGCTGCGACAGCAATACCACAGGCGAATCAGCCCCTAACACCTGGCGCTCAACGGGCGGCACCACCGCTACCGGGTATTCGCCTTTTACCTCGCCATTCCAAAAGCGGCTGAACAGCGGCGCGGCCACCAGATCGGCGACGTGTTGCCGGGCGATGGTGGCCTCGACACTATCCAGCCGATTAAGCCTGGCGGCCATGGCGCGCTCACTCGCCGTTTGCCCTGGGGCGTAATCCCAGCCGGGTTGCACGCCCTCTGGCACGGTGATGACTTCGCCGGTGGTGTTATCGACGTGCTCATAGGTGCCGTTGTTGGGCGCTGTATCCGGTCCCTCTTTGCCCAGGCGCTTCAAGCCGCGCTCGTTTAAGGTCTCGACACCGCAGTTGCAGCCAAAGCCGTTCGGTGGGTAATGGGCGTTAAACCAGGGGTGGCCAGCGGGTAACACCAGGTTGTCCCAGCGCTGATGCTGCTGGCGTGGGTTCTCGATGGTGTTATGCACGTAGCGCCAGTAAGGGCGCAGGCGCACCACGTCCGGGTCGGTCATCTGCTGCCAGCGGCCAGCGGCGTAGGACGTATCCAAGTTCGTCTTGTAGATTAGGCGGGTACGCCAGGCGCGACCCGCTTTGCTGCCTTCGCCTGTCCAGCCCGTCCACCCTCGTTTCGATACGATCTCATTAAACTGCTTGCGCCATTCGCCCAGGCTTTGGCCGTTGCTGATCGCGTCATCGACCGCGCCGCGCAGATCTGCGAGCAGGTCGGCTTTGGTGGCACCGGCGACAACGAAGGCGGCGTCGTTCTGGTCGCGGGTGATTTGGCCTGAGCGCGTGGTGGGCAGGTTGAGCTTGCGGCGGAAGAACTCGGTTTGCTCTGCGAACGGGCGGCGGAACTGGGCGCTAATCGGCATTGCCGGTTTCCTCATCCAGCTCTTCAGCAACGGTCGCTCTACCTGCTAGATCGGCCGCTTCAAAGGCGGTGGCCATCACCTCGGCTAGCTCGGTTTCATCCAGGTCATCGAAGGCATTAGCAATCAGCTCTTGCAGCTGCTCCAGGCTTTCCGCTTGCTCGGCGAGCTGCTGCACTTGCGCTACCCAGGCATCCACAACCGGCTGCGCCTGGTCGTCGAGCTGGTCGAGGGTGGCATCGCGGTAGTAGCTGGGCTGGCCGGGTTGGGTAGGTGCCTGGCGCAGGGCTGCGAGTGGTGGCCGTGAGGCAGGAGTGCGCAGCGCACCGAAGGGGTTTTGTGCTGCCTTTGGCATTCCCCGACGCGCTTCCATCCCTGGCGCGTCGGGATTCCGTCCTGCCCTGGACATCAGTACGTCTTCGCCTTCGGCGGCTTCCGGGATGCCGCTTTTCTCATGCAGCCACCACAGTGGGATCTTCGCGCCCATGTCTACGAACGTAGGTAGCGACTTCGATAGGCGTTCCAAGTCTTCGGTCTCGCCGGTGTCCAGGTAGAAGCGCGGCGCGCGGCTGGGCTTCTCGATACCGAAGTTGAGCGCCGCCATGGGCCAGAGGATTTGCTTGCCAATGCTGCCCGCGTACTGGCGCACGTCAGAGCGGATCAGGCTCATTTGCCCGCGCTCATGCACGTTGCCCAGGGCATTCGTATTAGTGCCTTCGCCGGTGCCGCTGGTGAGTGTGCCGCCCAGGATCGCTTTGGCTTTGGCGCGCTCGCACCAGTTCATCATGGCTTGGTACACATCAGCCCGGCCGTTAGCGGCTTCCAGGAAGTCCAGCGACATACCGTCCGGGATGATGCCCGCCGCGTTCTGTCCAAGGCTAACCACGGCGCGTAGCAGTGTGGCTTTCTCTTTTTCAGTCGCGCTCTTGGGGTACTTACCGATGCGTGCGGGCATGCCGTAGATTTCCAGCAGCTGCGCAAGATCCCCCAGGGCGTAGTTTTGGAACAGGTACGGCCACGCCAGCATGCGGTGTAATCCCATTCGTGCCACATAGCCTGACTTTGCCCGGTGCCTATGTTGCACCCAGCCGAGTGGCCACAGCTCAGCACCTGTCGCGCTATGGTCGCGTAGCGTGATGCAGTTCTGGTCATCCGGGTGCAGGCGGAACCAGCTATGCGGGCGCAGCGTGGGCTGCTCGATAAAGCGCATCGCGCCATCGCGTTGCCACGGCAGCTCCAGGTTGGCCCAGCCGTGGCCGATGCCGGTACCCAGGTCCAATATCAGGTCTTCCACTTCCAGGGCGGTGAAGACTTCAATCGCGTGTTCGGTGGCGCGCTTTTCCTGTGCGGTGGCGTTATCCGGCGGGACGATCTGCCATTCGCGTTCTGCCGAAAGCTGACGGCGCTTGCCCAGGTCGGCCCCGATCTGAGCGTCCTTCTCTTCCATATCATCGAAGAGTTCGCTTTGCGCTTTCAGGTCACCTTGCTCGGCCCCTTCCAGGATGCCGTAGAGCTTATGCGGATTTAGCCCCTTGGTGGGGTGTTCGGCAAATTCGCGCTTGAGTTGGCCAACACGGGAATCGTTGGTTTGTTCGCTGTCGAGGGCCTGGCTGCTTTCATTTCCAAACAGTTTTTTGATCAGTGCTTTTGGGCTTACCATCCGCCACCTCCTATGCCGAATCCGGTGTGTTCAATGTCGTCGCTGTCGTCATCCTGGCGGGAAACACCAGGCAGGGGCGCGGGGGTGAAGTCGATGGGTGCCACATCCATCATGCTGGCGTAGTACGCCATGGCCAGCGCGATAGCGGCATCGCCGTGACGGTCGCGGCTTAAGCCGGTTTTGGCATCGGGTAGCTTGGGCACGCCCTTGATTACTTGCAGGGCGCGCAGGTCATCGACCACGTTGCTGTCGCGGGGGATGCTGATCTGCTCATCTTCAAACGCGGCTTTGAACGGCGGCATGTTGTTCAGGTACCAGCTCTGGGAAAGCATCACGACCTCGACAATGCTCCCGTAGCGCTCGGCGGCCTGTTCGGCTAGGTACTGGCCGTTGCCGCGTCCGTCCAGCGCGCCGCCTTGCAGCCGGGGCAGCCGGTCGGCAATGAAGAACAGCACTTGCTCTTGCTGTTTGAACGGGACGTTGCGTAGCTCGACCAAAAACGGCACCTGGCGCAATAGCTGTTGGGTGATCGTCATCGGCGCGATAACGGTTAAGTCACCGCTGCGCCCGAAGTCTTCCCCAAAGCAGTGGGTCAGGCGCGGGTCGAGTTTTTCCAGGAGTGGCAGCAGGTGCTCAACACACCAGGCGTCGATCTCCAAGGCTCGGTAGTGCTCCGGCACCGCGTTGAACTCGGCAGTACCTTCAAAGCGAATCACCGGCGCATCGAACATGCGCGCTTCGATCATGGCGCGGGATAAGTACGCGCCACCACCCGCCTTGGGCACGCAGTAGTACTCTTCTAGCGCGTCTTCCTGCGTGGCGGTGTCGGCCAGCAGGTTCGCCTTCCACTCTTCTTCAGCTTTCAGGCTCCAAGGCTTACCGCGCACTTGGCAAATACGCTGGTAAAGCCCTTGCTCGCAGGCATCATCTAGCGTGATGCGGTGGACGCTGTAGCGCTTCTTTTTCGCGCGGCTGTCTTGGATCAGCTCATTGAACAGGTTTTCAACGCCGTTATGGGTACTGATCAAGCGCACCTTGGCCCCCCACATGGTGAGGGCAAGCGCGGCTTTGAGCACTTCGGCGAGCTGTTCGTGGAAAGCGGCTTCGTCAATGGTGACGTTACCTTGGCGGCCCCGCATGTTGCTGGGGCGTGAACTCAGCGCCTGGATCTTGAAGCCGCTGGCAAAGTGGATATTGAAGGTCAAAATATCCTTGTCTTCGTCCTGGTACAGCTCTTCCTGGATGTGGCTGGCGGCGCGGTTGAACGCCTTGGCCCACATGGCGCAGGCATCAATAAACTCGATGGCCATGTCCTTGTTGGAGCCGACATAGAAGTGGTTGGTGCCCCCGGCGGCTTTGGCGCTACTGGCCGTTAGCACGGCATCGGCCGCTTCGCCCCAGGTTAAACCGGTACGGCGGCTCTTCTCGGCAATCTTGAGATCGGAGTCATCTTCGATCCACGCCTTTTGGTACGGCAGCAGAACGGATTCAGGGAGCGCGGCAGCGGGCGCTGTTGACGGTGCGGCAGTCATTAGGCAATCCCCAGGATGTCACGCTTGATCGAGTCAATCGCGTCGCGGCTCATGCCTTGGGTGGCCATACTGGTCTCTGCCTTCTCTGCCGCTTCTTTCGCCACTTCCACCCGCAACTCCTTAGCCCACTTTTTCTGGCTAAGCGAAACGCGGCCAATATCCGCTAAGGCTTTAGTGACGCTGGAAAGGTGCTTGGCTGCCACATCGGGTTCGTGCTCGGCTTTACGCATGGCGATGGAGATACGCAGCAGCTGGTCTTGCACGATGCGGGCGGTGGCGTCGATCAAATGGCCGCTTTCGTCTTCGCCTTCCGATGCCATGGCACGGGCAAGCTCGGTGGTTTTACGCACGTCGCCCATGGCCTCTTCGAACTCCTCTTGGAGATCTTGGCCATAGCGATGAACGGAGCTTTTGGAAACGTTATAACCGCTCTCACTGAGCCAGCCAGCTAACGCTTCATAGCCCTGAAAGCCGCTACCAACCAACTTTTCGTTTAGCTGTTCGCGCACCTCTTGGGGTAGATCAAACACCTTATTGCGTGGTGGCATGGTTCAACCTCTCTCAAATACCAGGGCGTGGCTTGGCAACACCTGGCACATTCGCTAGGCCGTCGGCACAGTCGGCCCCGCGCCAAGTGAGCGTAATGACCCAACCGGCGCGGGGCTGCTGGGTGATGACGAGCCCTTGCTCATCTAACCAAGCGAGGTCGCCGTGCAATTTGTCGCGGCTGATGTGGTGCGCATAGGCACCTTTCAGCTCATCGTTCAAGCTGTATTCGTTGGTCGTGAACTGGTTGCGGCGGGCCAGAATGCGCAGGATCGTCAAGCGACGGCCCTCGGTTTCAAAGTCGTGATAGCTCATTTATCGTTTCCCTTTTTCCGTCAGCAGGTATTCGTGCAGGCGATTGAGCAGCGCCGTGGTGCTCTGCATCTGCGCGTTGACCTGGGCCATGCCCCGGTTCATTTCGGCCAGCTCGCCGCGTAACGCTTCGATCTCGCTATAGCCAGGTCGGTTATCCAGCGTTTGCTCTAGGCGTGAGACGTGCTTGTCTACCTCATCCAGGCGCGTATTCACCTGTTCGATGGCGGAGCCCGTGGCGCGGTGTTTGTTGGTCCAGTACACGTAGACCGCCACGCCCGCCATAAACAGCGCCTGGACAATATCGAAAAACAGCTTGGCGGCGGCCCAGTTGATTACCTCCATGACGGCTCCTTAGTCATTTTCTTCATCGTCGTCTGCGCTTTTGGCGCACTTGTCGGCGTGCTCACGCACGCGGGCCAGCTTTAGCCAGCCCCGCGTTGCGTACTGGTGTAGGTCGGTGATGTAGAGCGCTACATCGGCTTGGGTGTACTCACCACGCGGGCGCTCTGGTTGGCGCTCTGGTGATGTCATGCCGACCGGTGCGGCGCACTGATAGAGGTTGATGGCGGGTGGCGGTGGTAACGGCTCGGGTGGCGTGCTGCCACAGGCGGCCAGCAATGCTCCGATGCCCATGATCACGAGGGTTTTCATGGCAGCGCCTCCAAGGTGTCACGCAGCACCGGGGCCACGGGGCCGTCGTCGCTGGTGGGTGTACGTTGGATGCGTTGACGCTGCATGTCGTAGTCCTCGGCTTGCTCGGCCATTTCTTCCTGAAGCGCTTGAACTGCCGCCTCGGCGTCACGGCGTTGGCGCTCGGCTGCCGCTAAGTCGTCCAGCGCTTCTAGCGTTTCCGCCCGCGCTTCTCGCTTGGCCTCAACGGCTCTCTCATATGCTTGGCGCTCAATGGCCACCCTCTCTTTTAAATGGCTCGCGTACTGGTACTGCATGATCAGGGCGATCACTAACACGCCAACCACCGCCAGACCGATCTTGCTTAGCATGGCGCGCCCCCTTGCCAGCCCGCACGCGCGTATCGCGGCGTGAGGTTCAGCAGAATGTGGCGCACATAGTGGCGGTTCTCGCGTTTCGCCCAGCCAGCGCGGTTGGTGTAGCGCTCAACGTGGCCAAACCAGCGGGCGGCATCGTCACCAGCGGCGGTGGCCAGGCGTCTATCTCGGTTCACCCAACCCATCCCGCCGTTATACGCGCTTAACACCATGGCCCAGTGCTCACACTGGTTGGCGGTGCCGTTCAGGCGCTGCCAGTGCCATTTGTTGTAGCGGGCTTGCGCCCGCATGGCCCAGCCGGGTGAGTAAGGTGCAGCCGTGCCCAGGTCGGGGTAGATCTCGGCGATCCACTTGGAGGTGCTGGGCATAAACTGGCTAAGCCCTTGAGCGCCCACAGGGCTATTGACGTTAGAACGCCAGGCGCTCTCTTGATGGATCTGCGCGGCGTGTACCGCCACGCGGCCATGCATTCCCCATTCCTGCTGCACGATGCGGGTAAGCTCGCGCTGGTAGCTGTTGGCAGCGCTTGGGATCTGGGCATGAGCGGGCTGGCATGATGTCAGGACTAGCAGCGTGGCCAGCACCACACTCACGGCGATCCAGGTGCCGTTGGCGCGCAGGTAAGCCTTGATATCGTTCATCATGGGCGTTCCTCCTGTAGCGCGGATTCGGCGCGCTCGACCACATCTTTCAAGCGCAGATATAAGGGCAGCTTCGAAACGCCATGGGTTAGGGCGTCGATTTCGACCACTAAGCGCTCGCCCTCTGCTAGCA
>NZ_JAMJPJ010000046.1 GCF_023555005.1 Halomonas llamarensis | reverse complement strand
AGTGTTCATCCGTGAGCATTTGTCGGGGCATCGCAAGCTCGCAGTTTGTTGGCGTGAGAACCTCTATTCTGCGAGCTTGCCCCTATCCTGCCAAATCATCTTCGATCAAACGTCAACACGCCCTAGGTTAACCGTTTTCGGCAATGGGACAAAAATTATCCATTGCGCTACGCGAGGCATCGCGAAAAGCGTAAGGGACGTGACGTAAAGTAAAGAGAAGAAACAAAATAGACCGGGCAATGACCCGGCCTCAATGTATGATTAGCGAAGGTTAATCGGCCACGCCAAATAGCAGCAGTGCCACGACTAAAATGCCGACACCAATGATGATAAGCGGCAATAATTTGTGCATACCTCCCGCTGGTTTTTTTGCCTCAGGTTGGCGCTGCGGTTCGGAGTTTTCTGCAAAGTGCTCAGGATCCTGCACATCCATCACATGCTCTTTTTCTTCTTCTGGGGTCTTGCTTTCCTTGGTATCCATAAGGTACCTACCGATGTCGGGTGAAGCGTCACACACGTTGCTCTCACAACTGGATGACATCGAGCTCCACGACCGGGTTCACATCCGCGTCGTAATCGACATCGTCACGCTCGAAGCCAAACAGTTTCAAGAACTCGTGCTTATACCCAGCATAGTCGGTAATGTCGAAGAGGTTGTCGGTAGTGACCTCCGACCAGAGATCTTTGCACGCCTGCTGCACGTCATCACGCAATTCCCAATCGTCCAAACGCACGCGGCCAACGTCGTCGGTGCTGGCGTCGTCACCGTAAAGTTTTTCGTCGAACAGGCGATTAAGCTGATCAATTGTGCCTTCGTGCAGGCCTTTTTCTTTCATAATGCGGTATACCATGGCGATATACAGCGGCATCACAGGGATTGCGGCACTTGCCTGGGTAACGACCGATTTAAGCACCGCCACGTTCGCACTACCGCCGCGTTCTTTAAGCGACTTGTCGATCTCATCGGCCGCGCGATCAAGATCTTCCTTGGCTTTGCCCAACGCACCGTGCCAGTAAATCGGCCAGGTGATTTCAGTGCCGATGTAGCTAAACGCTACACTCCGCGCACCTTTGGCCAAAACGCCCGCTTTATCGAGAGCGTCCATCCACAGTTCCCAGTCTTCGCCACCCATGACCGCGATGGTGTCATCAATTTCCTGCTGAGTTGCAGGTTCGACTTCGGTTTCGGTGATGGCATCTTTATTGGTATCGATCGCCGTGGCGCGGTAGGTCTCGCCAATAGGCTTGAGGCTTGAGCGCTTCACCTCGCCGCTGTCGGGTAGCTTACGCACGGGCGAGGCCAAGGAGTAAACCACCAGATCGACTTCACCCATGTCCTGCTTGATCAGCTCGATGGCTTTTTCCCGCGCCTCACGTGAAAACGCGTCGCCATTGATCGACTTGCTGTAAAGCCCTTCTTCTTTGGCGAACTTGTCAAATGCCGCGCTGTTGTACCAACCGGCGGTTCCCGGCTTTTTCTCGCTAGCCGACTTTTCAAAAAAGATCCCCAGGGTATCGGCGCCGTAACCAAATGCAGCGGTAATGCGTGCCGCTAAGCCGTAGCCGCTCGAGGCGCCAATGACGAGCACTTTTTTCGGCCCGGCGCTTTTATCCAGCCCCCGCGCCCGCGTCGCTTCAATTTGCTCGCGAACGTTCTGCTCACAGCCTTTTGGGTGAGTAGTGGTACAAATAAAACCGCGTACTTTAGGTTTAATAATCACATCGAACCTCATTATCGGGAGTTGCCGTTAAGCGCTAAAATAAACAATGGTCATATTCTAGCCGCCAACGCCGTCGCTGTCCGCCCCTGCGGGGTGGCTAAGCGGTTTCTGGTTGAGGTGGCTAGACATTCACGGCAGGATAACGGGCAAAATACGGGCGGGAGACAAAGTATGAACGCACAACAGTTGGTCGATGAACGCGGGGATTTATGGTTGGCGCTAGCGCCGTTGTGGCTCGACCGTGAACCCAGCGAGCGTGACTTTGCCGATATGGTCGAAGAAATTCAGCGCCATGACATGACACTGAAAGAGCTTGAGTGGATGTTTCGCTTAGAGCTTGCTCCGGTGATGTCGCGTCATCAACTTTCGATCGCCAGCGAGTGGCGTGAATACGACGATCATAAATTGATGAAGCAGTTGGTCAGCCACAACCTGCGCTTAACTGGCTGGCGGCGTAAAAGCTGGGCGCTGTTCTCTGGTTTGACGACGATGATGGTGCGCCACCGCTGGCACGAGTTAATGCAGCGCGTGCTTGTCGCCCGTGGCGAACGCCCTTTTTGAGCTAACGATTATTCAGTATCGAGCGCACGCTCCAGCTCGATTTTTAGCTCTGCGCCATGCGCTTTGGGCCCAAAGCGCGCAATAGCATGGCCATCCCGCCCGACGAGAAATTTGGTGAAATTCCACTTGATCGTTTTCGTTCCCATCACGCCTGGTGCTTCGCGTTTTAGCTGGGCAAATAGCGGGTGGGCATCGCGCCCGTTAACCTTCACTTTTTCCATTAACGGGAACTCGACGCTAAACTCGTGCTTAGCAAACGCGGAAAATGTTTCGGCGTTTTCTGGCGTTTGGCGCCCAAATTGATTACAGGGGAACCCCAGCACCGTAAAGCCGCGATCACGATAGCGTTGATAGAGCGCTTCTAGTTCTTTTAGCTGCGGAGTAAAGCCGCACTGGCTCGCCACATTGACCACTAAAAGCACTTGGCCCTGAAGTGCGCCTAGGTTGAACCGCTGCCCATCGTGGGTATAACAGACGTAATCGTAGATGCTCATAGTAAGCCCGTTATGGCTACAAATATACGTATTACTTTGCCATGTCTACGAAATTCACACCAGCCTTGGAAACCCCCATTTTGCTAGGCAAGCGGCCCCAATACGACTCTCAATGCAAGCGCAAGGAGCATCACCCCGGTAGCGCGGTTGATCCAATGCGCGCGCTGTTGCAACCACGGCAATACCCGCGAGTGCGAGAGCAAAAGCGCGACCAGTACATACCAGGTTCCATCAATCACCATAGCCGTCAACACGATGATGGCCTTTGCCATCACGCTCATTTCCGGCGAGACAAATTGACTGAGTAGCGCGACGAAAAACAGAATGAGTTTGGGGTTACCCAGCGCCACCAACACGCCTTCCCGCGCTGCTTGGGGGCCAGTGGTGAGCACAGCATTGGCTTGAACCACCCCGGCGCTTCCCGCCCGCAACGCTTTAATCCCGAGCCATGCAAGGTATGCCGCCCCGCCCCAGGTCAACAGCTGAAACAAAAGCGGAAAACGCGCCATCAGCGCCCCCAAACCCAGCACGGTAAGTAACGCATAAAACCCCACACCTAAGGCATGGAAAAGGCTGGCCGTTACCCCAGGCACGCGCCCTCCCCCCAGCGTATGGCGCAACACCAGCGCCAAGCTAGGCCCCGGCGACATCGCGCCCATGGCGCAAATAGCGACTAATGATAGCCATAACGAAAACGGCATGATGTTCCTCCTTGAGCGTTAGTCAACCGCCCCATTGTAGCGCAAAGCGTAGCCTTCTAACGGCGCAATAACGCTGTTAGGCAGCGGGCTTGTCGAGTAAAATCAGCGCCCACGATGCCAACAATACAGGAGTGCACGATGGGCAGGGCTTTCCAGAACCGTAAAGAATCCATGGCCAAAACGGCTGATGCAAAAACGAAGGTTTACAGCAAATATGGGCGCGAAATTTACGTCTGCGCCAAAGCCGGCGGCACCGACCCTAACAGCAATCTGGCGCTGCGCGGCCTAATTGAGCGCGCCAAGAAAGATCAGGTGCCTTCGCACGTGATCGACAAAGCCCTGGATAAAGCCAGCGGCGCCGGTGGCGAAGATTTCTCCATCGCCCGCTATGAAGGGTTTGGCCCCGGCAACGCGATGGTGATTGTTGAGTGCTTAACCGACAACCCTAACCGTACCTTTGGCGATGTGCGCGGCTGTTTTACCAAAACCAAAAGCAAAATCGGCACACCCGGCAGCGTCAGCCATATGTTTGACCACTGCGCGATTTTTGCCTTTGCCGGTGACGACGAAGAAGCCGTGCTCGAAGCGCTGATGGAAGCGGATGTCGATGTCACCGACATCGAACACGCAGACGGCCACATTACGGTATTTGCCCCACACACCGATTACGCCAAAGCCAAACAGGCGTTGTGGGATAGCTTTGGTGAGATCGACTTTGAAGCCGACGAGATCCAGTTTCTCCCCCAAACCACCACAGCGGTGGAAGGTGACGACGTTGCCGCCTTCGAGAAACTCTTGGGTATGCTCAACGACCTCGACGACGTGCAAAACGTCTACCACAGCGGCGAGTTGCCAGAAAGCGACTAGGCGCGTTCAGGCATCTCGGCCGAGGTAGTAAACCAGGCAAGTCGCCAAATCAAGCGCCAACGGCGACGCGGGAAGATGACAACAGAGCACTGGCGACGCGCTCCAGCACCAGTGTTTCGCGTTGAATCGAGAGCCCCATACTCGCAGGGCGGCGCTTAATAACACCGCGGTTATGGTTCAGCGCTTCCTCCAAGGTTACCCAGGCGGCGGCCATGCCGTTGGCGGCCTCATAATCTTCTAACCGCGCCTCGCCTAGCGTGTTGCCAATATGGCAGGTAAACCAGTGCGAGGTTTGAAACATCACATCCCATGGCTTTTTCCACGTAGGGGTGTATTCGGTGACATAGCCAAAGTGCGAGACGACCTTGATGTCATTGGCGCCGGTTTCTTCAAAAAGCTCACGGTGTAAGCCGTTTTCGGGGGTTTCTCCGGCATCTATGCCGCCACCAGGAAAACTAAAGTCATCGTAGCGCTCGGTGTACAGCAGCAAAATCTTATCATCGCGGGTGACGATGGCACGCGCGGCTTCGCGCTCCAACACATTTAAGCCTTCAGGGGTGAGCGTTTGCGGCAGGCTGTCATGAATGAGGTGAGCAATTTTTTTCATCTAATTCTCAAGAGTAATAACTTTCAGGGGTAATAACGTATACAGGTAACAACGTATAATGGCGGCCATTTTAACCAAATGGCCGCCCGGTTTCAGTCAATCATCGAAAGATCGCTCGCCTACCGCATCAGAACGTTAGGCAAATCTTACCAAAGTGCTTGCCGGATTCCTGATGGCGAAACGCGTCGGCAATGTCGTTTAAGGCAAATTCTCGGTCAATAATCGGATGCAGGCCATTGGCGTCGATGGCGCGCACCATCTCGATCTGGTCGCGGCGGCTACCGACAATCAAACCTTGCAGTTTCGCCTGTTTGGCCATCAGCTTCGCGGTGGGAATCTCGCCTTCGCGACCGGTCAGAATGCCAATCAGGGCAATATGGCCGCCGATTTTCACCGCATCCACTGATTGCGGCAGGGTACCAGCTCCGCCGACTTCAACCACATGGTCCACCCCTTCGCCGCCGGTCAGTGCTTTGACCTCTTTCCCCCAGGCGGGCGTGGTTTTGTAGTTGATTACGTGCTCGGCGCCCATCGCTTTTAGCCGTTCGAGTTTGGCATCAGACGACGACGTTGCGATCACACGGGCACCCATCATCTTGGCAAACTGCAAGGCGAAAATAGACACGCCCCCGGTGCCGAGTACCAGCACCGTATCGCCGGCTTTAAGGCCGCCATCGACCACCAATGCACGCCAGGCGGTGAGCCCCGCGGTGGTCAACGTGGCGGATTCGGCGTGGCGGTAGCCCTGCGGCTGATGGGTAAACGATGTCACCGGCGCGACGACTTGCTCGCGAGCATAGCCCTCAATACCATCGCCTGGCGTGGTGCGAAAGTCGCCTACCCGTGCGGGGCCTTCCTGACAACCGGGGAAGAAAGTGGACACCACGTGGTCGCCCACGGCGAATTCGCTTACGCCCTCCCCCACGGCGTCGACGACGCCCGCGCCGTCGGACATGGGAATGCGACCATCGTCAGTGGGGATCATCCCCGCGACCACGGCGTAGTCGTGGAAATTAAGCGAGCTGGCGTGAAGGCGCACGCGGATTTCGCCCGGCCCTGGCTCACCGGGGGCGTCTAACGCCACCACGTTGAGGTTGTCGAGCCCGCCCGGCGCTTTCAGCTGAATCGCTTGCATCGCTATCTCCTCATCGAAACGTGTCGCTTGCATACTGATTGTTGGCTTATTACTGAGCATTGGGGCGATCCGCGTTGACGTCAAGGCCAATAAAACCACCCGACTGGCGCTGCCACAGGCGCGCGTAAATGCCGCCCTTCGCCAACAGCTCCTGGTGAGTGCCACTTTCCACCATGCGCCCTTCGTCCACCACGATCAGCCGATCCAGCATGGCGATGGTGGAGAGCCGGTGCGCGATGGCGATTACCGTTTTGCCTTCCATCAGCGTTTCCAACTGCTCCTGAATCGCGGCTTCCACTTCGGAATCCAGCGCCGATGTGGCTTCATCCAGCACCAGAATCGGGGCATTTTTGAGCAGCACGCGGGCAATCGCGATGCGCTGGCGTTGGCCACCTGAGAGCTTCACGCCGCGCTCGCCCACGTGGGCGTCTAGGCCGCGGCGCCCTTGTGTGTCAACCAGGTCGTGAATGAAGGTATCGGCATGGGCGCGCTCAACGGCTTCCCAGATAGCGTCATCGCTGGCATGGGGGCTGCCGTAGCGGATGTTATCGCGCAGCGAACGGTGCAGCAGCGAGGTATCTTGCGTCACCATGCCAATTTGGTGGCGCAGCGATGTTTGGCTCACCTCGGCAATGTTTTGCCCGTCGATGGTGATGCGCCCGCCCTGAATGTCGTAAAAACGCAGCAGCAGATTGGCGAGCGTGGATTTTCCCGCGCCGGAGCGGCCAATCAACCCGACCTTCTCGTTCGGCGCGATGGTCAAATCGAGCCCGTCGAAAACGGTTTTATACTCGGTTTTAAACCCGCCCACCGCTTGCGGGTAGCCAAAGCGCAGTGCTTCAAAGTGAATTTCGCCACGTGGCACACTAAGGGCAGGGGCGTTTGGCGCGTCACACACGGTGGGCGCTTGGGCAATGGTATTCATGCCGTCCTGCACGGTGCCGATGTTCTCGAAAAGCCCGGCGACCTCCCAGAGTATCCAGTCGGACATAAAGCGCACCCGCATCACCAAGGCGATGGCAATCGCCAGCACCCCCAGCGAGATCGCGTCAACATACCAAGTGGTGATCGCCATCGCGGCCATGCCCACCAATAACAGCGTATTTAACAGCGTCATGCAGATACTCAACACCGTTACCAGGCGCATTTGGCGATGCACGGTGGCCATGAAGCCCTGCATGGCGTCTTTGGCGTAATCGAGCTCGCGACGGGTATCGGCAAAGAGTTTAATCGTCTGAATATTGCTGTAGCTGTCGACCACGCGCCCGGTCATCTGCGCCCGCGCATCCGCCTGAGCCATGGAGACATCCCTAAGCTTAGGGACAAAAAAGCGCATGATGCCCAAATACCCCACCAGCCAGATGGCCAGCGGCAGCGTCAGCCAGGGGTCGGCTTGGGCCAGCAAAAAGGCGGCGCCAGTAAAATAGATGATGGCGTACACCATCAAATCCATTACTTTGGTAACCGTTTCGCGGATAGCGAGCGCCGTTTGCATTACCTTTTGCGACACACGCCCGGCAAACTCGTCCTGATAAAATGCCAAGCTCTGGCTGAGCATGTGGCGGTGCGACAGCCAGCGGCCAATCATCGGGTAGTTGCCAAAAATGCTTTGGTGGGTGACCAGCGACTGAACGAGCACCAGCAGCGGCAGCCCCACTAATACCGCAGCACCGACGCCGATCAGCCAAGCACCGTGTTCGGCCCAAAAGTTGGCCCGCTCGACATGACCCAGCCAGTCCACCAGTTCGCCTATATAGCGAAAGAACACCACTTCAGCGGCGGAAACCAGCGCGGTGAGCAGCGACATCACCAACAGCCACGGCCATACCGGGCGCGAAAAGTGCCAGATAAAGGGAAAAAGCCCCTTGGGCGGGGTGGCTACGTCGCCTTCGGGATAGGGGCCAGTACGCGATTCAAAGTAGCGAAATAACGGCTGAAGCCAGCGCGTCAGCATAGCGGCTCCTTAGAGGGTAAAACGCAGGGGATATCACCCGTAGGGGATGTCGTCGTCATCATCGTCGCGCATCCGCGCCTGACGCTCGTCCTCTTCTTCTTTGGCATCGTCGATCACTTCCATCAGTTCATCGACGTTGGCGATATGGGTGTCAAAGTCAAAGTCGCCGGTCAGTTGGCTATCCGGGTGCAGTTCGCCCGCTTCATAAAGCGCCCACATCTCTTTGCCGTAGTGGGTGTTCAAAAGCTCAGGCGCAAAGCGGCCGAAATACGCGCGCATATTGTTCACATCGCGCTCAAGCATCGCTGCGGCACTGTTATTACCAGCGGCGTCAACGGCCTGGGGAAGATCGATAATCACCGGGCCATCGGCATCCACCAGCACGTTGAATTCCGACAAATCGCCGTGAATCAAGCCAGCACACAGCATGCGCACCACGTCTTGAATCACTTTGGCGTGGTAGCGAAGCGCCTGTTCATGGGGCAAGTTCACTTCGTCCAAACGCGGGGCCACGTTGCCGTCGGTGTCGGTGATCATTTCCATCAGCAGCACACCATCCACAAAGCCGTGGGGTTCGGGTACCCGAACGCCTGCCCCGGCCAGCCGATAAAGCGCGTCGACTTCGGCATTTAGCCACGCCTGCTCCTGCTCTTTTTGGCCGTAACGGGTTTTCTTTGCCATGGCGCGAGCACGGCGGGTGTTGCGCTCTTTGCGCCCCTCTTGGTATTGCGCCGCTTGTTTAAAGCTGCGCTGCTTGGCTTCTTTAAACACTTTGGCACAGCGTACGTCGTCGCCGCAGCGCACCACGTACACCTGCGCTTCTTTGCCGCTCATCAACTGCATGAGCACTTCGTCGATCATGCCATCGTCGACTAAAGGCTGTAATCGTTTGGGTATTTTCATCGCACACACTTAATAACGGACACGACGAACCTTGAAAGCTCGCCCTTTTAATTTATCGCGCTCAAGCTTGGCTTGAGCCGGTTGAATCGCGCTGCGCTCCACCGCCACATAGGCGCTACGGGCCAGCACTTTGATTTTACCCACCTGGTCGCCGCGCAAGCCGCCTTCACTGGTCAGCGCACCGAGAATATCCCCCGGGCGTAGCTTATCTTTTTTACCGCCCGCGAGTTGCAACGTGGCCATGGGCGGGTCAAACGGCGCGCTATTCGGGGCCTTGGGTAGCGCCTCGGTGGTCAGCGCCTCGCCCAAAACATCGGCTAACCGCTCCAGGCGGTAGGTGTCTTGAGGCGTCACCAACGTGCCGGCGGTACCGCTCGCCCCAGCCCGGCCGGTGCGACCCACGCGGTGCACGTGAACCTCAAGCTCTCGGGCAATTTGGTAATTGAACACCGCATCCAACTCGGCGATATCCAAGCCTCTCGCGGCAACATCGGTTGCGACCAAAATGGATGCGCTTTGGTTGGCAAACAGGACTAACACGCGGTCGCGGTCTTTTTGCTCTAAATCGCCGTTCAGCGCTAAGGCGCTAAACCCTGCGTCGACAAGCCCGTCGGCGACCGCTTGGGTTTCGCGTTTGGTGTTGCAAAACACCACGCTACTTGTCGGCCGTTTGGCTAGCAGCAGCGTTTTAAGCGCGGCAAAGCGTGCGTCCTCATTGGCCACGGCGTAGAAGTGTTGATCAATGGTGGTGGCATCGTGAGCCTCGGCCACTTTTACCGTCACCGGGTCGCGCATCACGCCGCGAGTCATCGAAGTCAAACCGCCGGATGCCTGCTCTTCAGAAAACGTGGCGCTAAAAAGAAGCGTCTGGCGCCTAGCGGGCGTGTCAGCGATGATCGCATCGATAGAGGCTTGAAAGCCCATATCGAGCATGCGATCCGCTTCATCGAGCACCAGCGTTGTCAGCGCGTTTAGCGCGAGCGAGCCTTTACGCAGATGTTCTTCAATACGCCCTGGCGTTCCCACCACGATATGCTCGCCGTGCTCCAAAGAGCCCAGCTGCGGGCCAAAAGGAGCACCGCCGCAGAGCGTGAGTATTTTTACATTGGCCATTCCACGAGCCAGGCGGCGGAGCTCCTCAGCCACCTGATCAGCAAGCTCCCGCGTGGGGCATAGCACCAGGCCTTGCACCGCGAAGCTCTCCACTTGCAATTTCGCTAGCAGTGCTAAACCAAACGCCGCGGTTTTACCCGAGCCGGTTTTCGCCTGCGCCAGCACATCGCGCCCGGCCAGCATCGGCGGCAGGCTTTGTGCCTGTACCAGGGTCATCGCGTGATAGCCAAGAGAGTCTAGGTTCGTCGCAAGCGCGTGAGGCAGCGCAAGCGATGCAAAAGAAGTGTCGGACACAGAAAATTCCTGAAGGGGCAAAGACGCCCAGCAAAACAAAAACAGCGCAACGCGCCTTTAACCGCGCACACTACCAGAAAGCCGCTTAGCCTGCGCGGCGATTACACGGCAATCGCGGCTAAGCACCCTTGCGTTAGTGCGACAAGATCGCCTGGAGCCAGTTCAATCTCTAGCCCACGGCGCCCGCCGCTGACGTATATCGTGGCATGGGGTTCGGCGGTGTCATCCACTACCGTTAGCAAGCGCTTTTTCTGCCCTAATGGGCTGACGCCACCCAACACGTAGCCCGTCGTGCGTTCCACTTCTGAAGGCTCTGCCATGGCGGCTTTTTTGGCCCCGGCGGCTTTGGCGATCTGCTTCAAGTTCAGCTGTGCTGTGACGGGCACAATCCCCACCGCCAATTGCTTGCCATCCAGCTTGACGACCAGGGTTTTGAATACCTGTTCAGCGGCAACGCCCAGTTTCTCCGCCGCCTCCAACCCGTAAGACTCGGCGGTGGCGTCGTGAGCATACTCATGTAGACGGAAGTCAATCCCGGCCTTTTTGGCCTGTTCAACCGCAGGTGTCATCGCTTAACTCGCTTGGTGACCATTGAGATGGGAGTGACATACGTCAGAAGTGACATATTACGTTGAAGAGCAATCCTGGCGAAATGATGTAAAGCACGCCATGCTAATTTTTAATACAGGCAAAAAAGGAGTCAAGTGAGTTCGCCGGGGAGCGACACGGCATCTGTCACGTTTTTGTCTGTCACATCGTTGTAAAACGTGCCTGCCAGTGTCGACGTTGCCGTCTACCAAGGAGTACTTCCAACGATGGTTCGACTCGAAAAAAAAGCCACACGGCTTTACGTGCTAGACACCAACGTTTTAATCCACGACCCCATGGCGCTTTATCACTTCGACGAGCACGATGTGGTAATCCCCATGACCGTTTTGGAGGAGTTGGATAAACACAAAAACGGCATTCGTGACATTGCCCGCACCGCTCGACAAGTTAGCCGCACCCTCTCGGATCTTACCCAACACGCGACCTTTGACGATATCCAACGCGGCATTCCCATCCCCCGCGCCAACGGCCATTCTGGTCGGCTGCGTTTTCTCTGTTACGACGACCTAAAACCGCTCGATAATTTGGAGGCTAGCCCCGATAACCGCTTACTCGCGGAAACCTGTCGGCTGCGCGCAGAGCGCCCCGACGCGTCGGTCATTTTGATCAGCAAAGATATCAACTTACGCGTCAAGGCCGCCGCGCTAAAAGTGCCGGTGGAGGACTATCTCAGCGACCGTGCTTTCGACGACAGCGAGGCCATGATCGAAGGCGCCCAGGTTTACGCCGACACCGACCAGCGCGGCACCTCGCTTTGGGAGTCACTTAACGTCGAGGTCAGCGTCGAGCGTGTCGAGCACCACACCTTTTATCAACTCAAAGGCAATATACCACGCGAATGGCACGTCGGCATGCTGGTTGCCGACAGCGAGAATGGTGCCGAATTTGAAGCCATTGTCCGCGAAATTGCGCCTTCATCAGCGCGTTTGCAACTTTTGACCAATTACCGCCAACACGACGGTGTTTGGGGCGTTCACGCCCACGACAGCCGACAGAACTTTACCCTTAACTTGCTAATGGATTCGGACATTGATCTCGTCACCATCGCCGGTAACGCGGGCACCGGCAAAACCTTTATGGCACTAGCAGCGGCATTTCAACAAACCCTCGATGCGAAACTCTTTGAACGTGTGGTGTTTACCCGCGCGCCGATTCCCATGGGCGAGGACATCGGCTTTCTCCCCGGCACCGAAGAAGAGAAGATGTCGCCGTGGATGGGCGCGTTTCACGACAACATGGACAACCTGTTGCGCAACGAGGAGGGCGAATCGAGTTGGGATAGCGGTGCCACACGGCAACTGATCGGCTCGCGTGTGCAGATTCGTGCTCCCAGCTTTATGCGCGGACGCACGTTGAACGATACCTTCTTAATCATCGATGAAGCACAAAACTTCACCCCCAAACAGCTAAAAGCGCTGATCAGTCGCGCCGGGCGTAATACCAAAATTGTGTGCCTGGGCAATGTCGGCCAGATTGATACGCCCTACTTAACCGCTAACACTTGCGGCATGGCGGCCGTGGTAGAGCGCTTTCGCGACTGGCCTCACGCTGGCCATATCACCCTGAAAAGCGTGGAGCGCTCACGGTTGGCGCTGGCTGCTGAAGAGCTTTTGTAGCAACACCACTCTCCATTTACACCCGATACCCCTTCCCACCGTTATCGGTAGCTTGCGGCGGGGAGGGTGCTTGCAGCGGGGAGTGTCAGGTTTCTGATTCGCCCTCAATAAGCGTCTCTTCACCGGGCATGCGCACCAGCAAGGTGTAACGGATCGGTTCGGTGCTCTCAAAGCTTATAAGCTTATCAATCAAGCCTTTGGTCAACTCGCGGCCTTCATTAAGCAGCAAGTGCCCGGCTTTGGAGTGTAAATCGCGCACCAGAATCATGCCCGGCTCCAACTTGTCGGTGCTAAGCGCCATCACAGAGGTATCGCTGATACCCATATCCGGGGCGTGCTCTTGCAAAAATGCCACCAGCTCGCGACTTAGCGCCGGGTCATAAACCCGGCCAGCGAGTTTCTCTAATAACTTAAGGGCATTATCACGGCTAACATGGCGATCCAGCATCAACCCACGCTGTAGCTCAATAAAATCGATGGCTAAGCGCAAAAGCCGTGCTCCCCACGGGATCGCTTCCTCTTTAAGGTGGTTTGGGAAGCCACTGCCGTTCCAACGCTCTTGATGGTGGCGAATCAACTTGGCTGCCCCATGCAAAGGTTCTAGCGCCATCAACAGCTCACCTGCGGCTTCAGGGTATTTCTGGTAGCGATCGCGATCATCGCCAAACATCTTTTCCGACGCAAGGCTAAGCAGATGGTCATCCCAGCTCAGCTTCCCCAGGTTATACAGCGAGGCAGCCATCAATAGGTCACGGTGTAGCCCCTCATCCACCGGGTGTACCTGCAAAAATGCCTTGATGACCTGTGTGACCTGGCTGCTGGTTTGATGCCGCTCCGGCAAGCGCATATTGATCAGCGATGAAAACACTTGCGTCGTCGTCACGTAGCTGTATTTGAGCGTCTCATAAGCGAGATCGAGCTGGTCCGCCACCTGAGTAAGCTCGGCCGTACGGGCGTCGACCCGCGCTTCCAACTCGCTGTTAAAGCGCTTGAGCTCCTCATTTTGCGTTTGGGTCAGCGCTTCTAGGCGTTGACGCTCATGCTCGCTCTCGTGAAAGGCAATCGCTTGGCGCAAGATGAAGCGCAAATCGTCATCGTTCCACGGTTTGGCGATGTAATGATAGATATGGCCATCGTTAATGGCGTGCGTCACTGCGTCTAAATCGTGATGACCGGTAAGCAGAATGCGGATGCAGCTGGGGTAACTAGCTTGTACGCGGCTCAAGAGCTCAGCGCCCTCCATGCCGGGCATTTTGCTGTCAGACACCACGACGTTAGCGGGCTCTTCGGCCAGTATCTCCAGTGCCTCTTCACCACTGCTCGCCGTCAACACTTGGTACGTCTCGTTTCGCAGTACACGCCGGAGAGCGCGCAATACATTGGGCTCATCATCAACGATCAATACGCTAGCAGGGTGAATCATTCGCTTGCCTCCTGCGGTCGCACGCTTTGGTAAAAATATTGCCGCTATGTTCGGTGACGATACTGTCGGAAAACGAAAACCCGATACCCGTATTTTCTACTTCAAACCACACGTGCCCCCCTCATGCCTGCTGCGCAGGTAAATCGTACCCTAGGCCTCCATCGCTGGAGCCGCATTGACTGATAAGCTTAGCACCACTTGGTTAATCTGCGACGGCAAGCACTCTACCTCGGGTCACTCGGTAAACGCTTTTACCACGTCAGCTTTGTATTTGATTTCGTTATTGACCAAGTTCAGCGTGATGTCGGTGCCACGATGAACATCGGCGTAAATAAATGCATCCTCTCCAATACGCGCACGCTTTTCGATGCCAAGAAAACCGCCACTCCCGCACCCAACCTTTCCTTGCTTGCACCTTGCCCTATCCCCATCGCCGCATTTGCAATGCCTGCTGAGAGCCTTTTTATCAGGCAATGGTTCGGACAGTTTTAAAGAAAGCCTGATGCTCAGATAATGGGGTCTCTGACAACATCACCACCCGAGCACAGGCTTTCATGGAAATAGTCAATACGGTCTTGCAGCAGATGTCCAGCCTCAACAAGCCTCAGCGGCGGTTTATCCTCGTCCTGTTGCCCTTGCTGATGTGCTTGAGAGGTCGTGTCAATTTCCGCAACCTCAGCCGTTACAGTGACTATCATGAGAAGACCTTTTCACGGTGGTATCGGCGTGATTTTGATTTTACCGAGTTCAACCGCCTGAGCTTACTGCCGCTCAATGAAGACACCGCCGTCACTCTTATCGCGGCCACAGACTGCAGTTTCATCCCGAAAAGCGGCCGACATACCGAGGGATTGGGTAAGTATTACAGCGGCGGCACAGGCAGAGCCGAAAAGGGGTTGGAAATATCAACGCTGGCCGTGGTGAACGTGACGGAAAATACGGCGTATCACCTGTCCACGCGACAAACGATGGATCGTCCCGAGCGTGAACAATCGCGTGTGGATGGCTATCTTCATCACCTCCAGCAAGACCGTGCGTCGAGATATAGTCGGATGTTGTGTATGGAGGACAGAAGGAAGGGTGGCGTATCCTGTTGATTGATCACGACCAAGATTTCAACCAACACAAATGGATACGCCATGACAGATTCTACCCTCCAAGCCAT
>NZ_JAMJPJ010000045.1 GCF_023555005.1 Halomonas llamarensis | reverse complement strand
TGTTTTATAACAGTCGGCGGCGGCATTCGACGCTGGATTACAGCAGCCCCAATGATTACGAATCAGCAATGGCAGAACTGAAGAAAGCGGCTTAACTGGGTTGTCACAAATTGCTTGACCACTCCATACCTTGTTCTATCTTGGTAGGCAGCAATGTACCGCTGAGCCAGCCGTACTATTTCTTCAGTTTCAGTTCTGGGATTTATGAGCCTATGCGGCGCCAGCACATCTTTGCTTCCTGGTGTCGTTCCACACAAAAAGGGAGTGACCGATGACTGAGATCGCTTATGCCAAAATCCACCCGGCTATTGGTATCGCCAGGGTTGGCAATTCCAAGCAAGCCGACGGTTTTTACATCGGCCCTCAGGTCACGGAGCCTCTGCCCAGGGAACCGGGTGCCTATCGGGACGCCACCGGTGCCTTGAAGCGCGAGGTGGCCGAATTCCGCATCTATGCTTACAACGGCAACGGTAGGGTAGTGCGGGAACTGACCATGGACGCCACCACCGAGATTACCTGGACGGTGGAGGTAGCTAACCATAAAGCGGCTTGGTACAACTTCGAGCTCGCGCTGGATATCCCCGAAGCGGAGACGGCAGCGCCTTCCACGCGTCGTAACGCCGGGGTGGCTCTGCGAGATCGGCACAATCTGTCCATCACCCCAGGTGCGCGTAGTATCAGTACCTGTTCCGGCGAGGCTCAGTTTCAGGGCGGCACGTTCATGGGAATAGAGGTGCCACTGGGAGAGTTGCGCACCGACGCCGTTGGCCGCCTGCAGGTTTTCGGCGGCCATGGGCACTCCGCCTCCTATCAGGAAAAGCCCCCCACCACCTTCGCCAATAATGATGGTTGGTATGATGACACCAGTGACGGTCCCGTGACGGCCACAGTATGGGTGGATGGTCATCCGATTACCGTGACGCCAGCCTGGGTGGTGGTGGCTCCGCCCAATTACGGCCCCCAGCAGAAAGCGGTACGCACCATGTACGCGCTGATGACGGATGTGGCTATTCAGGCGGGCCAGTTACCGGCGCCCACCAGGCCCTCCTTCACCGATGACATACTGCCCATCCTCAAAGCCATGTGCGATCTGCAATGGATGAATGCCGGATTTGCCGCGGGTTTCGGCTATGGTATGCCCCAGCACTTCCTGGAGCCCCGCTACCTGTCGCAACTGGCCGAGCCGGGTAACACCTACACTGAGCTCAGACGCACCGTGGTCAATAGCTTCCGCAACCCCCAGGATGGTGACATTTCCATGAAGCCCTGGCCCTGGATCTATGGTGATGCCATGAACGTCCCTATGCCCAGAGTGCCCGACGCTATGAACGCTCTGACCACCACCCAACTGGCTCTGCTGGACAAGTGGGCAGAAGGGGATTTCGAGGCGGACTACGATCCGCATCGGCAATCACCTGAGAGCATCGATAAGGTACCGTTGGAGCAGCAGCCCGCCATGCTGGACAGGGCGGCGCTGGAATTCTGCATCGCCGATGCCTTCCATCCGGGGTGTGAAATGACCTGGCCGGTACGCCACAGCACCATGTATATGGAACCCTACCGCTGGCGCCACCGCAGTCCCGAAGATCCGGAGCCGGACTACGGCACGACCCTGACGCCGACCATGGTGAAGTCCTATAACGGCCCTCTATACGGTCAATTTCCGGGCTCCGTTACTCGTTGGATGGCCATTCCCTGGCAAACGGACACCGCCAGTTGCCGTTCCGGCTACGACACCGAATATGACCCCTATCTGCCTACCTTCTGGCCTGCTCGGGTACCTAATCAGGTGCTGAGCAAGGAGAGCTATGACACGGTGATGAATGACTCGCTGCCGAGGGGAGAGCGCTTGGCTGCCTACCATCAACGTGCCGACTGGGACCGCACCCTGGGCGCTGACCACAATAAACAGTTGGCGAGAATGGTGACTGATTTCGATCAGATGGGGATTGTGGAGGTGCAGCCAGGGCTAAGCGGGGATCCCGACTTCCCACTGCAGATGCAGGTCGAAGATAGAGGCGGCCACGACTTGACGCCCGAGGAGCGCCACGACACCGACAAGGGCATGCGTAAGCTATTGATCGCCCAACGAAGCAGACGCTAATGGCCGCCCATCGTTCCTTCGACGCGGTGATCGTTGGTGCCGGACCCGCGGGGCTGGCGCTTGGCACCTTGCTGCGGCCGGAGCAGCGGGTGCTGGTACTGGAACGTCGGGCTCTCCCGGCCAGGTCACCTCCCATCGGGGAGTCCTTGCCGGGAGCGGCCGCCGTGCTGCTGCAGCGTCTTCAATTGCTGGCGGCTTTTCGAGAATCTGGGCATCGGGAACGGGGCGCTGCGGTATCGGTGTGGGATGTTGACAGGCCGGTCTGGCGAGATGCCATTCAGGATCCGGCCGGTCCCGGGTGGTATCTGGATCGGCGGAAATTCGAGCAGATGCTGCGTCGGCGAGCCCTGGATGTCGGGGTGACGCTGGGAGAGGGCTGCAAGCAAACGGATATCCGCCACCGTCATGGTCAGTGGCAGTTGGACACGACACTGGGGTCGTTCAAGGCGCCGGTGTTGGTGGACGCCACGGGTCGGAACGGACACTTGGCTCGCCGATTGGGATTACAGCGCTACGCTGATGATCCTTTGCTGTGTCTCTACTGCTTTCTGGATCAAGCGGACGAGAGCCAGGACGCCACTATGCGCATTCAGGCGGATGCCCATGGCTGGTGGTATACGGTGCGCCTGCCTTACGGGCAGCGGGTGTTGGCCTACCATATGGATGTCGATGATCCGCTGTGCCGTCGGCTGTTGCGTCGCCCCGACGCCTTTCTGGCCCGAGCCAGAGAGCATGCCCTGTTGGCGGAGGTGCTGGAGGGGCTGGCTCCTGCTCGTATACGTGGCCGACCGGCGGGCACATCACTATTGAAAGTAGCGCAGTTGCCGAAGGCGGGGCCGGGGTTTCTGGCTATCGGCGATGCCCTGCTGGCCTTCGACCCATTGGCTTCCCAAGGGCTCTTTCATTCCCTGGCCTCGGCGACCAGTGCGGCTAAGGCCATCGAAGCTGGCTTGCACCAATCTCTTGGTGCCTACCAGGATGAGATGCGAGCGGTTAGCCAGCGTTATCTCTGGCATCTCAAGGCCAGCTATCAGGGGCCAAGGCGTTTCGGTCATGCAACCTTCTGGCAACGACGGCAGTAAACGCAGCTTGGGATCGAATGGGTGAACGATATAATAAACCGCCTGATAGTTGCCTTAATATTCATGAAAACAGCGTGTTGGAGGAGATGAGGCTGGCTTCGTGCGCAACCTTGGAAACGGTTCATTTGAATGTCCAGGCCAGTACCCTCGTCATCTTATTTCCCTGCTTCATGTCTATTTCCCGTATATCAACGGCACCCAGCTTACGCATCAGCTTCTTGGCAGGCTTAATATTGTCGCTTTTTGAAACCAGACTGCTAAACCAGCGGCATTGCGTTGAGTATACTTGGCTTTCTTTTATGAGCTTTTTCAGAAACAGCTGTTCGCCCCCCTTACACCATAGCTCTGCCCCCAGCCCGCCAAAATTCAGAGTAGGTGATTGGGTTGTTGCTTTTTGTTCACCGCGGCTACGCGCAAGGTTATTGAGTTTAAGCTGGCTACCTTTAAGGGCTTCATCAAGCGTAGCATGGAAGGGAGGGTTGCATACGCTGACGTCAAAGAACTCTCCCGCTTGAATGATCCCCTCAAACATATGGTTTTTATCGTGTTGGATGCGCAGCGTGAAGCGATCTGTGAGTGTGGGATTGTTGGCGATAATTTTGGCGACGTTCTCGAGCGACTGAGTGTTGATGTCACTACCGACACACTCCCAGCCGTAAATTTGGCAGGCCAGTAACGGGTAGATGCCGTTGGCGCCAGTCCCTATATCGAGCAGCTTGATGCGGTGCTGTTCATGCTCAAGCTTAAATAAATCGGCTATGTAATGGATGTAGTCGGCTCTGCCTGGGATGGGAGGGCAAAGCGCGCCCTCTGGAATATCCCAACCGACAATATTGTAGTGTCGGTTTAATAACGCGGCGTTGAGTGTTTTGACTGCCAATGGATCAGCGAAATTGATGGAAAGCTCTCCATGAGCGTTCGGTTTCACATGAGGAGCTAGTGCAGGGTGACTTTTTATGAGAGCTGGAAAGTCATAGCCTTGGTTGTGTAGATTCTTCGGGTGCAGGCCTTTGCGAACAGGCTTGGCTCGGCTTTTTTTACTTCGATGGAGGGTGTTCACAGTAATGGCCCTGAGGCTTGGCGTTCAATAGTCGAGTGGGTTTGGCTTCGTCCGTGATTATAACCCTAATGGTTGTGTTCAGCTTACTCGGCAGTTCGAGGGTAGCGAAAGACCTCCGGCTATACGTGTTTTACCTTACAAATCAAGGAGGGTGGGAGAGACTAAGAGGCCTGATTCGGCATCCCCCCGAGAGAGTATTGAAGAAAAACTGCCATTGGAGTTTTAGCAGCCATAATGGTATGGCTTAGCTTATCAATTTACGTTATGCGGACCCAAACAGCCTAATATATCGGCTATCCAGGCATTGGGGTATAAGCGAATGAAAGCAGTTAGGTAAAAGCAGTTAGGTAATGGACAACCGGAGCATTAATAACCACATGAACCCCGTCATTCAAGAAGAAATATCCGGCTGTGGCATCGCATCATGTGCGGTGCTTGCGGGTATTACCTATGCGCAGGCCAAAGAGACAGCCAATGCTTTGGGTATCTATGCCGAAGACACTGCGCTGTGGTCAGACACCGAGTACGTCCGAAAGCTCTTACGTGCGTTGGGTATAATGGTCTCACGCACGGAGACGCCATTCGAGACTTGGGAGAGTCTGCCAGACAAGGCGCTGTTGGCCATCAAATGGCGAATGGAGCAGGGCAGGCCTTTCTGGCATTGGGTGGTGTTCGTCAGAAATGAGCGGGAGACGGTGGTGCTGGATTCCAAAAAAGCCCTGAAAACAAACACCCGCCGCGACTTTGGGCGCATCAAGCCCAAGTGGTTTATTCGTGTAGGTTAAGACCTGATGGCTATTATTAAGCGTTATTATTGCGGGCTACGAGCTAGCGCTTGGTGCTTGTTGGGCTCTCGCTTTTTGCTCTGCCTGATCAAGAAGGACTGGGCCGCTGCCTGATTCAGCCAGTTTGTCATCCGGGTTATAGAGCGGGCAGCTGGTCATGCTCAGGCAACCACAGCCGATGCAGCCCGCCAGGTTATTGCGTAGCTTCTGCAGATAAGCAATCCGGCCATCCAGCATTTGCTGCCAGTTTTTTGAAAGTTGCTGCCAATCTTCCACCGTCGGCGTGCGGTTGTTGGGTAGTGATTCAAAGGCCTGCTTAAGCTCTTCCAGGCTGACGCCGACTTTCTGCGCGGCTTTGATCACCGAAATCCGCCTCAGCACTTCTGGTTTGTAGCGGCGCTGATTGCCCGCATTGCGCCAGCTGTGAATCAGCCCTTGCTGCTCATAAAAATGCAGGGTGCTGACGTTAATCCCGCAGCGCTTGGCAACCTTGCCGACACTCCAAACCGTTTCTGCCATGACTTACCCCAGAATCTTTTTTGCCATTTTTCCGCAAAAACCACTTTACCTCAAGTTAAGTTGAGGTTTTATCCTACTATCTCACTTAACGCAAGGAGACTCTTATGTACTTGGAACACGTTAATCTGGTGGTTGCGGATATGGACGCCATGCTGGACTTTTACCGCGCAGTCTTCCCGCACTGGCGGATCCGCGATGAGGGCCATGGCGAGTGGTATGGCAAGCCACGTAAATGGATCCACTTTGGAGACGATGATCACTACCTGGCGTTAAGCGATCATGGCGAAGGGGAGAACCGCGATCTGAAAGGCCACAGCGTTGGGCTGGCCCATTTTGCTTATGCGACCGATAACCTTGACGCCGTTGTCGCCAGGTTAAATAACGCGGGTTTTGCCATCGCCAAACCCGGCGCCCCAGAGCCGTTTCGCAAAAATGTCTATTTTGTCGATCCGGCCGGTTTTGAAGTGGAGTTTGTCGAGTACCTGAGTGACATCCCGGCCGAGCGGAATTTAAACCGCGATGCTCAGTAAGAAACACTTTTTAGCCGCTGCTTGTGCTGGAAACGCAGACAGGTAGCGGCTTTCATGCCATTACCAAGTGAGAGGGCGATGCTCAAACAAGTCGGCGGTGTGGAAATTCAGCCCAAGCATAGGGCTGCGTGCCACTGCGGCATGGTGGTTCTTGAGCTTGAACTGCCTGATGGCCTTGTCGACCCCAAAAGGTGTAATTGCTCGATATGCAGGCGCAGAGGCGCGGTTATGGCCTATGTGCCATTGAGTGGTCTTGGTGTTATCAGCGGCGCTGAGCAGCTAACACTTTATCAGTTCAATGTCGGGTGTTAGGAAGGTGTTAACCCGCATGACTTACCTGATCTTCCCGTCAGTGACGGTATCAACCATGAAGCTGATCAGTAGCAGAAGGGACGAGTGTTAGGTCTCAAAATGGAGCATGAAGCAGTGATCACAAATTGGGTAAGGAATGATTCCGAGCATATGGATGCGCTAGCCATATAGCGGCTGCGCAGAAACGGCCACTTCTCAGCGCTGGCGAAACAAGTATCTTAGGATAGCTCGGATAAACTGTTGTTTAGCCTGACGCTGTTCCCGCTGCACCTTCTCAATATCAATGCCTCCCATCCCATCTTGGTATCTAAGCGGGATGCCTGACTTGTCGTCGATACCTTCTTTTTCTACGTCTTCTTTATTAAGACGAGTTAACGGATCTCCGACGTTAAAGCACGGCTTGTGTTTTGAATTCATCATGCCCCTGACCTCCATAACGTCGCCCTGGGTATCAGGGCCGTTTGGTTATTTCACTATGTCAGGGACATGCTAGTATTGTTCTATTACGCAAGATATTCCATAAATGTGAGCGAAGACTTTGCAAAAAAGAACAGTCAAAAAGAACAGGCAGCCCTCTATCTCCACACAGAAAACACGCAGTTACCTGGCGTGGAACGACTTTGAGGTTATTCTTGCCATCGCGACTGAAGGCTCTCTTTCTGGGGCCTCGCGAGCTCTGGGTGTCAGTCATGCGACTGTTTTCCGGCGGCTGGGTGAAGTTGAGCAGCGTCTAGGCGTTACTCTCTTCGAGAGGAGTCGTACCGGTTATCGGCCTACGCTGGCAGGGGAAGAACTCGCCGATACGGCTAGGATCATGGATGAAGCCGCCCTGGCGGCGGAGCGCAAAGTCGCTGGTCGTGACCTGGAGCCTAGTGGCGAAATTTATACCACCACAACGGACTCCTTGCTGATGGGGTTGTTGGCACCTTTGTTTACGCAATTCCGTTATAAATATCCAGCCATCTTGCTGGACGTTGCTATCTCTAATCAGCTGTTCAACCTGACTCGCCGGGAGGCTGACGTTGCGATCCGCCCCTCTAACCTTCCGCCAGAGAACTTGATTGGTCGACGACTGACCACGATTGGACAGGCTGTTTACGGGCATCGCAGCCTCGGCCTAACCCCGGGGGCCTCCATTGAGACCCTTGCCAGCCAACCTTGGATTGGAGCTGGGCCACGATTGCAGGATTCAGCGCTAGACCAGTGGATGGACAAAAATGAGCTGAAGGCGGCCTGTGTCTACCGTGTAGATACCTTGGTCAGCATACTCAGCGCGATACATGCGCGCATGGGGCTAGCCGTCCTGCCGTGCTATTTGGCGGATGAAGATCCGGATATTATTCAGCTCAGCGACCCTATCCCCGAACTGGAATACGGGCTGTGGTTTCTGATGCACCCAGACCTGAGAGGCGTTGTTAAAATTCACGCTTTGAAGGACTTTTTGACAGAGGCTATCCAGGCCCAGAAACAGCGCCTGGCTGGGCCTCTATTGAGTTAGCCTGCATTATCGTCTTCTAGCCAAGCGTTTCACTGTAGGCACCGATAAAGCGGCCAAAAGATGTAATTGCTCGATTTGCAGGCGCAAAGACGCTGTTATGGCCTATGTGGTATGGCAGTGAGTGGTAGCCTCGCCTTTTACCGGGTCGCTCTACCAAGTTTGTCGCTGGGCAACAGCGTATAAAGTGATATCAAGGACTGAACATGAGCTGTATTTTTTGTGAGATCGTGGCCGGTAACGTTCCAGGTCACAAAATATGGGAGGACGCTGATCACTTGGCCTTTCTTTCCATTTACCCGAATACGCCTGGGTTTTCAGTGGTCATCCCGAAGCGTCATATTTCAAGCTATCTGTTCGCTCAAGATGACGATGTCGTGACGTCGCTGGTATTGGCTTCAAAGCGGGTGGCTTTGTTACTCGATGAAGCATTGGATGATGTGGGTCGTACGGGAATGATATTCGAAGGCTATGGGGTAGATCATTTACATGCGAAACTGTTCCCTATGCATGGAACGGGCCCACATTCAGCGTTCAAGCCCATTGCGTCAAGCGTGGAAAAATACTTCCACAGCTATGAAGGCTACATTTCGTCTCATGACTATAAACGCGAAGACGATAACGTTTTAGCGGATCTTGCTGCCAAAATCAGGGCGAATGCTTAACCAAGCCTGGCATGGCGACACCTTATGTAGCGCCTTGTGCTGGTGTGAAGACGTTTGCTAACAAAACAAGCGCGGGCTGCTGGCGTCATGCAAAACACGACCAGTGCGGGGTATCACGACCATGTTTGACGCTTTTGAGAAGCGCCGTATCCACGCCGGAGACGCCGAGATATTCGTATGCCGCGGTGGGTCTGGCCTGCCGCTTTTTACACTCGTGATACCCGACCTGCGGGGCTACGGCGAGAGCACGGGGCTAGAACCTGATTCAGAGCACCTGGGATATCCCAAGCGTGCCATGGCCCAGGATATGGTGGAGGTCATGTCGGCGCTTGGGTCTGAGCAATTTCTGCTTGCGGGTCACGGTTGACCTGGCGCATGACCGTGCAGATCGCAATGCCGGTCGCCGGGTTCAATGCCCGATGCTTGTCGTCTGGCGTGATTGGGCTGATGACGTACGGGAAGTCGCTCTAGACTGCGGACATTTCGTGGCGGAAGAGCAACCGGATGCATGCGCAGCCGCCCTTCAACATTTTTTTGGTGAGTAGGCGAGTCTCTACCCTGAATTCAACCCTTGAAGTGTAGCGCCATTGGTCGGGAAAGCACCAGTACCGAGCTTGGCAGTGCCACTGTCGGCGGCAGCAAGTCAGGATGGCAATGCATGAACGATCATTGCAGTAGTTACGGCTGTAGTACTAGGGGCAATTTTCGTTCCTATGTGATGTCGAAAAATATGCTGTATTTATCCGGAAAGGGAGCCCCATTGCGAGAACCGGGAGGTGCTGTTCCAAAAGTTGGGCAGGAAGTTACTGTGGAGCAGGCTCGGGACTTCGCTCAAGAGGTTGGCCTGTATCTTCTTGCGCTGACCCAAGAAGCGCTAGGGGATTTTGAGAGAGTGCAGCGTGTCGTTAAGGTATTTGGTATGGTCAATGCTGATCCAAATTTTACTTCCCACACTGAGGTGGTCAACGGTTGTTCCGATTTGTTTGTCACCGTTCTTGGTGAGCGGGGGAGCATGCGCGTTCGGCCATTGGCGTTGGTTCATTACCTAAAGGGTTCGCTGTAGAAATTGAAACCATCGTCGAGTTTTCATAATGCTGACGCCTCATCTTGACCTCCAGCGACACGCATGTTTGGTCGCTGCTAGTACTGGAGCCGATAGGAGCAAAGCAATAAAAGTGTGTGCTGCTCAACTTCGACCCATCGCGGGTGATTTTGCGCGTAACCGCGCGAAGCATCTTGAACTGATCAAGCTTGCCGTTGCGCGTCGGTATCACATGAGTGTGGTCATGGTGAATTGTGTCGGCCCGAGCGATGGTTTATCAGCGTCGGCCAGTCGGCCGCTTGGAATGTGCGTGGAGAACTGCTTGCGCAGATGGAAGCCGAGTCAGAAGGGTTGGTTGTGCTAGACACCGTTAACGGGCGTGCTAGTGTGAAGCAACGTGCGAATATAACGCTTTAGCCAATGCTATGAAGTGGTGCGACAAGGTTCGTGAAGGTAATACTGTATCGCTAAAGGGTGCCAAGACATCGTTCTCCCCATTGTTGTGGAGGTACTTGCAAGTTAATATCTGAAACGACGGTTTGCTGTTGTGTGCCAGAAACCAACAACGTTGGGCAGTGCGCTTAGTCAATGGCTCGATACTCAAGGATGGCTGTGAGAATTATCATTCCTCGACCAGGATGTTATAGCGAATGAGTCTGTCTGTTTATCAATTGAAATCCCGCTTTCAGGATATTTTGCGGCCACTGGTTATTCTTCTGTATAAGAATGGCGTTACCGCCAACCAGGTAACCGTCATGGCGGCGGTGGGTTCTTTGTTACTCGGAGCCCTACTCCTTCTGTTGCCTCATACCTGGCTATTTGCACTTGTTCCGCTTTGGATGTTCATAAGAATGGCGCTCAACGCCATAGACGGTATGTTGGCACGTGAGTTTTCCCAGCAATCCCGCCTAGGTGCCTATCTTAATGAACTGGCCGATATCGTTTCAGATGCGGTTCTCTACCTGCCTTTTGCCCTGCTAGCTGGGGTTGAGCCTGCGCTGATAATCGCTGTGACCCTACTGGCCATTGTTAGTGAGTACGCGGGTGTACTCGGTGTGATGGTGGGTGCAGAGCGTCGCTATGACGGCCCCATGGGAAAGAGTGATCGGGCACTGATATTTGGCACTCTGGGGCTGGCCGTCGCTCTAGGCTGGTTGCCCGCCTTATGGATGAATCTGATATTTTCTGCGGTAACCCTTTTGCTATGTCTGACTATCTTCAACCGGGTAAAATCCGGTTTGAAACAGAGCGAGCGTGCAGATTAATTTGTATCTCAAAGCACTGGGGCAACATGCTTATTTGGCCTGAGCTACATTGGGTCATGCGTTATTGCCCAGCAATCTACTTACGTGGTGGCCAGTGACTAGCCCACAATCATGAGCGGGTACTGCGTCTGGTCTTTTTTCGCACCTGTAGCAAGAGTCTACCATTATCCATGAATATGCTGATCGGCTGGCTCACCGGATTGATCGCCAATTGCATTACTTTAGCCGCAAGATTCATAACAGGTGCCAGAGCTATTTGGTTGGGTTGCCACGCTAGCCATAATCGAAGGCTCTATTTTGCCAACCACAGCAGTCACGGTGACTTTGTACTGCTTTGGGCCTCACTTCCGGCTTTGCTCCGTAAAAGAACTCGCCCGGTTGCAGGTGCCGAGTACTGGCAGAACACAGCTCTGAAGCGCTTTATCAGCCAGCGGGTGTTCAATGCTGTGTTAGTCCCGAGGGGGAGCCAAGGCGCGGGTAATCCTCTGGCACCAGTCCAACAGGCATTGGCGGATGGCGACTCGCTGATCTTTTTCCCGGAAGGCACTCGAAACCTGAGTGAGTCGCCGCTGTTGCCTTTCAAGAGTGGAATCTATCATCTGGCGCACGCCTGCCCTGACTTGGAGTTAATACCGGTCTGGATTACCAATCTAAATCGCGCCATGCCCAAGGGACGTTATCTCCCCTTACCGTTGCTATGCACCTTGCGTTTCGGTGCACCGATCAAACTTCAGGATGAGGAAACCAAGGTGGCCTTCCTTGAGCGGCTGCGCTTGGCATTGCTCGCCATGTCACGGGAAGACGTATGAATCAGACATTGTGGTTGTTTGCCGGTATCGGCCTGCTCATGGTATTAGCGACTCTGGTAGGCAAGTTGCTGGCCTGGCGTAAGGGTAACGATGCTGTGATCGCCAACCTTAACGCCAGAATCAATGCCTGGTGGGTGATGGTATTCGCCATTGGCATCGCCTTCATGTTCGGCCTATATGGGGTGATCCTGCTGTTTTTCCTGGTATCTTTTTATGCGTTGAGAGAGTTTCTGACTCTTACTCCAACGCGGGATAGTGATTACCTGGCCCTGGTAGCTGCCTTCTATTTCGCTTTGCCGGCCCAGTATCTGCTGATAGCCATACACTGGTACGGCATGTTCAGTATCTTGATACCTGTATATCTGTTCCTTTTGATGCCCATTCTGTCCTCACTCGGCGGCGACACTACCCACTATCTGGAGCGCACCGCCAAAGTGCAATGGGGGCTTATGATCGCCGTCTACTGTGTCTCAACCGTTCCAGCACTGATGACGCTGAATATAGAGGGCTATGAGGGGCGTAACCTGATGCTTATTGCCTGGCTTATCTTTGTGGTTCAGCTATCTGATGTGCTGCAGTATTGTTGCGGCAAGCTATTCGGTAAACATAAGGTGGCACCCAAGCTGTCGCCTTCCAAAACCCTGGAAGGCTTAATAGGCGGAGTGTTGCTGGCGACGATGTTAGGCGCTGGCCTGTATTGGATAACCCCTTTCACTCCTTGGCAGGCGGCACTTATCGCTTTACTTGTTAATTTGCTGGGCTTTGCCGGTGGCTTGGTGATGTCCACTATCAAACGTGATCAAGGGATAAAGGATTGGGGCCATATGATTGAGGGCCACGGTGGCATGCTCGACCGTATTGACTCCGTCTGTTTCGCGGCGCCTGTATTCTTCCACGTGGTGCGTTACTGGTGGGCGTGACCGTTCTTCGTACCGGATGATCATGGCGAATTGTGTCGGGCCGAGCGATGACTTTATCAGCGTGGGCCAGTCGGCCGCTTGGAATGTGCGTGGAGAGCTGCTTGCGCAGATGGATGCTGAGTCAGAAGGGCTGGTTGTGCTAGACACCGTTGGCGGGCGTGCTAGTGTGAAGTTGCTTCTAATATAGGCAGCTGGCGTCATGCAAAACACGACCAGTGCGGGGTATCACCACCATGTTTGACGATTTTGAGCAGCGCCGTATCCACGCCGGAGACGCCGAGATATTCGTATGCCGCGGTGGGTCTGGCCTGCCGCTTTTTACACTCGTGATACCCGACCTGCGAGGCTACGGCGAGAGCACGGGGCTAGAACCTGATTCAGAGCACCTAGGATATCCCAAGCGTGCCATGGCCCAGGATATAGTGGAGGTCATGTCGGCGCTTGAGTCTGAGCAATTTCTGCTCGCGGGTCACGGTTGACCTGGCGCATGACCGTGCAGATCGCAATGCCGGTCGCCGGGTTCAATGCCCGATGCTTGTCGTCTGGCATAATTGGGCTGATGACGTACGGGAAGTCGCTCTAGACTGCGAGCATTTCGTGGCGGAAGAGCAACCGGATGCATGCGCAGCCGCCCTTCAACATTTTTTTGGTGAATAAGTTAGCTTGTTTGTCGATTTGTATAATAGAAAAGGTAATGCGCAGTGATTAACACCAAGATCTACAAGGCGGTTTACGAATTGGCGGAAAAGCTGATGAAAACTGCCGCGAAAGATGATAGAGAAACCTTTGATGCGCTGTATGCCGAGTTGCGGGCAATCTGCATCGATAACGAGAACACCGATAAAGACCACCCGGAACAATGGGAAACCCTGGCGGACTTTACCGAAGAGCTGGAAGGTGCGCTGGCGGGCTATGAAAAGGCCTTGGAAAAAGCCATCGCTATTGATTCCAGCGATCATATAGCCTCCATTGGTTTTTCCATGGCGATGTTGCAAGCTGAGACAGGCCAGACCGGCGCGGCTATCACCAGTTTGCGACAGGCAAAAACCAGCGCGCAGCGCACTGAAGATGACGACCTTAAAGCAGACATCGATGAGCTGCTTGAAAAACTAACCACCGGCTAGGAACCCGATTTTGACCAATAACGATATTTTTCGCCGTATCCGTTACACCTTTGATTTAAAAGACAGCACCATCGTGGATATCTTCGCCCTGGCAGAGGTCAGCGTGACCCGGGAGCAGGTAACGGCTTGGCTGAAAAAAGACGAAGACGACGCCTTCATAACCATGAAAAACAGAGAGTTGGCCGCGTTTTTGAACGGGTTTATCAGCTTTAAGCGGGGTAAGCGCGAAGGCCCGCAACCCGAGCCGGAAGCGCAACTGAACAATAATATGGTGTTTCAGAAGCTGCGCATTGCGCTGAACATGAAGGCGGATGATGTATTGGCGGTGTTTGAGTTGGTCGGGCTGCCGTTGAGTCACCATGAGCTCAGCGCCTTTTTCCGCAAGCCGAGCCACAAGAATTACCGTGAGTGCAAGGACCAGATGCTGCGCAATTTCCTGCTCGGCATTCAGCGTCAGTTACGGCCAGCCGCAGAAGACTCAGGTTCAAACTCCTGAAGGGCAGGCGGCGTGGAAAGCCAAACCAAGCACCGGGCTTTGTGCCGCATGCGGACATCACCAAGGTGGAAGGCGCATCGCACCTGGCGGGTGAGTGGCTATGACGTGGAATCACCCTAATTTGCCCGCTACCAGCGCTGCGCTTTTCGGCACTGCTTGACGATATGCTGCCGCTGCTGCTGAAGGCTTGCCCAGCGCTTGGCCGGTAAACCCGCGCTTTCAAGTGCAAGTTGAAAATCGGTGCTTTCAGCATGTTCAATCATGGCGTTGCACATCCGCGTAATTTCTCGCTTTATAAACGGGTAGCTGAGTTTGCACATGCTTGCCATCGCCTGCCAATCGCGCGGCAAAAGTTGTTGGGCGTTGTATTGCTCACCCACAGAGAATGCCAGATTGGGGTCGTACCCCAATACCACGGTGCCCACCAGGTCGTAGGCGGGGGCAATGTGCCACTTGCCCTGGTCATTTTGTAACAGCGATATATTTTTTGCATGGCCGTCGCTATTGCCCACAATGACGTTAAAAATTTGCCAGCGTAGTAGCTGTTGAATCGAACGGGCGGGGGGGTTGCAGGTATCGCGAAGGGTCTGGACGCAATTCCCCAGGGTGGGGCCTCCCATTTGCTGGTACTTATGCATCCGGGAAATGCCCATGGCTTGGCACATATCCTCTTGATGAAGCCGCTGTAGGGTTCCGTCTTTTCGTTGGCGGTCGTAACGCTCAACCAGCAAGTAGGGCGATCGGCCCGCGAAACGAACATAGGTGGGTGGGCAGTCCAGCCCGATAACGGCCGCCAGGGTATTAAGGTAGAGTTCATTAAGGATCACCTGTTCACGGCCATCGACGGCAAACTTGACGATGTGGGAGGAAGGGGTCATGCCCAGCGGTAGATAGAGGGTTTCCTGTTGCCAGAACACAGGGAGCTTATCTTGCGCGCCTGCGAGCGATAGCCGAGGCTTTACGTGGTGAGCATCATCGCTGTAAAGCGCATAGCGCTGACGAAAGGCGGCCCACTGCTGAAGCTTTTCGGCGGGCAGGCGCTGGTAGCCAACGTTGCTGCTGGCCGCAGGCTCGGGCCCAACGCCTGGCGGCAAGATCGTTAGCGCACCGGCACAGTCACCGCCGATAGCGGTAAGTAGAGAAAAATCGTCGTCAGGGATGCCGAGCTGCTGGATAAGCGCAGTGCGGGCTTGCTCTTCAGGTAACAAGTTGCCGAACCAGTGATGTGCGGTTTGGTTGTTAGGCTGCCAGGTTCGCTGACTTAACGGCAGGCTGTTGGAAATAGCGATGCCGTTTGCTTGCCACGCTTCATCGTATTCAAACCCCATCAAACGGCTGTCTGTACCCCGCCATAGCGTACCCACGCGGTGCTGGTTCCGCCATACCGTGAGTGTGTCAGGGCTCATGACACGGTATCCGTTGGCGTGGCGTGAAGCTCAATGCCTAGTGTCTCCATCACCAGCAGCACGCGGCCCAGCCCGCAAGACGCCCGGCCATTTTCCAACTCGCTTAAAAAACGCATGCTGACGCCGCACAGGCCGGCCAGTGTTTCGAGGGTTAGCCGCTGGCGTTTGCGCGTTTGGCGAATCAGCGTGCCGAGGGTTTTGGCGCTGGTAATCGGCGTTTGCGCCACTGAGTGAGGGCTATTCATGTCGGCATTCCTTTTTTATCCCTAAAAGGAAAATAATGCGCTTGTTGGCATGAGGTCAAGGTTTATTTCCCGATAGGGATAAAAATGCTAAATCGGCGCCGAATTGAGATAATTTTCCCGATAAGGAAATTCACGCTTCGCTTTATTATTTCCCAACCCACTACAGGAGTTATTGTCAAATTTTGTGTATGACCGTTTAGGCGGCGGTCCTATCTGACTGATCTGTTAAGGGCTCCCCATCCTGGAATTTCACGTTATTCACGACCAGTTCCAGTTTGTTGAACCCCGCTATT
>NZ_JAMJPJ010000044.1 GCF_023555005.1 Halomonas llamarensis | reverse complement strand
ATCGCGCGCTGGAGAGCAAGCGCAATGCGGCCCGTAAGCTGATCGCCCGTACCGAAATGGATGACCAGGCGATTGCAGAAATCGAAGAGCTACCGGTTGAAGACGTTGAAAAGCTGCGCGGCGAAACACAGCACTGACCCGCTTTCATTCCTGACAATTTCCGCTTTACGCATAACAAAGGGCAGCCCGGTGGCTGCCCTTAGCGTCTCTATCTGATGTTATTTTTTTAGGTTGATGATTCCCCATTCGGTGGCTCCCCACTGTTAGGCGGTGACACCGTCTGGCTTGGCGCATCATACGGCAATGCCCTCAGAGCGCTGGCATGGGCTTGGGGTAGGGCGTGTTGTGGTAAAATAAAATGCATTGAGACAGGAGCCCGCATGAGCCATCAAGACGATAGCCGACGCGCCGATCACGATAGCCCTTGGAAAATGGCGTTGGAATCATATTTTGAAGAGTTTTTGGGTTTACTGTTCCCAGCGATCAATGCGCAGGTAGACTGGGCAAAAGGCTACAGTTTCCTCGATAATGAATTGCAGCAGATCACCGCCGATGCCGATAGTGGAAGACGCCACGCAGATAAACTGATCAAGGTCTACGCTAAAGATGGTAGCGAAACCTGGGTACTGATCCACGTCGAAGTACAAGGTGAGCCGGAAGAGGCCTTTGCCAAACGCATGTTCACCTACCAATATCGATTGCGGGATCGCTATGGAATCGATGTGGTGAGTTTGGCAGTGTTGGCCGATACGCGCAAAAGCTTCCGGCCTACGACGTTCCACTATCAGCGCTGGGGATGCGAGCTGACGTTTACCTTCCCCATGGCGAAACTGATCGACTGGGAAGCCCGCTGGGCGGAACTGGAAGCCAGCGACAACGTCTTTGCCTTGGTGGTGATGGCCCAGATCCATGCCAAACGAGTAAAAGACGGTGCCACGCGCAAGGATGTCAAAATTGCCCTGATTCGGCTGCTGTATGAACGGGGCTACCGCCGCGAGCAAATCGTGAGACTGTTTAACATCATCGATTGGATGCTCCAGCTGCCTAGCGCCCTGGAACCCGAGTTTGTACAGGCGGTCTACGCCATACAGGAGGAGAAGCACATGCCTTATGTGAATACGATTGAGCGCCTGGGTATTGAGAAGGGACGTCAAGAAGAACGTCAAGAAGCCGAGCAACGTGCGCTGGAAGAAAAGCGTGACACTGTCCGTCATCTTTTAGCGTTCGGTGTGCTCAGTGATGAGCAGATTGCCGAAGCGACAGGGTTAGCCGCTGATGAAATTTCTAAGCTGCGTATTGAAGACAAGCACTGACTCGCTTTCATTCCTGATAATTCCCGCTTTACGCACAAAAAAGGGCAGCCCCGGTGGCTGCCCTGTATGTATCTGCCTGATGTTATTGTTTATCTTTCCGTCCGGTGGGCCTTTTTACGTTTAAGGCGTGGATGACGAACATTGTTGATGTTCAAGGGCCGAGTGACCCGTTTGTATCTCCTATCGAACGTGAGGTTGCGAAATTCGCTGCCAGCGTGCTCAACAGAAAGCATGGTAAAAATATTGATATCGACGATATCAGAAAACCTGAGGATCTTTATGGCCTCTTGAAGAGTGAAGGTGATGAAAGTTCAGGAAATCTCTGAATCTTTGAGCATCTAACCATGAGAGGTGTGGCCTTAGTTGTTGAGACGGTGTGGTAAGCTGACCACATTGTTGAAGGAGTGGTCATGGTGGATACCAAGTGCCACGACACGGGCTATAAAGAGTTATTCAGCTACCCTGAGTTCGTGCAGCAGCTGATCGAGGGATTTGTCCCATCGGAGATTGGGGAGCTGATGGATTTCAGCGCCCTGCAAAATCACAGCGGCAATTACATCACGCCGCTGTTCGAGGAGAAGTTTGAGGATGTGGTGTGGTCGGTAGAGGTGACCTGGCAGGGGGTGCAGCAGCGAGTGTTCCTTTACATTTTGCTGGAGTTTCAGTCCTCGGTGGATCGCACCATGCCAATTCGGCTAATGCACTACGTGGCTTGTTTTTACGATCACTTGCTCAAAAATGGAAAGACGACACCGCACAAGGGCTTACCGCCGATCCTGCCTATTGTGCTCTATAATGGATCTGAAAACTGGACAGCCCGGCAAGATATTTACGACATGGTGTACCCGGAACCGCCCGCGTTTTTGCAGGTCTATCAGCCGCACTTACGTTACTATCTCGTCGATGAAGGGCGCTATACTGATGAAGAGCTGAGCTTACGCCAGACACCGTTGAGTGGCGTATTCAGCATTGAGAATGCGTCGACGGATAGAAAAGGGTTGCAGGGAGCCGTGGATCGGATTGTGGCGATCATCCAGGCCGATCCGAACAAGGACCGCATCGACAAGATCATTACCCGCTGGTTGAAACGTCACCTGAAGCGGCTCGGGGCTGAGGTCAACCTGGATCAGCTCAACAGTTTGGTGGAGGATAAAGCCATGTTGGCAGAAAATTTAGAGAATTGGGCGCAGCAAGAGCGGCAAGAAGGACGTCGCGAGGAGCGCCAGGAAGCCGAAAAGCGCGCGTTGGAAGAAAAACGCGCAACTGTTCGTCATCTGTTGGCATTTGGTGTGCTCAGTGACGAGCAGATTGCCGAAGCAACAGGATTAGCCGTTGATGAGATTGCTAAGCTGCGTATTGAAGACAAGCACTGATCTGCTTTCATTCCTGATAATTCCCGCCTTACGCACAAAAAAGGGCAGCCCTGGTGGCTGCCTTTAGCGTATCTATCTGATGCTATTTTTTTAGGTTGATGATTCTCCATCCTGCGGTTCCCCGCTTTGAGGCGGTGACACCGTCTGGCTTGGCGCATCCATCACGCGGCAATGTCCGCTGGCGAGCCGAGTGCTGTGGTAGTATTTGGGTATTGAGATAGGAGTGTCCATGAGCGAGCTACTCGATCCCACCAACGACTATGTCTTCAAGCGGCTGTTTGCTGAAGCGCCTGATTTGTTGGTGGATCTGATCAACGACCTGCGCCCGGATTTGCCTGATATTGCGTCCGTTGAAATTAGCAACCCCAATATCGAGCCGGCCGAACTTAACGGCAAATACATCATCCTCGACGTGCTGGCCCGCGATGGTGACGGCAACTGCTATAATGTTGAGGTACAGGTACGCCGTTACGGGGCCTGGCACAAGCGGGGGTTATTCTATTTAACCCGCACGCTGGGCAACCAGCTGAGTGTCGGAGAGGACTACGAAGAGTTGCGCGCTTCGGTGGGCTTGCACCTACTTGATTTTGATCTGTTCACGGAATCCGCCGCTGAACGTGAGCAAGCGATTTGGCGCTTCGAGATGCGCGATGAACGTCAGCCCAAGATCTCGCTGGGGAACGTGTTGCAAATGAACCTGATCGAACTCAACAAGGCGGATCGTTTGGGCTTGCCAGAAGGCCCACTGCGCGCCTGGATCACCTTCTTCAAGCACTGGCAGGAGGAATTAACGATGGCCAATGTCGCCCACGAACCCGTCAAGCGTGCCATGAGCCGTATCCGCGAGCTCAGTGCCGACGAAGAAACCCGCCGTCTTGCGTTTGTGCGTGAGCGTGCGCTGCGGGATGAAGTGTCGTTTTTGAATGATGCGAAGCGGGAAGGTGAGAAGCTGGGTATTGAAAAGGGCGAGAAGCAGGGTATTGAGAAAGGCCGCCAGGAAACGTTGCAAGAGGCAGAAGAGCGTGTCCTGGAAAGCAAGCGTGATACTGCTCGCCATCTGTTGGCATTTGGTGTGCTCAGTGACGAGCAGATTGCCGAAGCAACAGGATTAGCCGTTGATGAGATTGCTAAGCTGCGTATTGAAGACAAGCACTGATCTGCTTTCATTCCTGATAATTCCCGCCTTACGCACAAAAAAGGGCAGCCCTGGTGGCTGCCTTTAGCGTATCTATCTGATGTTATTTTTTTAGGTTGATGATTCTCCATCCTGCGGTTCCCCGCTTTGAGGCGGTGACACCGTCTGGCTTGGCGCATCCATCACGCGGCAATGTCCGCTGGCGAGCCGAGTGCTGTGGTAGTATTGGGGTATTGAGATAGTAGTGTCCATGAGCGAGCTACTCGATCCCACCAACGACTATGTCTTCAAGCGGCTGTTTGCTGAAGCGCCTGATTTGTTGGTGGATCTGATCAACGACCTGCGCCCGGATTTGCCTGATATTGCGTCCGTTGAAATTAGCAACCCCAATATCGAGCCAGCCGAACTTAACGGCAAATACATCATCCTCGACGTGCTGGCCCGCGATGGTGACGTCAACTGCTATAATGTTGAGGTACAGGTACGCCGTTACGGGGCCTGGCACAAACGGGGGTTATTCTATTTAACCCGCACGTTGGGCAACCAGCTGAGTGTCGGAGAGGACTACGAAGAGTTGCGCGCTTCGGTGGGCTTGCACCTACTTGATTTTGATCTGTTCACGGAATCCGCCGCCGAGCGTGAACAAGCGATTTGGCGCTTTGAAATGCGTGATGAACGTCAGCCCAAGATTTCGCTGGGGAACGTGTTGCAAATGAACCTGATCGAACTCAACAAGGCGGATCGTTTGGGCTTGCCAGAAGGCCCACTGCGCGCCTGGATCACCTTCTTCAAGCACTGGCAGGAGGATTAACGATGGCCAATGTCGCCCACGAACCGGTCAAGCGTGCCATGAGCCGCATTCGCGAACTCAGCGCGGATGAAGAGACCCGCCGTCTTGCGTTTGTGCGGGAGCGAGCGCTGCGGGATGAAGTGTCGTTTTTGAATGATGCGAAGCGGGAAGGACGTGAAGAAGGCCGCCAGGAAACCTTGCAAGAGGCAGAAGAGCGTGTCCTGGAAAATAAACGTAATGCCGCCCGTAAGCTGATCGCCCGTACCGAAATGGATGACCAGGCGATTGCAGAAATCGAAGAGCTACCGGTTGAAGACGTTGAAAAGCTGCGCGGCGAAACGCAGCACTGACCTGCTTTCATTTCTGACAATTCCCGCTTTACGCATAACAAAGGGCAGCCCGGTGGCTGCCCTTAGCGTCTCTATCTGATGTTATTTTTTTAGGGCCTGTTGACGTTTGGTCGAAGAAGGTTTGGCAGGATAGGGGCAAGCTCGCAGAATAAAGGTTCTGACACCAACAAACGGCGAGCCTGCCATGCCCCGACAAATGCTCACGGATGAACACTGGTCGAAGCTAAGACCTAACCTGCTTCAACAAGGTATCTATGACAAGGTCGATCTGCGAACCACTGTGGAAGGCATTCTTTATCGGATGCGCACCGGCTGCCAGTGGCGGGACCTTCCCGAGGCGTTTGGGTCTTGGGATACGGTTTACAAGCGCTTCAACGCCTGGTCAGCGGCTGGAACACTGATGACGGTTTTCAACATGCTGGTGGAGGATCCTATGTCGAGTGGATAACGGGCGGTGAGGCACACGACAGCGCAGAAGCCCAGGCATTGATTCCACGTAGGCGCAACTCAAAAAAGGAAAATGCCCTTTTGGACAGAGGGTTATATCGCTATCGACAAACGTGAGACGTCAACAGGCCTAGTGAATTCTGAACGAGACAGCCAGATAGCGGTCTTCTCACACTGTAACCCACCTAAAAACCCCTGCCGTAAACCCCTGTCGTGTTGATGCAAAACCTAGCTGACGATGCCATGGTGTTTCTGGCTGGGCATAAGCTACGCTTAAAAGACAGGGTGAGCGGTAGAAGATGCCGTGGAGACCACGGCCCTTCGTTGTGAAGCTGAATTGGAAGTGCCTGTTACCTGTAGTAGGTCACAAACCGTTGAATTTGTGTTAATCCTGCATGCGACCGGATGACCTTCGGTTTCCACACGTAATAAGAATAAGGAAAGGCTATGAAACATTATCGAGTTTCGGCATTGATGCTGGCTGCCGTTACGATGGCTGGCGCGGGGGTGTTGTTAGGGGCGCCGACGGGCAGTAGCGACGGTGAGGTGCTGTCGACCTATTCCTGCTCCAAGCATGGCTACACCCTGCGGGTGATAAGGCCTTCCAACTACAATGAAAACTCCGATGCACGGCAGATTCAGGTTCACTATAACCCCAAATCGTTTCACGCTACCTGGAACGAGGTCAGTAATCTCAGTAATAATTACCCACCTAACGAGTTGGAGTATTACCAAATTGCCAGCAATCCTGGTGCGGGGGGTGAGCGTTTTTGCGCGCGCACCGGCCACTTGATCCCGACAGACGAGACGGTCTATTCAGTCAGACTGGATCACTATAACGATTACAACGGCAACAGCTCGGTGTTTTTCGACAGTGGTGCCGAGGTCGCCACGTTGACCTACTTGGCGGGTAAGTACAACAACTCCAGGGATCAGGGGGATGCACTGCCGTTGAGCTGTCACGTACCGTGTCTGAGTGGTGGTAGCGGTGTCAGCGGTGGCGGCAGCGGTAATGGCCCGTCGCCAGGGACCTATACATCGGCTGACGGCCAGGTTCACGACCTGTTTGACCTGAATCCTCCGGCGGGGACTGATGACGGCGGCGGCACGCCCGTTCGGCCTTCTGTGGAAGCGGTCGAAAGAGCGATTTCGCGCCCGTCCACAGGTCCTGTAGACGGCACTGGAGGGAACGGCAGAGTGGTGGATGGAATGCAAGACAGAACCAGCAGCAAGACCCGGCGGGTGGCACCGTGAAGCCTGCCCCTCGTTCGATGAAGTGGGTTCGCTGTCTTGCGTGATGTAAATGCGCATGGATGTTGTCGCAAGGCCACTCTTCGGAGGCCTTGTCTTTAACCCAGCCAAAAGCGCTTCTATCGCTTTAAAGGGGGCGTGTTGTCGACCAAGCCAAGTTGCGTGAACGCTCATCTGAACGGCTAAGTGAGCTACTCAAAAGCGGTACTCTTGATCTTGCTTATGACCCTATTGCCTTGTGATGCCGGATATTGAGGCCAATGTGACGGGGACACCGCAGAACGGCATGACGTACGACCTGAACGGTACGGATTACTCCGCGGCCCAGATTAGTTCCGTGGTGGGTACTGCCACCGTGTCAGACGGCACTCAACCCTATTTCGGATGGGGGTGGCGTAGCTCGCACAAAAGCGGTCTCGGCTTCTTTTCTGAGTTCGGTGTTGTAGCCACGGATATTGATGTGTCGCTGTATACCACCAATGGCTTTGAAAACGCCGACCAAGCGCTGCAACAAGACCTTCGCGGCGAAGAGGAAAGCCTAAAGGATGACATCGATAAACTGCCGGTATTCCCCGTCGCGTTGATCGGTATTACCTACACGTTCTAGGCTTACTGGAAAACGACGGTTGTTTTGGTGCATAACCACCCTAGCGGTTCAGGATATTCGCGCCTTGGATCATGCGGTGGTCGGTCACGAAGACTACACGTCGTTTCCCAACGCAAACGCAGGTGGCTATAAAGGCCACCCTCGCTAGGCACCTTCGACACTGCCTGCCTCACGCCTGCTCTGACCGGCAGCGTGGGGCGGTGCTTTTCTGGTGGGCGTCTTTTTTTACGCGCATGGGCTATTGGATGAGAGAAAAACAGCGAATGAGCGCGTCGAGCGAGAAAAAGCAGTTCAGGAAGGCCGCCAGGAAACTTTGCAAGAGGCGGAAGAGCGTGTTATAGAAAATAAACGTAATGCCGCCCGTAAGTTGATTGCTCGTACTGAAATGAATGATCAATTGATCGCAGAAATCGAAGAGCTGCCGAAGAAAGAGACACACTGAGTATGTGGAAGATCACGCTATTACTCGCCACCGCCTTGCTATTAACCGGCTGTGGCGGCGTGCCGTTCGTGCCGATAATCTGATCCTGGCCAAGAGATTCGTGGTACGGTAAGGCTATTATGAAATAGCGGTGAGCCTTGATGTTCTGTCAGCGATTCGGTTTGGACGTACACGTTACGCGCCACGCACGTGAGCGCATGGTGCAAAGAGGCATCACTGAGGCGTTGCTATGCCAATGGGAGGACTGACTATGCGTACCACCTACGATGAAGCTGACGATATTCTCGTCGTGCATCTCTCCGAAAAAGCCATTGCTAAGGAAGTCTCGCAGGACTGGAATACCCACGTCAGCTATGCGGAAGATGGAACCGTCGTTGAGATCGTGATTTTGGACGCGTCCAAGCAGGGTGCTTGGCCCTTACTGCGTAGCCATGCAGCCTAATACCCGCATAAACGCTGGATAGGAGGGTGGGGGCTTAGGTCTTGTAGTTGAACCGGCTGTGGTTGTATACCCTTCGTACCGATTATTTGATGTTGACCTCCTGATGTCGAAAAACCTAAAAGCCCACTTACCCACGCTGATTATTCTGACGCAACGGGAGCATCAACGGTTGAGCAATCAGGCCAAACGGCTGCAGACGTATACCCTGGATCTCGACACGCTGAACACGTACCGAGCGAAGTGGGTCGATCACCTGGGGTATGTCGACTTTTTGCCAATGTTGTTGCAGGCGATGGAGTCGCTGATCGCTCAGCAGGCAAAAGGGGAGGCAACAGAAGCCGCTTACGATGAAGTGGTCTTCCAGATCGGCATTTACAAGAAATCGTGCTGGTCCTTCATCAAGATGTTCTACGGCTCGATTAATCCCTACGTGGATCGCTGGCTAAAGGTATTGCCCGATTACAAATTTCAGTTCGAGCAACGCTACGAACTCGGTAGAAAGCTCACCGTGGCCGAACTGATGCGCGCATTAGTTGACGTCGTGCCCAACCGTGATGATCCGTATAACCTCCGCCAAACACCCGAAGGCAGTGCGTTGTGGGAAGCAGCAACGCGTTCTGAGGCGAATGCTAGTGCTATTGATGAACCGCCCTCATCGACAAGTAACGTGGTGGAGTTGTTTAGCTTCAAGAAAAAGCGACGGTGATTGTCTTTTTGGCTATCGGGCTTTTATCTTTTATCCCTGCCTCACGGCATAAACGCGGCCCTGTGGAGGCTGGGGAAGACGCTACCGCTATGCTATCCTGACATTTGTTAAGCGTTATCGTCACGAGGTCGTCGTCATGCGATTCGAAGAGCTTGTTGCTAAGGTCAGTCGTCTTCCGTCTGTTCGCCAACAAGAGGTGATGGATTTTGTCGCATTTCTGGAGCAGCGCTATGGGGAAGTTCCTGAGAATGTGGAGGCAGATTGGTCGGAAAACCAGTTTCAAGCCATGAGCTTGAATCAAGCCATGCGTGGACTGGAAGATGAGCCAGAACTCTACTCCGAGGATGATTTAAAGGAGCGCTGGCAATGAAGCGTGCCGGGCAAATTGCGCTGATGCCGTTTCCCTACACGAACTTGGAAAGCAGTAAGAAGCGGCCCGTACTTCTACTGCGTCAATTAAATGACACCTGGGATGACTGGTTGGTGTGCATGGTGTCGTCTCAGTTACATCAGGCCAATCCCAGCCTGGACTGGGTGCTGATGCCCGATGATAAAGGGTTTGCTGCATCGGGGTTGAAGGCCGCCAGCGTGTTTCGTCTCTCTCGTCTTGCGGTGTTAGACGGTGCTCTCATGTTGGGGCAATTAGGAATACTTTCCGATGAACGTCTACATCAGCTTCGCCATCGACTGGGTACGTGGATAGCGAGTGATCATTAACCGTGTTCTACTTATCGGGCTTTCATATCTGCCTACGCCGCCCTGTGTGGCGTTTTATGCCGAACTTTCCCACCTCACGGCATAAGCGCGGCCCTATGGCCGCGATGAGCGGCTAAACTGGCCCTATGACTGGTTACCCCGATTCCCAAGGCCCTGATTGATATGGCTTCCATTCCCTCTGTTACCCGCACGTCGTTGTTAGCCGAGCTAGAAGGCTAACTTTTGGACGCTTCCAAACAGGGCGCTTGGCCCTTGCTGCGTAGCCATGCAGCCTAATACCCGCATAAACGCTGGATAGGAGGGTGGCAATCATCCAGGCTGATCCCAGAGCGTATCGACAAGATCATCACCCGCTGGCTGAAACGCCATTTGCAGCGGCTTGGGGCAGAGGTCAATCTGGATCAGCTCAACAGTTTGGTGGAGGATAAAGATATGTTGGCAGAAAATTTAGAGAATTGGGCGCAGCAAGAGCGGTAAGAAGGACGTCGCGAGGAGCGTCAGGAAGCCGAAAAGCGCGCGTTGGAAAGCTAACGCAACGCGGCACGCAAGCTGATAGCACTGACCGAAATGAATGATCAGCTGATTGATGAAATTGAAGAGCTGCCGGTTGAGGAACTTGAAAAGCTGCGTGTCGAAGTCAAACACTGATCCGCTTTTTACCCCGTATATCCCCGCTTCACGCACAAAAAAGGGTAGCCCCGGTGGCGCCACGCTGTGAGACACTGTTTGGCTTAGCGTGTCGCGCGGCAAGTACATTATGCTCGACGTGCTGGCCCGTGATGGCGAAGGCAACGGCTATAATGCCGAGGTTTAGGTAGCGGGCGGTTAATGTTAAACACGCCCAAGCTACCCAGAATCTGAGCGAGATGTTCGGGGAAGGGGATGATGAGGTAGAATTTGATTTCGACAGTTCATTCAACACGACAGTAAGGAGCCACTTCATGGCCAAGCAAGAGACACAACAGAAAGCCGCGACCGTGACCATCGACGGCACCGAGTACCACCTCAATGATCTCACCGATAACGCCAAGGCGCAGCTGACCAACCTGCGCGTGACCGACCAAGAAGTTGAGCGGTTGAACCAGCAACTGGCGATTGCTCAGACAGCACGCCGGGCGTATGCCAATGCGCTGCAGGGTGAATTGCCGGAGCCGGTGACGCACTAAAACGCCTCGCTTGAATTGCCGCCCTGGGCCTTTCTCGGGGCGGCTACGTGTCGTTCGTGACGATTATTTGATGTACCGGTATTCGCCCGGACTCGCATGTTCGTCACTCTAATGAGGTAGTTGCCGATGGTCACAGTGACGCAAAACCCAGACCGTTACCGTGTCATGCCCGGTGAAGGCTATGACGGGGTGGTTCAAGTGTCAGTAGGAGGGTTCTACGGCTCCGGCGTGCTGCTAAATGGGGGGCGAGCCGTGCTCACTTCCGCCCACGTATTAGACGGTGCTGACGCCGTGACGGTGCGCATGGACACGCCTGCTGGTCGCTTGAATATATCGGCCTCGCAGTATGCCCTTCACCCCTTTTACGACGAGGCTAGCAGCAATAGCGACCTTGCGCTGGTGTGGCTAGAGGAACCGGCGCCAGTGAGCGCTGAACGAAGCGCACTCTACCGCTACGGCGGTGAAGTGGGCAGCGATATCTCTTTGGTTGGCTATGGCCTTCCTGGGGATGGTCTGACCGGCTATGAAGACAGTGGCAGCGTTTTACCCGCTAAACGCCTAGCCGAAAACCGCGTTGATACCACCGGCGACGCATTAAAAGACGCCCTGGGTCGTGGCATTGCTTGGGACCCCCTGCCCGGCTCGCAGCTGATCATTGATTTTGATAACGGCAGTAGCGAAAACGATGCGTTCGGTGTGTTGATGGGCCTTCACGATCTCGGGCGAGGCGCATCAGAAGGGTTGATTGCCCCGGGGGATAGCGGTGGCCCCGCGTTTATTGAAGATAACGTCGCGGGGGTTGCCACCTACACAGCGACGCTTAGCCGTAACGGGCAATCCCCCGATGTTAACGATACACAGGATGGCAGCTTTGGCGAGATTGCGTCTTTTCAGCGGGTGAGCTATTACCAACAATGGATCGACCGTAGCCTGCGCGTGGCGGACACGGATGCGCCCACACGCCCAGAAGACGTAGATACTACGATACGTGAAGGGGACGACGACACGTCGCTTGTGTATTTCCTGCTTGAATTTCACGGTGAGCGTGACGCCCCGGACCAATGGTTAACGGTGGATTACGCTACCCGAGACGGCACCGCTGCGGCCGAAGAAGACTACATTGCCGTCACCGATACGCTGATCCTTTACCCCGGCGAGACGCAAGCGGCCATCGCGGTGGAAGTGATCGGCGATGAGATCCCCGAGCCAGACGAAACCTTTCACCTGGACGTGTTCAACCCGGTGGGGGGAAGCTTTGGCGAAGGGGTCGCTCAGCTCACCGCCGTGCGCACGATCATTGACGACGACGGCTGGATTGCGTAACAAGCCTGCAAAGGCTCAACGTCTTAATACCAAGCCATGGGCTTTTAGTTAACGCTGATGCTCGCCAACCTTGATGGCGGGATCGCTACGGAATCGACGTAGTGAGTTTGGCAGTGCTGGCTGATACGCGTAAGCGCTTCCGGCCCACAGCCTTTCACTATCAGCGCTGGGGATGCGAGCTGACGCTTACCTTCCTCATGGCGAAACTGATTGATTGGGAGGAACATTGGTCACAGTTGGAAGCCACCAATAATGTCTTCGCTCTGGTGGTCATGGCCTAGATTAAGGCTAAGCGAGTGAAAATGGTGCCACACGCAAGGATGTCAAAGTAGCGCTGATCCGGCTGTTGTATCAGAGGGGCTACAACCGCGCCCAGGTGGTACTGTTCCCGGCTGGTTTGCGGAGATCGCCGTATGGATGTAAGCATTTTCGTACACGGCTTAAGATATTTCGTACATCCATGTAAAGGAAAATTTGCTAGAGTGGCGAGCTGCTTAAGCAGGCCTGAGCATTGAAAATTATCCGGTTGCATGAATTGTTGGAGCGTACTTGTCATTTTTGGCAGTCGACTTGACAGATGACGACTACGGTTTGGAGTGAATATGTATCGAATATTGATGATTCTTTGCGTCTTTTTAGTGGGATGCACTAGCCATCTATGGAAACCTGAAACTCAAAAAGTGATGGCCGTTAACGGTTTCTATGTTAACCAGGAAACGAATGGTTTGGTGGTTACTTCGTCCAGTGATGCTTATTTATTCCCCTCACAGGAGCGGCTTGGTCAAGCGCTTATGCTCAGCCGAGACGTCGAATTTATCCCGGAGTTTAACAACTTCGCACTATCTCGTTCGAATGTGGTGACCGGTACTGTCGTGCTTACCCTGGACGAAGAGAATCCCTCGGACGAGCTTGTCAATCAGCTAAGCGCGTTGGGTTTTGAAAAGAACTCCGAAACAAACCGTTTAGTGTCGGTTCATAAAATTAGAGGTGAGCGTTACACCATTCAGGGCGAGTTGCCGCTTGAAAAGCTTGAAAACGATTACAAAATCCGTATTAGTCAGCCAAGAGGCGTTGTGGATACTGCACGAAAGGTTGTTGCAACGCCCTTTGCAATCACCTTTGATGCGGCATTGACGGCTGTGGTATTTCCTGTCGTGGTACTTGGGTCTGTGACAACCCTGATAGCGGGTCCATAACGGTGATGCTAATATTTAACGGTCTAGGTTATACGCCTGAAAATAAGCACTGATACGTGTTCATTCCTTTATATTCTCACTTTAATCATAAAAAAATCTTGAGATGAATGCCATGGATAAATCAACAAGTAATGAGTTCGACTCTTCTTCTGAGGGCGCCAGCGAAAAGTATACGATAGCAATTCAGCCTATTGTTGATTCTCGTTTGAAACATATCGGTGATGAACTTCTTTATCGTGCTAGTGACTCAAAAGAAACGGCGACTATTGTGGATGATGTTCAAGCGACTGCCCGAGCCTGCGCAATGGCTGTCTATGAGATAGGGCTCGATAAATTGTGTGGTTCACGCTGGCTTTTCATCAATGCGTCTGAGGATTGGCTTGCCAATCCTGATTTAACGGGTTTATCGAACGATCAAATCATTATAGAGGTACTTGAAGATACCGAACCTACACAAGCTGTGCTTAACGCACTTAGATCTATTAAAGAAAAAGGCTACAAATTAGCGTTAGACGATTTTGTAGCGGATGAAAAAAGTCAAGTTTTGCTACCTTTTTGCAATATTGTAAAGATAGATATTTCGATTGAAATTCAAGAGGATATGATAAGACGGCTAGTCAATGACGGGTTTACGTTACTGGCTGAACGCGTTGAAACTCAGGAAGATTTCGAATATTGCAAAGCGTTGGGCTTTACCCTTTTTCAAGGGTATTTCTACGAACGTCCGAAAATCCAGCCTTCTACATCATCACGCCTATCAGCCTCTCGCGCAAACCAGATGCATTTATTATCAGCACTGTACAGTAATGATATTAGCTTGACTAAAATTAGCTCTTTGGTGGCGCGCGATCCCTATCTATTAAGTGCGGTCTTTAAACGCGCTAATTCTGGTGAAACAGGCACACGACGTCCCGCAACAAAATTAATTGATTGTATTCAAATGATTGGCCTTCGAGAGCTGCGGACATTAGTTTCAATTATTATTTTGGCTGCCAATAGCCCTGCCAGTAAATTAAATCTTATCAAAGGGTTAACTCGCGCCTTTGCGTGTGAAATGCTGGCCAGCCGACGTCGCTTAGATGAGCAAGAAAGTTTTGTGGTGGGCTTGTTCTCGCTAATGTCCGTTATCTTAGGTGTTAGCGAAAAACTGATAGCAAAAGAAATTAGGCTTGGTCGAGAAATTGAAGAAGCCGTTTCACAGCGTGCAGGTGCATTAGGCCAAGTGCTGGCAGATGTAGAGGCAATGGAACAGCAATTCTTACCGTCAGATGTTCCAGCCGATACATTGTTAAAAGCAGCTGCACAGGCTCGTTCCCTCGTCGATGACCACTCTCCGTAACGCGTCTGACCAGGTCAATAGGTGATTTCCCCGATAAATTGGGCTCCTACAGCTGCTTTATACTCTGGGAGCGCAATTTATCGCGCGAATAGCCATTCAGCCCTTACCATCCCCCCGCATCAAGCAAGCTGCGGGTGTTATTGTTTAGCGGCAGGCGAAAATCCGCCGTGCCCAGCACCATGGCATCACCAGAGCGTACGACCCTCGCGCTGACGTAGACATAATCCTGCCCTTGGGCGTAGGTGCCCATCAAAATCGAGCGGGCGTCGTGCTGGGCGCTTAGGCGCTGCACTCGGCGCGATAAAATGAGCTCGCCCACGCTCTCTTCAATGAACATGCTGTCGCGCATTTTGACTTCGCGCACCTGCATGCCTTGGCGCGCAAGCGCGGAGGCCATGATCTCGGAGCTGATACGGCCGAAGGTGGATGATTGGCTGAGGTTGTCGATATCCACAAACGTCGCGGCAATCATCGGGCTGTAAAGGGTGATATCGGGGTTGCCTGCCACGATGCGCTCTGCCGCCTGGTGGGCCAGCTCTGAGAGGTCCGGCTTGGGCGCGGGGGCTTGGCTGTTGGCATTGAGTACGGAGCAAGCACTGAGAAATAGCGTCAAAATGCCGACGGCCATCAGGCGGGCCGTGTGTGAATGCATCGGGAAAAAGGAAATCAGAGGCATGGTGTTACCAAGAGTCTGTGATGGAAACCGTGGGGGTGGCAGGCGGCTGGGGCACCCGGTGCGGGGCGTAGTGGCGTCGGTCGCCTTGGTTGGTGTAGTAAATGTTCGATGATGAGTAGAGAATGCGCTCGTCATCCACAATTTGCGTGGTCACAATGATTTCTTCATCGCCCGTATAGGTCCAACTGCCGCTGGTGATATCCGCCGCGATGGCAGCGGGTATAAGGCCCAGAGCTGGCTCGCTCCAATGGTTGAAGGGGTGCGTGGCCACGGCGATGCCACCGGCAAGGGCAGTGAAAGCTCCCCGTGGTGGGCGGATATACCCGCGGTCGCGGTGATTGACGACTTCAACGTTAAACCTCACCGTGGCGCTTTGCGCGTTAGGTACGGTGGTCACATTGGCGCCGCGCGAAACCAATTGGCTAGTCAGTAAGTCGTGAAAACCGCGACCAAACTCGCCGCCGTGGTTTTCATTTTGCGGCGCTTGATCATCAGGGTGAATATATAGGTCGCGGAAACGCACGCGGCTGTTGCTTAAGATCCCGTCGGCCTCGTGCTGCGCGAGCACATCCCAGTGTTGGGCGGCCTGCATGCGTTGCTGTTCGGTATAGGGATAGGTGGTCGCAATCGGCGCTTGTGAGGTATTGGCATAAAAGCAGCCACTTAGCGTCACGGCTACCGCGCCTACGGCGATGGGGCATAGCCAACGTAAGGCGCAGGCCTGTACGTGAAGCGTCGTAGGCAGAAAATAAGTCGATAAATGAGTCGTTAAATAAGACGGCACCGGCAGATCCTTCTCGCGATAAAAACGGCGTTTGGTAGACTAGTTTGCCATGCTTATATCATATCGGCTATGGTAGGTGCAGTACGGAGGAGGCGATAAATGAGACTAACGCCAGAGCAAGTGGCTGTTATTGAATATACGCTACGCCACTATTTCGGCAAGCAAAGCGAAATATGTGTGTTTGGGTCACGCGTCGATGATCATGCGCGTGGCGGGGATATTGATCTGTATATCGAGCCTGAAAAAACAGGGGCAGCTGAGGTTTTTGATGCCAAAATTGAGGCTCTGGTGGCGTTGAAACAGGTGTTGGGGGATCAGCGTATTGATCTTGTCATTAATCGCGGGTGTGGTGAGATGTTGCCAATTTATACACATGCAAAAGCCACAGGAATTAAAATATGACGCTCTCTTATCTTGGTAGTGAAGAAGTGTGCGTGCGCCATGCCGAGCGGCTGAAATGGGCCACTGAAACGCTGAAGCCCTTATTTCCCCTCGATGAAAAAAAAATAGAATACGTGAGCGCTATTGATTTAGCGGTCATGGATCAATTCGTTGTGCGCTTTTCTAAGCTTCAGGATGCGATGGGTGGCAAACTTTTCCCTGCCGTATTGGAGTTGACTAAAGAACCGGGTGAGCTACGGACGTTCATTGATAAGTTAACAATGGTTCGGACAGTTTTAAAGAAAGCCTGATGCTCAGATAATGGGGTCTCTGACAACATCACCACCCGAGCACAGGCTTTCATGGAAATAGTCAATACGGTCTTGCAGCAGATGTCCAGCCTC
>NZ_JAMJPJ010000043.1 GCF_023555005.1 Halomonas llamarensis | reverse complement strand
ATGAAACCGGTACCCCGCGTCGCGCCCCGCCCGGGGCGTGCGGATAGAAACATCATAGACAACAAGAGAACCTTCAGGCGTATCACGTCGCGCCCCGCCCGGGGCGTGCGGATAGAAACAATACCATTACTCATCACTCACAACCTCCCATTTGGTCGCGCCCCGCCCGGGGCGTGCGGATAGAAACAATTTCGCGGATTGCGTCGGCAGCGGTTCCCGTTTGGTCGCGCCCCGCCCGGGGCGTGCGGATAGAAACGATATAAACCGGCGCAAGGCCGTAGCGGGCATCGCGTCGCGCCCCGCCCGGGGCGTGCGGATAGAAACGCTTACACATGGCGAACAAGACCCTTTCGGAAAAAGTCGCGCCCCGCCCGGGGCGTGCGGATAGAAACGATAACGTGCGTGCCGATGATGTGGCACCGTTGATCGTCGCGCCCCGCCCGGGGCGTGCGGATAGAAACAAGCCCACGTTATCGGCGCCTCTCGCTATCACATTGTCGCGCCCCGCCCGGGGCGTGCGGATAGAAACATGTACAAACGCGCCCGCAAAGCCCCTGGCCTCGGGTCGCGCCCCGCCCGGGGCGTGCGGATAGAAACGTCCGCTGGTACGTCGATGAAACCGGTACCCCGCGTCGCGCCCCGCCCGGGGCGTGCGGATAGAAACATCATAGACAACAAGAGAACCTTCAGGCGTATCACGTCGCGCCCCGCCCGGGGCGTGCGGATAGAAACAAGACTAAGCGCGCCTATATTCCACGTCTGCGCCCGTCGCGCCCCGCCCGGGGCGTGCGGATAGAAACCAATGGGGGTGACTCTGGTGGCACTGATGGCGGTGAGTCGCGCCCCGCCCGGGGCGTGCGGATAGAAACACAGTCCTCTTGAACGTGGAAGGCTTTCAGGGCAGGTCGCGCCCCGCCCGGGGCGTGCGGATAGAAACGTTACTCGCCAGCTCTTCCAGGGCCACGGTCTGGTCGTCGCGCCCCGCCCGGGGCGTGCGGATAGAAACGTTACTCGCCAGCTCTTCCAGGGCCACGGTCTGGTCGTCGCGCCCCGCCCGGGGCGTGCGGATAGAAACAGCAATGGAAATGAAAACCTCAATAACAAGACTAAGTCGCGCCTCGCGTAGGGGCGTGCCGTGGATCGAAACGCCTGCCATGACGGCGACAACCACGGCGAACCAATCTCGCCCCACGCGAGCCACCTAGACAAACAAGAACTCACCAAACGAATCAGTTGTTCAGATTCACCACCTAACGCCCGGCTCACGCGCCGGTATGAAGCTGCGAAGCAGCGGAAAACCGGTCGCGATGCAGCCGACTGTTAAATTGCAGTATTAAGCCCGTGTTGAATCCCACCAAAAAAGTCGAACTTTCGTTCTATGATACTGAAAAACTGTTCATCGGCTTTTTCGTACTTTCGAAATATCGCATACGCAACCAAATCAGCGAGCTGTATGAGCCTTGTCGCTTCAGAGTCAATAAATGCGGGAACCTCGGCCATGTTCCGCAACCTTCCCCACTCATGACCATCAACCTTGAATTGTGTTGTAAGCGCCTGTATAGGAGCTTCCTTACTGCTCTTATCAAAAAGAATCAGGCCTCTTTGTGTGTTCCGAAAATGAACATGTTCTCTGGCCAAGAAGTGATCGAATCGCGTGACTATTTGCTGAAAGGTGTAATGAACTGGGTCATCAGGGGAAATTGCCCCTTTCCTTACAACAGATGCAAAGATTCTGAACTTGCGTCCGTCGATCAAGCGAAGGGCGTCTTTGATCGCCTCCAGCCTGTCTTCCTTTTCAAATTTTCGCCAAAATTTTCTACCCGCAAACATCGGAGCCCCGTGAAGCTCAACGGAAGCTGGATCTTGCGGATCAAATTTTTCTGCAATCTTGTCCAATTCAAGAGAAAGCCAGTGGGCAGAACGTTCAAAAACACTCACACCGGCAAGCACAAAGTGCTCTTGATCCGGACCGCCCGGCGTACCAGACTCATCCGCGTACAGCAGAAACATCGGTAACTCCCTGAAAGAAAAGCGAGACCAGATGTTAGGAGGAGGGGAAGAAAAAGGGAAGGCGGCGGAAAGAGCACAATGCTCAGCGCACCGCAGTAAGGCAGCCCACCATAGATTGTTTCCAACCGCACTATGATTTTAGCCATGCAACATGGATTCTGCAATAGTGAATTTAACAGCCAGCTCACGAACGGTTATCAGGGTTTTAACCCGACCAGATAAAACGATCCAGCTCTTCAAGTAGAGTCGCCTGCATCTCACTAAATGAACGTCATGTGGCGTTGTAAAACTTGAAAAGGGAATCGCCCACATCTTATCAGTCGCTTTGTGCTAACAGTTGCACACACAAACCCGGATAGGCCGCCACCATGGAAACCAGGATACAGTTTCGAATTGATGAAGAGACAAAACGCTTGAGCCAGCAAATGGCTGAGAGCCAAGGCCGTACACTAAGTGATGCCTGCCGCGAATTCACCAAGCAATTGGCCGAGCAACAGCGCAAGGTGTTATCTCACGATGCATGGCTCACCCAGCAAATAAATTTAGCCTTCGAGAAGCTCGATGATGGCAAGGCTTCTTTTATCGATCACGAAAGTGCAAAGGCACAGATGGCTGTGCGCAAAGCCAACATTCGGGGTCGGGCAAATAAATGATTTTATGTGAAGAAGAGGCTCTGAATGACCGTGAGAAGGTCTTCGAGTTTCTTTACGGCGTGAATCCTGCCGTCGCTGAGAAAACCGACGACATCATTGAAGCGAAGGCTGAGAACCTACTTGATCAGCCATTGATGGGTGTGCAGCGAGATGGCATTCCAGGCAAATTGCTTATCATCCCGGAGATTTCGATGATTATTTCCTACTGGGTCGACCACTCCTCCCTCCATATCATGCGAGCACTTCACCACAAGAAGAAATTCCCAAGCAACTGATTTTAGTGACCTTCAGTCTACAAACACTTCATTCACAGCCAAGCTTCCCCATCACATCCCTACCTGCAGCAGTTGAGATTCTCAGTGTTTCTCGGCAACCTGAGAGTTATCGAAATTTCTTCGCCCATTTTTAGCCGAGCCTCGCTGCTATGCCTTCTGCTTTTGAACACACCCTCGCCGCCATTGATGCGCTGCACGCCCAGGACCCGCGTTCCACCACGCTTGACGATGGCACCGCCATGCCTCAGGAGTTGGCTTATGCCCAGCGTATGAGCAAGTGGCTGGCACCTGTTTTTGATGCGCCCGGCGAGCTATTGCAACTGGCGGTGCGCGCCCAGCATTTGCAACGCTGGCAGGTGCCCCGTGACGCGTATGACAAAGGACGAGCGGGCTATTTGACCTGGCGACGCGACCAGGGCAAGCGTGCAGGCGAGACCACCGCCCAACTGATGCAAGAAGCCGGTTACGCCAGCGAAGATGCCGAGCGCGTCGCGGCGATGATCGGCAAGAAAGGCCTGGGACGAGACCAAGAGGTACAGGCGCTAGAAGACTGCGCTTGTCTGGTGTTTTTGGAAAACTATTTTGCCGATTTTTCGCGCAAGGTGGAACACGACCACATGGTGCGCATCGTGCAAAAAACTTGGCGTAAAATGTCGCCGCGTGCCCACGAGCTAGCGTTATCGCTGCCCATGTCGGCCGCCTCTGCCGCGTTGGTTAAGGAAGCGCTTGGCGAGGTATAGCGCCGCCAGGTGCAGCGTCGGCGTCACTGCGGTAAAGTAGCGGCCTTATCTTTTTCCGCTTTCGGCAGTGACGGTCTGATCAACTATGATGGCATCCCTGGATTCTCAACACGTTTCCCTTGAGCGCGTGAGCGGCGATTATGTGCGCTTTCTTGAAGCGTTGAAAGCCAGCGGTTTTGATGGCGAGATCGCCCCGGATTACGCCAACCGCGCGGTATTCGCCACCGACAACTCGATCTATCAGCGTCTGCCCCAGGCGGCCGTATTCCCCAAGCACGCCGAGGATTTAGCCCGCCTAGCCAAGCTCGCTGCACAAGTGCCGCACCGCAACGTAGCGCTGACCGCGCGCGGGGGCGGCACCGGCACTAATGGGCAGTCGCTCACCGATGGGATCGTGGTGGATGTCTCACGCCACATGAACCGCATTCTGGATATTGATGTCGAAAATCGCCGCGTGCGCGTTCAGGCTGGCGTGGTGAAAGATCAGTTAAACGATGCATTAAAGCCCCACGGGCTTTTCTTTGCCCCGGATACATCTACCTCTAACCGCGCCACCATCGGCGGTATGATCTCGACCGATGCCAGCGGCCAGGGTAGCTGCGAATATGGCAAAACACGCCATCACGTGCTGGAGCTCGATACCGTGCTGCTGGGTGGCAAGCACTTGCAAAGCCGCCCGCTTAACACCCAAGACGAGCAGGCAGCGCGCCAACGCGAAGGTATTATGGGCCGCGTTCACTCAACCGCTGCCGATATTATCGATCACCAGCGTGCGCTGATTGAGACGAAATTCCCGCCGCTCAATCGCTGTTTGACCGGTTACGACCTAGCCCATCTGCGCGAGGAGAACGGCGAGCTTAACCTGAATAGTTTGCTCTGCGGCTCGGAGGGGTCGCTTGGGTTTCTCAATGAAGCGGTGCTCAACGTGCTGCCAATTCCCAAGCACTCGACACTGGTCAACGTGCGCTACCCAAGCTTCATGGCGGCCCTACGGGATGCCAAAGCACTGATGGCGTCAAGCGCCCGCCCTACTTCGATCGAGACCGTCGACGACACCGTGTTGCTGCTGGCAATGAAGGATTTCGTTTGGGACAGCGTCGCCGAGTTTTTCCCTGAAAGCACCACCGCAACTCGCGGCATAAACCTAATCGAGTTTAACGACGACGACCCCGAGCGGCTGACCGAGCGCGTGCACGCGTTTACCCAACACATTGAAGAAGATACAACGGTTGAGCGGCTCGGGTTTACCCTGGCCGAAGGCCGCGCTCAGATTCAAAAAGTTTATGCAATGCGCAAGCGCTCAGTGGGCCTTTTGGGCAATATTCAGGGAGAAAAGCGCCCCATTGCGTTTGTTGAGGATACCGCCGTACCGCCGGAGCACTTAGCGGCTTTCATCGCTGAGTTTCGCGCCGCCTTAGATGCCCGCGGGCTTTCCTACGGCATGTTCGGCCACGTTGACGCTGGCGTTTTGCATGTACGCCCCGCTATCGACATGAAAGACCCCGAGCAGGCAACGCTGATTCGCGAGGTGTCTGATGAAATCGTGGCCCTCACGCAAAAGTACGGCGGCCTACTCTGGGGCGAACACGGTAAGGGCGTGCGCTCAGAGTACAGCCCTAAGTTCTTTGGTGAGCTTTACCCCAGCTTGCAGCGCGTCAAAGCCGCCTTCGATCCTTACAACCAGCTCAACCCCGGCAAGATCGCTTCGCCGCTAGCCCCCTCAACAAACCCCGACGCGCTGATCGCCAAAGACAGCGACCCGGCGCTGTTAACCATTGACGGTGTTACCACTCGCGGCGAGCTTGACCGCACCATCGACGAACGCGCTTGGCAAGCGTACGACGCGGCGGTCTACTGCAATGGCAACGGCGCCTGCTACAACTACAATGTCGACGACCCGATGTGCCCATCGTGGAAGGCCACCCGCGACCGCGTTCACTCGCCCAAAGGCCGCGCCAGCCTTATTCGCGAATGGTTGCGTCTGCAGCAAGACGCGGGCATCGACGTCGTGGAAGAATCGCGCAAGAGAAAAGCCGAGGGCGGCTGGGGCTTTATCAAACACTTCCCGCACCGTGCGATGAACACCCTGAGTAAACGCCAACATCACGATTATTCCCACCAGGTGTACGACGCCATGGCAGGATGCTTAGCGTGTAAATCGTGCGCGGGGCAGTGTCCGGTAAAAGTCAACGTGCCGCAATTTCGCTCACAGTTTTTAGAGGTGTACCACGGCCGCTACCTGCGCCCGCTTCGCGACTATTTGGTCGGCGGTACCGAGTGGATGCTACCAACCATGGCCCGCATCGCACCGTTTTATAACGCGCTCCTAAGCCAGAAATGGGTAGACCGCCTGATGACCAAAGGCCTGGGCATCAGTGACTCCCCCGCCCTCTCTCGCGCTAGCGTTAAAAAGCAGCTGCACGCTTGGGGCGTCGCGGAGGCAACACCCATGGCGCTTTCTCTGTTAACCGAGCAGCAGCGCGCCAACAGCGTAGTACTGGTGCAGGATGCGTTTACCACCCACTTTGAAACCAAGGTCGTTATCGACATCGTGGAGTTACTTTCCCGCCTTGGCCTTCGCGTTTTCGTGATGCCCTTCTCGGCGAATGGTAAGCCACTGCACGTACAGGGCTTTTTGGGCGCTTTTGAGCGCACCGCCAGGAAACAGGCCGAGCGGCTGCGCACCCTTTCACGCTTCGGGGTGCCGCTGGTGGGCATCGACCCGGCGATGACGCTAACGTATCGCCAAGAGTACGTGAAAGCGCTCGGGAACAACGCTGTGCCCGAGGTGCTAATGCTGCAAGAGTGGTTGAGTCAGTGGCTAGCGACTCGCATTAACACTCTTGCACCGGGTGAGTTAGCACTTACCGACCCTGGTTTTAAACTGCTTTCGCACTGCACCGAAAAAACCAACGCGCCAGGCAGCCCTAAGGCGTGGCAGCAAGTGTTTGCGGCGTTTGATTTAGAGTTAGAGCTTGTTGCCACTGGATGTTGCGGCATGTCCGGCACTTACGGCCACGAAACGCGCAATGTAGAAACCTCGAAGACGATTTACGCTCAGTCTTGGCAGCCGCAGGTGGAAGCGGAGGATAACACCGGCAAGTTACTGGCCACCGGCTACTCCTGTCGCAGCCAAGCCAAACGCTTCTCGGCACAAATGTTGCCGCATCCCCTACAGGCGCTACTTAAGGTGCTAAAGAAAGCGCCCATAAAGGCAAAATAACAGCACAACAGCCCATCACGCAGTGGATAGAACCGGGGCTACCTAAGAAGGGGCCCTAGAAGAAAAGCCTTTTCAATGCAATGCCCGGATCGTCCTCGCGCATAAAGGCTTCGCCGACCAAAAAGCCGTTGATGTTGTGATCGCGCATCAGCTCGATATCGTCGCGAGTATGGATACCCGACTCGGTAATCACGGTCACGTCATCGGGAATAAGCGGCAGCAAATCCAGTGTGGTGTTCAAGCTGGTATCGAAAGTGTGTAAGTTACGGTTGTTGATACCCACAAGTTTAATATCCAGCGCCAACGCGCGCTCAAGCTCGTCGGCGTCGTGAACTTCGACGAGTACATCCATACCCAGCGCATTCGCCTGCTGGTAAAGGTCGTTAAGCGTGGCATCATCCAAAGCCGCTGCGATCAGCAGGATGCAGTCAGCGCCAATGGCGCGCGCTTCAGTGACTTGGTAGCCGAGGATAATGAAGTCTTTGCGGATCACTGGCAGATCGCAAGCATCGCGCGCGGCCATGAGGTAATCTTCGTGGCCTTGGAAAAAATCCGCATCAGTGAGCACGGAAAGGCACGCCGCACCGCCTTCGGCATAGCGTGTCGCGATTTCCGCCGGATCAAAATCCTCGCGAATAACGCCCTTGGATGGCGAGGCTTTTTTTACCTCGGCAATCACCGCCGCATCGCCTTGCTCAATGCGCTTATTCAGCGCGCGAATAAAGCCACGCGGGGCGCTCTGCTTCTCTGCAAGCGCCAGCAGTTCTTTTTCGGAAACCGCTTGGCGGCGCTCAGCAACTTCTTCGTCCTTACGCGAGAGGATACGGGATAAAATCGTGGGCGTGGCCTGTTGTGTCATGGAATTCTCTTTTGTTGAGTCACGCTGCTTTTGGAAGCGTTTGGCTTTTGCAAGCCTCAGTGTTTGAAAACGCTAGTAAAGTGCGCAAGTTCTTTAAGCTTTTCCAGCGGCAGCTTCGACGCTTGAGCATCTTCCGCCACCATTACACCCTCTTTCAGCGTGTCCGCAATTCCCGCGCAATAAAGCGCAGCCCCGGCATTGAGCGCGACCATATCTGCCGCTGCACCCTCGCCGCTTAGTGAGGCTTGGACCAAACGCAGGCTATCCTCTGCGCTAGCGGCTTTTAGCGACGCGAGGCTTTGGCGGGCAACGCCAAGTTCTTCGGGCGTGATGGTATATTGGCGAATCTTGCCATCTTTCAGCTCCGCCACCTGAGTGGGCGCGGCCAGCGAAATTTCATCCAAGCCGTCTTCGGCGTGCACCACCATGACATGCTGGCTACCCAAGTGCTGCATCACCTCTGCCATTAACGGCACAAGCGCTGGGGCGTACACACCCAGCACTTGATTAGGCGCGCTGGCCGGGTTGGTGAGCGGGCCGAGAATATTGAAGAGGGTGCGCACGCCCATCTCACGCCGTGGGCCGATCGCGTGGCGCATCGCCGGGTGGTGGTTGGGCGCGAACATAAAGCCAACGCCCACTTGCTCAATACAGCGCGCGACTTGTTCGGGTTTTAAGTCGAGGTAGATACCGGCGACATCAAAAAGGTCGGCGCTGCCAGAGGAAGACGACACGCTGCGGTTACCGTGTTTGGCCACATGCGCCCCGGCGGCAGCGGCAACGAAGCTGGCGGCGGTGGAGATATTGAAAAGGTTTGCCCCGTCGCCACCCGTCCCCACAATATCCACCACGTTATCGGCTGTAAGCTCAACGCGATTCATCAGCTCACGCATGACTTTTGCCGCCGCACTGATCTCTACGGCGCTTTCGCCTTTCATGGCTAGCCCGACGAGCAAGCCACCAATCTGAGCATCGGTCGCCTCGCCAGTCATGATCTGGCGCATCAGCGCGTGCATCGCCTCAAAAGAGAGGTCTTCGCGGCACATGACCGCGTGAATAGCGTCTCGCATCTGCATGAAAACGTGAGCCTCTTAGTTAAAGGTGGGCGGTCAAGCGCGCTTAAGGAAGTTAGCCAATAACGCGTGGCCTTGACGGGTCAAAATTGATTCGGGGTGAAACTGAACGCCTTCAATGTCGAGTTCACGGTGGCGCAGCCCCATAACGAGCCCCGGGGTAATATCATCGTCACTCGTCCAAGCGGTAATTTCTAAACACGCGGGCAGGCTCTCTTTTTCTACGACCAGCGAGTGGTAACGCGTCACTTCCAAGGGATTTTCGAGCCCGGCAAAAACGCCCTCGCCGGTGTGCTCAATCGCAGAGGTTTTGCCGTGCATGACCTGAGGGGCACGCACCACGTTGCCACCGTAAACCTGGCCAATGGCTTGATGCCCTAAACACACACCTAAAATGGGAAGCCGACCGGCGAAGTGATGAATCACTTCCATGGAAAGCCCCGCCTCAGACGGCGTACAAGGCCCAGGGGAAATCACTATATGGGTGGGCGCAAGCGCTTCAATATCCGCAATGCCGATCTCATCGTTGCGGTGCGTCAGCACCTCAGCGCCTAGCTCGCCCAGGTACTGCACGATGTTAAACGTGAAGCTGTCATAGTTATCCAGCATGACAACTCGTTTCACGCTCTTCTGTGGCGCTGCCTTCTCCTGTGCCACCTTGTCTTGAACCGCCTGCCCGTGCGCCATTGGCCCGCTAACCCCGTATTTGGTGAAACCATTAACTATCGATGATACCGCAACCCAGGCCTAGCGTGCAGGGGCCCGTGCGTAACATCGCGCAAACAGACGAATACACCGCCTCTGCAAGCCGACTACAGATTATCCAGCCCACGCTCGGCCATCGCCACGGCGCGAAACAGCGCGCGCCCTTTATTGAGCGTTTCCTGCCACTCCATTTCCGGCACGGAATCCGCGACAATGCCGGCGCCAGCCTGCACGTGGACTTGGCCGTCTTTGATCACGGCGGTACGAATGGCGATCGCGGTATCCATATTGCCGTGCCATGAGAGATACCCCACCGCGCCGGAATAAATACCCCGTTTGACCGGCTCGACTTCATCGATGATCTCGAGCGCGCGAATTTTCGACGCGCCAGAAACCGTGCCCGCCGGGAACGTTGCGCGTAGCGCGTCCATGGCGGTAAGCCCCGGTTTCAACTTGCCGGTGACATTCGAGACAATATGCATGACGTGCGAGTAGCGCTCCACCACCATCTGATCGGTGACTTCAACGCTGCCCACTTCGCTAATCCGGCCGACATCGTTGCGGCCCAAATCGATCAGCATCAAGTGCTCGGCACGCTCTTTCGGGTCGGCCAGCAGTTCCGCTTCCAGCGCCTTGTCTTCCTCTTCGGTTTTGCCGCGTTTGCGCGTGCCGGCGATGGGCCGCACCGTGACCTCGCTCTCTTCGGTCCGGGTGAGAATTTCCGGCGACGAGCCAACCACCTGATGATCGTCGAGGTTGAGATAGTACATATAGGGCGACGGATTGAGGCTTCTCAACGCGCGATAAAGATCCAACGGCGCGGCTTGGTAAGGGGTCGACATGCGCTGAGAGGGCACGCACTGCATGATGTCACCCGCCAGCACGTACTCTTTGATTTTCTCCACCGCCGCTTTGAAGCCCTCTTGGGTAAAGCCGGAATTGAAATCGCTTTCCTCCACCGCCGAGCGCCCGGAGCCTTTGCCTTGCGGGCGCACATAGGCGTCGCGCAAGCGGCTTTCCAAATGCGCTAAGTGGCGCTCGGCGCGCTCAAGTGCATCGGGCTCTTCCGGGTCGGCGTGGGTCAAAAGCGTCAAGCGCCCCGAGAGGTTGTCAAACACCACCAAGTCGTTGCACACCATCAGCAAAATATCCGGCACTCCGATGGGGTCGGGCTTTTCGACCCCGCGTAGGCGCGGCTCGATATAACGGATGGTGTCGTAACCGAAATACCCGACCAATCCACCGTCAAAGCGGGGTTGATCGTCCAGTTTGGGTACCTTAAAGCGCGTCTGGAATTGCTCAATCCACGCGAGCGGGTCTTCTACCTCGGTCACGCCTTGGGTTTGGCCATCTTTAACGTGGCGAACGGTAAACCCGCGCACTTCAATGCGTTCGTGACACGGCAGCCCAATAATCGAGTAGCGCCCCCACTTTTCGCCGCCCTGCACCGACTCCAGCAAAAATGTCCACGGCGTGTTAGCAAGCTTTAAATAAGTGGAAAGCGGCGTGTCTAAATCCGCCAGCACATCGCGGGAGACGGGAATGCGGTTGTAACCCGCCTCGGCGAGCTCGGCAAAATATTCGGGGGTCATCATCAAGCGGTCCCTGTCGTTGAAAAACCAGTCGTTGAAGAAATCAGGTCATTAAGGGTGTCGAGCAGCACATCGGGGTGGCTATCACTGATGGGCTCACCATGATTGTAGCCATCAGGCAGGCCGAAAGTGGTGAACCCCGCCGCTTTTCCCGCCCCTATATCGTGGCGAGAATCTCCCACCATGGCGCATTCGCAGGTAGGAACGCTAAAATATTCGGCGGCATGAAGAAGCGGCAGTGGATCAGGTTTTTTGCGTGCCAGCGAATCGCCCCCAAGGCACAAATCAAAATAACCTGAGAGACCAAAGTGCTCAAGAATCGGCATAATAAAGTCTTCGGGTTTATTGGTAATCAACACCAACGTCAGACCCGCTTCTTTAAGCACAGAAAGCGTCTCTGCAGCGCCGGGGTAGAGCCGAGTTAGCCGATTGGGGGCGTTAGCGTAGTGGGCCAAAAACCCGCGATAGCTTTTCGCCCGCATCTCCTCGGAGGGCGGCGCATTTAGCGCCCAAGTGAGCGCACGTTCCACTAACACCGGAGCACCATTTCCCACCCAATCGCGCACATGCGTTTCTTGTGGCACCGGCAGGCATTGATCTTCAAGCGTTTTTTGCACCGCCACGGCGAGATCCGGCACGGAGTCAATCAACGTGCCGTCCAGATCGAACGCTACCAACCGCCTACCGTTCAACTTTGAGTGCACCCGCTTTACCTCCGTTATTGCGCTTGATCGGCCAGCGTAGCGCGCATTTTTTTCATCACGCTATCGTAACCGTTGGCATCATTGGACTCGAACGCTTTGAAAATCGCCGACCCCGCCACGAACGTATCCGCCCCTGCGGCGGCAACCTCGGCGATGTTGTCAACTTTGACGCCGCCATCAACTTCTAAACGAATATCTCGCCCTGACGCATCGATTTTCGCCCGCGCCTCGCGCAGCTTATTCAATGTGGAAGGGAGAAACGCCTGGCCACCGAACCCTGGGTTAACGCTCATCAACAGCACGATATCAACCTTATCCATCACGTAATCAAGGTACGAAAGTGGCGTGGCCGGGTTGAAGACCAATCCCGCCTGACAGCCACCGTCGCGAATCAGCTGCAATGAGCGGTCGATGTGGTCTGACGCCTCAGGGTGAAAGGTGATCATGCTCGCCCCGGCGTCGATGAAATCACCGATCAGTTGATCCACCGGTTTAACCATCAAATGCACGTCGATGGGGGCGGTCACGCCGTGATCACGCAATGCCTGGCACACCATCGGGCCGATGGTCAGGTTAGGTACGTAATGGTTATCCATTACGTCGAAGTGTACCCAATCGGCACCAGAGGCGAGAACGTTATCGACCTCTTCGCCTAAGCGGGCGAAGTTGGCAGACAGAATCGAAGGCGCAATCACAAAATCGCGGGTAGTCGTCATCAGAGAAACCTTGGCTAGCGAAAAAACCGCATGATACCAGAGCAAGGGGTTAGGGTTCTGCGTTTGCTTTCTTCATACATGGCAACACACCTAAATACACGACGGCACACCTAACCTTTATACACATATATTCTAAAATAGAATATAAAACACAATTGTAATTCCACAAATGCAGGCTTAACCTCTTCGTTATTCGCCTGAGTGTTTCAGGCCTCACGTTATTGACGGAGTATTTTTATGCCATTCACTAACCTCTCACAAAACAAGAAACGTGTATTAAGTCAACATCTGGGCCTCAGCGTGCTCGCACTGGCTATTGCCACGAGTGCTTCCACCACGGCGGTGGCACAAGAGGAGCGCGAGCTTTTGAACTCCTCGTATGACATCGCGCGCGAGCTTTTTGGTGAGATTAACCCCAAGTTTGAGGCCTGGTGGCAGGAAGAGCACGGCGAAAACGTGAGCGTCAGCCAATCCCACGGCGGCTCCTCCGCTCAGGCACGCGCTATTTTGCAGGGCTTGCGCGCGGGTGTGGTGACGTTCAACCAGGTCACCGACGTGCAAGTGCTCGCCGATGCTGGCCTGGTCGCCGAAGACTGGCAAGACGCGTTCGATAACAACGCCTCGCCCTACTATTCCACCACCGCCTTTTTGGTGCGCGACGGCAACCCCAAAGGCATCGAAAGCTGGGACGACCTAGCGCGTGAAGAGGTTGATATCGTCTTCCCCAACCCAAAAACCTCAGGCAATGGCCGTTATACCTATCTAGCCGCTTGGGGATTTGCCGACCAGCATTTCGACGGTGACGAAGAGCAGATTCACGACTTTATGCGCACGTTTCTACGCAATGTCGTGGTATTCGATACCGGCGGCCGTGGCGCCACCACCAGCTTCATCGAGCGGGGCATGGGCGATGTATTGATCAGTTTCGAGTCGGAAGTCAACAACATCCGCGGCGAGTACGGCAGCGATGATTACGACGTCATCGTGCCGCCGGTGAGCATTCTGGCGGAATTCCCGGTGGCCGTGGTTGAAGACAATGCCGAACGCAACGGTAACGAAGAACTCGCGCGTCACTACCTGGAATACCTCTACACCGAGGAAATGCAGCGCTTGCTCGCGGGTTTCAGTTACCGCGTGCACGACGACAACGTGGTCGCTGAATTCGCCGACCAATTCCCGGAAACCGAGCTTTTAGACGTCAGCGATGTCTTTGGCAGCTGGGATAACGTCATGGACACCCATTTCGGCAGCGGCGGTCTTCTTGACCAGCTCCAGCGTCGCTGAGGTATTCCATGAGCTTGGCTGCGCTTAGCACTCGTCGCATCGCTGCTGGTCAAAAGCGGGTACTCCCGGGTTTTGGCCTTTCCATGGGCATCAGCGTGCTGTTTATTTCGTTGGTACTGCTGCTGCCCATGACGGGCTTATTTGGCCAACTGGCTGAGCTCAGCTTGGCCGAATACTGGGCGATTGTGACCGAAGGCCGCGTCGTGGCGAGCTACATGGTCACCATCGGGGCGGCAGCCGTCGCTGCGATGGTGAATGCGATCTTTGGCCTGCTGCTGGCTTGGGTATTGGTGCGCTACGAATTCCCCGGAAAACGCCTGCTCGACGCGCTGATGGACTTACCTTTTGCGCTGCCTACGGCAGTCGCGGGCATCACACTCGCCACGCTCTACGCCAGCAGCGGTTGGATGGGCAGCATACTGGAGCCCTTAGGGTTTCAGGTCGCTTACACCTGGGTTGGCATTGCACTGGCCATGGCGTTCACCAGCATTCCCTTTGTGGTACGCACGGTGCAGCCAGTGCTGGAAGACATGCCCAATGAAGTGGACGAGGCAGCCATGTCGCTCGGTGCACGCGATGGTGTGGCGTTTCGGCGCGTGATTATTCCTCACCTGTGGCCCGCCATCGTCACCGGCACAGGGCTTGCATTTGTGCGCTCGTTGGGGGAATTCGGCGCGATCATTTTCATCGCCGGCAACACGCCTTACGAAACCGAAATCACCGCGCTGATGATTTTCGTCAAACTCCAAGAGTATGACTATGCCGGTGCCTCGGCGATTGCCTCAGTGGTGCTATTTGTCTCGCTGACCCTGCTACTTGCCATCAACATTTGGCAAGGCCGCTTCATTCGCCGCTTACACGGAGGAAAAGGCTAATGCGTCGTATCGGTGATGCGCCAGCCGTGCGCCGCGTGCTGATTGGCGCGGCGGTGGTGCTATCGGCGCTCTTTTTGCTGCTGCCGCTGGTGGCTATTTTCGCCCAGGCGTTTTCCCAGGGGGTTGGTGTTTTTTGGGGTAACGTCAGCAATACCTACACGCTTCACGCCATTGCCCTGACGCTGGGTGTGGCGCTTTTCACCATCCCAATCTGCTTGGTTTTTGGCGTGGCACTCGCCTGGCTCGTGACGCGCTTTAGCTTTCCCGGTCGGCGGCTTTTACAAACGCTGATCGACATCCCATTTGCCGTCTCGCCAGTCGTGGCGGGCCTGATTTACCTATTGCTTTACGGGCGCAACGGCTGGGTGGGGACGTGGCTGGATAGCTACGACATTCAGCTGATGTTCGCTTGGCCGGGGATTTTGATGGTCACCGTGTTCGTCACCTGTCCCTTTGTTGCGCGCGAGCTCATCCCGCTGATGCAGGCACAAGGCTCGCGGGAAGAAGAAGCGGCGGTCACCCTCGGGGCCCGCGGCTGGACCCTGTTTCGGCGCGTCACGCTGCCTAACATCCGCTGGGCGCTGTTGTACGGTGTGATTTTAACCAATGCCCGCGCCGTGGGCGAATTTGGCGCAGTATCGGTAGTGTCCGGGGCGATTCGCGGTAAAACCAACACACTGCCGCTGCATTTAGAACAGCTTTATCAGGATTACAACACCGTGGGCGCCTTTGCCAGCGCCTCATTGTTGGCCCTCATCGCCCTACTGACATTAGCTGCCAAAGCCAGCCTGGAATGGCGCGCATCGCGCCGGGAGGCATTTATATGAGCATTCACTTATACAATATTGGCAAGCACTTCGGCGCCACACGAGCGCTAGAGCCGATTAATCTCGATATCCACGAAGGCGAGCTCGTTGGTCTACTAGGCCCCTCAGGCTCAGGCAAAACCACCCTACTGAGGATTATCGCGGGACTGGAAAACGCCGACCGCGCGCGCGAACCTGGCAAGATTTTATTTGGTAAGTGCGATGTCACCAATGTTCACGTGCGTGACCGCCGCATCGGCTTTGTGTTCCAACACTACGCGCTGTTTCGCCACATGACGGTGTACGACAATGTCGCCTTCGGTTTGACGGTCATGCCGCGCAAGCGACGCCCAAGCAGCAGTGGGATTCGCTCGCGAGTCTTCCGGCTATTGGAAATGGTCAAGCTGGAGCACTTGGCCAATCGCTACCCGGCTCAGCTCTCCGGCGGGCAACAGCAGCGTGTGTCGCTGGCGCGCGCGCTGGCGGTCGAACCCGATGTGCTGCTGCTAGACGAACCGTTTGGGGCGCTGGATGCCAAGGTACGCCAAGAGCTACGCCGCTGGCTGCGCCATTTACACGACGAGCTTAACTTCACCAGCGTGTTTGTGACTCACGATCAAGAAGAAGCGCTTGAGCTCTCCGACCGCGTGGTGGTCATGAGTGACGGCCGCATTGAACAGATCGACTCGCCCGAGACGCTCTATCGCGTACCTAAGAACCGCTTTGTGTTTGAGTTTTTAGGCGATGTAAACCATTTGGAAGGCCGCGTGCAAGACGGCGTACTTACCTGCGGCGATGCGCGCTTAAACGTTGACTTGCCCAACGGCCACGAGGAGCTGTTGCTGCGCCCGCACGAGGTGCGCCTGGCGGAAGCGCCCTCCATCGAGAGCCACCTGCCGGTGACCATTACGGCGATTTCTCCGGTGGGCGCCGAAGTACGCGTTGAGCTCCAGGCGGATTGGCTGGCAAAACCGTGGCTTGCCACCGTGCGCCACGCCGATTTCGAGCGTTTGGCACTGTGCCGCGGGCTACGCCTTTACGCCCACCCGCGCCAGTGGCACCGTTTCAAGGATAAAAACTCAACCGCCGAAATAGCGGCACGCGCGGCGTGATGGTTATTGTGTAATGACGGTATAATGATGCGTCAGATACTTCCCTTAATTTTACCTCTCGATCATAACCATCGCTGCTAACGGAGATCACCATGCGTCGGCGTCAGCTCATAAAATGTTCATTACAACTCTCTTGCGCGCTACTCGCGAGCCTGTGGCTTGTCGGCTGTGCGAGCCCCCACTATCTAACACTTTCCCCCACGCGCAGCGCCGACGTGCCGCAGGCTGGCCAAGGACAAAGCGTGGCGGTAATTGCACAAGATGGGCGTGACTCGGATGTGATCGGTCGGCGTAGCAGCTCGGGGATGTCGACATCCACCATCACCGTTAGCAGCCACGAGCTGATTCCTCACTTACAAAAAGAAGCCGAACGCGCCGTGCGGGATATGGGCTTCTCCCCAACGACCGAAGAATCCAAGGATCGCCCCACGCTGATTTTAGAGCTGGCAAGCCTTGAGTACGTTCACGGTGATAGTAGCCAGCTAGCGCTGGATGAAGCACAGCTTGAAGGTGTCTTCCGCGCCATTGGCCGCCACCAAGGCACAACCTACACCGGCACTTACACGTCTCGTCGCACTCAAAGCTTTGCGGTCAAACCCGGTGAGGCTGCCAACACGCGCATGCTGAACGACTTGCTAAGCGACGGATTAAACCGTGCGTTTAGCGACCCTGAACTGGCTGAACTACTGGCGCGTTAATGCTGAGCACACCGGTGGCCTTTTTGAAGCAACGCGGAGAAAAGGCCATCCGCGTGCCGCGACTTGTTATGGGGTGAAACATTCTGCATCATTAACCGATGCCTATCGCAACGGGGTGTCAAATGAACGCACTTGAACTCGAAAACGTCAGAAATGCTGCCATGACGCTCCCCGAGCCGGAGCGTGCAGCTTTAGCTAAAGATCTGGTAGCGAGCTTAGACGGCCCTGCAGATGAAGGTGTTACCGAAGCATGGGGTCGTGAGATTCGACGAAGAATCCAACAGATTGATTCAGGAGAAGCAGAACTCCTCGACGCAAAGGAAGTTCTGTCCCGTGCCAGAGACCGAATTAGAGGCTGATAGTTTTGATAGTGAGAGTCAGCAGGGAAGCTGCTACGGAATTGGAAGAAGCCGCCTCCTGGTATGAGCAGGAAGAAATGGGGCTTGGAGAACGCCTTATTAATGCTTTTGAAGAAGCCACTGAGATGCTTGAGAGACCAAATCCCCCATTGGTTCCAATCACCCACAACGCCGCAGAATTAGGCGCAAAACAGCTCATTCTTCATAGATTCCCGTTCTCACTCGTAACCATCGAAAGAAACCAAGCTATTATAGTCGTTGCTTTTGCCCACCACTCAAGAAAACCAGGCTACTGGCGGAGACGGATTTCCCCATAACAGCACTAATATCCACGTGGGCCATCTATATCAGCGGCCCACGCCTTTCTAACGCCCAAACGCTCTCTGCGAAGCCTCGCTCGTCGGCCGCGCCCTCTTCTCGCTTTTCCAAAGAGAAATTGGGTGTAAACAGCTCATCAATCTCTTTTTCGCTGACACTGTAGGGTGGACCTGCGTCGCCATCGCGATGCTGCAGGGTAACCAGCAGCCCCTTCGCACCAGGCGGCACAAGCTGGGCAAGATGAAAAGCGTAGCGCTGGCGCGTAGCAGGTGGCAACGCAATCAATGAGGCACGATCATAGAAAGCTTCCACTTCATCCACTTGCCGGATATGCAGATGAAAAAAATCGCCCTGCCACAGCTCAACGCTGCCTTGGCGGGCAATATGAAAACCGGCTTGATGGTAACGCGATATCTCACCGCTGTGCTGGGCAATAAACTGCTCAATTGCCTCGGGCGCAAGCTCCACGCCTAATACGGGGTGCCCTTGCTCAGACAACCAGCGCATATCCAGACTTTTGCCACACAGCGGTACGAGCACTTTGGCTCGGCCAGGCACTTTAAGCGCCTTCCAGTGGCGCACAAGCGCTGGGTGGGTTTGCGCTAAGTGAAAGCCAATGCGTCCCTCACGCCAGCGCTTTAGCCACTGCTCGCGCATCAATGGTCTCCTTACTTAAGTCAGCGAACCTTATTGAAACCAACGGTCGCGCTTTTTACGCCGACGCGGCAGGTGCGGCACAATTAAACCGACGGCCAACCCCACACCGGCCACCCCGCCACCGTACATAAAGTAGCGCAGCAGCAAATCTTCTTCCTGGGTGTCCAGCCGCGCTTGTAGCGAGCGGACTTGTTGGCGCAACTCATCAGACGCTTGATTGAGAGCTGCGTTGCGATTCTGGAGTTCAGCTATTCGCCCTTCGCGCACCTCAAGTGTCTCGGTCATGGAGGCAACGCGTTGCTCCCATGCCGCATTGATGCCTTCAAGCTCAGCGGTCAGTTCCTCAACTCGCGCTTCAAGTTCGGGTAACTGCTCGCTTGCGCTGGGCGAATCCTGAAGCTCATCACTCAACACCCAGACGGTATTACCGTCACTATTGCGCACGCGGGTATAATCACCGCTGGATTCAATCACTTGAACCTGCTCACCGGCGGTTAACGTGCCTATGATGCGATACCCGTCGGTCGGACCGCTTCGCACGTAGGTACTGAGCTCATCGGATACCCAAGCGATATTTCCCGACTGGGCAATGGCAGTAGCGCTGACTGCGCTAAGCAGTATGCCAAGCGCCATGGCAGCGGCGCGTAAACGACAGGATGTCACTCGCATATACAGTGCCTTAAACGTTTTTAGACCTTTAATCAAAGCGCTGCGCCGCGTCTGGCGCCGCTTTACTCATCTCTTGGTGGCATCGTGAAAGGGCGTGGAAACTCCGCCACCCGAACGTCACTTTTTACCGCCTTAAGCGGGCCCTCTCGCTCAACTTCATCAATGCGAACGATGGCATTCATCGGCAAATAGCTTCGGGTAACACCTTCAAAGGTGCGCTCAAGTTTCTCGCTTGCCGGGTCAATCACCACGCGGCTGGCATCGGCAAAGACAAACTCTTCCACCTCAATAAACCCCCACAGTTCGCTTTGAAAGATTTCGCGAACATAGAGTTCCCACACTTCACCCTGCTGGTGCACGACTACACGGTAGATCGGCTTGGCCGCCATCTTGGCCCAGTCCCCTATAAACGATGATAAAGCCTACTAGCTTATCATAGCCCGGCTTTTAGCACCCAAAAGTGTTGAGTAGGCGAATCATAACACCGTAGCCGTCAAGCCTCCTCAGCTGTAGGATGAACTCCGATGCCAATGGCAGACACCATTACCAAGCGCACTGCCTTCAGCCCCCACTGGGAGTTGATATACTTCAAGGGCGAAGATGCCCACACCATTCGCGGCTGACGAAAACATCAAGAAGGCCTCGACTTCTATGTATAATCCCCTTCAATCGTTGGGTTAAGGAGTCACCGTGACGACGGAAAACGAAACATCTCCCCAGGGAGACGACAAGCTTAACGGCATTGTGAAGCTGTTGGATGAGTCAGTTTATCTGCTTGCGCAGGCAACCGATTTGTCTAAAGCAGCAGAGCTACCCCAGGTGATGGACATCGCACGGCAAGTACTGCTTCAACCGGACGGTTGCGCGGCAATAGAAGCACGCGCTGCTTCGCTTGAAGAAGCTGGCGTTTTTTTAGGCTCCGACTGGGAAACCCCGCAATACCTTGTGCCATCGCTCACCACCTATGCACTTAAAAGTCCCGACCCTATCGTGGTAGTGATTGAAGCGTTAAGCGAGCTGAGGCTTTTGGCCGTAGCAAAAGGCGATTACGTTCACAACAGCGTTTCAGCAGAGTACGCCCACCACTATCTGACTCAGGTGATGGCAATTAACCTGTGGCTACTGTTTTCTGCTCCCTCGGAAGCCGAACGTGAAACCCAAGGAAAACTCGCCAGTATCCCGCGATATCTATTCCAGCATCTGGCCGAACGTATCGGCTACGAGCATATCGTCGACAGGCTGATTGACGAAATTTGGCGCATCCTGAAGCAGCGCCCTATTCAGGTCGACGCCATCAAACAGATGATCACCCAAATTGCGCTGTGTCAGACCAATCCAGAGATTGACCTAGGTGCTAGCGGCCAAGGCGCTACTCGTCTTGTGAGCTCGCTTTATGGCCCGACGCAAGCTTGCCAAGAAGACCCGGGCGTCGATCTCTACCGCGAGCGTCTAGAGCGCATGGATAACGCCGCCCTTCAGGCCGAAGCGACCGGATTTGCCCGTGCCATGCACGATACCGGCTTGGTCTCGCCCTACCATCCGGTGCTATTACGTCACCTACTAGATGCGAGCGACCATTTGGTCTCCGAAGCACTTGGGCTCTCTTCTACCGGGCGAGACTGTTTGCTGTGCTATCGCGAACTAGTACACGCCCTGATCCGCGGCGGGGTTTTTCCTGCCACTGCCCAAGCGGCATACGGACTGGCGTTGATGCTAGAGCGAGGCATTCTCTACCAAGCCCCCGTAGCACCGGCCATATGGCGCCAGCTAGGGCTAAAGCTCACTGAGTGGGCAGAAGCGCGGCTTAACATCGCCTACGGAGAGGTGGCCTCACCACGAGCGCGGCTACTAGAGGGCGTACTGTGTATGCTTGGGCTGCCTTTGGGCGTGGGGCAAGGCAACAATCCCACCTGCCAATCCGCGCGGGCGCTCTCGATGTGGGCCTACAACGATCCCGACTACATGTTGCAGATGGTCGCTTGGGCGGCGCGAGATGACGAAATCATCATGCACTTTGAAGGCCAGGCAATTTCTTCGATGGCAAGCCTCTCGGGCGTCGCCACGGAACTCCCCATGGATCTCGATCCGGTTTCCTTGATCGTGGTCCCCCATCTCGACCGTATCTATGCCGAAATGGGGCGCCGCTGCGTCAGCCGCGAAGGCGACCCACACCGCTGGGTGAACCCTGAGTTTCACGGTTGGTGGTCTAGTCGTGGTTTCCGCATTAACGTAGATGTCGGCACCGGGCAACTCATCCATGTGGACGATTTCCTACGCCATTTCTACGCCAGCTATCACCCTTATTACAACGGTAATCAGCCGTTGATTCACCCGCAACCGGCAGGTATCGCCGTCACCGATAGCGCCGCGCGCTTTATCGGCTGGCACGCGATTACCATTTTGCGTGCTTCACTCGACCCTGAAGGCAAGATGCGCATTTACTTCTACAACCCCAATAACGACAGCGGTCAAGATTGGGGCGACGACGTCATTGTTAGCACGGCGGGCAACGGCGAGCGCTTCGGTGAAGCCTCACTGCTTTTTGAGCAGTTTGTCTCTCGGCTTTATATTTACCACTTTGACCCGCTGGAGAGTGGCGAACTCGCCACCATTACCGACGACGAGCTTGAAAAGGTGAAAGGGTATCTGTATCGCAGCTGGGGAGGCGACCGCTTACCCCCTACCGACCTGCAAGCCGAAGAAGGTTCCTCACCGGACGGTCCTACGAAATAAGCCATGCCACGTCTCGACCAACTGCTGGTCAGCCAAGGGCTGGCCACGTCTCGTACTCGCGCTCAACGGCTTATTCGCCATGGGCGTGTATCTCGCGTGGATACGCATACCCTACTGACCAAAGCCAGTGAAAAGATGCCTGATGACACGCCTTTGCAGGTGGAAGACGACCCGGAAGATCGCTATGTTTCCCGCGCTGGACTCAAGCTTGAAGCGGTTTTAAACGCGCTAGATAAACGCTTTGATGGCCACACAGTGCTTGACGTCGGCCAGTCAACCGGCGGTTTCAGCGACTGCGCTTTACGCTTTGGCGCACGGCACGTCATCGGCATTGACGTCGGCCACGGCCAACTCGCAGCTGCACTGCGGGAAGACTCTCGCGTCACCTGCTTGGAAGGCATCAACGCTCGCGCCATGCGCGATCATCCAGCGCTTTTAAACACACGGGACGCCTATCCGTTCAGCATGGCGGTGATGGATGTGTCGTTTATCTCGCAAACGCTGATTCTGCCGGAAATCGCCGCGCTGCTGCCGGTGGGCGGCGAGCTTATTTCGCTGGTAAAACCGCAGTTTGAGCTTGACCCGGCCGCATTGGATAAACGTGGCGTTGTGCGTGACGCTGGTCGCTACCGCGACGTGGAAGAAACGTTACGCGCCACCTGTGCTGCTTGCGGCTTTGCCATCGCCCACTGGCAAGAAAGCCCGATTACCGGCGGCGATGGCAATCGCGAGTTTCTCCTTCATGCCGTCAAGCGCTAACCACCTTTTTCAATACGCTTCGCTGACTGCACGTGTACGGGCGCCGCTGCGTCGCCACCGTGTAGCCACACATCCATCTGTTCGAAAGCCACCCGTATGCCGGCCTCACGGAACAGCGCATCCACCCGGCAGTTCACTTCATCGGCAGCGTAGAGACGATCAAGTAGGTCGTTAACAAAAATCCGCAGCTCGACATTGGGGCTATCCTGCTTTAGCGCCAGCCGTGAAAGCACCATCACTTCTAAAAGCCCCGGTAAGTTACGTGCCATTATAAAGGTCACGGCGACAGTCAACAGCGCAATGAACGCAATCAGTAGAAGCAATCGCGAGAGGCGTAATGACTGCGCGTTGATTTGCTCCATATCCAGCGGTGGCTTCCACGACTACCCACTGAAGTGGTTGAATAGATGTGACCACCCCAGTTAAGGAATAATGCCCTGAAACTGGAGATGGATCATGACCACACGAAAGCAGTACTCGAAAGAATTTAAACTGGATGCGATTAGCCTAGTGCTGGAGCAAGGTTACACAAAGGCAGAGGCCGCGCGCAGCCTGGGGATAAGGGCCAATCTACTGGGCCGATGGATCAAAGAGCACGCGGAGGATGACGGGCAGGCCTTCCGGGGCAATGGCAAGCTGGAGTGGTCAACCAGTTTGTGACACCTCAGTTAAGACGCTTTCTTTAGTTCTACCATTGCTGATTCGTAATCATTGGGGCTAGTGTAATCTAGATATGAGTGTAGCCGCCGACTGTTATAGAACATCGCAATATAGTCCAAGATGTCTTGTTGCGCCTCGGCGCGGGTTTGGTAATGTTTCCATTGGACTCGCTCTTTTTTAAGACTGGCAAAAAAGCTTTCCGCCACTGCGTTGTCCCAGCAATCGCCTTTGCGACTCATACTACCGACAAGCCCATGGGCGTTTAGCAAACGTCGATATGCGTTGCTGGCGTACTGAGATCCCCTGTCTGAATGCACTATCAAGCCTGCTGTCGGCCGTCGCTGCCATAAGGCCATCTGCAGCGCATCAGTGACCAGACGGGCATTCATCCTCGATCCCATACTCCAACCCACGACCCGGCGACTAAACAGGTCAATATAGACAGCCAGATATAGCCAGCCTTCTTGTGTCCAAATATATGTAATATCAGATACATACGCCTGATCCGGCTCCGCCACGGTAAACGCTCGCTTCAGCACGTTTTCAAATACCGGTTGTTGGTGGTGACTGTTGGTCGTCACCTTGTATTTCTTGCGGTAGCGCGCGCTTACGCCGGCCTCGCGCATCAGCGACCGGGCTTTCCTACGGCCCACTGGGTAGCCCAGGGCATTGAGTGCTCCCTTCATTCGCCGCGCTCCGTAGCTGTAGCCACTCGCTTCAGCGATATCTTTGACCGCTGCCAACATCGCTTGGTGCTCAGGGGCTGGCGGTTGGTTTTGATGGCGCCGTCGGTGCCTATAGTAGGCATTGCGGCTTACACCCAGTAATCGGCACATTAGAGCGATCGGCCAGGTCTTCTTATGTTGGGTGATGAACGCGTATTTCACCGCGTTTCCTTGGCAAAGAAGACCGTCGCCTTTTTTAGGATATCTTTCTCCATCTTCAGACGTCGCACTTCTTCACGCAGCTGGCGAATCTCGGCCTGCTCCAGCGTCAGCTTGCCGTTACCGCGAAATGCTTGCTCTTCATCTGTTGAATGCTCTTTAATCCACCGGCCTATCATGTTGGCATTAACACCTAAGCTGCGCGCGGCTTCCGCTCGGCTGTAGCCTTGCTCTAAAACGAGGCTAATGGCGTCCAGCTTGAATTCCTTTGAATACTTCTTTTTTGCAGTCATGTAGCACAGTCTCCAGTTGAGGGTATTATTCCTTAACTGGGTTGGTCACATCCATTAAGCCACTTCAAGCTGACATCGGAACAGGCCGAGATTCGACAGTTGCGAGAAGAGAACCGCCGGCTGAAGATGGAGAAAGATATCCTAAAAAAGGCGACGGTCTTCTTTGCCAAGGAAACGCGGTGAAATACGCGT
>NZ_JAMJPJ010000042.1 GCF_023555005.1 Halomonas llamarensis | reverse complement strand
CTACAGCTTGATCGAAACCGCCAAGGCCAATGGCCTCCCACCCTATGAGTACCTGCGGTACGTCTTCGAAACATTGCCCACGCTCAACGACGACGAGCTCACCACGCTGCTGCCCTGGCACTGGAAGACACATTACCCAGCTGAGCCACGCCTGCCCAGATGTGGTTAATGGCTCGCTTACAGCTGATGAATAAGAACGTCATATGAGGCGTAGGCTGGAGGCGAGTTGGCACAAGACAACGAAACCGTGTGATCTAACGGCCACCGTAAATGACGCCGAACAACAAGCCATAGCCCAAGTCCCCCTCTGTCAGCCTAGTTGTCCGGTTGGTGATATCGCCAAGCTGCACACCCTAACATTAGCACCGAGGCTTGCATGCCAACTATAGAAACATGATCTACCGGCAAATTAATATAAAAATAAGAGTAAATAACAAATAAAAAGTAAAAAAATAAACCGCCACTATTCCAGAAATAGATAGCTTTCCCACTATCAACTAAAGATATTGTAAAATATACAACAGGGAACGTTATGATAAGCATAACAGCCGCCAAACCATAGAACTGCGAATAAAATAAAACGTCAGTTAAAGATAGCTTAAATAAAGCATGGGAGCAAAAAGCCACACCAAGGAAAGTCCCGCATATTACGACACCAAGCGCTATAGCGGCCTCACATATTGGCAAGGAAAACCAAAATACTCTCTTTGGACGGCTATTATAAAAATCACAATGCCGGCTTCCATATTTGGTTGCAAAAAACAAAGCGATTAAACCAAATATTGACAGCCAAAGGAACGTGTATAAAGAAATTGGCCCCTCTAAAGTGGCAATCACGGCATCAGGAAGGTCAGCATCAAGACCGTAGAATATTTTTATAAATAGTATAATGGAAACTCCATATACAAAAAAAACAAAAAATGCCTTTAAAGCTGAAATAATTCCAACGCTTCTCAATATTTCCATCAAGCTTCTCTATTTTATGCCATAACGCCAGCAGCAGGGGCGCGACGTCAGGAGCGTCCCTTGCCTGCATTGGTTATACGATATCTGCACTTACACCTGTTACTGCTCATTTTCTATTCTAAAAAGTTTATCTCTCTCCGAGAGTTTCACTATGAAATAATCTTCATTGTTGAGCTCATCCGGCAATTTACCCCTCAATATTGAAGCTACAAACTGGATGCCATTCTTATTCACGAGGTCAGCTATCTTCATTAGTTGATTGTCATGCATTATCTCTTTTTTATCGTTCAGCAAAAAATGCATACAAGGAATATTCTCTTCATCAGCAAAGAGCGTATAGGCAATATCAAAACAGGAAATTTCTCCCTGTTTTTTGCCAGAACTGAAATTAGTATTAAAGGCATTAAACTTGTAAAGTTTCTGCCCCTTTTTGTTTACAATTTTATCGTATTTGAGAGCATATTTTTCACCGTATAGCACCTCCGATGTTGCAGAGAAATGCTCATTAAACTTATTAACCTGTTGTTTTACTACTGCTTCAAACTCATCTGAGAACAGCTCGTTATCTATATCATTCAAATCAGACTCATATGTCTTAATATTCTCTTCAACGGCATCCAACTGACTTATGATGCTTTCGTATTCACCTTTATCTCGATACTTATAATTAAGCTCGGAGATGAGGTTTTCTAGTTCTTCGAAGGAGTCGCTTTTGGAGACACGCTCTGAAAACTCCCGCTCTCTTTTTAAAAGCTTTTTTAAACCCGCGGTTTTTCTGTGGATTTTATCCTCAAGACTAGGTAGCTCTTTTGAAATATACGAGATTCGTTCGTTTACCATCTGATTATGGTATATCACCAAATCCTCGAACGTTTTATGCAAACCGGAAATATTTCTATAAGCCTGTTTATATATAAGCCCTAGTTGATAAAGGTCGATTTCTGCGGCAGCCGAAGATAGCTCATCTTTTGTTTCTTCTATAAGATCCTTTCTTATATTCAGATTTCCAATCTCGTTGCTCAGCAAATTTATTTCGTATCTCAGCTTGTTAAGACTATTCAGGTCTTCCTCGAAATTTTCGTTGATATTCAAGGCAGACTTCTTCTTGTCAAGATCCTTTATCTCGAGTTCGATCAGCGCAAGTGCTGATTCGTATGCAGATTTTGTTTGAACCTTTTCGAGGCGTTTCCTAAAGACATTCTCTTGTTGTATTTTTTGAAGAATTTCTTGCTTAGTACTACCCTTAGAAAAATCGCACCCTAAAAGGAAAAGATATAGTGTTTCGTATTCAGCATCGCTCGTATACCGATCAAGAGTTTTCAGCGTATTCGAAACACTTAGATCACTGTAGCGGATATTGTGGGAGATAATCTGGCGAAACGTCGGTTTTTTACCGACTTGGCTAGGGAAAAATAGCTCAGTAAGCTTTTCTTCAAACTCACTCTCTATATAAGATTCGCCATCTATTTTCCGAACAATATTTTTTCTGGATAAAAAATTTCTCTCGATGACTACTGATTTGGCTTTATCATCATCCAGATCTTCAGTCAAATATAAAGACACAGATATTTTATTTTCTACTAGATAGTCCCTGACTAAAGTATAGCTCTCCTTTTTATTCTCTGGATCTTCATAAATAATTTTAGGCTTTGCACCGAGGCAAAAATCTACCAATTTCAATACAGTTGTTTTCCCAACACTGTTTCCGGTTACTTCGCCATCACTCTCGTCAACAATAAGGTTTATACCTTTATGAAAAGGGATTTCGCGAATCACCTCTCCGGGACTGGCTATCACAATCTTTTTTATGAACATGGCTGGACTTCACCCGAATTCAAAATGGCAGCATCAATTAGATATAACCAATCTAGGCATAATACAAATAACGGAAACGACATCGCCTTCACACTTTTCGCTTGCTCGTAAAGCTCAAAAAGCTCCATATTTCCGTTATTTTGAAGAACCTGGAGCACGATCGCTCCATTATAATAAACGCTATTATCAGGGTGAATATTATCAGGAAGCAGCATATTTGTACCCTTCCGGACTTTCCATTATTTTACATCGAATAAATGCATCTACAACCAATATGTCGATACATAACTCAAGCTCGTCTATTGGAATTTGTGAGTAGTTTGCACTTTCAATAATTTTATCCTTAAGGACATCAATAACAGCAAAAAATACGTCATCGGGACTCCTGAAGTCCTTAGCCTTTATGTACTCACGCTTTATTTTAGCCAAGACCGATCTGCTTTTATTACTTCCCATGCTATCGAATTCGGCGAATTTTGAATCTACTTTTACATGATAAAGACTATATTCCTCAATCAGGCATTTCGCTTTTTCCAGTTGATTGTGCAATATTTTTCTATCGATCTCGAATTTATGAGCTGGCTCTTCATGACAGTCATCATTCCATTTTTCTTTTGCCAATATGTTGATAATCATAGCCAGATTTGAATCAAGCTTTACAACGTCTATTTCATTGCCTAGTTCATCTTTTATCAGCTCATAGACTTCTTTTTGTGCCACCACTTGTTTTTGCAAAATCTCATCTAATATGGATCTTAAATCCAAAATATCAGAGGCAGGAGAAAATGATATCCCATGCGGATTTTTGAAGTTCGTTTTCCTTAAACTAGAAGCAGCTTTAGAAATTGACAAAAACATAAATTTGAAAGACGGGAATTTTTCAATTATGTCTTTACTTAAAGCAGACTCAACTTTGCTCTTCGTAGACGTGGCAGAAACTTGTATAATTATTTTGTTTTTATAGTCTATGAGATCTATCGCTTCAACATTTTGCAATGATTTATTCAGATTCTCCAGCATGTAGCCATATAATAAATTTAAAAAATGCAAGTAGAAGCTCTCAGAATGCATGTGCAGATGCAACATATTGAGCTTTCCATTGGTATCAATCCTGAGCGCCAGTGCGTGCAGCTTTTCATCAATATAGTTGTAATATAATGTTCTGTTCATTTCGCAGCGCCTCTACCCCCTTTCAAAAAAAACCGGTTCTCTTAACGAGGCCCGGATCTTCTGTCATTTTCTCATCATGGTATCAATATTTCAGCTTTAACATCAGGATTATATTTTTGCTTTTCGATAAGCCTCCAATAACAAACTCCTATTCGAGTCACGGTCTCTGACCTTGGACTCCTTTGAGTTCCACTCTAGGTCGATTGCGGATGTCGGTACCGTATAACAGTTTTATTCATGCGCATGCGCGTTTTTCTAGGAAGCCCTGGCTTGCTAAAATCCTCTAACTTATTGATAGAAAAGGGGTAAACACCAACTTTCTACCCTAAGGCTCGTTAGAAAAATGCGCATGCGCGTTAACATTTTCTTCGTGCTTTTATAGCTGCGCATAAACACCAACGAAATCATCGTAACACCTTATTTTACAATGGATTTAAAAAATCCTCTGCAGAAAAAAACGCATTGTGAGCCAAAGGCTGCTGTGAATATTCGGTCTTAGCAAAGGCCGCTTTGGGCCGCCTGTGGCAGGGGCGTTCGGGCAAAACCCGTATTTCAGAACATAGGCATGTATGCCATAGCCATTCGACAACCCCATATTGATATCCCTGTTTCCAGGGCTAATTGCCCTTTTTGAGCCATGCTAATGGTTCCACATTGGGAGCGCCATTTATGGATACCATCACTCACGGCGCGCCTTGGCCATTAACACGTTTCTAGAGCGTTTTTCCCGCCTCGATTCGATAGCCCAAATCCACTACTTGCTGCTCAAGCGCTTCGCCATGTATACGCGATAACAGCGCTTTAGCAGCCGCTTCACCAATCGCTTGCCGGGGGGTAATAACACTGGCCAGCTGCGGCGTCATCGCCTGCCCCACATCGTGGCCGTGAAACCCGGCGATAGCCATTTGCTCGGGTACTGAGATACCTTGCCGCAGGCATTCAAAGTAGGCCCCTACCGCAACGTCGTCGTTGGTGCAAAAAATACCATCGGCAGAGGGATATTCGGCCATTATCTGCTTCAACAGCGCCGCCCCCACGGTATACGACGAGCGTTGGCTGCTATAAAGCGTCACCGGCGTCAGCCCGTTGGCCTGCATGGCATCGCAATAGCCCTTCTCGCGTTGCCGGGTACGCTCATCTAGCCGAACCGCCAAATAAATAATCTGCCGTCGGCCACGCCGAATCATCTCGCTAACCATATCAAAGGCAGCGCTCACGTTATCGTATCCCACTGCTTGCTGAAGCGGGGGTCGGTGAGTATCCATGATTTCAACAATGGGGATACCGGCGGTTTCCAGCATCCTTAAACTGCGGGCGGTGTGGTATCGGTCAGAGAGAATCACGCCGTCGACATTGTAAGACAGCAGTGACGCAAGGCTTCGCTCCTCAAGCTCGGGGCTATAGCCGTAGTGAGAAAGCATCAGGTGGTAGCCCGCCGGTTCGGTCAACGTTTCGATGCCGACAATCACATCGGCAAAGACTTGGTTGGTGAGCGACGGCACCAGCACGCCAATCGAATGACTGGTCGCTCGGGAGAGCAAGTCAGGCGCACGATTGGGGATATAACCCACCTGTTCCGCTATAGAAAATATGTGCTCACGCAATCCTTCGGAGACCGTTTCAGGGTCACGTAAGCAGCGGCTCACCGTCATCTTGGTGGCACCAACACGGTCAGCAATATCTTGTAAGGTAGGGCGTTTTTTCTTCAATGGCATCAACTATCAGGAATGTGAACAAACGCTAGACTGATTAAGCGCATGTAAGCAGTGCTCTAAAATAGTCGCTGGCGATTGATCAATCGACACGATAGCGGCTTCAGCTTCACTGGGTGGCTCTAACTGCGCAAATTGGCTTTTCAGCATATCGTCGCCTTTGAAGTAATGATTTTCTCTACCCGCCAAGCGCTCGCGAATCATAGTAAAGTCACCGCTAAGGTAGATAAACACGACGTTAGGTTCATCACGGCGCAAGCGCTCGCGATAGCGATACTTAAGGGCTGAACAGCCCAGCACCAGCGCTGTCTCGCTTGACAGTAGCTTGGCTAAATCCGCTAACCAGTCAGCGCGGTCCTCATCGTTTAACGGAATACCTTTGGCCATCTTATCGACATTGCTATCACTATGAAAATCATCGGCATCATAGAAAGGAACGCCCAAATAACGAGCTAACTTAGCGCCAATCAAGCTCTTACCACAACCCGACACGCCCATGACCACCACTTTACAATGCTTGGGCGCGTTACCCATTTTTGGCCTCCTTAGCGGCAACTTTTTCCTTATGGCGCATACGAATAACCACCAACAGCATAATAACGACCAGCGCGACTAGGCCTTTCGATAGAGGCGTTGCCAGCAAATATTCCCATAGCGGCATATTGCGAGCACCGGCTATACGCATCGCTCTTGCCAGGTTGGTTTCAATTAGCCCTCCCAGTACCAACCCAATAATAATGGGTGCTAGCGGGACCTGGATTTTTTTGAAAATAGCCCCCGCAATACCCAGCACAATCGCAATAAACACATCAAACAAGCTGTTGCGCAGGCTATAAGCACCGAATAAAGCAAACACCAATACTGTGGGTACGATGTACTCCATTTTGATCTTCAAGATATAAGAGAAGTACTTGATCCCAACGGCACCGATGATGGTCATCGCCACCACTGTCAACAACATCCCATATAGGAAGGTAAAAGCCACATCGGGGCGGTTAACAAAGAGGCTGGGGCCAAGCACGATGCCATGAATCACTAACGCACCGGCAATGATGGCGCTCGTTGGGCTACCCGGCACACCAAGGGCCAACAGCGGCACCATGGAACTCCCCACCGTGGCATTATTGGCGCTTTCGGCGGCAATAATGCCATCGGGATTACCCTGTTCGAACGGGATATCCCGGCGCGAGACACGCTTAGCGTCTCCATAGGACATAAACACGGCAAGCGTGGTGCCCACACCTGGCAGTAGCCCCACTAAGGTACCGATCAAGCCTGACTTCCAGACCAAAAAACGTTGGCGCAGAATGTCTTTAATGACGGTCATGCGGGCAATTTTCTGGTCGCGATACTGCACTTGCTCGCCGGGCTTTTTACCAATGTTCAAAAACATTTCGGCAAAGCAAAAAAGCCCCAAAACCACCGGCACTACGGAGATTCCTGCTCGTAATCCAATGCTATCAAAGGTGAAACGTTCAGACCCTGTAATTAAGTCAACCCCCACTGTGCTAATAAACAACCCTAACAGCACCGCAAACGCCGCTTTTAATATACTGCCGCTTAGCGCACCGACAATAATTAAACCGCTTAACGAGACAAAAAACATTTCCGCAGGGCCAAATTGCAGCGCAAAACGCGCCAGCGGCGGGGTAAACAGAATTAAAATCAGCACGCCGATAAATCCACCGAACATGCTGGAAAAAATAGAGTAATACAGCGCTTCTTTTGAGCGCCCTTGTTTGGTTAACGGATAACCTTCCATTGCGACGGGCGCGGCGACAACATCGCCTGGCACATTAATCAAAATCGCGGTGATCGACCCACCGTACATGCCGCCCATGTAAATACCACCTAGCAACAACAGGCCAATTTGCGGCTCCATCGTGAAGGTCAGTGGTAACAATAGCGATATGCCAATTGCTCCGTTTAATCCGGGGATGGCGCCAACAACAATGCCGACCAGCACACCTGCAAATACCACCAAGAAAACGCTGGGCGTCAATAAATTGAGCAGGATTGAGACTATATCCATGGGCACTACTCGGGTAATAGCAAAATAAAACCGGGGTTATTCACCCCGGCCATGTATCGGCATTAATTGCCTTTAATTTGATCCAGATTTTTTTCAATCACCGGCATCAATACGCTGTTAGACGCTTCAAGCATCTCGTCGACTGCACTGTCATCAAGATAGCGATAAGGAATAGCAGCATTTTTGAAGTTGGCGATCATTTTCTCGTCGGTACTGATTTCATCGAGCGCCACCACAATCGTTTCACGAATGTCATCGGGCAATCCGGCCGGGGCAACCAATACCCGTGAAACGCCCATCACAAGATCAAGCCCTTGCTCTTTGAAAGTTGGCACGCTGGGAAACATATCCATCCGCTCTTCTGCGGCGAACCCAATCGGTTTACCGTCAGAATCCACAATCGGATCGTGGCTCATGGAGGACGTCGACGCGAGATCAATGTGGTCGCCTAACAGCGCGTTCATCAATTCGCCCCCGCCGGAATAACGAACAGGCGTTACTTGCATCTCAGAACGTTCAGCAAACGCCAATGCGTGGAGTAAACCCAGCGCGCCCGACTCGCCAATAATCATTTCGCCGGGGTTCTCTTGCCCATAATTCACCACCTCTTCCAGCGTGCTGTGTGAGCTATTTGGAGACGCGAAAACCCCCATCGGCATTTCGTCAAATGCCGCTAGATAATCAAGGTCGTCAAACGTAAAGTTAGTATCACGCGTGTGTTCTAGAACAAAGTTATCAGGATAACCAAACACCCCTAGGGTATAGCCATCGGCATCGCTTCGCGCGATTTCATCAATGCCTATCTCACCACCCGCGCCTTCACGATTAACGACGTTAATGGTTTGGTCTAGCTCTTCGCTTAAACGATCGGCAACAATACGTGCGACCGTGTCACCACCGCCGCCGGCGCTATAAGGAACCACAATTTGGATCGTCTTGGTTGGGTAATCCTGCGCTTGCGCTGCACCCGTTGCCGCTAGCAAGAACGGCGCGCTGAGTAATACCGCTAGGTTCGTTTTCATTGTCATTACCTTGGTTTATTTGGGTAGTGGATGAAGTGGCGAAGCCCTTCTACCGCAGCAAACTGCTACGTGTTATTAGAAGAGCGCGCCGGAAGGGGCCGGAAGGCCCAAAAGTAATGTAAAAATGAGATACATAAATAGCGTAATCACGACCGCAAAAATCGCAGCGCGACCCCATAAGGCACGGTTTAGATTACCTGCATCAATACGGTAGGTGTGGTAGCTGTAAACGGTAAAAACCAAAAACGCAGACGCTAGATAGAATCCGACCGTCAGCAGCAGTCCATACGCTATTAGCAGCAACCCACCGGGGATAATCACCTGAAAAAAAAGCGTTTCCTTTAGTTTTGCGCGCGCTTCGAGATGTGCTTCAAACTCATTTTCTCCAACGCCTTTGCGTCCTGCCAGCAACGCTTGAAAAATCAATAACACGCCGACAATTGCCAAACCCCACAAAACAAATTGCGGAAACAACGCTGAACGCTCCGGCAGATCGGTCGTTTGTCGATAGAAAAACACTGAGCTTAGAAGCGTTACTACGCCAAGAATAAGATTTGAAATCATTTGTGCACACGCGTAAGTGGGGGCAAGGAATTACCGCTTTACGTTAATGTTACCGGTAACTTTACTAACGAAAAGGCTATCCATCGCGTTGCATGGTGTCAAAACAAAACGGCCAATTTACGACCAACGTCTAGTATCGGCCACTCGCGGCGCTGTGGTCCCGGCGTCGACATGCCTGCGCACGGCCCTTGTAGCGCAAGGTAACAACGGATCATCTAAACTTCCCAAAACGTCTTTTTGTCATCCTAAAGGGCAAAAAAGGGCTTCACTGGTGTTTGCCGTCTAAAATGCTCTTTAGCAATGCCGCCACCTTCTGTTCTTCTTCGGAGACAACATGGATTTTCACGCTTATCGTCAGGCGCTGGCCCAGCCGTTACAGGGGGCTGAGTTGCCCTTTCAAGCCGATGAGTTCGCTTCCCGCTTAGCCCGCACGCGCATCCTGATGAAGGAAGCGGGCCATGACGCGCTGCTACTCACCGACCCGGCGGATATTTTCTATTTAACCGGCTATCACACTTTCGAAGTATCCGTGCATGCGGCGCTGGTGGTAACCACTGAGCGCGTAGTGCTGCAGGTACCTTCGATCGAGATGGGGCCAGCGGTGGTGACTGCCACAGTGAATGAGATTATTGGTTATCGCTGGGAGAGCTTAGATGACGTGATCGTGCCGCTGGCGGAGGTACTTGCGCCTTATCGCGCCATCGGGTTAGACGCATTCAGTGCGGGCTTGCGTTTTGGAGTGATTCAAGCACTGCAAACACGGCTGGGAAGCGGGCGCTTTTATCGCGATGGCGGCGCATTGCTGGATAACCAACGGCTGGTCAAGCGCGAGGCGGAGCTTGCCTGCCTGCGCGAAAGCGCGCGAATTACCGCAGCGGGCCTAGCAGCGGCGGAAGCCATCGTTGCCCCTGGCATGACCGATAACGATATTGCGGCGGAAGGCGCTAAAGCGCTGCTGGCGGAAGGCAGCGAATTTATGAGCCTGCAGCCCATTGTCACCAGTGGGCGGCGTACTAGCATCATTCACGTCAACCACAAACGTACGCCAATTGGCGCAGGCGACCCGGTATTTTTGGAGTTTGGCTCAGCCTATCAGCGTTACACGGCACCGATGATGCGGACCGCCGTCGCTGGCCGTGCCAGCGCCGACATGCAGGCCGTCCGCGATATCTGCCGAGGCATATTTGAAGCCCTTACCGATACCATGCGCCCAGGGAATACGTTCGATGATGCCGCCCGAGCGGCGGAGGCGGTGCTGGCACCCCACGCGGATCGGCTGTTTTTCTCGGGCGTATTCGGTTATGCGGTTGGGGCGCAGTTTCCGCCCAGCTGGGTAGAGGGAACCGGCTATATCGCTCGCGGCCAGGCCCGCACCTTCGAAGAAAACATGGTCTTCCACCTGCCGCTTTGCCTGCGTTTGCCTGGGCAGTGGGGAATTGGCATCAGCGATACGGTGCAGGTAACGAAACAAGGCGGTGTCCCGCTGACCGATAATGATTGGCAACTTAACGAAGTGCTATCGCGCCTATAATTATCAGCAGCCCTACCACGCGTCTTTCTTCTGCTTTGACGATAAATCATGCGGTTCGACATTCATTAAGGCGCTAATGCGTGTTTTCATAGCGATTCATACGAGCATTGTAAAACAGCGATAGCCTCCACCTATTAGAGTAATAAAACTACAAAAATAAGTATTATTGCCGTAAAGTTTCTCCAATCGCCACTAAAGAATGTAAAATAACTACAGAATTGACTCACCGTCTCGACCATGCAGAGGTTTTTATGCCGAGCTCAACACACGCCCCTTTAAATCCCACCGTTGCCGAGGTTACCCAACGCATTCGTGAGCGCTCTGCCGAACGGCGCGCGCTTTACGAGCAGCGCATGGCTGACCAGCACAAACGCGGCGTGCATCGCGGCGAGCTCTCCTGCGGCAACCTGGCCCACGGTTTTGCTGCCTGCAACCCGCAGGACAAAAATTCCCTCAAGCTGATGAACAGCGCCAACTTGGGGATCATTTCGGCCTACAACGACATGCTGTCGGCACACCAACCATTCGAAACCTTCCCGGCCACTATCAAAGCCGCTGCCAGCGCGATGGGGTCAACGGCCCAGTTTGCCGGTGGCGTACCGGCGATGTGCGATGGCGTGACCCAGGGCCAGCCGGGGATGGAGCTATCGCTGTTTTCCCGCGATGTGATCGCCATGGCCGCCGCCGTGGGTCTTTCCCACAACATGTTTGACGCTGCGCTCTACCTGGGCGTGTGCGATAAGATTATCCCCGGGCTGTTTATCAGCGCCGCACGCTTTGGCCACCTGCCCGCGATGTTTGTGCCGGCCGGCCCCATGCCCAGCGGCCTGCCCAACAAGGAAAAGGCCCGTATCCGCCAACTCTACGCCGAAGGCAAAGTAGGCCGCGATGCGTTGCTGGAGGCAGAGTCGGATTCATACCACAGCCCCGGCACCTGCACCTTCTACGGCACGGCCAACTCCAACCAGTTGATGATGGAAGTGATGGGCCTGCACCTGCCCGGCACCTCGTTCGTCAACCCTGGCACCGAGATGCGCGAAGCCTTGACCCGCTACGCCACCGAGCAGGCGATTCGCAACACCGAGCCCGGTGGCGACTATCGCCCGTTCTACCAGCAGATCGACGAGCGCGCCATCGTCAATGCCGTCGTTGGGCTTCTCGCTTCAGGCGGCTCGACCAACCACACGCTTCATCTGATCGCCATGGCCGCCGCTGCGGGCATTACCCTGAACTGGGATGACTTCACTGACCTTTCCGCGGTTACGCCCAGCCTGATGAAGGTGTACCCCAACGGTCAGGCAGACATCAACCACTTCCAGGCAGCAGGCGGCATGAGCTACCTGTTCCGCGAGCTGCTGGGCGCTGGCTTGCTCCACGGCGATATTCCCACCGTGTTCGGCACCGACCTGACCGCCTACACCCAGGAGCCCTTCCTGGAAAACGGCAAGGTCGTCTGGCACGAAGGCCCCGAAAAAAGCCTCGATGAAGATGTCGTACGCCCGGTTTCATCGCCCTTCGCGCCGACAGGCGGCCTGACGGTGATGAAAGGCAACCTGGGCCGCGGTGTGATAAAAGTCTCCGCAGTGGCCGAGGAACATCGCATCGTTGAAGCACCGGTGAAGATTTTCGAAGACCAGAACGAGATGAAAGCGGCCTTTGAATCCGGCGACCTGGATCGCGACGTGATCGTGGTCGTCCGCTTCCAAGGCCCCAAAGCCAACGGCATGCCGGAACTGCACAAGCTGACGCCATTCTTGGGCGTGCTGCAAGACCGGGGCTATAAAGTGGCGCTGGTGACTGACGGCCGCATGTCCGGGGCATCGGGCAAGGTACCGGCGTCTATCCACATGAGCCCGGAAGCGCTGGACGGTGGCCCGCTGGCGAAACTGTGCGATGGCGACATCGTGCGCCTAGACGCCAACGCGGGCACCCTGGAAGCTAAAGTCGCGCCTGCCACCTGGGCAGATCGTGAACTGGCGATTGGCAACCTGGATCACTACCACGTTGGCCTGGGCCGCGAGCTATTTTCAGGCTTCCGTCATCTGGCCATGCGCGGCGAGGAAGGCGCGGGGGTCTTTGGCGGCTTCGAAGCTGACGACCTCGCCCGCCAGCAAGGCCAGATTTTCGAAGAGGATGCCTGATGCGACCCGCCTTAATCGGCGATATCGGCGGGACCAATGCACGCCTGGCGCTGGTGCCGCCAGGCGACACCGCACCGCACGATATCATCAATCTCCCTTGCGCGGACTACCCAGGCGTTATTGAGGCGATTCAGGACTACCTGAGCCGAGTGGGAGCGACCGGTGACAACGCCCCGCGCGAGGCCTGCCTGGCGTTTGCCTGCCCGGTCCATGCCGAGCGGGTGAACATGACCAATAACCACTGGGACTTTATGAAAAGCGATGTTCGCGAAACGCTGAACCTATCGCTGTTCAAAACCGTTAACGACTTTACCGCTCAGGCGCTGGGCGTGCCTCATGTGGACACCGACAACTTGGTGCAAGTGCAAGCAGGTGTGACTCAGTCTCACTCCACCCGCCTGGTGATTGGCCCCGGCACGGGGCTTGGCGTGGCCGGTGTTTTCCCCGGCCAGCATGCCTGGATACCGCTGCCGACCGAGGGCGGCCACGTCACCTTTGCGCCCACCGACGCCACCGAGCGCGCGCTGCTCGACGTGTTTCTGCAGCGTCACCCACGTGTTAGCGTCGAGCGCATTCTGTGCGGCCAAGGGTTACTCGAGCTTTATCAGGCCCACTGCGCGCTCGACGACCAGGCGCCGCGTTGCGCCTCCCCCGCAGAGGTGACCCAGGCAGCCAACGAGGGTGACCCTATCGCCAAGGCCACCCTGTTGCGGTTTCTGAAAATCCTCGGCGATGTGTGCGGCGATGCCACGCTGACCATGGGCGCCAGAGGTGGCGTTTACCTGTGCGGCGGGATCTTGCCACGCCTGCTTGACTGGTTGCCGAAAAGCCAGCTGCGCGACAGCTTCGTTAACAAAGGCCGCATGGGCGCCTATAACGCCGACATCCCCGTCTGGGTGGTGACCCATCCGTGGACAGGGCTACTGGGTGCCGCTGAGGCGTTGCACAACGAAGAAGTGTTTTAAGCCAACTATTTCCAACGCCATTCGCTTTTCACCCCAGGGCGGCGCGGCGTATTTTACCGACACGCCGACCCATTCTTTACGTTTGAATAAAAAACCCCAGATCAAGTCTGGGGCAATTCAGATTAATGATGAAAACGTTCGGCGGCCTGACGGGCCAGTTCGCGGATGCCGTCCCAGTCTTCCGCCTCGACCATTGCCTTGGGCGTGAGCCAGGAGCCGCCAACGCATATGACGTTAGGCAACTTGAGATACTCTTCGGCGTTATCGACCGTGATGCCGCCGGTTGGACAAAAGCGTGCTTCGGGAATCGGCGCACCAAACGCCTTGATCGCTTTTGCCCCACCGCTGGATTCAGCCGGGAAAAACTTGAACCGACGGTAGCCGTACTGCCAGCCGGTCATCAATTCAGAAATGGTGGAGACGCCGGGCAGCATCGGCACCGGGCTTTCCACGCCATGGCGGTATAGCGCCTCGGTCGCCCCGGGAGTTACCACAAAATCAGCGCCGACCTGCTCGGCCTGGCGATACTGGGCAGGGGTCAATACCGTACCCACACCAATGCTCGCCCCAGGCAGCGCTTTTTTCATGCGCTTGATGGCTTCCAGCGCGCAATCGGTACGCAGAGTGATTTCCAGCACCGATAGGCCGCCTTCTACCAGCGCGCGGCCCAGCGGCACGGCGTCTTCCAGGCGATCAATGGTGATCACCGGAATCACTTCGGCCTTCAGGCAGATACTGTCCAGCTCTGCGGTACGCGTCGACGGCAGCTGTTTATCGATGGTCATGCGTGAGTCTCCAAGCAAATTATTATCGGTGAAATCTGGCGCTATGGCGCCCAGTAAATCGCCAAGGGGCAGGATAAGAAGGCGCGGATGGGCATTTGACGCACGTCGTCCCCACTCAGTGCCTTGGCCAACACCGCTCGCTTATCGTCGCCGGTAATATGTAAAACATGGCGGCGCGCCTGGTGCAGACGGTCCGCCGAAAAGGTGATGCGCGGCTGCGGCTGGCTGGGCGTTCGCACCGCCACCAGCGGCTCCTCCGTGGCGAGCGCCAAGCCAAGCTCCAGACTGTCCGGAAACAGCGAGGCCGTATGGCCGTCGCCGCCCATGCCCAAAATCACCACGCTTGCTGGCCAGCTAAGCGATAGCGCACGCTCGCTGACGTCGGGTACACCTTCTTCAGGCGTGCCGGCTTCGCTGGTCAAGGGTTCAAAATGGGCCGCCGCCGCAGCCCCCTGAAGCAAGTACTCGCGGACCAATTTCGCGTTGCTGTCATCACTTTGTTCATCCACCCAGCGCTCGTCCGCCAGCGTGATCTGCACCCGTTCCCAGGGTAGCGGCTTGGCCGCCAGCGCTTTTAAAAAGGGAAAAGGCGTCGAGCCGCCGGAGACTACCAGCAACGCATTTTCCTGATGTTCCAGGTCGTCGTTCAAGGCCTGAAAGACGGCTTCGGCCAGCTGTTCAGCAAGCTGTGTGCGTGCATCGCTCATGTTAATAATCCTCGTACCAGCTGCGGCCATCCTGGGTAATCATGGCAATAGAGGCGACCGGCCCCCAGGAGCCTGCCGGATAACGGCGCGGCGGCGCTTCCCGGGCTTTCCAGCCGTCAATCAGTTGATCGCACCAGCGCCAGGCATGCTCGACTTCGTCACGGCGCACGAACAGATACTGCTGGCCTTTCATGACCTCCAGCAGCAAACGTTCGTAGGCATCGGGAATACGTGATGTCGGGAAGGCGTTATTGAAATCCAGATGCAGCGGGCCGGGACGCAGGCGCATGCCTTTGTCCAGGCCGCTGTCTTTGGTAAGGACCTGTAGCGCGATGCCTTCTTCCGGCTGCAAGCGAATAATCAGCTTATTAGCAGCAATGTTGCGCTGATCAGGGTCGAAGATGTAGTGCGGCTGCTGGCGGAAGTGGATCACGATCTGCGACAGCTTCTCCGGCATGCGCTTGCCAGTGCGCAAATAAAACGGCACACCCGCCCAGCGCCAGTTGGCCACCTCGGTTTTCATCGCCACGAAGGTTTCGGTCTGGCTTTCGGTGTTGGCGCCCTCTTCTTCCAAGTAGCCCGGCACCTGCTGGCCGTCGCTGGTGCCCGCCGTGTACTGGCCGCGCACCACATCTCTGCCCAAGGCTTCACCAGTGAATGACTTGAGTGCCTTCAACACCTTAACCTTCTCGTCACGAATGGCGTCGGCGTCCAGGTTGGAGGGTGGGTCCATGGCAATCAGGCAAAGCAGCTGCAGCAAGTGATTTTGCACCATGTCGCGCAGCTGGCCCGCTTCATCGAAATAGCCCCAGCGGCCCTCAATGCCAACTTTTTCAGCCACGGTGATTTCCACATGGGAGATATGGTTTTGGTTCCACTGAGTGCCGAACAACGGGTTGGCAAAGCGCAAGGCAATCAGGTTTTGCACCGTCTCTTTACCCAAATAGTGGTCGATACGGTAGATACGGGATTCGGGGAACACGGAACCAATGGCATCGTTAATCTCTTCTGAGGACGCCAAGTCTGAGCCAATCGGTTTTTCCACCACTACGCGCGTGGCATCATCCAGGCTGCCGCTTTGCTGAAGGTTTCGACAGATATCGCCGTAGATCGCGGCAGCGACGGAAAGGTATACGACCATTGGGCGCTCGGAGCCTTCACGCCACTGGCGTATTTGCTCAAAACCTTCCGCTTGTTTGAAATCTAGCTTTAGGTAATCAATACGATTGAGAAAGCGCGTGATACTTTCTTTATCCTGCTCCTCCTTTTTCAGCCGTTTTTGCAACGCGGCGCTGACCAAATTACGAAATTCAGTCGTATCGTGCCCCTCACGCGCCAGCCCCACGATCCGTGTGCTTTCCGGCATTAAGCCTTCACGGTCAAGATGATAAAGCGCAGGAAAAAGCTTGCGTATGGCAAGGTCGCCAAGCGCGCCAAAAAGCGCTAAATCAATCGCGTGATTGGGATCGCCCAGCGGGTTATGTGACTGGCTCATCTCATCTCCTCTTTATAACTAGGCAATCCAATGTGGTTGGATTACCTAAATTTTATTCGGCACACGGCATTATGAACAATAATTCACCATCATTTCGCGGCGGCCTGCATGGCTTCCGCGGTATCCAACATACGGTTGGAGAACCCCCACTCATTGTCGTACCACGCCATGATTTTCACCAGTCGGCCATTCACACGGGTATGGTTGGCATCAAAGGTGGACGAGTTGGCGTCGTGGTTAAAGTCGATAGACACCAAGGGCTGAGCGTTGACCGCCATGACCGGTGAAGTAACAGCCGCGCTTTCAACGGCCGCATTGATCTCTTCTGCGGTGGTATCACGGCCAGCGGTGAAGGTTAGATCCACCAGCGAGACGTTGATCACCGGCACGCGAACCGCCAGGCCATCGAATTTACCCGCCAACTCGGGCAACACCTTACCAACGGCAGCCGCGGCGCCGGTCTTAGTCGGAATCATCGAGTGTGTTGCACTGCGCGCCCGGTAGGGGTCAGTGTGATAGACATCCGACAGGTTCTGATCATTGGTATAGGCATGTACGGTCGTCATCAGGCCATTCTCGATACCCACTGCATCGTTCAGCGCTTTGGCGACCGGCGCCAGGCAGTTGGTTGTGCAGGAGGCATTCGAGACCACCTTATGCTCAGCGGTGAGTGTTTGTTCATTGACGCCGTAAACAATCATGGCATCGGCATCGGGGCTGGGTGCCGAGATCAACACGCGCTTGGCACCCGCTTCGATATGCTTGGCTGCCGCTTCGCGCTTGGTGAATAAGCCGGTGCATTCCATGACGATATCGATGTCCATCGACGCCCAGGGCAACTTTGCAGGATCTCGCTCGGAGGAGATCGCAATGCGGTCGCCGTCGACGCTGATACTTTCCGCGTCATGATCGACCGAATACGGAAAGTGACCGTGAACGGTATCATGGCGAAGCAGATGGGAGTTAAGCGACGGATCGCCCAGGTCGTTAATCGCAACGACCTGCAGGCGATCACGGTAGCCGTTTTCGTAAAGGGCACGCAGTACATTGCGGCCAATACGACCGAAACCGTTGATAGCGACTCTTGTTGTCATGGAGCACCTCACCTTTGCAGAGAACGTTTGTAGCAAAAATACATGGTGGCGTTTTTTTGCTACACGATTGATTCTACTGTCATCAAAAATGACTAAAAATACGTAGTTAAGCACCTAAAAAGAACGACTGGTGTGTGTTTGGTCCTCTAAAAAGGTGCCGATCAATCAATATGTAGTAAAATTACTATATAAACGCTATCGTAGTCCATAACTTAATCACCCGCAATTTCAACACCCAGCGTGGTGTCAACAATAACCATGGCCAACCCAGGAGAATGTGCAATGACGAGCCAACCCCTCTCGCTCCCCTTACGCCGCACCAAGATTGTGGCCACGCTAGGCCCTGCCAGCGACCGCCCCGGCGTACTGGAAGCCATGCTTAAAGCTGGCGTCGACGTTGTGCGCCTGAACTTTTCCCATGGCGCTGGCGATGATCACCGGCGGCGTCTGCAGGATGTTCGTGAGATCGCTCAGCGTCTGGGGCGCAGCGTGGCGGCATTGGGCGACCTCCAGGGGCCTAAAATTCGCATTTCACGTTTCAAGGATGAGGCCATTCACCTCACCCAAGGCGAGCCATTTATTCTCGACATGGCAATGGAGGCCGACCTGGGCAACCAGGAACGGGTCGGGTGTGACTACAAATCGCTGATCGATGACGTCAGCACCGGCGACCGCCTGCTGCTTGACGACGGCCGCGTGGTACTGGATGTCACCCAAGTGGTTGACCAGGAGGTGCACACCCGGGTTCACGTGGGCGGCAAACTGTCCAACAACAAAGGCATCAACAAGCAAGGCGGTGGCCTTTCAGCCCCGGCGCTAACCGAAAAGGACAAGGCCGACCTGATTACCGCGCTGGATATCGGCGTGGACTATCTGGCGGTGTCCTTCCCGCGCAGCGCTGCCGACATGCAAGAGGCACGCGACCTGCTGGGCGAAGCTGGCAAAGAAATCGGCCTGGTCGCCAAACTCGAGCGCGCCGAAGCCGTGGCCAATGAAGAAACTCTGGATGGCATTATCCAGGCCTCGGAAGCCGTGATGGTCGCCCGCGGCGACCTGGGTGTTGAAATTGGCGATGAAGCATTGATCGGCACGCAAAAACGTATCATCAAGCACGCCCGCACCCTGAACCGTGCCGTGATTACCGCCACGCAGATGATGGAATCGATGATCGAGTCGCCGCTGCCCACCCGCGCCGAGGTGTTTGACGTGGCCAACGCGGTGCTCGATGCCACCGATGCGGTCATGCTCTCGGCCGAAACCGCCGCGGGCGATTATCCGGTTGAAACCATCGAGGCGATGAACCGCGTCTGCCTGGGCGCCGAACGCGAGCGCATTGCCCAGGAGTCAGGGCACCGCATCCACGAAGGTTTCGAGCGCGTCGACGAAACAATCGCGCTGTCGGCCATGTACGCGGCCAACCACCTGGAAGGTGTCAGCGTGATCGCCTGCATGACCGCCACCGGCTATACGCCGCTGATTGCGTCACGCATTCGCTCCAAACTGCCCATTGTCGGCTTGGCACATACACCTATCGCTCAGCGTCGCATGGCACTGTATCGAGGCGTGGTCTCGATACCGTTCGATACCACCCACATGCAGGCGGGAGACGTCAACGGCGAGGCGCTGACGCTATTAAAAGCCCACGGCTTGGCGGACCCCGGCGAGCATGTCATTCTCACCCGCGGTGACCACATGAACGCCCACGGCGGCACCAACACCATGAAGGTGTTAGCCGTGGCAACCGAGTAACCGCCCTTATGCAGTGACAACGACCACGCCCTGGAGAGCTATACCATGAATGATGCGCAACCACCTCGTCAGGCGATTCGTACGCTTCAGGCCCGCAAGCGGATTGTGCTGATTGCCCACGACGGCAAGAAAACCGAAATGCTCGAGTGGGCGACACGCTGGAAGGATACGCTGGGCCGCCACGAATTGATCGGTACCGGCACGACGGCCAAGCGCTTGCACAACGCGCTGGGGCTGCCTATCGAAGGGTTGATGAGCGGCCCGCTTGGCGGTGACCAGCAGATTGGCGCGCGCATTGCCGAGCAGGCGCTCGATGTGCTGATTTTTTTCTGGGACCCATTCTCGCCACAGCCCCACGACCCCGATGTCAAAGCGCTGCTGCGCCTTGCGGCACTGTGGAACGTCCCGGTGGCGTGCAATGCTGCCAGCGCCGACTTTGTGCTTTCTTCACCTTACCTGGATGAAAGCTACGACATGTCGATTCCCGATGCCAACGCCTGGACTCAGGCGCGTAGCGTTTAAGCTGCGCCCTGGATGATAGCCGTATAACAACGACACACAGCGAGCCCACTTTATGTTTCAACTCACCCGCAGCGTTACCTGGCAGGCACTCGAACGCCTGCGCGACAAAACCGCTAACGACCGCATTAGTGACTACTTCACCAATGACCCGCAGCGCTTTGAAAAAATGAGCCTGCGGGTAGGCGGCCTTTTCCTCGACTACTCAAAACATCATGTATCCGACGAAGTTAAGGCCAAACTGATCGAATTGGCCGACCACTCCGCTCTGGTGCAGCGACGGGCACAAATGTTCTCCGGCGATATCATCAACGTCACCGAAGACCGACCGGTACTACACACCGCGCTACGCCACCTGGGCGATGAGCCGGTGTTTGTCGACGGCAAGAACGTGATGCCCGAGATCACCCGCACCCGCGAGCAGATCAAACAGTTTTCCGAGGCGGTGCGCAGCGGCGAGTGGAAAGGCTACAACGGCCAACGCATCAAGGACGTGGTCAACATTGGCATTGGTGGTTCAGACCTCGGCCCCAACATGGCCGTCCGTGCGCTGTTGAAGTACCGTCACCCGGAGCTGCACTTTCACTTTGTTTCCAACGTGGACGGCACCCATATCCAGAAGGTGCTTTCACGTCTCGACCCGGCCACCACGCTGTTTATCGTCTCGACCAAGACCTTCTCGACCCAGGAGACCCTGCTCAACGCCAAAACAGCACGGCGCTGGTTCCTGGAAAACGCTGGCGAAGACGCCGACGTGGGCGCGCATTTTATCGCCGCCTCCACCAACCGCAAGGCGGCGATGGAATTCGGCATTCGCGAAGAGAACGTGTTCGAGTTCTGGGCCTGGGTCGGCGGGCGCTACTCCATGTGGTCTTCGATTGGCCTACCCATCGCGTTATCGATTGGTTTTGAAGGCTTTATCGAGCTGCTGGAAGGCGCTCACGAGATGGATAACCACTTCATCAACGCGCCCTTCTCGGAAAACATGCCGGTGCTGATGGCGCTGATCGGTATCTGGTATATCAACTTCATTGGTGCCGAAACCCAGGCAGTGGTGCCTTACGACCAGGCCCTGCACCAGTTGCCTTCGTTTCTTCAGCAGTTGGACATGGAATCCAACGGCAAATCGGTGGATATCTTTGGCCATCCGGTCAATTACAAGACCGGCCCGATTGTCTGGGGCCAGACCGGCTCCAACGGTCAGCATGCTTTCTTCCAGTTGCTTCACCAGGGCACGCGCTATGTGCCTATCGACTTTATCGCGTCGCTCAAGCCCGAGCCCGGCGTCGAAGACCACCACTTCGCGCTGCTCACTAACATGCTTGCCCAGGCCAACGCCTTTATGGAAGGCAGCCAGGGAGACAGCAAAGAACTCAGCCAACACGACCCCTACAGCTGCCCCGGCAACCGCCCTTCCAGCACCCTGCTGCTCGACGAGCTGACGCCGAAAAACCTTGGCGCACTGATCGCGCTCTACGAGCACAAGGTGTTTGTTCAAGGCGTCATCTGGAACATCAACTCCTTTGACCAGTGGGGCGTTCAGCTTGGCAAACGCATCGCCGGTGAGATCAGTGAGCGCATCGACACCAACACCGCCGACTTCGACACCTCTACCCAGGGCCTGCTGGAACTGGTTCGTGCGCACTTCCCCAATGGCGGCAGCGGCGAAAAGGAAAGCGCACCAGCCAGCGCCGAGAAGAAGCCTGCGAGGAAGAAACGCTGAATTGATAGGTGGGTAAACAGGTAGAAAAATGAATGCCTTGGCTTGAAAGAGCCAAGGCGTTTTTCAATATTAAGCGAGATGAATTCAGGCAGGGCATTACGCTAGCGCACGGTAGCCACCCCATAGCCGGGTCACAGTAGTGATCAGGCAGGCAACGGCGAAAAGACTGGCAAACCAGGCAAAGTGTTGTGGAAACAGGCAGAACACAATCAGGGCAATGACTGTTTCGGTGCCTTCGGTCAGCCCTTCCAGATAATAAAACGCTTTGTTGGGCAAGTCGGGCCGAATCTTCTCTTGTTGATCAGCATCGCGCTGCTGGGTGGCAATCGCAAAGGCCAGAAATGAGGTACCAGTGCCAATAAAGGCAAACAGCAAAAACGCAGCCGCTAGTGCATTATTGGCCGGGTCAGCCAAGCCAAAACCCAGCACAACGGCGGCATAGAAAACAAAATCCAGACCGATATCAAGAAAGCCACCGGCATCGCTTTGCAGGCCAATCTGACGTGCCAATGCGCCATCCAGCCCGTCACCAATGCGATTGATCACAATCGCCACCAAGGCCAGCCCGTAATAACCAAAGGCCAGCAGCGGCAAAGCGCTTATGCCGATGATAAAACTCAGCAGGGTTACCTGGTCTGGCGACAGACGGCCTTCAAAGGCAGTTGCCAGCTTGAGTAGCGGGCGTTGCGTGAGTGGCATGGTCCAGCGGTCTAGCATGGATTTTCCTCTAATGGGAATCGAGTTACCCTTGTGGGAATGCTTCCAGCGTATAGGTGTTGTGATGAGAATAAACCTTACGACTTGTCGCAAAGCGGCGCCTTGATAGGCAGCTCCAAGGGCCACATGCACTCGCTAGACGATGCTAAACAGATCGCTCAGAGCATTATTGATCAAGGTATTGGTTAATAAAAACGACGACATCGCCCTCAGCTCTGAGCGGCTAGACGCATTGGGTAATGACGTTAAATAACAGCCTAAAGCGGACAACAGCGTAAGCTGTTGTCCGGTGGGCTCTTCTTGGTTTTAAAGAATATTGGTTTTAACGAATAACCGTCACAGGACCATGATCGTCACAGTGATCACCGTGGGGATGATGTAGGTGGCCATCAACTAAGTAATCGACATGGTCGCCGTGGGGAACGGCTTCGTGTCCGCAACCTGGGCCGTGTACGTGGTCCGCATCATGGCCTGCACATTGGTGATGCGGTGTGCATACATCGGGATTTTTATCTGACACTTCAATCACATGTTCATCAACATGATCATCATGAGGATGGTGTAAGTGACCATCGTGCAAGTAATCAACGTGGCCATCATGCTCAATTTGCGTATGACCGCAATTCGGACCGTGCTCGTGCGGGTGGTTTTGATGGATATTGCAGCTCATCGTTATCTCCTTGGATTGGATTGCATAGCCAAGTGAAAGTGATCGTAGGTATTACACTGACGCTTCCATCTCTTCATCGGCATGGGCAAGCGCGTTATCGATTAATTGTACAACATGCTGATCGGCCAACCGATAATAAAGATGCCTCGCATCGCGGCGGCGGACTACTAGGTTTGCGTCAAACAGCACCTTCAGACGCGCTGATACCGTTGATAATTTATTCCTGTCATCCACAAGATCACCAACACAACGCTCACCGTCTTTTAATGCAAACAACAAGGCCATTCGAGAAGGATCACCGAGAGCTTTAAACAGCGCAGCGGTACCGTTGAGGTGTTTTTCGCTGGGTAGCTTGGCGACTACGCTTTTTTGCTGACCATGTTCTTGGCAAAAATTCATAATGGCCCCAGTGAGTCATTCCAATATTCAATGTAATGCCATTAATCTAGTTGACATAAGGTCTTCCTGCAAACTTCCAGCGAACAAACGGCATCAGAAAATCGCCCACCCTCTCCACCGTTAGCGCGTAAAGCGACGAGGCAGTTTTCCTTTGCCCGCAAAAGGCAGGCAGTCTCCGTTTTCACTCCCGTATTACTCGCCTCTAGCCTTACGAAAATGATGTTCCTTGCGCTCTTCGCGCTCCTTGGCCTCGATACATAGGCGCGCCGTGGGCCGGTACAGCAGGCGTGGAATACCAATCGGCTCGCCAGTTTCTTCACAATAACCATAATCGCCGTTTTCAATGCGTTTAAGCGCCGCATCAATATTCTGAATTAATCGGCTTTCTCGATCCGCCTGGCGCAGAGATAAACGCAGCTCTTCCTCAAACGATGCCTGATCGGCTTCATCCGCATCGCGTTCGTGAGAGGCTATTGTAGCTTTCACTTCCTGTAAGCGTGCTTCCAGTTCAGCGCGCTCCGCCATCAAATGCTGACGAAAAAAGGCCAACTGAGCGACATTCATATAGTCCTCTTCAGGCATAGCCTGAATATCGGCTTTGCTTAACTCACCGCCGATTGACGAAACGTGTATTTCTGTTAGCGACATGGATTGACCCTCATCAATATTAAACGTTATAACATAACATAAACAATCACCCGAATAATTAACGATTCATACGATTTAGGAGCTTTTCATGCCGTCACTTGCTGCCTCTCAACTTCACCTACCGAGACATGCCACTGCTGATACAGATATCAGCGTATTGCCGCGTATTTTCGAGGATGCCTACAACATCGCTATCCTTCAGCGCAGCCTACCTGCCGATGTTGCCTTGAGCGCCCAGGCTCAATGCCAGACAAAACGCGCTTGGCAATACAGCTGGCTAGGCAGCCCAGATGAAGCTTTTATGTCAGACCTGCGCCGCCAACTGCCCGCACCAGAGGCCGCCACGCCCCTGCTGGACAATATGGTGACTATTGCTGAGGCCATCGCCTTTCTGTTCGATACCGAGACCGTGGGGATTCGTGTACGCTTGCTTAATAACGCCATGTGCCCGCGTTTTCACTGCGATAACCTGCCTGTACGCATGGTAACGACCTATCACGGCCCCGGCAGTGAATGGCTTCCTGAACACGCCATCAACCGCGCAGGCTTAGGCGCCCCCAACCCGAACCGCCCGGACATTGTTACCGACGACAACGCTATTCAACGCCTGGCAGCGGGTGATATTGCCCTGATCAAGGGAAGCGGCTGGGAAGGCTGTGAAGAGCACGGCCTGGTGCACCGCAGCCCAGCCATGGCAGAGGGCGAAAAGCGCCTGCTAATGACTATCGACCCCGCTTAGCTTGATTTGATCTTAAGAAGAGCGTCGTAGCGGCTACCTACTGGCGGCACGAGGTTTTCTGAGAGAATACTCAGACATCCCGGTCACCGCAGGTGCCGCACTTATTGCTTGAATTCAGCATCTCAATGATTCTGCGCCGCTACGGCAAGTGGATACGCAGCGACGGCCCAGACATCCCAGCCCTCATCGAAAAGCAGCTTGAGCTCTAGCCATTCCCAGGATCGTTCCCAAAACCGCTCCCAACGCACCAAAATCGAGTAGGAAGGGGAGTCGCCTCCCCTGTCCTCTCACACCACCGGGCGTACGGTTCCGTACCACGGCGGTTCATGAACAACGGTTAAGCCATCTTACCGTATCGAGTATTGAGATCAGCCCCTGG
>NZ_JAMJPJ010000041.1 GCF_023555005.1 Halomonas llamarensis | reverse complement strand
CACATGAATTACCTGATCACATTATTAAAGAGCATGTCGTTGAAGGAAGTCATTCGATAACCTGAATGGCTTACCTCAGCGAGGAAGGCGTATTCTACGCATTCCGTGGTGTTTGTCAACTCGCTTTTCGCTAAGATGGCGATAAACGTTTGAAGGCAATAGTCGAGCGATTGATACAAACTAACAAATCAATCAACCCCCTAACCTTCTGACAAACCAAGGTTTTTACACCTTAATCACCGCTGGTAACGCTGTGCGTCCCCGGCAGCGGATGCGTACTCTACGGGTTCAATGACGGGTTGGCAAGGGGTTGTGTAAATTTATTTCACGGCCTTCGCCAATAGAAGGGAAAAGGCATCGCAGTTAGCCGCGGGACAGGTACACTAACGCGACTGCCATTCACCCTGTGCTTAGTTCACCTTGAGGTCAGAGATGAGCCACCATCTGTTATCTGTCGACTCGCTAAACCGCGACCGCGTTGATCACCTACTGCGCGTTGCCGCCCGCATGGAGCCTATCGCCGGTCGGCAAAAAGTTACCCGCGTTTTAGAGGGTGCCGTGCTGGGCAACCTCTTTTTTGAGGCCAGCACGCGTACGCGAGTTAGTTTCAACGCGGCTTTCTGCCGTTTAGGCGGTAGCGTCTGCGACACCACAGGCTTTACCTTCTCTTCCATGGCCAAAGGGGAGTCGCTTTACGATACCAGTCGGGTGATGAGCGGTTACTGTGATGCCATTGTGATGCGCCACCCCGAGCAAGGCTCTGTCGCGGAATTCGCCGCCGCCACCCACATTCCCGTCATTAACGGCGGCGACGGCCCAGGCGAACATCCAAGCCAAGCACTGCTCGATCTTTACACCATTGATAAAGAGTTTGCTCGACTCGGAAAATCGCTAAAAGGGGCACATATTCTGCTCACCGGCGACCTGCTCCACGGGCGGACCGTGCATTCGCTGATCAAGCTGTTATCGCTTTATGACCCGATGCGCCTCACGCTGGTCTCTCCGCCGGGGCTTGAGATGCCCGCCGCACTGGTTGACCTGGTGACATCACGCGGCCACCGCGTGGAAGTCCGAGATAGCCTAGCTAGCAATTTCAGCGACTTGGATGTGGTGTACACCACGCGGATTCAGAAAGAACGCTTCACCGCCGAAATGAGCGAAACCTTTGCTGGCGTTTCGGACGACTTTACGATTCACAAGCGCTTTATGGATCAACATTGCTCGCCTAGCACGATTGTGATGCACCCACTGCCTCGGGATAGTCGCCCGGGCGCGAATGATTTAAACGTGGACCTTAACGGCGACTCGCGCCTGGCGATCTTCCGCCAGACCGATAACGGCATCCCGATGCGCATGGCCATTTTCGCCACGCTGCTACAGGTCGATGACGTGATTGAGAAAGATTTGCGCCCCGTGCGCTGGTTTGTGCCAGCGCAAACCGGCACCCTCGACCGGTGATCGGATAGCGATTCAGCCTGACGTTCGCCCGCCGGGAAGCCCTTCTTGGTGGGCGAACCAACCTTCCAAGATAAGCACGGCGGCAATCCCATCGACACTCTGCTCGCGGTAATTACCGCGATGGCCTGCTTCACGGGCGATCTGCTTAGCTTCACGGGTGGAGCCGCGCTCGTCGACCATTTCGCAGGGTTTGCCATAGCGCCCGTGCAGCCGATTGCCGAATTTGCGCGCCCGCGTGCTCATATCTGACTCACTACCGTCCATATTGAGCGGCAAGCCCACCACTAGCAGATCCGGCTGCCACTCGCTGATCAAACGTGCCACTACGCGCCAATCAGGAATGCCATCGCGAGCCGACAAAGGCTCCAGCTCGCGAGCGCTGTTCAAAAGCTCATTACCAACCGCCACGCCAATACGGCGTGTACCAAAATCAAACGCCAGGACGAGGCGCTGACCAATGTTTGCCATCAGGCGTGCCCTGCGTCTCGCGTCATCAGGTTGAGATCCACACCGAGAATACCCGCCGCGGCACTAAGCCGTTCTGCTGGCGGCGTTTCAAACAGTACACTCGCGTCGGCATCGACGGTGAGCCAAGCGTTCTCTTTGAGCTCCTCTTCCAGCTGCCCGACATCCCACCCGGCACAGCCAAGGCAAACGAGGTAGCGTTCGGGGCCAGTGTTATTGGCCAGCGCTTGGAGGATATCCATCGACGTGGTCAGGGCAACATTGTCGGTCACCTGGATGCTGGAGTCCCACTCGTCGCTATTACCGCGGTGGAGAATAAAACCCCGGTCTTTATGCATCGGACCGCCGTAGTAAACCGGCGCATTACGATGCAGGCTCGTTTCTCCGCCCAACGAAAGTTGCTCAAACAGCGCATCCAGGGTGATATCGAGCGGACGGTTGGTGATAACGCCCATACAGCCGTTATCGTCATGGTCGCATAGATAGACCAAACTTCCGGCGAAGTTGGCTTCTTCCATATGCGGCATAGCCAAAAGAAAATGGTGTTTCAAACTTTGCATGCGTCTCCTAGCACCTCCCCGAAAAGGCAGGCGTCTTCAATCGATCACGCCACCGGGGTTAAGCGGCGCTCAATGGCATCCAGCAGTAAACCCGCGATATCCGTGCCGCGTTGGTCGTCAATTTCGCGCACGCACGTGGGGCTCGTTACGTTAATTTCGGTGATGTAATCGCCGATCACATCCAATCCCACAAACAGCAGATCCTTTTCGCGGATCATCGGCTGAACTTGCTTAATAAGCCAGTGATCGCGCTCGGTCAGCTCGCGGCTAACACCTCGCCCACCGGCCGCAAGATTGCCACGCGTTTCTCCCGCTGAGGGAATACGCGCCAGCCCATAGGGTACCGGCTCGCCGTCGACCAGGAGAATACGCGTGTCGCCATCTCGGATTTCCGGCAGGTAGCGCTGCACCATGATTTGACGTTGGCCGCGCAGCGAAAGCTGCTCGATCACAGCACCGAGATTACGGCCTTCCGGGCCAATATGAAAAATGCCGGTGCCGCCCATGCCATCCAAGGGTTTGAAGATCACATCACCGTGTTCGGCGTGGAAGGCACGCAACACATTGGCTTGGCTCGATACGAGCGTAGGCGCGCAGCACTGCGGGAACTGCTGGGCGAATAGCTTTTCATTGCACTGCAAAAGGGCCGCGGTGGGGTTCACCACGAGCACGCCTTCGCGCTCGGCAAAGCCGAGTAAATGCACGGCGTTGGTAAAGTCAGCATCCACCGGCGGGTCTTTGCGCATCAGAATCGCATCGAGCTCGGCGAGCGGACGCGCATCGGCGTCCCCCAGTTCAAACCAGTGCGCCGGATCACGATATACTTTGAGGCGCCGTATGTGCGCATAAGCCTGCCCGGCGTTCAAGAAAAGGTCTTCCTGCTCCATATAGTGCAGGGTATAGCCGCGGTCTTGCGCCGCCCACAGCAGTGCCATGGTGGAATCTTTCTTGTAGGCAATATCGGCGATGGAATCCATCACCACGCCGAGATGAAGGCTAGATTGGCTCATCAGGTCGCTATCCCCAGGGTGAACGGGTCGTTAAATTAACAGCCAGTATGCCGTACTGCTCGCCTGGCTCCAACCGTGGCTACTTCGCTTACGGCGATAGCGCACCGGGCACCAGTCGAATCGCGTAAGGCTCAAGGGTGATCAGCTCGCGCTTATAGAGACGGCCAATCGCCTGTTTAAAGGCACTCTTACTGACGCCTAAGCGCGCTTTAATCTCATGCGCTGCGCTTTTATCCCCCAGCGGAAGATACCCGCCGCTTTCGCGCAGCGCCTGCAGAACTTTCTCGCCGACAACATCGAGTCGCGCTTCACCGGGCGGTAGTAGCGAAATATCCAGCCGACCATCGTCACGGCGCTGCTTCACGTAGCCGGGAAGCGTCTGACCACGACGCAGCGGCTGTGTGAGGTCATCCAGGTAAACCAATCCCCAGTAACGCTGATTGACCACCACTTTCATGCCGAGATCCGTGCGCTCAGCCACGACCAGCGTGACCTGATCACCGCGCGCGAGTTCCCACGCTTCGTCGGTCACAAAGTGCTCTAAGCGCATGGACGCGACCGGGCGACCTTGATCATCCTCATAGAGTTTAACCAGTACGCGCTTACCCACATCCGGGCGGAAATGCTGCTCGCTGTAGGGCAGTAACACATCCTTCGGATGCCCCCAACGCAAAAACGCACCGGTATTGTTCACCGTCGTCACCGACAAGTACGCCACATCGCCGATGTGGGCGGCGGCATCGGTGGCGGAAAGGTGAGAAGCTCGCGCATCACGCGTCATAGCTAAGCCGTCCTGATAAAAAAGAAAGAAGGGGTTAAAGCCACGCCAGGGACAATCTACAGATCACCAAAGTGGTGCTGCAAAAGCGCCAACGCCACCACAGGGGCCGTCTCGGTTCGCAGCACCCGGGGGCCCAAGGTCAAAGGAATAAAATCGGCCGCTTGTGCCGCGGCGGTATCGTTCGGCGTCAAGCCACCCTCCGGGCCAATCAAAAGCGCCGCTGCCACCGGCATTTTTGCTTGCGTAAACGTATTGCCGGTGGCTAGGTGCAACATTAGCCGTAGTGGCTCATTACGCTGCGAAAGCCATCCGTCAAGCGGCTGCGGCGGGTAGACAGGCGGCACGACCGCACGGCCACACTGCTCGCAGGCGCTCGCGGCCACGGCTTGCCAATGTGCGAGCTTTTTCGCCTCACGCTCGCCTTTTAAATGCACGTCGCCTCGCTCGGTATAAAGCGGCGTGATCGCCGCTACACCTAGCTCAACCGCTTTTTGGATAGCGTAATCCATGCGGTCGCCCTTGGAAACGGCCTGACCTAGATGCACCGCTAACGGCGACTCACCCTCACCCGGCCAAAGTGCCTCAAGCGTCACCGTGGTATGTTTACGCGAGACGTCCGCCAAGCGTGCGCCCGCCTCTTGGCCATTACCATCAAACAACACCAGCGGCATACCCTCGCCCATGCGCAACACACGGGTGAGATGACGCGCCGGGCCTTCCGGCAAGGTGAGCGTGCCGCCCACCTCGAACGTCGCCGGCACGTAAAGGCGTGGCATTTTGCCGTGGGCGGCGTACCAGTCGGCGGCTTGCATTTACTGTGTGCTTTCTTCTTGCTCGCCTTGTGCCTGCTGCGCTTCACGCTGCTTACGCTGAGCGTACATCGCCTCGAAGTTCACCGGCGCCAGCATCAGCGGCGGGAAGCCACCGCGGTTGACCAGGCTATCGACACACTCGCGGGCGTAAGGGAACAGCAAGTTGGGGCAGAACGCGCCCAGGGTTTGATCCAGCTGTGCGCCTTCAATACCCGAAATGCGGAAAAGGCCCGCTTGTTCGATTTCGGCAAGAAACGAGGTCGTGCCGGTTTCGTTGTCGTTGACCTGTGCCGTCACCTTCACCACGACTTCGTACTGATCGTCAGCAATCTTGGTGCTTGAGGTATTCAGATCGAGGCTGACCTTGGGCTTGAACGGCTGCTTAAACACACTCGGCGAGTTCGGCGCTTCAAAGGAGATATCTTTGACGTAAATGCGCTGCAGCGAAAATTTAAGCTGCGATTTATCGCCTTCTTGAGCGCCAGCTTGCTGGGCATTGTTCTGGCCACTGTTCGGTTGAGTACCGCCCTGTTGGTTGCTGCCCTGAGTATTGTTCTCTTCCGCCATCGGAAACTCCTGCTGATTAAAGTAAGGCGCGAAATAGCGCGCCTATGACCATGGGTTATGTCGATTGACTATAGGTAAAAGTAGTCAAACGGCTTTGCAAAACGCTTATAAAAACCGTGCGGTGTTTGAAAACACCGTATTTGAAAACACGCAGTATTAAAAAAATAGTTGAAAGCGCTTATTTTTTTACCACAGGCAAGCCATCCGCCTGCCACTGCACCATGCCGCCTTTGAGCTTAAAGGCGCGCTCAAAGCCCGCTTTGGCAAGTTTCGCCTGCACCGCACCGGAACTTTGGCCGTGCTTGCACGCCACGATGATGGGCTGGCTCTTATGCTTTTCCAACTCGTTGAGTCGGCTATCAAGGCTGCTTTGCGGAATATTACGCGCGCCAGCAATATGCCCGGCTTTAAAGTCTTTGCTCTCACGCACGTCTAGCACCACAGCATCTTCGCGGTTGATAAGCTGCGTGGCTTGAGCCGATGTCACGCCGCTAGTGGAAGCGCTACGCGTCTCGTAAATAATCCAGGCGATTAGTACGAGCAAAAACAAGCCCACCAGCAGCGGGTGGTTCTGTACGAATTCGAACAGCTGATCGATCATCGCGAGCACAATCTCTTAGTCAATACACAAATAAAGCGGCTTCGCCGCCGTGAAAACACCACAGTATACACGCCACACGGCATCGCGCGCAGGCCTCTAGCCATGACGGGCGGTGGCTGCCTGCGCTATGATGCCCCAAGCTTACGCTCGTCGCGACCCCGCGTCGCTGTTCGGCCAAAATGAGGTTTTCATGGACACGTCAAACACACCGCGCCCGGTGGCGCTGATTATCCTAGACGGCTACGGCCACAATCCTGACGCCCAGCACAACGCGGTAGCCGCCGCCAACACGCCGGTCATGGATCAACTCTGGGGCGAACACCCCCATGCGTTCGTCCACACAGACGGCCAACACGTCGGCTTACCCGACGGGCAAATGGGCAATTCTGAAGTGGGCCACATGAACATTGGTGCTGGCCGCATCATCTATCAGGACCTTACCCGCATCACCAAAGCGGTTGAAGACGGCGAACTCGACGCTAACACCACGCTTACCCGGCCAATCGACGAAGCAGTCGCCAACGGCCGCGCCGTGCACTTACTGGGGCTTCTTTCCCCCGGCGGCGTGCACAGTCACGAAGACCACGTTCTCGCCTTGGCCGAACTTGCCGCCCGCCGCGGCGCCAAACACATTTATACTCATGCCTTCCTCGATGGTCGCGATATGCCACCGAAAAGCGCCCTGCCTTCCATCGAACGCGTGAATACGCGCTTGGCGGAACTGGTGGGGCCGGATAACGGCTTTGTCGCGTCAATCATTGGGCGTTTTTACGCGCTGGATCGCGATAACCGCTGGGAGCGCGTCGTGCAGGCTTACGCGCTACTCACCCAAGGCAATGCCGATTACCACGCGGTGGACGCTGAAACGGCGCTCAATGATGCTTACGCGCGCGGCGAAACCGACGAGTTTGTCTCGGCAACCAGCGTACGCCCGCAAAATGCGCCGGTCACGATGGCAGACGGTGACGCCGCCATTTTTGCTAACTTCCGCGCTGACCGCGCCCGCGAGCTGACCCGCGCTTTTGCCGAGCCAGATTTCTCCGGTTTTGAGCGACAGGTGTGCCCCAAGCTTGCGGGTGATGGGCTGGTCATGATGACCCAGTACGCCGCCGACATCCCCGCGCCCACGGCGTTCCCGCCGACGGAGCTCACCGATACGCTGGGCGACGTCGTCGCCAAGCGCGGGCTTAAGCAGCTGCGCATCGCCGAAACGGAAAAATACCCCCATGTAACGTTTTTCTTCTCCGGCGGGCAAGAAGAGGCATTCGAAGGCGAAACACGCATTTTGTTGCCCTCGCCTCAAGACGTACGCACCTACGATGAAAAACCCGAAATGAGCGCATTTGAGATTACCAATAAGCTCGTAGAGGCCATCGACGGCGGTACGTTTGACTTGATCGTGTGCAACTACGCCAACGGTGATATGGTCGGCCACACTGGCGATTTCGATGCGGCAGTGAAAGCCATTGAGACCGTCGACACGTGCGTGGGCCGTGTGGTTGACGCCATCAAGCGCGCTAGTGGTGCCTGCCTGATCACCGCCGATCACGGCAATGCCGAGCAGATGGTCCACCCCGACACCGGCGCCCCGCAAACCGCCCACACCACCTTTGTGGTGCCGCTAGTTTACGTTGGCGAGCGCCAGGCCAAGCTTGAAGAGGGACGCCTGTGCGATCTCGCCCCCACGCTTTTAACCCTAATGAATCAGCCAGTGCCCGAGGCCATGACCGGCCAACCGCTGATCACATTGAGTTAAACGCGCTAATGCGGCGCTTATTAGCGTTCATAGGCACATTACTGCTGTCGGGCGGGTTTTCACCAGCGCTTAGCCACGCCAGCGAAGCGGATGCCAAGCGCCAGCTTGATGCGATCGGTGAGCAGATTGAAACGGTCGCCGAGCGCCTAAGCGCTACCGATACCGCCCGCGACGACGCTTCGCGCGAGCTGCGCGACATCGAAACCCAGCTCGCCGAAACCCACCGTCGCTTGGATGCATTGCAGGCCGAACGGCGCAAGCTCGCCGACGAAAGCGCCCAGCTGCGCGCGCATCGCGAGCGCCTAGAGCGCCAGCGGCATGGACAATCCCAAGCGCTCGCCAAGCAACTCGCTGCACTTTACCGCGTCGGCCCCACACCGCAGCTAAAACTACTGCTCAACCAGGGCAACCCCGCGGAACTTGACCGCATGCAGACCTACCTCAACCGTCTAACGCAGGCACGCCAAGCCCGTATTGAGGCCATTGCCGAACTCGACACTGCCCTCGCCGACACCGAGGCGGAACTCGCCGCACGCCAACAGCGTTTAGACACTCTCAGCGCCGAGCTTGAAAGCCAAAGTGCGACATTAGCCGAGCGCACCGCGCAGCGTCGCGAGCTCGTCGCCACGCTCGATTCGCGCTTTCAAAGCGAAGAACAGCGGTTAGCGTCTCTAGAGCAAGAGCGCGAACAGGCCCAGCGCGCTTTGGAGCAAATTCGCCAGGAAATGGCGCGCCTTGACGAGCCCGCCCCGAGTACGCACATCAGCCGCACGCAAGGGGATCTTCCTTGGCCGGTGCAGGGCTCGATTAGCGCGACGTATCATAGCCAAGAAGGCGTTCACTTCAACGGTATCGTGATCAAGGCAAGTGCCGGCACGCCAGTTTCTGCCGTCCACGCCGGGCGCGTGGTGTTCGCCGATTGGATGCGCGGCTTTGGTAACCTCTTGATTATCGACCACGGTGATCACGTGATGACACTCTACGCCCACCTGCAGCGCTTTAGCGCCCGTCCCGGCCAACGCGTCACACAGGGCGATGACATTGGCCGTGTCGGCGACACCGGTGGCCAAGCACAAGCCGCGCTCTACTTTGAAGTGCGCCAAAGCGGCGAGCCGATTAACCCACAGCGTTGGATTGCCCGCCGCTGACGGGATAAGCTTGTGCCATTATCTTTCAATCTCATTGTCTCTCACTTTTTGGGCAGCCCACCTGCCGATCGCCTAGCGGAGTCTCCATGACGCTATCAGTTAATGCGGTAACCACCCCCGCCAAGCGACTTTTGGCCGCCTTTCTACCGATTGCGCTGCTTTCGGTACCACTCATCGCGGCCCCGCCACAGGCCGTGGCGCAAACAGCCGACACGCTGCCCAACACAAGCGAACTAGACGATTTACCTCTCGAAGAGATCCAAACCTTGGCGGAGGTATTCGAGCGCATCAAACGCGCCTATGTGGAGGAGGTTGACGACCGCACGCTGCTGCGTAACGCCATGCGTGGCATGCTCAGCGAGCTGGACCCGCACTCCACTTACCTAGATGAAGACGAGTTCAAAAGCCTGCGCGAATCGACCCAGGGAGAGTTTGGCGGTATCGGTATCGAAGTGGGCATGGAAAACAGCCAACTAACGGTGATCACGCCAATCGATGATACCCCGGCCTCAGAAGCGGGGCTGATGTCGCGAGATATCATCATCGGCATCGACGGCACACCCACCGAAAGCCTATCGCTGCAAGAAGCCGTCAATTTAATGCGCGGCGAACCCGGCACACCGCTTACGATTTCCATCCTGCGTAGCGGTGAAGACAGCCCGCGAGAATTCACCCTCACCCGCGAAGTGATCCGCACCGAAAGCGTTAAACATGAGCTTCTTGAGCCCGGTTACGGTTATCTGCGCATCAGCCAATTCCAGGCACGCACCGCCGCGCAGGCCCGCGAGGCGCTGCAAAACATGGCCGATGAAGGCGAACTTAACGGGCTCGTGCTGGATTTGCGCAATAACCCCGGCGGCGTGCTTCAAGGCGCCGTGGATGTGGCGGATCTGTTTTTGGACAAGGGGCTCGTGGTCTACACCGAAGGGCGCCTTTCTGACGCACAAATGGAGTTCTCCGCCACGCCTGATACGCCTGCCGACGATATGCCGCTCGTGGTACTGGTCAACGGTGGCAGCGCCTCCGCCGCAGAAATTGTCGCTGGCGCCATTCAGGACCAGCGCCGCGGGGTGATCATGGGAACCGACAGCTTCGGTAAAGGGTCAGTGCAGCAGATTATGCCGCTAGGCAACGGTGAGGGCTTGAAGCTCACCACGGCGCTTTACTACACGCCCAACGGGCGCTCCATTCAGGCCCAAGGCATCGAACCCGATGTAGAAGTGGTGCGCGGCCGACTTGAAGTCGCCGATAGCCGACGCCAGCTGCGCGAAGCCGATTTAGAAGGCCACCTCCGCTCCCAAGGGGAAACTCGCGAGCGCCAAGAAGTCTCCAAGCGGCTGCGCGACGACTACCAGCTTGGTGAAGCGCTGAACCTGCTAAAAGCCCTTAACGTGGTGGATCGCCGCCGCGATTAGCGGCCGCTCGTCGGCAGGCGGCCGCGCTCACCGGTGGCCTGCCGCATGAGTACCCGCTTGATCGGCACCAGCCGGTTCATGCCGCTCATACCGACATTACGCGCCAGCGTTAAGGCGGGATTTTTGGTGCCAAACAGCCACTTGAACCCCTTCATTAACCCCAGCATAGCGGCGTTATCACCCCGACGGCGGCGCTCGTAGCGCGCCAGAATGCGCACATCTCCCCAAGGCGCGCCGCGCCGCCAGGCCTGAATCACTTCTTCCGCCAACACGGCGGCATCCATCAAACCAAGATTGACGCCTTGGCCCGCCAGCGGGTGAATACTGTGCGCGGCATCGCCCACCAGCGCCAAGTGAGGCTGAACATACTCGCGGGCGTGGCGCTGCACCAGCGGGAAGCGGTAGGCACTATCGCGCACTTCAACCCGACCTAAGCGGTGCTCGAAGGAACTGCCCAATGCATCGCCGAGCGCACCCGCGCTAAGCTCGCACAACGCCTTGGCCCGATCCGGCGTCGTGGACCAGACAATCGAGCAGTAGTGGTCATCACCCGCGACGGTCAGCGGCAAAAATGCCAGCGGCTCGCCCGCGAGAAAGACCTGGCGCGCCGTGCCCGCGTGGGGGATTTCACAACGCACCGTAGTCACCACCGCGTGCTGGCCCATATCGTCTTCACTCACTGCTATCTCAGCCAACGCGCGCAGCGCTGAGCGCGCGCCATCGGCGGCCACCACCAACGGCGCGTGAAGCTCGTGACCGTTATCCAACTCAAGCCAACGCCCAGTGGCGGTGGTTTGCAGCGCTTCAACGCGAGTACCGTCAATGCGTGTGACCTTCGGGTGACCCGTGAGTTGTGCGTTAAGTGACGCAAGGGTTACGTCGTTTTCAACGATATGACCGAGCACCGGCACACCCGCTTCGTCGGCGGAAAAACGAATTTCACCGCTGCCTTCGCCGTCCCATACGTGCATAGCGTGATACGGCGTTACCCGCGCGGCCGCCATTTCAGGCCAGGCGTTTAGCTGTGTGAGAAGACGCTGCGACACCGGCGTCAGCGCGCTAACCCGCGGGGCGGGTTGCGTCAGATCGAGTGTCTCTGGCAGCAAGGGGACGTCTTGTGCCTCTACCAGCGCCACGCGCATGCCAGCATTGGCGAGCAGCGCGCATAGGGTGGCGCCGACCATGCCCGCGCCGACGATGACGACGTCGAATACTGCGTTTTTGCTGTCGTTTTTTGGGCTCACGTCGTATTGGCTCCCTGTGCTCATTAGCGTTCAATTCCCATGGCGCGGCGCGCGAGGCTCCGCCGTAGCGGCCCGGCTAAGTTAAGGCCAATCAGCCCTGCCGCACGGGCGTGACCTAATAGCGGCAGATCAGCGCCAAAGAGCCTTACCAGCCCATCGCTGAAGCGGATCACATTGGCGCGATCACGCTCGCGGCAGCGTTCGAAATCCTCCAGCATGGCCATCGCACCTGGCGTCTGCCCGGCAGCGAGGCTTGCACCCAACGTATCCACCAAGTCCATCACGCCGCGCAGCGCCAGGTTAAACCCCTGCCCCGCCACCGGGTGCAACGCGTGGGCCGCATTGCCCAATACCGCCAGGCCAGGCCGCACCGGCTCTTTCGCCGTGGTGAGCGTGAGCGGGTAAGCGTGGCGACTGCCGACATGGGTAAACCGCCCGGCGCGGTCACCAAACGCCGCCTGAAGGGCGAGAAGAAAATCCCTCTCCGAGAGTGCCATGCGTGCTTTTTCGGCCCCAGCCGGGTGTGTCCATACCAACTCCATGGCGTTACCCGGTAGCGGCAGTAACGCAATCGGCCCGTCGCGGGTAAAGCGCTCATACGCCACGCCTTGATGGGGCTGGCTCACCGCCACATTGGCAATCAGCGCGGTTTGCTCGTAAGACGCATGGTCACTTTCGATACCCAGCTGCTCTTTCAACCCTGAGCGACCGCCGTCGGCCAGTACCGTCAACGCGCCGGTGAGTTCACTGCCGTCAGAGAGTAGAAGCCGGTGCCCTTCGGCAACGGGCGCAATCGTCTCAACCCGCGCGGGGCAGTGCCACTCAAGCGGTAACTCGGCGAGATGGTGGTGCAGCACGCGGCCCATCCAGGCATTGGGAATGACGTGCCCCAGCGCCTCAATCCCCACATCGGCGGCATTTAGGCGCGCCGCCCCGAGCTGCCCACGTTCGCTGATATGGATACGCTTAATCGGGGCTGCTTCTTGGCGCATGGCCTCCCACACGCCTAAACGGCGGAAACGCTGCGCGGAGCCCTCGGCAATGGCGCTGGCACGAGCATCAAAACTTGGCTGCCACGTCGGCGGCGCATCAATAGACAGCAGCGGCGCAGCTTCGATGACCGCGACGCGCAGTGAATGCCGTTCAATTAACGGGGCCAGGGCACAGCCTAAGCTCGCCCCGACCAACCCACCGCCGACAATCACAATATCATGTGTCACTGCGTTTTCTGGCGTCGCCATCTAAGACTCCATTAGAATTTAAAACATAAAAATCAAATACTTATATCGTAATGTAAATTACATAAAGGCATATAACGCCACCTAATCTGGTTGTTTATTAACCATCAATGCTTCGATATCGGCCACTTTCTTGGGCACACCTGAGGTGAGCACATCATGGCCGTTTTCCGTCACCACCACATCGTCTTCGATACGGATGCCTATCCCGCGATACTCACTGGGAATGTCGGCGTCATCGGGAATGTAGAGCCCTGGTTCGACGGTCAGCACCATCCCGGGTGCAAGCGGGCGGAAGGTATCCGGGTCAAGGCGGTAAGTGCCGACATCGTGGACATCAAGCCCGAGCCAATGCGATGTCGAATGCAGGTAGAAGCGGCGATAACTCTCGTCTTCCACGCGCGCACCCGCGTCGCCTTCCAGCAAGCCAAGCTCAATCAGTCCTTGGGTCAGGTCGCGCACCACACCCTGGTGGATGGCTTTAAGCGTCGTACCGGGCTTGACGGCCGCTATCGCGCGCTCCTGCGCTGCCAGCACGATAGTGTAAATGGCGCGCTGGGCCGCGCTGAAGGTGCCAGATACCGGGAAAGTGCGGGTAATATCGCCTGCGTAGAGGTCAAATTCAGCGCCAGCGTCAATTAAGACCAACTCACCCGCCTGTAGCGTTGCGCTGTTCTCAATGTAGTGCAACACGCACGCATTCGCACCGCCGCCAACAATCGTACTGTAGGCAGGGCCGCTACCGCCCTGCCACACGAATTCATGCTCCAGCTCTGCTTGCAGCTGATACTCAAAAAGTTCAGGGGCCGCGGCCTGCATGGCACGACAATGGGCGCGGGCGGAAATTGCCGCCGCATGGCGTAACAGGCAGATTTCTTCCGCGCTTTTGATCAAACGCATGTCATGGATTAAGGGGCTGATATCCTGCCAACCGCGCACTGGTGCCTGCCCGCGCCGTTGACCCGCTTTCGCCTGCACGTAGGCGTCTTCAGCCAAAGCGATGGCCTCAGCGCTTTCCAACGGCAGGTAGAGCTGTTCGCGGCCACGGAGCAGCTCGGCTAAGCGCTCATCGCGCTCGGCGTTCTCAAACGCGTGATCCAGGTCGTGCTCGTTCACTACGCCTGCGGCACCAAGGCGTCGGCCCGTCCATGCCTCCAGGGTCGCGTCCCGGTCTTGGCAGAACACGATGCTCTCTCCAGCGCTCTCTCCAGTACTTTCTTCAGTACTTTCTTCAATACTTGCGCCCCTGCCGTCTTCGCCTTCACCCGGCAGCAGCACCAGTAGTGCATCGGGCTCGGTCATGCCGGTGAGGTAGTAGAAGTCGCTGTTCTGGCGAAACGGGAATTCACTGTCATTGGAGCGCGTGAGCAATGACGCGCTAGGCAAGAGGACGGCCGCCGACGAGGGCAGCTGGCGCATCAGCGCCTCGCGGCGTGCGCGGTAGGTTTCCGGCGAGATAGCAGCAGGGCGCGGTATGACATCAGGCAGCATGCAAACTCCTTTTTTATTGAATAAAACCGTTTTTTGATCCACAAGGCAGTGATGCGCTCAATGCACAGGCGTATCGGTCTGCTCTACCTGAGGCTGGCCGGGATGCTGCTCGGTATACAGCATCATGGCCGCCATGCGCGCGTGTTCGGTCAAGGCAAACAGATCGTTTTCGTTTTCAGGGCTGTCGTCGATGTCGGTTTCGATCTGCGAAAGCGCCGGCAAGTCATCCAGCGCCTCGCGCAGGGTTTGCGACCAACGCTTACGCAACGCGTTATCCACCGCTTCATCGAGCACTTCGACAAAGCCCTGTGTCCACTCTTTAAGGCCCTGGGCTTGCTCGGCGAGAGAGAAAAGTTCATCGGGCAGCAGCGGCGTGTAGTTCATTTCGCTGGCACTGAGCGCTTCAAGCGTCTGCTTGCGCCAGCCGAGCAGACGCTCGGCGCTGGCCTGATCCTTGGGTTGGTCGACACCGAGGCTTAAACATATCTCGTCAAGCCACGCCTCGGCAGAAACATCTTTAAGCGCCAGCAGTGCGCATAATCGCCCGTCTAAGAATGCTGGCGACTGCATGCTGCCGTGAAGGAGAAAAACATCTGCGACGTCAGAAAAATCTTGGCGGTCGTCGATTAGGGACATGTGAATAACTCACTTTATCTGTGGGAGCTCATACGCCGATGGCGTACGGTGTTAACGCGTTAAAAACGTTTTGTTCGTTAGAAAACCACGGCGTTCGCGCCTGCGCGTTGACCCCGCGCAAGCCGCTCTCTTATAGTGAACGCCGATCATCCTTCCTATACAGTGATGTTAACGCATCGGTCAATCAAATGACCCATGCCGGAGCCTTTGATGAGTAACGCTAAGCGGCCAACCAAAGAACTTACCCTACTCGGTCGCAGCTATATGATTGCCTGCGACCCAGGCGAAGAGAAAAAACTCGAGCGAGCCGCGCGTTACTTAGACCGCGCCATGCACGGTATTCATTCGCAGAGTAGCGTTTTAGGTAGCGAGCGCATCGCCATTATGGCGGCACTCAATATTACCCATGAGCTACTGGAAACGCTGGATGAACGCCGCGACTACGAGGCCGATATCACTCGCTTGAGCGAGCGTCTAGAAAACGCACTAGAAAAAAACCGCCCACCGTCGTAGCCGTAAATTGCACGCGTCCTTTGGTATCGGCAACCGCTCTGTTAAGATTAAGAGGTTCCCTGGGGTGTGCGCCAGTCGTTTACGTCCCTCGAGCCTATGCGCAATACCTAGGGGGCCAAATGCTAGCCAAACCCGTGTGCATGTCCGTGCGACGGAAAGCCTGACGGTTTGACTGCGGCCACCCACCTGAACCTTTGGGTTCAGGGCCAGAACGACAGCGGCACTCTGGGGAACTCACTGCCGAGAAACACACACTATGCCCGCCAACGACGCTATTAACAACGCTCGCGCCACCACGGCATCGCTTGAAAAAGCCGCACTGCGCCGCGAGCTAAAACGCCGCCGCCGTGCCCTCTCGCCTCAAGCCCAACGCCTTGCCGCCGAGACGCTGAGCGAACGCCTCAAATCACTGCCTGAAATCCAGCGCGCCCGGCGCGTCAGCCTCTATTTACCCGTTCACGGTGAAATCGATCCAACGCCGATTATGGCGTGGTTACGTGCGCGACGCGTAGATGTGTATCTGCCGGTATTGCGCCCGCTAGCCAAAAATTCGCTGTGGTTTGTCGCTTACCGCCCTGATACGCCTATGGTGAAAAACCGCTTCAACATTTGGCAGCCCACCACACGCTTTAGTGCTCAGCGTCGCAATCGCCTGCCCGCGTGGGCGCTCGATACGCTTATCGCACCGCTGGTGGGGTTTGATGCCCGTGGCAACCGTATGGGTATGGGCGGCGGCTTTTACGACCGCACGCTCGCGTTTGTCCGCCAGCGCCGCCCGGCACCACAACTGATTGGCGTCGCCCACGCCTGCCAAGAGGTAAAAGCGCTGCCAACCGAGCCGTGGGATATTCCACTCAGCGCTATCGTCACCGATACGAAGATCGTGCGGCCCTAATTTCCGCAGAAAAGAACACAAAACGGCCGCGTTGCATTCCGCAACGCGGCCGTTTTGTGTTTGTGCTAGCGAGCATAATGGGTCATCGCAATACGCAGCTAAACAATATAACCACTAACCCCCAGCAAGCGCTTGCGCATACCCCGTTACCAATACCCCCAGCGCAAACACCACCATTAGGGCCATGATCATATCCGGCTTTTTACGACGCATGTTGCTTCTCCATGATTTACCACAGTTGCCAAATGTTCGATAAGTATTTTCCTTTACTAGTCGGTCAATGCGATGATGTTTTTACATTATTTTGCTGACGACTATCTCATTAGCGACTATAGAGCTAATGGGCTACGCCTCGCAACGGCGAAAGGCATTATCAAACAGCGTTTGTTTAAACGTTCACCCCAGATCAAAGCGCTGAGCAACGCAAAGCCTCCAGGTAAGTAACCGCTTACTCCAGAGCACGTTTCATTACGTTACGCCATAAACAGCCGATAGGCCGGGTTATCGCTCTCCTTCCAATAGCGATAGCCAATGGTATCAAGGTGTTTTTCCACGTTCACACGGTCGCCGTTGGGCACTTGCATACCCACTAGCACACGCCCATAGGCGGCGCCGTGGTTGCGGTAGTGGAAAAGCGATATATTCCAATCATGCGGCAGTTGCGTTAAGAAGTTCATCAGCGCCCCTGGACGCTCGGGGAATTCAAAGCGGTAAAGCTCTTCGGCAAACTGCTCGCTAGGCCGCCCGCCGCCTAAGTGACGGATATGCACCTTGGCCAGCTCATTGTCGGTTAAGTCTTCGACTTGATAACCCGCCTCGGTGAGTTTTTCGATTACGGCTTGGCGATCTTCTCCGCCCGGTTTGACTTGCACGGCGACAAAGATATGTGCATCGGAGGCATCAGCATAGCGGTAGCTGAATTCAGTCACCATCCGCTTGCCCAGCGTGCGACAGAACTTTTTAAAACTGCCCGGCTTCTCAGCGATGGTGACGGCCAAAATGGCCTCGCGCTGCTCGCCTAGCGAGGTGCGCTCGGCGATATGCTGCAAACGGTCGAAATTGGTATTAGCACCAGAGTTGATGCACATCAGCGTATGGCTTTCGGCGCCGGTTTGCTGAATGTACTTTTTCAACCCCGCCAGCGAGAGCGCCCCAGACGTTTCGGAAACCGCGCGGGTATCCTCGAAAATATCCTTCACCGCGGCGCACATCTCATCGGCGCTGACGGTAATCACCTCGTCGATTAAGTGCTGCATGATGGAGAACGGCACCTCACCAATCTGCGCCACCGCGACGCCTTCGGCAAACACGCCAACTTGGTCCAAGACCACGCGCTCACCAGCGTCGAGCGCCGCTTTCAGACAAGCGCTATCTTCGGATTCCACCGCGATGACCTTGATATCCGGGCGCAAGTACTTCACATAGGCCGCCACGCCGGCAATGAGCCCACCGCCGCCCACAGGGACAAAGATCGCATCAATGGGTCCGGCGTGCTGACGCAGCATTTCCACCGCAATAGTGCCTTGCCCGGCCACCACGTCAATATCGTCAAACGGCGGGATATAGGTGTAGCCGTGCTCTTTGATCAGCTCCTGAGCATACTCAGCCGCAGCGGCAAAGGCATCGCCCTTCAGTATTACCTTGGCCCCTCGGGCCCGCACCGCGGCCACCTTGATCTCCGGGGTAATCCGCGGCATCACGATGGTGGCTTTAACGCCCATTTGCTTGGCCGCCATTGCTAGCCCCTGGGCGTGGTTACCGGCAGAGGCCGCGATCACGCCTTTGGCTTTTTGCTCTTCGGTCAGCTGCGCCATCTTGTTGTAGGCGCCACGAATCTTGAAGGAGAAAACCGGCTGCAGGTCTTCACGCTTAATTAAAATCGTGTTGTTGAAGCGGCGTGACAGAAACGGGGCGGGTGAAATCGGGGTTTCGCAAGCCGCTTCATAAACGCGGGCTTGGAGAATTTTCTTCACGGTTGCTTCGAGCATGCTGGTATCCCACAGGAGTTAATGGCCATCACGGCACAGGTCAGACAAAGCCTCTATTGGTAGCAGATAGCGCCTAGTGGCGTCTAGCATTTCAACGTCGGCAGCGCGCTTTTCCCCCGCTATACTGTGGAGCTCTACTGTTCACTTACCCTTCCTTTGACCCAACGAAAGGCACTCCATGAACCAAGACGAACTGAAAGCCGCTGTTGCTGACGCCGCCATCAAAGAAATCGAACCGTGGCTTGAGAAAGACACCGTGCTCGGCATTGGCACCGGCTCCACGGCTAATTTATTTATCGACCGCCTAGGCAAGTTCGCCGGTCGTTTCAAAGGCGCGGTGGCAAGCTCAGATGCCAGCACCAAGCGTTTAAAAGGCTTGGGTATTGATGTGCTAGAGCTCAATAGTAGCGGCACACTGCCCTTTTATATCGACGGCGCAGACGAAGTGAACGCCCACTTACAAATGATCAAAGGCGGCGGTGCGGCGCTCACACGGGAGAAAATCGTCGCCGCCTGCGCTGAGCGGTTTATCTGCATCGCCGATGACTCCAAGTACGTCGCCCAGCTGGGGCACTTTCCGCTGCCGATTGAAGTCATCCCCATGGCGCGCTCTTACGTCGCTCGCGAGCTAGTGAAGCTTGGCGCCGAACCGGTTTATCGCGAGGGCGTGGTGACCGATAACGGCAATCAAATCATCGATTGCTATGACGTTATGATTGATGACCCGAAGGCGATGGAAGCCACCCTCAACGGTATTGTCGGCGTGGTCACCAACGGCTTGTTTGCCGCCCGTGGCGCCGATGTGCTGCTACTCGGCAAAGAAGACGGCGTCGAGCGCACCGCGCTGCGTTGAACCATATATCGCTCACCCTGAGCCTTTTAAAGGGTGAGCGAATATCACAGCAGGCGCGCTAATCCCTCCAGCGTCCGCGCCAGCGCTCCTCGCTCTTCTGCTACCACCCGCTGCCCCTGCGCGCCTTTTTGCGCCGTGGTAGCGGGGTCGCTGAAGGCGTCCATCAACGCCTTTCCCAAAGCCTCGGCGTCAGCGACCGGCGTCAGTGCACCAGCCTCGATAAGCGGCGCGGCGACATCGTCAAAATTCTCAAGCGACGGCCCGCATAGGGTAAAACGCCCAAGGCTTGCCGGTTCCACCACGTTGTGACCACCAAGCGGTACCAAACTCCCCCCAACAAAAGCGACATCGCCTGCCGCGTAGAGCATACCAAGCTCACCGAGGGTATCGCCCAAGTAGACCGCTGTGTCTTTCGTCACCGGCTGATTTAGGCTTCGGCGCGCCACGGCAAAACCTGCCTGCTCGCAAGTATGCGCCACGTCGTCAAAACGCGGCGGGTGGCGCGGCACCAAAATCAACAGTGCCTCGGGAAACATTTTGCGCAGTGAGCGATGCGCAGCGAGCACATGGCACTCTTCGCCGTCGCGGGTCGAGCCCGCCACCCAAATAGGACGCTTGCCGGTCGGCTGAGAAATAGAACGACGTAAGCGCTCACTCTCTTCCCAAGCGTTATCAGGCGAAGTTATTTCAAATTTAAGCGAGCCCACTACCTGGGTTCTCTCGGCGGGCAAACCCAGTGTTTTAAAGCGCTCGGCATCCACAGCGGATTTCGCCGCCAGCCAGGTGATATTTTCAAGTGTCTGCGTCATCAAACGCGGAAAGCGCTGGTAGCGGGCAAAGGCCCGCACTGACAGGCGCCCGTTTACCACCGCCACCGGGATGCGCTCAGCCGCGCAAGCGTGGAGCAGGTTGGGCCAGAGCTCGGTTTCAAACAGGATCGCAAGCGCAGGCTGCCAGTGGTGCACAAACCGCTTGGCACTGCCAGGGAAATCCAGCGGCAGAAAGCGATGGCGTAAATTCGGCGAAAGGTGGGTAAGCGCTTGCACCTGCTGCGCCCCGGTAGCGGTCATGGTAGTGACCAGCAGGCAATGATGGGGGTAGGCGTTTGCAAGCGCTTCGATCAACGGCTTTGCCGCACGCACTTCCCCTACTGAAGCACAATGCAGCCAAATCAGCGGCCCCTCGGGGCGTGGCTCACGTTCGAACCCCAGCCGCTGCAACCGCGAGTAAGTGGGCACTTGCTCACGCCAAATGCGCCAGCCAACCAACGGCGAAAGCGCATAGAGCGCGGCAGAATAAAAATAGCGCGGCCAGGCAAGCATTAGCGCTCGCGGTCCAGAATGGTATCGATCATTGCCGTGGTAGAGACCCCATCTTCAAAGCCCAGTACTTTCACCTCGCCACCATGGGCCTTTACCGCCGCGCCGCCGGCGATATCATCGGGATGGTAATCGCCGCCTTTGACCAGCACATCGGGCAACACTGCTTCGATCAGCGCTTGCGGGGTATCATCGCTAAACGGTACCACCCAATCCACAGCACCGAGCCCGGCCAACACCTGCATCCGCCGACTAAGTGGGTTGATCGGCCGTTGCGGGCCTTTCAAGCGCGAAATAGACGCGTCGTCGTTAACGGCCACAATCAGGCGGTCGCCCAGGCGCTTGGCTTGCTCCAGATACGCCACATGCCCCGCGTGTAGAATATCGAAGCAGCCGTTGGTCATCACCACGCGTTCGCCGCGCACTTGCGCTGCGCGCACCGCCTCTATCAAGGGGCTGGGCTCGATGACGCCAAACTCGGCGAGTTTATCGCCATGCAGCGCGGTGTAGAGCTCAGCAATCGAGAGCGTCGCCGTGCCCGGCTTGGCCACCACCAGCCCGGCGCCGAGGTTCGCTAGCATCATTGCTTCGGGCAATGCATGCCCAGCGGCCAACGCCAAGCCCATCATACCAATCACCGTATCGCCCGCACCGGTGACATCGAAGACCTCTTGGGCGCGGGTGGGCAGGTGTAGCGGCGCGTGGCCTTCACGAATCAATACCATGCCTTTTTCGCTGCGGGTGATCAGCAGCCCTTCCAGTTCTAGCTCAACACGCAGCGCTTCGCCGCGCTTGGCAAGTTGCTCATCGCTTTCACAGTGGCCGACAATCGCTTCAAATTCGCCCAGATTCGGAGTGATCAGAGTAGCACCGCGGTACTTGCGAAAATCCTGACCTTTGGGGTCGATCAGTACGCGCTTGCCCGCTGTCTTGGCGAGTGCAATTAACCGTTCGACCTGATTCAGGGTGCCCTTGCCATAATCGGAGAGCACCATGACATCACATTCGGGTAGCGCTTTTTCCACGCTATCCAGCAGTGGCTGCGTATCGACATTATCGAGGCGCTGCTCAAAATCGAGCCGCAGCAACTGCTGGTTGCGGCTCATCACCCGCAGTTTGGTAATCGTTGGCACCTCAGCGCTACGCTGAAAGTAAGTGCTTACATCTGAAGCCGTTAAGCGCTCATTTAACAAACCGGCATTTTCATCCTGACCGACCACTCCCGCTAATGCTGCGTGAGCGCCTAACGCCGCAATATTGAGAGCCACGTTAGCTGCACCGCCAGGACGATCATCGGCGTCTTCTACGCGCACGACCGGCACCGGCGCCTCCGGTGAAATACGTGAAGCACCTCCGTGCCAGTAGCGATCGAGCATGACATCGCCCACGACCAGTACGCGAGCATGCTCCAAAGCGGTTAAATCAACTTTCATCTAGCGTTCCTTGTCCGGCATTCGTGTGGTCGGCTGTGTGGGCGAGTAATGCATCAAGCTTGGCTATTACCGTCTCGGTTTTGATCAAATTCATGGCGTCTGGGTGGCGCACGCGCTGCCCCCACGGCAGATCATCGACGCTTTTATGTAGATAGGTACGCACCGCTTCCGGATAGGCATTAACGGCAAAATCACGCCATAGGTAAGGCGCCGCCCGCTGCGGGTTGGTGGTGGCGTAAAGGCCAAGCGTCGGCGTACCCAGCGCATTGGCCATATGAGCCGGGCCAGTATCGGGGGCAATCGCCACACGCGCGCGGTCGATCAGCGCCAGCAACCCCTTAAGCGATGTGCCACCGATGGCGTTGATCACACTCCCCGGCTGGCACAACGCCTCAATGCGCTCGCCCATCTCTTTTTCGGCGGTGGTACCGCCCCCGGTAAGCAGGCTTTTTAGCCCATGCTTCACCCAGGCGTACTCGATCACGCTGGCGTAGCCTTCGGCCGACCAGTTGCGGAAATTACGCAGTCGCGGGTTACTGCAGGGGTTAATCACCATATAGGGCGGATCACCGCTGATCAGGCGCGCCTCGTCATAAGCGCTTTCCGGTATCGGGAGCTCCCACGCAAGGCTGTCATCCTCCACGCCGAGCCGCCGGGCGAAATCCATAAACGACTCTAGTACATGGGGATTCTGGCGCGGGGCAATATGGTGCTGAATGAACCAGTGCTGCTTATCTTTCGCCCGAGCTTTATCATAACCAATTCGTGTATTCGCCTTTAGCCCAATCGATAGCACGCTGGCACGAATCGCCTGCTGCATGTGCAATAACACATCAAAGCGCGTATCGGAGAGCTCACGCCACAGGGCACGCATGCCTTTTATCCCGGTGGATTTATCGTAGACGACAAACTCGACCCCGGAGAGCCCGGTCAGTAAACTGTGCTCCCCCTTACCGATGATCCAGGTAATGCGCGCGTGAGGCCACTGGCGCTGCAACGCTCGTACGGTGGGCACAAGGTTGCAGACGTCGCCTAACGCCGACAAACGCAGAATCGCAATATGGTTAGGTTGAGCAGGCAGAGAGGGCTTCATGCGCTTAGCGGCACTCCGGCAAAAAAATAGTCATATTTTACATGATGCAGACAGTTTATGTGACGCTGGCATATCTCACCAACCCGACCCCGCACTGTTCAGCGCTGAATACTGGCGATCCCGCGATTTAGTGGTCGGCGAAGCCCCTGGCCGGGGCAGCAGCTTGTTTCTACAACCAACCCCTGACGCGAGCACGCAGTGGGTACTGCGCCCTTACCGCCGCGGCGGTCTCATCGCTAAATTAAACCAATCCCGCTATCTATGGACCGGGCTAGAACGCACCCGCGGCTTTCGCGAAATGCGCCTCACGGCCAACTTGTTCGAGCAGGGGTTACCTGTTCCCCGGCCCATCGCCGCTTGCGTAACCCGCCATGGACTCAGCTATGAAGCCGCCTTGATCACTCAGCGCATCCCCGGTGCCAAAGCGTTAGCCGAGTTGATCGTCAACCAACTGGCGGACGAAACGCTCTTGCGACGCGTAGGCGCCATGGTTCGACGTTTTCACCAGGCACGGCTTGATCATGTCGATCTGAACGCCCGCAATATTCTGGTCGATGCCAGCGGCGCGCCATGGTTGATTGACCTGGACCGCTGCCGGTTGCGCCAACCGGGGACGTGGCAGAACGCCAATTTGGAGAGGCTTGAGAGGTCCATACACAAGTTTGATGCAACTTTGTCGATCTCCCCCATTCTTCAAGGATACCGCGCTACCGCTTGATCAAACGCGGCCGTATTGATCCTCGAAACGGACAATATCGTCTTCGCCCAGGTAGCTACCGGACTGCACCTCTATCAGTTCAAGAGGCAGCGTGCCGGGGTTTTTCAGCGCGTGAACCTGGCCGATGGGGATATAAGTCGATTCATTTTCGAATACAAGGGAGGTGGTCTCTCCGTTAGTGACTTCCGCCGTGCCGGATACCACTATCCAGTGCTCTGCCCTGTGATGATGCATTTGTACCGAGAGTTTAGCGCCCGGGTTCACCGTAATACGTTTAACCTGATAACGCTGGCCCTTATCGATCGATTCGTAGCGCCCCCAGGGACGATAGACAACGCAATGATTGTTGAACTCGTCCCGACCTTCAGACTTGAGTCGCTCGACAATTTTTTTAACATCTTGCGTCTTATGCCTATCAGCGACCAATACCGCATCCTTGGTTTCAATAATGACGAGGTCTTCCAGGCCTATCGCGGCCACCAAGCGACTCTCGGAACGCAACATGGTATTGCGGGTATCTTCCTGGATGACATCACCATGATAGCTGTTGCCTGCCTCGCACTTATCGCTTAACTCCCATATGGACGACCAGGCACCTAGGTCACTCCAGCGTGCCGACAAGGGCACGACGGCGGCATGCTGCGTTTTCTCCATCACGGCATAATCGACCGATATGTCCTCGCATTGGGCGAAAGCATCCTTATCGATGCGGGTAAAATCCAGATCCTTCTTTATCTGCGCCATTGCCTGATGGCAAGCATGCAGCATGTCGGGGTAGAAGTGCGCTATCTCCTCCAAGTAGCGGCTCGCTCGAAACAGAAACATGCCGCTATTCCACAAATATTCGCCACTTTCCACGTAACCAGCGGCCGTCACCGCATCCGGCTTTTCGACGAAACGTCGAACACTAAAGCCTGGCTCCAATGAAGCCCCCTGATGGATATAGCCGTACCCCGTTTCAGGAGAGGTGGGCACGACGCCGAAGGTAACCAAATAATCCAGCTCTGCGAGCGACTGCGCCTTCTTGATACTGTCATGGAACGGCGCGATATCCTCCACCAGGTGATCCGCCGCCAACACAAGCAATAAAGGGTCCTCACCGTCTTGAGTAGCCGCAAGAGCCGCCAAAGCAATCGCGGGCGCCGTATTACGACCAACCGGTTCCAACAACAACTGACTGTCGCACACGTCAATTTGGCGTAATTGCTCCGCCACGAGAAAACGATGTTCTTCGTTACATATGACAATCGGTGCTTGTGTATCAAGCCCATCAAGCCGCCCCAGCGTCTTTTGCAACATGGTGAGCCCGCCATCGAGTGACAGAAACTGCTTGGGATACAATTGCCGTGACAATGGCCATAATCTTGATCCCGCTCCTCCCGCCAGGACAACCGGCAATAATGACATATCAGGATATTCCTAGGGTTATGAGAAAATCATAGTGTTGAGAGTGCCGACGCATACAAAGGTTCGGGTATCAAAGAGCTTCCTCCGCGTGACAGGCTTACCACTGTAGGGAAGCATACCTGACGCCATTAAATTACACTGTGCATGCTGTGAATATTCATCCAAGGGGATTCTATGAAAGACACGATCGAAGTACCGCTGTCGTTTGGTGAGGTGCTCGACAAGATCACGATATTGGAGATCAAATCCGAGCGTATCGAGAACGCTGAAAAAAACAGCAATGTCCGCCTGGAATTGGACGCTTTGAATCGTATATGGGCGCACGAGATTCAGGATCCATCACGCATTGCAGACGTGCGTGTTCAACTGAAAGCCGTCAACGAAGAACTTTGGGACATTGAGGACGATATCCGTGCCCAGGAGGCGAAGCAGGATTTCGGCCCCCATTTTATATCCCTTGCGCGCTCTGTCTATTTTACCAACGATCGACGTGCGGCCATCAAAAAAGAGGTGAACCTGCTACTTGGATCGCGATTTGTTGAAGAGAAATCGTATCAGGATTACAGCTCAACCCATTGATATTTCATTTTTTTGATTGATACGTTGTGCCATCCACCTGTCCAACATGTCGGTGGCATCATCAACTGAAATCATGTCCATGGCACCCTCGAATTCCGCTTTTGCTCCCCAGCGAGCCTGTGCAACCGTCTTGCCCGTAAACGTGCGCAATGCATCGGGGTAGCGGTTTACACACCATGTTAAAGAGCTGTAAGGGCCGGATCGATCAGGATTGCTGGCCGCATAAAGACCCAGCACATCGGTTCCCATGGCGTTGGCGATGTGGGCAGGCCCGGTATCCGGTGAAACAAGCAGGTCCGCGCCCTCAAGAAGTGCCGCCAATTGTTTGAGGGTATCCTGCCCACAGATATTCATGACCTTTTCTCTCATCAATTCTTCAATATCGCGACAAACCTTCTTCTCGAAGTCTGCTGGGCTACCCACCAGAATGACGTTAGCACCATGTGCGGAAACGGCGTAGTCCGCCAGCGCAGCGTATCGTTGTGATGACCAATTGCGAAGGACATGGCTGGCACAGGGGCTGATAACAAGGTTTATCCGGTCATGCGTAAGGTATTCGCGAGCCAGCGAATAATCTGCGTCTTTCAATGGAATATGCCAGTCAGGAGGCGCCGACGTCAGCCCAAGGGGCTCAAGAAAGCTGGCCAAACAATCGCGGACGTGTTGTTCGGCATTGGCCGCAATACGTCGATTGATGAAAAGGCTGTGCAGATCCTTGCTACGCGCCTTGTCGTAGCCAATCTTGACGGTCGCCGGAATCAATGCCGCGGCAAGATTGGCACGAAAGGAGACCTGCATATGCAAAAGCGCATCGAAATGCCTTCCCCGCATGGTACGGCGTAACGCTTTGTAGCCTTCAAGCCCCGATTTTTTATCAAAGACGATAAATTCCACACCGGGTAGATCACCGATCAACTTGGCTTCCAGCTTGCCGATCACCCATGTGATCTCAATATCAGGCACCTGAGCCTGCAAACTTTTGTAAGCGCTCCACCAAACACATCTTCTCACGTTGAGTTTTGCTGACCACACTGAGGCTCCCTTTATCCAGGAGATTCTCATGAACCACGAACTCAATGCCATGCAGGCTTTCTGGCTCGGCCATCTC
>NZ_JAMJPJ010000040.1 GCF_023555005.1 Halomonas llamarensis | reverse complement strand
TCGGCGATCTGGTCGACCATCTCGCTGAGCGTCTTCATGGGGATGATGCCCATCTCGCGCAGCACAGCGACAACGAACGCCTTTTTCGTCCAGCTTTCACGGCACTCGACGTAGTAGGCGCGGTGCAGGTTGGCCGCATAAGCAGCGGCCAGGCTTTTGCCGTAGCCGCTGGGGCCATACATGACCACCAGGCCGGGCAATTCCGGTGGGCGGTTGGCGGCGCTTTCAACGGCGGCGGCAAGTAGGCCGACGTTCGTCAGTGGTACAATAGTGTTGACGCTCATAGTGCTTCCTTACTCAAGGTTGGGGTGTCATGGGCCGTGGTTTAGACGGCCCGGCGGTTGCGGGTGGGTTGCCGCCCACCCGCATCCACTTCTGCATCCATCACTTTGGCGATGGCTTTCAAATCATTGTGATTCTTGTAACGTTCGTGCCAGTCGCGAGCCGCTTCTGGCACTTCCTCTCCTTGCTGTAACTGTCCATCCAGCTTTTTCCAGAGCCGATAACGCTCCATCTTGTTTTGGGGTATCTGAAAGCGTGTGCCTTCATCCGCTAACCGCTTGGCGTAGGCGCGGCCTGCGGCGGCCTGTTTTTCATCCGAAACGCTGGCGGCGGGGGTAATTGCGCGTATCTCGACATCGCTGCCGGTAATGGTTTTGGCTTTCTGCGCCAGGCGGTTGAGCTGGCCTTTTTCACGCTTCTCGGCGGCGCGCTGGATCATGCTGGCGGGCATCGCAGGGGTGGCGTTGCCGTCTATCAGGGCATCGCCGATATGCTCGCCTTCAAGGGTGTAAACGCCGACGCTTCCGGTATCGCGGTAGTCCCATGCCACGCGGATCTCTTCGCCGTGGAAATCACGCAGGGTATCCAGGAAGTACAGGCCGCCGTTGATGCGAACCTCGCCACGGTTGGTTTTGCGCACTTCTTGTGGGCGCATGAGGGAGGCGACGACATCTGAAGGCGCGGTGAGCGCTTCGAAGCCTTCCGCCTCGGCACTTTTCCAGGCTTCCATGGGGCTTTGGTGGCGTAGCCTGCCGCTCTCCAGGTCGCGCAATTTGGGCAGCCCTGAGTGCGGGCGGTGGTTGTATACGTCCAGGGCGTCGTTGAGCCGGTCGAAGAACTCTTGAAAGGTCGGGATTAGCTTGGGTTTTAACCCTTGCTTAATATCGCGGCGGCTCAACTTATGCGCTTTCGTGGCGGCCTCTTTATCCATGTCCGCCCCGATGTAGCTGTCCATGGTTTTGGCGAGCTTCACCAGAATGGATTTGTGGGGGCGCTCGATCACGCCGCGTGCCTGTGAGTTGTAGGGCAGCGAGTGGGTGATGGTGCCGCCCAGGCGGTCGACGACTTCATAAACATTGGCGTTGTCGAAGCCGCTGCCGTTGTCGACGTAAAACAGGTTGAACATGCCCGCGCGGCTGACGGCATCGCGCAGCGCATCCAGCGTGGCCAGGGTCGATTCGGCCAGGTTCAAAGCAAAGCCGACGATGCGGCGCGTGGCCCAGTCAATGATCAGCGTGATTTCGGGCCGGAAGGCTTGGCCGGTCAGCGGGTTGATGACCTCAGCATCGAAGGTGTGGCCATCCGCCACCCACACATCGTTGGGCCATAGCTCATCTGTCTTACGTCTTTTAAAGGGCTGTAGCGCCTTCAACTCATGCGCGCCCATGCGGCCGCGCTCCCGTGCTTCAGGGCTGAGCTTGGCAAGCCAGCGGCGCACCTGGTGGATAGACGGATGCGGCGGCTGGGTCTGCTCGACCAACAACTGGTAGGCCGCTTCGACCGAAGGCTTCTGCGGGCGTTGGTACCGTTTGAGAAAGTCACCGGCCCAAGGCGGCATGCTCATATCGGCCTGGCGGCGTTTGGGAGCCAGGCCGCGTTCGCCGTGCTTTTTGAAGTCGGCGATCCAGCGCTTCAGCGTGCGTTCGCTCAGGTTGCGGGTGGCCGTCTTACGGTCATTGGCAAGCACCACGAGTTGCTTGAGGTAAGGCGTTAGATCGTCCGCTTTCGCGTGGGCGACTAACGTTTCGATGGCGCGCTGCTGGCTGACCATGCGGCTCATGCGTTCTATCTCACGCACGAACGCTACGCGGGCACTCATCACTTGGCGCTGGGCGTCGGTTAACTGCTGCTGGCCTGGGCGCTGCTCTTCCGGCTGCGGTGCCACGGTGCTGGCAGGCGTGGGGTCGGCGTTATCCGCCTGTGCCAACAGCAGAGCGTTTTGGGTTTCGGTGGGGAGAACGGCGAAGGCGTATTCCATCGCTTTGCTGCCTAGGCGCGGCTGGCCTTCCCAGCCTTGGCGGTCAGCAGCTTTTTTAACGCCCCGCTCGGTTCCGGGCATGCCTGGTAGCCCGGCCAGTTCTTTAGCGGAGTACCAGTTCATACACGCCCCCGCTGGAATAGGCGGGCGTTGCCCTCTGCGGTAGATTGGGCGGTGCAACCCAAACCCAAATCACCCTTAGAGGAACGCCCATGAAAGACCAAAGCGATATCGAAATTGCCAAGTTGGCTATGACGTTCACCGTTGCCTTGCTGGAAAATAAACACAGTCACTTGGCTAATTTTCATAAGGCCCGTGGAACCCAACCTACGTCCGATCCACTTGAGATATTCGATAAGGTTCATGATCACTTAGCCGCGAAAATATCGAAGGAGTAGCGAATAACTGTGGCGGTCGCTTGTGGGCCGCCCAGCATCTGCATGGTCAGCAGAAGGGCTTCCAGAATGACCAACTCATTTATGTCTTCTGGAAGTTCTCCATTTACTACAGCGGCCTTGATGCCCTGAATTGCCGCTTCAGCAACTTGAATACGCAGCTGGTGCTCTTCATCAATAACGGATTCTTTACCCTTCTCATGTGCAGCTTGATTACCCATAAGCTCTGCAAAAGCATTCTTGAACTCTTCAGCCGATTGACCTTCAGCTATTGCCTTGTCAATTAAGGCGCGGGCTTTTTCTATCGTTTCAGTGCTCAACATGGATGACGTTCTCATTGCTGTACTCCCATCTCATTCACGGCGCGATCCCAGTAGCGCGCCACTTCCTGCCGCTGTTCCGCTGACGCAGATTCCATCTCACGCACAACCTGATCCCAACGTTGCATCATGGCGTCCAGGTCACTTTCGCTAAGCACCACTTTGCTGCCATCTTCACGGCGCAGGGTGTGGCGGGCGGGCTGGTTGCTGCGCCACCATGCGGTGGGGTTCTCTGGTTGTTGGCTCACTGGTCTTCTCCCATCAGCTTTTTCAGCTTGCGTAGATCCGCATTCACGCGCTCTTGAACACGCGCGAGCTTCCCGTACTCGGCAGCCAGCGCCTCACGACCATAGGCGACACGGCCGCCACGCAGATGAACGATCCAGTCGGTAAAGACGTGGCTTTGGCAGACTTCTTCCAACAGCGGAATGCGATAGAAAGGGATGTTGTGATCGCTACGCGCTGGCGAACTCCAGGCATCCAACATGTGCTTAGAAACGTCATCACCGGAAAGGCGGCTCATCTGCGCGGCGACTTCGTAGCGGTCGACGGGGCAGTCTTTCATGACGATGCCGACAAGCTCGCTGACCTGGGCGGCATAGTTGCCGCTACCTGGCATCGGTACCACCGGCTCGGGCACCTCGAAGATGTCTAGCGTTTGGGTATCTTTGACGCGCCTCATGACTAAGCCTCCCGCACCATTTGACGATGCGTAGACGCGTTAGAACCGCTATCCTTGTCGTATAAGCAGTTTTGCGCTTTTGCAGTTTTAAGCTTTGTTGATAGCGTCTCTGCGCGATTAGGACGTTCACGGCACGGGGTGCCGTCTTGGTTCCAACGCTCTGGCCAAATAACTTGCGGGGTCAGCCCAAGCTTTTTGGCGATAGCGCGTTCCATGCGTGGGTAAGGGGTGTACTTCGCCATTTGTACGGCGTTGCCGGTGACGCCCAGCTCATCGCTAAGCTTGCGCAAGCTGCAACCCTGGCTGCGGAGTTGGTATTTCAGCCACTCCCAGCGCTGGGAAGGATTGATAGGAATTTCGTTGTTCATGGCGTCACCTCGGTGGCGTTTTTTGGGGTGTCTAACCTGTCTTTCCCCATAAACATAACTCCATATTCGGAACTGTTCAATCCTTTTATGGAGTTCTTTTTCTCTCTTATACGGATATTTACATCCTTATGAGGAATTATGGGTCTAAATCAATGCCTTACGAAGAATCGGAACTGAAAGAAAAAGCTGAAACCTCAGTTCCGAATCCCGATAAAGGAATCGGAACTCGAATTTCGGAAATTTCTGAGTTGATGGGTGGGCGTAAGAAAGCTGCGCAGACCGCTGGAGTGGCTTTGTCCACTTTCCATAGATGGTTGGCGGGAGACTCGATCCCAGCGCTTGATAGCATTGCTCGCTTGGCTCAAGGCGCGGGAGTGTCTTTAGATTGGGTCGCTACAGGCGAAGGCTCTATGCAACTCGGCAAAAGTGATTCGATTCCAAATACGGAAGTGCTTGGCATGGAGGATTACGCCTTTGTGCCGCTGTATGACGCCCAGTGCAGCGCGGGCGATGGTGCTTGGAATGAAGGGTGCCGGGTGCTTACGCATATCAGCTTTACGCGCTACTCACTGCGCAAGCAGGGGCTAACGCCGGACCACCTTTCAGCGATCCGCATTGATGGCGATAGCATGGAGCCGATACTGCACAGCGGTGACACGGTGTTGATCGACCACACGCGCACGGCGATAGAGGGTGAAGGTATTTATATCTTGCGGCTGGATGGACATCTCTACGCTAAGCGCTTACAGCGTAACTTCGACGGCGTGAGCATCATCAGCACCAACAAGGAATACCGCGAGGTCGTTGTACCACGCGATCGCCTGAATGAACTGGAGATCGTCGGGCGCGCCGTGTGGGCTGCTGGGTGGTTGTGAGGCTGTGCCAAACATCCAACAAAAAAGGCCGCTCCACGTAGGAACGGCCTTTTTCTCAATTTGCGCGCCTTTGGCACTGCTGGTGTCTAATCTGCTGGCGCTATATACTGGCCTTGTGTTTGTAACCCTCTGAATCTACGGCGCTAAATTTCGTCTCTTATCCCAGCTTATCCCTATTTGTTGTTTATAGTCCCACATTAGGCCGTTGTGCCATATCTACTGCTAACTCACAGCACGCTGCGCTTTTTCGCCAACCTGCAGGCACTTCACCAATTAATCCACGACCACGCCGACCGGCTCGCCCCACAAAGTATCGGACTCGCGGGTCAGATCGCAAAAGGCTTACGCGATGCTGAACACGTTAAAGGGGTCGTTGAGGCCAGAAAAGCCCTCCAGATGCTGCGCCACCGAGTTCATGAAAGCGAAGAAGAAAGCACCTTAGCACCGCTCGACCGACGCCTACGCTTAGGCCTACGCGAGTCAATTGGCCACGCCATGGTCATGCTCGATGCCCGGGAGGCGATTGCCTCGCCAGAGCGCCATAAGCTGCGCTCATCGCCGCTAGCCTGGCACCGCGATCACCTCGCCGCCGGTATTAACGCCATCCGCTCTGGGCTGGTATTTTCGCTACTGGCGATTTTCTGGATCGTCACCGCCTGGCAGAGCGCCATGATCGCGATGATGCTGGGTACGCTGTTTTCGGCCTTCTTCGCCAGCCGGGATAATCCCCTCGCCATCACCATGATGTTTTATAAGGGCATGCTGGCGGCGATTCCCAGTGCCTTTCTGTTTGGCCATGTGCTGCTCTCCCAGGCCAATGGTTTTCCAATGCTCGCGATGCTATTTGGTGCACCACTTTTTTTGGGGCTATTGGGTGCTACCAACCCAGCCATCATGGGCTATTGCCTAGCGTTTACTATCTTCAATATTCTGCTCACCATGCCGGGCAACGGCATGGACTTCTCGTTCGATAGCTTCGCCAACCGGGTCGTCGCCGTGGTGATTGGGCTAAGCTGTGTGGTGATGGGCTTTCGCCTGCTGCCAGGGCTGGGTACCCGACTTAGGCGGCGGCGTTTGATAAACGCGATTTCCACCGATATCCATAAGCTAAGCCAACGCTCGATTCGCGACGCCGAAACACGCTTCAGCGGCCATATGGCAGATCGGCTTTTGCAGTTGGCACAGCACGACGATATGTTGCCTGAAGACCAGCGCCACCTGTTTATTCTTGGCCTAACCGGGCTGGACGTTGGCATCGCCACCCTGCGTCTGCGTGATCGGCTGGATGATGCACCGCATCCGCGCATCCGCGAAGCGCATCGTCACTTATTAGGCACGCTGGCGAGCGGATTTGAAGAGAGCGCCAATGGGCGGCCACCCCAGGGTATTCGCGGAGCCGGTAAACAGTTGGAGGAGGCGATTAAGGTCCATGGAGATGTACCCGCCGACCGCCGCTTATTGTTGGAAGGCTTGGTTGAGCGGCTCGAACTGGCCCTAGAACGCCTGGCGCGTATCATGGCGAAACGACCGCAGGCTAAGCCTGCACATAAATCGCAGACCTCGCCAACCTCAGGGTGACCGCATGAGTTCTATCCCTTCTGCGACATCGCCTAACGCGAAAACGCCTCCACGAGAGGAGGCGTTTCAATGATTGCGTTACATCGCTAACTCAGCGATTAAGCAAACACTTCTGTCCATTCGCTACGCTTGCCCAACAAGGCTTTGGCAAGCTCCTGAGCACCTTCCAGGCTGTGGCTCGCTGCCCAGCCGCACTGCATTTCGTTGCAGGCAGGTACTTCGGTGGCTTCCAGCACATCGTTTAGCGTTTTCTCGACGATGGAAACCACTTCATCATAGTCATCGTGGTTGATCATCGCGATATAGAAGCCGGTTTGGCAGCCCATCGGGCTGATGTCCACCACTTTATCGGTGTGGTTACGCGACTTCTCGGCTAGCAGGTGCTCCAGCGAATGCAACGCAGGCATGTCCATATGGCCTTTATTGGGCTGGCAAATGCGCAGGTCGTATTTATGAATACGATCCCCGTTTTCACCTTCTTTGATATCTGCCAGGCGAATGTAAGGCGCTTTCACCTGGGTGTGATCCAGGTTAAAGCTTTCAACATTCATTTTTTGCTCGGTCATAGTCGCTCCTTTTGCGATCGGTTTTATCCTGCTCTGCCCTCTTGGTCTACACCTTTGGGGCGTCAAAGTTCCACGGCTCATCGGTATAGACGCAAACGTTGGCGTCTTCGATATCGCCGTCGGGAGACTCGACATTCTGAGCGAAGAAATCTTGAATCTCTTTGCGCTGGCAGTGCGCTTCAAACGCTTCCCGGTTAGCCCAAATCTCATGAAAAACGATGGGGAACCCGGTGCCATCCGCGAAGGGGTTTTCGATCTGCCGCGTGACGGTATAAAGCAGACAGGCGTCTTCTCGGTGGGCGTTGGGCTCTAGTGACTGCAGCGTTTTAAAAACGGCCTCTTCTTTGCCGGGCTTGGGTTTGAAGCTGGCTGTACAGTAGATCTTTTGTGACATATGGCGTCCTGATTCCGGTTTCGTGGTGTATGAAACGTGCCCTATTATGCGCGGCAACCGTATCAATGGACAACCGCGCGATGCCTATCGCAGCAAGCGCTCGGCCAGGGTGTCTAAATCAACGACGGTCATGTCCGGCTCAATGCCCCAGGGGTCGAACGGGGCATCCGAACTTCGGCGTACCCAGGCGCTACGAAGCCCGGCGTGGGTTGCACCAATCACATCGAACGGGTTGCTGGAAATCAGCCATGTTTGTTCCGGGCGGGTTTCCAAACGTGTACGCAAGTAAGCGTAAACTGCAGGGTCGGGTTTAAAGCGCTTCACGTCATCGACGCTAATCACGTCGTCCATGTGGTGCAAGACGTCGGCGCGTTCGAGTAGCTTTTCTACCGCGTCACGAGTGCCATTGGAAAACGCTACGCAACGCATGCCCGCCCCGCGCAGGGTATCCAATGCAGGTGCCACATCGGGAAAGGCAGGAAGCTCGGCGTAAACGGCCATCAGGTGGTCCTGGTCGTTATCGGTGAGGCCGGTTTGTAGTGCGCGGTCGGTGAACACCAGCGCTTCGCGGGTACATTCAGAAAACGGCAAGTAGTAGCCCATTAAGCCGTGTCGGAAGCTGTATTCCAGCTGCTTATCGCGCCAGCGGCGGGCAAACTCAGCCGCTTTTTCCGGCTGTGTCAGGCGCCTTTCAAGCTCCGCGGTGACGCCTTGGGTATCAATCAAGGTGCCGTAAACATCAAAAGCAATCACGGGTTGCATACATGCTCCTTTCCTTTAACGCGTAAACCGCACGATGTGTACAGCATAGCCAACACTTTACCAGCCGACCTTTAAAAAAACGCCGCCACCCTATCAAGGAGCAGCAGCGTTTTCATAAGTAGGTTATCACGTGAGTTGCCGTCTCGGTGCGTTACCGACTCGGTGGCGACTAGATCGTCAGCGCAGCTTCTTTTTGCCCTTGTTTGAGATCGCCCGAGCGCGAAAGCTCATCGGTGACACGGTCAATCGCCCGTTTGGCACGGCCTATCATGTCATCCACCTCATCGCGATTGATGGTCAGCGGCGGGGCAAAACCGAGAATGTCGCCTTGCGGCATGGCGCGCGCAATCAGATTTTCTTCCAATGCGGCGGCGGAAACCCGCGGACCCACTTTCAGCAACGGGTCAAAGTGGAGGCGCTGCTTCGCATCGGGAGAGAATTCCAGCGCCGCCATCAAGCCCACGCCGCGCACATCACCCAGTAGCGGATGGCCATCAAAAGTAGCCTTGAGCTGCTGTTGGAAGTAAGCGCCGGTTTCCGCGGCATTGCCCACCAAGTTTTCGCGCTCAATGATGTCCAGATTAACAAGCGCTGCTGCGCAGCCTAGCGCGTGACCAGAGTACGTCCAACCGTGGCCGATGGGACCGTATTCCCCCGTGCCTTGCTCCAGCACTTTCCATACTTTATCGCTGACGATGACGCCGGAAAGCGGCTGATAGGCGCTGGTTAACCCTTTGGCGATGGTGACCAAATCGGGCTGGATGTTGTAGTGGTGGCTGCCAAAATCAGAGCCGGTACGGCCAAAACCACAGACCACTTCGTCGGCAATCAAGAGCACATCGTACTTATCCAGCACGGCTTGAATTTCGCCCCAGTAACCTTCTGGCGGCGGCACAATGCCACCGGTGCCGAGCACTGGCTCACCGATAAAGGCCGCGACGGTATCCGGGCCTTCTTCGAGAATCATCGCTTCGAGCTTTTCGGCGCAGAACGAGGAAAATTCGCGCTCGGTCATGCCGTGCTGCTCAGCGGCGCGGTGGTAGTAGTACGGCGCTTCGGTATGGCGGATGGTGTCAATCGGCAGATCGAAGTGATCATGAAACGCTTTAAGACCGGTCAGCGAGCCGGAGGCAATGCCAGAGCCGTGATAACCGCGCATGCGCGAGATGACCTTTTTCTTCTGCGGACGGCCAAGCACGTTGTTGAAATAGCGCACAATTTTAAGTTGCGTTTCGTTGGCGTCACTGCCTGACATGCCGTAATACACCTTGGACATGTTCATGCCGACGATTTTCACAATACGCTCGGAAAGCGCAATTTGCGGCTCGTTCGAGTGGCCTACATAGGTGTGATAGTACGAGAGTTCCAAGGCTTGCTTGTAGATCGCCTCGGCGACTTCCGTGCGGCCATAGCCGATGTTCACACAGTAAAGCCCGGCAAAACCGTCGATAAACTCGCGGCCGTCTTTATCGACGATATTGATGCCTTTGCCGCCGGTAATCACACGCCCCGGCGCGTCGCCGTGGGCGAAGTCGCGCAAATGGGTAGAGGCGTGGAAGGTCACGTGACGGTCGCGGTCGACTAAATCCTGATGCAAGCTCATGGTGTTCTCTCTTATCAATAAAGGACGTATCGCCCGACAAGTCGGGCTCCTACAAAACCTTGTGCCAGTTATCCGCTGTAGGAGCCCAATTCACTGGGCGATACGGTTTGGGTTTGCCCGATAAATCGGGCTTCTACAACCTCAAACGCGTATCTCGTTTAACTACCCGACACCGATCCCAGCGCGCCTAAGCAGTAGTATTTGGTTTCCAGATACTCATCAATACCGCAAGTGCCGCCTTCACGACCAAGGCCGGATTGCTTCACACCGCCAAAGGGCACCGGCGGGCCTGTCATCTTCACCGAGTTGACCGACACCATGCCGAATTCGAGCGCGCGCAACAGCTTCCAGATACGGCGGATATCGTGAGTATAAATATAAGCGGCAAGGCCATATTCGGTATCGTTGGCGAGTTCAATGACCTCGTCATCGTCGGCGTAGGGCGTGATGCCGGCGATAGGTGCGAAGCTCTCTTCTTGCCACAGACGCATATCGCGGGTGATCCCAGTGAGCAACACCGGCATGAAGTAGTTAGCACCCGGCGCTTGGCTTTGGTCGCCCGCCACCAGTGTGGCGCCTTTGGAAATGGCGTCATCGACAATGCCCGCGGCTTTTTCGACCGCTTGGCCGTGAATCAACGGGCCGAGGTCAATTTCGCTTTCCAAGCCGTTACCCACGGTAAGCGCGGCCATGCGTTCGGCAAAGTACTCAACGAATTCATCGTGGATGGATTCGTGCACCAAAATACGGTCTGCGGCCAGGCAGTCTTGCCCGGCGGTTTGGAACTTAGCCGCCACGGCCGCGAGCGCCGCTTCTTTCGGGTCCATATCCGGCCCGACGATAAAGGGCGCATCGCCGCCAAGCTCTAATGCGAGCCGCTTAATGGTAGGCGCGCTTTGCTCCATCAAGATCCGCCCGACACGGGTGGAGCCGGTGAACGATAGCGCCCGGATACGCGGCTCGGCGCACAGAATCTTGGATACCTCGGGCGGGTCGCCCAGCACCACGTTAAAGATGCCTTCTGGAATACCCGCGCGCTCGGCGAGCTCCGCCAGCGCCAGCGCCGAGAACGGCGTTTCATTAGCGGGTTTGACGATCACCGGGCAACCCGCGGCCAAGGCGGCGGCGGCTTTGCGCGTAATCATCGCCAGCGGAAAGTTCCACGGCGTGATCATGGCTGATATGCCCACCGGCTCCTTGATAGTGCCGAGTGACGCATTGGGGATCGGGCTGGGAATCGTCTCGCCGTAAGTGCGCTTGCCTTCTTCGGCGAACCAACGCACGAAGCTGGCGCCGTACTGGACCTCACCGCGTGAATCTGGCAGCGGTTTGCCTTGCTCCAGCGTCATAATGGTGGCCAGGTCTTCGCGGTTAGCTTGAATCAGATCGTACCAGGCAAGCAAACGCTCGCAGCGCTCATCGGCACGCAGGGCACGCCAGTGGACGAAGGCTGCTTCAGCGGCATCCACCGCCGCGGTAATTTGCTCGGCTTCCAACAGGGGAATATGGCCTATCGCTTCCCCCGTGGCCGGGTCGGTCACCGCTTCTTCGCGGCCACCCTCGCCATGGGTCCATTTGCCGTTTACGTAGGCGTACTGGCGGAAAAGGCGTGGATCTTCCAGGCGCTTTGCGAGTGTCGTGGATAGTGTCGTCATGGGAACCTCCCCCGTTATCAATGCGAGCAAAAAGCAAAACGGCCAGCGTGGCCGTTTGCGTTTTGATGTGTTCAGGGTAAGGGAGAAAGCACACGAAGTGCTTTTGAAAGGCCACTCAATAAGCGACACTTTTTCTGTGAAACGTCTCTTTAGCGTGGTTTTTTTTGGCAGCGGCGTTTTCCGCCATCAGCCGGGTTAAGCAGCGCCGTCCGGTAACCGTAAACCTCGGTGACATCCAGTGTTCGAAGGAAATCCAGAGCGCAGTGGAATAGCGGTCACGTGGAGTGCCTTTTCCTGCTCAGGGTGGACGTGCCACACAACAACGACAGAGTCGTTGGTTGCCAGAACAACCGAACGAATCGGTTCGCCGTTAAACGGACGAACATATTCACCCACCGAAAAAATCCGCGATTCCGTTTCTACTTTCATGTTCACACCTCATTTAAAACAGCGTATAAGCACAAAAGCCTTACTCATAAACCATTGTTTTGCTTTTTTTTACAGTTATTTTACTCAGAAATATGAGCACTCATATTACAAAGCCCTGCCGAAAAAACGCGCATTGTGAGCTAAAGGCCCCGTGAATATGTGATGTCGTTGATGGCCGCTTTAGGTCGTCTGCTGCCCTTATCAGCGCTTCACTTTACCCTCGCGCCATTAATCACAGGAAGTCTTCCGCGATAACATCGGGTGTGGACTGCTTAACCATCTTGGTCACGATATACGTACAATAGCGTTCGATGCCCACGTCGGAGACCAACCACTGATCCATCAGGCGTTGGTAACTATCGATAGAACGTGCCTCAAACTTCACCAGGTAATCCACCCCGCCACCCACGGCAACACACTCGGTGACTTCTGGGGTTTGCATCACCAGCGCTTCGAAGGCCTTGAAGCTATCAGCGTCGTGTTTTTTCAGCTCAATTTGTACCCATACCGGGTTGTGCGGCACCAGTATCTGGGTATCGATGCGCGCGCTGTAGCCTTGAATAATGCCCGACTGCTCTAGCCGCTTGACGCGCTCCCAGCAGGGGCTAACGGAAAGGTTGATCGCCGCGGCTAGCTTGGATTTGGTGATCCGCCCGTCGCGGGAGAGAATTTCCAGAATTTTGACATCGTATCGGTCGAGTTTGGTCATGATCATTGCGACAACGCCTAGGCGTTAAGGCGCTCCACCACATCGGCAATCACCGCGAGCGTATCGCCCATATGAATCAACGCGGGCGCGCGCCGCGCCATCAGCACGCCATCACGCTCGGCGCGGTAGGCCACCGGCTCGGTGCCGCTGCGGGTCATGTCGTACACGTAGGCAATCGTCTGGCCTTTTTTTACTTCATCGCCAAGGGCAACCAGAAGTTCCAACACGCCTGAGTGCTGGCTTTGCACGTAGCAGCTGGCATCGGGCATATCGAGATACACCTGCTCGCTTTCCGGCATGTCGACCTTACCCGCCACCAGGCCGTAGTGAATCAGGAAGTTACGCACACCGCGCTCGGTAATCGCCATGCTTGCCGGCGTGGAGGTGCCGCCGCCGCCAAGCTCGGTGGCAACAAAAACTTTACCTTGGCGTTCGCAGGCGGTATCGAAGAGTTTTTCCGCATCGAGCTCAAACATCACCATGGCGTAAGGCGCGCCAAACGCTTTAGCACCGTCGAGCGCTGCCTGCTGCTGGTTTTTATCGTCCAGCACATGGGAGGCGGCAAACGGCAGGATATCCAGCGTGCGTCCGCCGGAATGCAAATCCAGTACCACGTCGCTCATCGGCACCAGTACGCGGGTGAAGTAGTCGGCGATCTGCGCGGTGGCACTGCCGTTGGGATCGCCGGGGAAGCTGCGGTTCATATTACCGCCGTCAAGTCCGGAGGTCCGTTTGCCCGCCATCACCGCCGGGGTGTTCATGCACGGCACGATAATGACCCGCCCGGTGACGTCTTCCGCTTTCAGCGTCGAAGAAAGTTTTAACAATGACGTGATGCCTTCGTACTCATCGCCGTGATTGCCGCCCGTGAGAAGTGCCGTGGGGCCTTCACCGTTTCTCACCACGGTGACCGGAATCATCACCGCCCCCCAGGCGGATTCATCGGTAGAGATCGGCAGCTTCAAAAAGCCGTGCTGTACGCCATCGGCGTCAAAATCCACAGTGGCGGAAACAGGGCTGGGCCGCACTGGGCTGGGTTGATCGGTCATGGAATGTTCCTTTTGGTACAAGCGGCTATTTGACAAATAGCTGGCGCGGGAAATTGGCCAGCGTCTCGCAGCCATCCTCGGTGATCAGAATGCTCTCGGTGATTTCCAGCCCCCAATCTTCCACCCACAGGCCGGGCATAAAGTGAAACGTCATGCCGGGCTTCAGGATAGTCTCATCTGACGGACGCAAACTCATGGTGCGCTCGCCCCAGTCAGGCGGATAGGAAATACCAATCGGGTAGCCGCAACGCGCACCGCCGCGGTCAAAGCCGTATTTATCCATCGCCGAACCTAGCGCCATGGCGATATCGGCGGTGCGGTTACCAGGCTTGGCGACGGCGAGGCCGTTATCGATACCTTCTAAGAGCGCGGACTCAGCACGCAGGAAGTCCCTGGGCGGGGAACCTAAATAGACCGTGCGTGACATCGGCGCGTGGTAGCGTTTGTAAACGCCAGCGATCTCGAAAAACGTGCCCTCGCCTTTACGAAACGGGGAGTCATCCCACGTCAGGTGCGGGGCAGCAGCGTCTTTGCCGGTGGGAAGCATAGGCACGATCGCCGGGTAGTCGCCGCCGAACACTTGGCCCTTGTCATCCACGTAGCCTTCAATACCCACCCGGTAAATTTCGGCGACTAATTTGCTTTTGGGTAGCCCCGGTTCGATCACTTCCAAAATCCGCGAGTGCATGCCTTCCACGATTTTCGCCGCAATGCGCATGTAGGTGATTTCTTGGGGCGATTTAATCGCGCGGCACCAGTTAACCAGGCCATTAGCGTCCATAAAGCTTGCGTGGGGCAATTCGCGCAGCAGGCTCTGATACGCCTTGGCGGTGAAATAGTAGTTATCCATTTCCATGCCGACAACACCCTCGTGCCAGCCGCGGTCGGGCATAATCGACTGCGCTAGATACTCCATCGGGTGCATCTCTGGGTTCTGGACGTAGTAATCCGGGTAGTAGGTGATATTTTCGGGATCAATCCAACACGTCAACAGCGCGCCGTTGGCATCCATACGGCGTCCGAACCATACCGGTTCGCCTTCAAGGCCTACCAGCACGCACTGATGCACATAAAACGACCAGCCATCGTAGCCAGTCAACCAAGCCATGTTCGAGGGGTCACTCACGATAATCACGTCAATGCCACGGCCAGCCATTTCAGCGCGCACCTTCCACAGCCGATTCGCGTACTCTTCGCGTGTGAAAGGCAGAGATACCTCAGTCATTGGGCTACTCGCCGTTAAAGATCACCAAGAACCGAAAAAGCGACACACGTCGCTTTTTCGGGCCACACAATCGACCCTTGCCATCGCCGCAGTAGGCCCGCCAATGTCGTCTTAAGCCGATACTAGCACCCCCCCTTGGTTGCCGGTCAAAGCCTTTATGACAAAAAGTCCATTCACTCGTGATAGCGTAGACATTGAGGGTCAATAACACCGAGCCAAAGGGAGCTAAAATGAAAATCGTCGTACATATTAAAGGCGAAACCGAGCAGTGGCGAGAAGCACTGGCAAAGGCTTTCCCCGAGGCCGACGTCATCACTAGCGAAGCACCAACCGAGGCGCGCCTAAACGCCGATTATCTCGCGGCGTGGAAACCACCCGAACACTTGCTGCGCGAACAGATCCAGCTTAAAGCAATCATCAACTTAGGTGCCGGGGTCGATTACCTGTTGCGCACGCCAGGGCGCCCGCAAGGCGTGCCCATCGTCAAGCTGCGCGACGCTGGCATGGGCGAACTAATGGCCGATTACGTGCTGTACGGCGTGCTGTATTTCTATCGCAGCTTTGACCGCTACGCCAATCAGCAACCCCAAGCACATTGGCGGCCGCATCCGGTCGTGGAAAAGTCGCAATGGCCGGTAGGCATTCTGGGTCTTGGCGCCATTGGTACCCGTGTCGCCGAGACGCTTAGCCAGGCGGGTTTTCCTACCCTCGGCTGGAGCCGCTCGCCCAAACGGATCGACGGCGTTAGCTGCCACCACGGTGATGACGGTTTAAACCATGTACTCAACCAAGCCCAAACGCTGGTCACCCTGCTGCCGGATACCGCCGAAACGCATGGGATCATCAACGAAAAGCGCCTAGCAAAGCTACCCGACGGCGCCAGCGTGATTAATCCCGGCCGCGGTTCGCTGATCGATGAAAGCGCTTTGTTGGCGGCGCTTGGCGCGCACGACACCTTGGGTCACTTGCGTGGGGCAATACTAGACGCATTCGCTGAGGAGCCGCTACCCGAAGAGAATCCGTTGTGGCAGCACCCAAAGGTGACGATCACACCGCACATGTCAGCCCCCACACCGCTTAATGCTGCAATCGACCAAGTCATTGCCTACTTGCGCGCTTTTGAGGCCGGCGAGAAGGTGAAAACGATCAACCCCAGCGACGGCTATTGAATCAACCCGCCGACGACGCCATACAGACGTATAGAGAGGCGAAACGCGACAACGCCGTGGCTGTCTCACTCACTAAAGATCGACCACCGGAACACATGCCAAGGAGATTGATCGACGATGAAGACACCCACGACTTATCAACGCAACGACGCGCTACTGGTCGTTGATATGCAAAATGATTTCTGTGAAGACGGTGCGCTTGCCATTGACGGTGGCAGTGCTTTGGTGCCTGGCATTAATGCCGAAATCGACACGGCACGCAACGCGGGGGCGATGGTTATCGCCTCCCGCGATTGGCACCCAGTCGATCACGTAAGTTTCGAGCACCGCGGCGGCCCCTGGCCCGTTCACTGCGTTCAAGATACACCAGGGGCCATTTTTCATCCTGAGCTCGCCCTGCCTGATGAAGTGATTCGTGTCAGCAAGGCTACCGCGTTCAATGCCGATGCCTACTCAGCGTTTGACGGCACGGGGCTGGGTGAGTACCTGCGCGAAAAAGGCGTGGAGCGCGTGGTGATTTGTGGGCTCGCGCTTGATGTCTGCGTTCACGCGACGGTATTAGCCGCCTGCCGCGAAGGCTTTAACACCGTGCTATTGGAAGCGTTATCCGCGGCGGCTGATCCTGATGCCATCGACGGTTGCCGCCGTGAAATGCAGGATGCCGGTGCGGAGATACGCGCATGAGCGAACTCATAACGCCAAGTGTTGCCGACGACGAGCTGGCACTATTAATCGACCTCTACCAGCTGACGATGACCCAGGCCTATTGGAAAGAATCGCTGCACGAAACGCCGACCACGTTCAGCTTGTTTTTCCGCAAACTGCCCGCCTCGCGGCGCTTTATCCTGGCCTGTGGGCAGCAACATGCCGCCGCGATGCTAAGCCAGCTTCGCTTTAGCGACACCGCCATTAAACGGCTACAAGACACGCAAATGTTTGACGCTGGCTTTCTCGACTGGCTGGCGAATTGGCGCTTCGAGGGCGACATTTGGACGGTGCCGGAAGGCACGCCACTGTTCCCCAACGAACCCCTGCTCGAAGTCGATGCACCGATCGGCCAAGCGCAGCTTCTTGAAAGCCTCGTGATGAACTTAGTGCAGCTGGAAACCACTCTCGCCACCAAAGCCGCGCGTATTACTTGGGCCGCGGGCGATCATCCCGTGGTGGATTTCGGCATGCGTCGCATGCACGGCATTGATGCCGCCGTTCGCGGCGTGCGCGCCTATAAAACCGCCGGGATTCACGGCACCAGCAACGTGCTCGGCGGGCTGCGCCACGGTTTAGCCCTAAACGGCACCATGGCCCACAGCTACATTCTCGCCCACGATGACGAGCGCGATGCCTTCCGCGCTTTTGCCCGCCATTACGCCAACACCACGCTACTAGTGGATACTTACGACACCTTAACCGGCGTTGAGCGGGTGATTGATTTGCTGCGTGAAGCGCCGTCACTCACTGTTGGCGCGGTACGCCTAGATTCGGGCGATTTAGGCGGTCTCGCCAAGCGTGCCCGCGCCCTACTCGACGACGCAGGTCACCCCGACATCAAGATCATCGCCAGCAGCGGTTTGGATGAGCATAGCATTGCTGAGCTTATCGACGATGAGGCGCCAATTGATGCCTTTGGTGTTGGCACGCAAATGGGCGTCTCCGCCGATGCGCCGGTGATCGATCTTTCCTACAAATTAGTCGAATATGCGGGCCAACCTCGGGTAAAATACTCGACCGGCAAAGTTAACCTTCCCTCACGCAAACAAGTGTACCGCCGCCAAGACGCCCAAGGGCACTATTGTGGCGATGTGATCGCTTTGCGCGATGAAACCGGCCTTGACGGCGAAGCGCTATTAACCCCCCTTGTGAAAGGCGGCGAGTTGCAAACGGCGACCCTAACGAAGGCAGAAAATGCACCTGCCCGTGTGCGTGAAGCCCTTCACCACTTCCCGTCTCACGTTACCGCCCTGGAAGAAGGCGAAAGTCGTTATACGGTCGACCTTAGCCCCGCGCTTCGCGACTTAGCATCGAATGTCTGATCGCGCGATTTCGGTTGCTGGGCAATCGCAAGTACGCTTTCCACCCCCTTTAGGAGAAACGCTATGCGCATTGCCCACTTTTATGCTTTATGGCTGATGCTAGCCGCAGCTAGTGCTGGCGCCAACGGTAATGACACCGCCTCACGCGCCGTGCTCCAGCCGTTCGAAGCTGAGTATCGGCTGGAGGTTCGCGGCTGGCCAAGCGCCACGATTACCCATCGACTCGTTGAGGAAGAGCACCACTGGTTAAGCGACATGCGTTTTTCAGTGACCGTTGCGCGTGGCCATGAGAGCAGCCGTTTTACCCTGATAGACGGCCAAGCGCACTCGCTGATGTACGAAAGCGGCTATTCGTTACTGGGCATTGGTGACAGCCACCACCTACGTGAAGCCGATATTCCTTCGCTGGACAGGCAGGCCGCCATTATCGATCTCGCCCGCCGCGCCGAAAGCGAAAACTGCACACAAAACGCGCCTTGCGATGTTAATTTCGTCGATCATCGCGGCCGCGATGAGTACTTTCAGTACTATTCACTGCCGCCCGATAGAGAGGATTTAGCCCGTATCAGCGTCCCCGCTGGCACCTTTGACGCCCACTCGGTAGTCTTGCTCGATGTTGAAAAACCCGATCGTCAGATTCGCATCAGCTATCACGCGGACTACCCTGGGTTGATTCTCCAGGCGATTTACCAAAAAGATGGCAAACGCGATACCCAAATTACGCTGACCCAACTGAGCGAGCACGGAGGCAATTAAGGCTCATTATGTTTTCTGGTTTAATCATTGTGTTACTGCCGCTGGTGCTGGGGTACTTAGTCCCTGTGCGCCAGCCCCACTGGCAAGCTTTCATCAACCATGCAGTCAACGGCTCGGTCTATGTGATTTTGCTGCTGATGGGTGTAAGCCTCGCGGGGCTTGAGAACCTTTCATCACAACTTTCACGTTTAGGCGGTAATGCGCTGCTGCTCTTTAGCATCACCACGGCCTTTAACCTCGCCGCGCTCTGGTGGCTTTCACAGCGTATGGCGCTGAAAGCAGGCATTTCGCCGGTGGTGAAAGACGCCCCCACCAGCAAACTCGCCGCCATGCAAGGCTCTCTTTTACTGGTTATCGTGGTGGCATTTGGGGTAACGCTTGGCGTGTTGCTCGGCCCACAGCTCGGGGAAGCGCTTTTCGACAACGCCGATAGGCTGGCGGAGTGGGCACTCTACGCGCTGCTGGCCCTGATTGGCTGCCAGTTACGCAATTCTGGCATGCCGCTAAAGCAGATTCTGCTCAACCGGATGGGGTTGGCCATTGCGCTCACCTTGGCGGCAAGCTCTTTACTCGCCGGGCTTTTGGCGGCACCGCTGCTCGCGCTTGAGTGGAACGAAGGGCTTGCCATGGCGTCGGGGTTTGGCTGGTACTCGCTTTCAGCCATTCTGATTGGCGACCACCTCGGCCCACTGATGGGCGGGGTCGCGTTTTTCAACGACCTCACCCGCGAGCTTCTGGCGTTTATTTTGATTCCGCTGGTCATTCATCGCCATACCGCGCTGGCGATTGGTTACGGCGGCGCCACCTCGATGGATTTCACTCTGCCGGTGATTCAACAGCACGGCGGCGTCGCCTGCGTGCCCATCGCCGTGGTCAGCGGGTTTATCCTGTCGCTGCTTTCGCCGCCGCTGATTCTGTTTTTTCTGTCTTTATCCGCTTAACGCGGTTTCGGGGTAGCGCTTGGTTATAACGCTAGGCTACCCCGTGTTGCCGCGTTAAACGGCAATTCCCGCCTTGGCGGCGCGGGCGGCATGGAGCTTTTTGTAGCTATCGATCAGGCGCTGGTGCCGCTCTAGCCCGTCTAACCCCATGCCGATGGGCTCCAAGCCGTAAAAGCGCTCGCTTCCCTCAACCGAGCCCACCACCGCTGCCATGGTGTTGTCACCAAACATGCGCTGGAAATTGGGTAAATAATCGGCTAAGTCGAGCTCATCATCGAGCACGATTTCCAACACCGCCTGCATCGCTTGGTAGAACAGCCCGCGCTCGACGGTATTGTCGTTGTACTGCCGAAACATTTCGACGTATTCCAGCGCATCTTCATGGCGCTCAAGGGCCAGATAGATCAGAAGCTTCAGCTCCAAAATCGTGAGCTGGCCCCAGACGGTGTTTTCGTCGAACTCGATGCCGATCAGGGTGATAATATCGCTATGCTCGTCGACCTCGATCTCTTCTAGCCGCGCGACGAGATGCTCAAGCTGAGCGTCACTTAAACGATGCAGGTTGAGGATATCTTCGCGAAACACCAGCGCTTTGTTGGTGTTATCGATGATCAGGTCTTCCAGCGGGTACACCTCGGAGTAGCCCGGCACCAGAATCCGACATACCGGCGCGCCGAGGTCCTCGTGCACCGCCATGTACACCTCTGCGCCCAATTCTTCAAAGATGCCGAACAACGTGGCGGCTTCTTCTTCGTTCGTCCCCGAGAAGTCCCACTCGCAGAAATCAAAATCAGCCAGAGCACTGAAAAAGCGCCAGGACACCACGCCCACTGAGTCGATAAAGTGCTCGACGAAGTTATTCGGCTCGGCGACCGTTTGCGCGTTAAAGGTCGGCTGCGGCAGGTCATTTAAGCCCTCAAAACTGCGGCCTTGCAGCAGCTCGGTTAGGCTGCGCTCCAGCGCGACCTCAAAGCTTGGGTGGGCGCCGAAAGAAGCGAACACGCCGCCGGTGCGCGGATTCATCAGCGTCACACACATCACCGGGAACTGCCCGCCCAAGGAAGCGTCTTTGACCAGCACCGGGAAGCCCTGGGCGTCTAGCGCATCAATGCCTTCCCGTATCTGCGGGTATTTGGCTAACACCTCGCGCGGCACGTCCGGCAGTGTCATTTCCTGCTCAATGATTTCGCGCTTCACCGCGCGTTCGAAAATCTCGGAAAGGCACTGCACCTGTGCTTCGGCCAGCGTGTTGCCCGCGCTCATGCCATTGCTGAGAAACAGGTTCTCGATCAGGTTGGAGGGGAAGTAGACCGTCTCACCGTCGGATTGACGCACATAGGGCAGCGAGACAATGCCACGATCCGCGCGGCCGGAGTTGGTGTCGATCAAATGCGAGCCGCGCAGTTCGCCTTCGGGGTTATAGATTTCTCGGCAGTGCTCATCCAGGATTTCCGCGGGCAGCGCATCAGCAGGCCCCGGCTGAAACCACTTCTCATTGGGATAATGAACGAAGGTGCTGCCCGCGATCTCCTCGCCGAAAAACTGATCGTTGTAAAAGAAATTGCAGCTTAGTCGCTCGATAAACTCACCCAGCGCCGAGCAAAGCGCGCTCTCTTTGGTCGCACCCTTGCCGTTGGTAAAACACATCGGCGAGGCGGCATCGCGAATGTGCAGCGACCACACGTGCGGCACGATATTGCGCCAGGAGGCGATTTCTATCTTCATGCCGAGACCGGCGAGCATCGCACTCATGTTGGCGATGGTATCTTCCACCGGAAAATCCTTGCCTTCGATATAGGTACGCGAACCACCATCCGGCGCGCCCATCAGCAGCGCCTGGGCGTCCTCGTCGATGTTCTCGACGGTTTCGATTTGGAATTCAGGCCCCATCTGCACGACTTTTTTCACCGTGCAGCGATCGATGGAGCGCAGAATGCCCTGACGATCTTTGTCAGAAAGATCTTCGGGCAGCTCAACCTGGATTTTGAAAATCTGCTTATAGCGATTTTCCGGGTCGACAATATTATTCTGCGATAACCGGATGTTCTCGGTGGGAATATCGCGGGCGTTACAGTACACCTTCACAAAGTAGGCCGCGCACATAGCCGAAGACGCCAGAAAATAATCGAACGGGCCAGGCGCTGAACCGTCGCCTTTGTAGCGGATCGGTTGGTCGGAGATAACCGCGAAATCGTCGAATTTAGCCTCCAAACGGAGGTTGTCGAGATAGTTGACTTTGATTTCCATGAGCGGGGCCTAGATAGGTAATAATGAAGATGGCGCGCGTTCGCGCTCGTTGCGCGCCATTATCCAGTTTTTACCCCGCGGCGTCTTGGGTAACGACCCGCATGTTAGTGAACGTGAGGGGTGGTCAGCTCAATCGCATCGCCTTGCCGGTTGAAGGCGACCATACGGCCGATATCGCCCATCTGCACGGCGCTGACCAAATGGGAAAGCCGTGACTCGATCACGTCCTCGCTACCGGGATGATCCATCGCGGCGACCAGGGCAATATCCCAATCAATGCCGGTGGCTTTGGATTCTTCTGCTAGCACGGCCATATTATCGAGCTCCGTCGGGCACTTATCCACGCACAACACCGGCGTCAACACGCCACCTTCTCCACGCTGGACGCTTTCGCGCTGGGCATCCGAAGGGAAGTCTGGCAGTTCCGCACGCGTAAGCACAAACAGCAGGCGCTGGGGCACGGGTTGAAGGCGCGCTTCTTGAATCAAATCGTCTAAGGTCGTCAGCATGATCGCCTCTGTTAAATGAGATACTTAGGTATCATCCCGAAAAGAGCCTGAGCACCTTCGCTACTGCATCAAGGCGCCGCCGCTATCGTCATCCAGCGCCACGCCTTCGACGCCGATGTCGGCTTCCAGCGCCAGTAAGTAGTGACGCAGACCGCGCCGGGTTGCTTGCTCGTGTAGGCTGCGGCGCACTTGGTCAGCCACCGCGTTATAAGGCAAGCGTTGGCCCTCTTCGCGCGCGTCGACCATGACAAGGTGCCAGCCGAAACGCGAGGCGATGGGGCGATCGTGCAGGCCTTGCGGCAAATGTTGCAGCGCGTGGTCAAGCTCGGCCACGGTCTGCCCCGGTGACAGCCACCCAAGCTCACCCCCCTGCTCATTCGATGGACAAGCAGAATAACGCTGAGCGAACTCGGTCAACCGCTCAGGATGCTGAGCTAGCGTTTCCAACAGCTCAACACCCTGATGGTATTGAGTATCGCGCGCTTCGGCATCGTCCGGCGCGGCGGCGAGCAAGATGTGACGCGTCTTTACCCGCGTAGGCTCGCAAAAACGTGCCGGATGGCTAGCGTAAAAACGCTCGCAGTCATCTTCGGAGGGCTCGGGCACCGCAAGCTCTTGCTCTAGTAGCGCCGCAATCGCTTGATCATCGACGTCGGCATCCGCTTCAACAAGCCCTAGCCTTTCAGCGCGTTGACGTAAAAGCTCCCGCACGACCAGCGCACGGGCGGCTTTGAGCTGCGCGGTCCCCGCGCTGTCCGCGGGGTGGTACTGCATTTCGTGTGCAATGTCGCTGTCTAAAATATACCTACCACCGACGCTCACCGGTGGCGGCGTGGCCGCCCCCGGTAGCTGTTCAATATCAATCATCTGCATGACGAAAACTCCTTAGCCTCTACGGCGTACCAGTTGATAACGACGAGTCACGTAGCCAAACGGCACGCTCCAGACGTGTACCAGACGGGTAAAAGGGAATAGCAGGATGATCGTCATCCCCAAGAAAATATGCAGTTTGAAAATCCAGGAAACATCGGCCATGTAATCCGCTGCACCGCCGCTGAAAAAGATGATCGACTGCGCCCAGCTAGAGAGCGTCAGCATCATTTCGCCATCGAGGTGGCCGAGCGAGAAGATCACGGTGAACAGTCCCAGACCTGCCTGAAACACGATAAGCGCCAAGATCAGCGTGTCCATGCGGCTAGAGGATGCCCGCACGCGCGGGTTGAAGATTCGCCGATGGAGCAGCATAGCGCCGCCTATCAAACAGGCAACACCGGCGGCGGCGCCAACGATGATGGCGATAAGCTGCTTGGTGCCCGCATGCAGAAACGGTGCATACACCCAGTGAGGGGTCAGCATACCGACCAGGTGACCAAAGAAGATCACAATGATACCAACGTGAAACAAATTGCTCGCCAGGCGCATGTTTTTTGACGACAGCATCTGGCTAGAGCCGGTTTTCCAGGTGTACTGGCCGTGGTCATAACGCAGCAGGCTGCCGAGCAAAAACACCGTGCCCGCCAGGTACGGGTAGTAACCATAGATCAAATGTTGCAGGTATTCGCTAAACATGACGGTTCTCCTTTAGCGATCGCTTAAGCCACGACCGGCGGGGTCGCTGCTCGGCATGATATTGATGGGGTCACTCGGCACACTATGCTTACGCTCGGCTAGCCGACGCCCTTCGGCGGACTGCAGCGCGCAGTTCTGGTCAGATTCAGCGGAGAAACGCACCGCCTCTTCTTCCCACACGGCATCCAGCGCTTCCGGCGTGTCGTCAGGCGCTTCGGTTTTCACCTCGTCGCGGTGCGTACCGACGTCGTCTTCAGCCCCGGTCAGTGCTAGCAGGGCATAAGGCGCTAAGGCGTAATCCGTCTCGCGCTCCTCCAAACGCGCCGTAAGAAGCGCCAAGATATGACGAATTTCGCCCAACCAGCGCGCGATTTCTCCTTCCGGCCGTGTGGAAAGGTACTCTAGAAACAGTGGCAGGTAGTCAGGCAGCTCGCGCGCGTCTAGCTCGAACCCGGCGTCTTGATACTCGTTCATCAAATCAACCATGGCTTGACCGCGGTCGCGTGACTCGCCGTGAACGTGTTCAAACAGCAACAGCGAGACCGAACGCCCCTTGTCGAATAGCGCGACGTATTCTGCCTGCAACGCTAAAAGCTCGCTGTCGGCAATCTGCTGGCACCATGCCATCATTTTAGTGCGCAGCGCGGGTTTCCAACGTTTTTCCGCCTCGATAAGCTCAATCAACTCACCAGCGGCTTGCTGTAGCTCGGCGGTTGGATAATCCAGCAACCGCGCCAGTACACGTAGGCTGAGCATTTCGTCATGCTGCTCCGGCAGCCAGTTTACGGCAGCATTACCCATGACGGACCTCCTCACTTTGCGCCTGCGGATCAAAGCTCTCGACGGGCTGTACTAAAGTGGACGTGGTCGAGCGGCCATTGAACAGGCTGGATGAGCTCTCGCCGTGGCAGCCATCGCCGAAACTGAAGCCGCAACCGCCGCGCTCGGGGAACGCGTCGGTGGCCATTTCGCGGTGGCTCGTCGGAATCACGAAGCGATCTTCGTAATTAGCAATCGCTAGGTAGCGGTACATTTCTTCAACCTGGGCTTGAGTCAAATCCACCTCGTCTAGCACCTCGGTATTGGCGTTGCCTTCGACGTGCTTGCCGCGCATGTAAAGGCGCATCGCCATCAACCGCTTGAGCGCCAGCACCACGGGCGCTTCTTCACCGGCGGTGAGCATGTTGGCCAGATACTTCACCGGAATGCGCAGCGACTCGATCTTGGGCATGACGCCGTCAAACTCGACCTTGCCGTCTTCTGCGGCAGACTGAATCGGTGAGAGCGGCGGCACGTACCACACCATCGGCAGCGTGCGATATTCCGGGTGCAGCGGCAGCGCTAAGCCCCAATCCATTGCCAGCTTATAGACCGGCGACTCTTGCGCGGCCTTGATCACGTTATCGGTGATCCCGTCTTTTTTCGCTTGGGCGATCACTTCCGGGTCGTTCGGGTCGAGGAAGATTTCGCGCTGGCGGTGGTAAAGATCCTGCTCGCTGGGCGAACTTGCCACCTCTTCGATGCGGTCGGCGTCGTAGAGCAACACCCCCAAATAGCGGATACGTCCCACACAGGTTTCCGAACAGATCGTCGGCTGGCCCGATTCAATGCGCGGGTAGCAGAAAATACACTTCTCGGATTTACCGCTTTTCCAGTTGTAGTAGATCTTCTTGTACGGGCAGCCGGAGATACACATCCGCCAGCCACGGCACTTGTCCTGGTCGATCAATACGATGCCATCTGCTTCCCGCTTGTAAATCGCTCCGCTCGGGCAGCTCGCCACACAGGTCGGGTTCAAACAGTGCTCGCACAAACGCGGCAGGTACATCATGAAGGTGTTTTCAAACTGACCGTAAATATCGGCCTGCACCTTCTCAAAGTTCATATCCTTGCAACGCTTGGCGAATTCGGTACCCAGAATTTCTTCCCAGTTGGGTCCCCATTCGATCTTTTTCATCCGCTCACCGGTGATCAGCGAACGCGGACGCGCCACGGGCTGGTGCTCACTCTGCTTGGCCGTGTGCAGATGCTGATAATCAAAGGTGAACGGCTCGTAGTAATCATCCACTTCGGGCAGATCCGGGTTGGCGAAAATATTCGCCAGTACCCGCCATTTACCGCCGATGCGTGGCTCGATTTTGCCATCGGGCTTGCGCATCCAGCCGCCTTTCCATTTGGCCTGGTTCTCCCACTCTTTGGGGTAACCGATACCGGGTTTGGTCTCGACGTTGTTGAACCAGGCGTACTCGACGCCTTCGCGGCTGGTCCAGACGTTTTTGCACGTCACCGAGCACGTGTGACAGCCGATGCACTTATCAAGATTGAGGACCATGCCTACTTGCGAGCGAATCTTCATTTCACGGCCTCCTGGACGTAATCGTTACCTTCGCCATCGAGCCAGTCGATGTGCTTCATCTTGCGCACCAGCACAAACTCATCGCGGTTAGAGCCCACGGTGCCGTAGTAGTTAAAGCTGTAAGAGAGCTGCGCATAGCCGCCGATCATGTGCGTCGGTTTGGGGCAAACGCGGGTGACCGAATTGTGAATGCCGCCGCGTGTGCCGGTAACCTCGGAACCAGGCACGTTCACCTGACGCTCCTGGGCGTGGTACATCATCACCATGCCGTTCTTAATGCGCTGACTCACCACCGCGCGGGCGGCGATCGAACCGTTGGCGTTATAAACCTCGATCCAATCGTTGTCCTCGATGCCAATGTCTGCAGCGTCGTCTTCAGACAGCCACACCACCGGGCCACCGCGATTGAGCGTCAGCATTAGCTGGTTGTCGGAGTAGGTTGAGTGAATGCCCCACTTCTGGTGCGGCGTCAGGAAGTTAAGCGCCTTGCTCTTGTAGCCGTTATCCGCCGGGAGCTGGAAATTCTCCGCCGCTTTGGTGTTAATCGGCGGGCGATAGACCAAAAGGCTCTCACCGAAATCACGCATCCAGGCGTGGTCTTGATAAAGCTGCTGACGCCCACTCACCGTGCGCCACGGAATCAGCTCGTGGACGTTGGTGTACCCGGCGTTGTAGGAGACGTGCTCGTCTTCGAGACCCGACCAGGTGGGGCTTGAGATAATTTTGCGCGGTTGCGCGACGATATCGCGGAAACGAATCTTTTCGTCTTCTTTCGGGTGCGCAAGATGGGCATGCTCTCGACCGGTGATCTTGGACAGCGCTTCCCAGGCCTTGACGGCGACTTGGCCGTTGGTTTCTGGCGCAAGCGTCAACACGGTTTCGGCCGCGTCGATAGCCGACTCAATGCACGGGCGACCTTTTGAGGAACCTTCAAGCTTCTGCTTATTAAGCTTGCCGAGAAGTTCGACTTCGGTATCGGTATTCCAGCTAATGCCTTTACCGCCGTTGCCAAGTTTTTCAAGCACCGGACCAAGCGAGGTAAAGCGCTCGTAGGTCTCGGGATAGTTACGCTGCACTTCCACCAGCGCTGGCATGGTTTTACCGGGAATCGGCTCGCACTCGCCTTTTTTCCAGTCTTTGACATCCACCTGGGCCAACTCCCCAGGGGAGTCATGCTGCAGCGGCAGCGTCACCAGGTCAGTCTCTTCTCCCAGATGGCCAACGCAGGCCTTGGAGAACGCCTTGGCGATGCCTTTGTAGATATCCCAGTCGCTGCGCGACTCCCACGCCGGATCGGTGGCCGCGGTCAGCGGATGAATGAACGGGTGCATATCCGAGGTATTGAGATCGTTCTTTTCGTACCAGGTCGCCGTCGGCAGCACGATATCTGAGTAGAGACAGGTGGTCGACATGCGGAAATCCAGCGTCACTAGCAGGTCAAGCTTGCCTTCCGGCGCCTCGTCGTGCCATGTCACCTCTTCCGGCTTTTGACCGCCGAAATCCCCCAGGTCCCTGCCCTGAATACCGTGACGAGTGCCGAGCAGGTACTTAAGCATATACTCGTGGCCCTTGCCGGAGCTGCCGAGCAAGTTGGAGCGCCAGATGAACATATTACGCGGGAAGTTTTGCGGGTTATCCGGGTCTTCCGCGGCAAAGGCGAGCTCGCCTTTTTTCAGCTGCTCGACAGCATACTCTTTGGTGGCCATTCCCGCGGCTTTGGCCGCGTCCGCGATACGCAACGGGTTGGTGCCCAGTTGCGGCGCGGAGGGTAGCCAGCCCATACGTTCGGCACGCACGTTGTAATCAATTAGGCTACCGGTGTGGCGTGAGGTATCCGCCAACGGGGAGAGAATCTCTTTAATCTCCAGCTTTTCGTAGCGCCACTGCGACGAGTGACTATAGAAAAATGAGGTTCCGTTCATGTGGCGCGGCGGCCGCGTCCAGTCAAGACCAAAGGCAAGCGGCAGCCAGCCGGTTTGCGGGCGCAGCTTTTCTTGGCCAACGTAGTGGGCCCAGCCGCCACCGCTTTGACCAATACACCCGCACATGATCAGCATGTTGGTCAGGCCGCGGTAATTCATGTCCATGTGGTACCAGTGGTTCATCCCGGCACCGACAATGATCATGCTGCGGCCTTGGGTCTTATTGGCGTTGTCGGCAAATTCCCGGGCGATGCGCTCGGCCTGCTGGGCAGGTACGCCGGTAATTTTTTCCTGCCAGGCCGGGGTATAAGGCTTGACCTGATCGTAAGACGTTGCGCCGTCGTCTTCGTCTTTTTTACCCAAGCCACGATCAATGCCGTAGTTGGCACACATCAGGTCAAAGACGGTGACCGCCAGAATCTGACTACCGTCTGCCTTCTGCATTTTCTTAGCGGGCAGGCAGTGGTGAAGGCGGTCGCCGCTTGCACCTTCCACGTGCTCGAAATGCTCGTGAGCGATGCCACCAAAGTAGGGGAAAGCCACCCGAGCAACCTCATCATGGGCCTTGGCCAAGGTCAGTAGCGGCTTGATTGCTGCGCCGTCGGCATCCAGCGGCTCCAGGTTCCACTTACCCTGGTTGACCTCTTCCTCATTCCAGCGGAAACCAATAGAGCCCCGCGGCACCACCAGCTGATCGCGGTTTTCATCCCACGCGAGCGTTTTCCATTCGGGGTTGTTGTCTTGGCCTAGGTTGTCGGCAAAATCTGCCGCACGCAGCTGACGGCCTGGCACCAAGGTGCCGTCTTCGCGCGTCTCCAGCTCAACCAGACACGGCATATCCGTATACTGACGCACATAATCGGTAAAGTAGGCGCTGGGGTTCTCCAAGTGGAATTCTTTGAGAATCACATGCCCCATCGCCATGGCCAGCGCCGCATCGGTACCCTGCTTGGCGCTCATCCATTCATCGGTCAGTTTGGAGACTTCGGCGTAATCCGGCGTGATCGAGACCGTTTTGGTGCCTTTGTAACGAACTTCGGTGAAGAAGTGAGCATCCGGCGTGCGCGTTTGCGGCACGTTGGACCCCCAGGCGATGATATAGCCCGAGTTATACCAGTCGGCGGATTCAGGCACGTCGGTCTGCTCGCCCCAAGTCTGGGGGCTAGCGGGCGGTAAATCGCAGTACCAGTCGTAGAAACTCAGGCAAACACCGCCAATCAGCGACAGGTAACGACTTCCGGCAGCGTAGCTGACCATCGACATCGCCGGGATCGGTGAGAACCCCATGATGCGATCCGGCCCGAATTGCTTGGCGGTGTATACGTTAGACGCCGCAATCAGCTCATTGAGTTCGTCCCAGTTCCCCCGCACAAAGCCTCCCATGCCTCGTGCGCGCTTGTACTCCTTGGTTTTTACCGGATCAGTGACAATGTATTCCCAGGCGTCCACCGGGTCTTTTTTAAGCTCAAGCGCTTCACGCCACAGTTTCAAAAGTGGCTTACGAACCAGGGGGTACTTCAAGCGGTTGGCGCTGTACATGTACCACGAATAGCTGGCACCTCGCGGACAGCCGCGCGGCTCGTGATTGGGGAGATCAGGACGGGTGCGCGGGTAGTCGGTCTGCTGGGTTTCCCAGGTCACCAGGCCATTTTTGACGTAGATTTTCCAGCTGCACGAGCCGGTGCAGTTCACGCCGTGGGTCGAGCGCACGATTTTGTCGTGCTGCCAGCGACGGCGGTAGCTATCTTCCCACTGGCGATCTTCTTGGCGAACTTCGCCGTGTTCATTAGGGCGTGTTGACGTTTGATCGAAGATGATTTGGCAGGATAGGGGCAAGCTCGCAGAATAGAGGTTCTCACGCCAACAAACTGCGAGCTTGCGATGCCCCGACAAATGCTCACGGATGAACACTG